>CAWHLF010000013.1:0-172561 GCA_963830085.1 uncultured Actinomycetes bacterium | reverse complement strand
GCGAGATCCGCGACTACGTCGAGCGCGCGTTCGGCTCGGTCGCCGAGCAGAAGGGCCTGGAGTTCGTCATCGAGGTCGCCGAGGACGCGCCGTCGACGATCTTCACCGACGAGCAGCGCCTCCAGCAGGTGCTGCGCAACCTGCTCTCCAACGCGTTCAAGTTCACCGAGGCCGGCACGGTCACGCTGGAGCTCGCCGCGGCGGCCGAGCCGTACCTGCTCAGCGCGACCGTCCGCGACACCGGGATCGGGATCGCCGAGGACAAGCTGCGGCTCATCTTCGAGGCCTTCCAGCAGGCCGACGGCACGACGAGCCGGCGCTTCGGCGGCACCGGCCTCGGGCTGTCGATCAGCCGCTCGATCGCGCACGCGCTCGGTGGCGAGATCCGGGTGCAGAGCACGCCCGGCGAGGGCAGCGCGTTTGAGCTGCTGCTGCCGATGTACACGCCCCAGCCGGTGATCGCGGCGTTGATCGCACCGGCCCCGCCGCCCGAGCTGTCGGCGGCGCCGGACCCCGACGTCGTGGACATGGGCCAGGTCGCCGAGCTCGGCGAGATCGATCCCGCCGACGACCCGCTCGCGCTGGCCGACGACCGGGCGCTCATCGGCGACGACGACCGCGTCGCGCTCGTCATCGAGGACGATCCGGAGGCCGCGACGCGGGCGTTGGTGCAGGCGCGCGAGCGCGGCTTCCGCGCCGTCGTCGCCTCGCGCGGGAACATCGGCCTGACGCTCGCGCACGAGCTCGTCCCGGACGTCATCGTCCTCGCCTCGCCGGTCCGCGGCGGCGCGGGGATCCTCGATCAGCTCAAGCACCACCCGCGCACCCGCCACATCCCGGTGCACGTCGTCGGCGACCCGGCCGACCGCCACGACCACATGCGCAGCGGCGCCGCCGGCTTCGTCGCGCGGCCCGCCTACGCCGAGGAGCTCTCGGCAGCGTTCGAGGCCGCCGCGGCGTTCCTCGACCGGCCGGTGCGCCAGCTGCTCATCGTCGAGGACGACGATGCCGAGCGCATGAGCGTGTCGGAGCTCGTCGGCGCCGGCGACGACGTCGAGGTCACGGCGGTCGCGTCCAGCGAGGAGGCGCTCGCCGCGCTCGCCGAGCGCCGCTTCGACTGCATCGTGCTCGACCTCAAGCTCCCGAAGATGACGGGCTTCTCGCTGCTCGACCAGGTCAAGAACGACGAGCGCCATCGCGACGTGCCGGTGATCATCCACACCGGCAAGCAGCTCACCCGCCGCGAGGAGACGCGCCTGCGCCGCTACGCGGACTCGATCATCGTCAAGGACGCCGCGTCGCCCGAGCGCCTGCTCGACGAGACCGCGCTGTTCCTCCACCGCGCGGAGACGGCGCTGCCCGCGGAGAGCCGCCGCGTGCTCGAGCAGCTGCACACCGCCGACGCCGTGCTGTCCGAGAAGCGCGTGCTCATCGTCGACGACGACGTGCGCAACGTCTTCGCGCTCACGAGCGCGCTCGAGGCGCGCGGGATGGTCGTGCGCTTCGCCGAGAACGGGCGCGAGGCGATCGAGTCGCTCGACGCCGATCCGGGCGTCGACCTCGTCCTCATGGACGTGATGATGCCCGAGATGGACGGCCACGAGACGACGCGCGCGCTCCGCGCCGACGAGCGCTTCGCCGACCTGCCGATCATCTCGCTGACGGCGAAGGCGATGAAGGGCGACCGCGAGAAGTCGATCGCGGCCGGAGCGTCGGACTACATCACCAAACCGGTCGACATCGAACAGCTCATATCCCTCATGCGGGTATGGCTCTACGGGTGAACGCGACCGACCACGACGAGGCGCGCGAGCGCCTGGAGATCGACCTCCTGCTGGAGGCGATCCAGCGTGCCTACGGCTACGACTTCCGCGGCTACGCGCCGGCGTCGCTGCGGCGGCGGCTGTGGCACCGCGTCCACGGAGAGAACCTCCAGACGCTGTCGGGGCTGCAGGAGCGCATCCTCCACGAGCCGGCCTGCATGGAGCGGCTGCTGCGCGATCTCTCGATCAACGTCACCGAGATGTTCCGCGACCCGAGCTTCTTCGTCGCGCTGCGCGAGCGGGTCTTCCCGCTGCTGCGCACGCATCCGTTCGTCCGGGTCTGGAACGCCGGCTGCTCGACCGGCGAGGAGATCTACTCGCTCGCGATCGCGCTGCACGAGGAGGGCCTGCTGGACCGCACGCGGATCTACGCGACGGACATCAACGACACGGCGCTCGAGCGGGCGGGCGCGGGATCGTTCCCGCTGGAGCGCATGCAGCGCTACACGGAGAACTACCTGCGCGCCGGCGGCAAGGAGGCGTTCTCGTCCTACTACGCGACCGACGGCGACAGCGCGCGCTTCTCGCCGGAGCTCGTCGACAACATGGTGCTCGCGCAGCACAACCTCGTCACCGACGGCTCCTTCAACGAATTCCACCTCATCGTGTGCCGCAACGTCATGATCTATTTCGGCTCGGCGTTACAGGAGGAGGTCCTGCAGCTCTTCGGCGACAGCATGACCCGCTTCGGGATCCTCGCGTTGGGGCGCAAGGAGTCGATCCGGCGTTCGCGCCACGCGTCGGAGTACGAGCCGCTCGACGAGACCGAGAAGATCTTCCGGCGGGTCGTCTGATGGCCGTCGAGCTCGTCGCCATCGGCGCTTCGTGGGGTGGGCTGCATGCCGTCGAGCACGTGCTGGAGACGCTGCCGGAGGACTTCGGGGCAGCGGTCGTCATCGCCCAGCACCGCAAGGCCGGCTCCAACGACGGGCGCCTGGAGTCGCTGCTGGACGCGCGCTGCGCGCTGCGCGTCCGCGAGGCCGAGGACAAGCAGTCGCTCGATCCCGGGTGCGTCCTGCTCGCGCCCGCCGATTACCACATGCTCGTCGAGCAGGACGCGGTGGCGCTGTCCGTCGATCCGCACGTGCACTTCAGCCGGCCGTCGATCGACGTGCTGTTCGCGTCGGCCGCCGACGTCTACGGCGATCGCGCCGCGGGCGTCGTGCTGACGGGCGCCAACGCCGACGGCGCCGAGGGGCTCGCGAGGATCGCCGCGCGCGGAGGCCACGCGATCGTGCAGGACCCCGAGACCGCCGTGCGGCGCGAGATGCCCGATGCCGCGCTGGCGGCGACACCCGCTGCCCGGGTCGTCGCGATCGAGGACATCGGCGGGGTGCTCGCCGAGCTCGTCGGCAGCCATCAGGGGACGCCGTCGTGAGCGCGCGGGACACGGCGATCCTCCTCGTCGACGACCACGACGAGAACCTCATCGCCCTGGAGGCCGTGCTCGATCCGCTCGGCTGCCGGCTCGTGTCCGCGCGCTCCGGCGAGGAGGCGCTGAAGGCGCTGCTGCAGGAGACGTTCGCGGTCATCCTGCTCGACGTCCAGATGCCGGGCCTCGACGGCTTCGAGACCGCCGAGCTCATCCGCGGGCGCGAGCGCACGCGGTCGGTCCCGATCATCTTCGTGACGGCGATCAGCAAGGAGCCCCACCACGTCTTCCGCGGCTACGGGACCGGCGCGGTCGACTACATCTTCAAGCCCTTCGACGCCATGGTGCTGCGCTCGAAGGTCGAGGTCTTCGTCGAGCTCTTCGAGCGCGGGCGCGCGATCGCCGCGCGCGAGGAGCTGCTGCGCGCGACGTTCGAGGACGCGCCGATCGGCATGGCGCGCGCCGGCGCCGACGGGCGGCTGCGCCACGTCAACCGCGCGCTGTGCGAGACGCTCGGCCGCGCGGCCTCCGATCTCGTCGGGCGCACGCTCGACGACCTCGGCCCGCGCGACGAGGAGGGCGCCGACACCGATCGTCGCGAGGCCCTGCTCGCCGGCGGCGTCGAGCGCTACGAGGTCGAGCGCACGCTGACGGGTCCGGCGGGAACGTCGATCCCGGTCTGCGTGACCGCGTCGCTCGCACGCCCGCGCGACGGCTCGCAGGCCGATCTCATCCTCCATGTCCAGGACCTGCGCGAGCGCCGCCGCGCCGAGCGCGAGCACGACCAGCTCGTCCGCGCGCAGGCCGCGCGCGCGAACGCCGAGGTGACGGCCGAGCGGCTGCGCGTCATGCAGTCGATCGCCGATGCCGCGCTTGCCGCGGAGGGCCTGGAGGACCTGCTGGCCGAGCTGCTCGCGCGGCTGCTCGAGGCGCTGGATGTCGACCGCGCGGCGATCGTGCTGACCGGCGACGGCGAGCCCTTGAGTGCTTCGGCGTCGCCGGGGCTCGACGTGACCGTGCAGCGCAACGGCGAGGTGCGGGTCGACGGCGTCGCGGCGCGGGTCATGCGCGACCGGGCGCCGCTGACGATCCGCGATCTCGCGGCGAGCGACATCGACGCGAGCTCGCTGGGTCCGGCGGTGGCGTCGGTTCTGGCCGTGCCGCTGGTCGAGCGCGGGCGCGTTCTGGGGAGCGTCCACGTCGGGGTGCTGACGCCGCGCGACTTCGACGACGAGACGGTCGACGTCCTGCGCCTGCTCGCCGACCGCGTCGGCCTCGCGATCTCGCGCACGCGCCTGCACGAGCGCGAGCGCAGCATCGCCCGGGAGCTGCAGCAATCGCTGCTGCCGAAGAGCCTGCCGGTGATCCCCGGCGTCGCGCTGGCCGCTCGCTACCGGCCCGGCGACGACGGCGTCACGGTCGGCGGCGACTGGTATGACGCGGTCGCGCTGCCCGGCGGGCGCGTGGCGATCGCGATCGGCGACGTCGTCGGCCGCGGGATCGCCGCTGCCTCCACGATGGGCCAGATGCGCAGCGCGCTGCGCGCGATCCTGGCGCAGGGCGACAACACCGGCGCGATGGCCGATCGCCTGAACCGCTTCACGCTGGGGCTCGGGATCGGCGAGGCCGTCATGACGACGGTGCTGCTGGCGATCTACGAGCCGACGAGCGGGGTGCTGCGCTTCACGAACGCGGGGCCATCCGCCGGCGCTCGTCGTCGCGCCCGACGGCAGCGCGGCGTATCTGTCGCAGCCGGCGTCGGTGCCGATGGGCGTGCTGGAGGCGCCGCGCTACCCGGAGCACGTCGTCGAGCTCGAGCGCGGCTCGACGCTGGTGCTCTACACCGACGGCCTCGTCGAGGAGCCGACCGAGGTGCTGGACATCGGTCTGGCGCGGCTGCTGGAGGCCGCGCGCGGCGCCGAGGGCGACGACGTCGAGGAGCTCTGCGAGGTGCTGCTGGAGAAGGGCCTGCCGCCGTCGGCGCGCCACCCCGACGACGTGACGCTGCTCGTCCTGCGCGCGCAGGAGGTCCTCGGCGACACCGTCGAGCTCGAGGTCTCCGGCGAGCCGGGCGCGCTGAAGTACACCCGCGACACGCTGCGCCTGTGGCTCAGCGAGTCAGACGCGACGCAGGACGAGACCGACGACATCACGATGGCCTGCAACGAGGCCTGCGAGAACGTCGTCGAGCACGCCTACGGCCTCGGCGCCGACCCCTTCAACGTGGCCTTCGCCCGCGACGGCCGCGACATCTCGATCCGGGTCCGCGACCGCGGGACCTGGCAGGGCGACACGACCCCCGACCGCGGCCTCGGGCTGGAGCTCATGCGGCGGTTGGTCGACGACGTCGACGTCCAGAGCGGTCCGAACGGGACGACGGTGCGGTTGAGCAAGCGGCTGGCGTATATTTTATACATTTACTATCGACGACGTCGACGTTCAGAGCGGGCCGAACGGGACGACGGTGCGGTTCGAGCAAGCGGCTGGCGAAAGCCGGCCGCGAGCTCCGCGGGGCGCGGACAAGAAGGTCGCGCGGCGCTAGGTCTTGCGCCGCGCGGGGTCAGGGGTCAGGCGCCCCAGCCGACCTCGTCGTCGATGTCGAGCTTTGACCCGTGCATGAGCAGCACCGTCCCTGTCGGGCGATCGTGCGCTCTGGCGAGAGCGCTCGTCTCACGCGATAGGGGCGCTATGCCCGAGGGCTGTCGCGCTGCTCCGATGCATGGAGGCTGTTGCATAAAGTCCGGCTCGTGTCGTCCGACGGGATCTAGGACGATGCTGGGATGACGCAGAACTTCTTGGAGTGCGATCGTGGGCAGGCGTTCTTGTTGCCGCCTAGCCTGGATGACTGGCTGCCCGCCGATCACTTCGCGCGGTTCGTCATCGCGGCGGTCGAGGCGATGGATTTGGCCGCGTTCTACGCCGATTACCGCGCCGATGGTCATGGCCGGCCTGCGCACGATCCGTCGATGATGGTCGCGCTGTTGGTCTATGCCTACGCGCGTGGGAAGCGATCCTCGCGCGTGATCGAGCGCGGCTGCATCGAGGACATCGCGTTTCGTGTGATCGCGGCCAACCGGGTCCCGGATCACTGCACGATCGCGCGGTTTCGTCAGCGTCACGAGGCCGCGCTGGCGGGGGTGTTCGGTGAGGTGCTGACGTTGTGCGCCGATGCCGGTTTGGCCGGCGTCGAGGTGCTCGCTGTGGACGGCACGAAGGTTCATGCCAACGCGTCTGAGCGTGCGACGCGCGACTACGAGCAGCTCGCCAGAGAGGTCTTGCGGCAGGCCGACGAGGTCGACGCGGAGGAGGATGAGCAGTTCGGTGATCGCCGCGGTGACGAGCTGCCGCCCGAGTTGTCGACCGCCAACGGTCGCCGCAAGTGGCTGGATGCTGCCAAGCGCCGCCTCGACGCGCAGCGCGAGCAGGAGGCCCGTCCGATTCCCGCGCCGCGCCGCGCGCGCGTGAAGGAAGCCAAGCGCCGCCTGGAGGAGGAGCTATGGACCGAGCAGCGCGCCAACGATGCTTATGAGGCCTATCGGGCGCGCGGGGTGATGCGCGACGGCCGCCGCTTCGGTTCGCCGGCCAAGCCCTACACGCCACCCGAGAAGCCGGTCGGGAAGATCAACGTGACCGACCCTGACTCGCGCAACCTCAAGACGCCGCGCGGCTACGTGCAGGGTTACAACGCCCAAGCGGTCTGCAACGAGCATCAGATCGTGGTCGCCGCCGAAGTCTCGGTCAGCTCCGCGGACTTCGGCCAGATGGGCCCGATGATCGCCAAGGCGCAGACCGAGCTCGCCAAAGCTGGAGTCACGGCCGCGCCCGGGAGCGTGCTCGCCGATGCGGGCTATTGGCACGGCGAGCAGATCGACGAGCTGATGGGCCGCGGCATCGCGGTCCTCGTCCCGCCCGACGCTGCGCAAACGCATGGGCACCCGGCCGGGCTGGAACGGCGGCCGCTACGCGTTCATGCGCCGCGTCCTTGGCGACCGACACGGGTGGCGGTCTGTACCGCAAACGCCAGCAGCTGATCGAACCGGTCTTCGCCGATACCAAGTTCAACCGCCGCATCGACCGCTTCCAGCGTCGCGGGCGCTCAGCGGCTCGCTCCGAATGGCGACTGATCACCGCCAGCGGCAACCTGCTCAAGCTGCACCGTCACCAACTCAGACTCGCGAGCGCCTGAACCGAGCGCCGCGCGGCCCACGGCCCCCGCAGCCCGCGGGGCGCACGAACCGGCCGCCGCTGACCCGACAAGCCCACCGCCGCTGCGCCGGCCGCCGCCCGGCTCACCACGCCGCTCCCCGACGCGTCCGCCCTTTACGCAACAGCCTCCATGGAAAGCGGGAGTCGGCCCGCGATCGGAACTGCGCGTCAGACGCCGGCGCTGGGCCGACGCAGCCGCGCGATCGGAACTGCGGGTCAGCGCCGGCGCGGCTGGCCTTGAGGATCACGCGCGACCGATCGCCGGGTCGCACGATGACCTGGGCGCTGCGCTTGGCGGCGGCGGCGAGCGCGCGCCTGCCGCTCGTCGTCGCGCGCAGGCCGGCCCACACCCGCGCGGCGTTGACCGCGCCGCGCAGCTCGAGGCTCGTCCGCTGCCAGCCGCCGGCGCTCGCCCGCTGCGCCCGGGCGTCCTTGCGTGCAAGGCAGCTCAGTGCGCTCTGCAGTCGGGCGACGCGGACCTGACTGAAGGGATGGGTGATCTGTGCGCAGCCGGTGCGGGCTGCTGCGCGCTCGGCCTTGCGAGCGGTGACGGCACGGTCGACGAACGACCTGCAGCGCCGACACGTAGTGCGCCCGGCCGGCCGCGGAGACCGTCCCGTGCACGAACCTCTTCGCCGCCGGCGCTGCCGGCTTCGAGGTCCACATGCTGAGCCGCCGGGCGATTGGCCATGAAGCGCTCGTTGTGCAGGCGCGAGACGACCGGATCGTCGTCCTCGTGCATGAGCAGCACATCGCCACGGATCGACGGGGCGAGCGTGACCGGATTCCAGCGTGCCCGCTCGGCGGCCGTACGGCCGAAGAATCGGTTGATCTGGAAGGCGACGAGGTCGATACGGACATCACGGCTGGCGGCGGCCTCCGCGACGTACAGGTCCAGGTCCGTCGGCGCGCCGAGCGCGATCACGCAGTCGACGGAGCTCAGTCGTGCTGCGGCCAGGAGCGCCAGATGGCCGCCCGCCGACTCGCCATACAGGCATACCGGCCCAGCGCTCGTCTTGCGCGCGACCTCGGAGTTGACTGCGCGCAACACGTCCTGCAGCCCTGCCGTGCCCTCCTCGTAGTCCAGCGACACGGTGCGCCAGCCGCGGGCGCGAAACATCTCTCCGGGCCGGGAGACGAGCACATCCTGCGCGTACTCGTCGTGGCCCGCCCAGCCGCCCGCGTGGACCATGATCATCGTCCCGCGCACGGCGCCGGCGGGATCGGCGATGGCCGGCGCGGCCACGGGAGCGACGATCCTCGGAGTGGGCTCGGGCGTCAGCAGCGACAGGTCGACGGCCGCGCCGGCGGGCGCCGCCGGGGTGGTGAGCAGGCCGACGAGAGCAAGCAGCGAGACGAGCCTCGCTGCACCGCGGCAACGCGGCCGTGCGGCGGAACCCCGCTCGCCGGCGACCTTCGAGTTGCTCCTGCGGGGCCTTGGTGACATGGCCGCCACCTTCGTCCCAGGGGCCTCTCAGGGCATGAGGGAGCGCCCCTCAACTTGCGAGCTGGGGGATCCCCACGCGCGGGCCTGGGGGGTGCGTATCCGTCACGACGAAACGCACCGCGTCAGCACCCTGGCTCCACTGACACTCCTCGCTCACGAGCGTCGGTGCCGATGGGCGTGCTGGAGGCGCCGCGCTACCCCGAGCACGTCGTCGAGCTCGAGCGCGGCTCGACGCTGGTGCTCTACACCGACGGCCTCGTCGAGGAGCCCACCGAGGTGCTCGATGTCGGCTTGGCGCGGCTTCTGGAGGCCGCGCGCGGCGCCGACGGCGACGACGTCGAGGAGCTCTGCGAGGTGCTGCTGGAAGGCCTGCCGCCATCGGCGCGCCACCCGCTACATCTCGATCCGCGTCCGCGACCGCGGCCTCGGGCTCGAGCTCATGCGGCGGCTCGTCGACGACGTCGACGTTCAGAGCGGCCCGAACGGGACGACGGTGCGGCTGCGCAAGCGGCTGGCGAAGCCGGCGGGCCCGCGCGCCGCGGCCACGAAGGTCGCACGGCGGTAGCGCGCGGGCCCGGCCTCGCAGCGCCGGATGCGGTCGTCAGCGCCGGGTGCCGACGGCGAGCAGGTACTCCTGCTCGAAGCGCGCCCGCTCGGGCGTCCCGAGATTCCACTCGTCGCAGAAGCGCTCCACGGCCGCGTCGAAGTCGGCCTCGCGCCCCTCGCGGACCGCGTTGGCCCGCGCCGCGATCGTGGGGCCGTAGTAGGTCTTGAAGTGCTCGCCCCAGCCCTGGGCGCGCTCGAAGGCGGTGATGTCGAGCACGTCGCGCTCGAGCGTGTGAAATTCCACGCGGCCGCCGAAGAGCCCGGCGACGTGCTCCTCGCTGCCCCAGAGCGGCGGGGACTGCACGCCTGGCGGCGGCGCGGGGACGAACGCCTTCATCGTGCGAAACAGCGCGCCGATCATGCCCTCGGGAGTCCAGCTCATGAGGCCGATCGTGCCGCCGGGCCGGCAGACGCGCACGAGCTCGTCGGCGGCCTCCTGGTGGTGCGGGGCGAACATCACGCCGATGCACGAGATGACGACGTCGAAGCTCTCGTCCTCGAAGGGCAGGCGCTCGGCGTCGGCCTCGACCCAGCGCAGCTCGAGGCCCGCGGCCTCCGGGCGGCGGCTGCCCGCCTCCAGCAGCTCGGGCGTCAGGTCGCTCGCGGTCACGAGCGCGCCGGCCGCGGCGGCGGGGATCGCGGCGTTGCCGGTTCCCGAGGCGACGTCGAGCACCCGCGCTCCGGGGGTGATCGCGCAGGCCTCGACGAGCCGCGGTCCCAGCGGTGTGAGGAACGTCTCGACCATGCGGGGGTAGTCGCCCGTCGCCCACATCTTGCGGTGACGGCCCTTCAGCTCGGTGTCTGCGACCTGCACGCTCATCTCGGTTCCTCTCCGTCGGTGACAACGCGAGCAGCAGCATCCGCCGGGCGGACGGTCCGCGCATCGGGAGGAATGCCTATCGGCTGCCTATCTTCGGGCGGCGCCGGGCGTGCGGCGGGCGGCGAGGGCGGCGGCCTCGGCGCGGTTGCGCACGCCGAGCTTGGAGAGGATCCGGCTGACGTGGTGCGCCGCGGTCCGCTCGCTGATGACGAGCGTCCGGGCGATCCGCGCGTTCGACATGCCGAGCCCGATGAGCCCGAGCACCTCCTCCTCGCGCGCGGTGAGCTCCCCGGCCGCGCGGGGACGCCCCGCGGTCCCGGCGCCGAGCTCGCGCAGGACGCCCGCGGCGGCGTCCATCGCGCGCGCGGCGCCGAGCTCGCGGAAGACGCCGAGGGCGGTGCGCGCCTCGTCCTCGGCGACCTCGGGCTCCTCGGCCGCCAGCGCCCGGGCGAGCTCGAGCCGCGCCTCGGCGCCGTCGTGCGGCATCGCGAGCGCGCCGAAGCGCTCCAGCGCGGTGCGCGCCGGGCCGGTCGCGTCCCGCGGGCATCCGGCGGCGAGCGCGACCCGCGCCGCGGCGAGCTCGCCGCGCGCTGCGACGAGCCGGATGCCGGACTCGTCGGCGAGGACCGCGAGCTGGCGCGGCCGCGGATCGCGCCCCGTCGAGGTCGTCGCAGGCCAGCCGCGCGTCGACGAGCGGGGCCAGCAGCTGGGTCCTGTGCATCGCGTGGCCCTGCGCGGACTGCAGGCCGCGGCTCAGCAGCGCGGCCGCCACCTGGGGACGGTCCTCGGCGATGCGCAGGAGCGCCAGCGCGCGCAGCGCGGACGGGCTCTCCTCGCGCCCGTCGAGCAGCTGGGCGGCTTCGGCCAGCCGGCCCTGCCGGACGCGCAGCTCCGCCATCGTGGCGGCGGTGGCCTCGCCCATCTGCGGGACGTAGCGGCGGTGGGTGTCCAGCGCGGTCTCGAGCGCCTGCTCGGCCTCGGGCCAGCGCCCGGTCGCCATCAGCACGTCGGCGTGCACCGTCCGGCACGCGCCGAAGAGCGGAGCCGTCGCGTGCGAGCGCGAGAATTCGTCGACGTGCTCGCACCATTCGGTCGCGCGGTCCCAGTCGCCCGCGTTCGTGCACGCCATGATGAGGTTGCAGTAGGCCTCGGCGAGCGTGTGGACGTTGCGCACCCGCCCGGCGGTCGCGGCCGCCATCGCCTCCTCGAGCAGCGCCATCCCGGCCTCGACGCGCCCGGCGCTCACCTCCGCGCGCCCGAGGAGGCTGAGGGCGAAGACCTCGAGATCATCCGAGCCGCACGCGCGCGCGACCTCCATCCCGCGCCGAGCGTGCGCGATCTGCTCGTCGACGTCGCCGGTGTGGCGCGCGCGCTCGACCGCGACCCAGCCATGTCCCGCGCACGCGCCGGCGTTCTCGAGCGCGCGCTCGGCCCGGGCCAGCCAGCCGCGCGCCGCCGACGCGCGCCCGGCGACGCTGTGCTGATGGGACACCCACACCCCGACCCGCGCCGCGTCGTCGCAGCGCCCGGCCTTGACGTACCCCTCGAACGCCCGCTCCCGCTCGGCGACGCCGCCGGCGACATCGCCGAGAAACCACAGCGCGAGGCCGAGCCCCTCGCGCGCCGCGGGAACGTCGCTGCTCTCGAGCACGCGCTCGAACGCGCCGCGCGCGCCCTCCCAGTCCGCCCGCTCGAGCGCCTCGATGCCCGCCGTCAGATCGTCGTCGCTGTCAGCGTCCATGCGCGACGCAGTATCCAGATCGTGCGAGCGACGGGCAACCGATGCGGTCAGGCGCCCCAGCCGACCTCGTCGCCGACGTCGAGCTTGCGCCAGAACGACACGGCCGGCGGCGCGGTCACGCCGGCCGCCTGCATGACCGGCCCGATCAGCGGCCCCGCCTCCTCGAAGAACGCATGAAAGCTCTCCGGATCCGGCCACTCGTCGATCGCCATCGCCTCGCCGTCCCCGCCGTACCAGCGATGCGCGATGAGGCCGTTGCTCTTGGCGATCTCGATGATGCGACCGATCGTCTCGGCCTCCGCGGTAAGCGTCTCCTCGAAGACAGCCGGATCCGCACTCACGCGCACGGTCACGATCACTGACATGGGGTCCTTTCGCTTGGCTGACGGTGTGTCGACTGTACCTGCAGCCCGCGGCCCGGGATCGCGGTCACTCGAGTCCCTCGACCCGTGCGTGAACGGCATCCGTTTCGCCTCAGGCTGCTCTTCTATGACGAACTCCCGGGCGCCCGCGAGGAAGCATGGCCGCCCCGACGTTGACGTGCCAAGACGTTCAGGCGCCACCCCAACTCGACGTCGCGTAGCGTCGCCTTGACCTTGGCAGATGGCCGGGCCCGGCATGGCGAGCGTCAGCGAGACCGCGCCGCTGGGCCAGCTCGCCCCCAAGGCAAGAGCAGCGACGGATTTACTGACGGCCGCCGTGACACACCGAGGCCTTCACTGATGAGCGCCGACCCTTACACCACGTCCTGGGACTGACTTTCGCGCTTGAGGCATACGGGAAACTCCCGCGTGGCATCCCGGCTGAACTATTATCGCTTGATGGCCTCCAATGAGACGGGATTTCTCGCTCAGATCGATGAGTGTCTAGAGTCGGACGGGATCTCGGATAGAGGAGGACGTCTACCTCCGGGAGCACTTTGTCCCAAGCCGTGATCGAGTCAGTGCGATCGCAACCACCGTCGGGACAGCGGGAACGACGCTCCTGGCAGTTCTCGCGCTGATCATCGCCTTCTCTACAGATGCGCACAAGGAATCTACGAACGTTACGTCGCCGCTGCTGCCGATGAGGTCGTCCTGCTGGCTGGCAACTGCGCAGAGGATGAAACCCCGCCGAACTCGGAATGTACGCAGAAAAAAATAAAGCAGGCTGATGACAAGCTGGCAAGCGCAAAAACCCGACTGGCCGAGGTCGAGCGTCTGAGCACGGGGCAGGTTATAACCGCTGCGCTGCTCCTCTCCGCCTTCTTGATGGCGTTGTTCTCACAGATG
The DNA here is from genome assembly GCA_963830085.1 of uncultured Actinomycetes bacterium. Taxonomy (GTDB): domain Bacteria; phylum Actinomycetota; class Thermoleophilia; order Solirubrobacterales; family Solirubrobacteraceae; genus CADCVQ01. The sequence goes on along the minus strand of CAWHLF010000013.1, from coordinate 159,275 downwards.
ATCAATCCTCTACCGCCGCGGCTATCGCCGTCAGAATCGACTGATGAAAGAGCGGGCAAATGGCGAAGAGTGCGCACCCGCTATCGACAAAAGCGCAGGTTGATCGAGATCGCCCTCGCACTCGACATCGTCGCCCTTCTTCCGATCGCGATCGCGGCGACCGAAGTCTTCTGACATACAGGCGCCTTTCATGGGTGGCGAGCCCCGATGTCGGCGCTGCGCAACGTTTCCGACTCTCAGGCGCAACGGAGCCAACCGCTCGGTAGTCGGTAGTCGCTCGGCGGCGACGGAGAGCCCAGTTGCGGAGATTTTATTCATGGTCTGACTGACTAACTCCTCGGCCCTAGCTCGAGGCCCGCCTATTCGACGTGGCTGTCGCGCAAAGCGGGGGATCTTCTGGAGTTCCTTTGTTTCGGTGATCAGGGTGCCCAATCAACGCGGGGGAACTCGCGAAGCCTGCGCACTTCACCAACTGGCCATCGGCGTGCGGCGCGCGAGCGGTCCGGCCGGCTGGACTTATCCAGCGCCCACGCGCCCGACGCGCGCTGCTACACGCGTCGCCCCGCGCTCACGCACCGACAACCGGTGCGACGTAGCCGACGCGACCTCTCGAATCAATCTGACCAGTTTCGCGGCGACCAGCCGGTCCGAGCGTCGCGTTAGCGTGACGTCCATCGGGGCCGTCCTGTCTGGGTGTCTTGGCGGACTCCCAGAACTCTCAGGACGGGCCTGACGTACAGTACTTCTAGCCGCCTACACCCTCCCTCGGCACGTCAGCTAATGGCTGCGCGTTCGGGCGCTGTCCGGCGCTGCGGATAGCTTCGCCCACGTGCGTCCGTGCCGTCCGCACCCAACCACATGCTGAACTCATCTCCGGCCAATATGCCGCCGCTGTCCGCGGTAGGAGCGATGGGTGTCGTCCGAAACGAGGATTCAGTCCTTCTCACCCTTTCGGACGACCGCGGCTGGGAGCCGCCAGGTGGTTACTGCGATGCGGGAGAATACATCCTCGATGCGCTCACGCGCGAGGTCTTAGAGGAAACCGGCTATATTGTCACCCCGAACCGACTCACCGGTATCTATCAATGTGAACGCGGATATCCGATCCTCTCGTTCGTCTTCTTATGTGAACCCGGTCCGCGCGTCTCTCGGCCCTCTGACGAGTCCAACGGCTTGCGCTGGTGCCCCATAAGTCGTCTAACTAGTGTGGTCGCGTACAGACCTCACCGGCTCCGTCTGAATGATGCCCTTACTGCACCTCGGCCGCTCCCAATCACGTCGTACACAGTCACACCATTTCACCTCGATCAAACGTGGACGGCGTCGTGAGCAGCTCCCTCATCGTTTCCGCGGGCTCAAGTGCGAACGACTTTCAACTCGGCGTCATCAGTTCGATCGTCGCCAGTGTGATCACATACACGGCGGTCGTCCTTTTTCGTTTTCGCCTACCGAGCATTAGTCGTCTGATCTTCTGGCGACCGTTTGCACGCGATCTCGTCGTCCTAATCTCCGAGATGCAAGAGGAGTATGACCCTGCGATCCGCCGCGGTGAGCAGCCCCCACTCACCCCGCTAGGAGACGCAGTGGCGCTCGCGGACTTTCTGCGGTTCTTTAGACGCCGATTCAGAACGTATCCCACGGTCGTGTCGGCCCAGACGCTGCAGGCGTTTGAGGTGGTGAAACACCACAACCTCCTCGTTATTGGCGGCCCCAAGTACAACTTTGCGGCGCAGACCCTCCTTGACGATCTTGATTACCGCCTCCCGTACCAGTTCCGCCGCCTACGTCCACGCGAATCGACTCCATACAAGGCGGTGGACCCCGAACTGAAGAAGTTCGTCGGCACCACACCTGAGTCCCCGGTCTACGAAAGCGATCCGCAGCACGATCAGGATTTTGGGTGCGTCGTCATGGCGACCAACCCGTACAACGAGCAACGAAAGATCTTGGTTGTTGCCGGGCTCTCGACGTTGGCGACTGTGGGGGCGAGCGAGTGGCTTCAGCGGACACAGCCAGCATTGTGGGTCAGAGCGAGGAGGGACGGGTTTGAGGCCATCGTGAGCTGTCGCACCTCGGGGATCACCCGGGCGTCCCATGTCACCCGAGCATTCCTGGCCTACTTGCCTCCAGAACGCGACGGCGGTTGAGCACGGATGGTCATGGAGACTTGCATCCCGATCGGGCTCCGCATGGAACTGGCTGTCCGCGGTTCAATCAAACCGAGCAGACCCTGCGTTATCTTGAGTTCTGGGTACGGCATTTTCGCCTACGATGAACCTGTACAAGTTTCGCTGATAGCTGCACTTGAGGATCTCGGTGTCGGCTGGATTCAGTACCAATATCCGGAGCGGAACCCGAACAATGACACGACGGATCTTCTGATCTCCTCAGGCCTCAACGCGCTACGAGCGACGCGCGAGTGGGTGCGCCGCCAAGTCTCGGCCCCGATCGCACTATTCGGAATCAGTTTCGGGGCAAATATCTCGCTCGAAGCATCCCTTCTGGAGCAACCGGCCGCGCTGCTTCTTGTCAATCCAGTCTTTGACTACGTCGATTACCGAACACGACAACTTGGGGCCGACGCGATGAAGGAGTGGGAGACGCAAGGGGTGGTCTCGATCAGTACGACCAGGCTGTCCGCAGCTACTATCGGTTCGTTGAGGAGGCCCGATGCCAACGACTGCTAGATCGTGTCGGTGAGTTGGCCTGCCGGATCGTCGCGTGTCAAGCGCTTGAGGACCCCATTCTGGGTACCAGGAGCATCGAGCGGTTTGGCAGTGTTTGCTCGCATGCGTCCACCCATATAGTTCCAGACGCCGATCATGCGTTCGCGGACCAAAAGGCGATCGATCGGTTCATCAAGGTAGCGGAGGCCGCTTTGCATGATTGGTATCGCGCGGATCTGTTCACCCAAGCCGCGTGATATGCACCTCATAGACCCCTCGGCGAAGTGCTACGGCAGGGTGACGTTCGCGGAGCGGGGGATCATTGAGGCGTCAGTGATAGTGGGTCATCCGCCGGCGGTCGGCGTACTATCAGCCTTGGAGCATGCACCACAGGCGACAACTCTGCAAGCGTTCCTTGAAGCACTTGCTCTGGATGAAACGGTTATAGGTGGTAGTGCCATTATCCGGTCAGGGACGGTCATCTACGCAGGGGTGAGGATTGGGGACGAATTTGACTGCGGCCACAACGTCATTATCCGGGAAGGAACAATCGTCGGCGACGGCGTGTATGTTAAGAACAATACGGAGATCATGGCGCACGCCCGGATCGGGAATGGCTGTCGTGTGGCGGGCGTGCTCGCCGACGGGAGTGTTCTTGGGGACCGAGTTTCGTCCTTTGGCACCTTGACACACACATATCCGAGATATGTACCACCCGCGCACGGCCTGCCTTCCCCGCCGCCTCTACCACGCGATCTGGAGGCTCCGGTCATCGAAGACGATGTGATCATCGGTCGCGGCGCCGTCGTGATCGGCAGGGTGACGATCGGCGCTGGGGCCGTAATCGGACCGAATGCGATTGTGACGTCCGACGTTCCTCGTGGGGCGAGAGTGATTGTTCCGCCGGCGCATATGCGCGTCTCCACGTAGTGGCGTTTGCGGCACCGGGACCGGCGGGCCTTCTCGCCGGCCATTCGGCTGTTCGAGCGGTGGCCACAACGGGGCACGACAAGGCGGGACCACGACTGCGATCAGCCCGGCACAGCGATCCAGGACGGATCGTCTCGGAGCCAGGGTCTGCCGCGCGTTGCGCGAGAGTCACGCTCCTTTTCGCTCCTCGCTCCTCGCTCCTCGCCCCTCGCTCCTCGCTCCTGCCTCCTCGCGCGTTGTGGGTGCGGGCTGTGAGGCCGGGAGCCCAATCCTGCGCCGTCTAGGAACTGAAATGTGCGCCACTCGACGGGCCGCTACCGATCGCGTTTGACGCTGGCGTAGTGCTTGAGGTAGCCGTCCAGTTGGTGGCCGCGCTATGGCTCTCGCGCGGAGGCAGCCATAGCGGCGCCTCTGCTGCGCCTCTCCTATGGACGAATAGGAGCAGCCGCGCCGGCAGCGGCGAGAGTGCCGCTTCTCGCGCCAGCGACAGCCGCGCTTACAGCATCGGGAGGAGCGCTGCCACACCAGCCGCGCCCCCACCGGTCAAACCCGCGCCAGTCACCTTGCCAATACGACGAAAGCCGCACCCTGGCTCCACTGGCACTCTCTCTCAAGAGCGAGCAGTTCGTCGCTTTGCGCGGTCAGAATCAGCAGTGCCGCCGCGACTACTCCACCGCCCGCGCCACCGCCCGCACGAACGGCGCCGTGTACGGCTCGACGCGGCGGACCGTCTCGGCGATCAGGAGGCCTACGAGGACGTCGATGACGTAGTGCTCGCCGAGGTAGACGACCGCGAACGAGGCCGCTGCGACGTAGGACCAGCCCAGCGCTCCGTACAACGCCGAGACCTCCGTCAACCCCATCGCCGTGATCGCGGCCGACGAGATGTGGTCGGAGGGCATGGCTCCCCAGGGGTTGCCCTGCGTGCTGCCCTCGGCCGGCGGCTCGCGGCCGAGGAGGTCGTAGACGACGAGGCGGGCGACGCGCTCGATGTCGCCGTCCATGCGGCCGTCGCGCTCGGAGGCCCACCAGGGCGGGGCTTCGGGCGCCCAGAAGTAGAACGGGCAGGTCAGGTGGTAGGCGGCGGACAGGCGGCCGCCGGCGCGGGGGACGTACTCCGGGTGGCGGGCGAGGAGGTAGACGAAGAGCAGCTGCGGGACGAACCAGGAGCCGTAGATGACGGTCACGGCGCGGTCGAAGTTCGTGACCTCGCCGGGGCGGCGCAACGCCCGCTGCAGTCGCAGGCCCGGGGGGACGCCGAAGCCGACGAGCGAGTCGAAGCGGATCGGCTCGTCGACGAGCAACCGGCGGCGGAGCTTGTCCGGCTCGTCGTAGGGCAGCTCCCAGCCGAGCTTGAAGAGGTGCATGTAGGCGGCTCCGACGGCGAGGAAGCGCGCGCGGCCCTTCGGCACCGCGATCGCCATCCCGAGCATCGGGACGCAGCCGATCGTCAGCGTCGCCGCGGGGTGCAGCCCGAGCCGCCGGCGCGCCGCAACCGCGCCGACCGCCAGCGGCACCGCCGCCGCGGCGGCCACCCGCAGGCCCCGCGCGGAGCGCCCCGAGCGCACCCGCCGGTTGACGGCGGCCGAACCGACATCGAGAACGCGCGTCAACGACGACGGGAGCCGGTCGGGCCCCCGTCGTCGATACGAAGCAGCACGTGGCACCCGCAGCAGGGTGCCACGAAACGCCCTACGCCATCGCCTTGCCGACCGCGTCGAGCACGCGATCCGCCTTGAACGGCTTGACGACGAAGTCCTTCGCGCCGGCCTTGATCGCCTCGAGCACCTTGCTCTCCTGCCCGAGGGCGGAGCACATGATGACCCGCGCGCGGGGGTCCATCGCGATGATCTCCTTCAGGGCGGTCAGGCCGTCCATCTCGGGCATCGTGATGTCGAGCGTCGTCAGCTCGGGCTGCAGCTCCTGGTAGCGGGCGATCGCCTCGGCGCCGTTGGACGCCTCCCCGATCACCTCGTGGCCGCCCCCACTGAGGGCGTCACTGACGACCTTGCGCATGAAGGCCGCGTCGTCGACGACAAGCACTCTGGCCATGTCGATCAGTCTCCTTTCCGTGGGGCGGTTTCGAACGCCACCGTGTCGATGCTGACGGCCCATTCATCACCGTCGAGGGTCACGAGGCGCCCCGTTGCGAAGCGCCGTCCATTGACGTACAGGTCGATCGGGTCCTCGAGCTCGCGATCGAGCTCGACGACCGCGCCGGGCGCAAGCGAGACCGCCCGCCGGATCGTCATGTTCACGCGGCCGAGCTCGGCCGAGACGCGCACGCCGACGTTCCCGAGCAGGTCCGCCGGCAGCGTCGCCTCGCGGTCGGCGCCCACCGCCGGGCTGCTCCTCCTCGCCGGGAGCGAACTCCGCGTCGAGGTCGTCCAGGGCGCGCGTCATGCGCACGACGAACGCGTGCGGCACGAGCTGCACGAGGCGGCAGGACTGGCCGAGCACCTCGATCGCGACCGAGACGACCGAGGTCGCGGCGTCGACCGCGGTCAACGCCTCGGCGGCGACGGCGACGACGCGGACCTCGGGCGCGGCGATCTCGACCTCCTGGCCGAGCACCGTGCTCATCCCCGCCGCGGCGGCGGCCATCATCTGGTTGGCGACCTCGCCCGCGGCCGACAGCTCGAGCTCGGACAGCTCGTCGCCGCCGTCGGCAGCCACGGCGTCGTCGGGATCCATCCCCATCATCGCCGCGGCGAGCGCGCGCACGGCCGGCAGCGGCATGAGGAAGAGGTTGCCGCCGCGGACGCCGTCGACGTACGACACATCGGCGACGACCGCCGGCAGCGGGACGCCGGCAACCGGATCGATCCCCTCCGCGACGACGACCGGCTGCGAGCGGCTGACCGCGTCCGGGCAGTAGGCGGCGAGCGCGCCGGCGACGGCGTCGCCGGTCGACTCGCCGATGCGCAGCAGTGCCTCTTCGGGCGTCATGAGGACTCCTCCATCGGGCCGAGCACGCCGACCGCGCGGTGGCGGCCGTTGCGGCCGAGCTTGCAGCGGTGCAGCCCGACGTTGTCGGCGTAGAGCGTCACGGCGCCCTCCTCGGCGGCGCCGTCGAGGCGCAGGACGTCGCCGGGCCGCAGCGAGAGCACGCGCTCCAGCGGCATGTCGATCGAGCCGACCTCGGCGCGCAGCTGCACGATGACGTCGCCCATCGCCTCGCCGACCGCGGCGGCGGTGCCGGCCGCGAGCTCGGCGTCGCCGTCGGAGATCGCCGCCACGCGCAGGACGGGCTCGATCGCGCGGTGCGGGATGAGCAGGACCATCGTCGACGACGCGCGCCCGAGCTTGACCTCGAACGTCATCGCGAGCGTCGGCTCGCTCAGCGGCGCGAGCTGCGCGGGCGCGCGCTCGGTCTCGATGTCGAGCAGGCCGAAGCGCAGGTCGGCGAGGTCGTTGAAGGAGATCGACAGCTCGTCGAGCAGCGTCTGGAAGATGCGCCGCGTCAGCGCGCGGTCGACGTCGGTGAGGTGGCGCTCGGTCGGGCGGTCCATGCCCTGGCCGCCGAGCAGCCGCTCGATGAGGCCGAGCAGGAGCGTCAGCTCGGCCGTCAGGAGGATGCGGCCGTCGAGCGGCGCGACGTCGACGATCCCGGAGACCGAGCGGCGCGGCACCTCGTCGAGGCCGTTGGCCCACGTGAGCTGGGCGGTGTCGATGAGCTCGACGCGAGATCGCCGTGCGCAGCTCGGCCGACAGGCGCGTCGACACGGACCGGCAGAAGTTGTCGTGCGCGCGCTCGAGGCGGCGCTGCTGCTCGGTCGTGAACTTGCTCGGGCGCGTGAAGTCGATCCGGCGCACGCGCCGGCGCCGCGAGGACGCCGGCTGCGAACCGGACTCCGGCAGCTGGCCGTCGCGCGCCGCCGCGACGAGCGCGGCGACCTGATCCTCCGACAACACGCCCTGGCCCGTCATGCCGCCACCGCCACGAAGCCGCCGCCGTACAGGACGCTCTCCGCGCCGCCGGCCGCGCGCGACGTCACGCGCGCGTCCTCGAGGTACACGCGGATCGTGCGCCCGCTGCCGCCGCCGGTCTCGGACGCGACGATCGGCAGCCGCACCTCGCGCAGCGCGCGCCGGACGGACTCCTCGTTGCGCGAGCCGACCTGGAGCCTGCCCGCCGCGCCGAACATCTGCGCGCCGCCGACGATGACGGCGTTCAGGCGGTTGCGCCGGGCGCCCGCCGCCAGGACGGCGTGCAGCAGCGCCGGCACGCCGGTGTCGGCGAACGTCGCGGGCGGCCGCGTCGAGGCCTCGCCGGGACCGGGCAGCATGATGTGCGCCAGGCCGGCGATCCGGGCGCCGGCGTCGACGAGCGCCAGCCCGATGCACGAGCCCAGCCCGATCGAGACGAGCACCGCTCCGGGATCCGCCGCGATCGCGAGCTCGCCCATTCGTACGCTGATGTCCGACATCACCCGAGCCCGAGCTGCGCCAGCAGCCCGTCCACGCCGTCGGCGCTGGGGATGAGCAGGAAGGACAGCGAGCAGGCCTGGCCCTCGATGATGAGCGCCGAGTCGAGCATGAGCGCGACGTCGCTGGCGCCCGCGCTCATCGCGAGGATCGAGCCCATGATCGCGCCGAGCATGTCGACGACCTGCTCGGGCGGGCCGAGCTCGATCTGCAGCCCGGTCATGTCGCCAAGGGCGCCGAGGTAGGAGGCGCAGAGGATGTTGACGACCTCGCCGAGCGCCGAGGCGGCGTACTCGCTGTCGGGCTCGAGGCCGAGCAGGCCGCAGAGCGTCGAGACGTCCTCCTCGGGGAAGAGCATGAGCGCGCTGCCGCAGAGATCGCCGTCGAGCGGGATCGCGACGCCGGTGACGCAGAGCTCGGCCGGGCCGGTGTGGTCGATCGCGTCGGCGAGCGGCATCGCCGCGGCGCTCGGGACGGCGACGTCGATCGGCATGCCGAGCAGCCCCGACAGCGAGGTGGCGGCGGTCCCGGCTCCGATGTTCGCGAGCTCGCGCAGGGCGTCGAGCTCGATCTCGGTGTAGTTCGTCCTCACGGGGGCTTCTCCTTAGGCGGCGATCGAGGGCGCCTCGGCGGAGGCCGGCGCCTGTGGTGTCAGGGCATCGCAGTCGACGATCAGCGCGATCTGACCGTCGGCGAGGACGGCACCGCCCGAGAGCGCTGCCCGCTCGCTGACGGCTGACGGCAGGGCCCGCGCGACGAGCTCGCGCTGGCCGATGAGCAGCTCGACGCCGAGTGCGACGTCCTGCTCGCCGGCCCTGACCACGACGGCGTGGTCCTGGCCGGGGACGGGCGGGTGGCCGACGGCCTCGCCGAGGTCGCACAGCGGCAGCACGCGCTCGCCCATGACGAGCATGCGCCGCCCGGCGACCGAGCGCACGGCGTGGTCGGCGAGGCGGATCGTGCGCTGGACGCGGTCCAGCGGGATCGCGAACGGCAGGCCGCCGGACTGGACGAGCAGCGCCGACATGATCGCGAGCGTCAGCGGCAGCCGGATCTCGGCGACGGTGCCGCCGCCGGGCGACGACGTGAGCGTCGCCTCGCCGCCGAGGCCGCGGATCGCGGTGCGCACGGCGTCCATGCCGACGCCGCGGCCGGAGACGTCGCTCGTCGTCTCGGCGGTCGAGAAGCCGGCCGTGAAGAGCAGCTCCGCGGCGCGCGCCTGGTCGACGCCCGGCACCTCGGAGGCGCTGATGAGCCCGCGCTCGCAGGCCTTGCGGGCGACGCGCGCCGCGTCGATGCCGCGGCCGTCGTCGCGGACGGTGATGACGATGCTCGAGCCGGCGTGGCGGGCGGAGATCTCGACGGTCCCGGTCGGCGGCTTGCCGGCGGCGACGCGCTCGTCGGCGGGCTCCAGCCCATGGTCGAGCGAGTTGCGGACGAGGTGCACGATCGGGTCGCCGAGCGCGTCGATGACCGTGCGGTCGAGCTCGGTCTCCTGCCCGGTGAGCACGAGCTCGACCTGCTTGTCGAGCTTGGAGGAGAGGTCGCGGACGAGCCGCGGGAAGCGCAGGAAGACCGCCTCGACGGGGATCATCCGCACCTGCATGACCATCGCCTGCAGCGCCTGCGACGTGCGCGTGAGGTCCTGCATCGCGGCGGAGAGGCCGGGCACCTGGGCGCCGGCGACGAGCGCCTCGACGTGCGTGCGGTAGACGACGAGCTCGCCCATCGCGTGCATGAGCGCGTCGAGGCGCTCGGCGTCGACGCGGACGGTGCTCGAGCGCTTGCGCGACCCGCCCGCGGCGGGCGCGGCGGCCGCGGCGTCGGCGATCTGGACGACCTCGGCCTCGCGCGGCTCGGTGACGACCGTGACCTCGGGCAGCCCCGCGACGTCGGCGACCTGCGCGAGCGCCGCGGCGACGACCGGCTCGGGCGCGTCGCTGGCGACGTACGCGTCGATCCGCCGGCCGGCGAAGTCGTCGACCTCGGACTCGCTCGGCGTCGAGTGCAGCAGCTCGCCGTGCTCGTCGAGGGCGTTGAGGAGCATGAAGGCGCGGACGGCCGGCATCGGCGCCTCCTCCTCGAGGTGCACGCAGACGCGCAGCACGCGGCGCCCGTCGGCCTTCTCGAAGAGGTCCGACGGCGGGGCGTCGCCGCCCTGCTTGGCCGCGGCCTGGGCGGGGGTGCGGGCGCGGATGAGGCCCTCGAGGCGCTCGATGAGCGGCTCGGCGGCGAGGTTCTCGGCGCCGGTCGAGTCGATCGCCTCGACGGCGCCCTCGAGCGCGTCGAGGCAGGCGAGCAGGACGTCGATGACCTTGCGCTCGAGGCCGCCGGTGCGCTGGCGCAGGAGCTCGAAGACGTCCTCCATCTTGTGCGTCAGCGCCGCCATCGCGGCGAAGCCCATCGTCGCGCTCATGCCCTTCAGCGAGTGCGCGATGCGGAAGATCTCGTCGACCGTCTCGCGATCGTCGGGCGTCTCCTCGATGCGCACGACCGCGAGGTTCAGGTGCTCGAGATGCTCGCGCGACTCGGCGAGGAACATCGGGAGGTACTCCTCGAGCTCCATCACGCGACCCTTCGGTAGACGAACGGGTGGGCGATCTCGAGGCCGAGCGCGCGGGGCTCGGTGATGCGCTCGGTCGAGCCGACCATGAAGTAGCCGCCGGGCACGAGCGCCGCCGCGATGCGGGCGTGCAGCGCGTCCTTGACCTCGGGCGTGAAGTAGATGACGGTGTTGCGGCAGAGGACGAGGTCGTAGACCTGCCGGGCGGGGCGCATCGTCAGCAGGTCGCCGGTCTCGAAGCGGCACATCGAGCGCAGCTTCTGATCGGCCTGCAGGACGTCGTCGCTCTCGTGAAACCAGCGCTTGCGCTGCGCGCGCGGCATGTCGCGGGCGTCGTCGATGCTGAAGGCGCCGATGCGGGCGCGCTCGACCATCCGGCGGTCGATGTCGGTGCCGACGATCTCCACGCGCGCGCCCGGCAGGACCTCCGCGCAGACGGCGGCGAGCGTGTAGGCCTCGGCGCCGTAGGAGCTGCCCGCGCTCCAGGCGCGCAGCCGGCCGCGCGCCGCGAACTCGGGCAGGACCTTGGTCGCGAGCAGGTCCCACTGCTCGGGGTTGCGCCAGAGCTGGGAGACGTTGATCGTCACGCGATCGAGGAACGCCTCGAGCTCCTCCTTGGACTCGCCGAGGACGCCGAGGTAGTCGGCGAGCTGCGTGATCCCGCGGCGCGCGGCGAACGTCCGGATGCGGCGCTCCATCTGCGCGCGCTTGTACTGCGACAGGTCGATCCCGCAGAGCCGCCGGATGCCGGTGCAGAAGCCGGCGTACTCGTCGGCGCGAAGGTCGATCGTGGTCATGGCGACGCACACTCCGATGCGATGGCGTGGGGGAGCTCGTGGAGCGCGAGCTCGGCGTCCGCGAGGTGGGCTTCGGACACCGCGCGCGGCATCCCGTAGACGGTGCAGGTGGACTCGGCCTCGACGAGGATCCGGCCGCCGGCGCGCTTGACCGCGTGCGCGCCCTCGAGGCCGTCCTTGCCCATGCCGGTCAGGACGACGAGCAGCAGGCGCTTGCCGTAGAGGCGCGCGGCGTCGACGATCGTGAGGTCCGCGCGCGGGCGCAGGCCGCCGATCGCGTCCTCGTCGTCGGAGAGCTGGATCTTGCCGCCGGGCAGCAGGTGCATGTGGCTGCCGCCGGGCGCGACGAGCACGCCGTCGCGGGCGACGACGTCGCCGGTGCGCGCCTCGCGGACGTGCAGCGCGCTGGCCTTGTCGAGGCGCGCGGCGAGCGGCCCGGTGAAGCCGGGCGGCATGTGCTGGACGACGAGCGTCCCGGAGCCGAGCGGGCTCGGGAGCTTCGGCAGCAGCTCGCCGAGCGCGCGCGGGCCGCCGGTCGAGCAGGCGATGACGACGAGCGGCGAGCGGCCGACGCGGCCCGCCAGGCGGCCGTTGGCGTTGCCGTTGATCGACGGCGAGGCGGCGGCGGCCGGGACCGCCGGCTTCGGCCGCCTCGCGGCGGACGCGGCGGAGTGCGCCTTCGTCCCGATCTCCTTGAGGAAGACCGACGGCGAGGTCCCGATCGCGGGCTTGACGACGAGGTCGAAGGCGCCCTCGGCGAGCGCGTCGACCGCGCGGGCGCCGTGGGCCGGCGAGAACGCGGACACGACGACGACGACCGTCGGGAGGTCCATCGTGCGCAGCGCCTCGAGGACGCCGAGGCCGTCGCGCCCCGGCATCGCGAGGTCGAGCGACAGGACCTCGGGCCGGTGGCGGCGGCACTGCATGAGCGCCTCGTCGCCGTCGGCGGCCTCCCCGACGACGTCGAAGCCGGCCGTCTCCAGCGCCTGGCGCAGGAGGCGGCGCATGAAGCCGGAGTCGTCGGCGATGACGACGCGCGGCGCCGGGTGGGAGGTCGAAGCCATTGCGAGGGACGCGGCTTGCGGCGGGGCTCTACGCGGCCTGCGCGGCGAGCACGTCGCTCGCGGCGGTGGAGGCGGTGGCGGACGCGGTCGTCGCGGTCGTCGCGACGTCGGCGGCGAAGATGCCCTCGGGATCGAGCAGGACGACGAGCCGGTCGCCGACCTTCGCGATCGCCTGGATGCAGGCGGCGCCGGCGGCGGGGACGTCGTCGAGGTCGGCGGCCGTGAGCGTCAGGACCTCCTCGACGTCGCCGACGATGACGCCGGCCATGTCGTCGTCGCTCTCGACGATGACGATCTTGCTGGCCGTGCTCGTGCCGTCGAGGCCGAGGCGCGCCGCGAGGTCGTAGACCGGGACGATCTTGCCGCGGAGGCTGATGACGCCCTTGACCCAGGGGGTCGTCGAGGCGACGCCGCGCGGCTCCGTGTAGCGGATGATCTCCTGGACGTGGGTGATCGGCAGCGCGTACTCCTCGTCACCGAGGGAGAAGACGACGAGCTGCATGGTCGAAGAGTCGTTTGACATGGTGCGAATTCCTTGGCCGGGGGCGACCGAGTCATCGGCCGGGGACGGGTCCGTCTTGAGGCGGACACACGCCTCAGAACAGGCCCGAAAGGTCGAGCCGGGGCTCGGGCTGGCAAAGCTCGCGTTGCCTGGCAACCCCCTTACCCAAGGATCAGGCCTAAAGCTTTGCTAGCGTGCGTGCCAACCCACGTGTCTTTGCTAATGGCCGACTCTCAGACAGCCGCGAGCGGATCTCACCGAGCGGGCCGGTTTCAGCGGCACGGATCGGGCGGCGATGGCTTCGTCGCTTTCCATCCCAACCCCCTTCCGCCCGATCCGCCGCTCGCGATCGACGCAGAGCTCCAAGACCTGCTCGACGGCGCGAACCAGGCGCTGGGACGACTCGACGGCATCACGCTCCTGTTGCCCGACCCCGATCACTTCCTGTACTCGTACATCCGCAAGGAGGCCGTGCTCTCGTCGCAGATCGAGGGGACGCAGTCATCGCTCTCGGACCTCCTGCTGTTCGAGCACAACGTGGCGCCCGGCGTGCCGCGGGAGGATGTGCAGGAGACGTCGAACTACATCGCGGCCATGAACCATGGGCTGCGGGAGATCGACTCGGGCCGCCCTCTCAGCCTCAACCTGATCAAGGAGGTGCATGGCCTGCTGCTCCGCGGGACCCGTGGAGGTCAGACCGGCCCTGGCGATTTCCGGCAGGATCCAGAACTGGCTTGGCGGCACGGAGCCGTCGACGGCTCGGTTCGTTCCTCCGCCCGCCAACGAGGTGGGCCCGGCGATGAGCGACCTCGAGAAGTTCCTGCACGACGAGCCGCAGAGAACTCCCGATCTTGATCAAAGCGGCCCTTGCACACGCACAGTTCGAGACGATCCACCCGTTCCTCGACGGCAACGGCCGCGTCGGCCGGTTGCTGGTGACGCTCCTTCTGTGCGCGGAGCGGAAGGTCCTATCGCAACCCCTGCTCTACCTGAGCCTGTACCTGAAGCGGCATCGCGACGTGTATTACGAGCATCTTCAGCGCGTTCGAACGCAAGGCGCGTGGGAGGAGTGGCTCGCCTTCTTCCTCCGCGGCGTGGTCGATGTGGCGGCGACGGCCACCGACACGACGCGACGCATCGTCCAGATGATCGAGCGAGACCGCGCACGAATCGAATCGGAGCTCGGGCGAGCGGCGGGATCAGCGCTCCGCGTCCACCACCTGATCGTGCGCGAGATTGCGCTCAGCATTCCTGACGCCACATCGAGGCTGGCGCTCAGCGAGCCAACGGTCGCGAGCGCGATCGGACATCTGGAGCGTCTCGGGATGGTCAGAGAGGTCACCGGACGAAGGCGCGCGCGCGTCTTCGTCTACGACGAGTACCTGGCGATCTTGAGCGAAGGTACGGAGCGTCCGCCGGCAACCGCCCGGTAGGAGCCGCTTGCCCTCGACGGTCTGCTGGCCTCACGCGTCGCGCATCCAGGTGCGGATCTGCTGCGCGACGCGCTCGGGCTCGCGCTCGGCGAGCTCCTCGACCTGCATCTGCGCGGGGTCGCCGACGCGCTCGGGCAGCGACGACTCGCGCGGGCGCTCGAGGCTCGCGAGCGTCGCCGGCGCCTCGATCTCGCGCAGCCAGTTGGGCTCGCGCATGAGCGTCTCGCCCTCGCGCCTGCGCAGCTGGCGGGTGCTGAAGAAGAGGAACACGAGGACGCCGAGGACGCCGGCGCCGATCTTCGCGTAGCCGATCATGCCGCCGGCGGGACCGGCCGCGCCGGGGGCCCCGGTCTCCTCCGGCTTGGCGAACGCGATCTGGCTGACGGCGATCGTGTCGCCGCGCGCGGGCACGACGCCCGCGGCGCTGGAGACCGCCGCGCGGATCGCGGGCAGGTCGGCCTTCGGGACGGACTTGTCGACGACGAGCGCGACGTCCATGCGGTTGACGCCGCCGGGCGCGACCTTCGTGCGCGTGACGGTCTTGTCGACGCCGAAGGACTTCGTCGTGGACTTGCGGTTGTAGTTCGACGCCGCGCCGCCGGCCGCGCTCTGCGCGTAGCTCGGGACGTTGGAGCTCGTGCCGGCGCCGGCGCCGCCCGACCCGGAGCCGCCGGTGAGCTTCTCGCTCTCGGTCGTCTCCTTCGTCGGCGTGCTCTCGCCGTACTTCAGCTCGTCCTTCGTCGTCTCGTCGGCGTTGACGTCGGCGCTGACCTGGACCTCGGCCTTGCCCGGTCCGAGCGTGCGCGTCAGCAGCGCGGCGACGCCGGCCTCGACCTGCGTCTCGTAGCGGGCCTGGACGGTCTGCTTCGAGCCACCCGCGCCGGCGCCGGCCCCGCCCTCGCCGCGCGGCCACAGCAGCTCGCCGTTGCCGTCGGTGATCGAGACGTTGTCGGTCTTCAGGCCCTTGACGCTCGAGGCGACGAGCTGGGCGATGCCGCGCACCGAGCCGGTCTCGAGGCCCGCCGTCGAGCCGGCCAGCAGGACGGCCGCCGTCGCGGGCGTCGCGTCCTCGGAGAAGAGCTCGTCCTCGGCGAGCACGAGGCGCACCTGGGCGCCGTTGACGCCCTGGACCTGCTCGATCGTCTTGGCGACCTGGCCCTCGAGCGCGCGCTGGTAGGTGACCTTCTGCTGGAAGTCGCTGGAGCCGAGCTTCTGCTTGTCGAAGAGCTCGAAGCCCGGCTGGCTGCCGCCGCCGCCCTCGAGGCCGGCGCTCGCGAGCGCGATCCGCGCCTGCGCGGTCTGCGACTTGGAGACGGCCAGCGCCGTGCCGTTGTTGCGCAGCTCGTAGGCGATGCCCTTGTCGTCGAGGGCGGCCGTGACCTTGCCGGTCTCGGCGGGATCCAGGCCCGAGCTGATGAGCGAGAAGCTCGGGCGCGAGGCGATCTGCATGCCGAGGAAGAGGATCGCGACGAGCGCGAGGGCGCAGCCGGCGAGGACGATGCGCCCGCGCGGGGTGAGGTTCGTGAGCAGTCGGGAGGCGGCGGGCATGGGTCGCTCCTCAGACCTGCGTGTGGAAGATGTCCTGGAGGGCCTCGACGCCCTTCGTGCGGATCTGCGAGGCGAGCTGCATGCTCAGCCGGGCGCGCTCGACGGCCATGATGGCCTCGGTCGGGTCGGCGGTGCCGGCGGCGAGGGCGCGAGAGCCCTCGGCGGCCTCGGTCTGGAGCTTCTCGAGCGCGCCGATCTGGTCGGCGAGCACGCCGCCGAAGCTCTTGCCGCCGCCGGGCTCGGAGGCGCCCGGGGCCGGCCCGACGGGGATCCCCCCGTCGCCGAGTCCGCCCACGGACCACTCGCCGCCGCTGACGGCCAACGTCGGATCGATGGGCATCAGCGGAGGATCTCCAGCGTCTTGGCGAACATCGCCTTGGCCGTCTGCATGACCGTGACGTTCGCCTCGTAGGCGCGTGACGCGCTGATGAGGTCGACCATCTCGGTGACGGGCTGGACGTTCGGCATCGAGACGTAGCCGCGCGGGTCGGCGTCCGGGTGGCCGGGGTCGTAGACGAGGCGGTTGGGCGTCGAGTCCTCGGCGATGCCGGCGACGCGCACGCCGCCGGAGCCCGAGCCCGAGCCGCGGTTCAGCGCGCCGTCGAGCGTCGCGCCGAAGGACGAGCCGCCGTCCTGCTGGAGGGCGACGACCTTGCGGCGGTAGGGCTGGCCGTCGACGCCGCGCGTCGTCTGGGCGTTGGCGAGGTTCTCGGCCGTGACGTCCATCCGCAGGCGCTCGGCGCTCAGGCCGGTGGCGGCCGTGTCGATCGCGTCGAAGAGGCTCATGTCAGGCGACACCCATGGCGGAGCGCAGGACGTCGCTGCGCCCGCGAGCGACGGCGACGAGCGCCTCGTACTCCAGCGCGTTGGAGGCCATGGAGGCGGACTCGACGTCGATGTCGACGCTGTTGCCGTCGGCGCGCATCGTCGTGCCCTGCACGGTCCGCGCCTCGAACTCGACCCGCTTGACCGCGTCCGAGCCGGACTCGATCGCGGCGCTCAGCTCGCCCTTGAAGTCGAGGTCCCGGCGCTTGTAGCCCGGGGTGTTGGCGTTCGCGATGTTCCCGGCGAGCGTCGACTGCCGCATTCCCGCGGCGCCGATGGCGCGCTCGAGTCCGAGCTGGGTCGTGTCGAAGAGGTTCACGGTGCGCGGGTAGTCGGCGGGGCGGCGAGGGTCTTGAGTCAGCCGGCGAGGTCGACGCTGGGGCCCGAGCCGGGGCGCGTGCCGCCGTAGGCCTGGACCGCGGTGCGGCCGTGGGCGACGTGTCCGAGCGCGCCGCGCAGCTCGGCGACCTGCGCCGCGAGGAGCGTCGTCGTCGCGGCCTGGACGATCGCGGCGCGTGCGAGCAGGTCGCGCGCCGCGCCCGGAGCGGGCCCGTCGGGCAGCTCGGCGAGCAGCTCGCGCCGCGCGGCGTCGACGGCCGCGAGCGCCTCCCACTCGCCGGCGAGGACGAGCTCGTGCTCGCGCTCGGTGAGCGCCAGCAACGTCACGTAGGCGCCGGGCAGGCTCACGCCGCGGCGACGGACTCCGCGGGGGCGATCGCGGCGGCCTGGGCCCACGCGCCGCGCAGCTCGCGCAGGAGCGCGTCGACGGTCTCGAGCTTCGCCGGGTCGGACTCCGACTGGCCCTCGGCGAGGTGCCGGCGGCAGAAGACGTAGATCCCGCCGAGGCGCTCGGCGACCTCGCCGGCCGACGGGTCGAGCGTGCACTGCAGCTCGTCGATGATCGCGGTGGCGCGGCCGAGGCGCTCGCCGGTCTCGGCGGGGCGGCCCTCGCGCATCGCGGCGACGGCCTGCAGGAGGAAGCGGTGGATGCCGTCGTAGAGCATGATCACGAGCTGCTCGGGCGGCGCGGTGAGGATCGCGCTCTCCCGGTAGGAGGCGTGCGAAGCAGACGGGTAGGCGGACATGGCCCTCTCGTTGGTCGGCCGTCGCGGGGCGCGGCGGCGGTTGCTCTGACGCCCGGGTATTCGGCCGCGGGCCGCGCGGGTTGAGCGGTGGCGCGCTACAGCGCGCCGAGCTGCGACTGCAGCTGCGCCATCGCGGCCTGGCTGGCGGCCAGCGCCGACTCCATCGCCGTGAACTGCGCGCGCAGGCGCGTCTCCCTGTTCGCGAGCCGCACGTCGGCCGCCGCCATCGCGTCGGCGAGGCGCTTGCGGGTCGCGTCGACGCTGCTGATGCGCTCGTCGACGCGCGCGCCCGCGACCGGGCTGACGACCGCCGCGAGGCGCTCGCCGAACGCCTGCAGGCGCGCGCGCAGCGCGTCCGGGTCGTCGGTCAGCGCGGCGGTGAGCTTCGTGTCGTCGATCTTGAGCCTGCCGGCGACGGCGTCGGCGGAGAACGAGGCGGTGCCGCTCGGCGCGCCGGTCGAGATGCCGAGGTCGGCGAGGTCGCCGATCTCCGCGCGCATCGACGAGAGCACGCCGCTGAGCATCGTGTCGCCGTAGAAGAGCCCCTTGACGGCGTCGGCGTTCGTCGTCGGGTCCTTGACCGGCTTCTCGGAGAGCTTGCCGCGGATGTGGTCGACGGTCGCGTTGTAGGCCGTCACGAACGCCGTGACCTTCGCCTTCACCGCGTCCTGGTCGATCCCCGGGTCGGTGACGCCGATCGAGACGGGCGCCGACGTCGTCGCCTTCAGCGTGATCTCGGCGCCGAGGATCGCGTCGGTGATGACGTTCGAGGGCGAGGTCTTCGGGGCGCCGTCGAGCGTGTAGGCGGCGTCGGCGCCGGCGCGCGCGTAGGCGGCGTCCTCGGCGAGCAGCGGCGTGGCGCCGACGGTGAAGTCGCCGTCCGCGCCGCTCGTCCTGCTCGTCAGGACGAGCTTGCCGCCGGCGACGACGGCGCTGACCGGCGCGTCCTCGCGGTCGTTGATCGCCGAGGCGACCGTCGCGGCATCGGCGTCGGGATCGACGGCGAGCGTGAAGGCGCCGATCGTGATGCTCTGCGGCGACGCGCTCGACGTGTACGTGAAGGCGTGCTGGGCGGTGACGGCGAGCGAGCCGACCTCGATCACGCGCGTGCCCGGCGCCGCCGAGCCGGCGAGCGCGCGCACGCCGACGCGCGCGGCGTCGCTCGTGGTCAGCTTCTGGACGTCGGCCCACGTCGTCGCGCTGTGCAGCGCGGCGGCCGCGTCGCGGACGGACTTCAGCTTCGTCGAGAGCTCGCGCAGCGCCGTCTGGCGCGCCTGCGCCTGCGTGTCGGCGAGCGCCAGGCGCGTGCGCGGCTGGCGCTCGACGGTCATGAGCGACGTGATGATCGACTCGGTGTCCAGGCCCGATGCCAGGCCGGAGAGTGCCAGCGGGCTCAACGTCTACCTCCGGGGACCGGCTCGCCGGTCGCGATCTCGAGAACCCGTGACGGCGTCAACCGCGAGATCACGAAGCCGTCGTCGTCGCAGAGCAGCGCGCAGACCCGTTCCCGGTCGGGAACGAGCGCGAAGCGCACCTCTGCCCCCGCCTCGAAGAGCTGGCGCGCGACCTCGCCGGCGACGCGCGTGGCAAAGAGCGCCTCCGGGGTCGGGGTGCCTGCTGGCTCCGCCGGCTGCGCGCCGGTACGGGACGACGGCGAGACGTCGTGATGCATCGGGTTCCTCCTGGATGGTCTCCATCGCCTCGTCCATGAGCCGACGGTGCTGCATGGTCGCTGTGGTCGGCCGGGACGGCCCGACCTTGAGCTACCCCACGTCGGCGAGCTGGCGCTGCGCGAGGGACGCGAAGAGGCGGCGGGCCTCGACGATCTCCTCGCGCGGCGACGAGCGGCGCTGCAAGGCCCGCGTCGCCGTCTCGCTGAAGCGCTCGAGCGCGAGGTGGCGCTCGAGCAGCGAGGCGCCGCCGCGCTCGGCCGCGCGGACGAACGCCGTGGTCGCCTCGTGGAGCATCTCGAAGTTCGCGGTCGAGGCCGCCGACGAGAGCGCGGAGAGCCAGCGCTCGCCGGCCACCGTGCCCTCGGACTCGACGAACCATCCGGTCCGCAGCTCCCCGTAGAGCCCGCGCCAGGAGAGCTCGGCGAGCGCCGCCCCGTGGCTCTCGATGAGGGCGGCGAGCGCCGGCAGCCCGCGGCGCGGCGGCTCGGTCGGCGCGATCGCGGGGCGCCCGCGCTCGGAGAGCAGGCGGCGCACCTCGGTCGTCGCGAAGCGGCGGTGGCCGCCGGCGGTGCGCGTCGAGCGCAGGCGGCCGTCGTCGGCCCAGCGGCGGGCGGTCGTCGTCGAGATCCCGAGCGCCTGGGCGGCCTGGCCGAGGCTCAGCGTCGTGACCGGCGGCGCCGTCCCGTTCGTGCCGTTCGCGGGCACCGTCTCGGCGGCGGCGACGGGCTCGGACGGCTT
This sequence comes from uncultured Actinomycetes bacterium, assembly GCA_963830085.1. Lineage (GTDB taxonomy): Bacteria > Actinomycetota > Thermoleophilia > Solirubrobacterales > Solirubrobacteraceae > CADCVQ01. The sequence continues at coordinate 139,023 of CAWHLF010000013.1, read as the reverse complement.
CGTCGCCGCCAGCAGCGCCGACCAGTCGCGGCTCGTGCGGACGAGCTCGAGGGCCGCGCCCGCCGACAGCGGCGCCGCGAAGAGCTCGCCCTGCGCGCGGTCGAGGCCGAGCGAGCGCAGCAGCCGCAGCTGCTGCTCGGTCTCGACCTTCGCGGCCGTCATCTGGAGGCCGAGCGAATGGCCCATGCCGATCATCGCGGCGACGAGGCGGGCGTCGCGGGAGTTGTCGCCGCCGAGCTCGGTGAGAAACGACGAATCGACCTTCAGGGAGTCGAAGGGCAGCTGGCGGATCGCCGCCAGCGACGAGTAGCCGGTCCCGAAGCGGTCGAGCATGATCCGCACGCCGAGGGTCCGCAGGTCGTCGATCTGGGCGGTCGCGATCTCGCCGTCGCCGGTGAACATCGTCTCGGCGATCTCGAGCACGAGCTGCTCGGAGGGCAGGCCGCTCTGCTGCAGCGCCCGCGAGACCGTCGCGACGAGGCCGGGCGAGCCGAAGTGCCGCGCGGAGACGTTGACGTGCACCGCCGGCGGCGGACCGTCGAGCGTCAGGCTCCAGTCGGCGAGCTCGCAGCAGGCGATCGAGAGGATCTCCTCGCCGAGCGGCACGGCGAGGCCGCTGTTCTCCGCCGCCGACAAGAACTGCGTCGGCGCGAGCAGCCCGTGGTCGGGGTGCTGCCAGCGCACGAGCGCCTCGACGGCGGCGATCCGCCCGTCGGTGAGGTCGATGATCGGCTGGTAGTGCAGGACGAGCTCGCCGTCGGTCAGCGCGCGGCGCAGGCCCTGCTCGATCTCCGCGGCGTGGACGAGCCGGCGGCGCATGCCCTGCGTCGCGAGCTCGGCGCGCGCGCCCCCGCGCTCGCGCGCGCGCACGGCGGCCGTCGAGGCCGTGCGCAGCAGCTCCGCGGCGTTGCCCGAGCCGCGCTCGGTGAGCACGACGCCGATGCTCGCGCTCATCGTGAACTCGCGGCCGGCGGCGAGCATCGGCTCGCTGAGCGCGAAGCCGATCCGCTCGGCGACCGCGAGCGCCTCCGCCTCGGTCGCGGCCGGCAGCAGGACGCCGAAGTGGTCGCCCGCCAGACGGCCGGCGGTCGCGTCGGGCGGCAGCGCGTTCTTCAGCCGGGCGCCGGCGCCGACGAGCACCTCGTCGCCCGTGCGGTGGCCGAAGCCGTCGTTGAGCTTGCCGAAGCCGTCGAGGTCGACGAACAGCACGGCGGCCTCGCCCTGGCCGCGGCGCGCGCGCTCGAGCTTCTGCTCGAGGCGGTTCTCGAAGAGCGGGCGGTTCGCAAGGCCGGTGAGCGGGTCGTGCAGCCCGAGCCGCGTGATCTCCTGATCGAGGCGCCAGCGCGCGGTCGCGGTCCCGACGACGTTCGCGATCGCCTGGGCGAACCCGACGTCGACGGTCGACAGGCCGTGCGGATCGAAGGACGCGATCGCCAGCAGCCCGGTGATCTTCCCCCGGCCGCCCTGGATCGTCACCGCGAGCACGCCGCCCATGCCCTCGACGAACGGCAGCTCGGCGAGCTCGGCGAGCTCGTCTCCGAGCAGCAGGAGCGAGCCGGATGCGTCGATCGCCCGGGCGAGCAGGATCGCCTGCGCCTCGCCGGCGGGCTCGCCGTGCCCGGTCAGCGGTCCCAGGCCGATCGCGGACTCGCAGCGCAGCGCGCCGCCGGCCTCGATCTCGATCGCGACGCCGCGCTGCACGTCGAGACCGTCGACGAGCGTCGCCAGGCCCGCGGCGGCGAGGTCGGCGGGCTCCATGCCCGACAGCGCGCTCTGTCCGAGCGACACGACGAGCGCCTGGCGGGCGATCCGCTCGGCGCGCTCGCGCTCGGCCTGCTGCTGGGCGGTGAGGTCGCGGATGAAGCCGGTGTACGTCGGCGCCGAGCCCTCCATCTGGGTGATGGCGAGCTCGACGGGGAAGACCGTGCCGTCGGAGTGCTGGGCCTCGAGCTCGACGCGCTGGTCGAGCAGCCGCGCGGGACCGCCGTCGAGCAGCCGGCGCAGGCCGCGCCGGTGCGCCTCGCGGCTGGCCGGCGGGATGATGAGCTCCGCCATCTCCGCGCCGATCGCCTCGTCGCGCAGATAGCCGAACATCCGCTCCGCGGCGGGGTTGAACTCGATGACCCTCCCGAGCCCGTCGATCGAGATGATCGCGTCGAGCGAGGCGCGCAACACGGCGTCGTCGACGCGTGCAGAGGGGATGATCACGTCGGTCGCCACTGGAAGGCCCTTCGGTCGCCGTTTCGGCGAACTTGAGTTCAGGGCTCCGGTTGCTAGTACACGCTCGGTACCGGCCCCGGCGCACACGTGGCACGATCGTCGCGTGACCGGCCGCCCGCCACCGCTCGCCGGGCCCGCCGAGCCGCTCGGCAAGCTCCAGCGCGGGCTCGGCTCCGGCTATCTCTGGGCGCTGGATGCCGACCGCGCGGTCGCCCACGCGCTGCTGCTGCACTGCATCTTCAACGACCCTCGCTGGGACCGGCAGCTCGACGCGCGCGTGGACTACTACGCGACGCTCGCGCTCGACGTCGGCCTCGACGTCGCGATGCTCGAGCCCTGGCTGCGGCGCGGCGACGACGACGTCGAGACGACCCACGACGTGCTCGCGATCCTCGGGCGGATGGCCGTCCGCCGCCATGAGCCGGCGCGCACCGCGCTGCGCGACTACGTCGCCTACGGCCGCTTCTGGGACCGCGCGATCGAGCTGCTCATCGACGACTACGACGCGATGCGCGCCGACGTCCCGTGGCCCGAGGTCGTCGCCGGCCTCGACGCGGTGATCGCCGACCGCTACGACTCCGACGCGGAGCTCGCCGAGGCACTCGCCGGCGTCGACTCGCGCGCGCGCCCGTGGACGCTGTGGTCGGTCGAGAACCCGCGCATCGCCGCGGCGCTCGCCTTCGACCACGGGACCGGCGCGGCGCCGGTGCCCAAGCGCGCGTTCGACCGGCCGCGGCGGACGCCGTCGCGGCCGCGCGACATGAGCACGTCCGAGCTGCTCGCCGTCACCGAGGACTCGCGCTGGACGCAGATCGCCGAGGAGCTCGCCGCGCGGACGAGCGCCGACGACGTCCAGCGCCTGCTGACGGCCGCCAACGACCCCGAGCTGCCGATGCGGCGGGCGGCGATCCTCGCGCTCGGCCACCAGGGCCGCCGCGAGCTGCTGGAGATCGCCGAGGAGAACACGAGCGAGGCTCGCCGCGGAACGCTGCAGGGCGCGATCGCGCTCGCGCTCGAGGCGATGCCCCCCGAGCAGACGCGCTCGCTCGCGCACGACTGGCTGACGTCGTCGGACTGGGCGCGGCGGCGCAAGGCGGCCGGGATCCTCGCGACGTGGGCCGAGGGCGACGATCTCGAGCACGTCGCGGCGCGCGCTCGCGCGCGAGCTCGACCTCGGCATGGACGGCGACATCTACGTCGTCTGCTCGCTCGCGGAGGCGCTCGGGCGCTATCAGGGTCACGGCCCGTTCGACGAGCTGTCGCGGGCCTACGAGCAGATCCCCTACTCCTACGGGCGGCGCTTCGTCGTCTCCGCGCTCGCGGCGACCGACCCGACGTTCGCGGGCGTCGGCGCGGTCGACTGCCTGTGGGACTGCGAGGCCGAGACGCGCCAGCTCGCGGCGACGTACGTCGACCGCCGCATCCGCCTCGCGTCCCAGCGCCTGGAGGAGCTCGCGGCCGACGAGGCACAGGCCGCGTCGGTGCGCCGCGCGGCCGCGAAGGAGTAGTCGCGACCGGGGTCTAAGCTTCGGGTGTGAACACCTTCGCCGAACTCGGCCTTTCAGACTCGACCCTCCAAGCCCTGCAGGACGTCGGCTACGAGCAGCCCAGCCCGATCCAGGAGCAGGCGATCCCGCCGATGCTCGAGGGTCGCGACGTCATCGGCCAGGCACAGACCGGGTCGGGCAAGACCGCGGCCTTCGGGCTGCCCATCATCGAATACGTCGATCCGACCGAGCCCGAGGTGCAGGCGCTCGTCCTGACGCCGACGCGCGAGCTCTGCATCCAGGTGACCCAGGCGATCCGCGCCTACGCCCAGCGCAAGGGCGCCGACGTCGTCGCCGTCTTCGGCGGCGCGCCGATCCGCACCCAGCAGGCGCAGCTCAAGGCCGGCGGCCACATCGTCGTCGGGACCGTCGGGCGCGTGCTCGACCTCATCAACCGCCGCTCGCTCGTCCTCGACTCGTGCCGCTTCGTCGTGCTCGACGAGGCCGACGAGATGCTCGACCTCGGCTTCCTCGAGGACGTCGAGAAGATCCTTCGCCTGACGCCCAACAGCCGCCAGACGGCGCTCTTCAGCGCGACGATGCCGCCGCCGATCCGCAAGCTCGCCGACAACTACCTCTACGACCCCGAGCACGTCAAGGTCCAGTCGGCGACGCTGACCGTCGACTCCGTCGAGCAGTTCCAGGTCGGCGTCAAGACCGGCGACAAGCCCGACAAGCTCGTCGAGGTGCTCGAGGCCGAGCGGCCCGACCAGGCGATCGTCTTCGCGCGCACGAAGATCCGCACCGACCAGCTCTACAAGAAGATGAAGGACCGCGGCTTCAACGTGAAGGCGCTGCACGGCGACATGACCCAGGGCGCCCGCGACGGCGTCATGCTCGGCTTCAAGGGCGGGCGCGTCCCGATCCTCGTCGCGACCGACGTCGCCGCCCGCGGCCTCGACATCTCGACGGTCACGCACGTCGTGAACTACGACGTCCCGCGCTCGCCGGACGTCTACGTCCACCGCATCGGGCGCACCGGACGCGTCGGCCGCGCGGGCCGCGCGATCACGTTCGTCGAGCCGCGCCAGGAGAAGGAGCTCGAGGCGATCGAGCGCCACGTCGGGACCGCGATCACGCCGTGGGAGCCGGGCGCGAAGACGGCGCCGCCGAAGATCGTCGTCGAGAAGCCGCGCCGCCACACGAAGCCGCACATCACGCGAAACGGCGACGAGCCGTACACGAAGCTCATCGTCGCCGGCGGGCGCTCGGCCGGCATCGAGGTCGCCGATCTCGTCAGCCTCGTGACGCGCGCCGCGGACGTCGACGGCGAGGCCGTGCGCGACGTCAAGGTCCTCGAGCACTTCGCCTTCCTCTCGGTCCCCGCAGCCGACGCGGAGCGCATCGCCGCGGCCGTCGACGGCGAGCGCGTGCGCGGCAGGCGCATCCGCGTCGAGCCGACGAAGGTCTAGGTCTGCACGCGCGCCCGCAACCCGGCGCGCGCATCCGCGTTACCCTTTTGACGTGGCCTTGCTGCTCAAAGACCGTGATCCGGCGTCCGAAGCCGCCGCGCCGCCGCCGCATGGCGGCCCGCACGACGCCGCTCCGGACTTCGCCTGCGAGAGCTGCGGCGCCGGCATGGCGCGCGGCCAGGACTGGTGCCTGGAGTGCGGCACCGCCGGCCGCGGGCGCCTCGGCGCGCGCGCCGGCTGGCGCGCCGCGTTCACCGTCGTCGGCCTGACGCTCCTGCTCGTCACCGGCGCCGTCCTCGCGAGCTACGCGGCGCTGACGAGCGACGCCGAGCGCACCGCGTCGGCTCCGACCGCCGGCAACGGCGCGCCGATCGTCGCCCAGGCTCCCGCCGGCGCCCCCGGCCCGGACGCGACGACGATCCAGCCGGGCGCGACCGGCCCCGGCACGGCGCCGCCGCCGTCGGTCCTCCCCGGCATCGGCCCCGCGACGGCCGCCCAGCCCGTCGTCCCCACGACCCGCCCGGTCCAGCCGCCGCTGCAGAGCGTCCCGTCGACGCCGCAGATCGCGGGCGGCCCGGGGACCCCGTCCACCGGCACGGCGACGCCGTCGACCCAGGTCCCAGGCGCCACCGGATCGACCGGCTCCACCGGATCGACCGGCTCCACCGGGTCGACCGGCAGCACCGGCACGCACCGGCACGGGCTCGACCGGCTCCACCGGCTCCACCGGCGCCACGCAGCAGACGAGCTCGGCCAGCGCCACGCCGCAGATCATCAACTTCGCCAAGGGCGCCGCGACGACGTACGACCCGGGCAAGCGCCCCGGCGCGGAGTTCGGCCCCGCCGCCAACGCGATCGACGGCAAGGCCAACACCGTCTGGGACGTCGTCACCCCGGCCGACGGAAACCCGGTCGGCGCCGGCATCATCGTCGACCTCAAGAGCGCGATGGCGCTGCAGTCGCTGCGCATCACGACGCCGACGCCCGGCTTCACGGTCGAGCTCTACGGCGCGGTCGACGGCAAGGAGGTCCCGGTGGACGTCCTCGACAAGCGCTGGCAGCACCTCACCGACCGCAAGGCCGTCGAGGACGGCGACCCGATCTCGCTGAAGGGCAAGGGCGACGCGGGCAAGTACCAGCTCTTCCTCGTGTACGTCACGAAGGCTGCGGACGCGACCGATCCCCGCGTGGCGATCGGCGAGATCGTCCTGCGCGGCACGCCGTAGCGCGCACCCAGCGCGTAAGCTCCCCCGCATGTCTGCTGCCGCGTTGAGGACCACCGAGGGCGTCATCGTCCTGGAGCTGTTCGACAAGGACGCCCCCGAGACCGTCGCGAACTTCCGCAAGCTCGCGTCCGAGGGCTTCTACGACGGGTTGACCTTCCACCGCATCATCAAGGACTTCATGGTCCAGGCCGGCTGCCCCCGCGGCAACGGGACCGGTGGGCCGGGCTACGAGTTCGACGACGAGATCAACGACCACCCGATCGTCAAGGGCACGCTGGCGATGGCGAACGCCGGGCCGAACACCAACGGCTCGCAGTTCTTCCTCGTCACCGCCGACGCCACGCCGTGGCTCGACGGCAAGCACACGGTGTTCGGGAAGGTCACGGGTGGCGAGGACGTCCTCGAGCGCCTGAACGAGCTGCCGACCTCCGGCGCCGACAAGCCCCTCAGCCCGGTCTACATCTCCACGATCGAGCTCGGCGACTAGCCCGAAGCGTTGAGCCTCGTCCAGGCCATCGTCCTGGGCGTCGTCCAGGGGCTCACCGAGTTCCTGCCGATCTCCAGCAGCGGCCATCTGCGGATCGTTCCCGCCTTCGCCGGCTGGGAGGACCCCGGCGCCGCCTTCACCGCCGTCATCCAGCTCGGCACGATGGCCGCGGTGCTCCTGTACTTCCGCGAGGACCTCATCCGGATCGCGGTGACCTGGCTGCGGTCGCTGCGCGATCCCGCCGCGCGCGGCACGCTCGACGCGCGGCTGGGCTGGTACCTCATCCTCGGCACCGTCCCGATCGTCATCTTCGGCGTCGCGTTCACCGACCAGATCGAGAACGGCGCGCGCGACCTCTACCTCATCGGCACGATGCTCATCGTCTTCGGCCTCCTGCTGCTCGCCGCCGAGAAGACGTCCAAGCGCGACCGCGACATCTCGACGATCACCCGGCGCGACGCGATCGTCTTCGGCTTCGCGCAGGCGCTGGCGCTCATCCCCGGCGTCTCGCGCTCGGGCGCGACGATCTCCGCCGGCCTGCTGCTCGGCTTCGACCGCGTCGCCGCCGCGCGCTTCTCGTTTCTGCTGTCGGTCCCGGCGGTCGTGCTCAGCGGCCTCTACGAGCTGCGCGACGTCGTGACCGGCACCGCCGAGGGCGGCGTGGGGATCGCCCCGACGGCGGTCGCGACGCTCCTCGCGTTCATCAGCGGCTACGCCTCGATCGCCCTGCTCCTGAAGTTCCTGACGACCCACACGACGGCCGTCTTCGTCGTCTACCGCGTCGTCCTCGGCGGCGCCGTGCTGGTCCTCGTGGCGTCCGGCACGATCGCGTAGCGTAGGGTTTGACACGACGTCGAACCGCAGAGGAGACCGCGAACATGGCCAGCATCGACACCACGGCCGAGCAGCGCGCAAACGGCCACGGAGCCGGTGCCGAGATCCCCGTCGAGAACCCCGCCACCGGCGAGGTCATCGCCCACGTCGCCGACCTCTCCGCCGAGCGCGTCTCAGAGCTCGCCCAGCGCGCCCGGGCGGCCCAGCCCGGCTGGGCGGCGCTGACCCCCGCCGACCGCGCGCGGGTCATGCGGCGGATGCAGAAATGGGTCATGGACAACGCCGACCGCATCGTCGCGACGATCGTCTCGGAGACCGGCAAGACCTACGAGGACGCCTACATGGCGGAGATCAACTACGCCGGCGGCGCGATCGACTTCTGGGCCAAGAACGCCGAGAAGTTCCTCGGCGACGAGACGATCCGCGCCAGCACGCTGGCGGTGCGGGGCAAGAAGATGATCGTCCGCTACGAGCCGCTCGGGCTCGTCGGCGTCATCGGCCCCTGGAACTACCCGCTGACGAACTCCTTCGGGGACTGCCTCCCGGCGATGCTCGCCGGCAACAGCGTCATCCTCAAGCCGTCGGAGGTCACCCCGCTGACCTCGCTGCTGCTCGCCGAGGGCCTCGCCGCCAGCGGCCTGCCCGACGGCGTCTTCCAGGTCGCGACCGGCCGCGGCGAGACCGGCGCGGCGCTCGTCGACGAGGCCGACATGGTGATGTTCACCGGCTCGACGGCGACCGGCAGGAAGGTCGCCGCGCGGGCGGCGCAGACGCTGACGCCCGTCGGCCTCGAGCTCGGCGGCAAGGACCCGATGATCGTCCTCTCCGACGCCGACCTCGAGCGCGCCGCGAACCTCGCCGTCTACTACTCGATGTTCAACGGCGGCCAGACCTGCATCTCGATCGAGCGCGTCTACGTCGAGGCGCCCGTCTACGACGAGTTCGTCCGCAAGGTCGTCGCGAAGGTCGGCGCGCTGCGCCAGGGCGAGTCGACCGGGCCGGCGACGGCCGAGGTCGGCGCGATGACGTTCCCCAAGCAGCTCGAGATCGTCGAGGAGCACGTGCGCGACGCGCTCGCCAAGGGCGCGCGGGCGCTGACCGGCGGCAAGCGGCGCCCGGGCAAGGGGATGTTCTACGAGCCGACCGTGCTCGTCGACGTCGACCACACGATGAAGGCGATGACCGAGGAGACCTTCGGCCCGACGCTGCCGATCATGAAGGTCGCCGACGCCGAGGAGGCGGTGACGCTCGCCAACGACTCGCCGTACGGCCTCGGAGGCGCGGTCCTCAGCGGCGACCGCGCGCGCGGCGAGGAGATCGCCCGCCGGCTGCAGGCCGGCGCCGTCTGCGTCAACGACGCGCTGCTGAACTACGTCGCCGTCGAGCTGCCGATGGGCGGGTGGAAGGACTCCGGCCTCGGCGTCCGCCACGGCCCCGGCGGGATCCGGAAGTTCACCAAGCAGCAGTCGCTGTTCATCAGCCGGGTGCACCTCAAGCGCGACCCGTACATGTTCCCGTACAAGGCGCGGACGTCGAAGCTCCTCTTCAAGGGCCTGCGGCTCGTCTACGGCCGCGGCCGCAGACGCTGAGCCTCGGCCGGCACGGCTGAACAGGCGGTCCGCTGTGGGTGCGATCGCGCTTGCGCTCGGCTCGGCCGTGCTCTGGGGGCTGGCCGACTTCCTCGGCGGCCTGAAGAGCCGGACGTTCCCGGTGGCGGTCGTCCTCGCGGGGATGTACCTCACGTCGCTGACGATCATGGCCGTCTTCGTCGGGGTTCGCGGCGAGGGGCTGCCGTCCGGCGAGGCCGTCGCCGCCTCGCTCGGCGCGGGGCTCTTCGGCATCACCGGCCTGGCGGCCTTCTACCGCGCGCTCTCGATCGGGACGATGAGCATCGTCGCGCCGATCGCCGCGACGGGCGTCGCGCTGCCGGTCCTCGCCGGCATCGCGACCGGCGAGCGGCCGGGCGCGCTGACGTCGATCGGCCTCGCGGCGGCGGTCGTCGGGATCGTCCTGGCCTCGCGCGAGGACGACGGGGGCGCCGCGGACCCGCGCCAGCAGCGCGTGAGCATCCTGCTGGCCATCTGCGCGGCCGTCGGCTTCGGCTCCTACTTCGTGCTGGCGGAGATCGGCTCCGATGCCGACGTCGCCTGGGCGCTGACGCTCTCGCGGATCTCGGCGACGCCGTTCGTCGTGGCGTTCGCGATCGTCGCGCTGCGCCGCGGCGGCCGCCGCCCGCGCGGGCGGGAGGTCGCCGTGCTCGTCGTCATCGGGCTGCTCGACCTCGCCGCCAACGCGGCCTACAACGTCGCGACGACGATCGGCGAGCTGTCGACGGTGTCGGTCGCCGCGTCGCTGTATCCGGTCATCACGGTGTTCATGGCGGCGCTCGTCCTGCACGAGCGCGTGCGCGGCGTCCAGCGCGCCGGGGTCATCGTCGCGCTGGGAGGCGTGCTGCTCATCGCCGCGGGCGCCTGAGCCTGTCAGCCTTGCGCTCGTGGACCTGACGTTCGACCCGCTGCAACTCGCGCCGGTCCTCGTCATCGGCGTCATGTACGCGGTCCGGGCGCGGCGCCTCGCCGCGACGGGACGGCCCGTCCCCGGCTGGCGTCAGGCCTGCTTCGCCGGCGGGCTCGGCCTCATCGCGGTGACGCTCTGCAGCCCGCTGGGAACGCTGTCGGACGAGCTGTTCGCCGCGCACATGGCCGAGCACCTGCTCATCGCCGACATCGGCGCGCTGCTCATCGTGCTCGGCCTGACCGGCCCGCTGCTCGCGCCGCTGCTGCGCACGGCGGGGCTCGGCCGGCTGCGCCATCTCGCCCATCCCGTGCCCGCCTTCGGGCTCTGGGCCGCGGACCTGTTGTTCTGGCACCTCGCCGGCCCGCACGAGGCGGCCGTGCGCAACGACGCGATCCACGCGCTCCAGCACATGCTGTTCGTCGGCCTCGGGATCAACATGTGGATGGCGCTGCTCGGGCCGCTGCCGAAGCCGGCCTGGTTCGGCAACCTCGGCAAGCTCGTCTACATCATCGCCGTGCGGCTGACGACGACGGTGCTCGCGAACATCTTCGTCTGGACCGACCGGGCGTACTTCGACGTCTACCGCGCGGGCGAGCGCGCGCACGACATCTCGCCGCAGACCGACCAGGTCGTGGCGGGCTCGATCATGATGGTCGAGGGCTCGATCCTCACGATCTGCCTCTTCGGCTGGCTCTTCATCCGCAGCGCCCGCGAGGGCGAGGAGCGCCAGGAGCTGCTCGATCTCGCCGCCGCCGGCGGCGTGCCGCTCGACGAGCGCCGCGCGGCCCGCGCGGTCGCCGCGGGCCGCGGGGCGGAGCTTCGTCGCCGGATCGAGAAGCCGGAGTAACCTGGGTGCATGTCCCTCATGAACAGGCTCACCAAGCTGGCGAACTCGCCCCAGGGGCGCAAGCTCGCCGAGAAGGCCAAGGACGTCGCGAACGATCCGAAGACGAAGGCGAAGATCGAGGACGCGAAGCGCAAGCTCGCCGAGCGTCGCGGCGGAGGTGCCGACAAGCCGGCCGACAAGCCGGCCGACCCGCCGCCGCCTCCGGCCGCCTGACGACGCAGCTCTAGCCGCCGCGCGTGAGGTCTCGCGCGCGGCCGGCGAGCTCCACGACGCCGTCGCCGAAGCCCTTGAGCCAGGGGTCGTCGGTCGCGCCGCTGATCGCGCGGCGGTAGTTGCCCTCCATGAAGACCGCGGCCTTCCACAGCGCGAGGGCCCGGTACCAGCGGATGTCCGTCATCGCCCGCCCGCTGCGCTCCTCGTAGCGGGCGACGAGCTCGTCGCGGCCGAGGAAGCCGTCGGTGCGCGTGACGCCGCCGAACTCGAAGAGCGCCGGCAGCGGCGGGTCGTCGTGCTGCACCCACATCGAGCAGAGGTAGCCGAGATCGGCCAGCGGGTCGCCGACGGTCGCCATCTCCCAGTCGAAGATCGCGACGAGCCGCGCCGGCGCGTCCGCCGCCATCATCGTGTTCCCGAGGCGGTAGTCGCCGTGGACGACGGTCGGCGAGCCCGACGCCGGCAGGTGCTCCAGCAGCCACGCGCCGACCTCCTCGACGGCCGCGATCTCGCGCGTCTTGAGGACCGCCCAGAGGCTGCCGAAGCGCCGGAGCTGGCGCTCGAGATAGCCGTCCGGGTCGTGCGAGAAGTCCTCCAGGCCGCACGCGCGCCAGTCGACGGCGTGGACCTCGACGAGCGCGTCGACGAGCTCCTCGCTCATGCGGCGGCGCTCCTGCGGGCTGTCGAGCGCGGGCGGGACGGCGGTGCTGACGACCGTCCCCGCGACGTGCTCCATGACGTAGAACGGCGCGCCGATGACGCCGTCGTCGTCGGCCACGGCGAGCACGCGCGGCACGCGCGCGTGCGTCGCGGCGAGCGCCCGCAGCAGCCGCGCTTCACGCAGGACGTCGTGCGCGCTGGGGGGCAGCGGCCCGCGCGGCGGGCGGCGCAGGACGAGCTCCGCGTCGCCGCTGCGCACGAGGTACGTGACGTTGGAATGGCCGTTGCCGATCGGCGCCGCGTCGAGCTCGCTGCCGGGGTCGACGAGCTCGTGCTCGGCAAGAAATGCCTGCAACGGCTGCATGACGAGCAGCGGCTCGCGCTCGTTGCCGGCGGCCTCGGCGTGGGTTTGCACGACGTCGTCGGGGGCAGGAGAACTCATGTGCCAGTGCCGAGGTTAGGCTCAACACCCGCAACCTTGCCCCGGTACCTTGGGTTTATGCCTTCCGTGCGCCGCCTTCTTCCACTCACCCTGCTGCTGAGCCTCCTGCTGGTCGCTCCGGCGAGCGCGAACCGCTCGCAGACGATGACCTTCGAGGCGCCGCGCGACCTCCTCAACGGGGCGACGCGGCCCGCGGCGCTCGAGGAGCTCGAGTCGCTCGGCGTGCGCTCGCTGCGCGTCATCCTGACGTGGAGGGACGTCGCGCCGTCGCCGAACGCGGCCCAGCGCCCGAACTTCGAGCCGACGAACCCCGCCGGCTACGACTGGGGCGAGTACGACGCGCTCATGGCCGCCGCGCGCCAGCGCAACTGGCCGGTCCTGCTGACGATCAGCGGCCCGGTCCCGAAGTGGGCGACGAAGGACAAGCTCGACAACCTCACGCGGCCCTCCGCAACCGCGTTCGGGGCGTTCGCCCAGGCCGTCGGGCGCCACTACGGCGACCAGGTCTCGACGTGGGCGATCTGGAACGAGCCCAACCAGCCGCAGTTCCTGCGCCCGCAGTTCGGCAACGGCGGCCGGGCGATCTCGCCGTCGCTGTACCGCGGGCTCTACAAGGCCGGCGTGCGCGGGCTGACGAGGGCGGGGCAGGGCCGCGACCGGTTCCTCCTCGGCGAGACCTCCCCCCGCGGGACCGGGCGCGTCGTCGCGCCGCTGCGCTTCCTGCGCGGCGCGCTGTGCCTGAACTCGCGCTACCAGAAGCGCAAGGGCTGCGACGCGCTGCCGGCCAGCGGCTACGCGCACCACGCCTACACGACGCGCCAGGGCCCGTTCTTCCGGCCGGCCAACCCCGACGACGTGACGATCGGCGTCCTGTCGCGGCTGACGCGGGCGCTGGACCGGGCGCGCACGGCGAAGGCGGTCCCGAGGAAGCTCTCGATCTACCTCACCGAGTTCGGCATCCAGTCGACGCCCGACACGCAGAGCGGCGTCTCGCTCGCCAAGCAGGTCGAGTACCGCGCGATCGCCGAGCGGATCGGCTACGAGAACCCGCGCGTCGTCGCGTTCTCGCAGTACCTCCTGCGCGACAGCGATCCGACCGGCCCGAAGCAGTACGGCGGCTTCGAGTCCGGGCTGCGCTTCGCCAACGGGCGCCCGAAGCCGTCGCTGCCGGCGTTCCGGCTGCCGCTCGCCGTGAAGCGCAACGGCTCGAAGGTCTCGATCTGGGGGCTCGTGCGGCCGGCCATCGGCCAGCCGCCGTCGGGTCCGACCCCGGTGACCGCTCTGGGCAGCGGCGCGACGAACGTCACGATCACCTACGCCGACCGCGGCTCGTCGCGCTTCCGGACGCTGAAGACCGTGAGGACCGATTCGCGCGGCTACTTCCGGCTGAGCTCGGCGTACAGGGCGGGGCGGCGCTGGAACGTGCGCTGGACGACGTTCTCCGGGACGCCTGTCGGCTCGTATACGACTCCGCGGCGGTAGCGGCGCCGCGGTCGCCTGCGAACGGCGATCACCGAGGCGTCGCGCCGAGTCACCCCACGCCGGCGCGCGATGAGCATGAACGTGTGGCCGAGCCACCGCGCACCGGGCGCGGACCCGAAGCGGTCGAGGCCGCCCACGATCGCCTGCAATCGCACCGGCAGCCGCCGCCAGGAGTAGGTCACCGCGTGCAGCTCGGGCTCCAACCCGACGCCGCGCGCGGCGCACGCCAACCGCCGCGGGGACAGCGGGATGTCGTCGGGGGTGCCGTGGACGCGCACGCCGAGCCCGAGACGGTTCGCCACCGCCAGCCCCGCTCCCACCGGGTGAAAGACGTTCGGCTCGATCGCGACGAGCGCGCCGCCGGGGCGCAGCAGCCGCCGTGCCTCCGCGAGGCACGGCTCCAAGGGCCCCGCGTAGGCGACGTGGTGCAGGACGAGCCGGTGCAGGACGACGTCGAAGGACTCGTCGGCGAGCATGTCGAGGCGGCCCGCGGCGCCGGTCAGCCCCTCGTCGGCCTCGCCGTTGTGCACCGCGTGCGCCGGGCGGGCGGGGTCGATGTCGGCGGCGACGAGCCGCCACGACGGCTTGGGCAGCAGGTGGCGGCCGGGGTGCCAGCCGCAGCCGATCGAGATCGCGTCGCCGCCCGCGAGGCCGAGATGGCGGTCCAGCAGCTCGCGCTCGCGGCGCTTGCCGCGCTCGTACTGCGCGGCGAGCGTCCGCGGATCGCTGAGCCGGTCGAGGAGGTTCTCGGGGGTGTAGATCTCGCTCATGCGGGCGCGGTCGTAGGCTAGCTGCCGTGTCGCGGTGGGCCCCGGAGAACGTCTATGGGACGGCCAAGCCCGGCCTGCGCTCGCGCGCGGCCGCGGCCGCCAGCGGGCGCGCGCGCGAGCGCCGCCACGACCGCCTCTTCGCGCTGGCCGGCGCGACGGCGCAGACGCGGATCCTCGATATCGGCTGCGGGCGCCTCGGCCTGCGCCGCCACGCGCCCGGCCACGACATCACGGGCGTGGACCTGCACCCGCGCCCCGACTACCCGGGCCCGTTCGTCCAGGCCGACGTCCTCGAAGGCCTGCCGTTCGGAGACGGCGAGTTCGAGCTCGCGTACTGCAGCAGCGTCATCGAGCACGTCGCGCCCGAGGACCGCCCGGCGTTCGCGCGCGAGCTGCGCCGCGTCGCGCGCGGGTGGTACGTCCAGACGCCCGCCTACTCGTTCCCGGTCGAGCCGCACGCGCTGCTGCCGTTCGCGCACTGGCTGCCGGTCGCCGTGCGCAGGCCGTACTGGCGCCTCGGCGTCGCCGGCGGGTGGGAGGAGATCGAGCTTCTGCGCCGCGCGGAGATGGAGGCGCTCTTCGGCCCGCCGCGCGCCGAGCGCCTCGGCCCGCTCGTCGAAGAGCTGGGTCAGCATTCGTCCCGTGGCGCAAGTTGGCCTAGATTCCAGTCCAGCATGGCACAGCAGCTGTGGTTCCTGCGTCACGGCGAGGCCGAGCCGCACGACGCCCGCCCGGACTTCGATCGCCGGCTCACCGCCCGCGGCGAGGAGCAGTCACGGGCGGCCGGGCGCGCCCTGCAGGCGCTCGGGCTGAACTTCCAGCTCGTCGTCACGAGCCCGCGCACGCGCGCGCTCGACACCGCGAAGCTCGCCTGCGAGTCGCTCGGCTGCACGCCGGTCGTCGACGACGCGCTGTCGTCCGGCTTCGACCTCGACGCCGCGCTCGAGTTCGCGCACGCCGCCGGCGACGACAAGCGCGTGCTGTTCGTCGGCCACAACCCGGACTTCGTCGAGATCGTCGGCGACCTCACCGGCGGGACGATCGAGCTCAAGAAGGGCGGCATCGCCGCGGTCCGCCGGCACGGGCGCCGCGGGGAGCTCATCGCGCTCCTGCGCCCGCGCGAGATCGACCGGATCAGATGAGCTTCGCCGTCGCCCGCGCGGCGATGAGCAGCGGGTCGTAGACGCCGCTGAACGGCGGCGCGTAGGAGAGGTCGAGCAGCGCGAGCTCGCCGACGTGCAGCCCCGTCCAGATCGCGGTCGCGAGGACGTCGATGCGCTTGGCCGCGCCCTCGACGCCGACGATCTGACCGCCGAGCAGCCGCCCGTTCTGCGCGTCGGCGACGAGCTTGACCCAGATCGGCCCGGCGCCCGGGTAGTAGCCCGCGCGCGTGCGGTCCTTGATCGTCGCGCTGACGACCTCGAGTCCGGCCTCCTTCGCCTCGGCCTCGCCGACGCCCGTGCGCGCGACCTCGTAGCGGCAGATCTTCGAGACCGCGGTCCCGATGACGCCCGGGAAGCGCTCGTCGCCGCCGGTCGCGTTGACGCCCGCGATCCGGCCCTGCTTGTTGGCGTGCGTGCCGAGCTGGATGTTCACCATGCGGTCGAGCACGCGGTGGTGGCTCTCGGCGCAGTCGCCGGCGGCGTACACGCCGTCGTGGCCGGGGCAGCGCTGATGGTCGTCGACGCGCAGCGCGCCGCTGTCGCCGACCTCGAGCCCGGCTTCGCGCGCGATGTCGACGGCCGGCCGCGCGCCGGTGCCGACGACGACGTGGTCGGCGTCGATCGTCTCGTCCGGCGGTGCGCACCGCGACCGGCCGGCCGTCGTCGCCGAGGACGATCTCCTCGACCTCGGCGCCGACGAGCACGCGGATGCCGTGCCCCTCGGCGGCGTCCTGGACGTGCGCGGCCATGTCGGCGTCGAGCGTGCTCATGACCTGGCCTGACGCCTCGATCATCGTGACCCGCAGGCCGCGATCGGCGAACGCCTCGGCCATCTCGAGGCCGATGTAGCCCGCGCCGACGACGACGGCGGCCGCGTGCTCGCCGCTGCGGTCGATCGCGTGCCGCAGCCGCTCGGCGGCCCCGATCGTGCGCGCCGGCTCGATCGCGTCGGCGCCCTCGATCGGCGGGGTGACGGCCTCGGCGCCGGTCGCGACGACGAGCTCGTCGAAGGGCTCCTCGGACTCGCGGCCGGCGGCGTCGCGAACGGTCAGCTTGCGTGCGCCGAGGTCGATCGCGACGACCTCGCAGCGGATGCGCACGTCGATCCCGCGCGAGCGGTGCTCGTCGGGGCTGCGGCTGACGAGCCGGTCGGCGCCGTCGACGAGGCCGCCGACGAGGTACGGGATCCCGCACGCCGAGTAGGACGTGTACGGGCCGCGCTCGAACGCGACGACGTCGAGCGTGTCGTCGCGGCGGCGCGCGATGCTCGCGGCGCTCATGCCCGCCGCGTCGCCGCCGACGATGGCCAGCCGCCGGCTCACTTCAGCAGCCGCGACAGCCGCCGGTCCTTGAGGACCTTCCCGCCCGTCTGCTCGGCCGGGCAGTAGCACATGACGTAGTCCTCGTAGTGGACCGCCTCGATCGGCGTGCCGCAGCGCGGGCACGGCTCGCCGGCCTTGCGATGGACCTGGAGCGGCAGCGGGAGCTTGTCGGGGATCGGCAGCGTCACGACGCGCTCGTAGTGCTCGAGCGCCCCGTCGAGGACCGTGGCGATCGCGTCGCGCAGCGTCGCGGCCTCCTCGTCGGTGAGGTCGTCGCCGCGCTTGAACGGCGACAGGCGCGCGGTCCAGAGGATCTCGTCGACCCACGAGCGCCCGATGCCGGCGATGACGCGCTGGTCGCGGAGCATCGTGTGCAGCGGGCGCGGTGCGTCCAGCAGCGACCGCAGGTCCTCGGGCGGGTCGGGCCAGGCCTCGGGGCCGAGCGTCGCGAGCATCTCGTCGTCGTCGAGCTCGGCCGCGCGCAGGAGCTTGACCCACGCCGCCTGCTTCGTGCCGAACTCGCGCAGGCGCAGCTCGCGGCCGTCGTCGATCCTGACGAGCAGCCGCGACGTGCGGTCGCGCGGGCCCGCGCGCTTGTCGTAGAGCTGCAGGCGCCCGGCGCTCATGAGGTGGACGAGCAGCACGAGCTCGCCGGTGACCTCGACGACGAGCTGCTTGCCGCGCCGGCCGACGCCGGTGATGGCCTTGCCGGCGAGCTCCGTCAGCGGCGGGTCGAAGGTCTTCAGCGCGTTGATGCCGGGCGCGAGCGCGGACTCGATCCGCGCGCCGCGCAGCGCGGCGTCCAGGCGCCGCGCGGTGATCTCGACCTCGGGAAGCTCCGGCATGCCCGCCGCTTCAGCGGTCGAGCCCGTGCAGCGGATTGGGCACGTCGACGAAGACGTCGTCGGCGTGCTCGAGGCCCCGGCCCAGCGTCGACTCGCAGCGCCACATCGCGTCGTCGAGGACCCGGTCCAGGAGCGTCGTCGGGTAGCGGCCGCCGCGCTCGCGCTCGCGCTCGAGCAGGTCGCGGAGGTCGCCGAGCAGGACGCGCTCGTCGACGAACCCGGCGACGCCGAGCGCGTTGATGATCCCCAGCGGGACGAGCGCCTCGACCCCGGCGCCGGCATCGGCGCCCGGCTCGAGGTAGCCGTGACCGCCGCGCAGGACGCCGCGCGCCGGCCAGCCGCCGTCGAGCTCGAGCAGCATCGCCTGCTGGTCGGCATCGAGCGCGAGCCCGACCTCGAGGTGCAGCCGGACGAGCGCCGTCGTCACGACGTCGAGGTAGCGGCCGAACCACTCGCGCGCGACCTCCTCCTCGCTGCGGCCGGCGGCCTCGGCGAGGCCGCTGACGATCCGGGCGAGCCGGCTGGCGCCGCCGTAGGGGTGGTCCTGGGTGAGCGTCGCGACCGAGCTGACGTCGGCGTCCGCCGCATCCGAGCCGCTGCGCCAGCGGTTGGAGCGCAGCTGGACGGCGAGCCCGTCGACCGGCTGACCGTCGTGGCCGACGGAGAGGTACGCGGGGTCGGACAGCAGCACGAGCTGCGGGGCGAGCTCGGCGGCCTGGCCGCCGATGTCGCCGGCGAGCTGGCGGGCGGCGACGACGCCGCGCTCGAGCTCCCGCGCCCCGGCGGCCTGCGCGTCGTTGCTGAGGTGCGCGGTCAGCGGGAACGTCAGCTGCCAGGCCCAGCCGGCGTTGTAGACGGTGTTCAGCGCCGCCGTCGGCGTGACGGGGCTGCCGTGCTCGCCGAGGTCGGCGATGCGGCCCTCGTCGAGGAGCCTGGCGAACGGCTGCTCGTCGCGCAGGCGCTCGAGCTGCCACGGGTGGACCGGCATGAGCACGCGCTCGCCGAGGCCCTCGAGCGCGGCGTCGAGCGCCGCGCCGTCGGTCGCCGGATCCTCGCGCAGGAGCTGCTCGACGAGCTGCGGCGCGGCGGCGGTCTCCGAGGCGCTGTCGTGCTCGACGAGCGCGGGATCGATCGCCAGCCAGCGCAGCGCGAAGCTCGCGCGCGTCTCGGGCGCGTAGGCGGCGATGTGCTCGGGCGTCAGCTCCCAGCGGCTCTTCGCCGACGGCTGCGCGGCGTCGCCGAGCAGCGACGCCTGCTCGCTGGCGATGAAGCTCATCGGCTCGGCGCTGTAGAGCTCGTCGATGTCGGCGTCGCGGGCGCGCAGGAACGAGCTCATCGCGGCGACGCTCTGGCGCATCCGCGCGAGCAGGAACGTCGGGTCGGGGCCGCGGGTGCCGGCGGGGCTCGGGTCGTCGCCGAGCGCGGGGTCCTCGCCGAACTCGTCGGCGAGCATCCCCGAGAGCGTGTCGAGCGACACGGGCCACGGCTCGCCGCCGGCCATCGCGATCCGCACCGGCAGCCGGAAGCGGTGACGGTGCGTC
Source organism: uncultured Actinomycetes bacterium (assembly GCA_963830085.1). Lineage (GTDB taxonomy): Bacteria > Actinomycetota > Thermoleophilia > Solirubrobacterales > Solirubrobacteraceae > CADCVQ01. The sequence continues at coordinate 119,495 of CAWHLF010000013.1, read as the reverse complement.
GGCGAGAGGTAGCGCACGCCCGCGAGCAGCATCGAGCGCTCGTCGGGGAAGGGCAGCGCGGCCAGGAACGTGTCGCCCTCCTGGGCGAGATCGGGCACGTCAGCGGCGGGAATCGGCCGCCAGTTGCCGCCCTCCCGCATGTAGCAGATGAGGATGGCCGCGGAAGCCGCGGCCGACGCGGCCTCGCACGCGCGGTCCTGCGCGGTCGTGTCAGCGGACTCTTCGGTGGGCCCCATGCTCGTCGTCATACCCGGTCGATGCTACGGAACTGGCAACATCAACCCCGTGATCGGCGCCGGTGCCCACGCCCCAGACTTCGAGCTGCCCGACCAGGATGGCGCGCCCATGCGCCTCTCGGCCCTGCGCGGGCGGACGGTCGTCCTCTACTTCTACCCGAAGGCCGACACGCCGGGGTGCACGACGCAGGCCTGCTCGGTCCGCGATCGCCAGGCCGACTACGCCAGCGCGGGCGTGAAGGTCATCGGCGTCTCGCCGGACCCGGTCGCCAAGGTCAAGCGCTTCCACGACAAGAGGGACCTGAACTTCACGCTGCTCGCCGACGCCGACCACGCGGTCTGCGACGAGTACGGCGTCTGGGTCGAGAAGTCGATGTACGGGCGCAAGTACTGGGGCGCCCAGCGCGCGACGTTCATCATCGGCGGCGACGGCGTCATCCTCCACGTCATCCCGAAGGCCTCGCCGAAGACGCATGACGACGCGGTGCTCAAGGCGCTCGCGGAGCTCGAGCCGGCTTCGGCTTCGGGCTGACCGGCTGATCGGCTGTCTGCCGCGGCGCGCTCGCTGCGGGGTCGGCGCTGACGGCAGTCACTGAGGGCGAACGGACGGTTGCCGGCATGGCCGAGCGGGGGGTGTGGCCGGAAACGACGGCATAGCGGACGTTCTGGGCCACACCCCTCCCGCGCGGGGGGTTTGGTCTCAACCGGACGCATATGGTCCGGTTCAGACCACACCCCTCCCGCCCGCCGCTCCCCGCCCCTGCCGGCCGCGATCCGTCGGTTCCTCAGAGATGCCGGTCGCGAGCGCCGGCGCCCGCGCGCGGTTTGGAGTCGCCACCCGCCGCGAACTCGCCCCGCGCGGGCACATCCGCGCGAGCGCGCACTCGTCGCATGCCGGGCGCTGGGAGTGGCACGTGCGCCGGCCGTGGCGCAGGAGGTTGACGTGGAACTCGAGCTCCGCGCCCGGCGGGGTCAGCGCGAGCATCGAGTCGTGCAGCTCCTCGAACGGCGCCTTCGGCCGCAGGAGCCCGAGCCGCGTGCCGACGCGCGAGACGTGCGTGTCGACCGGGACGTCGCGCAGGCCGTAGGCGAACAGCAGCACGCAGGCCGCGGTCTTGCGCCCGACGCCCGGCAGCGAGCAGAGGTAGGCCTGCGACTCGGACACCGGCGCGTCGCGCATCCACGAGAGGTCGAGCGGGTCCCCGATCGCCTCGAGGATCGCCTGGATGCGCACGGACTTGACCTTCGAGATCCCGCCCGGGCGGATCGCCTCCTCGATCTCCTCGACCGGCGCGTCGCGGACGGCCTCCCAGCTCGGGAAGCGCTCGCGCAGGCGCAGGTACGCGACGTCGCGGTTGCGGTCGTTCGTCGACTGCGAGAGGACCGTGAGGACGAGCTCGGCGAGCCCGTCGCCGTGGGGCTCCTGGACCGGCACGCCGTAGACCTCCGCCAGCCGCGCGCGGATCCGGGCCACGCGCGCGCGGGCCGGCGCCCGCCAGCCGGCGCGGCTCACTCCAGCGCGCCCCATCGCTCGCACGCGCGGGCGGCCGCCTCGGCGGCCTCGGGCAGCGCCGCGGCGAGCGCCGCCGGATAGAAGTCGGTCGTCCCGAGCCGCGCGAGCAGCGTGCCGAGGAAGACGTCGCCCGCGCCGACGGTGCTGCGCACCTGCACGGTCCGCGCGCCGACGTCGAAGCGCATGCCCTTCGCGCGGAGGATCGCCCCGCGCTCGCCGAGCGTCACGATCGCGTGCTCGGCCCCCGCCGCGAGCAGCGACTGCGCGGCCGCCTCGGGATCGTCCTCGCCGGTCATGAGGCGCGCCTCGGCCTCGTTGCACTTCACGAGGAACGCGCCCGGCACGCACGCGCCGGCCGCGGCGCCGGCGCGGCCCGGGTTGGAGTCCCAGCGCCCGAGGCGCAGGCTCGCGTCGAAGACGATCGGGCGCGCGAGCTCGAGCGCGCGGTCGCGGGCGGCGAGCGTGAGCTTCGCGGCGTCCGGCCGCGCGAGCGTGTTGGAGGTGAAGAAGAACGCGTCGCAGTGGGCGACCGCGTCGAGCAGGCCGTCGCCCACCGCCTGGACCGCCGCGCCGATCCCGTCGCCGTAGAGCTCGTAGGAGGCGTCGCCGTGCTCGTCGAGCGTCACGAACGCCAGCGCGGTCGCCGGGCCGTCGGCGAGCCCGAACCAGCGCAGGTCGAGGCCCTCGGCTGCGAGCCGGTCGGTGATCCAGGCGCCCCAGCGGTCGTCGCCCGCGCCGCCGGCGAGCGTGATCTCGGCGCCCGCCCGCGCCGCCGCGACCGCGACGTTCGCGGTCACGCCCCCGGCGTAGGGCACGAACGCGTCGGCCTCCTGCAACGAGGCGACGGGGCGCTGGCAGATGAGATCGACGATGGCCTCGCCGAAGCAGAGGGTCCGCACTGCGACCAGGCTATCTTCCGCGGCCCGTGCCAGGCCGTGACAGAGGAGACGATCGAGCTCGACGACCAGCCCGTCTTCCTGCGCCGGGCGGGCGACGACGCCGTGCCGACCCTCTACCTGCACGGCATCCCGACGAGCTCCTTCGACTGGATCGAGCCGTTGCAGCTCGGCGGTGGGATCGCGGTCGACCTGCCCGGCTTCGGTCGCAGCGGCAAGCGCGGCGACCTCGACTACTCGCTCGCCGGCCACGTCGCGTTCGTCGACCGGCTGCTCGACGAGCTCGCGATCGACCGCGTCCGCCTCTGCCTGCACGACTGGGGCGCGGCGGTCGGCCTGCGCTGGGCGATGTCGCACCCCGAGCGGGTGACGCGGCTCGTCGTCGCAAACGGCGTGCCGCTGCTCGGCGGGTTTCGCTGGCGCGGGCCGGCGCGCCTCGTGCGGACGCCGGTCGTCGGCCCGATCGCGGTCGGCGCCGCGACGAAGCGGATCCTGCGACGGCTCTCCAAGCGGGCGTCGGCGGGACCCGGGCCGATGCCTGCGCCGTTCGTCGCCAGCGTCGCCGCGGCCTTCGACCTCGGGACCGAGCGGGCGGTGCTGCGCCTCCTGCGCTCCGCCTCGCCCGAGTCGCTCGCGAGCGCCGGCGCGGAGCTCGGCGCGATCGACGCCCCCGCGCTCGTCCTCTGGGGCGCCGACGATCCCTGGATCCCCGCCCGCTTCGGCGCCGGCTACGCCGCGACGCTCGGCGACGCGACGCTCGAGGTCGCCGAGGACGCGGGCCACTGGCCGTGGATCGACCGGCCCGAGCTCGCCGTCCGGATCGTCGAGCACCTCAGCGGCTGAGTGGATGCCTGCGAGGGTTGCGGGCGTGAGCCGCGCGCGCACGACGATGCCCTGGGTCGTGGCGGCGCTCGGCGCCGCCGTCTACCTCCTGCTCGACCCGCCGAGCGCCGACCTCGCCGCCCAGGAGTACCGCGCGCAGCTCGTCCGCGACGCGGGCCTCGCCATCTGGGACAACGGCTGGTTCGCGGGCCACCACACGCCCGCCTACAGCGTCCTCTTCCCGCCGCTGGGCGCGCTGCTCGGCGTGCGGCTCGCGGGCGCGCTCGCCGTCGTCGCGGCGGCCGCGCTCTTCGCGCGCCTCGCGCGCCGCCACTGGGCCCCGCCGGCGGCGACCGCGGCCTCCGCGTGGTTCGCGCTCGGCTGCGTCGCGATGCTGCTGACCGGCCGGATGACGTTCCTGCTCGGCGTCGCGATCGCCACCGGCGCGCTGCTCGCGCTGAGCGGCGCCAGGCGCACGGCCGCGGTCGTCCTGGCCGCGCTGACCGCGGCGGCGAGCCCCGTCGCGGCGCTGTTCCTCGCCCTCGCCGCGGTCGCGGTCGCGGCGACGACGCCCGAGCGGCGAACCGGCGCGTTGCTCGTCGCCGCCGCGGCGCTCGCGCCCGCCCTCGCGCTCGCCGCGCTCTTCCCGGAGGGCGGCGACGAGCCGTTCGTCGCATCGTCGTTCTGGCCCGCGCTGGCGGCGATCGCGCTCGTCGCGGTGCTCCTGCCCGCGCGCGAGCGGGCGCTGCGCGCGGGCGCCGGCCTCTACGCCCTCGCGACCGTCGCGGCGTTCGCGCTCTCGACGCCGGTCGGCGGCAACGTCACGCGGCTCGGCGCGCTCGTCGCCGGCCCGGTCGTCCTCGGGACGCTCGTCGGCCGCAGGCGGCCCGCGCTCCTGGCCGCCGTCGCGCTGCCGCTCGCCTACTGGGCGCTCTATCCGCCGGTCCGCGACGTCGTGCGGGCGACGGGCGATCCGTCCGTGCAGGCGGCCTACCACGCGCCGCTCGTCCGCTTCCTCGAGAGCCGTCCGCGGCGTTTTCCGCGTCGAGATCCCGTACACCGAGAACCACTGGGAGGGCGCGCACGTCGCGCGTCACGTCCCGCTCGCGCGCGGCTGGCAGCGCCAGCTCGACCGCCGCTACGGCGCGCTCTTCTACGACGGCAGCCTCACCGCCGACAGCTACCGCGCCTGGCTCGGCGAGCACGCCGTCGCGTACGTCGCGCTGCCCGACGTCGCGCTCGACGACGCCGGCCGCGACGAGGCGCGGCTCGTCGCGCGCGGCCTGCCCTACCTGCGCCCGGTCTGGCGCGACGAGCACTGGCGCGTCTTCGCCGTCCGCGACCCGGAGCCGCTCGCGAGCGGGCGCGCGCGCGGCGCCGTGCGGCTCACAGCCGACGGCTTCGAGCTGCGCGCGCGGCGCGCGGGCACGGCCGTCGTGCGCGTCCGCCACACGCGCTGGTGGCGCGTCACCGGCGGGCGCGCGTGCGTGCGGCGCGGCCCCGGCGGGATGACGCGCGTGCAGCGTGTCGGTCGCCGGCGTCGTGCGCGTCCAGGCGCGCCTGGATGGCAGCTCCTGCCGCCGGTGACACGCCGGAAACACCGTCGCGACAACGCCCGTCTAGCGTCGCCGCACGATGGCGCGCGCGACCACGACACCGTGGCTCATCGCGGCCGCCCTCGCGGTCGCGTGGCTGCTGTTCGCGCCCGCGACGCCGGACCTCGCCGCGGCGGTCTACCGCGCCGGCCTCTTCGAGCGCGAGGGCTTCACGCTCTTCAACGCCAACTGGTACGGCGGCCACCACACCCCGGCGTACTCGATCCTCTACCCGCCGATCGGCGCGCTGCTCGGCGCCCGCATCGCCGGGGCGCTGGCGGCGGTCGCCTCCGCCGTCCTCTTCGAGCGCATCGCGCGCCGGCACTTCGGCGACGCCGCCGCACGCTGGGGCGCGCTGTGGTTCGGCGCCGGCACCGCGGCGGACCTGCTCATCGGCCGCATGACGTTCGCCCTCGGCGTGACGTTCGCCCTCGCCGCCGTCTTCGCGATCCAGCGCGGATATCGCCGGACCGGCCTCGCGCTCGGCGTCGCCTGCACGCTCGCCAGCCCCGTCGCCGGCCTGTTCCTCGCGCTCGCCGGCGTCGCGCACTGGCTCGCCGTCGACCGCCGCGAGCGGATCGGGCTCTGGCTGGCCGCGGTGTCGGTCGCCCCCGCCGTCGTGCTGACGGTCCTCTTCCCGGAGGGCGGCAGCCAGCCGTTCAACACGAGCACGCTGGCGGCGATCGTCGTCTGCTGCCTGCTGCTGCTCTGGCTGCTGCCGGCGCGCGAGCGCACGCTGCGCGCCGGCGCGCTCGTCTACCTCGCCTCGGCGCTGCTGGCGTTCGCGGTGGCCTCGCCGATGGGCGACAACGCGAGCCGGCTCGGCGTCGCGTTCGCCGGGCCGCTGCTGCTCTGCGCCGCGCTGTCGCCGCTGCAACACGGCGCGCCGCCGCCGCCAGGTGCTGAGCGTCGCCGCCGGGCTGCTCGTCTGGCAGTGGTGGGCGCCGGTGCGCGAGACGCTCAAGGGCTTCGACCCGTCGGCCCAGGCGGCCTACTTCAGCCCGCTCGTGAGCTTCATCGACACCCGCGCCGAGGGCGCCGTGCGCGTCGAGGTGCCGTTCACGCGCCTGCACTGGGAATCGGTCCACGTCGCGCGCCGCATCCCGCTGGCCCGCGGCTGGGTCACCCAGCTCGACCGCAAGTACAACGCGCTCTTCCGCGAGGGCGACGGCAAGCTCACGCCCGCGCGCTACCGCGCGTGGCTCGACCGCGAGGGCGTGCGCTACGTCGCGCTGCCGGACGTCGCGCTGGACCCCAGCGGTCGCGACGAGGCGCGCCTCATCCGCGCCGGCCAGCCGTTCCTGCGGCCGGTCTTCCGCGACCGCCACTGGCGGATCTTCGAGGTCGTCGGCACGCCCGGGCTGGCGGACGGCGTCGGCACGGTCACGCACCTGGCGCCGCAGTCCTTCCGGCTGCGCGTGGGGCGGCCGGGCTTCACGCTCGTGCGCGTCCGCTTCACGCCGTACTGGCGGATCTCGGCCGGCCGCGGCTGCGTCCTGCGCGCCCCGGGCGGCTGGACGCTCGTCTACGCGCTGAGCACCGGCACGATCCGTGTCGAGGCGGCGTTCGACGCGCGCCGGCTGCTGCGCCAGGACGCCCGCTGCTCGCGCAGCGCGCCGGCCGCCGCGCAGCGAACGTGAACGTTCGTCACAAATCAGCGCGGTCGATAGCATGGCTCACCCGCCATGACCGCCCGCCTCAGCTCGTTTCAGGCGCGCCTCTTGCCCCACGGTCCCCTCGACGTGGTGCGCCAGGTGCTGCTGTTCGTCGCCGCCTACCAGCTCTACCGGCTGACCCGCGGCCTCGTCAACCACCCCGACGCGGCGACCGCCGCGTTCCAGAACGCGCGCGACCTCATCGGCATCGAGCGCACGCTCAACGTCTTCATCGAGCCGTCGATCCAGTCGTTCACGTCCGGCCAGCAGTGGCTCATCGACGGCTCGGCCTGGATGTACATCAACGCGCAGACCTCGATCACCGTCGGCGCGCTCGCCTGGCTGTACCTCTTCCGCAACCAGAGCTTCTACTTCGTGCGCAACATGTTCCTCGTCGCCTTCGGGATCGCGCTCATCGGCTATACCGTCTTTCCGACCGCGCCGCCGCGCTTCTTCCCTGAGTGGGGCTTCTTCGACGCCGTCTCGGACTTCACCGGCGTCCCGCAGGACAGCGTCACGATCGGCAAGCTCTTCAACCCCTACGCGGCGGTGCCCTCGATGCACGTGGGCTTCGCGCTCATGATCAGCGTCCCGCTCGCGCTGCTCGTGCGCTGGCGCGCCGTGAAGGTCTTCTGGTGGCTCTATCCGCTGCTCGTCGTCTTCGTCATCGTCGTGACGGCCAACCACTTCCTCGCCGACGCCGTCCTCGGCGCGATGGCCGCCGGCCTCGGCGCGCTGGCGGCGATGGGCATGGCGCGGCTGCGCCCCGACGTGTGGTCGTTCCGGTCGCCGCCGCGCACCGCCGGGAAAGCGGCCCCCGCCGTCGACGTCGCGCCGGCTTCGACTTGATGCGCGCGGGAACGCAGCAGCCCCCGCCCCCACCGACCGAGCCCAGCCCCCGCCGGCGCCCGGGCGCGGCCGAGGGCCGCCCGCGGCCCGGCGCGGTGCAGCTCGCCGTCCTGCGCGACCGCCTCGTCGCCTCGCGCCTGACGCCGAACCAGATCTCGATGGCGGGCTTCGTCCTGAACGTCGTCGCCGCGGCGCTCGTCTGGCAGCACGAGTTCTTCATCGGCGGCGTCGTCTTCATCATCGGGTCGATCTGCGACACGCTCGACGGCGGCTACTCGCGGATGTCGGGCAAGGGCACGCCGTTCGGCGCGTTCCTGGACTCGACGCTCGACCGCATCGTCGAGGGGATCGTCCTCACGGCCGTCGCGACGACGTTCACGGAGGAGGGCGACGAGCTCGCGGTCGCGGCGGTCGTCGTGGCCGTCATGGCGTCGCTCGTCGTCTCCTACACGCGTGCGCGAGCCGAGGCCCTGGGCGTCGAGTGCAAGGTCGGGATCGCCGATCGGCTCGTACGCGTCATCATCCTGTCGGCGGGCCTCGTCTTCGCCGATCTCGGCGCCCTCGAGCCGGCGGTCTACGTCCTGGCCGCGCTGTCGAGCATCACCGTCGTGCAGCGGATCCTCCACGTCAAGCGCGCGCTCAGCGAGCCGGCGGTCCTGTAACGAGCAAGTGTTGACGGGGTGTGTAAGCCCCGGAACGGTCTTACGAAGGGAACTGAACAGCACATGAGCCCCACCAACGGCAACGGCGCCGCCTCGACGAACGGCGCGGCGCGGTACCAGCACGACAAGGTCCGGGTCGCGATCGTCGGCGTCGGCAACTGCGCGAACTCGTTCGTGCAGGGCGTCCACTACTACCGCGACGCGGATGCCGAGCTCGACGTGCCGGGCCTCATGCACGTCGACCTCGGCGGCTACCACATCCGCGACGTCGAGTTCACGGCCGCGTTCGACATCGACGCCGACAAGGTCGGCAAGGACCTCGGCACCGCGATCTGGTCCGGCCAGAACAACACGATCAAGTTCGCGAAGGTCCCGAAGAAGCTCGGCGTCCCGGTCCACCGCGGGATGACGCACGACGGCCTCGGCAAGTACCTCAAGCAGAAGATCACGAAGGCGCCCGGCGAGACCGCCGACATCGTCCAGATCCTCAAGGACACGCACACCGACGTCGTCGTCTCCTACCTGCCGGTCGGCTCCGAGGACGCGACGAAGTGGTACGTCGAGCAGGTGCTCGAGGCCGGCTGCGGCTTCGTGAACTGCATCCCCGTCTTCATCGCCCGCGAGGACTACTGGCACAAGCGCTTCAAGAAGGCCGGGCTGCCGATCGTCGGCGACGACATCAAGTCCCAGGTCGGCGCGACGATCGTGCACCGCAACCTCGCCCGCCTCTTCCACGACCGCGGCGTGAAGCTCATGCGCACGTCGCAGCTCAACGTCGGCGGCAACATGGACTTCTTCAACATGCTCGAGCGCGAGCGCCTGGAGTCCAAGAAGATCTCCAAGACGAACGCCGTGACGTCGATCATGGGCCACGAGCTCCCGCCGGGCGACGTCCACGTCGGACCCGTCGGACTACGTGCCGTGGCTCACCGATCGCAAGTGGGCCCACATCCGCCTCGAGGGCCAGGCCTTCGGCGACGTCCCGCTGACCGCCGAGCTCAAGCTCGAGGTCTGGGACTCGCCCAACAGCGCCGGGATCGTCATCGACGCGGTGCGCTGCTGCAAGCTCGCCCTGAACCACGGCCTCTCCGGCCAGCTCGACGGCCCGTCCTCGTACCTCATGAAGTCGCCGATGAACCAGCGGCCCGACGACGAGGCGCACGCCGACACCGAGACGTTCATCGCGAAGTACGCGCGCAAGCCCGCGACGGAAGCCGAAGGCCGCCAAGACGGCCAAGCCCGCAGCGAAGAAGTAGGCGTCAGCCGGCGGTGAGCGAGGCCACCTGCGTGGCGGTCATGCTCACCGACTCATAGCTCCCGGCGCTCACGGAGGTCGTGCAGGTGACCTGCGCCGTGCCCGCGGCGCCGAGCGTCCCCGCGCCGGTGAGCGCCTGGTTGCTCGCGCCGAGGCCGCCGAGATCGATGCCGTTGCCGCCGAGGGACGCGATCGTCGTGTTGCCCGGGTTCAGCACGAGCCGGCAGGCGATCGTGGCGTCGTTGCCGGCGTTGACCGCGACGAACTGGGCGGACACGATCCAGCTGCCGCCGGGCAGGTTGATGCTCTGCACGGTCTGCGTCCCGCCGCCGGGCACGATCGCGACCGGGCCGGCGGTGAACTTGAAGATGCCCGGCAGCGCGCCGCCACCCGGACCCGGAGGACCCTGGGGACCGGGCGGTCCTCCGGCGGGACCATCGGCCCCGGTGTCGCCCTTGGATCCCTGCGGGCCCTGGACGCCCGGCAGGCCCTGGCCGCCGGTGGCGCCCTGCGGTCCGAGCGGGCCCGTCGGGCCGGTGTTGCCGGGGGCCCCCGGGGGCCCCGCAGCGCCCGCTGCCCCGGCCGGACCGGCGGGTCCCGGCCTGGGGGCCGGCAGCTTCCCGGCCTTGAAGTCCTTGCGCAGCAGGGAGCCGTCCTTGACGGCTCCGCGACGTCACGCTGTTGGGCAGGAGCTTCGTCGCCGCGTAGCTCGTCCCGCCGAGGGCCGCGATGAGCGCCAGCGTTGCCGTGACGGCCGCGTACCTGCCGCCGAAGAGCCGGTTCATGTGGCGAAGATCTAGCCCACCCGATGATGAGCCTGCGATGAGAGGGCGCCGCGGCGGCGCCCTCGCGACGTGTTGCGCCGGCGGGTCAGCCCGCGGTGAGGCTCAGCGCCTGGGTGGCGACCATGCTCAGCGCGTGGTAGCTGCCGCCGCCTGCGTTCGTGAGGCAGACGACGGTCGCCGTGCCCGGCGCCGCCAGCGTGCCCGCACCGACGAGCGTCGTGTTGTTCGTTCCCGTGCCGAACTCGAAGCCGTCGGCGCCGAGGCTGTCGATCGTCGTCGCGCCGAGCGCGAGCCGGCAGCTGATGCTCGCGTCGCCACCGGTGTTCACGGCGACCGACTTGTGCGTGATGACCCAGTTGCCGGCCGGCAGGTTCATCGTCTGGATCGTCTGGTCGCCGCCGCCGGGCGCGATCGCGATCGGGCCCGCGACGCGCTGGAAGACGGCGGGCGGTGCGCCCCCGCCGGGCCCGGGAGGACCGGCGGGCCCGGGGACGCCGGTGGCCGGACCGGCCGGGCCCTCGGGACCCTGCGCGCCGGACTCGCCCCGGAGGCCCTCGATGCCCTGGGGCCCGCGCGGGCCGGGGATGCCCTGACCGCCCTGGAGGCCCGGGTTGCCCTGCGGGCCGGGTGCGCCGGGGGCCGCCGGCCGCGCCGGCGGCACCCGTCGCCCCGCGCTCGCCCGTCGCGCCCGCCGGGAGCTGCCCGGCCTTGAAGTCCCGGCGCAGCAGCGAGCGGTCCTTGACGTGCTTGGACGTCACGCTGTTCTGGGCGAGCTTCGTCGCGGCGTAGCCCGTTCCGCTCATGGCCAGCACGACGGCGAGCGTCGCCGCGACGTTGGCATACCTGCCGCTGCCGATCATCCGTCTCATCCCAGGACCGACAGTAGCCTCCGCGGCGCCGCGCCGGGGAGAACCCACGACCTTCGACCAGCCTCCGCGTATGCTCGCGCTGTGGCCGAAGTCGCAACCCACGGTGACCGACGCCGACCATGGCCCGCGCACGCTCGCAGCGCTCGTCCTCGATGCCGCCATGCGACACGAGGGGACCGCCCTGCGCTACCCCGACGACAAACGAGTGGCGGCGGATCACGTTCCCCGCGCTCGGGCAGGGCGTGCGCCAGCTCGCGGCCGGGCTCATGGCCCTCGGGGTGCAGCCCGGCGATCGCGTCGCGATCCTCTCCAACACCCGCGCGGAGTGGACGCTCGCCGACTTCGGCACGCTCTGCGCGGGCGCCGTCGTCGTCCCGGTCTACCAGACGAACTCGCCCGAGGAGTGCCTCTACGTCCTCGAGCACTCCGGCGCGAAGGCGATCTTCTGCGAGGACGAGGAGCAGCTCGCGAAGCTCCGCGAGATCCGCTCCGAGCTTCCGGCGCTGCGCCACGTCATCGTCTTCGACGGGCCCGCCGAGGACGCGCTCTCGCTCGAGGACATGCGCGACCGCGCGAAGGAGACCTCCGAGGAGGAGCTCGCCGAGCGGGCCGGCGCGGTCGCGCCCGGCGACCTCGCGACGATCGTCTACACGTCGGGCACGACGGGCCCCCCGAAGGGCTGCATGCTCACGCACGCGAACCTCGTCTCCTGCGTCGGCATGGTGCGCCAGCGCGTCGAGGTCGTCCCCGGCGACGAGGTCACCTACATCTTCCTGCCGCTCGCGCACGTCCTCACGCGGATCGTGCAGATCTTCAACATCGACGCGGGCGGGGAGCTCGTGTACTGGCGACGGGACCCGAAGCTCATCGTCGCCGACGTCGCGGCGGCCAAGCCGACGCAGCTGCCCTCGGTGCCGCGGATCTTCGAGAAGATCCACACGACGGCGACGGCGCGCGTCGAGGCATCCGGCGGCGCGAAGCTCAGGCTCTTCCGCTGGGCCTTCGGCGTCGGGCGAAAGGCGCGGGCGATGGAGCGCGCCGGCCGGCGCCCCGGCCGCGTGCTCCAGGCCAAGCTCGCGGTCGCCGACGCGCTCGTCCTCAGCAAGGTGCGCGCGCTGTTCGGCGGCCGGATCCGGTTCGCGATCACCGGCGCGGCGCCGATCGACCAGCAGATCCTCGAGTTCTTCGACGCCGCCGGCGTGCTCGTGCTCGAGGGCTACGGCATGACCGAGACGTCGGCGGTCGCGACGCTCAACACGCCCGCCGAGCACCGGTTCGGGACGGTCGGCAAACCCGTGCCCGGGTGCGAGGTGCGCATCGCCGAGGACGGCGAGATCCTCATGCGCGGCGCCAACATCTTCACCGGCTACTACCGCGACGTCGCGGCGACGCGGGCGACGATGCGCGACGGCTGGCTGCGCTCGGGCGACCTCGGCGAGCTCGACGACGACGGCTACCTGCGCATCACCGGCCGCAAGAAGGACCTCATCATCACGTCGAGCGGCAAGAACGTCTCGCCGTCGAACATCGAGAGCGCGCTCGCGCAGTCGCGCTGGATCTCGCGCGCCGTCGTCTACGGCGACCGCCGGTCCTACCTCACCGCGGTGCTGACGCTCGATCCCGACGAGGCCCCGGCGCTCGCCGAGAAGATCGGCGCCGCCGGAGCCGACATGGCCGCGCTCGCCGCCGACCCCAAGGTGCGCGCCGAGCTCCAGCAGGCCGTCGACGCGACGAACAAGCGCTTCGCCCGCATCGAGCAGGTCAAGCGCTTCGCCGTCCTCGACCGCGACCTCTCCCAGGAGGAGGACGAGCTCACGCCGACGCTGAAGGTCAAGCGCGGCGTCGTCTACGAGCGCTATGCGGACGTCTTCGCGGGCTTGTACGACGGCTGAGCCCGCGGAGACGCCCGCGCCCGGCGCCTCCCTATGGATCAACCGCTCGTGACGGCCCAGGTTCCGTAGGTCAAGACGTTGAGCGACCAGTCGACGCGCCGCCGAGCCACGAACACGCCGAACCCGACGCGGTTGGCGCCGCCTACACCGGTCGACGGATCGAAGATACTCGGCTCCCCAGCCTGATTGGCGGTGACCGCCTCGAAGACGCACAGGTGCCCTGCTGCTGCCTCGGGGCTCGCCGCCGTGCCGGGGCACTCGGCGGGCGCGACGCCGCCCGACCGGGATGAAGTGCGGGGTCGGCGCTGCGGCCAGTCGATAGCCGAAGGACGCGGCGGTCGACTTGAACTCGCCGGTGACGCCCTGCCTCTCGGCGATGATGTAGTTGCCGCGGATCGTCTTTCCGCTCGGGATGTCGCCGTCGGGGAACGGGCCGGTCGCCCCGATGTCGCCCTTGTCTCCCTTGCCTCCCGTGTCTCCCTTGGCGCCGGGCGCACCGCCCGCGCCCGCGGCACCGGCATCGCCCCTCGGCCCGGCCGGCAACTGGCCGGCCTTGAAGTCCTTGGCGAGCAGCTTCCCGTCCGCCACCTTCCCCGACGTGATCGCGTTGTTGGCGATGTCGACCCGCTTGACCTGACCGTTGACGATGTCGCTGCTTCTGATCGTGTTCGCCGCGTACGCGGTCCCGCCCAGCGCCACGAGGAGCGCCATCGTCGACGTCACGTTCGCGTACCGCCCCCTGCCAAGCGCTCGCTTCATATGCCCTCCTTGGAGAAACGTCGGATCGCCGACACTACGCCCGCCGGCGACCCCGAGGCAACTCCGCGCATGAGAATCTCGCCCGTCCTCGGCGATCCGCAGGCTCTGCGTCGCCTTGCACCGGCTATTCGTCCTCTTTCGCACGTGGCCACTTGTCAGTAGCGCGATCACAGAGAAGAATTTCACGTAGCGGCCAGGGACTGGCCGCCTCGTCCGGGCGCGGCGAACGCGCCCGCATCTCTTGGAGGACTTGCTCATGGCGCAACGGATTCGCCGGCATCTGTCGTTCGCAAATGTCGCGTCGTTCCTCGCGTTGACGATCGCGCTCGGCGGCACGAGCTACGCCGCGGTCGTCCTTCCGAAGAACAGCGTCGGTACGACGCAGATCAAGCGCAACGGCGTCGCAGCATCGGACATCAGAGCCGATGTCGTGACAGCGGCGAAGGTCAAGGACGGATCGCTGCTGGCGTCCGATTTCGCTCCCGGGGAGGTGCCGCGGGGCGCCACCGGCACGACGGGCGCCACCGGCGCCACCGGCGCGACGGGCGCCGCAGGCGCCACCGGCGAGACCGGTCCTCAGGGACCGGAGGGCGACACCGGCTCGACCGGTCCCGCCACCGTCCGGTTCGAGCAGGCCGCCGCCGACCTCGGCGATGGGCTCAAGGCGTCGTACGACGTCTTCTGCCCGGCCGGCCAGCAGGCGATCGGCGGCGGCGCCCGCGGCGACGACGTCAACTCCGAGGAGACGTCGGTGACGTCGTCGCGACCGGCCAAGAGCAGCGCCGACACCGAGCCGCCCGCCAGACGGCCAGGGCTTCACGGGCTGGCGCATCACGGTGGTCAACCTCGCCGGAGGGGTCGCGGCCGGGATCAGGCCCGAGGTCTGGGTCATCTGCGTCGACGCATGACAATCCCGCGGGGAGCGGCCGGCGCCGCTCCCCGCTGACATTCCGCAAACCGAGGGGAAGGCAAGAGGATGTCCACGAATTCGAGGGGCCGCTGGGCGATCGCCGCCGCCGCGACGCTCCTGTCCGCCGCGCTCGTCGCCGGGGGCACGAGCGCTCCCGCGGCAGCGCCGAAGAAGAAGACGCCGACCGCCGCGTCGGCGCTCTCGGCGCTCGTGCGCCAGACGACCGCGCTGCCCCGCACCGGCATCTCGCCGGCGAAGCGCAGCACGCTCCTGCGCCGCGCCCGCAAGGCGCGCGGCGCCGCGCGCGCACGGCCGTGCGTCGCCGTCCGCGACCTCGCGAGCTACCGCAGGTCACTGAAGTCGACGAAGGTCCGTTCGACGCTGCGCGCCAAGGCGCGCGACACGCTGCGCAAGCGCCTCGCGGCGGTCGGCACGTCCTCGATGACCGCCAGCCGGCGGCTGCTCGCGGACCGGCGCACGAAGGCCTGCGGCGGGGGCGTCGCCGCGAGCACACTCGCTGACACGAGGACGAGGGTCCTGCGCAGCGACGAGAACGGCATGAGCATCCGCGTGCAGCTCCCGCAGCTGCGCTTCGTCCCGGAGACCGGCGGCGGCAAGACGTGGACGAAGCTCGTCCTGCCGAACACCGACGCCCCGGGCGCGCCCGGCACGCCCGGCATCCCGGTCGCCTCGAGCCTCATCGCCGTGCCCGACGGCGCGACGCTCGACGTCAAGGCGACGAAGACGACCTCCTACACGCTCGACGGCGTCGAGGTCTACCCCGTGCAGCCCGACAGCGTCGACCAGTCCCCGGGCCTCACGCCGAAGCCGAACTTCGGCGCGGCGCCGTTCGCGGCCGCGCCGTTCACCGTCAACCAAGGCGCCTATGCGCAGGACGGCAACGTCCCGGCCGCCCCCGCGTTCGGCAAGAAGCTCGGTCAGGCGCGCGACATGAACATCGCCGGGGTCCAGGTGCCGGCGGCGCAGTACAACCCGAAGACGGACAAGCTCGAGGTCCTGACGCAGGTCGACATCGCGGTGACGTTCCCCGGCGGCCAGGGGTTCAGCGATGCCCCGCTCTCGCCGTGGGAGGCAGCGCAGAACCGGATCGTGGGCGGCCTCCTCAACGCGAGCGTCGTGCGCAAGCTCGACCGGCCGATCGTCTACCAGCCGTGCGGCGAGGAGCTGCTCGTCATCACGAACCCGGCGACGCTCGCCTCGGCGAACACGTACGCGACGGCCCGGCGCAACGCCGGCTACCTCACGCGCGTGTTCCAGACCGGGACCGCGGCGGTCGGCTCGACGGCGACGTCGATCCAGGCGTTCATCCGCTCGCACCTCAACCACCCGCTCTGCATCCGCCCGAGCTACGTGACGGTCATCGGCGACGACGAGCTCGTCCCGACGTTCACGACCGGGCCCGCCGGGATCCCGTCCGACAACCCGTACTCGACGAAGAACGACACCGACGAGCTGCCCGACGTCGCCGTCGGCCGGATCCTCGGCAACGACGTCGCCCAGATCGACGCGCAGCTCGCGAAGATCATCGGCTACGAGACGACGCCGCCGACCGGGCCGATGCTGACGAAGGCCATGATCGCGGCGCAGTTCCAGGACACCGACGAGGCCGGCGAGGTCAACGACGGCCGCGAGGACCGGACGTTCATCCAGTTCGCCGAGACCGCTCCGCAGCGGGCTCGTCGCCGCGCGGGGTCGCCGTCGACCGGATCTACGACGACAACCCGGCGACGAACCCGCTGAAGTTCAACGACGGCACCGACCTGCCGGCGTCGCTGAAGAAGCCGGCGTTCGCCTGGGACGGTGACGCTGCCGACGTCAGCGCCGCGTGGAACCAGGGGCGGTTCATGGTCGTCCACCGCGACCATGGCTGGTCCGACGGCTGGGGCGACCCGTTCTTCACGACGACCGAGGTCGACGCGCTGGCGAACTCCAACGCCAACCTGCCCGTCGTGCTGAGCATCAACTGCGCGAGCGCGCAATACGACACCGACGAGACGTCGTTCGTCCAGAACGCGCTCGTGAAGCCCACCGGCGGCGCGGTCGGCGCCTTCGGCGACACCCGCAACTCGCCGTCCTGGCACAACTCGCAGATCGCGCTCGGCTTCGTCGACGCGATGCTGCCGAGCGTGCTCGGCGGGGAGGGACCGGCGACGAAGCAGCGCGTCGGCGACGCGCTCGTGCACGGCAAGCTGCGGCTCGCCGGGCTCTCGCCGCCGTCCGGGCCCGGGATCGCGGGCGGCGACGGCAACACCCGCAACGAGCTGTACCTCTGGCACTACTTCGGGGATCCGACGATGCAGATGTTCGGCGGCGGGTCCGCGCCGATCGTCTTCAACCCCGCGGTGTTCACGGCGGTCTACAAGGAGCAGCCGATCCCGAAGCCCGGCGACCCGCCGCCGTTCCTCGTCGAGATGACGTTCCCGGGCGGTCTCGGGCTCGCCGGCCAGCCGGTCACCCTGCTGCGCAGGGGCGAGCCGGTCGGCAAGGCGATCGCCGGCGACGGCTCGGTGTCGGTCGAGGCGGAGTTCAACGACGGCCCGCCGGCGCCCGGCGAGCTGGAGATCGCGATCGACGCCAGCGATGCGGCGCCCGTGAAGATCCCCGTCCAGGGCGGCACGACACCGCCGCCCGGGCCCGTGGCGACGACGCTGACGCAGTCCTGCCCGTCGCCGCAGACGTTCAGCCCCACCGCGCCGAGCACGTTCTCGATCAGCGGCAACCTCGCGGGCGCGCCCGCGGGGTCGGCGGTCAGCGTGACGTTCACGAAGCCGACGCGCACGATCGGCAACGACCAGGTGACGCCGACCGAGACGGTCGTCGTCAACACCGACGCCCAGGGCAACTGGACGGCCACGACGGCGCCGACGTCGGACCGGCTCGATCTCGGCACCTGGACCGCGCGCTCGAGCTACGCGGGCGCGACCGGCTTCCAGGCGTCGCAGGGCGGCCCCTGCTCGTTCGTCGTGCAGCTCTAGCGCCGGCGCGCAGGCGATGACGCGGGCGCGGGCCCGCCGGGGCGACCCGGCGGGCCCGCGCCGCCTGCGTATCCTCAGGGCGTGACCTCAGAGCCGCTCGCGATCGCCCACGTGACGCCCTACCCGTGGGGCGCCGGACGCCACGAGATCACGACGTACGTCGAGCGGGTGACCGCCGAGCTGGCGTCGCGCGGACATCGCGTGCTCATCGTCGCGCCGTCGCGCTCGCAGGAGGCGGTGCGCGAGACGCGCGCCGCGCTGCGGGCCGCGCGGGAGGATCCGGCGGCGCTGCTGCCCGAGCCCGGCGGGGAGCCGCGCGTCCTCGCCGTCGGCGACGCGCTGCCCGACCTGCCCGGCGCGCGCGGGCGCGTGCCGGCGCTGCCGGTCGACGTCTCGCGGACGATCGAGGACCTCCTGACGATCGTCCCGCTGGACATCTGCCACGTCCACGAGCCGTTCGCGCCGTCGACGTCGAGCGCCGCGCTGCGCCACTCGCGCGCGCTGAACGTCGGGACGTTCCACGCGCCGACCGAGCGCCTGCTCTCGACGCAGGTCGCCCGCAAGGTCGTCCAGCTCGTCCTCGGGCGCCTCGACGCGCGGACCGCGAGCTTCGCGACGACCTGCGAGCTCATGCAGCGCTACTTCCCGGCCGACTACCGCGTCCTGCCGCCCGGCGCCGACGCGCCGCCGCCCCGCGCCGACGAGCCCGGCGGGCCCGTCCGGATCGGGTTCGTCGACGTCGAGGAGCGCGCCGCGCTGCGGCTCTTCCTGCGCGCGCTGCGCCGCCTGGACCCGGACGCCGCCTGGGAGGCGACGATCGTCTCCGAGCGCGGCCCCTCGAGCAGCACGCCGCTGCGTGCCGACGTCGAGGAGCGCGTGACGTACGTGGCCCCCGGCGAGCTTGCCGAGGGCGCCGCCCTCGCCCGGATCGACGTTCTCGTCGCGGCCTCCGACGGCGCCGCGCCCGCGCCGACGCTCCTGCTGCGCGCGATGCACGCCGGCGCCGTCCCGCTGGCGTCGCGGCTGCTCGTCTACGAGGAGGCGCTCGACGACGGCGCCCGCGGGCTGCACTTCGAGCCGCGCGACGTCGACACGCTCGCCGCCCAGCTGGACCGCCTCGTCGCCGACCCCGAGCTGCGCGACCGCCTGCGAGCCGCTGCCGAGCCGCTGCGCGAGCGCCTGTCCTGGGACCGCGTCGCCGACGAGCTCGAGGAGGTCTACGGCGCGCTCGTCGCCCGCCGCCACCCGCTGACCGGCAACCCCGAGCTCGCCGCGAAGCTCCGCACGCGCAAGCGCATCGACGTCGACCTGCACATGCACACCGACCACTCGCACGACTGCGCGACGCCGGTCGAGGTGCTGCTGGCGACCGCGCGCGAGCAGGGTCTGGGCGCGATCGCCGTCACCGACCACAACGAGGTCTCCGGCGCCCACGAGGCGCGCGAGAAGGCCGCGGAGTACGGCGTGAAGGTCATCGTCGCCGAGGAGGTCAAGACCGCCGACCAGGGCGAGGTCATCGGCCTCTTCATCGAGGAGAAGATCCCGCGCGGCCTGACGCTCGCCGAGACCGTCGCCGAGATCAAGCGCCAGGGCGGCCTCGTCTACGTGCCCCATCCGTTCGACCGCATGCACGCGGTGCCCGACTACGAGCACCTGCTCGGGATCGTCGAGGACATCGACGCGATGGAGGTCTACAACCCGCGCGTGGCGATCGGGTCCTTCAACGAGGAGGCCGAGCGCTTCGCCGCGAAGTACCGGATCCTCGCGGGCGCCGGCTCGGACTCGCACGTCGCGCAGGGCCTCGGCTCGGTGCGCGTGCGGATGGCCGACTTCGACGGCCCCGAGGAGTTCCTCGAGGCGCTGCGCGACGCGGAGATCACGACGAAGCCCTCCTCGCTGCTCTACGTCCAGGCGCTGAAGTTCCTCGAGACGAAGGCGACGCCCCCCGCGGCGCGGGCCGCGCGGCGCGAGCGGCGGGTGCGACGGGCGACGCGCAAGTCGTGATGCACGCGCAGGGTCGGCCCGTCCGGACCGTCGAAACCACGGCCAGCCATGCCTGCGACCGACGACGAGATCCGCGAGAAGTACCTCGAGCGAGCCATCCGCGAGCTCAACACCTTCACGCGCGAGCTGCAGGCCTGCCCGCACTGCCCGCGCGGACATCTCATGCCGGTCCTGGGCTCCGGCCACCCGCAGGCCGACATCATGCTGCTCAAGCACGCGCCGACGGCGCCCGAGATCGAGGAAGGCGTCGCGTTCTACGGCCGCGCCGGGGCGGCGCTCATGAAGGCCTTCAAGCGGCTGGCGATCGATCCGCTCGCCGTCTACGGGACGCTCTGCGTGAAGTGCCCGGTCAGCGACACCGCGCTCGCCGACCCCGGCTGCGTGGCCCGCCTCGTCGAGGAGCTCGCGATCGTCCAGCCGAAGATCGTCGTCGTCATGGGCGACGAGGCGCTCGCGACCCTCAACGACCTCGGGCTGCCGCTCGCGCACGAGGTCCACGCGCGGCCGGGCGAGCTGCAGCGCCTCACGCCGTCGATCGAGGCGCTCTTCGTCCCGAACATCGACGAGGCGCTCGACGAGGAGACGGCCAAGCGCGCGTTCTGGTCGGCCTTCAGGGTGCTCGGCGAGTGGTACGCCGACCTGCCGCCGTACTGACGCCACCCCGCCGCCGGCGGCGCCGTCCCGGTGCCGGGACGCTCGCGATCGCCGCGCCGCTCGTGGCGCTCGCCTACTTCCTCGCCGCACCGGCGCTCCCGGCGCTGGCCGCGGGCGACACGACGACGATCGTCGCCGGCGGGGTCGGGCTGCTCATGCTCGCGGCGAGCGCGCTCGCGCTCGCGCCGGCCGAGGGCACGCTGTACGGCCCGCTGCTCGTCGCGTTCGGCGCGGGGCTGCTCGCGGCGGCGCTGAACTCCGGCGGCGAGGCGGGCGTCGGCGCCGGCGCGAACGTCGCCGAGGCGCTCGTCGCCGGATCGATCGGGCTGCTCTTCGCGCGCTGGCTGGCGACGCCGGTCATCGCGATCGCGGTGCCGCTGTTCGTCGCGGCGATCGACGTCTGGTCGGTCGCCAGCGGCCCGTCGTCGCGCCTGCTCGCCGACGGGACCGAGGTCGCCGACCCGCTGAGCTTCGACATGCCGGCGTGGGGCGATCAGGGCAGCGCCGGCCACCTCGGCTTCTCCGACGCGCTGTTTCTCTCGATGTTCGCCGCGTGGGCGTGGCACTACGGCTTCCGCCGGACCGCGACGATCATCGGCCTGACGCTCGGCCTCATCGGCTCGCTCGTGCTCAGCATCGTGCTCGACCGCGCGATCCCGGCGCTGCCGCTCATCGCCGCGGGCTACCTGCTGCCGAACATCGACCGGATCGGGGCGATGCTGTCCCAGGCGCCGGCGGGCGAGGCCCGCGCTACGGAACGAGGATGATCTTGCCGAGCTTGCCGCCGGCCGCGAACTGGTCGTAGGCGGCGGCGACGTCGTCGAGCGGGTACGTCTCGGCGACCGGGACGCGCAGGCGCCTTGCGCTCGAAGAGCGGCAGGACCTCGCGCTCGAGCGCGCGGGCCGTCGCCGCCTTCTGCTCCAGCGGCCGGGCGCGCAGGGTCGAGGCCATGATCCGCCCGCGCTTGGCCATGAGCGCGGCGAGGTTCAGCTCGCCCTTCGCGCCGGCCCCGATGCCGATGACGACGATCCGCCCGCCGATCCGCAGCGCCTTGACGTTCGCGCCGAGGTTCGGGGCGCCGACGAGCTCGAGGATGACGTCGAACGGCTCCGCGTCCTCCTCGAACCCCTCCGGGTCCAGGACCGCGTCGGCGCCGAGCTTGCCGACCGCCTCGCGCAGGTCGGCGTTGCGCACCGTCGCGGTGACGTGCGCGCCGGTCGCGTGGCCGAGCTGGACGGCCGCCGTGCCGACGCCGCCCGCGGCGCCGTGGACGAGCAGCCGCTCGCCGGGGCGCAGGCCCGCCTGGGTGAAGAGCGCGTCGTGGGCCGTCGTGAAGACCTCCGGCAGGCCGCCCGCGTGGGCGATGCCGACGCCGTCGGGCACCGGCATGAGCTGGCGCTCGTGGACGATCGCGAGCTCCGCCTGACCACCGCCGCCGGCGATGCCCATGACGCGGTCGCCCTCCTTGAAGCGCTGCGCGCCGGGGCCGAGCTCGCGAGACCTCGCCGGCGAGCTCGAGGCCCGGGATGTCGGCCGGGCTGCCGGGCGGCGCCGGGTAGCGGCCGCGGCGCTGGAGCATGTCGGCGCCGTTGATCCCCGCGCCGCGCACCCGGACGGCCACCTCGCCCGATCCCGGCTGCGGATCGGGGTGCTCCTCGACGAGGACCTCGCCGTCGCGGATCGTGGCGGCACGCACGGCCGCGGAGTCTAGACGCGCAACCTCGGAGGTGCTGGGCTGTGGACTAAGCTGATCCGGTGACGACGCCAGCGGAGGCCTACCGGCTGACCGGCATCTCGCCGAAGGCCTACGAGCACCCGGCCGACCGCGCCGCGACCGCCGCGCTCGGCTCGATCCCGATGCTCGACATCGTCGTGCGCAAGCTCATCGAGTTCGGCTACGAGCGTGCGCTGCGCCAGACGTACCTCGGCGCGTCCGTGCGCCTCGGCACCGACCAGCTCCCGGGGATCTGGACGCTCTACCAGCACGTGCTCGGCGTCCTCGACATGCCCGAGGAGTACGACCTCTACATCACCCAGCAGCCGATGGCGAACGCCATGGCCGTCGGCTCGGGCAAGCCGATCGTCGTGCTCAACAGCGCGACCGTCTCGCTGCTCGACGACGCCCAGCTCGAGGCGGTCATCGCCCACGAGGTCGCCCACATCCTCTCCGACCACGTCCTCTACCGGACCGCGCTGGAGATCCTCCTGCGGATCGGCAGCCAGCGGCTGCCGCTCGGCGCCGGCGTGCCGCTGCAGGCGGTCCAGTATGCGCTGCTGGAGTGGTCGCGCGCCTCCGAGCTGACCTGCGACCGCGCGGCGGCGATCGTCACGCGCGACCCGCGCCTGGTCTGCCGCATGCTCATGACGATGTCCGGCGGCGCGAAGGCCGCCGACCTCAACCTCGACGCGTTCATGCGCCAGGCGATGGAGTACACCGAGAGCGGCGATGGCCTGGACCGCCTCCAGCGGCTGCTGACCGACATGCGCCAGACCCACGCGCTGCCGGTCCGGCGCGTCTCGGAGCTGCTCGCGTGGGTGCGCGACGGCGACTACGACCGGATCGTCAGCGGCGAGTACACCCGTCGCGGCCAGGAGCGCCCGGTCCGCGAGGAGGCCGGCGACGCGGCGGCGCACTACACCGAGCGCTTCAGGGAGCTCTTCCACGAGGCCGGCGAGCACGTCTCCAGCGCCGGGCAGCAGCTCACCGACTGGCTGAAGCGCTTCGAGGACAACAAGCCCTCCAAGGGCGGGCCCAAAAGCGAGTAGTGGACCTCGCCGCGGCCGAGATCCGCGTCCTGGGCTGCCTCCTCGAGAAGCAGCGCACGACGCCCGACGCCTACCCGCTGACGCTCAACGCGCTGCGCGCTGCCTGCAACCAGTCCACGAACCGCGATCCCGTCGTCGCCTACGACGAGGCGACGATCCGCGACGCGGTCACCCGCCTGCACCGCCGGCGCTGGGCGCGCCTGTCCAGCGGCGCCGGGAGCCGGACGTCGAAGTACCGCCACCTGCTCGACGAGTCGCTGACGAGCGCGCCGGACGAGCTCGCCGTGCTCTGCGTCCTCATGCTCCGCGGCGCCCAGACGCCCGGCGAGCTCAAGGCCCGCACCGAGCGCCTGCACCCCTTCGGCGGCCTCGACGCGATCCACGAGACCCTCGCACGGCTCATCGACCGCGACCTCGTCGCCCAGCTGCCCCGCCGCCCGGGCCAGAAGGAGGAGCGCTACGCGCACCGCCTGTCCGACGACGACGTCCCCGAGCCCGTCGCGGTGACGGCGCCCTCGCCCGCCGAGCTGCTCGCCGCGCCCCCGGTCATGCGCGCCGCCCCCGGGCGGCCGATGCCGGCGGCGCCGGAGCGCGCGCCCGCGCAGGAGCTGCCGCTGGAGGAGCGCGTCGCGCGCCTGGAGGCCGAGATCGTGCAGCTGCGCGCCGAGCTGCGGGCGCTGCGCGGCCGCTGAGGCTCGCGTCAGGTGCGCGGCGCGCGCTCGCGCCGGCGCCGGCGCTCGTCGAGCACCGCGGGCAGCACGGCCGCCACGACGCCGGCGCCGATCGCGACCCAGAGCGTCTCGAGGCCGAGCGCGACCCCGATCAGCGCCGCCGTGGCGCCGATCGTCACGGCGAGAACGAGCCACCAGCCGGCCGCGCCGGTGCGAAACGCCGATGCCCGCTCAGCCACGAGGCTGTCGCACAGAAGCCATCTCTGACGTCGTTGCCCCGCCTCCGCGGCGATGAAACCGGCAAGCTCGCCGATATCGGATACGGTATCGCGTCGTGTCGATCCTCGGAGACGAGCTCCGCGCGGCCCGCCTGCGCCACGGCGTCTCACAGCGCTCGCTCGCGCGCCGGGCCGACACGACGCAGGCGGCGATCAGCCGCATCGAGGCCGGCAGCGAGTCACCGAGCTTCGAGCGCTTCGCCCAGCTGCTGCTGGCACTCGGCGAGCGCCCGGTCCTCGAGGTCGTCCCGCTCGAGCTCGATGTCGAGCCCGCCGAGCTCGCGCACGCGCGGCGGATGACGCCCGAGCAGCGGCTGGCCGAGGCGGCGTCGTGGAACCTCGTGCGACCCGGCTGGAGATCGAGGGCGCGCTCGCGCGCAGCCGGCGGCGGTCGTGATCGAGGAGCCCTCGCACCCTCTGGACCTGCGCGAGCTGCTCGCCGCGCTCGCGCGCCACGAGGTCCGGTATACGATCATCGGAGGCGTCGCGGTGCAGGTCCACGGACATCGCCGGACCACGATGGACCTCGACGTCGTGCCGGCGCCCGACACCGCGAAAGAGCGGTCGCCCGCGCGACGAGCGCGACATCGCGGCGCTGACGGCGCTGCTGGATCCGTAGCGCGTCAGGCGACGCGCTCCAGCAGCGCCACGCACTCGATGTGCGGGGTCTGCGGGAACATGTCGACCGGGACGACGCGGCGCAGCGCGTAGCCCGCCTCGACGAGCTGCGCGGCGTTCGGCGCGAGCGTCGTCGGGTTGCACGAGATGTAGACGATCCGGCGCGGGTTGGCCTCGATGATGCGCCGCACGATCTTCTGCGACAGGCCGGCGCGCGGCGGATCGACGAGGCAGACGTCGGGCCGGCCGGCCTCCTCGGTCAGCTCGCGCAGCGCCAGGCGGACGTCGCCGGCGAAGAAGCGCGTGTTGTCGATCTGGTTGCGCTTCGCGTTGGCGATCGCGTCGGCGACGGCCTCCTCGACGATCTCCAGGCCCCAGATCTCGCCGGCGCGGTCCGCGACGCTGAGGCCGACGGTCCCGATCCCGCAGTAGAGGTCGTAGACGCGCTCCCAGCCCTGCAGGCCGGCGAGGTCCGCGGCGATCGCATAGAGCTTCTCGGCCATCTCGGTGTTCGTCTGAAAGAACGCCAGCGGCGAGATCGCCAGCCGCAGCCCGGACAGCTCCTCCTGGAGCTTGCGCGCGCCCGCGACGAGCTGGGTCTCGCCGCCCTGCGTCGTCTCGGCGAGCGCGTCCGTGCGCGTCCACATGAGGCCCTCGCAGTCGACCGCGGCGGCGAGGCTCTCGGTGTCGAGCTCGCCGGGACCGGTGACGAGGCGCACCTGGAGCTCGCCGGTGCGCCGCCCCTCGCGGATGACGAGGTTGCGCAGCATCCCGGTCTGAGTCCGGCGGTCCATCGCCGCGAGGCCCTGCGAGCGACACCACGCGACGACCTGGTCGCGGACGGCGTTGGAGCGCTCGGAGGCCAGCAGGCAATCCGTGATCGGCACGATCTCGTGCCACGAGCCCGGGGCGTGGAAGCCGCAGACGAGCTCGCCGGCGTCGCCGGTGCCGAAGGAGTACTCGAGCTTGTTGCGATAGCGCCACGTCTGCTCGGCGGGCACGATGTCGTCGAGCACGAAGCCCTCGAGGTGGCCGATGCGCGTCAGCGCGTCATGGACCTGCTCCTGCTTGACGGCGAGCTGGCGCTCGTAGGGCAGGACCTGCCAGGGCGCGCCGGGATGGTCGGCGACGGGCTCGATGCGCTCGGGGCTCGGCTCGAGCACCTCGAGCGTGCGCGCCTCGGCGTAGCCGCGCTTGCGCTTCGTGACGACGGCGCGCACGCGGTCGCCCGGGACGGCGCCGCCGACGAAGACGACGTAGCCGCCGCGATCGTCCTCGCCGGTCGCGAGTCGCGCGATCCCGTTGCCGCCGTAGGCGAGCGCCTCGACGCTCAGCTCGATCGTCGCGCCGCGCTCGGGGCGCGTGAAGGTCGTGGATGCTTCCATCCACACCAGCATCGCAGGGTCCGCCGGCGTGCCTACCGCAGCAGCTTCTCGACGGCGGCGAGGATCGACTTGCGGTTCGCGTTGCGACGCTCGTGATCGCGGACCTTGCGCAGCTCCGCGGCCGACAGCTCGCCGAGGCGCTCCTTGACCTGCGCCGCGGTCAGGTCGTCGTAGCCGCTGATCGGAAACTGCGAGCCCAGGCCGGCGGCGCGGCGCGCGCGGTCGACGGCGCGCAGCGCGCGGTCGGTGCCGGGCGCCTGACGGGCCGCGGAGGCGACGCTGCGCACGCGCGAGCGCGCCATGCGGCGCGTCTGCGTCGCCGAGCGCCCGACGAGCGACTCGAGCTCGGCGAGCGTGTCCTGCGTCTGGCGGCGGCCGATCTGGACGAGGTTGGCGACGAGGTCCTCGGCGTCGTCGCGCGTCATCCGGCCGCGCCGGACCGCTTCGTCGACGGTCTCCTGGAGGCGGTCGCTGCTGATGACGACGCCGCGCGAGAGCAGGTCGCGCAGCATCGCGATCGCCGCGTGGACGGCGTCGTCGTCGGAGCGCTCGGGCGGCGGTGGCGCGGGCCTGCCCGGCGCCGCGCCGACGACCGGCTTCTTGCGGGCGGGCTTCGGGGAGGCCGCCTTGCGCGCGGGCTTGCGGGCGGCGGGCTTGCTCCCGGGCGTCTTGCGTGCGGACGTGCCCTGCTTCTTCGGCTGCGGCATCGGCGAGCCTCCTACCACGATCGATCCCCGTGCCGGACGAGGCTAACGCAGGAGCAGCTCCAGCAACGCCTTCTGCGCATGGCGCCGGTTCTCGGCCTGATCCCAGATGCGCTGGCGCGTCCCGTAGAGGACCTCGGCGGTGATCTCCTCGCCCGGATGCGCCGGCAGGCAGTGCAGCGCGATGACGTCGGGCGCGGCGAGATCGAGCAGCTCGTCGTCGAGGCGGTAGGGCCCGAGCGCGGCGCGCCTGTCGTCGGCGGTCTCCTCGTCGCCCATGCTCACCCAGACGTCGGCGTAGACGGCGTGAGCGCCCTTCACGGCCTCGGCGGGGTCGTCGGTGAGCAGCGCCGCCGGCGCGCCGGTGAGCGCGTAGGCCCGCGGCGACGCGACCGCGACCTCGACGCCCGCGATCGCCCCGAGCAGGGCGAGCGAGCGAGCGACGTTGTTGCCGTCGCCGACGTAGGCGAGCTTCAGCCCCTCGAGGCGGCCGAACGTCTCGCGCAGCGTCATGAGGTCGGCGAGCGCCTGGCAGGGGTGATGGCCGGCCGTGAGCATGTTGAAGACCGGCACCGTCGCGACCTCGGCGAGCTCCTGCAGCAGCTCGTCGGGACCGGTGCGCACGCCGATCGCGGCCATGTGGCGCGACAGCACGCGCGCGGTGTCGGCGACCGACTCGCCCCGCGAGAGGTGCAGCTCGTCGCGGCGCAGGACGACCGGCTGGCCGCCGAGCTCGAAGATCCCGGCCTCGAACGACAGCCGCGTGCGCGTGGAGTGCTTCTCGAAGATCAGCGCGATGCTGCGCCCCTCGAGCGCCCGCGAGGACAGCGGCGCCGCCTTCAGCGCGTCGGCGCGGTCGAGCAGCGCGAGCAGCTCGTCGCGATCGAGCTCGGTCCCGGTGAGCAGGTGGCGCGTCAAGACGGGCAGTCTAGGCTCCGGTCCTCGTGTGCGCGTCCTGACGTGGAACCTCTTCCATGGCCGTGCCGTGCCGCCGGCCGGCCGCGATCTGCAGGCCGAGTTCGCCGGCGCGCTCGCCGGCTGGGAGTGGGACGTCGCGCTCCTGCAGGAGGTCCCGCCGTGGTGGGCGCTCCCACTCGGCCGCGCCTGCCGCGCCGGCGCCCGCACCGCCCTGACGTCGCGCAACGAGCTGCCGGCGCTGCGCCGCGCGCTCGCCGAGCGCGCGCCGGACGTCGTGAAGTCCGGCGGCGGCGGGGCGAACGTCATCCTCGTCCGCGGGCGGGCGATCGCCGAGCACCGCCGCGTGCTCCTGCGCCGCTGGCCGGAGCGGCGCGTCTGCCACGCGGTCGCGCTGGACTCCGGGCTGTGGGTCGCCAACCTCCACGCGCAGGTCCACTCCGACGCCCGCGCGCAGGCCGACATCGAGCGAGCCGCGGCGGCGGCGCTCGGCTGGGCGGCGCGCGCGCCCGCGATCCTCGGCGGCGACTTCAACGTCCGCGCGCCGTCGGCGCCGGGATTCGAGCACCTCGGCGGGCGCGGCGTCGACCACATCCTGGGCCGCCGCGTCACGGCGGCCGGGCCGCTCGAGGTGCTCGATCGCGGCGAGCTGTCCGACCACGCCCCGCTGCGCCTCGCGCTGCTGGCGCACGGGCACCCCGCCGACGGCTAATCTCGCGCGCGAAACTGCCCGCCGATGCAGGGGAGGTCGTATGTCACGCCGGATCATCACGTTGCTGTCGTGTGGAGCCCTGGCGCTCGGGGGCGCCTTCGTCGCCGGCTGCGGCGATGACGACGAGGACGGCGGGACCGCTGCGACGACCGAGGCGCCGGCGGCCACCGCGGAGGCCCCTGCCGCCGAGGAGACCGCGAGCGTCGAGATCTCGATGAAGGGCAACAAGATGGTGCCCGACGAGAGCACCGCGAAGGTCGGCCAGAAGATCGTCTGGACGAACGACGACGGCTACCCGCACAACGTCACGGCGACCGACGGCGCCGACTTCAAGTCCGACGACTTCGCCACCGGCACGTACGAGTACACGCCGACGGCGGCCGGGACGATCGACTACGTCTGCACGCTCCACCAGGGGCAGGCCGGGACGATCACCGTCACGGAGTAGGCACCGGCGTCTGCGGGCGGGTCAGCCGCCCGCTCGCAGGCCGAAGCCGCGCAGGAGCATGAGCGCCCGCTCGCCGACCGAGCCGGGCTGGGGCAGGACGCCGAGCTGGACCGCGGCGTCGTAGAGATCGAAGAAGGCCCGGACGCGCCAGAGGAGCGTCCGGGTCGCGTCGAGCTCGCAGTAGACGATCGCGTGGACCGCGACGGCGCGGCGCGTGGGGGGAAACGACTCGAGCTCACCGGTGTGCGTTCCGAGCAGCCGGACCGGGGCCGCGACGAAGCGCCCGTCGGTCAGGAGCTCTCCGGCGGCCTCCACGCGCGCGTCCGGCGCCGCGGTGCGCAGGCGCGCGACGTGCGCGGTGAGCGCACCCGGGCCGTGCAGCGGGCCCTTGACCGTCAGCGGGTCCTCGTAGTGCAGGTCGGGCGCGCACGTCGCCGCGAGCTCGGCGCCGATGTCGGCGCCCGACCAGGCGGCGAGGAAGCGCTCGACGAGCGCATCGGCCGATGTCACTCCGCGAACTCCGGCATGCCCTCCAGCGGCGAGCTGGCTCGTGCGTGGGTCCGGCGCGGGATGCGCCCCGCGCCGCGGGCGAGCGACCCCGCGAGCACGGCGTGGCGGATCGCGTGCGCCATCGCGACCGGATCGGCGGCGCGCGAGATCGCGCTCGCGCAGAGCACCGCGTCGCAGCCGAGCTCGATCGCGAGGGCGGCATCGGAGGCCGTGCCGACGCCGGCGTCGAGGATCACCGGCACGCCGGCCTGCTCGACGATGAGCGTGAGGTTCGCCGGGTTGGCGATGCCCTGGCCGCTGCCGATCGGCGAGCCGAGCGGCATGACCGCGGCGCAGCCGGCGTCCTCCAGCCGGCGGGCGAGGACCGGGTCGTCGTTGCAGTAGGGCAGCACGACGAAGCCGTCGTCGACGAGCTGCTCGGCGGCGACGAGCAGCTCGGGCGCATCGGGCAGCAGCGTGCGCTCGTCGCCGATGACCTCGAGCTTGACCCAGTCGGTCTGCAGCGCCTCGCGCGCGAGCTGCGCCGTGCGCACCGCGTCGCGCGCCGTGAAGCAGCCCGCGGTGTTCGGCAGGACGTCGACGCCGCGCTCGGCGATGACGTCGAGCAGCGAGCCGTCCGTGCCGGGCTCGACGCGCCGCATCGCGACCGTCACGAGCTCGGTCTCGCTGGCGTCGATCGCGTCGGCGAGCGTCGCCATGCGCGTGAAGCCGCCGGTGCCGAGCAGCAGCCGCGAGCGGAAGGTCCGTCCGGCGATGACGAGCGGCGCGATCACGTCATCCGCCCTGCGTCGCGGCGACGATCTCGACGTGCGCGCCGTCGTCGACGGTCTGCGTCGGCCACGCGCCGCGGCGGGCGATCTCGGAGTCGACCGCGACGGCGATGCCGGCGCGCTCGGGATCGATGTCGAGCCCGAGCAGGACGTCGCGGATCGTCGGCTCGGGAGCGGTCTGCACGGGCCTGCCGTTGACGTAGATCATGCCGTCGCCCTCACGCGGGTCGGGGCGAAGCGGCCGGGCGCGAACGCGGCGGGCGCGGCGGTCCCCGCGAGCACGCCGGCGACGATCTCGGCGGTCACCGGCGCGAGCAGGATGCCGTTGCGGTGATGGCCGGTCGCCCAGACGAGGCCCTCGACCGCCTCCGAGCGCCCGATGACGGGCGCGTTGTCGGGCGTCGCCGGGCGCAGGCCGGCCGCCGTCTCCTCGACGACGAGCTCGTGGACGCCCGGCACGAGCTCGCCGGCGTCGCGCAGCAGCTCGTACATCCCGCCCGCCGTCACGGTCGTGTCGAAGCCGCGCTCCTCCATCGTCGCGCCGAGGACGTAGCGCCCGTCGCCGCGCGGGACGAGGTAGCCGCCCTCGAAGCGGACGATGCGCTCGAGCAGGCCCGGGCCCGCGGGGTCGCGCAGGCGCATGATCTGCCCCTTGACCGGGCGCAGCGGGATCCTCGCGTCCTCCGGCACGCCGTCGATCGCGCCGCTCCACGGACCGGCCGCGACGACGACCTGGCGCGCCTCGACGACCTCGCCGCCGTCGAGCTGCACCCCCGCGACGCGGCCGTGCCGCACGCGGATGCCGCGCACGTGCGCGCCGGTGCGCAGCCGCGCGCCCGCGCGGCGGGCGGCCTCGCCCAGCGCGAGCACGAGCGCGCGCGGGTCGGCCGCGTGGTCGCCGTCGACGGCGAGCGCGAGGCGCACGGTCGGCGCGAGCGCGGGCTCCAGGCGCCGCGCGGCGCTCGGCAGCAGCCGCTCGACGGCGAGCCCGAGATCGACGCGCAGCGCGAGCTCGCGCTCGAGCGCCGCGGCCTCGTCGCCGTCGCGGGCGACGACGAGCGCGCCGCAGCGCCGCAGGCCCGGGTCGGTCGCGGACGCCTCGGCGAGCTCGGCGGCGAACGCCGGCCACTCGCGGGCGGCGCGCAGCCCGAGCGCCAGCAGGGCGAGCTCGCCGGGATCGGCCTCGGTGACGGGCGCGAGCATCCCGGCCGCGACGCGCGAGGTCCCGCCGCCGAGCTCGCCGCGCTCGAGCAGGCAGACGGCGGCGCCGCGCTGTGCGGCGCGCCACGCGATCGCGAGCCCGATGGCGCCGCCGCCGATGACGACGACGTCCGGTGATGCTGTTGGGTCCTGCGGCATGACACCTCGCTTCGCCGGCATGATCCGGATCAGCTGTTGACGGTCGGCTCCAAGCCCTCTCAGCCCGCGTCACGGGCTCCCGTTAGGCCCCGAATCCTAGCCGGTCGCGCACCCCGCCCCGCGGGCGTTGCGACAATGGGTCGCGTGTCCGCCCTCGGCCATCGGCGCGCCCGGCTGCAGCGGGCCGCGCTCTATCTCGTCTGCCCGGTCGCACCCGGGGGGCGTCCCCTGCACGACGTCCTCGCGCCGGCGCTGGCGGGCGGCGTCGACGTCGTCCAGCTGCGCGACAAGCGGGCGACCGACGACGAGCTGCTCGCGGCCGCCGCGACGGCCCGCTCGCTCTGCGTCGCCGCCGGCGCGCTGCTGATCCTCAACGACCGGCCCGACCTCGTCGCCGCCGCCGGCGCCGACGGCTGCCACGTCGGCCAGGACGACATGGACGTCGCGCGCGCACGGGAGCTCGCGGGGCCGGAGGCGCTCGTCGGCCGCTCGACGCACTCGCCCGCCGACATCGCAGCCGCCGGCGACGCCGACTACATCGGCGTCGGCCCCGTCAACGCGACGCCGACGAAGCCCGGCCGTCCCGCCGTCGGCCTCGAGCTCGTGCGTCACGCCGCCGCTCATGCGCCGGTCCCGTTCTTCGCGATCGGCGGCATCGACGCCGCCAACGTCGGCGACGTCCTCGCGGCG
Organism: uncultured Actinomycetes bacterium; assembly: GCA_963830085.1. GTDB lineage: Bacteria > Actinomycetota > Thermoleophilia > Solirubrobacterales > Solirubrobacteraceae > CADCVQ01. The sequence goes on along the minus strand of CAWHLF010000013.1, from coordinate 87,316 downwards.
GGCGCCCGCCGCGTCGCCGTCGTCCGCGCGATCGCCGAGGCCGCCGACCCGCGCGCCGCCGCGAGCGGGCTGCGCGCGGCCCTCGATGCCGAGCTCGCCCATGGGCTCGCGTAGCCGCAAGCGCGGGCGGGCCGCCGGCGCCGGCGCACGCCCGCCGGCGCGCACCCCGGCGCCGCCCGCACCGCCGCCGCCGGAGCCACCCGCCGGCGATGACTCGATGCGCCGCGGATACGCCCGCGGCCGCGCGCGCGACGAGGCCATCCGCGCGAGCCTCGAGCCGCTCGCGCCCGGCGAGCGGCCCGGCATCGTGACGTTCGCCGCCGGCGTCGCGTTCGTCTTCGCGATCGGCAACGTCCTGACCGCCCTGACCGGCAACGACCTCTCCGGCGCCACCGGCGACCCGTACGTGACGACCGCGGTGACGACGGCGGTCCTGCTCGTCGCGGGCTTCGGGATGCTCGCCCGCCAGTACTGGGCGGTGCTCGGCTTCCAGACGATCCTCGGCCTGCAGATCGTCTTCTTCTCGCTCTACCTCATCGGCGTGCAGAAGTGGTGGCAGGCGATCGTCTGCATCATCACGATCGGCCTGCTCGGCTGGCTGTTCTGGAAGCTCGTGCGGCCGATGGCCAGGCTCCAGATGCCGACTCGATAGGGTCAGCGGCCATGGCCGAATCCTCCTATGACTGCATCGTCATCGGCTCCGGTCCGGGCGGGTACGTCGCCGCCATCCGGGCCGCGCAGCTCGGGATGCGCACCGCCGTCGTCGAGTCCGACCGCATCGGCGGGCGCTGCCTGAACTACGCCTGCATCCCCGCCAAGGCCGTCCTGCGCGTCGCCGACGTCCTCACCGAGATCCGCGGGGCCGGCGACTTCGGCATCACCGTCGGCGCGCCCGAGGTCGACTTCGCGGCGGTCGGCGCGCGGCGCGAGAAGGTCGTCAAGACGCTGACCGGCGGCGTGTCGGGCCTCATGAAGAAGCACGGCATCGACGTCATCGAGGGCCACGGCTCGGTCACCGACGACGGCAACGTCAAGGTCGGCGGCAACTTCGACGGCACCGAGATCGCTGCGACGACCGTCGTCCTCGCGACCGGCTCGGTGAAGAAGCCGCTGCCCGGCACGCAGTTCGGCGGCCGCGTCATCGGCACCGAGGAGGCGTGGGCGCTGCAGGAGCTGCCCGCGACGCTCGCGGTCGTCGGCGCCGGCGCGTCGGGCACCGAGATCGCGTCCGCCTACGCCCGTCTGGGCAGCGACGTGACGCTCTACGAGGGCCTCGACCGCGTCCTGCCGACCGAGGACCCGGACATCTCGAAGATCGCCGACCGCGGGTTCAAGAAGCAGGGGATCGCCGTCCGCACCGGGGTCTTCGTCGAGGACGTCGTCTCGGGCGACGGCGGCGTGACGTTCACCGTCGCCGGCGAGCCCGCGCAGGCCGACTGGCTCGTCATCGCGGCAGGCCGGGCGCCTGACGTCGAGGGCCTCGGCCTCGAGGAGGCGGGCATCGCGCTCACCGACGGCGGCCTCGTCGCCGTCGACGGCGCGCAGCGCACCTCGCTGGCCGGCGTCTACGCGATCGGCGACCTCGTCCCGGGCCCGGCGCTCGCGCACAAGGCCTCCGACGAGGGCATCATCGCCGTCGAGGACGCCGCCGGCCTCGAGACGCATCCGATCGAGTACATCGACATCCCGCGCGCGACCTTCTGCTACCCGAACGTCGCGAGCTTCGGCCTCACCGAGCAGCAGGCGATCGACGCCGGTCACGACGTCGTCGTCGGCAGGCTGCAGTTCGGCGCCGTCGGCGCGGGCACGGTCTACGGCGATCGCACCGGCCTCGTGAAGATCGTCGGCGACCGCACGTACGGCGAGCTGCTCGGCGGGCACATCGTCGGGACGAAGGCGACGGAGCTCATCCAGGAGCTCGTCAACGTCCGCGCGCTCGAGGGCGGCTTCGCCGAGGTGGGACGCATCGTGCACGGCCATCCGACGCTGTCGGAGGCGGTCATGGAGGCCGCCCGCGACGCCGACGGCTGGCTCATCCACGGGTAACGCCCGCGACGCGGCTACGGTTGAGGCGTGGAGCCCGACGTTCCCGGCAGGACGGCCTTCTACTTCGACCTCGCGAGTCCGGAGGCCTACCTCGTCGCCGAGCGCGTCATCTCGCTGCTGCCGGCGGCCGAATGGATCCCCGTGGCCGCGCCGCGGCTGCCCGCCGCCGACACGCTCGAGGGCTGGCGCTGCGAGGCCGATCGCGAGGCGTTCTTCGATCGCATCGAGCGCGCCGCCGAGCGCCGCGGGCTGCAGCCCGTCCGCTGGCCGGAGCCGTTTCCCTGCGACACGGCGTTCGCGATGCGGGCCGCGACCTACGCGCGCCAGATCGGCCGCGCCGTCGCCTTCTCGCTCGCGGCGTTCCGGCAGTCCTTCGCCGCCGGCCGCGACCTCGGCGCGCCCGACAACGTCCTCATCGCCGCCGCGGCCTGCGAGATGCACCCGCGCGCCGTCCTCAAGGGCGCCGCCCTGCGCTCGATCGCCGACGCGCTGGACGACGCGACGGCGCTGGCCGCCCAGCGCGGCGTCCGCGACGTCCCGGCGCTGTGGGTGCCGGCCGGGCTGTGTCCCGATGCCGCGGCGCGGGTCTTCCACGGCGACGACGCATGCGACGGCGTCGCACGAGCCCTCGCCGCGTAGTGCATCGAGCCTGGTGCCGCACCGTCGCCGGGCGCGAGCTACGTTTGGCCGCATGAGGGCCAATCGCAGCTACCGGCTGCTGCACACGCGCGCCGGCCGCACTCCCGCCGCCCTCGCGCCGTCGCGGGTGGACCACCTCGAGGTCGTCGAGGTCGCCTCGGGCGAGGTCGTGCTCTTCTGGGATCTGGCGGCCCCCGACGCGGCCCGCCAGGCCCGCCGGCTGCGCGAGGACCTCGCCGGCCTCGACGAGGTCGCGTTCCTCGAGCGCTGGGGCGAGTCCTGAGCTTAGTCCTTGCGGCCGCTCAGCGCGAGGCCGGCGCCGAGGCCGACCATCGCGACGCCGCCGGCCCCGCCGATCGCCTCGAGGCGGCGCGGGGAGCGCACGAGCCACGAGCGCGCGGCACCCGCAGCGAGCGCCCAGATGCTGTCGCAGACGAGCGCGATGAGGCAGAACACCGCGCCGAGCGCCAGCAGCTGGATCGGGACCGAGCCCGCCGAGCGGTCGACGAACTGCGGCAGGATCGCCATGAAGAACACGATGACCTTCGGGTTGAAGATCCCGACGAGGAAGGCGTCGCCGAAGATCCGCCGCAGGTGCTTGCGCTCGACCGGCGCGTCGAGCGCCGCCATGAGCTCGCGGCGGTGACGGAAGGTCTGCACGCCGAGGTAGACGAGGTACGCCGCCCCGACGAGCTTGATCGCCGTGAAGACCGCGATCGACTCCTGCACGAGCGCGCCGATCCCGAAGGCGACCGCGATGACCTGCACGTAGACGCCGGCGGCGTTGCCGACGACGGTCGCAAGGCCGGCGCGCGAACCGAGCGTCAGCGAGCGCGTGACGACGAACAGGACGCTCGGGCCGGGCACGACGATGAGCACGGTCGCGATGACGAGGAAGGCGAGGAGATGCTCCGTCGGCAGCATCCGCCGAGGGTATCCGCGCTCAGCCGAGCTCGGATGGATACGGCAGCAGCGCGCACAGCAGCCGCCAGACGTCGGTCGAGCTGCACGTCTGAAAGGCCGTGCCCTCCTCGCCGGGCACAGGCGTGCAGAGCAGGAGCCCCGCCGATCCGCCGTCGATGACGACGACCTCGCGCTCCGCCGGGCCGTCGTGCCCGTTCCAGCTCGCCCGCGCGCTCCAGCGCATCACGTCGGGCGCCGCGACGACGGCTGCGACCGCCGCGGGCAGCTCATCCGCGGCGAGCGGATCGTCGATGTCGCCGATGACGATCGCGCCGTCCTCGGCGACCGGCCGTGGCCCGAGGCCGGCGAGCATCGCGATCTGCAGCGGGACGGCGGCGACGATGCCCGTCATGAGCGCGCTCTCGTCGTCGGACGCCGCGAGCACGAAGCCGGCCGCGCCGAACAGCCCGTCGGCCCAGGCCGCCTCGCGCCGGCGCGCGGATCGCGACCTCGATCGCGCCCGTGGGATCCTCGAGCAGCTCGGCGGCGACGTCGTCGACGGCCGCCCCGCCCTCGATCGCCGCGCGCAGCCGCGGCGGCAGCAGCTCGGTGCGGACGCTCACGTGCCGTCCCCGAGCACGAGCGAGCCGGCGATCTCGTCGAGCGTCGCCTGCAGCCCCGGGAAGCGGTCGTTCGAGCAGACGGCGCCGACGAGCACGCCGAGCCCGGCGGCGGTGACGGTCGCCCACTGGCGCAGGGTGCGCGCGTCGTTGCCCTGCCGGTAGGCGATCGTCGACACGACCGCGTCGGCGCCCGCGAGCGTCGCCGGCTGGAGGTCGATGACGACGGGATCGGTCAGCAGGTCGGTCAGCGCCCCGATCCGCGTGCGGACGTAGAGCCCGAGCTCACGCTGATCCTCGGGGATCTCCTCGAAGACGAGCGACACCGAGCAGCGGAAGTCGTCGGCCTCGGTCTCGGGCTCGGCGACGAGCGCCACGCAGCCGGGCGTCGGCGGCAGCGCCGTCCAGTCGTCGGGGACCGTGAGGTCGAAGGCGGGCGGGATCACGCGGACCTCCCCGGTCGCATCGTCGCGGGCAGCAGGAAGCTGGGCCGGCGCACGAGCGCCGCGGTCAGGCCGCCGAGCATGAAGACGACGAAGACGACGCCGCCCGCCAGCCCGATCGCCCCGGCCACGGCGCCTTCTCCGTTCGTCGTCACGAGGACGGCGAACGAGACGGCGATGCCGTCCATCGCGATGACGCCCGACGGCGTGAAGGCCTGCCAGCTCTCGATCGAGTAGCTGCGGAACGCGTGCGTGATCTCCGTGTGCGAGACGGTCCCGCGCCACAGCCCGATCGCCCTCGGCGTCGCGAGGACGACGAGCGCCGCGAGGAACACGAGCACGAGCGCATCGACGAACCCGGCGGCCGCGAACGCGGCGTCGATCGCGACCGCGAGCCCGAACCAGATCGCGACGACCGTCGCGACCCGTCCCGGCCGGAACCCGCCCCTGGCCGCCGACGCTCGGGGAGTGCTCAATCCAACAGCCCCCCGACGAACCCGACGACCTTCTTGCCGCCGTCGAGGATCTTCTTGCCGCCCTCGTGGACGACGCCCACGACCGGCTTGATGAACGGGTCGTAGGCCTTGCCGACGACGTAGTCGCCGATGACCGCGCCGCCGCCGATGAGGACCGGGCACGTGAACGCGCCGAGGCCGAGGGTCGCGGCGGCCGCCGTCCCGCAGGCGGCGCCGCCGAGCGCGGCGCCACCCGCGCTCCCGGCGGCCTGCGCGGCGGCCTTCTCGGCGGACTCGGTCACGCCGCGCCCCTCGCTCATCCCCTCCGCGAACGTGATGATGCTGCCGAGGCCGGGCGCCCGCTTGACGAGCGGGTTCTTGCGCAGGCCGGCGGGGAGGTGCGCGACCGGCTCGAGCTTGTCGAGCAGCCGGGTCGCCTTCTCGAGGGCGCGGACCTCCTTGCCGAACGTCCGTCCGGCGTGCTTCTGCAGGTCCCTGGCCGAGTCGAACCGGCGCCGGACCCACGCGTTCTCGTCCCAGTACTGCTGCGCCCACTTGAGCTTGCGCGTCCGGCTCAGCTCCTTCGTCGTCTTGCCGAGCCACTCGCGTCCCTCCTTGCGGATCGAGTTCAGGAAGCTCGCGGCGTCCCAGCCGCTGGGATCCCTGAGACCCTTGACGAAGTCGCCCCAGCCCTTGCCGAGCCGCTTCTTGAGCAGCAGCAGGTGCTTGAACGCGCCGCCTCCGTCGTCGAGCGCGAGCGCCTTCATCGCGCGCCCGACGATCTCGCGCGCCGCCCGGTCGATCGTCGTCTGCGCTGTCCCGAGGTCGCAGCCGGCCTCGGAGAGCACGATCCGCGCGTTGCTCGCCGGCGCGGGCGCCAGGCCGGCCGTCGGGACCGCGCCGACGGCGACCCCGGCGCCGATGAGATCCTCGGCGATCGCCTCCAGGCGGCCCGCCGCGCGGATCATCTCCGGCGGGTCGAAGCGGACGCGACCGCTCACCGCGTCCTCGCCTCCGCCTCGCGCCGCTCGGCCTCCCGCTCGCGCTCGCGGCGGGCGCGTTCGCCGCCTCCCACTGCTGCTGGTCGTGGCGCAGCTGCTCGGCCCCCTGCCCGAGCTGCGTCGCGAGGCGCTGGAGGTTCGTCGCGGTGTGCTCGACGCCCAGCGCCGCGCCCTTGAGCTTCTCGTTGAGCGCCGTGCGCCCGCGCGCCTCGAAGGCCTTCGCCGGCAGCGCCCGCATGATCAGGCCGTCAACCCCCTGCAGCCGGCCCACGATCTCGATGATCGCTCGCGCGGTGGCCTCCATCGCGGCGGGATCGCCTTCGGGGCGGGCTGCCATCCCCCGCGATCTTAGATCAGCCCCGTGCGACCGCTACGCTAACTCGCGGATGGCAGAACACGTCGCGGACACTGCCGAGAACGCCGGCCTCCCGGAGCCGGACGTCGCGCGCGAGTGGCTCGAGACGATGATCCTCATCCGGCGCTTCGAGGAGCGCGCGGGCGAGATGTACGCGAAGGCGAAGGTCGGCGGCTTCCTGCACCTCGCGATCGGCGAGGAGGCGACGATCGTCGGGTCCACGCGCGCGCTGCGCGACCAGGACTACCTCATCTCGACGTACCGCTCGCACGGCCACACGCTCGCGCGCGGCAGCGATCCCAACCGCGTGATGGCCGAGCTCTTCGGCCGCGTCGACGGCCTCTGCAAGGGCCGCGGCGGCTCGATGCACATGTTCGATCTCGCGAATCGCTTCATGGGCGGCTACGGGATCGTCGGCGGCAACCTCCCGCTCGCGGCGGGCTTCGCGCTCGCCTCCGACTATCTCGGCCTCGACGAGGTCACGCTCTGCCAGTTCGGCGACGGCGCCTCCAACCAGGGCACGTTCGGCGAGACGATGAACCTCGCCGCGCTGTGGAAGCTGCCCGTCGTCTTCATGATCACGAACAACCAGTTCGGGATGGGGACGGCGCTGGACCGCCACTCGGCGATCACCGACCTCCTGCGCAAGGGCGAGGGCTTCGGCGTGCCGGGCATGCGCTGCGACGGCATGGATGTCATGGACACCTACCGGGTCACGAGCGAGGCGCTCGCGATCGCCCGCGAGGAGCGCCGGCCGATGCTCGTCGAGGCCGTGACCTACCGCTTCCGCGGCCACTCGATGGCCGATCCCGAGGAGTACCGCACGAAGGAGCAGGTCGACGAGTGGCGCAAGCGCGACCCGCTCGCGGTCTTCGGCGACCAGCTCGTCGCCGCCGGCATCCTCACCGACGACGAGCGCGCCGAGATCGACCACGACACGATCGCCCGCGTCGACGCCGCCGTCGCGTTCGCCGACGCCTCGCCGCACCCGCCGCCCAACGCGCTCTACGACGACATCTACGTCCTCGGCGACCAGGTCGGCGGCTGGTACTCCGTCGACGAGCGCACGCCGCACCCGCACCGCGGCGAGGACGAGCGCGGGATGGACCGCGCCGACCTCCCCGACCACGGCGAGAGCGGCGCCGCGCCGAAGCCCGCCGACGCCGCCCAGAGAGACGCCGACTGATGGCGATCATGCGCTACCGCGAGGCGCTGAACGCCGCGCTGCGCGAGGAGATGGCGCGCGATCCGAACGTCATGCTCATGGGCGAGGACATCGGCGTCTTCAACGGCGCCTTCAAGGTCACCGCCGGCCTGCTCGACGAGTTCGGCGAGAAGCGCGTCCGCGACACGCCGATCTCCGAGAACACGATCGTCGGCATGGGCGTCGGCGCGGCGATGACCGGCCTGCGGCCGGTCGTCGAGCTCATGACGATCAACTTCTCGCTCCTGGCGATGGACCAGATCGTCAACCACGCCGCGACGATCCGCTACATGTTCGGCGGCCAGGTGAAGGTCCCGCTCGTCGTGCGGATGCCGCAGGGCGCCGGTCACCAGCTCGGCCCGACGCACTCGCATTCCTGGGAGGCGCTCTTCCTCCACGTCCCGGGGCTGCTCGTCGCGGTGCCGACGACGGCCGCCGACGCCAAGGGGCTGCTGAAGTCGGCGATCCGCGACGACAACCCCGTCGTCTTCATCGAGCACGAGTACCTCTACGGCCAGCGCGGAGAGGTGCCCGACGACGAGGACTTCACCGTGCGCTTCGGCGAGGCCGCGATCCGCCGCGAGGGCGACGACGTCACGATCGTCGGCATCTCGCGCATGGCGCTGACCGCCGCGCGCGCGGCGAAGACGCTCAGCGAGGAGCACGGCATCGAGTGCGAGGTCATCGACCCGCGCACGCTGCGCCCGCTGGACCTCGACACGATCCTGGCGTCGGTGCGAAAGACGAATCGCTGCGTCATCGTCGAGGAGGGCTGGCCGCACGGCGGGGTCGGCGCGAACCTCGCCGCGCTCATCCAGGAGCAGGCCTTCGACGACCTCGACGCCCCGGTCCAGCGCGTCACCGGCGCCGACGTGCCGATGCCGTACTCCAAGCCGCTGGAGCAGATCGCGTTCCCCCACGAGCCGCAGATCATCGACGCCGTGCTGGCGACGATCCGGGAGCGCTGATGACCGCCGAGATCGTCATGCCGCGGCTGTCGGACTCGATGGAGGAGGGGACGATCCTCAAGTGGCTGAAGGCCGACGGCGACGCGGTCGCCCGCGGTGAGCCGCTCGCGGAGATCGAGACCGACAAGGCGACGCTGACCTACGAGTCCGATGCCGCCGGCGTCCTGACGATCGTCGCGGCCGCCGGCGACACGCTGCCGATCGGCAGCGTCATCGCGCGCCTCGACGACGGCGCGGGCAACGGCGCGGCGCCGCCCGCCGCGGAGGCGGCGCCGCAACCGGCCGCGCCGGCGCCGCAGCCCGCCGCCTCCCAGCCGCCGCCGGCCGCGCGCAACCCGCCCCGCCGCCGCCGGTGCCGGGCGCCCGGGTCAAGGCGTCGCCGCTCGCCCGGCGCATCGCCCGCGAGCAGGGAATCGACCTGCGTCAGATCGCCGGCAGCGGTCCTGGCGGGCGGATCGTGAAGGCCGACGTCGAGCACGCCGCGGCCGCTCCGCCGCCACCGCCCGCCGAGGCTCCCGCCGCGCCGACCCGCCACCGCGCAGCCCGCGCCGGCCCCGCCGCCCCCGGCGCCCGCGCCAGCGAGACCGCGAGACCGGGACCGCGAAGGGCGACATCACGATCCAGGAGCTCACCCGCACGCAGCAGCTCATCGCCCGCCGGATGGCCGAGTCCAAGGCGACCGTCCCGGAGTTCACCCTGCGCAGCGAGATCGACATGGAGGGCTGCGTCGCGCTGCGCGCCGAGCTCAAGGCGATCGGCGACGAGGTCCCGTCCTACAACGACATGATCGTCAAGGCCTGCGCGCTCGCGCTGCGCGAGTTCCCGCGCGCGAACGGCAGCTACCGCGACGGCCGCTTCGAGCTCCACGGCCGGGTGAACGTCGGCGTCGCGGTCGCCGCCCCCGACGCGCTCGTCGTGCCGACCGTCTTCGACGCCGACCGCAAGTCCCTGCGCGACATCGCGCGCGAGACGCGCGCGCTCGCCGAGCGCGTCCGCGCCGGCACGGTCACGCCGCCGGAGCTCAGCGGCGGGACGTTCACGGTCTCGAACCTCGGGATGTACGGCGTCACCGACTTCACCGCGGTCATCAACCCGCCGCAGGCGGCGATCCTCGCCGTCGGCGCGCTCGCCGAGCGGGCGGTCGCCCGCGACGGCGCGCTCGTCGCCCGCCACACGATGGGCGTGACGCTCGCCTGCGACCACCGCATCCTCTACGGCGCCGACGCCGCGCAGTTCCTCGCCCGCATCCGGGCGCTGCTCGAGCAGCCGCTCGCGCTCGTCTACTGATGGCGGGCGACACGCCCACGATCCACGAGTGGGCGGGCGGCGACGAGGCGTTCCGGCGCTGGCTCGACGTCTTCTACGACCTCGTCGAGGCCGACGAGCTGCTCGGGCCCGTCTTCGGCGGCCGCGTCGACGAGGAGCACCGCGACCACGCGACGGCGTGGTGGTGCGAGGTCATGGGCGGCGCCGCGACGTACACCGAGCGCCACGGCGGCTACGAGCACATGCTCGCCAAGCACCGCGGCCTGGCGATCTCCGGCGAGCAGCGGCTGCGCTTCGTCACGCTCCTCAGCCGCGCCGCGGACGATGCCGGCCTGCCCGCCGATCCGGAGTTCCGCGCCGCGATCATGGGCTACGCCGAGTGGGGCACGCGCCTGGCGGTCGAGAACTCACAGCGCGGGGCCGCGCCGGTGCAGCACGCGCCGGTGCCGCGCTGGGGCTGGGGCGTCGCCCCGCCCTACCAGCCGTGAACAGATCAGGGACACGGTTCAGGGTCGGTCCCTGATGTAGGGGGCCGGCGCCGGTGGCAGGCTGCAGGCACTTCGCGGCCCACAGCTGATCCACCCACACAACCGGAGGCCTGACGATGCGACCAGACACGATCGACCCCAAGACGTACGCGCAGCGCTGGAAGACGCTCGCCGTCCTCGCCCTCAGCCTCCTCATCATCGGGCTGGACAACACCGTCCTGAACGTCGCGCTGCCGACGCTGCAGACCGAGTTCTCGGCTACAGGCTCGACGCTGCAGTGGATCGTCGACTCCTACCTGCTCGCCTTCGCCGGCGTCCTGCTCACGATGGGCACGCTCGGCGACCGCTTCGGCCGCAAGCGCGTGCTCCAGTCCGGTCTCGCGCTGTTCGGCCTCGCGAGCGTCCTCGCGGCGCTGGCCCAGAACGCCGATCAGCTCATCGCCCTGCGCGCGGTCATGGGCATCGCGGGCGCGATGATCATGCCGGCGACGCTGTCGGTGATCATGGACGTCTTCCCGCGCGAGGAGCGCGCGAAGGCGATCGGGATCTGGTCGGCGATCGCCGGCGTCGGCATCGGCCTCGGGCCGTTCGTCGGCGGGCTGCTGCTCGAGTGGTCCTCCTGGAGCTCGGTCTTCTGGCTCAACGTCCCGATCGTCGCCGTCGCCCTCGGCGCCGGCTTCGCCCTCGTGCCCGAGAGCAGGGACCCCCGCCCCGGCGCGTTCGACCTCCGCGGCGCGGCGCTGTCGATCGCGATGCTCGTGACCCTCGTCTACGGCCTCATCGAGGCGACGCCGCGCGGCTGGACCGACAGCGTCGTCCTGGCGTGCTTCGCGTCCGCGGCCGTGCTCGCGGCCGCCTTCGTCGCCTGGGAGCGCCGGGCGGCGTCGCCGATGCTGCCGCTCGCCTTCTTCCGCAACCCGAGCTTCACCGTCGCGTCGCTGGGGATCGGCCTCATCTTCTTCGCGATGATGGGCTCGATCTTCGCCTTCACGCAGTTCCTCCAGTTCGCGCACGGGCTCAGCGCGCTCGAGGCGGGCGCGGCGATGGTGCCGCTCGCCTTCGGCCTCGTCATGGGCGCGGGGCTGTCCACGAAGCTCGCCGAGCACGTCGGCCGCCCCCGGGTCGTCGCCGGCGGGCTGTTCGGCGTCGCCGTCGTCCTGGCCTCGAGCCTCGCGTGGACGCCCGAGATGTCCCCGGTGCTGCTGTGCTTCGTGTCGTTCGGCCTCGCCCTCTCGATGGGCTTCACGATGGCGCCGGCGACCGCCTCGGTCATGAGCGCCGTGCCCGAGTCGCGGGCTGGTGTCGGCTCGGCGATGAACGACGTGACCCGGCAGGTCGGCGGCGCGCTCGGCGTCGCCGTCATCGGCTCGATCATCGGCAGCGCGTACTCGGGCGACATGGCGAGCGCCCCGGCCGCGGCCGGGGATTCGATCGGCGCGGCGCATGCCGTCGCCGGGCAGCTGGGCGGCAGCGCCGGCGAGCAGCTCGCCGGCACCGCCGGACGGGCCTTCACCGAGGCGCTCGGGATCGGCCTCACCGCCGCGGCGGTCGTGGCGTTCGCCGGCGGGTTGCTCGTGCTGCTGCGCCTCCCGGACGGCCGCAAGGCCGCCGCGAGGAGCGAGGCCGCGCCGCGGCCGACGGCAGTGGTCCAGCCCGCGGTGTGAGAAGGCGTCGGCGGGGTCGGGGGCTAGTGCGTCGCCCAGAACGTTGTGCCTGAAAACCCGGGATGCCGGCGCCGGCTGACAAGGACGCAGGACCGAAGGTGTGGCTCTGCCACATCGAGCGTCCGAGGACGCCGTCAGGCGGTGATCGGCGCCCGGGGTTTCGGGTGCAACGTTTGTGGACGACCCACTACCGCTGCCCGACCTTGTCGAGCGTGCCGCCGAGGCTGTTCGTCGTGCGCTGGAGCACGAGCGCGACGAGATCGAGCACCTGCTGCACGGCCTCGCTGACCGGCGGGCCGAGCGGCGCGGTGACGTCGCCGAGGGCGGAGCCCGTCCTCTGGGCGGTGGAGCTCAGGCCCTCGCCGACGCGGCGCACGGCGTCGCCGGCGTGGGTCTGCGGGGCGGGCGCGGGCTTCGCCGCGACCGGCGGATCGGCGGGCGGCGTGTACGTGGGAGCGCGCGAGACGGTCGACCGGCGGCTGACGACGGTCGCGGCGGTCGGGCCGGCGGGCGCCGCGGCGGCGCGCGCCGGGGTCGTCTCCGCGCGGCGCGCCTGCTGTTGCACGGGCGCGCGCATGACGACGGGATCGGAGCTCGCGAGGCGCGTCGGCTCGCGCTGGGACGGCATCGCCGAGAAGCCGTCGAAGACGAGGGCGGTCGGCGTCGTCGCCGAGCCCATCCCGGCCGACCAGCCGCCGAAGGCGATGACGACGCTGACGGTGAAGAGCGACAGTGCGGCCGCGGCGACGAGCGAGACGCTGACGCCGATGGATGCAAAGAGTGCCCGCGTACTGCCCATTACGAGCCTCATCGGCAGAACGCGGGCCTACCTGAACCCCCCGCGGGGATTGAATTCGGCGTTGGACTCGTGGCTCGGGTCGCGCCGGACGAGCGGCGGCGACGAGGACGTGTCGACGAAGAGGCACACCCAGCGCTTCGTGTCGCGCCCGGGCACGCACGAGCGGTAGAGATCGGTATCGACCCGCAGCAGCGTCGCGGCCCCCACGTGCGCGCGCGTGAAGCCGTCGCCGTTGGCGTCCACCCAGCGCCGCACCGCGATCGAGGCCTCGGTGAACGCGGCGCGCTCGTCGACGATCGCGGGCCGGTGGACGAGCCCCGCGACGACGAACGCGACCGCGACGGCGAGCAGCGCGGCGGTTCCCGCGTAGTTGTCGGCGACGACCTTCGGCATGTCCGGCCGCCGGCGGCGCAACGCCACGCCGCCGAGGCCGCCGAGCAGCGCGATCGCGATGACGTTCAGGCAGCCCGCGAGCAGCAGCGCCTCGAGCAGGCTCGTGTCGTCACCGACGAGCGGCAGCCAGTGCAGCAGCGGCATCTCCAGCAGCGTCACGGCCGCGAACGAGGGCCACAGCCACGCCCCGCGCACGCGCCAGCGCAGCCGCCGCAGCCCGCCGCGTCTCCCCCTGGCGTCCTGCGCGTGCATGCAGATCAGCCTACGTACCCGGTACCCTCGGCCATGACGGTACGCATCTTGCGCGGAGATCCCGACGAGATGTCGAAGAGGTAGAGGAGGAGATCCCTCCTCACCGCCCGAGAGAAAGGCGACGATGGCGACCCGCAGCACGGACGTTCCGATCGGTCCCAACACACCCGCCCACGAGGCCTCCCCCGCGCACCTGACCCAGGAAGACCGGGTCGGTCTGCTGCGCGCCATGCTCCTCATGCGCGCGATCGAGCAGCGCGCGATGAACCTCTACCGGCAGGGCAAGGTCCCGGGCTCCTTCTACGACGGCTTCGGCCAGGAGGCCGTGTCCGTCGGCGCGACCTGGGCGATGGCCGCCGCCGACCGGCTCTGCGTCCTGCACCGCGACCTCGGCGCGCACCTCGTCCGCGGCGTGCAGCCGGCGCGCGTGCTGAGCCAGTACATGGGTCGCGAGGCCGGCATCACGAGCGGGCGCGACGGCAACGTGCACTTCGGCGACTACCGCACCGGCTGCGTCGGGATGGTCTCGATGCTCCCCGACATGATGCTCGTCGCCACGGGCATGGCGATGGCCTTCAAGCTCCGCGGCGAGTCGCGCTGCGCGCTGACATGGTTCGGCGACGGCTCGACCTCGCGCGGCGACTTCCACGAGGCGATGAACTGGGCCGGCGTCCAGCGCCTGCCGGTGATCTTCGTCATGGAGAACAACCAGTTCGCGTACTCCACGCCGATCGACCAGCAGTTCGCCGTCAACCCCGTCGAGCGCGCGGCGGGCTACGGCTTCCCCGGCGTCAGCATCGACGGCAACGACGTCGAGGCGATGTTCGAGGCCACCCGCGTCGCGCGCGAGCGCGCGATCTCCGGCGGCGGCCCGACGCTCATCGAGGCCGTCACGATGCGGATGCACGGCCACGGCGCCCACGACGACATGAAGTACGTGCCCAAGGCGCTCGTCGAGGAGTGGCGCAAGAAGGACCCGATCGACCGCCAGAGCGCGCGCGTCGCAGCGCTCGGCATCGACGTCGAGGCGCTGAAGGCCGACGTCCTGTCGGAGGTCGAGGGCGCGACGAAGATCGCGCTCGCCGGCCCGATGCCCGATCCGGCGACGGCGACCGACCGCCTCTTTCACCCGCGCGAGGCCGACGAGATCCTGCTCGAGGACGGGGCGGCGCCGTGGAGCGGCTTCAGGAGCGCGACATGACGGAGATGACCTACCTCCGCGCGATCTCCGACGGCCTGCGCACGGAGATGCGCGACGACGAGCGCGTCCTGCTCATGGGCGAGGACATCGGCGTCTACGGCGGGGCCTTCAAGGTCACCGACGGCTTCATCGACGAGTTCGGACCCGACCGCGTCATGGACACGCCGCTGGCGGAGTCCGGGATCGTCGGCACCGCCGTCGGCGCAGCGGTCGTCGGGCTGCGGCCGGTCTGCGAGATGCAGTTCGCCGACTTCGTCTCCTGCGGCTTCGACCAGATCATCAACGTCGCGGGCAAGATGCTCTACCGCCAGGGCCTGCCGGTGAACATCACCGTCCGCCTGCCGAGCGGCGGCGGCTTCTCCGGCGGTCCGTTCCACTCCCAGAACCCGGAGGCGTGGTTCATGCACTCACCGGGGCTGAAGGTCGTCGCGCCGAGCACGCCCGAGGACGCCAAGGGGCTCATCATCGCCGCGATCCGCGACCCCAACCCGGTCATCTACATGGAGCACAAGAACCTCTACCGCCGGGCGAAGGGCGAGGTTCCCGAGGGCTCCTACGAGACCCCCTTCAAGGCGCGCGTCGCGCGCGAGGGCTCCGACCTCGTGGTCATCACGTACGGCGCGATGGTCCACACGGCGCTCGAGGCGACCGAGGACATCGACGGCGCGTCGATCATGGTCCTCGACCTGCGCTCGCTCGTCCCGCTCGACGACGAGGCGATCCTCGCCGCCGTCCGGGCATGCTCGAAGGTCGTCGTCGTCGACGAGGCCAACCAGACCTGCGCCGCCGGCGCCCAGGTGTCCGCGCTCATCGCCGAGCACGCCTTCGAGGACCTCGACGGCCCGGTCGTCCGCGTCGCGTCGCCGGACATCCCGATCCCGTTCTCGCCGCCGCTGGAGGCGGCGGTGCTGCCATCCGTCGATCGCGTGAGGGAGGCCTGCCGTCAGCTCCTCGAGTATTGATCCGTCGACGATCGTCGACGTCACGATGCCGCAGATGGGCGTCTCCGTCGCGGAGGGCACGCTCGTCGAGTGGCGCAAGCAGCGCGGCGACTGGGTCGAGGCCGACGAGACGATCTGCGAGATCTCGACGGACAAGATCGACACCGAGGTCCCGTCGCCCGTCACCGGCCGCGTCGTCGAGATCCTCGTCGACGTCGGCGTGACCGTCGACGTCGGCGTGACGCTCGCGCGCATCTCGACCGACGCGCGCCCCGGCCAGCCGCACAGCGCCGAGGACGATCCGCCGCCGCCGCGGCCGGCCTCGGTATCCGCCGCCGCCGCCGCGACCGGTCGCCGCGAACGGTCCGGCGCCCGCCCCGGCGCGCCCCGCGCCCGCCCGCCGCACCGGCCCGATCCGCCGCTACTCGCCGGTCGTGCAGCGCATCGCCGACGAGCACGACGTCGACCTCGACGAGATCGAGGGCACCGGCCGCGAGGGGCGCGTGCGCAAGCAGGACGTCCTCGCGTACGTGCAGGCCCACGGCGGCCTGCCCACCGCCGCGCCCGCCGGCGACGAGCCGACGATCCACATCGAGAGCCCGTACCGACCCGGCGCCGGCGCCGGCGCCGCCGCCAGCGGCCCGTACACGCCGCCGGAGGGCCGCCCGCTCTCGCGGATGCGCCAGCAGATCGGCGAGCACATGAAGCGCTCGCAGGACACCGCGGCGACGTGCACGACGTGGATCGAGGTCGACGTCTCGCGCATCGAGCTCGCGCGCAAGCAGCTCGGCATCACCGCGCTCCCGCTCATCGCGCGCTGCGTCATCGGCGCGCTCGTCGAGTTCCCGCTCCTCAACGCCTGGCTCGAGGACGACGTCCACACCGTCCACGAGCAGGTGAACCTCGGCATCGCGGTCGCGCTCGGCGAGGACGGGCTCATCGTGCCGGTCGTCCGCGGCGCCCAGGACCTCAGCCCCGAAGGACTGTCGCGCCGGATCCGCGACCTCGCCCGCCGCGCCCGCTCCCGCCAGCTCAGCCCCGACGACGTCCGCGGCGCGACGTTCACGATCACGAACCCCGGGCAGTTCGGCTCGATGATGGCGACGCCGGTCATCAGCCAGCCGCAGATCGCGATCCTCGACGTCGAGGCGATCATCAAGCGCCCCGTCGTCGTCACCGACCAGTTCGGCGACGACGCGATCGCGATCCGGCCGATGGTCATCCTCGGCCTCTCCTGGGATCACCGCGCGATGGACGGCGCGCTCGCCGCGCGCTTCCTCGCGAACATCAAGAAGCGCGTCGAGAGCTACGAGACCTGACCGGGCGGCTTAACGCGCGCGCCCCGCCAGACCGGCAAGGGAGGAGAGGAAAGCCGATCTGACGGGGGGGAGGTGCGGCGCGGTGCTCGATCATCGTCGTGCACCCCGATCAAGAAGTCCAAGACGTATCGCAGCGCGAACTCATAAGCTGTGGCTATGGAACTCCGCCAGTTGCGGTATCTCGTCGCGGTCGCCGAGGAGCAGCACTTCACCCGCGCCGCCGCGCGCGAGCACGTCGCCCAGCCCGCGCTCTCCCAGCAGATCCGGCGCCTGGAGGCCGAGCTCGGGCTGACGCTCGTCCAGCGCACGACGCGCAGCGTCGCGATGACGGAGGCCGGCGAGATGCTCGTCGCCCGGGCGCGCCGCGCGATCGCCGAGCTCGAGGCCGCGACGGCCGAGCTGCAGAGCCTCGCCGGCGTCCAGGCGGGACGGCTGTCGGTCGGCGCGCTGCACACGATGGGCCCCGTCGACCTCTCGCTGCTGCTCGCGTCCTTTCACCGGACCCACCCGGGCGTCGAGCTCACGGTCCGCGAGCAGTCCAGCGAGGAGCTCGCCGCGATGCTCCGCGACGACGAGGTCGACCTCGCCTTCCTCTCGGTGACCGAGCGCATGCGCACCCACGGGCTGACGCTCGACCGGCTCGTCAGCGAGGAGCTCGTCGCCGTCCTGCCCGCCGACCACCGGCTCGCGCGCCGTCGCACCGTCCACCTCGCCGACCTCGCCGGCGACGCCTTCATCGCCTTTCGCGAGGGCGCGCGCCTGCGCGAGCTGCTGGAGTCCGCGGCCGCCACGGCCGGCTTCGAGCCGCGGATCGCCCTGGAGTCCAACGAGAGCCGCCGCATCCGCGGCCTCGTCTCGCGCGGGCTCGGCGTCGCGCTCCTCCCGCGCTCGGATGCCGAGGGGCCGGGCGCGTCGGTCGCCGTCTGCACGCTCGACGGGCCGACGCTGTGCCGCGACGTCTCGCTGGCCTCGCGGGCCCAGCGCCGGCTCTCGCCCGCGGCGCTCGCGTTCCGCGCCCAGACGCTGGAGATGTTCGACGAGTCATCGGCGATCATGGAGTCATGACGGAGCTCTGGGTCTGCAGCGTCGGGACGATCGAGTACCGCGACGCGCTCGCGCTGCAGGAGCGCGTGCGCGCCGCGCGGCAGGCCGGCGCCATCCCCGACACGCTGCTGCTGCTCGAGCACCCGCCGGTCTACACGCGCGGGCGCCGCTCGGATCCCAGCGAGCTGCCGATGGGCGAGGCCTGGTATCGCACCCAGGGGATCGACGTCGTCGACACCGTCCGCGGCGGCCGCGTGACCTACCACGGCCCGGGCCAGCTCGTCGGCTATCCGATCATGGCGATCGACGACGTCATCGCCTACCTGCGCACGATGGAGCGCGCGATCGTCGCGACGCTCGCGGACGTCGGCGTGACCGCCCGCGCGCGGCCCGACGAGGGACCGGACTTCACCGGCGTCTGGACCGCCGACCGCAAGATCGCGTCGATCGGCGTCCACGTCTCGCGCGGCGTCACGACGCACGGCTTCGCGATCAACGTCCAGAACGACCTGCAGCCGTTCGGCTGGGTCGTCGCGTGCGGTCTCGACGGGCGTGCAGATGACGTCGGTCGTCGAGGAGACGCGCGCCGACGCGACCGAGCTGCCGCTGCCCGCCGTGCGGGCGAGCATCGCCCGGCGCTTCGCGGAGGCCTTCGAGCGCGGCCCGCGCGACGTCGAGCTCGCGGCCCTCGACGAGCTGGCCCCCGCGCTGCCCGCGCCCGCATGAGCCGCGTGCTCGATGCCGTCCGCGTGCGCGCCGCGACCGCGCGCCATCGCGGCAGCGCCGTGTACTGCCCGCTCTGCGACAAGGGCT
Source organism: uncultured Actinomycetes bacterium (assembly GCA_963830085.1). Classification (GTDB taxonomy): domain Bacteria; phylum Actinomycetota; class Thermoleophilia; order Solirubrobacterales; family Solirubrobacteraceae; genus CADCVQ01. Next base: position 68,502 of record CAWHLF010000013.1, on the reverse strand, counting down.
TTCACCACTTCAAGGACGACTGGAACCGCCCGAACGCGCTCTGCTGGCGCTGCGGCTCGCACGAGCGCCATCGCGCGCAGTGGCTCCTGCTCGAGCGCCGCCCCGAGCTGCTGGCCGGCGCGCGATCGCTGCTGCACTTCTCACCCGAGTGGTGCCTGCGGCGCAAGCTCGAGGCGCTGCCCGGCCTGCGCTACGTCACGACCGACCTCGACCCCGCCCGCGGCGACGTCGACCTGCGCCTCGACGTCACGGCGATCGACCTGCCCGACGACGCCTTCGACGCCGTCCTGTGCTCGCACGTCCTCGAGCACGTCCCCGACGATCGCGCGGCGATGGCCGAGCTGCGCCGGATCACGGCGCCGGGCGGCTTCACGCTCGTCATGGTCCCGCTCGCGCTGCACCGCGCGACGACGTACGAGGACCCCTCGGTCACGAGCCCCGAGGACCGCCGCCGCGAGTTCCTCCAGGCACGACCACGTCCGCCTCTACGCGCCCGACATCGCGCAGCGGCTCGCGGACGCGGGCTTCGCCGTCGAGACCGCCGACCTCCACGCCGAGCTCGGGCCGCGCGCCGCCGCCCGCCTCGGCCTGCTGGCGTCCGATCTCATCTACATCTGCCGTCCGGGCTAAAGGCCGCCCGGCCGCTACTCTCGAAGCATGGCCACCGACGAACGCCGCCTCTCCACGCGGTCGCGCTCGAACCCCGGCGGGATGGACGTCCTGAGCGTCCTCGGCCCCGACGTGCGCCCCTTGCGCGAGCGCAAGCCGCCCTGGTTCAAGGTGCCGGCGCCCGGCGGCGAGAAGTACCGCGAGCTCACGAAGCTCATCAAGGACGAGAACCTCCACACCGTCTGCCAGGAGGCCGCCTGCCCGAACGTCGGCGAGTGCTGGGAGCGCGGCACCGCGACGTTCATGATCCTCGGCGACACCTGCACGCGGCGCTGCGGCTTCTGCAACGTCCGCACCGGCAAGCCGACCTGGAACGACCCGCTCGAGCCCGCGCGCGTCGCGCGCTCGATCGCGAAGATGGGCCTGCGCCACGCCGTCATCACCTCGGTCGACCGCGACGACCTCCCGGACTATGGCGCGAGCGCGTTCGTCGGCGTCATCCGCCAGATCCGCAGCCAGGCGCCGCGCTGCAAGGTCGAGGTCCTGACCCCCGACTTCCGCGGCCAGGAGATGCCGCTGGCGAAGGTCGTCGCCGAGCGCCCCGACGTCTTCAACCACAACGTCGAGGTCGTGCCGCGGCTGTATCCGGTCGCGCGCCGCGGGTCGCGCTTCGAGCGCTCCTGCCGCGTCCTGCGCAACGCCAAGGAGATGGGCGGCGACGCGGTCACGACGAAGTCGGGCCTCATGGTCGGCCTCGGCGAGACGCACGAGGAGATGGTCGAGGCGTTCGGCATCCTGCGCGAGCACGGCGTCCAGGTGCTCACCGTCGGCCAGTACCTGCGCCCGACCGAGCGCCACCTGCCGGTCGTCCGCTACTGGCACCCGGACGAGTTCAAGGCGCTCGAGCAGGCCGCCTACGAGCTCGGCTTCGACCACATCGCGGCCGGCCCGCTCGTGCGCTCGAGCTACCACGCCGACCAGCACGTCGCGCAGGACGAGCCGGGCAGCGGCCCGCTCGCGGCGCAGCTCATCGTCGCGTTCTGCTTGACTACAGATACCGACGGTATCGGCGTACCGACGGTACGTCTGTCGTCATCGGGGAGGAGCGCCGTGCCGGACCACAAGGTCAAGCTCTACATGTTCCCTGGCTCGAACGCCGTCTACACCGGGCGCCTCATGCTCGAGCACAAGGGCCTCGAGTACCGGGTCCGCAAGCTCATGCCGGGGCCGCACGCGTTCGTCATGCTCGCGCTCGGCTTCCCCTCGATGAGCGTGCCCGCGCTGAAGATCGACGGGCGCCGGGTCCAGGGCACGCGCTGGATCGCCCGCGCGCTCGACGAGGTCGTGCCCGAGCCGCCGCTGTTCCCGGCCGACCCCGTCCGCCGGCGCGCGGTCGAGGAGGCCGAGCGCTGGGGCGAGGAGTTCCAGAACGCGACGCGCCGCATCTTCTACTGCGCGGCGAGGCGCGACCACCGCGCGTTCACGAGCCTCATGACGGCCGAGCGCGGGCCGCTCATGCGCCTCGTCCTGCGCGCGTCGGCGCCGCTCGTCATCCGCCTCGCGACCGGCGCCCACCGGGCCTCCGATCCCGCCGGCGAGGAGGATCTGCGGCTGCTGCCCGAGCGCCTGGACCGGATCGACGCCTGGATCGAGGAGGGCCTGCTCGGCGGCGAAGAGCTCAACGCCGCCGATTTCCAGATCGCGTCGAACGTCTCGGCTGCTCATGCTGTCCGAGGACGTCGCCCCGTTCGTCGAGGGCCGCCCGGCCGCCGCGCTCGCCCGCCGCGTCGCGCCCGACTACCACGGCCATCTGGGCCGCATCCTGCCGCCCGAGTGGCTCCAGCCGCTACGCGAGGCGACGCTCGTCCGATCCAAGCCCATGAGCCGGCGATGTCGACCACCCGGCTGACGCGCGACGAACGGACCGCGCAGACGCGCCGCGAGCTGCTCGCAGGCGGCCGAGCGGCGCTTCTTCGAGCACGGCTACCACGGCACGACGCTCGACGACATCGCCGACGAGGCCGGCTACACGAAGGGCGCCGTCTACTCGACGTTCAAGAGCAAGGGCGGCCTCTTCCTCGCGTTCTTCGACGAGATGATGGACCGCCGCCTGCGCGAGATCCGCGAGCTCATCGAGGCGCGTCCCGAGGACCTCCTCGACGCCCTCGCTCGCCAGCCGGTCGACAAGGACAACGCGCGCTTCCTGCTGCTGGCGATCGAGTTCTGGCTGCACGCCGCGCGCGAGCCCGAACTGCTCGACGCGTTCTCCGAACGCTACCGGCGCATGCGCGAGAGCCTCGCGGAGCTCATGCCGGCCGAGCACCCGCTCGGCTCTGAGCGCTGGTCGATCGTGACGCTCGCGCTCTCCAACGGTCTCGCCCTCGAGCGCCTCATCGATCCGGGCGGCGTCCCCGACGACCTCATGGCGACCGTGCAGGCGCATCTCGCCTGTCCCCGGCGCCCCTGAGTCCGCCGCTGCCCGCGCCGCAAGCTGGGTAGGGTCGGATCCGACGGCGCGTGTTCCCGCTCAAGGACAACATCCCGACGGATCGCACGCCGATCATCACGATCGCGCTGATCGTCATCAACGTCATCGTCTACTTCGCGCTGCAGAAGGGCGGCGTGCTCAGCGGCCCGGACGATGCGATCGTCGTCGACTGGGGCGCGATCCCCTACGAGATCACCCATCCCGGCGACGAGTGCGCGATCGCCGGGCAGGTGCTCGCCTGCGAGGGCCAGCCCGGCGTCGTCGGGCAGGCGCCCGACCAGCCGCCGACGATCCTCACGGTCTTCAGCTCGATGTTCATGCACGGCAGCATCCTGCACCTCGCGGGCAACATGCTGTTCCTCTGGATCTTCGGCAACAACGTCGAGGACTCGATGGGCCCGATCCGGTTCGTCGTCTTCTACCTCCTCGGCGGCCTCGCGGCGATCGCGCTCCAGGTCGCCGTCGAGCCGAACGCCGCGGTGCCGACGATCGGCGCCTCCGGAGCGGTCGCGGCCGTGCTCGGCGGCTACATCCTGCTCTATCCCCGCGCCCGGGTCGTCACGCTCATCTTCATCGTCTTCTTCTTCACGATCCTCGAACTGCCGGCGATGCTCATCCTCGGCTTCTGGTTCCTCCAGCAGCTCTTCTTCGGCTTCTACGAGGTCTCCAACCCGGTCGGTGGTGGCGGCGGCGTCGCGTACTTCGCCCACATCGGCGGCTTCGTCTTCGGGATGCTGGCGATCAAGCTCTTCGCCAATCGCGACAAGGACTACTCGCCGCCGCCGAAGTACCCCGTCTATTGATGCGGGCGCGCGCCGTCATCCTCGGCGCCGCGCTCCTGTTCATCGCGATCCTCGCGTCGCTCACCGTCTACGTCGTCGTGACGTCCGGCGTCAGCGTCCTGACCTTCGTCTCGCTGCTCGTCCTGGCCATGTTCGCGAGCGGCATCGTCGGCGCGCTGCTGCATCCTCCGGAGGAGGATTGATGCGCTACGTTGCTCGGCGTGACCGTCTCGCCGGACCGCAAGCCCGTCGTCGTCACCGATCTGGAGGAGGCGATCGAGGTCGTCCGGCGCGGCGGCCTGCGCCTGACCTCGGCGCGCCGGCTCGTGCTCGAGGCGCTGCTGGCGGCGGGTGAGCCGATCTCCGCCGAGGACATCGCCGACGGCCTCGGCGGCCGCATGACGCAGTCCGACATCGCGTCGGTCTACCGCAACCTCGAGACGCTCGGCGAGCTCGGCCTCGTGCGCCACTTCCATGCCGGCCACGGCCCGGGCCGCTACGTGCTGACGGGCTTCGGCGACCGCGAGTACCTCGCCTGCGAGTCCTGCGGCGCCCTGGAGTCCGTCGAGCCCGCGGCCCTCGACGGCGTGCGCGACGAGATCCGCGAGCTGTCGGGCTTCCAGGCCCGCTTCTCGCACTTCCCGATCGTCGGGCTCTGCCCGCGCTGCGCCGAGAAGCGCGCGAGCTAGCGACCGCCGGCGGCGACGAGCCCGGCCGCGCGCCGCCGGCCGGTGATGCCGGTCGCGAGGAAGACGGCCGCGAAGAGCGTCGCCGCGACGAGCACGATCGTCGGACCGGACTGGATGTCGAGGTGGTAGCTGAGGTTCATCCCGACGAAGCCGCACACCGCGCCGATCCCGGTCGCGAGCTGCAGCATCCGCGCGAACGAGTTCGTCAGCATCCGCGCGACCGCGGCCGGGATGACGAGCACGGCGGCGATGAGCGTCACGCCGAGGACCTGCATCGTCGCGAGGATCGAGCACGCGAGGACGACCGTCAGCACGGCGTCCATCCGGGCGGTGTTGACGCCGGCGACGTCGGCGACCTCGGGGTCGAACGTCGAGAACAGCAGCGCGCGGTAGCGCAGGAAGATCAGCGCCCCGGCGAGCAGGCTCACGACCGCGATCGCGATGACGTCGTCGGTCCCGACGCCGAGGATGCTGCCGAAGAGCGCGGCGTCGAAGTTCGTCCCGGCGCGGCCGAAGAGCGCGAAGAGCGCGAGGCCCAGCGCGAACGAGGCCGTCGTGATGACGCCGATCGCGGCGTCCGAGCCGATGACGCGCCGCCGCGTCACGCCGTTGACCATGAGCGCCGAGGCGATCCCCCACGCCCCCGCGCCGAGCAGGAAGTTCACGCCGAGCAGCGCGCTCGCCGCGAAGCCGCCGAAGATCGCGTGCGACAGGCCATGGCCGATGTAGCTCATGCCCTTCAGGACGACGTAGACGCCGATCGCGCCGCACAGCGCCCCGGCCATCGTGGCGACGATGAGCCCGTTGCGGAAGAACTCGAAGTCGAACGGGCGCAGGAGCTCGTCGATCACGCGTGCGCCTCGTGATGGGGGTCGTGGTGCGGCGCGTGGTGCGGCGCGTGATGGCGGAAGTTGTCGACGACGACCGGCATGCCGCCGTGGACGAGCACCTCCATGCTCGCGCCGTACGTGCGCTCGAGCACGTCCTCGGTCAGGACGTGGTGGGGCACGCCGTCTCCGATGACGGCCTTGTTGAGGCACACGACGCGCGGCAGGTGCGCGGCGATGCCGTTGAGGTCGTGCGTCGTCAGGACGATCGCGATGCCGCGCGCGTGGAGGTCGTCGAGGAGGTGCAGCAGCTCGTGGCGCAGGCGGACGTCGACGCCCGACGTCGGCTCGTCCATGAGCAGGAGCTCGGGCTCGCCGAGCAGCGCCCGTGCGATGAAGACCCGCTGCTGCTGGCCGCCGGAGAGCTGGCGGATGTGGCGGCCGGCGAGGTCGCCGATGTCGAGTCGCGCGAGCACCGCTTCGACCTCGGCGCGCTCCGCGCGGCTGGACCACGGCAGCCGCCGCCCGCTGCCGACGCGCGCCATGAGCACGCACTCGCGAACGGTCACGGGGAAGTTCCAGTTGATCGTCTCGACCTGCGGGACGTACGCCATCCGCAGGCCGTCGCGGCGCTCGACGCGCCCGTGGGCGGGCCGCAGGCTGCCGGCGATGATCCGCAGCACCGTCGTCTTGCCGGCCCCCGACGGGCCGACGATGCCGACGAACTCGCCCGAGCCGACGGCGATGTCGATGTCCTCGAGGACCGCCTCGGCCGCGTAGCCGTAGGTCACCCCGGCGAGCTCGACGAGCGTCATTGCGGATAGCTCGCCGTGTCGGGGACCGCGTTTCGCGGCTTGAAGGCCTTCAGCTCCGAGGCGTCGCCGCCGAGCGCCTCGGTCATCGTCACGTAGTCGAAGTGCATGAGCCCCAGCCAGGAGTGCTCGGCGTCCCCGGGCTCGCCGGGAAGGTCGTCGTCGCGCAGCACGTCGACGTACTTCACGCCGGTCTCGTTGCCGATCTGCTCGAGCACCGGGCTCGGGAAGACCTCGGAGCCGAAGATCGCCGGAACCTTCTCCTCGCGCACCTGGTCGATGAGCGCCGCGAGCTCCTTGGCGGTCGGATCCTCGAAGTCGGAGACCTGGATCGCGCCGATGACGTCCCAGTCGTAGCTGCGGGCGAAGTACGCGTACGCGTCGTGGTAGGTCAGGAGCTTGCGCTTCGCGCGCGGGATCGTGTCGAAGGACGCGCGCATCGCCTTGTCGAGCGCGTCGACCCTCGCGGCGAAGCGCTTGAAGTTCGACTCGTAGGCGGCCGCGTTCGCGGGGTCGCGGCGCGAGAGGTCGTCGCGGACGACCTGCGCGTACTTCACCGCGTACTTCGGATCCGTCCAGAGATGCGGGTTGGGCTTGCCGCCGGACTTCGGGAACGAGAAGTCGTAGGCGTACTCGCTCGGCGCGATCGACTTCGTCCCGAGCTCGACGATCTCCGCGTCGTCGCCGAGGTTCTGCTCGGCGAGCTCCTTCGTCGGCTCCTCGAGCTTCAGGCCGTTGACGTAGAGGACGTCGACCTCCGAGAGCAGCTCGGCGACGCTCGGCTTGGGCTCGAACGTGTGCGAGTTCGTCCCCTCCGGGACGATGCCGGTGATCCGCACGCGGTCGCCGCCGATGTTCGCGACGATGCTCGTGATCGGGGCGACCGTCGTCGCGATGCGAAGCCGCCCGTCGTCGGCGGAGCCGTCGCCGCCGGCGTCACCGCAACCGGCGGCGAGGGCCGCCGCCGCCACGAGGACGAGCGCCAGGATCAGCGAGCCGGCCGGCATGCTGACAACCTAACGTCATTGCCACAGAGTCGCAATAGCGGCAGGGTCGAATTTCCAGCCCACGCCGCTAGCGCCGGCTTGCGATCGGGCATACGCTTGAACGCATGGCGGTGAAGTACTTCTTCCAGTGCTCGATCTGCGGGGTCAAGCCCGACGATGCGACGCGCAGCGCCATCGGGGCGTCCACCCGCGAGGACCTGTTCGGAGAGCTCATCGACGCGATGCCCGGCAAGTGGCTCGTCTGGCACGCCGGGGGACTGCTCGGCCCGCGCCGCTATGCCTGCCCCGATCATCGCAAGGCGCTGCTGAAGACGATCCGCTTCCATTACGCCTACTGCGGCGAGCAGTGGGTCTGGAAGCGCCCGCCGTACCCGCAGCGCTGGCCGCCGGACGGGATCATCGACCGGCCCGACGGCACGCTCGTGATCCCGGACGAGTTCATGTCCGGCCCCGATCCGGGCGAGCTCTCGGCCGAAGAGCCCGGCGAGGCTCAGTCCTGAAGATCGAGCTTGCGGCGCGTCTCGGCGACGGTGTCGTACGGGAGCTTCGGGAGCTTGAACGTCGTGATGCCGTAGGCCGTCGCCAGCAGGCCCTGCGCCGCGTAGTACGCCTTGCGCGACCGCTCCCAGTCCGTGCCGGCGCCGTTGATCTGCAGCCAGCGCCCGTTGAACACGAGCGGTGAGGTTCGCCTCCTCGGGCACGACGTGCGCGACGAAGATCTCGATCGACAGCGGGTCCTCGCCGGCGTTCAAGAGCGCCTGCAGCTCGTCGAGGCTCTCGATCGTCATCGTGTCCTCGTCGGACTCGAGCGTCACCTCGCAGACGAGCGGATCCAGCGGTCCGGCAGCGACCGCGGCGGCGGAGGCCTCGACGATGAGGTCGAGGTTGGTCCAGCCGTTCCAGCGCTCGCTGAGCGCGAAACCCTCCATCGTGCGCAGAGCATACGTCGCAGCCGAGGCGCGCTCCAGAGAACTTCAGGAGCGCAGCTGCGCGGCCGCGACGGCGACCTGGCCGTAGGCGATCTGACCGTCGTTCGGCGGCAGCAGGCGCGGCGTCAGGACGCGCAGCCCGGCGTCCTCGAGGGCCGAGGCGGTGAGCCCGAGCAGCAGCCGGTTCTGGAAGACGCCGCCCGAGAGGACCGCCGTGTCGAGGCCCGCGCGCTCGGCGGCGATGACGAGCGCCTCGGCCGTCGCCTGGGCGATCGTCTGGTGAAACCGCGCGGAGATCGTCGCGACCGGCACCCCGGCGCCGAGGTCGGCGAGGATCGCCATGAACGTCGGCCGCGGGTTGAGGACGATCATCTCGCCCGCCTCCATCGGGAACGGGTACGGGTCGCCGCCCGCGGGGTCGGCCAGCGCCTCGAACTCGATCGCCGCCTGGCCCTCGTAGCTGACCTCCAGGCGCACGCCGCAGATCGCGGCGACGGCGTCGAAGAGGCGCCCGGCGCTCGATGTCGTCGGCGAGCCCATGCCGGTCATCGACATGCGCGCGACCATGTTCCAGCGCGGCTGTTCGATGTCGGCGAACGCGGCCGGCAGCGGGGCGCGCATCTGCGTCAGCCAGCTGCACGCCATCCGCCAGGGCTCGGCGATCGCGCGCTCGCCGCCGGGCATCTTCGCGGTGACGAGGCGCCCGACGCGCTCGTACTCGGCGAGGCCGCCGGCGAGCAGCTCGCCGCCCCAGATCGTGCCGTCGGTGCCGTAGCCGGTCCCGTCGTAGATCGCGCCGACCGCCGGGCCTGATTCGCCGTGCTCGGCGAGCGTCGCGGCGAGGTGCGCGTGGTGGTGCTGGACGCCGTGCAGCAGCAGCCCGTCCTCCTCGCGCTCCAGGGCATAGCGCGTCGAGAGGTAGTCGGGGTGCAGGTCGTGGGCGACGATCTCCGGCGCGACCTCGAAGAGGCGCTCGAAGTGCGCGGCCCCGTCGCGCAGCGACTGCAGCGTCTCGTAGTTCTTGATGTCGCCGATGTGGTGGCTCGGCCAGGCGCGCGTGCCCGACGCGAGGCAGAAGGCGTTCTTCTGCTCGGCGCCGGCGCCGAGGATCGGCCGTGCGGCGGCGATCGGCAGGTCGAGGCTCGAGGGCACGTAGCCGCGCGAGCGGCGCAGCATGAGCTGGCCCCCGCGCACGGCGCGGACGACCGAGTCGTCGGTCCGCGTCGCGATCGGCCGGTCGTGGACGAGGAAGCGGTCGGCGATCGGCTCCAGGCGCACGAGCTCCTCGTCGAGGAACGCGATCGGCTCGTCGGAGACGTTGCCGCTCGTGAGCACGAGCGGGACCCCGGTGTCGGCCGCCAGGAGATGATGCAGCGGCGTGTAGGGCAGCATGATCCCGAGCTCCGGCACGCCCGGGGCGACCGACGGCGCCACGGGGGCGTCGGCACGGCGGGTCGCGAGCACGATCGGGCGCTCGCGCGAGAGCAGCAGCTCCTCCTCGACCGGCCCGAGCTCGACGAGCTCGCGGGCGGCGTCGAGGTCGGCGACGAGCACCGCGAACGGGCGATCCTCGCGGCGCTTGCGCGAGCGCAGCGTCGCGACCGCCTCCTCGTCGTCGGCGCGGCACGCGAGGTGGTAGCCGCCGAGACCCTTGACGGCGAGGATCCTCCCCGCGAGGAGGTCGTCGGCCGCGGCGCGCACCGCGTCGCCGGCCTCGACGCGCGCCCCGCCGCGCTCGACGAGCCGCACCTGCGGACCGCAGACCGGGCAGGCGTTCGGCTGGGCGTGGAAGCGGCGGTCCAGCGGGTCGTCGTACTCGGCCTGGCAGTCGGAGCACATCTGAAAGCCGGCCATCGTCGTCTGCGGGCGGTCGTACGGGATGCCCGTGACGATCGTGAACCGCGGCCCGCAGTTCGTGCAGTTCGTGAACGGGTAGCGGTGGCGGCGGTCGGCGGGATCGGCGAGCTCGGCGAGGCAGTCGTCGCAGGTCGCCGAGTCGGGCGTCACCGGCGCGGTCGCCGCGCCGCCGCGCTCGCTGGCGACGATCTGAAAGCCCGCCTCGCCGGTGGCGTCGAGGTCCTCGACGCTGACGGCGGTGACGTCCGCCAGCGGCGGCGCGTCGTCGGACAGGCGCGCGACGAACGCCGCGACGGCATCCGGCGACCCCTCGGCCTCGACGAGCACGCCGCGCTCGTCGTTGAGGACGAAGCCCGCGACGCCGAGCTCGTCGGCGAGGCGGTAGACGAACGGCCGGTAGCCGACGCCCTGCACGGTCCCGTCGACGCGTGCGCGGACGCGCCGGGTGGTGCCCTCGCGCCTGTTCGCTCACGTCGAGGTCTGCGGCTCGACGAGCTCGACGAGCTCGCGCAGGACGTGGTAGCCGCTGGCGTGGGCTTCCTGGATGCGCGGGATGTTCTCCGAGCGGCTGATGAACGTGTGGTCGGCGAGGTTGTTCTTCTCGACGTTGCCGCCGTCGTAGCCGACGAACGCCATCGTGACCATCCGGCGCTTGCGCGCCTCCCGGAGGGCCTCGAGGATGCTCAGCGAGTTGCCGCTCGTCGAGAGCGCGAGCAGGACGTCGCCCTCGCGGCCGTACGCGATGACCTGGCGCAGGAAGATCGCGTCGGTCCCGATGTCGTTGGCGACGGCGGTGATGATCCCGGTGTCCTCGGTGAGGTCCAGCGCGCGCCGCGGCGGCCCGCCGAACATCGCGGTGCGAAAGTCGGCGACGACGTCCATCGCGTCGGTCGCCGAGCCGCCGTTGCCGAGCGCGATGAGGCGCCCGCCCGCGTCGAGGCGCTCGCGGAGCACCTGCGCCGCGGAGACGAGCTCCTCGCCGAACTCCGTCAGCGTCTGCGTGCGCAGCGCCGTGATCTCCTCGGCCTTGAGGAGGATCGACTGGCGGACGTCCCGGAGGATCGCGTCGAGGTCGGTCTCCTGCTGGCCGAGGAACGGATAGAGGAAGCTCGACGCGCCGGAGTCGTGGACCGGCCGCGCGGCGCGGCCCTCGAGCAGGCCGCGGTTGTCGAGGAAGATGTGGACGTGCTCCCACAGCGTGTGGTAGAGCGTCTCGGCGATCTCCTGGCGGATGAGCGGGTCGGGGATCGCGCCGAGGTCGAACTCCCACTCGGCGCCCGAGCCGCGCGCGAAGGCGATCGTCAGGCAGCCGCGCTCGCGGGCGGCGGCGAGCGCCGCGAGGATGTCGGGCTCCTCGCCGAAGGCCATCGCGATGTCCTCGGCCTCGGCCTCCAGGGCGACCTGCGGGGCGATCTGGCCGCCCTCGCCGGCGAGCCCGAGCGCCGGCAGCGCGCGCTTGCCGACGATGACCGGGTGGACGAACTCGACCGCGACGTGGCGCGCGTCGGAGCGGTCCGCCGGCGAGGCGCCGAACGCGACGAGCCGCCCCTCACGCGCGAAGCGCTCGGCCATCTTGTGGCAGAGCAGAGCGAGTCGCTCGGCCTCGGCCGTGAAGAACAGCGAGTTGGACTCGCTTCGTTCGCGCAGCAGCGCCTCGACCCGTTCGGCGCCGATCATCGGCGCCTCTCTCATGCGTGCGTGTGCTCGTGGTCGTGATCGTGCTCGCCGTGGGCGTGCACGTGGGGCTCGCCGTCGCCGTGCGAGTGCGAATGCTGCGCCTCCGCGGCGACGCGGCCCGGCAGCTCCTTCAGCCAGGTGCGAAACGCGTCGATCCCCTCGCCGGTCTTCGCGCTCGTGCGCAGGACGGTGGCGTGCGGGTTGACCTGGAGGATGTTGGCCTCGAGGCGGTCGACGTCGAAGTCGAGGTACTGGAGGAGGTCGATCTTGTTGATGACGACCATCTCGCAGGCGCGGAACATCAGCGGGTACTTCAGCGGCTTGTCCTCGCCCTCGGTGACCGAGCAGACCATGATCCGCGAGTCCTCGCCGATGCGGAACTCGGCGGGGCAGACGAGGTTGCCGACGTTCTCGACGATGAGGATGTCCATCTCGTCGAGCGGGACCGCGGGCAGCGCCGAGCGGACCATGTTGGCGTCGAGGTGGCACTCGCCGCCGAAGCCGTTGTCGGTGTTGAGCTGGACGACGGGGATGTGCAGGGCCGACAGGCGGTCGGCGTCGAAGCTGCCCTGGACGTCGCCCTCGAGAACGCCGACGCGGGTGCCCTCTTCGGCGATCCCGTTCAGGCCGGCCTCGAGCAGCGTCGTCTTGCCGGCGCCCGGCGCGCTCATGAGGTTCACGACGGTCACGCTGGCGCGATCGAAATCGCTCCGGTTGGCCGAGGCGATCGTGTTGTTGGCGTCGAGAGCGTCCTCGACGACCCTCACCTTGGTGCGGTGCATGCGGCGTTCTCCTCGTCCTCGACCTCGATCGACTCGACCATGAATTCCTCGCCCGTCGCGACCTCGACTGCCCCGGGGCCGCACGTCCCGCAGATGAACGCGGGGATCTCGATCTCCCACTCGTTCTTGCACGTGTTGCAGCGCAGCACGGCGGGCACGTCGATGATCTCCAATGTAGCGCCCTCGACCTCCGTGTCCCTGCCGACGATCGCGAGATAGAACTCGAGGGTGTCCTTGACGACCTGGCGCAGCCGGCCGATGCGCAGCGTCACGTGCGTGACCTTGCGCCCGTGCGCGTGCTTGCGGACGGTCTGGACGACCGCGTTGGACAGATCGAATTCGTGCACGGGCGCCCCTTACGGCTCGTCGACCGCGTAGGCCTCGTCGGTCGTGAGCTCCTTGGCGGTCTCCAGGACGAGGTCGACCGCGCGGTCCACCGCCTCCTCGACGACGGCGCTGAAGCCCATACCCATCTCCTCGACCGTCTCGGGCTCGCAGGCGACGATGACGACCTTGCCGGGCCAGCCGCCGGTGACCTTGATGAAGCGCAGGACGGTCTCGGGGTCCATCGCGTGCGGGTTGAGGACCTCGCCGTCCTCGACCGAGCCGCCGGGGACGTCGTCCTCGTCGACCTCCATGACGTACAGCGTGCCGGGCGCTCCGCCCTGGCGGCTGACGTCGATCATGAGCAGCGCGTCGTAGCCGTACATGACCTGGTAGGCGAGGTCCAGCCCGCCGGTCCCGAAGTCGATGACGGCCACGCCCGGGCGGCAGCTCCTTGGCCTCGAGGCGGCGCGCGACCTCGCTGCCGAAGCCGTCGTCGCGCTGCCACGAGTTGCCGATCCCCGCGATGAGGATCTGCTTCGGGCGTCCCGAGACGTCGGGCTCCTGGAGCTCCAGCGGCGCATCCGGCGCCGGCGGCCGCCACGTGTCGCGCGGCGGCTCGGTCGTCTCGCGTGCGCGCTCCTCGTCGCTCATGACTCGACCACCTCGACCTCGTCGGAGAAGAAGAACAGGAAGCGCCCGCTCTCGCCGAGGATCTCCTGCATCGGGTCGTCGTCGACCGTGACGCCGAGGTGCAGGCGCTCGCCGATCGTGCTGTCGTCGCATGCGGATGAACAGGCGGTGGATCGTCGCCCTGCGGCCGTCGAGCATCTTGTCGTAGACGTCGGCGTCCAGCGGCGGGTGCAGGATGACCTTCATGCCGCGGCGGTACGTCACGCCGTCGACCGTCATCTCGCGCTCGCCGGGCGGGTCCTCCAGGCGCACGCGGCCGTGGAGGTCCATGAGCTGCTGCGGCGTCGTCGCGTCGGCGCGCGCGAGCATCTCGCGCACCTTCGGGTCCTGCGCGGCGATCTCCTCGCGCTCCTGGTCCGACAGCGCCTGGATGTGCAGGACGAGCGCCTCCTCGATCTCCGTGCCGTCGAAGAAGTCGTTGACGCTCTCCGGCGCGATCTCGGGGTGCTCGGGCAGCATGATCGTCGGCCCGAGCAGCGCGTCGTCGTTCGGCGTCGCGAGCACCGGCCACGTGTTGACCTGGCAGCAGCCGGCGACGCCGTCGTCGCCGCGCTCCAGCGGCGAGACGAACCTGTCGTTCTCGACGTGCAGGAGCAGGTGCGTGGAGAGCATGCTCTTCAGCAGGGCGTCCTTGCGGTCGCCCGTCGCCTCCTCCTCGCTCAGCGGCGTCGTGTTCTCGACCTGGAGCGTCACGCGACCGCGCCCGTCGGGCAGCCGGTCGATGACGAGCTCCGCGAAGCCCTCGATGTCGTCGAAGTCGAACGACACCTTGTTCGGCGCCGCCCCGACCGCGATGCGACGCTCGACCGCGCGGTGCTGCTCGCCCGACGGCTGCAGGAAGCGCACCTCGCCGGTGACGAGCGCGTCGGCGCTGCCGACGATGCCCTGGATCTGCATGCGCTCGAACGCGTGCGTCTCGTTGCGCGCGTAGTCGGCCGGATAGACGATCCCGAACGGCGTCGGCGTGGCGTTCTTCGTCGCGCCCGGCGTGTACGGGTACAGCGCGTAGCCCTCGAAGAGCAGCGAGTCGACGAGGCGCTCGAGATGCGACTTCGTCGACGTGATGCTGACGTTCGACGGGTTCTCGGGAGTGATCTCCTCGATCTTGCTCGTCGCTCATGCGATCCTCCTCGGACGGCGCGCGCTCGAGCAGGTCCAGCACGCAGGAGTCGTAGCTGTGCAGCCCGCGCTCGCGCTTGTAGTCCGTGAGCACCTTGTGCGTGTCGTGGTGCAGGAGCACGAAGCCCGACTCGCCGTGGTGGTGCTTGATCATCGCCTTCCAGATCGACACCGGCATCTTGTAGGACGCCGAGGTGCTCCACGGCAGGTGGACGACCTGAACCTGGCGGTTGGGTCCCTCGTAGAGGACCCGCCCGGTGAAGTGGAACGTCAGCGGCACCTCGCCGTCGGGCAGGGCGGAGATGTAGCGCGACGCCGTGACCTCGAGGTCGGCCGTGCAGGGCACCTCCAGGCCGAACGTCGTCGCTCCGCTGAAGGAGTGCACGAGCGTGCTCGCGTGGCACCACAGGAAGCTGCGCGTCGTCGACGGCCAGCGCTCGGGCGAGCCGAACAGCTCGACGAGCTCGGCCTTCGTCTCGGCGTCGTAGTCGCGGCGCGCGGGGTCGAAGTTGATCTGCGCCTGGACCGAGACGGCGTAGATCGGGCGGTCCGTCGGCTCGGAGACGCCGAGCTCGAAGCGCAGCGTCGGCTGGGCGGCGAAGGGCTCGTGCGCGGCGCCGAGGATCTCGAACGTCACCTCAGGGCCCGGATCGCGGTTGAGTCCCGGGGCCGGGTTGTGCATCGCGGGCGCTGGATTCTTCGGCGCCGGCGGTTTCTCTGGCGGTTTCTCTGTCATACGACTCCCGCCTTATGGCGTACGTAGGTGAAGAACTTCGGCACGGCATCCGAGATGGCGTTGCCGCCCGGAGATGCCCTCCCAAGTGGACTTGATGAGCCCGACGAGGCGGTAGCACTCGTCGATCGGGACGATCGCGTGCTGGTGCTCGCCGGTCATGCGGTTGACGACGAGCGCCTCGGCGTCGGCCTCGAGGTCGTTGAGGATCGGGTTGGCCTCGACGAGCTTCTCCCAGCTTTCGAGATGCAGCTCGCACTCGGTCGCGCCGGCAGGGCTCGGGTACAGCGCGACGACGGAGTTCGTCCCCGTCGAACGCAGGAAGAACGCGAGGCCGACGGGCAGCTGGAATGCCGCCCACAGCTCGTTGGAGAACTGGAAGTCGTCGAGCCACAGCGTCCGCGTGCTGACCGGGCAGTAGCTCTCCATCCCGGACTTCACGGCGATGCATGGCTCGCACGAGCAGAGGATGCGCCGCTCGTTGAGCTCCAGCAGGTGCCGGTGGTCAGACGAGATCGGCATCCCGCAGAGCTCGCACTTCTCCGTGTCCTCAACAGGCGCGGGCCGCGCGAGGCGGCCCAAGCCTGCAACGAGCGTTGAAGGCAGGCGACCGCTCCCGGTCACTTCCCCACGCCCGAAGGACATTGTGTATACGGCGAGTCGGGGTTCGTCTCGGTCGGGACTCCGACCTGCACCATCGGAAGCGACAGCCCCGATGACTCCGCCTTGTCCTCCGACAGACCGACGACGCCTTCGACCTCGAGCCCGAGCAGATCGGGGGCGGCGACGTCGATCGCCTCCTTGATCGCGAACTCGAGCGTTGCCGCCGACGACGGACAGCCCTTGCAGCTGCCACCGAGGCGCAGTCGCGCAACGCCGTCTTCGACGCCGAGGAGCTCGACCGTTCCGCCGTGGGTCGCCATGTACGGCCGCATGCTGTCCAGCGCCTCGATGACGCGCTCTTCGAGCGGCACCGGATACAGGCCGTGAATCAGCAGCAGGCTTGCGACGATCCCGTCATCGAGCAGTGGTCGCGGATCGCGCGGCCGGGCTCCCCGGCATCCGCAAGGATGCCGAGGATCCGGTCCAGACCAGCTCCATACAGCTCGAGAACTGTGCCGATGAGCTCCTGAACGCGGTTCTGCGCGACAGGATCGGCAATTTCGTCGAGCGAGCCCAGGAGTTCCTGGACCCGCTCGACCAGCTCTTCCGGAGCTTGGTGCTCAGTAGCCATTCAGGCCCTCAGCACATCCCCGTCGGCGTGTGCTGAACCTTCTTGACGCGGCCCTTGCCGGTGTACATGTGCACACCGCACGGGAGGCACGGGTCGAAGGAGCGCACAGCGCGCATGATGTCGATCCCCTTGAAGTTGTCCGGCCCGTTCTCCTCGAAGATCGGGGTGTTCTGGACAGCGTCCTCGTACGGACCGGGGGTCCCGAACTTATCGCGCGGGTTCCCGTTCCACGGGGTCGGGGGATACGGCTGGTAGTTCGCAACCTTGCCGTTGCGAATGACCATGTGATGGCTGATGACGCCGCGAGCGGCCTCATGGAACCCGCACGACACGGCCTCCTCCGGAACGGTGAAGCTGTTCCAGGACTTGGTCCGGCCGGCACGCACCTCAACCAGCGCCTTCTCGAGGTTGTACAGACCGATCAGCGCGGAAATCGGCTGATGGTACGTACGCGCCCGGTCACGCTCGATCGCGTTGGACCACGGCGGGATCTTCCACTCGAGCTCCATCTCAGGCATGTTCAGCGACTTCGGCAGCACCATCTGGATGCTGTGACCCGTTGCCTTGAGGTACCCGAGATCGACGAGCCCGGCCTTCGCCGTGCACCAGTTGCGCGCGAACGGGCCGCCACCGGTGTCAGTCGCAACGTAGATGTCGTTGCGCTTGTCGTACATACGCGGGGCAGCGACCCACGAGTACTTGTCGTTGAAATCGCGCTTCTGCGGACGCGGAAGCGTCTGCTTGTTCCACGGGTGACGCGTGTCAACCGGGTTCCCGAGCGGATCGTGCGTGACGAAGGGCGCGGTCACGCCGTCCCAATCGTCGAAGTACGAGTGGCCCAGGAGGATGCGCATCGCGAGGTTGATCTCGACCAGGTCGGTCGTGATCAGCTCGCCCTTGAACACGAGGCCCGGGGTGATGAACCGCTTGCGGCCCCAGTCCGTCATGGTCTTGTACTCGTACGTCACGTACTCGGGATCGTCGAACGCGCCCCAGCAGATGATGTCCGTGTCGCGGTAGCCGACCCGCTCGTAGCCCGGCATGGCCTCGTAGAAGAAGTCATACAGGTCGTCGTGCATCGGCACCGTGCGCTTGATGTAGTCCATGTAGCGCATGAGCCGCACGTAGTAGTCGGTCATCGTCTGATGCGTGATGTCCGCGCTGCAACCGCCCGGCAGAATCGTCGAGGGGTGCGTGTGCCGGCCGCCGAAGAGGCAGTACATCTCACGCGTGTACCGGGCGACGCCGAGCGTCTCCAGGTAGAACGAACCCGTGAACGGGTTCAGCGCGCGCATGATGTCCGCGATCGTCTTGTAGCCGTGGATGTCCGAGTGCGGGGCTGACGTGTTCTCAGCCTTCGCGAGGACGGACGGGTTGGTCTCCTTGACCATCTGCTCGCAGAAGTCCACGTTGCACATGCAGTCGTTGAAGATCGCATGGTCGAACATGTAGTCCGCGGTCTCGGCCAGGTTGAAGGCGTAGTCGCCGAGCTTCGGCGGCTTGACCCCATAGGCCATGTTCTGGTTCAGACACGAAACCGTACAGTGGTTGTCACCGCAGATCCCGCAGATTCGACTCGTGATGAAGTGCGTATCACGAGGGTCGATGCCCTTCATGAAGATGTCGAAGCCACGGAAGATCATCGAAGTGCTGTAGCACTTGTTGACCTTGCGGTTCGTGAAATCGATCTCCGTGTGAATGCCGAGCGACCCGACGATACGGGTGATCGGATCCCACGCCATCTCCTTGACGACGACGCCCGAGGTGGTCGCCGGTGTTTGAAGTGTGGCCATGTGTGTGTGGTCTCCTCTTTACTGCCAGTGAGGCGTGTAGCCGGTGGTGATCTCCGCGCGCGGATGCCGCCACTCCGGCTCCTTGTCGTACGTCCGCTCGATCGACTGATTGCGGAAGTACCGGAGCAGAGGCCCATAGGTGAACTTCGCCGTCGTCGACGAAAGCTTCGCCTTGGAATCCTCGTCCATGAACGGCATGTACTTGTCGGGGAACCCGGGCATCGTGCAAGCCATGCAGATGCCGCCAACATTCGGGCAGCCACCGACGCCGCTCTGCCAACCGCGGATCGGAACGTTGCACTTCACGACCGGACCCTTGCACCCGAGCTTGACCATGCACCGGTGATCGGAGCCGTACTCCGTCGCGAAATTGCCGTGCTCGTAGAAGGCAGCGCGGTTGCAGCCCTCATGCACGGTGCGGCTGAAATGCATCGCCAGGCGGTGCTGGTCGTCGAGCTCCGGAACCGGCGTGATGCCGGCCAGCGCCATGACGAGAACCGTCAGCGACTCGGTCGTGTTGTCCGGCTGCGCGGGGCAACCGGGGATGTTGATGACGGGCAGCCCCGCGGCAGAGGTCCAGCCCCAGCCGAGGTAGTCGCACAGGCCCATGGCGCCCGTCGGGTTGTTCTTCATCGCCGGGATGCCGCCGTACGTCGCGCAGCTGCCAAGGGCAACCGTTGCGGCGGACTTCGGAGCGAGGCGATCGATCCACTCGTTGGTGGTGATCGGCTGACCGTTGGACGGGTTGACGCCCATGCCGGCCCAGTGACCCTCACCGTTGATCTTCTCGTTCGGGATCGAACCCTCGACGATGAGCACGAACGGATCGAGCTTTCCGGCCTCGGCGTCATACCACGCCTGCAGGAACTCAGCACCGTTCTCGTAGGCGAGCACCGGGGTATGCGCAACGACCTTCGGCATACCGGGGATCGCGCCCGTGATGATGTCCTCAAGACTCGGGTTGACCGCCGACGTCATGGCGACCGAGTCGCCGTCGCAGGACAGACCCGACGTCAGCCAGATGACGTGAGCAGTGATCTGCTCCGTCTCGTGCTGACGTGGTGCGAACTCGATTGATGCCATGTGAGCTCCTCCCTTTTCGACTAACAGATGCGCGGCAACGGATCGCCAACGAGCTGATCCATCACGCGCTTGCCTCCGAAGGCGGTTGCCATGAGCACCATGCCTTCGGGTTCGGTCTTGCATTCGCCGATCTCGGCGGCTTCTTCGCCGCCCGGCATTGACCGCAGAGCGGCCAGCGCGGCCTCGGCGCCCTCTGGGGCGACGATGGCCACGAGCTTCCCCTCGTTTGCCACGTGCATCGGGTCGATCCCGAGTATCTCCGCGGCTCCTGCAACCGCGGGATGCACTGGCACCGCGGCCTCGTTGATGATCATTGCCACGCGCGATGCTCGCGCGAGCTCGTTGAGAACCGATGCGACGCCGCCGCGGGTCGCGTCGCGCAGGCAGCGCAGCGACGGACCGGCCTCGTCCAGCAGCTTGTCGACCATCGGCCAAAGACATTGGGTGTCCGACGTGATGTCGGCGGCGAGCTCGAACTCGCCACGGGCGAGCATGATCGCCGTCCCGTGATCGCCGATGCGACCGGAGACGAGGATCTTGTCGCCGGGCTTCAGCGCCGACGGCGAGAGGCTCGCGCGGTCGTCGACGAGCCCGAGCCCGGTCGTGCAGATGTACATCTCGTCGCAGGCGCCGCGCTCGACGACCTTCGTGTCGCCGGCGACGATCGGAACGCCGGCGGTCTCGGCGGCGGCGGCGATCGCGGCGACCTGGGCCTTCAGCGTGTCCGCCGGCAGCCCCTCCTCGAGGATGAGCGAGAGCGTCAGCGCGACCGGCTTGGCCCCGGCCATCGCAAGATCGTTGACCGTGCCGTTGACGGCGAGGTCGCCGATCGTGCCGCCCGGGAACGTGATCGGGTTGACGACGAAGCTGTCGGTCGTCATCGCGACCGTGCCGCCGAGGATCGAGACGTTGCCGGCATCGGCCATCGCGTCGAGGGTCTCGTTGGCGAAGGCCGGGACGAGCAGACCCTCGATGAGGCTCTGCGTCGCCTTGCCGCCGGCGCCGTGCGCCATCGTGATCTGCGAGTCACGGAACTTCGAGCGTTTCGCCCGCGCGGTCTCGATGATGTTGAGCACCTTCTGCTCGCGCTCTGAGACCTCAGAAGGCATCGTCAGACAACCTCGCGCTCACGGGCGAAGCGCCCGTAGTTGTAGTACGCGGCGCAGGCGCCCTCGCTGGAGACCATGCAGGTGCCGATCGGGCGCTCCGGCGTGCAGCCGGATCCGAAGACCTTGCACTCCCACGGCTTGATGACGCCCTTGAGGACCTCGCCGCACTGGCAGGCCTTCGGGTCGGCGACGCGGATGCCGGGGACGCTGTAGGTGATCTCGGCGTCGAAGTCGGCGTACGCCTCGGAGAGCTTCAGGCCGCTCTGCGAGATGAAGCCCATGCCGCGCCACTCGAAGTGGGGGCGCAGCTCGAAGACCTCGGACATGACCTGCAGCGCGCGCGGGTTGCCCTCCCACGGCACGACGCGGGCGTACTGGTTCTCCACCTCGCAGCGGCCTTCCTTGATCTGCGTGAGGATCATGTGGATCGCGTGCAGGACGTCGAGCGGCTCGAAGCCGGCGACCGAGATCGGCTTGCCGTACTCGCGCGGGATGAACTCGAACGGCCGCACGCCCACGACGGTCGACACGTGGCCCGGGCCGATGAAGCCGTCGAGGCGCAGGTCGGGCGAGTCGAGCAGCGCGCGCAGCGGCGGCACGATCGTCACGTGGTTGCACATGCAGAAGAAGTTCTTGACGCCCTCCGCCTTCGCGCGCTTGAGCGTCAGCGCCGTCGACGGGGCGGTCGTCTCGAAGCCGATCGCGAAGAAGATGACCGGGCGCTCGGGGTTGGCCTTGGCGATCCGCAGCGCGTCCAGCGGCGAGTAGACCATCCGGATGTCGGCGCCCTCGGCCTTGGCATCGAGCAGCGTTCCGTCCGAGCCCGGCACGCGGAGCATGTCGCCGAAGCACGTGAAGATGACGTCCGGCTCGTGGGCGAGCGCGATCGCGTCGTCGACGCGACCCATCGGGATGACGCACACGGGGCAGCCGGGCCCATGGACGAGCTCGACGTTGGCCGGCAGCAGGTCGTCGATCCCGTACTTGTAGATCGAGTGCGTGTGCCCGCCGCACACCTCCATGAACTTGTAATGGCGCCCGGGCTCGACGAGGCCGAGGATCTCTCCCGCGAGCACCTCTCCCAGGGCAGGGTCGCGAAACTCGTCGACGTACTTCATGCAGGGGCCTCCTCGGAAAGTCTTGCGATCGCCGTACCGGCGTGGACAAGGAGTCGGTCCCCCGGCGCCACCGGGGCGACTAGGTCTATCTCGACCGTCTCCGAGTTCCCGTCGTCATCAGCGCAGAGCGCGAGCCCCCGTTCGTCGTCGAGGCGCTTCACGGTCAGTGGGATGGCGACGTCGCCGCAGGTGATGCAGCCAGTCGTGTAGTCGCAGGTCGGTGCCAGCGCGGAAGCCGCGTCGGCGATGAGACGGCTCATTCGATGATGCTCGCCTTCAGGTCCTCGAGCTCCTGCTCGTAGTCCTCGCCCATGCTCTCGAGCATGCGGCGGGTCTCCAGCGCCTCTGCCTCGTCGACCTTCGACATCGCGAAGCCCACGTGGATGAGCACCCAGTCGCCTGGGCCCACACCGACGCCGTCTTCGTCGAGGAGGCCGATGTTGACGTTGCGATGAACGCCTGCAACGTCGACCTTCGCCAGACGATTTGTCTCGTCGACGACTTCAAGGATTTGACCGGGAATCGCAAGGCACATATAGCTTGGTCCAGCCCCCGTTTCAGGCTCCGACAGAACTCCGCTCCAATGAGCAGAGGGCAGTCGTATCACTCGCGCTCTCCCCGCGCTAGATGTGTAGATCACCTTGTGCCCAAGCTCACGCCCGTGGTACCAACGCACCGTCCGGACTCGTCGTGCTGCACCAACCGGGAAAGGGAGGAAGAGACCGCGTGTCCAAAGGCCGATCGGTGACGCAGGATCCCATTGAGCAGGCGCTGGAGAAGCTTGGCTCATTGGGCGTGCCCGTAAACGACATCGGGGAGCGGGCCGCCGGCCTCGTGGGCCAACTCAGCTCCTTCGACCTCTTCGAGATCGTCGACCAGATTGGCTCGATCGATCCGACACAGCTCGACATCGGGGAGATCCTCGGCGAGCTGCGCAACAAGGTCGATGATCTCGACCCCTCGCTGAAGGTGCCCGTCATGCTCGCTGCCGGCTTCGTCGGCGCCCGGGTGGTGAGGTGGATTGTCCGCTAGCGCCGACGCTTGGGCGCTGCGCGCATCTCATACACGTGCGCGCGGGGGACGGGTGCGCGCATGAGCGGCGCCATGCCCACGGAAGCCGGTGCGGGAGCTGTTGCGAGCGTTGCCGAGAGCACGCCCGCAGCGCCTCGACGCACCATCGAGAATCGCGGTATGGTCGCCGTGCGGGAGGACGTGCTGACCTCAGCAGCCGCGGCAGTGGGATTCGTCGCGGGTGCCGGCGGGGTCGGCGCAGCGCTCGGCTTGCCCCTTCGGGCAGTCGGCCTTGGACGTCGGACACCAGCGTTGAAAGGGATGGGAATGCGGAACAGAAAGCTCAACGCGCAGCTCGCGCCTGCGATGTACTCGCTGGCTGCAACCAACGCGCAGTTGCTCGGCCTCGTCGGGCGCCGCCACCCGATTCTCGGGCTCGCGAAGTTCGGCATCGCCGCGGCCGGCGTCGCCTACCTCACGGCCGATGAGGCCGGACGCAAGGCGATGCTCGATCAGGTCACGGGCCTGGTGGAGCAAGGCGGTCAGGTTCTCGCAAGCACCGGCCTGCTGGACAAGGTCTTCAAGTAGACCGACGCTTGCGTTCCCGCGTGCTCCGGAGCCCCGGAGCACGCGGCCTCGAGGTCAGGTCGCCGACGCGACCTTGTGGATGCGCCCCTTGGCCTGGGACAGCCGTCCGCCGTCGCGGCCGTGGCGCACCGCGACGAGCTCGGCCATGATCGACACGGCCGTCTCCTCCGCGCTCGTCGCGCCGAGGTCGAGGCCGATCGGGGCGCTGATCCGTGACATCTCCTCCTCGGTGACGCCGGCGGCGAGCAGGCGCTCGCGGCGCTCGGCCTGAGCCCGCTTGGAGCCCATCGCGCCGATGTACGGCGCGTCCGAGCGCAGCGCGATGAGCAGCGCCGCATCGTCGAGCTTGGGATCGTGCGTCAGCACGGTGATGTACGTCGCGCGGTCGATCGCGCCGAGTTGCTCGAACGCCTTCTCCGGCCAGCCGGCCACGACGTCGAGGGCCTGCGGGAAGCGCTCGCGCGTCGCGAAGCGCTGACGCGGGTCGACGACGTACGGCCGCCAGCCCGCGATGCGGGCGAGCGCCGACAGGTGGGCGGCGTACTCGACGGCCCCGAAGATGATGATCCGGGGGTCGGGGTGGGTGATGTCGATGAAGAGGTCGCCGCGGACCTCCGAGCTCTCCTTCCACATGAGCTCGTCGGCATCGGAGCGACCCTGGGCGTCGAGCTCGGGATCGCCGAGCGTGCCCTCGGTGCTGCCGTCGGGGCGGACGAGCAGCTTCTCGCCCGCGTGCTCGCCGCGCAGGACCGTCACGAGCGCGGCGCGCTCGTCCTCGCGGGCGATCGCGGCGAACTGCTCTTGGATGCTCATCGCGAGGACCTCATGGCTCGAACCGCTCGACCCACACGTCGATCTCGCCGCCGCAGGGCAGGCCGACGTCCCAGGCCTCCTCGTCGGCGATGCCGAACGTCAGAAACTGCGGCTCGCCGCCGCCGATGACCTTGTCGGCGACCTCGATGACGGCGCCCTCGACGCAGCCGCCGGACACCATGCCCGAGACCTCGCCGCGGTCGTTGATGGCCATCTTCGACCCCGGGGGCCGCGGTGCCGAGCGGCGGGTGGCGACGACGGTCGCCATGGCGACCTGCGCTCCGTCGGCGACCCAGCGGTCGACGTCCTTGATCACGTCCTTCATCGCATCCTTCCTTTCGGGTGGTGCAGCTTCGGAAGATCAGAACCCGGCGCGGGGGCGCTCGGCGCTGACGGCCGGGGCGCCCATGGCGCCGCCGGCCTGCGCACGCGTGCTACGCCTTCCCGACGTTCGCCGAGAACTGCTTGACGAGCTGCGTGAGAACGGCGACGACCGTGCCCTCGCCCATCGAGGCGGCCTTGCCCGAGACGTTCGCCACGGCGTTGATCGTGCCGCTGCCACCACCGACGTTGATCGTCACGTCGCCCGCGGCGTTGCTCTGGCCGCCGGCCTCCTTGGTGTTCGCCTTGATCTTGACCGTCTTGGATCCGGCGTCGGACGACTCGATCGTCACGGGACCGCTGAACTTCATGCCCATCGAGCCCATCTTGACCTCGATCTCGGCCTTGACCGAGGACGGGCTGTCCGCCGAGACGACCTTCGCGCCCGGTACGCACGGCACGAGCTTGTTGAGGTCGCTGACGACCGACCACGCGTGGTCGGGATCCGAGATGGGGAACGACTCGTTCAGTGTTGCCATACGGGGGCTTCTCCTTTGTCAGTCCTGCGTGCAAGAAGATCGACGGCCGAAGGAACGGGCGCACTCTGAGAGTGCACGCGATCATTGGCCGCCATAGAATGGATCGATGGCTATTCAACCCGGGATCCACAAACTTGGGCCGGACAACGCCACTCTCCGAGTGAAGACGGGCCGCCACGGAGCTGCTGCCGCGGCAGGCCACAACCTCGACATCGAAGTCACGACGTGGGAGGCGACGCTCGACGTCGGGGACTCCCCGAGCCTCGAGCTCACCGCTGACGCGACGTCGCTGCAGGTCATCACCGGCGAGGGCGGGATGAAGGCGCTCGACGACGGCGACAAGGCCGACATCCGCAAGAGCATCGACAAGGACATCCTGAAGAAGAAGGCGATCCACTTCCGCTCCACGGACGTCAGCGACAGTGGCGGCGGCCTCTCCGTGAAGGGCGATCTCGAGCTCGTCGGCAAGACCGCTCCGGTCGCATTCGATCTGAGCGTCGGCGACGACGGAACGCTGACCGGCAGCGCGAAGCTCAAGCAGACGGACTTCGGGATGAAGCCGTACTCCGCGCTCTTCGGCGCGCTGAAGGTCGACGACGAGGTCGAGGTCGTCGTCGAGGGGAAGGTCCCGGCGGCCTGAGGTGTCTACGATGGAGAGATAGCCGTGATCGTTGCTCATATCGGCGGTATCCCAGTCGAGGAGACGCTCCTGATGGCGGTGCCCATCGCCGGAGCGGCATACGCGGCATTCATGGCGAGCTTCAGGGTGCATCGGCGGCGCCTGTTCAACAAGCGCAAGTGATCGCACTGCCGACGACCTCGGCCTGAGCTTCAGGCCGGGCCGTCGACGGCGGCGATCATCGGGGGCCGGTTCCCACACGCCAGCACCCGATCAGCGGTCAGTCTCGGTACGTCGTCTGCGCGTCGAGCGACCCCTCGAGGCCGCCGGGCAGCTCGAGCGCACCGCCGTGGGCGTAGAGCGCGATCTCCTCGATGCGCTTCCCCGACAGCGGGTCGCGGCCCGCGTAGAACCGCGCGCCGTCCCACGAGAGCGACTGCGGCGAGGTGCCGAGCATGCCGCCCGCGAGGATCTGGGACTTCTGCTTGATCTTCGCGCACGTCGTGCGGACGGCGTTCGCCGTCCCGCCGCTCGAGCTCGTGACGTACCCGTGACCCTCGCCGAAGCGGTCGAGATCCTGGGCGACGACCTTCGTGTCAGAGGCCGGGATGCCGAGCTCGTCGCTGACGATCTGCGCCAGCTGAGCCTCCTGGCCCGCGCCATCGGCGCTGAGGCTCAGGACGCACTTCCCGGTCGGATGCACGCGCAGATAGACCGCGCGGTAGGCGCTAGCCATGGACAGCTCCTCTCATGTGTGCCGATACCTGCACAGTCAGCTCCTCTCCTTGTGTTTTGAAATGGGTGAAGTCATGGCGTCGTGTTGCCTCGATAGGCCCCGTAGCCGCTGGGCATCGCGACGTGGGCCTCCGTCGTGCCGGCGATGCCCCACGTCTCCTCTTCCTCCTCGAAGTCGCTGAGGTCCGGAACGCGCCAGCTCGCCAGGAGCGGATCCTCGTCGCGCTCTGCCGCGATCGCGTCGGCGACCTCGTAGAGCGCCTTGATGCTGTGGCCGCTGACGAGCGCGTCGCAGAACGGCAGGGCGGCCACGAGACCACCCGCGCGGGGAGCGAAGTCCTTGGCCACGACGCGCGGGTTGACCCACACGATCCGGTAGGCGAGCCGTGCCAGGCGCTCCATCTCGCGGCCGACGAGCGCGGGATCGCCGCGCTCCCAGCCGTCGGAGAGGATGACGATGACCGAGCCGCGCGCCATGCCGCGACGTCCGTAGCGGTCGTTGAACGTCTTCAGCGCGTCGCCGATGCGCGTCCCGCTGGACCAGTCGGGTGCGGCTTCGGTCGCGCGGCGGATCGCGCGCTGCGGGTTGCGCCCCGAGATCTGGCGCGTGAGTCGCGTCAGCCGCGTCGCGAAGACGAAGGCCTCCGAGTACGGGCCGGTCGCGCGCGCCGCGTGGAGGAACTGCAGGTACGCGCGGGCGTAGGGCTCCATCGAGCCCGAGATGTCGCAGAGCATGACGAGCCGGCGCGGATGCCGGCGGCGGCGCTTGCGCGCGAGCACGATCGGGTCGCCGCCGGTGTGCAGGCTCCTGCGCAGCGTGCGGCGCATGTCCATGTGCTCGCCGCGGCGCCCGCGCTTCTTGCGGCGGGTCGTGCGGATCGGCGTCGCGAGCTGCAGGCGCACCATGAGGCGGTAGAGCGCGGCGAGCTCGGCGGCGTCGAGCGCGGAGAAGTTCTTCTGGGCGAGGATCTCGTCGTCGCTGGCCTCCTGGATCGGGACGAGGATCTCCTTGGACTCCTCGTCCTCCTCCTCTTCCTCGTCCTCGCCGGTCCCGGCGCTCATCGTCGCCGCGTCCTGGCCGCCCTCCTGCTCCTGCGGCTCGTTCACGCTGTCCTCGGGCGCCTCGCTGTCGAGCTCGTCGGCCTGCGGCGCCGGCTCGAGCTCGACCTCGAGGTCCGGATTGCGCTTGGCGCCCTTGCCGAAGACCTCCGCGAAGACGCGGTTGAACGTCGCGACCTGCTGGAAGCCCGTGACGAAGATCGCGCGGGCGACGCAGTACAGGCGCCGGCGCGAGACCGGCTTGGTCAGGCGCAGCGCGCGCGCGAACTGCTCGGACATCCCCGGGGTGACGGGCACCCCGGCGGCGTGCAACCGCTGGCTGAACGCCGCCGCGAGCTCGGGCAGGGGCACCTCGAACGGGACGACACGAAAATCGACGACCTCTGGGGTGCCCTGCTCCTCCACTACCGCCCCTGGATCATCTCTTCCAGACCCGAGGCCTTGATGACCTCCTGGTCCTCGGTGTACTTCAGCACCGAGCCGAGCGTCCGCTCGGCGGACTCGACGTCGAGGTGGTCGACGCCGAGCAGGTCGAGCGCCGACACCCAGTCGATGGCCTCGGCGATGCCGGGTGGCTTCTGGATGTCGCTCTCGCGCATCCGCGACACCGCGTCGGCGACCTGGACGATGATCTTCGCGTCGGCGCCCTTGACGCGACGACGGATGATGTCCATCTCGCGCTGGGGATCGGGGTAGTCGATCCACTGGTACAGGCAGCGGCGCTTGACGGCGTCGTGCAGGTCGCGCGTGCGGTTGGACGTCAGGATCACGATCGGCGGGTGCGTCGCCGTGATCGTGCCGATCTCGGGGATCGTCACGGTCGCCTCGGCGAGCAGCTCGAGCAGGAAGGCCTCGAAGTCGTCGTCCGCGCGGTCGAGCTCGTCGATGAGCAGCACGGCCGGCCGCGGCCCGCGGTGCTCGAGCGCCTGCAGCAGCGGGCGGCGAATGAGGAAGTCGGGGCCGAAGAGCTCCTCCTCGGCGATGTCCGTGCCCTTGGCGTCGGCCATCCGGATGCTCAGCAGCTGGCGCGGATAGTTCCACTCGTACAGCGCCTCGGAGGCGTCGATGCCCTCGTAGCACTGCAGGCGGATGAGCGGCGTGTCCATGACCTGCGCGAGCGCCTTGGCGAGCTCGGTCTTGCCGACGCCGGCCTCGCCCTCGAGCAGCAGCGGCTGCGGGAGGCGCAGCGCCAGGAAGGCGGACGTCGCCAGGCCCTCGTCGGCGAGGTAGTCGACGTCGCCGAGCATGATGCCGAGCTTGTCGACGCTCGGAACGAGGCGGCGCATCTCATCCTCGAGCTCCTCGCTGCGCTGCAGACGGCTCATACCTGGACCTCCGAGAAGCCCGCGGCGGCCAGGACGGCCTGGTAGTCCTCGGGCGTGTCGACATCGAGTGGGACGGGACCGGGGATGCGCACCTCGGCCACCTCGCCGGCGCGCTGGTCGAGCAGGCGCCAGACGCCCTTGTCGCCATGCAGGTCGGCGAGCTCGCCGAAGACGCTGCGATCGAAGGCGATGGGATGTCCGCGCCCGTCGTCGTAGCGGCAGACGGCAAGCGGCGCATCGCCTCTGCCGTCCAGCAGGGCTGCAACGGTGGACGGCGTCACACCGGGTTGATCTCCGAGCATCAAGACGAGCACCTCGCTCCGTGGGTCGACCGCGTCCAGCGCGGCCGCGATCGACGATGAGCAGCCCGATCCATAGGCGTCGTTCACGACGACCTCCGCATCCGTGAGGTCGACGCGCTCGCGGACCTCGTCGGCGGCTCCGCCGATCGGTACCACGAGCTGGGCGAAGTTGCACGCGCGCGCCGTGGCCACGGTGTGTTCCAGCAGCGTGCGGTCGCCGTAGGGCAGCAGCTGCTTCGGGCGCCCGAGGCGCCGCGACCCACCCGCGCCGAGCACGAGCCCGGTCACGAACGTCTCAGCCTGCGGCGACGGCATTCATGTGCTCCTGCTGAAACTTCGCCTTGCACCCTTCGCAGCAGAAGTACACCATCTCGCCCTCGTGCTCGACGTGCGGCGTCGCCGGTGTCGCGATGACCGTCATGCCGCAGATCGGGTCGACGGCGAAGGTCGGCGCCTCGGACTCCTTCGGCGCCGCCAGCGGCGGCTCGTAGCCACCGCCGCGGCGCGTCTGGATGATCCGCGCGAGGATCGAGACGGCGATCTCGGCCGGGGTGCGGGCGTCGATCGCCAGGCCGGCCGGGCACTCGAGCCGGTCGAGCTGCTCACCGGGGACGCCGTCGGCCCGCAGCTCCTCGACGAGCGAGGCGCCGCGACGAGGGCTGGCGACGAGGCCGACGTAGGGCAGCCCCGCCTCGAGACCGCGACGCAACGCGTCGAGCTCGCCCTTGCCGTGGGCGGCGACGACGATCGCGAGATCGCCCTCCCGCAGGTCGGGCGGCGAGTCGTACGCGGCGACGATGTCGAGGCCGAGCTCCGGTCCGGTGCGCTCCAGCGCGGCGGCGATCGGCGTCGAGCCCACGATGTGGACTCGCGGAGCCGGCAGCACCGGCTCGAGGAAGACCTCGATCGCCCCACCCGAGAGGCATGTGTTCTGCACCGTCACGGCACCATCCTCTTTGATCTCCTCCTCGCCCACGGGCCCGTCCTCGCCGGTGGGAAGGATCCGCAGCAGCAGCGGCTCGCCGCTCTTCATCGACTTCATCGCGTACCGCCGGACGCTGTGCTCCGCACAGACGCCGCCCACGAAGCCGTCGATCGTCCCGTCACTGAGAACGAGCGCGACATTTCCCGCACGCGCGCTCGTAGGCCGCTGTGCGCGGACGACGGTCGCGGTCGCGAAGGCCGCGCCCTGCGCGGCGAGCTCTTCGGCTCGCCGCGCTAGCGCGTCACTTCTCACTGGATCGGCTGCGCGTTCCCGTTCAGCGCGGCCCACACGCGGCTGGGGAAGCACGGGAGATCCATGTGCTTGACGCCCTTGGCGTGGTAGAGCGCGTCGACGACGGCGTTGACGATGCACGGCGGCGAGCCGACACACGGCGACTCGCCGACGCCCTTGGCGCCGATCGGGTGGTGGGGGCACGGCGTGACCGTCTCGCCGAGCTCGAACCCGTGCTCCGGGCACTCCAGCGCCGTCGGCAGGAGGTAGTCCATGAACGACGCGTTCATGCAGTTGCCCTGCTCGTCGAACGAGAGGACCTCCATGAGTGCCTGGCCGATGCCCTCGACGAGGCCACCGTGGATCTGGCCCTCGACGACGAGCGGGTTGATCCGCACGCCGCAGTCGTCGACCGCGATGAAGCGGCGGACGTGGACCTTCCCGGTGCCCGGGTCGATGTCGACGACGCAGAGGTACGCGCCGAAGGGGTACGTGAGGTTCGGCGGGTCGTACACCGCGTTGGCGTCGAGGCCGCCCTCGAGCCCGTCGGGCAGCGGGTTGGGGCCGTAGGCGTACTCGGCGATCGACTCGATCGTCGAGCCGCGCTCCGGGTCGCCCTTGACGTACCAGCGGCCCTTCTCCCACGCGAGGTCCTCGGCGCGCGTCTCGAGCATGAGCGCCGCGAACTGGCGAGCCTTGTCGCGCACCTTGCGCGCGACGACGGCGGTGGCGCCACCGCAGACCGGCGTGGACCGGCTGCCGTACGTGCCGAGGCCGTAGGGCGTCTTGTCCGTGTCGCCGTGGCGGACCATGATGTCGTTCGGCGAGATGCCGAGCTCCTCGGCGACGATCTGGGCGAACGTCGTCTCGTGGCCCTGGCCCTGCGTCTGCGAGCTGATGCTCAGGACGGCCTTGCCGGACGGGTGGACGCGGAGCTCGGCTCCGTCGTTCATCGCCAGGCCGAGGATGTCCATGTGGCGACGCGGGCCGGCGCCGACGCCTTCGGTGAAGAAGGCGCAGCCGATGCCCATGATCTCGCCCTTGGCCTTCTTCTCCTGCTGCTCACGCCGCAGGCCCTCGTAGTCGGCCATCTCCATGGCCAGCTTCATGGCCTTGTGGTAGTCGCCGGAGTCGTACGTCCAGCCGGTCATCGACTCGTAGGGGAACTGCTCGGGCCGGATGAAGCTGCGCATGCGCAGCTCGACCGGGTCGACCCCCATGTCGATCGCCAGCGCGTCGACCATCCGCTCGACGAGGTAGACGGCCTCGGTGATGCGGAAGGAGCAGCGGTAGGCGACGCCGCCCGGTGCCTTGTTCGTGTAGACGGCCTTGACCTGGACGTGTGCGCCCTGGAGGTCGTACGAACCGGTGACGATGTGGAAGAAGCCGGCCGGGAACTTCGTCGGCTGGGCGGTCGAGTCGAAGGCGCCGTGGTCGGCGATCGTGTCGACGCGCAGGCCGGTGATCTTGCCGTTCTTCGCGCACATCGAGGCGTGGTTGCAGTAGTCGCGTGCGAACCCGGTGGTCGCCAGGTTCTCCGAGCGGTCCTCGATCCACTTCACCGGCGCGCCGGCGACGATCGAGCCTGCGATCGCGCAGACGTAGCCGGGGTAGACCGGCACCTTGTTGCCGAAGCCGCCGCCGATGTCGTTGCAGAGGATGCGGATGTTCTGCTCGGGCAGGCCGGCGACCTGCGCGTACACCGTGCGGTGCGCGTGCGGGGCCTGGTTGCCGTTGTAGATGTTCAGCTGACCGGTCGCCGGGTTCATGTCGGCGACCATGCCGCACGTCTCCATCGGGCACGGGTGACACCGAGCGTGCTGGATGTCACGCGTGGCGACGACGTCGGCCTCGGCGAAGACGCGGTCGCACTGCGCCCTGTCTCCGGCCTCCCACGTCGGGCTCGCGAGGTTGTCGACCTGGCCGACCTTGTCGTCGCGGATCAGCGGGGCGTCGGGATCGAGCGCCTTGCGGCAGTTGACGATCGCCGGCAGCACCTCGTACTCGACGTCGATGAGCTGCAGCGCGTCCTGCGCGGCGTACGCGTCGACGGCGATGACGAACGCGACCTCCTGCAGGTGGAAGCGGACCTTGTCGCCCGCGAGCACGGCCTGCGTGTCGTAGGAGATCGTCGGCATCCACGCGAGGCCGAGCGTCTCGAGGTCCTTGGCGATGACGACCGCCGCGACCTTCGGATGCGCGAGCGCGGCCGAGGTGTCGATCGAGATGATCCGCGCGTGGGCGTACGGGGAGCGCAGCAGCGCGCCGTGCACCATGCCCGGAAGCCGGACGTCGTCCATGTAGTTGCCGAGTCCGCGGATGAAGCGCGCGTCCTCCTTGCGCTTCATGTGCCCGTGACCGATCGGCGCGTCCTTGACCTGGCCGAACGTGTCGCCGGTCGCGTGGCCTACCCAGTCAGGATGCTTGCCGGGTGCAGTCTCAGTGGTTGCCATGTGCTAGCTCCTCCCCGCGTGCTCGGCCTCGTAGGCGGCCGACCAGCGGATTGCCTTGACGATGTTGTCGTAGCCCGTGCAGCGGCACAGGTTGCCCGAGATGCCGTCGCGGATCTCGTGGTCGGTCATCTGCGTTGGGTTCGGATGCGTGTCGATCAGCCAGCGCGCCGTGCTCATCATCCCCGGCGTGCAGAAGCCGCACTGGAGGGCGTGAGTCTCGTGGAACGCCTGCTGGATGGAGGACAGCGAGCCGTCGGGGTTGTTCATCCCCTCGACGGTGATGATGTTGAAGCCCTGGGCCGAGGCCGCGAGCATCGTGCACGACTTGATCGGATACGGCGGGTCCTGGCTGTTGGGATCGTCCATCAGCACGATGCAGATGCCGCAGTTGGACGTGTCGCAGCCCCAGTGGGTCCCGTGCAGTTCGGCGTACTCGCGGATGTAGTGCACGAGCAGCAGGCGCGGCTCGATGTCGTGCGAGTACGTCTCACCGTTGATGGTCATGGAAACTTGCATGCCTTTTGACCTCCTTAGCGCAGGGCCCGGGCCGCTGCGCGGCTGAGGGCACGGGTGGAAAGGACGCCCGCGACATGCCGCTTGTAGTCAGCGGTGCCACGCCCGTCACTGTTCGGCGAGCAGTCCTCGGAGGCCATCTGACCGGCCTGCGCGAAGACCTGCTCCGACGGTGCCTGGCCGACGAGCATCTGCTCGGCGCGCTCGATGTGCATCGTCGTCGGGCCGACCGCGCTGCAGGCGACACCGGCGTGCGCGATCTTGCCGCCCTCGATCGAGAGCGCGGCCGAGGCGGCCACGATGGCGAAGTCGCCGGCGCGGCGCTCGACCTTCTCGTGGGCGCTGCCGTGACCCGGGCGGATCTTGAAGCGGACCTCGGTCACCATCTCGGTGGCGCCGACGGCCGTCATGTAGGGGCCGAGGTGGAACTCGTCCATCTCGATGAGGCGCTCGGCGCCGCCCGGCCCGCGGACGACCGCGGTGCCCTTGAGGGCGGTCACGACGCCGGAGAGGTCCTCGGCGGGATCGGCCTGGCAGAGCGAGCCGCCGATCGTGCCGCGGTTGCGCACGACGGGATCGGCGAGCACGGCCTCGGCCTCGCGGAAGATGTCGGGGAACGTCTGCGCGAGGAGATCTGAGCTCAGCAGCGCTGCGTGGCGCGTCAGCGCGCCGATGCGGATCTCGTCGCCCTCCTTGCGGATGTAGCTGAGCTCGGACTCGAGCGGGTTGATGTCGATGACGTGGCCCGGGTTCGCCAGGCGCAGCTTCATCATCGGGATCAGGCTGTAGCCGCCAGCGAGGATCCGGGCGTTGCCGCCAAGTGCATCCAGCTGCGCGACCGCATCGTCCACGCTCGTCGCCCGTGAGTAATCACAGGGTGCGGGGGTCTGCATTGCCAAGGTGTGACGCTCCTCTCCTCCAAAGGGGTACTGACCGGCCAGTATGCACGCTACAATCGCGCGGTCAATCCTCATGAAGCGATCGCTTAATTGACCCTTTCGCAGCTTCGGTCGTTCGTCACGGTGGCCCGGCTCGGCTCCGTCAAAGCCGCGGCCAGGGAGCTGCACGTCAGCGAGCCGGCGGTATCCGGGGCGGTTCGCGCGCTGCGCAAGGAATTCGGCGACGAGCTCTACATCCGCGCCGGAGGGGCCCTCGAGCTCACCGCGGGCGGCCGGCAGTTGGCGCGCGCGGGAGGGGAGATCCTCGGGATCGCCGAGACCGCCCAGTCGATGGTGCAGGACCATCGCCAGACGCTGCGCGTCGTCGCCACGCCGCCGTTCGCGGAGTTCGCGAGCGGCCCGTTGCTGCATGCGTTCTCCCGCCGAGCATCCGCACGTCGACGTCGCGCTGCGCGTCGCCCGCCGCAGCGAGATCGGCCGGCTGCTCGCCGAGCGCCGGGCGGACATCGCCCTCGGACCGCCCGTGGCGACGATGCCCAACGGCCCCCCGATCGAGGCCGAGCCCTTCCTGCGCTACGGCCTCGTCGTCGTCGCCGCGCCGCGACATCAGCTCGCGGGCTCGCGCGGGGTGTCGCCGAAGGCGCTCGTCGGCACGCCGTGGCTGCTGGGCCCGTACGAGTCCGACCCGGACTCGGACACCGGCGCGTTCCTCTTGCGCCAGTCGGTATCCGGCGCGCGGACGCGCGCCTACCCGAACTTCGCGGCCGCGCTCGCGCAGACGTCCGCCGGCCGCGGCGTGACGCTCGCGATCGCGCACACGATCCGCGACGAGCTCGACCGTGGGGCGCTCGTCGAGCTCGACGTGCGAGGCACCCCGATCACGGGGCTCTGGTACGTCAGCACGCTGCCGCCGGAGCACCGGACGCAGAGCGTCGAGGCGCTCCGGGTCTTCGTCAGCGAGCCCGAGGCGGCACAGGCGATGCTGGCTCGGGCGGGCGGCGTGCCCTCCGAGCGCTTCGTCCACATGGGCCGCTGGAGCTGACGCCCCGCAGTCCCGCCGCGGTCGGTCCCTACGCGGCGTTCTCCTGGTCGGAGTCCTCGAGCCGCTTGAGCTCCTGGAAGGTGCTGCTCGCGTTGTGCTCCTCGATGTCGCAGTACCGCGGGGGCGGGCCCGTGCGCCCGTTGACGGACGTCTTCGGCCCGTCCACGGCGGGACGGTCGCAGCCCGGGTACAGGCACGTGAGCTTTTCCTGGGTGTCGCTCTCGGTCTCGGTCTGGGTCTCGGTCATCGCGATCCTCCTCGTGCGTAGCTCTTACTCCGGTTATGGCCGCTCACGGCACGTTGCAATCCCGTACGCGTGCACCTGCTCTACGAGCGCGGCGCCTTGGCGGATCAGGCGCGTGCGCCGGCGCGACGACTGACAGCGGAGAGCCCGGCCGGGCGGGGCCGGGCTCTCCTGGCGGTCAGCGCTCCCAGGGACGGGTCCCCTTGGCCGACAGGCGCCCCGG
The DNA here is from genome assembly GCA_963830085.1 of uncultured Actinomycetes bacterium. Lineage (GTDB taxonomy): Bacteria > Actinomycetota > Thermoleophilia > Solirubrobacterales > Solirubrobacteraceae > CADCVQ01. Next base: position 32,935 of record CAWHLF010000013.1, on the reverse strand, counting down.
GGATGCGGGTGCTTCCTCTCCACCGGATGGAGCCGGCGCCGGAGGCGGCGGCGGAGCCGCAGCAGCCGGTTCGCGGGGGCGGGGCGGCCGGGGCCGCCGGGGCCGGAGCGGCCGCGCCTGAATGGCCCGGACGCGCTCCCGGCGTCAGCGCCGCCTCGTACTGGTGCGGCGAGTTGGAGCCGACGACCGGCGACTTCGGCCGGGCGCGCGGGTCTCCGCCCGGACGCGGGTACAGCAGGCTGGCCGCGGTGGTCGAGTACTGCGGGTCGCGGACGGCCGGGCCCTTGAGGTGGCCGGCGCCGATCGGCGCTCCACGCCCGAGAGACGCGAGGATGCCGACGCCGCGGGTGTAGACGGTACCCGTGTTGACGACCTTGCCCGACTTGCCGACGCGCTGGAGGAACTTCGCCCCCTCGCCCGGGAACAGCGACTCCACGAGACCGGCCGAGTCCGGACCGGCCTTCTTCAGGAGGAGGTTCTCGAGCAGGTCACGACCGGCGACGAGGTTCGAGTTGATCGCGTCGACGACGCCGTTGACCGGCGCGCTCTTGGCGACGATCTCGCCGACCTTGCCGAGGACGACGTCGAGGCCCGCGTTGATCTTGAACAGCTGCAGGATCGTCGCGATGAGGTAGATCGCCAGTGCGGCGATGATCAGCGCGACGAGCAGGATGATGAGTGCTACCTGGATCTCCACGGCGGCCCCCTAGTAGTCCGGGAGGGCGACGTTGAGCGAGCCCCCGTAGTTGGCGACCGAGCCGACGATCTGGCTGATGTAGTTCTGCGTCGTCAGCAAGATCACGACCGCGTCGAGGTCCTTGGACGCCGCGGTCGCCACGCCGGCGATCGCGTCGATCCGAGGCGGAATGCTGCTCGCCGCGCCGAGGACGCCCTTGAGGAGTCCGACGAGCACGGGGATCACCGCGATGAGCACGATGACCATGAGCCACAGGGCGGTTTCAGCCATGGATCAGCCCCCCGTTGCCTTGCGAACGACCAGGGCGGCCTTGGCGGCGATCCCGGGAAGCGTCGCCTGTGATGGTGTTCAGCGGCCCGTTGATGTCCGCCACGAGCTTGGCCAGCGGACGCAGATGGCCGGATTCCACGGTGGCGAGCATGCCGCCGAGATCCCCGAGGCCGTTGGAGATGATCGTCAGCCGGCGGCGCACCTGCGTGAGGGCGACCGCGAGGATGACGACGAGCAACACGGGCTCGACGATGCTCAGGATGATCATGAGCTCGGTGCTCACAGGGTCTCACCTGCCGCGATGTAGCCATCGGTGAGCGCGTTCATGTAGCCGTCCTGGATGATCGCCTCCTCGATGATGAGGTTCAGCACCGGCGGCGTGGCGCCGAGCTTCGGGATGTTCGCCGTGTACTTCGCCACGACCGGCGCGGTCTCGAGCAGGCTCGCGACGCTCGCCTGGATGTCCTTGACGAGGCTCAGGAGGAGCATCATCAGGATGATCACGACGACCAGTACGACCGCGCCCATGCCGAGCGTGATCTGCCAGAGGGCGTGAGTGTCGAAAGCTGCCAACGCGCGCTCATGGCGCGAAGCTCCGAGTTGCCAAGTTGTGCGCTCCTCTCCTCCGAAGGGAATTCCGATGGTGAGTATGCCGAGGAGGGTCAGTGAGTCAATCTGGCTTAAGCGATCGCTTAACCCGCGCCCTTGCGACGCGCCGACGCATGGCGCTTCGAGTCACGCGCGCACGAGGGAGCGCGACCGCGAGTGCGCGAATTCGTTGCTTTTGCTGGGGTTCTGGCGCGTACCCAGCCGGATCGTCACGAGCCGTGCACGTCGACGAAGCCGTCGGCGGCAACCTCAACTCAGTCTAAATTGGCGCGTTGCCGCTCCTGGGGTCCCCAGGAGCGGCGACGTGGCGCGGCCGACTCGCTACGGTAGAGGAGGAATGGGAGGCGACCTGCTCACACATCTCGATGAGCACGGCAGAGCACGCATGGTCGACGTGGGCGCCAAGCCCGAGACCCTGCGGGTCGCCGTCGCGCGAGCTGTCGTCCGCATGAGCCCGGAGACGGCGACCGCCGTGGCGGCCGGCGATGCGCCGAAGGGCGACGTCGTCTCGACCGCGCGGATCGCGGCGATCCAGGCGGCCAAGCGCACCGACGAGTGGATCCCGCTCTGCCACTCGCTGCCGCTGGACTCGATCGACGTCGACATCGATGTCGATCCTGCGGCGGGAACGGTGATCCTCACGACGACGGCGCGCGTAACAGCCCGTACGGGCGTGGAGATGGAGGCGATGGTGGCAGCTGCCGCCGGCGCGTTGTGTGTCTACGACATGGTCAAGGGCATCGAGCGCGGAGTCGTCGTCGATCGCGTCGAGTTGCTGGAGAAGAGCGGGGGGCGCTCGGGGACATGGAGGCGTGATGACAACGATTGAGCCGCTGCGCGACGGACACCGCCGGCTCATCCGCGACGTCCGGGTCTCCGTCACCGACCGCTGCAACTTCCGCTGCCAGTACTGCATGCCCGCCGAGGGCCTGCCGTGGCTCGAGCGCGACGAGGTCCTGAGCTTCGAGGAGATCGAGCGCACCGTCACGCTCCTGGCGTCGATGGGCGTGCACGACGTCCGCCTCACCGGCGGCGAGCCGCTCGTGCGCCGCGAGTTCCCGCGGCTGGCGGCGATGCTCGCGAAGGTCCCCGGGGTCGCGGACCTCAGCGTCACGACCAACGGCTTCCTGCTCGAGCGCGATGCCGCCGCGCTCGTCGACGCCGGCATCAACCGCTTCAACGTCTCGGTGGACTCGCTCCAGCGCGACCGCTTCTTCGAGATGACCCGCCGCGACTCGCTGCCCAAGGTGCTGCGCGGCCTCGAGGTCCTCGCCGCGTTCCCGGAGGCGCATCCGATCAAGATCAACGCCGTCGGCCTGCGCGGCTTCACCGAGACCGAGATCCTGCCGATGGCCGAGTTCGCCCGCACGCACCCGTACGAGGTGCGCTTCATCGAGTTCATGCCGCTGGACGCCGACCACACGTGGGACCGCAGCAAGGTCCTCACCGGCGAGGAGATCCGCGCCGCGATCCACGAGGTCTATCCCCTCGAGGCCGAGCCGCGCGAGCCGAGCGCGACAGCGCGCGTCTACCGGTTCGCCGACGGCAAGGGCAAGATCGGCTTCATCAACCCGGTGTCCGAGCCGTTCTGCGGCGACTGCGACCGCATCCGCATCACCGCGGAGGGCAAGCTCCGGACCTGCCTCTTCAGCCTTCACGAGTACGACCTGCGCACACCGCTGCGCTCCGGCGCGTCCGACGACGAGCTGCGGGAGATCATCCGCGCGGCCGTCTGGCGCAAGGAGCTCAAGCACCAGGTCAACGATCCGGGCTTCGTCCAGCCGGTCCGGACGATGTCCCAGATCGGCGGTTAGACCGCCGGTTTCCGCCCCGCTTCGAGGCCTCGCGCGAAGTTGGCGCGTCGCCGAACGGAGATGGCGCTTACGGGGTCAAGAGTCGAAGTAATGTCGCCTACTCATCGAGTGGGAGGTGCAATGTGCTGGGTCAAAAGAGCCTTGCTGCAGGGGCTTCGCTGCTGATCGGCGCCGCATACGTCGGCGTCGGCGTCCTCGGCTTCTTCATCACGGGCTTCGGCAACTTCTTGCAGGACACGGGCGACTCGCTGCTCTTCGGGTTCGCGAGCATCAACCCGATGCACAACCTCGTGCACATCGCCATCGGCGCGTTTCTCATCATCATGACCAGGGCCTCGACGCCGACGACCGAGGGCGCGCTCATGGGCGTCGGCCTCTTCTACATCGTCGCCTTCGTCATCGGCGTGGTCGCCGCGGACAACCTCACGATCCTCTCGATGAACGGCGCCGGCGACGGCGAGAACCTCGTTCACATCGTGACGGGCGTGACGGCACTCACCGCCGGCCTGCTGTCGTCTGCCCAGACCACCCGCAGCGGCCTCCCCGCGTAGCGCCCGGGCCGCCGAACCAGAGAGCCGCGACCCGGCGGCACGCGAAGGACATGCGTGCCGCCGCAGCGCGTCGATGAGCCGGTCAGTGCGCGTGCCCGCCCAACAGGGCCGCGATGACACCCGCGGTGCCGATCATGACGCCGAGGCGCACCGCGTTGCCTCCCCGCAGCCACCGCAGGCGAGCCGCGACCGGTCCCTCGGGGCGCACGAGCGCGACGAGCAGCGCGACGATGCCGAGCTCGGTGCCCGTCGCGATCGCATCGCTGACCCCGATCGCCTCCGCATCCCCCGCCCAGGGCCCGAACGGAACCCCGACGGTGCGCGAGATGAGCCACACCGCGATGACGCCTGCGGTCGCGACGATCGCCGCGCTGAGAACGCGCTCGGGGATGTTGTCCGGCTGGCGCCACAGCGCCACGGCGAGCCCGATCTGCCACCAGGCCACGATCGCGAACATGACGGCGAAGAGGACCGAGTGGTCGACGTGATCGACGAGCGCCTTGACGTGGATGAGCCCGACGACCGCCAGGAGCGTGCCGGTGAGGAAGGTGAGGTCCTGCCGGTCGGCGCCGGCGGCGGGGGAGGACGTGTCAGCCTCCGATGCGGCGCAGGGTCGCGGCGATCTGCTCGAACGTCGGCTCGGACGCGGAGAGCCTCGTGGCCGGAACGGCCTGAAAGACCATCTGGACGAGCTTGCCCTTGTTGAAGAGGAAGTAGTGGACGTGCGCGCCGGCGGTGCCGTCGGCGGACGAGAAGTTGTAGCGGTACCGCCAGCCGAGCAGCCCGCCGAGCGACACGGCCTCGGGCGGGGAGAGCATCGACGCGCGCTGGTCCTCGGAGATCAGCGAGTCGGTGAACTCGCGGACGACCGGCAGGGTCTCCTGCTTGACGTTCTCGATGTCGGTCCCGGTCACCCGCAGCAGCACCGACCGCGCGGGGCCGTCGGCGGCGAGGAGGCGGACCTGGGGATCGGTCGTCGACAGGCGTCGCCACGTGCCGGGGTAGATCAGCGACACGCCGGCGGCGGGGTCGGTGAAGCGCACCGGGTCGGGGCGCTTGGGCTCGGCCGCGTCCGGGATGATGCTGCGGCCCACGGCGATCCCGACGACGAGCGCAAGGATGGCCGCCACCCCCGCGGCGACCATCCAGTTGCGACTCACAAGTACACGCTCGTCGGTACTACGGGTCCGGCAGGCGCCGGACCCCCTGCGTTCAGCGCTCCCAGGGCCGGGAGCCCTTGGCCGACAGCCGTCCAGGTGCCGTCGGCTCCTCGGCTGGTGCAGACCTCGTCGGAGCCGACCGGCCCCGAAGCGTGATCCGGCCTGCGGGCGCCGGAGCCGGCGCTGCCGGTGCTGCAGCAGCAGCAGGCGGTGGCGCCGGCGCCGCCGGTGCCGCCGGTGCCGGAGCGACGCCGAGCAGCGAGTTCAGGATCGCTGCCCCACGCGGGTACTCCTCACCGATCGGAACCACGGCTCCGCCACGGCCGACACGCTGGAGGAACTTCGCGCCCTCGCCCGGGAAGGCCGACTCCACCAGTCCGGCGGCGTCGTTTCCGGCCTTCTGGACGAAGAGGCCCTCGAGCAGGTTGCGGCCCGCGAGCAGCGTGCCGTTCACGGCGTCGAGCACCCCATTGACAGGGGCGGTCTTCGTCGCGATCTCACCGACGCTCTCGAGGACGTTCTCGAGCCCGGCGCTGATCTTCAACAGCTCGACGATGGTCGCGATGAGATAGACCGCGAGCACCAGCACGATCAGCGTGATGAACAGGATGATGATGGCAACAGGGAGTTCCATGATCGTCCTCTACGCGTCGGGGAGGGCGACGCTGAGCGAGCCCCCGTAGTTGGCCAGGCCGGCGACGGTCTGGCTGATGTAGTTCTGCGTCGTGACCAACGCGATGACCGCATCGAGGTCCGTCGACGCGGCTGCGGCGACGCCCCCGATCGCGGAGACGGTGGGCGTGATGCTCTTCGCACTGCTCAGGACGCCCTTGAGCAGCATCGCGAGGACCGGGATCGTCAGTCCGAGGACGATCACCATGAGCCAGAGAACGGCCATGACTCAGCCTCCCGTGACTTTGCGCACGACGAACGCCGCCTTGCCGGCGATGCCGGGCAGGACGGAGTTGATCGTGAACAGTCGCTGGTTGACCATCCCGACGTACTGACCGAGAGGCCGCAGATGCTGCGACTCGACCGTCGCAAGCGCTCCCGCAAGGGCCGTGAGGCCGTTGGAGATCGCTGCCAGGCCCTGACGCACGCGCGTCAGGGCGATGGCGAGGATGATCACCAGGAGCACCGTCTCGGCGACGCTCAGGATGATCAAGGTGTCTTCGCTCATGCGATGACCTCCCCCGGTGCTGCGTAGTGCCCGGCCAGAACGTCCATGTATCCGTCCTGGACGAGGGCCTCCTCGATGATCATGTCGAGCACTCCCGGGGTCGCCGCAAGCTTCGTCAGGTTCGACGTCTGCTTTGCGAGGATCGGAGCCGTCGCAAGCAGGCTGTCGACCCCCTGCCGAATGTCCTTGATGATGCTCAACAGCAGCGCCATCAAGACGATCACGACGGCAAGCACCACCGCACCCATGCCGAGCGCAACCTGCCACAGGGCATGGGTGTCGAATGCGGCGAGTGATCCGCTCATTTCCCGACCGCCACCTTCCTGAGTGTCCGGGCCATATGCAGGATCCGGACTGCCGAGTCATTGACCTTGTCCACGCCGTGCTCGAGGCTCGTTGTCTGAGCCCGCACGACGTCCACTCCGGCGGCCGCCTTCGCCGCCTGATCGGCGATCCGCGCCGCCATCGTCAGGATGATCGCCACAATCACGACGACCACCACGATGACGAAGAACGACAGGCCGAGGCCGATGTACCAATCGGTGTATGTGGCTGCCATTACCGGTGCCTCACTTGTTGCAGTAGTCGCCGGGGGTCAGGGACGTGCCAGCCGGGAGGAGGTTCCCCAAGGCCGGGTTGATCCCGCCCAGAATCGACGGCAGGTTCAGCGCGGTCGTACAGTCGATCGCGTTGGCGTGGCCGTGAATCGTGCTGCCGTGCGTGCCGGCTCCGCCGCCGACGATCCCGAGGACGGTATGGAGATCCGTACCGATACCCGGTGCGACGTCGAGGATCGTGTTCGCCTGGCCGACGATGGTTGCCACCGCACGGTCGATGCTGTTGACACGACTCAGGATGCCGCCCGCACTGCTCAGGATGCTCCGAGCACTGTTGTTGATCGTCTTGGTGTCCCGGTTGATCGAGTCCCCGGACCTGCCGATGGACTTGACGTGCCCGTTGATCGAGTCGGCGCTCGCGAAGATCCCGTCGACCGTGGTTCCGATCTGTAGGACCGTCCCGTTGATCTCGCCGGCGACCTCGTTGATCTGGCCGACCTTGCCCAGAATCGACTTGAGCTTCGGGTCGATGCCCGTCTTGGCCGTGGTCAGCGTGCGGTCGAGGTGCCCGGACAGCGGCTCAGCCGCTGCCCGGATCTTGACCGTCGCCGCAGCGATGGTCTTTGCCTCGCGAATGAACTTCGCCTCGTCTCCGATATCGACGACCTCGGGCTTGATGACCGCGACCGATCGATCGATCGAGCGGGCTGCCAGGAGTGTTCCCGTCAGGAACATCACCGAGAGCAACGCCCACGCGATCAGGATGACGAGCACCACAGGCGACATGCCGCGTGCTCCACTGAGAATGTCACGCATGCCCGTGACCTAGCACCTGTTCGGGGGCAGGATCGCCAGCACCGAGCTGCAGATGCTCGTCAGGTGCTTGTTGACCTCGACGAGGCCGCTGTTGATGTCGGTGGTGTCCTTGTTGGTCCCGCCGAGCGACGCGTTGATGTCGTCGGCCTGGCCCGGGATCAGACGCAGACCCTGGCTGCTCGGGCTCTCCGCAGCACGCAGCGCGGCGTTGATCTGACGTGCCCGCGTGCTGACGTTCACCAGGACGCCCGAGGTATCCACGAGCGAGCGGTTGATCGTCCGCAGGACGCCGGTCGTGCCGGTGAGGCTGCTCGACGTATCGACGAGCGAGTCCGAGATCGTGCTCAACGTCCCCGAGGTGTCCACCAGCGAGCTCGACGTGCTGAGCAGCGAGCTTGAGGTGTTGCCGAGGGCGGCGTCGATGCGCTTGGCCGACTGATCGATCGACGTCAGCGAACCGAGGATGTTGGTCGCCTGGTCGGGGACCGGCTTCAGCGCCTTGTCGATCGCGGTCAGGTTGCCGTTGATCGTCTTGACGTAGCTGGGCAGCGGATCTGCCTCGCCACCGACCTCGGTCAGCGTGCTGTCGGTCGTCCCGAGAGCGTCGTCGATCGAGTTCAGGGCGCTCGTGATGCCGGACAGGAACCCGATGACCACCACGACCACGAGGATCAGGATGGTGCCGAAGATCCATGTCCAGCGGACATCGGTTGCTATGCGCTGCACGTGAACCTCCTCAGGGCCTGCGTCGTGCTCTCGCGGGGGCTCATGGCTTGCCCTGACAGTTGGCGGCGTTCGCGTTGGCGCCGGGCAGCTTCTGATCGATGCAGGCAGCGGTGTCGATCGCGGCCGTGGCCTGACCGAGGATGTTGCCCGAGTCGACCTTGATGCTGCGAGCCGTCGAGACCGTCGTGTTCAGACGGCTGACGATGTTCGCCGCGTCCTGGTCGATGAGTCCGCGCGATGCCGAGGATCCCTGCACCGGGGCCGGCCGTCGTGTTGATCGCACCGGCCGTGCTGTTGATGCGACCGGCGACCGACCGGATCTGACCGGCGACGCTGTCGATCGAACCAGCGGTCGAGTTGATCGTGCCAGCGGTCGAGTTGATCTCGGTCGCGGTGCCGCCGATCGTCGTCGCGCTCGTGTTGATCGTCCCCGCGGTGGAGAGGATCGTGCTGGCGAGACCGTCGATCGACCGGGCGGACGTGTTGATCGTCCGTGCGCGGCTCTCGACCTTCGTCAGCGTCCCGTTCAGCGGCGTGGCCGTGTCGAGGATCGACTGCGCGATCTTGTTGGTCTGCACCAACTGGCCGATCGCGTCGGTCGACTCATTGATGCCGATACCGGTGTCGCGGATGTTCTTGGCCTTCTTGTCGATCGACCGAGCGGTGTTGACCGTCTCGGCGAGCAGTCCTGCCGCGATCACGACCGACGCTGCGACCAGAACCAAGATGATGATGTTGACACCCTGCACGCCACCTGAGGCGCCAGTTGCCCGTCCTCCGCCGCCGCCGCCGCCGCCCGCCCTCGCGGACTGCTGCTGGGGGCTTTTCGGCTTCCTTTTTAGCGCCGGCACGGAACACTCCGCCGGTATGGCGCCGATGCGCCTGGCCCTCTAAGCACTGTGGCTCCCCTCTGTTTTTTGCTCCTGAACGCCCGCGTCGCATCGCGGCACGCGCGATCAGTTGCTCGCTCCCTAATAGTCCCGACCAGGTCCCGGTACGTCTCCCTCTGCCCCGACCCAGGCGGTGTCTGCGCGCGACACTAGTACACAGACGGCTGGAATGTCCAGTGGTCGAGCGGCCCCCTGACCCCTGGGGACCCCAGGGGCTGAAGAAAACCGTCGGTGTGCAGGTGACTTTAGCTCTGTGTTAAGCGTCTTGGGCATTTGCGCGGGCGCCCGCGGGTGTGCGTCATTAGCGGGGCTTTAACGAGGAACGCGCCCGGTTCTGGCAGCCGCCGGCGCGCTGGAGTACGGTGGCGAGATGGCCGTGGATGCCGATCTCGCGCGCGTCGTCCTGCCGAAGAACTTCCTCCGTCCGTGCCTGCTGCTGCTGCTCCACGAGAGCCCCGCGCACGGTTACGAGCTGCGCGAGCGCCTGCGCCCGCTGGGCTTCAGTCGCGACGACCCGGGGCGCCTGTACCGCGCGCTCCGCGCGCTCGAGGCGGCGCAGCTCGTGCGCTCGGCCTGGCACGCCTCCTCGGGCGGACCCGACCGCCGGACGTACGAGCTCACGCGCGCGGGCGAGGAGCGGTTGCGCGAGTCGGCGTCCGAGCTGCAGGCGATGCACGAGATCCTCGACACGTTCCTCGTTCGCTGCAGCGACAGCCCGTCGCTGAACGCCGCGCCGCGTACACGGGCGCTGAGCCGGGCCGGCGCGTGAACCGCATCCGCTGGCTGCTGCTGGCGACGCTCGTGCCCCTGCTCATCATCCTCGTCGTCCTCGTCGCCGCCGCGCTCGCCGCAGGGGGAGGCTGACCGCCGCGGCGCCTGTAACCTGGCGGTCCTCGACTGGCCAGTCAGCCAAAGGAGCCGCGTGGACCTCAACGACACCCCCGAGCAGGCCCGCTACCGGGCGAAGGTCAGAGCGTGGCTGGACGACCACGCGAGCGAGGCCCCGACCGAGCAGGGCGACGACGAGGCGGCCTACATCGCGGCGCGACGCGCGTGGCAGGGCAAGCTCGCCGCGGCCGGGCTCGCCGCGGTCGCCTGGCCGGCCGAGCTCGGCGGACAGGGCCTCGGCGCGGTCGAGCAGGTCATCGTCAACCAGGAGATCGCGCGCGCGGGCGTGCCCGGGATCCTCGACGTCATCGGCGTCGGGATGCTCGGCCCGACGATCATCGCCCACGGCACCGATGCGCAGAAGAGCCGCTACCTCGGGCCGATGCTCCACGGCGACGAGGTCTGGTGCCAGCTGTTCTCCGAGCCGGCGGCCGGCTCCGACCTCGCGGCGGTGCAGGCGCGGGCGGTCCTCCAGGAGGACGGCAGCTGGCGCCTGACGGGCCAGAAGGTCTGGACGACGAACGCGCACTTCGCGTCCTACGGCCTGCTGCTCGCCCGGACCGATGCCGACGTGCCGAAGCACAAGGGGCTGACGATGTTCATCGTCACGATGGACGCGCCCGGGGTGACGATCCGCGGGCTGCGCCAGATCTCCGGCGAGGCCGAGTTCAACGAGGTCTTCTTCGACGACGTGCGCCTGGAGCCCGACGCGGTCTGCGGCCCGCTCGGGGGCGGCTGGGGCACGGCGATGACGACGCTGATGTTCGAGCGCCTGACGATCGGGCTCGGCTCCGAGGGCCTGGGCTACCGGCCCGAGCGCTACGCGCGCGCGATCGCGGGCGACGAGCACGCGCGCCAGGACCCCGAGGCGCGCCGGCGACTCGGCGAGCTCTGCGTCGAGCTGCTGGCGGTGAAGTTCACCGGCTACCGGATGCTCAGCGCGCTGCAGCAGGGGCAGATCCCCGGACCCGAGGCGGGGCTCGCGAAGGTCACGACCGTCCGGTCGGCGATCGCGGCCGGCGACCTCATCGCCGACGTCCTCGGGCCCGAGGCGCTCGACGAGGGCGGCGAGTGGGCGTACATGATCTCGTTCCTCCCCGGCCTGAAGTCCGCGGGCGGCACCGAGGAGATCCTGCGCAACACGATCGGCGAGCGGGTGCTCGGCCTGCCGCCCGAGCCGCGCCTGGACAAGGGCATCCCGTTCTCGGAGCTCCGGGCCAAGGAGCGCGCGAGCGCATGAACCTCGAGCTCACAGACGAGCAGACCTTCCTGCGCGAGGCCGCGCGCGACGCCCTGTCGCGGGTCAAGACCGTCGCGGCCGCGCGCGCGGCGCTCGAGGACCCGGCCGCGCTGCCCGACCTCTGGCCGACGGCGCGCGAGGCCGGCTGGGCGGGGCTGCTCGTCTCCGAGGAGCATGGCGGCGCGGGGTTGAGCGCCTTCGACGCGATGCTCGTCATGACCGAGGCCGGGCGCGTGCTCGCGGGCGTCCCGCTGCTCGGGCATCTGCCCGCGTCGGAGCTGCTCGACGGCGCCGGCGACGAGCGCGCCGCCGCGATCGCGGAGGGCGAGCTGCGCGCCTGCTTCGTCCCGGCCCGGCCGCCCGGCGATCTCGGCGGGGCGTGGACCGTGGAGCCGCTCGTTGGGCTCGGTGCGCGGCGCCGCTCCGGTGCTCGCGGCGGACGGCACGCTGAGCGGCACGGTGGCCTGGGTGCCCGACGCGCCGGGGGCCGACATCCTCGTCGTGGCCGCGACGCGCGCCGGCGACGGCGAGGCCGTGGCGGTCGCCGTCGAGGCGGGGTCCGCCGGCGTGGGCGTCGAGGACGCGGTGCGCTACGACGCGACGCGCGCGCTCGGGCACGTCGCGCTCGACGGTGCGACGGGCGTCGTGCTCGACGGCGTCGGCGCCGACAACCTCGCGCGCGCGTGGTTTCTGGCGCAGTCGCTGCTGGCGGCAGAGGCGCTCGGCGCGGTCGAGACCGCTTTGACGGTATCGGTCGCGTACGCGAAGGAGCGCTTCACGTTCGGGCGCGCGATCGGCTCCTACCAGGCGGTCAAGCACGGCCTCGTCGAGGTGCTGCGCCTGCGCGAGAACACGTACGCGCTGCTGCTCTACGCCGGCTGGGCCTACGAGGACGGGCCCGAGGAGTTCGCGCTCGCCGCGAGCGCCGCGCGCTCGGCCGGCGAGCACGCGCTCGACGTCGCGAGCCGCACGATGATCTCCGTCCACGGCGGGATCGGCGCGACGTGGGAGCACGACGCGCCGCTGTTCTTCCGCCGCGCGCAGCTCTCGCGGCGCCTGCTCGGCGGGCTCGGCGAGGCCGCCGATCGGGTCGCGGGCGAGCTCATGAGGGGCGTGTAGTCGCGTCTACACTTCGTCGCGCGGGGCCATAGCTCAGCTGGGAGAGCGCCTGCTTTGCAAGCAGGAGGTCACCGGTTCGATCCCGGTTGGCTCCATCGGTCGGGCGGACGAGCGCGCATCGTCCCCGTGCGCGCGGCTCGCCGTCGGTCACGTCAGCCGGTCCACTCGCCGGTCGTCGGGTTCTGGGTGCCGACGGTGAACACGATGTGCATGCCGTCGCGCATGTGGCCGCCGTCGCGGACCGTGCAGATCGCCATGTAGGCGCCCGGCTTGAGGTCCGCCGACAGGTTCTGCGTCTGGTTGGGGTTCAGCGTCCGGCTCGTGACCTTCGTCGGCCCGCTCACGATCGTGAAGTTGTGCGGGAACCGGCCCGCGTTCCAGAGCCGCAGCGTCGTCTGCCCGGAGCTTGCGATCCGGGTCGTGCCGCCGAAGTCGAACTCCGCCATGCGGTAGCTCGCCGTCTGTGCGCCGCCGGTCTGCGCCGAACTGCTGCTCGCGATCGCGACCGCGAGCGTCCCGCCGACCGCGCACGCCGCGATCGCGAGAAGCCTTGCCGTACGTCGAGGCATCTATCCCTCCCTGCCAGGGGTTATGACGGCGTGCAGCTACCCGCTGGCGAGCGGGGAGAACCGCTCGCCGCGCCGCGGGGAGATGCGGCGCGGCGAGGGTTCGCGGATCAGCCGGCCCAGGCGACGCGCAACCGGGCGCGGCGCGGGAACGGGTGATCGGTGAGCTGGGACGAACGCGTGCGCAGAAGCGCGAGGACGTCGCCTGTCGCCACGAACGGATCCGCGACTTCGCGGCCGGTCAGCAGCGAGCGGGCGGCGACAAGAGCGCCGTCGAGCTCACCGAGGATGACGGGGGATGGAAGGGGGCGGGCCGAGTCCAGCGCGGCGAGGTCGTCGAGCTGCGGGCCGTCCGATGCGAACGCGACGCGGGCGGTGATCCGCGAGCTCGCGGTGGTGGGGGTGCGATGGGTGCGGTTGCGCTGGAACATTCGTCGGCGTCCTCTCGGTTGATGACGCCATCCTGCTCCGCGGCCGCCCCTGGGACATCGGGGTGGCACCCTGAACCGGCCCCTGATCCTGCGCGCCGTTACGCTGGCGCCCGTGACGCAACGGGTGGCGGTCGCGCTCCCTCGACGGGCGCTCGCGGGGAGCGCGGCAGGGAAGGCGTTCGAGGCGCTGACGCTCGCCGGGCTCGTCGTGCTCGTGCCGCGGGCGCTCGGCGCGGCCGACTACGGCTCGTTCGCCGTCGCGCTCGCGATCGCGACCGGCATCGCGACCGCGACGGGGATCGGGGGGCCGGCGCTCTTCGCGCGGGTGCTCGCGGCGCTGGCGGCCGAGCCGCGGCGCGACGTCGCGCTGGCGCTCGCGCGCCGCGTCGCCGTCACGCGCGCGGCGCTGCTGGGTGTGCTCGCCGCGGCGGCGGGCGCGGGGGTGCTGCTCGCGCCCGGGTCGGTGACCGCCCTGCAGGCGGGGCTCGTCGCGGCGGCGGCGCTGCTCGGCACGGCGGCGACGCTCGCGTCGCAGCTCGCGCTCGGGCTCGAGCGGACGGCCGCGTGGAGCCTGCGCTATCCGCTCGAGAACGGCTTGATCGTGGCCGGCGCGCTCGTGCTCTATCCGATCGCCGGCCTCGACGGCGCGCTGGCCGCGATCGCGATCGGCGCCGCGGCGGCACTCGCGCTGTCGCTCTCGTCGGCGTGGCCCGCGCTGCGCGGGGCGCGGCCCGGCGCGCAACTGCCGGCGGGCGCGCTGGGCTTCGCTCGCGCGCAGGCCGCGGGCGGTGCGCTGACGCAGGTCGTCCACCGCGGCGCCGCGCCCGCCTGCGCGCTGCTCGGCGCCGCCGGCGCAGCGACCGGGCACGCGGCGATCGCCGCCGGCGCCGCGCTCGCGATGACGTACGCGGTCCTGCAGACGATGCTCGTCGCGCTGCCGGCCGCGACCCGCGCCTTCGAGCGCGACCGAGCGGCGGCCGAGGCGGGACTGCAGCGCGTCGCGCTCGCCTGCGCCGCGGTCGTCGTCCCGGCCTGCGTGCTCGTCGCGCTGCTCGCCGAGCGCGCTGCTGGAGACCGCGCTCGGCGACGAGTTCCGCCCGGCCGCCGAGCCACTGCGAATCGCGCTCGGCGCCGCGGCGCTGGCGCCGCTGTGGGCGCTCGCCGCGCAGCTTGCGGCGCTGCGTGGGCAGCCCGGCGCGTCGCTCGCCGGCGCGGCGGCGGGGGCGGCGACGTTCGCGGTCGTCGCGGCGGTCGCGATCCCGTCCGGCGAGGCGAGCGCCGCCGCCGCCGCGATGCTTGCCGGCGTCGGGGTGACGACCGCGGTGACGGCGGCCGCGCTGCGCGCGCGACGCTTCGAGTTGCGGCTGTGACCCGCCGCATCGCGCGTGGCGGAGCGTGAGCGGCGGGATCTCGTCGTCGTGCCGACGCGCGACCGGCCGGCGGCGCTCGAGCGCTGCCTCGCCGCGCTCGCGCGCCAGACGGCGCCGGCGCTCGAGATCGTCGTCGTCGACGACGCCTCGCGGGCGCCGGAGGCCGTGCGGGCGGCCGTCGCACGCGCGTGTCCGCACGCGCGCGTGATCCGCGGCGCCGGGCGCGGGCCGGCGGCCGCGCGCAACGCCGGGGTGGCGGCGGCGGGCGGCGCGGTCGTGTGCTTCACCGACGACGACTGCGAGCCGGGGCCGGACTGGGCGGTGCGGCTCGCGGCGGCGTGCGGCGAGGGCGGCGCAGCGGCCGGCACGACGACCGCCGACCCGGCCGCCGGGCGCTGCGCCGCGGCGGCGCAGCTGCTGACGCACGTGCTGCAGGTCGGCTCGCTCGACGAGGACGGAGCGGGGCTGGCGTTCGCGCCGACGTGCAACCTCGCCTGCTCCGCGAGGCTCGCCCGCGAGCTGCCCTTCGACGAGTCCTTTCCGCTGGCGGCGGGCGAGGATCGCGACTGGTGCGACCGCCTCGCGCGCGCGGGCGCCGTGCTGTCCTTCGTCCCCGAGGCCGTCGTCGTGCACCGCCCGCAGCTCGGCCTCGCGGGGCTGCTGCGCCAGCAGCGCCGCTACGGCCAGGGCGCGGTGCGCTTCCGCCAGGGCGGCGGTGGCCTCGCGGGCGGCGCGTACTACCGGCGCCTCGCGCGCGAGTGCGCACGCGCGGGCCCGGCGGTGTCCGCGCTCGTGCTGCTCGCCGAGTGCGCGGTCGCGGCCGGCGCGGCGGGCGAGCTCGCCCGGGCCTGGAGCAGACCCAGTTCAAGCTGACAGCAGCGACCCGGCGGCCTGGGCCTCGCCGGCGACGCCGCAGACCGCGGCGACGGTGCTCGTGACGTCGGCGAGGCGGGGCGCGCGGGCGGGCGTGCGGGCGGCGGATGCGCCCGGCGCGACGACGGCCCACGCGTCGCCGGGGGTGTGGTTGCCCGAGCGCCCGCTGCCGGTGCCGCGGCGCATGACGTCGCCGAACGCGTCGGAGTGCACGCCCGCGAGCATCGTCGCCGGCCGCTCGCTCCACTGCACGACGAGGTCGGGCAACTGGGCGCTGCGGGCGCCGGGGTGGTGGTCGGCCACGATGTCGGCGCGCGCGACCGCCGGCTCGCCGTCGGGATCGCGGAACGTCTGCAGCCCGTCGGCGATGCGGGCGAGCAGCTCGCCCGCCTCGGCCGGATCGACGATCCCGTCGCGCTCGCGCCCGCGGAGGTTCAGGCGGACATAGCCCTGGTTGTCGGCGGGATGGGCGAAGGCGGCCGTCTGCGACCAGTCCACGCCGCGCAGCTCCAGGCGCGCGGTGAGCTCGAGCGCGGCGCGATCGGGCAGCGCTCGCGCGATCGCGCCGCGGGCCCGGGGCGGGATCGCCGCCCGCAGGCCCCAGATCGCGCCGGCTCCGCCGCCCTCCGGCAGCGGGCCGCCGGACAGGACGGCCTCGAGCATCTGCGGCAGCAGGTCCGCGCGCGAGCTGTTGACGTCCATCCCGACGGCCGAGGTCACGACGACGTCGGTGTTCGGCGTCAGCGCGCCGAGCACGCGGGCGAACGCCGCGTCGACCGCCTCGTAGACGTCGGCGAGGGCGCTCGACAGCAGCGCGCGCTCACGCGGCCCGGGCGCCTCGGCGAGCTGCGAGAGATCCCAGAACTGGTGGCCCGCGAGGTGCGCGGCGCTGAACGTCAGCCAGACGAGGTCGTACGCCTCGCGCGACAGCAGGTCGACGGCGCCCGCCGCGACCCGCGCCGGGGCGGCGAGCAGCTTCTCGCGCAGCGCGAGCAGCTCGCGGGCCGTCGGGCGCCCGAAGATCTCCGTCGCGTGCGGGCCGCGCTTGTGGCGCCGCGCGAGCCGGGCGCCGGCGTCGCGCGGCAGCGACCAGCGCGGCAGCACGACGCGGTCGGTGAACTGCCAGCCGCAGACGAACGTGCCCTCCCAGTGCTCCGGCGGCCGGCTCTCGTAGGGGTCGATCGCGAGCGTCCGCAGGCCCGCGCCGGCGAGCTGCTCCCAGATCGCGGGCGGCGCGGGGAACGCCGTCATGTAGCGGGCGCGCTGCGCCGCCGCATCCCACTGGAAGGGATAGAAGAGCCCGTGGTCGCCGAGCTCGACGCCGCTGTAGAGCGTGTGAAACGCGCCGGCGGCGAAGTGGTCGGCGGGCGTCTGCAGGTCGAGGCGCCGCCCGCGCTCGACGAGCCCGGCGAGCGCCGGCAGCCGGCCCTCGGCGAGCATGCGATCGACGACCGCGACGCTCGCGGCGTCGAACTGCAGGACGCAGATCACGGTGCTTCGACGTCCGCGAGCATGACGCCCTCGACGGCCACCGTCTCGCCGCCGATCGCGTCCGACCGCGCCGCCGCGTCGAGGACGCACATGACCGCGGCGCCTTCGGCGGCCGTCGCCAGCGGACCCGGGTCGCCGCCGCGCAGCGCGCGGCCGAAGGCCTCGAGCTGGCCCGTCAGCGAGCGGACGAGCGGGTGGACGCCGGGCAGCACCCGCGCGGCGACACCGCGCGCGCGGCCGCCGCGCTCGGCGCGGGCGATCCGCCGGCCGGACGCGTCGAGGACCTCGACGACCTCGTGATGCGGGCGGTCGGTCGCGCACTCGATGCTCACGCGCGCCCGTGACGTCGCGAGCTCGATCCCCGCGCGGTCGCGCGCCGCGTGTGCGCGCACGGCGACCGGCAGGCCCGCCGTGAGGTGCAGGGCGAGGTCGACGAGGTGCGGCGCGAGGTCGAGCAGCGCGTCGTCGCCGCCGGTCACGGGGCGCCAGGACTTGCGGCGATAGTGCAGGACCATGCGCAGCTCGAGGTCGCCGATCGGCGGGATGCGGCCGGCGAGCTCGAGGCCCTGGTCGAAGCGCCGGTTGAACCCGATCCACGGCGCGGGCGTCAGGGCGGCGAGGCGCAGCGCGCCCGCGGCGTCGGGCGCCGGCGGCTTCTCGACGAGCGCGACGAGGCCCGCCTGGGCGAGCGCGGTCGCGATCTCCTCGTGGTGCTCGGGTGCGGCGCAGACGACGATGCCGTCGAGCGGACCGGAGGCCAGCAGCTCGCTCATGCGCGCGTGCGCGGAGGCCGCGAGCTTGGCCGCCACGAGCCCGCGGCGCTCGCGGTCGGGATCGCTGACGGCGACGATCTCGACACCCGCCGCGGCGCGGGCGGCGGGCGCGTAGCCGAGCTCCGCCAGGCGCCCGCAGCCGACGAGGCCGAGCCGGACCGGACCGCCGGTCACGGCCGCCACCTGCGCGCCCACAGCACGGCGCCGGCCGGCACCGACGCGACCGCGGTGAGATGGTGCAGGAGGTGCAGCGGGAGGCCGGCGAGCGCGAGGCGCAGCCCGCCGCGGCGGTGCAGCAGGACGTAGAAGCGGGCGTTGGGGGCGACCATCGCGGCGAGGGCGAGCGCCGCGACGCGCGGCCTGCGCGCGAGCGCCGCGCCGGTGGCCGCGACCGCGGCGAGCGCCGCGATCCGGTGACGCCAGGAGAGGTTCAGCGAGCCGGCGGCGGCGCCGCGCTCGAGTTGCAGCGCGACCCACGGCGCGCCGCGCGAGAGCAGATCGGTGCGCAGCATCGAGCGCAGCGTCCAGCGCTTGAGGTGCGTGCCGCGCGCCGCGGGCTCCAGCGCGATGCGGTGCCCGGCGTCGCAGAGGCGCACGCCGAGCTCGATGTCCTCGATCGACGGCCGGGGAAAGCGCTCGGGGTCGAAGCCGCCGACGGCGTCGAACGCCTCGCGCCGCACGGCGCCCAGGCCCGCCCAGAACGTGCTCGCCGCGCCTGGCGAGCTGACGTGGACGTGGTGGTGCAGGAGGTTGCGGAAGCGCGACACCGTGGCGGGCGCGGCCGGGCTCTCGTCGTAGGCGCCGAAGACGGCGTCGAGGCCCGGGTCGCGGTCGAGCGCCTCGCGCAGCCGGCGCAGCGCATCCGGGTGGACCTCGACGTCGGCGTCGACGAAGACGAGGATCTCGCCGCCTCCGCGGGCGGCGCCGGCGTTGCGCGCGGCCGCCGGCCCGGAGCCCGGCGGTGCCGTCACGACCTCGACGGCGTGTGGCTCGTCGGAATGCCCGAGGGCCGCGAGACAGCGCCCGAGGGTCGAAGGGCGATCGGTTGCTGGTATGACGACGGAAAGCACGTTAGGAGAGCCTAAGTTAGAGTGCCCTAACTATGGGGCGGGAGCGTGGCGGACCGATCGCTGTACTGGGCGCTGGACCGGCCGGTCTGACGGCAGGCTACGTCCTCGCCCGGAGGGCACAGCCCGTCGTCGTCTGCGAGGCGGGGTCGCAGGTCGGCGGGCTCGCGCGGACCGTCGTGCGCGACGGGTATCGCTTCGACCTCGGCGGCCACCGCTTCTTCACGAAGTCCGACGAGGTGCGCGACCTCTGGCACGAGGTGCTCGGCGACGAGCTGCTCGTGCGGGCGCGGCTGTCGCGGATCTTCTGGCGCGGGCGCTTCATCGACTACCCGCTGCGCCTGCAGGACGTCGTCCGCAAGGTCGGGCCGGTCGAGCTCTCGCGCTGCGCGACGTCCTACGCGGCCTCGCGCGCCCGCAGCCGGCCCGCGGCCGAGACGTTCGAGGACTGGGTCTGCGACCGCTTCGGGCGCCGGCTCTTCGAGCTCTTCTTCAAGTCCTACACCGAGAAGGTCTGGGGCGTGCCGACCTCCGAGATCCGCGCGGAGTGGGCGGCCCAGCGGATCCGCAGCCTCTCGTTCACGCGCGTCGTCCGGGCCGCGCTGCTCAACGACGGCGCGCAGGTGCACAGCCTCATCGAGCAGTTCCACTACCCGCGCCTCGGCCCCGGCCAGATGTGGGAGGCGATGGCGACCGACATCGTCGCGACCGGCGGCGAGCTGCGCCTCAACGCGCCCGTGACGCGCCTCGAGCTGGGACCGCGCGGCATCGAGGCCGTGACGGCGGGGACCGAGCGCGTGGCCTGCTCGCACGCGATCTCGTCGCTGCCGCTGCGCGAGGTCGTCGCGCTCGCCGACCCGCCGCCGCCGGCCGCGGTGCGCGAGGCCGCGCGCGGGCTGCGCTACCGCGACTTCGTGACCGTCGCGCTCGTCGTCCGCGGGGAGGACCTCTTCCCGGACAACTGGATCTACGTCCACGAGCCCGACGTCACGGTCGGGCGGATCCAGAACTTCCGCGCGTGGAGCGAGGCGATGGTGCCCGATCCCGCCTGCACGTGCGTCGGCATGGAGTACTTCTGCTTCGAGGGCGACGACCTCTGGAGCTCGAGCGACGCGGAGCTCGTCGCGCGGGCGACGCGCGAGCTCGAGCAGATCGGCCTCGCCGGGAGCGAGCGCGTCGAGGCCGGCTACGTCGTGCGGGTGCCGAAGGCCTATCCGATCTACGACGCGCAGTACGAGGCGCGCGTGCGGACGATCCGCGACTGGCTGGAGCAGATCCCGAACCTCCAGCAGATCGGCCGCAACGGCCTGCATCGCTACAACAACTCCGACCACTCGATGCTCACCGCGCTGCGCGCCGTCGAGAACGTCTGCGACGGCGCCGAGCACGACCTCTGGGCCGTCAACGCCGACGGCGTCTACCACGAGGAGGCCGAGGTGCGGCGCGCGCGCCAGCCCTACCTGCGCGCGCCCGAGACGCCGGCGATCGCCGCCGGGCAGTCCAGCGAGTAGGCGCGCCACTCGCCGCGGCGGCCGAGCTGGGTCGCGACCGCGCGGACGTCCTCGCGCAGCCCGGGCGGCGCCTGCAGGCCGACGACGAACGCGCCCGAGGAGCGCGGCCGGCGCCCGAAGCTCACGACGTCGGCGAGCGGGACCTCGAGCTCCCAGGCCAGCGCCGTCCGGACGAGGACGTCGCTCGTCGCCAGGCGGCCGCAGGCCAGCAGCCGCTCGCCGCCGATCGCGCCCGTGAGCGCTCGCAGGCGGTCGTGCGAGTGCTCGATGCGAGCGGTGGAACGCATCGCGTGCGGCAACTCGCCGGCGCGGATCACGACCTCGGCCGACGTGTACAGCGCCAGCCCGGCCGCGAGCGCCGCGACCACCGGCGCAGGCCGCGTCGTCACCAGGCGCGCGAGCCCGACGCCGCCGAGGACGCCGACGACCGCCGCCGCGGGCGCCATGAAGCGCGGCAGGCCGGGGAAGCCGCCGGCGGCCATCGCGACGACGATCGCGATCCAGGCCAGCGCCCCGAGCGCCAGCGCGAGCAGGCGGCGGTCGCGGCTGTGCCCGGTCAGCGCGACGATCGCCAGCGGCCACGCGGCCGCGAGCGGCAGCGCCGCGGCGCGCAGGAGCGCCTCGCCCGGCCCGCCGCCGTCGCGCTGCGCGCGGCCCGCCGATCCGAGCGCGTCGCCCGACGCGACGAGGTCGGGGACGACCCACAGCGCGGGCAGCGCCAGCGCGAGGGCGGCGAGCAGCGGGCGGCTCGCGCGGTCGCGGCGCCAGAGCCAGAGCCCGAAGACCGCGAGCAGCGGCCAGACCTCCGGGCGCACGAGCCCGGCGAGCGCGCCGAGCACGAGCGCGAGCCGCGAACTGCCCGCGACCTGCGCGCGGATGGCGCCGAGCACGAGCGCGACGAGCAGCGGCTCGGACATCCCGCCGGCCCCCTGGCGCGCCCACATCGTCACGTCGTCGTGCAGGAGCGCGAGCGTCAGCGCCGCGAACGCCGCGGCGGCGATCCGCGCGCCGCGCGGCGCGCCGGCGCTCAGGACCCACGCGAGCTCGGCAGCGAGCACGAGCGCGAAGAGCCACGCCGCGCGGACGAGGACGACCCACAGCTCGGGCGCCGCGCCACCCGCGAGCGAGAGCGGCACGGCGAGGGCGACGGTCAGCGGCTTCCAGGACGGGCCGGAGGAGATGTCGAGGCCGCCGCCCGCGAGCTCGCGGCCCCAGACGAGCCAGGCCCAGGCGTCGTAGACCGGCTCGTGGCCGAGCGCGAGGGAGCCGGCGGCGGCGAGAAGACAGGCAAGAAGGGCTGCAACGAGGGGTCGCACGGTCATGTCGAAGGCGTTAGGCTGCCCTAAGGTCCGGCCGAACGCCAGGCCCCGTCGCGTTCACGACTCGAGGAGCAGCGCATGACATCCCGCCCATCCGCAGTAGTGCGCGTCACGCTCGTGGCGCTCGTCGTCCTCGCGTCCGGCGTGCTGGCGGCCTGTGGATCCGGGAGCGACTCCGACGAGCTGACGATGTACTCGGGGCGTATCGCGCCGATCCTCAGCCCGGCGGTGAAGCAGTACGAGGACGCCTCGGGCGAGACGGTCAAGGTCCGCTACGGCGACAGCCCGTCGCTGGCGGCGCAGCTCACCGAGGAGGGCTCCAACTCGCCCGCCGACATCTTCTTCGCCCAGGACGCCGGGTCGCTCGATGCCGTCGAGAAGCAGGGGCTGCTCGCGCCGCTGCCCGCCGACATCCTCGCGCTCGTCGAGAAGCGCTATCAGTCGGTGACGGGCAAGTGGGTGGGGGTGACGGGCCGCTCGCGGATCATCGCCTACGGGCCGAAGGTCGAGGAGGCCGACCTGCCCGACTCGCCGCTGAAGCTCACCGACGCCAAGTGGCGCGGGCGGGTCGGCTGGGCGCCGACGAACGCCTCGCTGCAGGGCTACATCACGGCGCTGCGCCTCGTCGAGGGCGAGGACGTGGCGAAGAAGTGGCTCGAGGGCATGGTCGCCAACGACGTGAAGGCCTATGACGGCAACATCCCGGTCCGCGACGCGATCGCCAAGGGCGAGATCGACCTCGGGCTCATCAACCACTACTACGTCGCCGAGGCGCAGGCCGAGGACCCCGACTATCCGGTGAAGGTCCACTTCCCGCCGAAGGACCTCGGCTCGCTCATCAACGTCGCCGGCGTCGGCGTCCTCGCGTCCAGCGAGCACAAGGCCGCAGGCGATCGCGTTCGTCCGCGCGATGCTCGCCAAGCCGGCGCAGTCGTACTTCGCCGACAGCTCGAAGGAGTACCCGCTCATCAGCGGCGTGGCGGCGCCGAAGGAGCTCACGCCGCTGGAGGACATCCCGTCGCCGGACATCGACCTCGCGAAGCTCGGAGACCTGCAGGGCACGCTGAAGCTCATGCGGGAGACCGGCGCCCTGTGATGCGCCGGACGTGATGGACGCCGCGGCGGCAGCGCGGGCCGGAAGCCTGCGCCGGCGGATGTCGCCCGCGCGGCGGCTGCTCGGAGCGCGCCGCCCGCCGCTCGGGCTGCTCGGCTTCGGCGTCGTCATCGGCCTCGCGTCGGCGCTGCCGGCGATCTACCTCGCGATCACCGTCCTCGACGACGCGGGGGCCGCGGTCGACGCCGTGCTCACGCAGCGGACCGTCAGCCTCGTCGCGCGCAGCCTCGGCCTCGCCGGCGCCGTGACGGTCGCGGCGGTCGCGATCGCCGTGCCGCTCGCCTGGCTCACCGTCCGCTCGGACCTGCCGGGACGGCGGATCTGGGCGACGCTCGCGACGCTGCCGCTCGTCATCCCGAGCTACATCGGCGCCTATGTCTTCGTCTCCGCGCTCGGCCCCGGCGGGCTGCTGGACGACCTGTTCTCGCCGCTCGGCATCGGGACGCCGCCCTCGCTCTACGGCTTCTGGGGCGCCTGGCTCGTGCTGACGCTCTTCACGTATCCGCTCGTGCTCATCCCGCTGCGCTCGGCGCTGCGGCGGATGGACCCGTCGCTGGAGGAGGCGGCGCGCGTCATGGGGCGCCCGCCGGCGCAGGTCTTCCGCACGGTCGTGCTGCCGCAGCTCATGCCGGCGATCGGCGCGGGCGCGGTGCTCGTCGCGCTCTACGCGCTCAGCGACTTCGGCGCGGTGTCGATCATGCGCTTCAACTCCTTCACGCGCGACATCTACATCGCCTACCAGTCGGGCTTCGGGCGCACCGAGGCGGCCGCGCTCGGCATGGTGCTCGTGCTCATCATGTTCGTGCTCTTCGCGGTCTACTCGCGCGTGCGCGGGGCGCGCGTGCTGCACCGGTCGAGCCCGGGCACGCAGCGGCCGACGGCGGCGGTGAAGCTCGGGCGCTGGCGCTGGCCGGCGCTCGGCTTCTGCGCGACGATCGTGACGGTCGCGCTGATCCTGCCGGTCGGCGTGCTCGTCTACTGGTCGACGAAGCAGGTCGCCAGCGGCCTGGAGCTCGGGCCGCTCATGACGAACGCCGGGAACTCGCTCGCGGCGGCCGCGGCGGCGGCCGGCCTCGCGGCGATGGCGGCGATCGTCGTCGCGCTGCTGACGGTCCGCTATCCGAGCATCGCGACGCGGATCATCGAGCGCATCGGCTACGCCGGCTACGTCCTGCCGGGGATCGTCGTCGCGCTCGCGCTCGTCTTCTTCAGCACGCGCGTCGCGCTGCCGCTGTACCAGACGCTCGCGCTGCTCGTCTTCGCGCTGACGATCCACTACCTCCCGCTCGCGGTGACGCCGATCGGGACGTCGCTGCTGCAGGTGCCGCCGCGCCTGGAGGAGGCCGCGCGCGGGCTCGGGCGCAGCCCGACGGAGGTCTTCCGGACGATCACGACGCCGCTCGTGCGCAGCGGCGTGCTCGGCGGCGCGGCGCTCGTCTTCCTGCACGCGATCAAGGAGCTGCCCGCGACGCTCCTGCTCGCGCCGATCGGATTCGACACGCTTGCCACCGATGTCTGGCACCAGACGACGTTCGGCTTCTACGAGGCGAGCGCGATTCCCGCGCTCCTGCTGCTGCTCATCGCGGCCCCGCCGCTGTACCTTCTCAGCCAGAAGGGCGACGTGAGCTGATGCCGAGCACCAACGGGAACGGATTCGCGCCCCCGTGCGTGGGACTGCGCCTGCGCGGCCTGAAGAAGGCCTTCGGACCGGTGCAGGCGGTCGACGGCGCCGACCTCGAGGTGCGGGCCGGCGGGACGTGCGCGCTGCTCGGGCCCAGCGGCTGCGGCAAGACGACGACGCTGCGGATGATCGCCGGCCTCGAGCGCCCCGACGCCGGAGAGATCATCGTCGGCGGGCGGATCGTCAGCAGCGACCGCGGCTTCGTGCCGGCCGAGGAGCGCAAGATCGGGATGGTCTTCCAGGACTACGCGCTCTTCCCGCACATGGACGTCGCCGGCAACGTCGGGTACGGCCTCGGCCGCAAGCCGGACGCGGGGCGGGTCCGCGAGGCGCTCGAGCTCGTCGGCCTGACGGGCTCCGAGAAGCGCCCGGTGCACGAGCTGTCGGGCGGCCAGCAGCAGCGCGTGGCGCTCGCGCGGGCGCTCGCGCCGACGCCCGACCTCGTCCTCCTCGACGAGCCGTTCTCGAACCTCGACGCGGGCCTGCGCGACCGGCTGCGCCAGGAGGTCAGCGCGATCCTGCGCACCGCCGGGGTCACCGCGCTGTTCGTGACGCACGACCAGGAGGAGGCGATGAGCATCGCCGAGACCGTCGCCGTCATGCGCGACGGGCAGGTCGAGCAGGCGGGCACGCCCGAGGAGGTCTACCTGCGCCCGACCTCGCGCTGGATGGCGACGTTCCTCGGCGACATCGAGGTGCTGCCGGGCGAGGCGCGCGGCGGGCGCTGCCGCTGCGAGCTCGGCAGCCTGCCCACCGCCCCCGAGGTCGTCGGCGACGTCGACGTGCTCGTGCGGCCGGAGTCGGTGGCGATCGGCGTCAGCGGGCCGGCGAGCGCGGCGAGCGCCGAGGTCGTCACGCGCCGCTTCTTCGGGCACGACCAGCTCGTCGGGCTGCGGCTGTCCTCGGGACAGGTCGTCAGCTCGCGGCGCCTCGGCTATCCCGCCTGGCATCCCGGCGACCACGTGCAGGTCTGGATCGAGGGGCCCGTCGAGGTGCTGCCGCGATCCAACGGCGCGGCGTCAGAGCCGGACGTCGCCCTCGGCGACGATGACGACGTCGCCTGACACGCGCGGGCGGTCGTCCTCCCAGGAGCAGTCGATCCGGCTCGGGCGCCCGATCTCGGCGCCCTGATCGACGACGAGCTCGGTCGTCCGCTCGCGCTCGTGCAGGTAGGCGAGCAGCGGGCCGGCGGCCGATCCCGTCGCCGGGTCCTCGATGACCCCGCCCGGGCCGAGGAAGAAGCTGCGGGCGTGGGCCGATCCGCTGTCGAGGTCCAGCGCGACGAGGTACAGGACGATCGCGCCGAGCGGCTCGAGCAGGGCCTCGAGCGCCGCGCGGGCCGGGGCGACGCGCTCGAGGGCCGAGGCGTCGCGCAGCGGCGCGAGGAGGTGCGCGACGCCGGTCGAGACGACCTGCGCCGGCAGGACTCTGTGCGCGTCGGACGCGTCGAGGCCCGCGGCGGCCATGACGCCGGCGGGCGCCGGCTCGGGGCCGAAGGCCGGGGGCTCCTGGAGCATCGTCGCGCGGGCGCCGTCGCCGGCGAGCTGCACGTCGACCGGCTGCAGGCCGGCGTGCGTCTGCTGGACGTAGCGCGCCTGCGTCTCGCCGCGGGCGCGCGCGACGGCGACCGCCGTCCCGAGCGACGGGTGGCCGGCGAACGGCATCTCGCCGGCGGTCGTGAAGATCCGGTTGCGGTAGTCGGCTCCGGCCTGCGTCGCGGTCTGCACGAACGTCGTCTCCGAGAGCCGCGTCTCGCGCGCGAAGGCGAGCATCGTCGCCTCGTCGACGCCGTCGGCGTCGTGGACGACCGCGAGCTGGTTTCCGGTCAGCGGGACCGACGTGAAGACGTCGAGCCAGGTGAGGCCGTGACGCACCCGGGGAGCGTCAGTCGTCGAAGTTGAAGTCGCGCGGGGGGCGCTGCTCGAACCAGAGGCGGTCGTGCTCGGGCGTCTCCTCGAGGAAGTCCGGGGTCTCCTCGAGGATGTCCTCGCCGTCGGGCTCCTCGTCGGCGGGCACGATGTCGGGCTCGTCGGCGGGCGGCGAGTACGGCGCCGTCGAGGCGTACGACGGCGGCGGCTCGTCGGCGCGCGGCGGCGGCTCGAGCTGCTGGCTCTGGCTCTGGCTCGCTGGATGTCGCGGGGTCGCGGCGCGAGTAGCGCATCCGGCCGCCGGGCTTGAAGCGCGAGAGCAGCGAGTGCGAGCCGGTCTCGGGCTCCTCCTCGGGCGCCTCGGCGGCGGGCTCGGGCTCGGGCTCGTGGGCCGGGAAGGGGTCGCGCGCGGGCTCGGGATCGAAGGGCGGCTCCGGCTGGGCGGGCAGCGGCGGCACGACCGGGGGCGGCTCGTAGGAGACCGGCGGCGGGTCCGCGGCGGCGGTCGCGGGGTACGGCGGCGGCTCGGCGGCCGGCGGCGCAGCGTGGACGGTCGTCTCGTCCTCCCACGGCGCGGCCGCGGGCGGCTCCGCGCCGGCGAGGTCCGCGGGCGCATCGCCGGAGATCTCCGGCGCGCCATCCGGGGACCTGCGCACGGGACCCAGCGCGTCGCTCTCCTGACGCGAGATCTCGGTCGCATCTGCCCCCCGGCGGCGCTTGAGCTCCAGATGCTCGCGGATGGCTTCGTCCAGCAGTCCCATCTCGCCGACAGCCTACCTCCCGCGGACCGACTTGTTCTTGCCAGTTCGCTTTGCGTCGTACAGGGCGGCGTCGGCGGCCGCCAGGAGGGCGCGCTCGTCGGCCTCGCTCGGCGGCACCGCGGAGACGCCGCAGCTCGTCGTGACGGTCATCGTCCCGCGGCCGTCGATGCGCGGGATCTGCAGCGACGCGATCCGCTCGCGCATGCGCTCGGCGAGGTTGAACGTGCCGTCGAGGTCGGTGCCCGGCACGACGACCGCGAGCTCCTCGCCGCCGTAGCGCGCCGGATGGTCGATCTCGCGAGAGGTCTCGCGCAGCACTCGGGCGACCTCGCGGAGGACGAGATCGCCCTGCTGGTGGCCGTAGGTGTCGTTGACGGACTTGAAGTTGTCGAGGTCGATGAGCACGAGGCCGAGACTCGAGCCGTAGCGCTTGCTGCGCTCGACCTCGGCCGTCAGCGCATCGTCGAACGCGCGGCGGTTGGAGAGGCCGGTGAGCTCGTCGGTGACGGACTCGCGGGCCACCGTCTCGTGGAGCTGGACGTTCTCGATCGACCGCGCGGCCTGGCCGGCGAGGTAGCGGAAGAGCTCGCGGTCGTTGCTCGTGAACGGGCGGCCGGTGCGCCCGATCGAGACGACGCCGACGACGTCGTGGCTGCCGTTGGCGCCACGCAGCGGGTGCGCGATCGCGTGCGCGTCGCCGAGGCTGGACTCGCGCGAGTCGCCGAGGCGCAGCGCCTCGTTCTCGGAGGCGTCGACGGCGTTCTCGACGGCGTGCATGTTCCCGACGCGGGAGCGTTCCTGGAGCGTCACGCCGTCGGGCCCGCGGACGCGGGCGCGCCCGGCTTCGGCGCCGACGCCGTCGACGGCGGTGCGGACGACGAGCTCCAGCAGCGCGTCGCGGTCGAGGTTGGAGGCCACGGCCTCGCCGAGGCGGAGCATCGCGGCCTGCACCCGCGCGCGCTCCTGCTCGAGCTCGACGAGGCGGCGCTCGAGCTCGGAGGACATCTTGTTGAACTCCTCGCCGAGCGCCGCGAACTCGTCGTTGCCGACGGTCGGCACCTTCGCCGAGAAGTCGCCGCCCGCGAGCCGGCGGGCGGCGCCGAGGAAGCCGGCGATCTGCTGCTGCAGCGTCCGCGAGACGAGCACCGCGCAGGCGATCGCGATGAGGAAGAAGCCGAGCAGGATCGAGGCGGCGGTGAGGCGGCCGTCGCGGATCTTGCCGGCCGTGCCCGCGATCGGGCCGAGCGTCGAGACGCGCAGGCGCTGGCCCTCGAAGGGCTGCGGGTCGCTGAAGGAGACGACGCGGTACTCGCTGCCGCCGACGCTGACCTTGTCGCCGTCGGTCGGGATGCGGCCGGAGCCGAAGCCGGGCAGGGTGCTCGCGAGCACGCGGTTGCCGTCGCGCACGACGACGTGCAGCCCGGTCGTCCGGCGGACGCGCCGTGCGTAGCTCGGGGCGTCGATGACGGAGACCTCGAGGCGCCCGAGGTCGCGCCGGGTCGAGGACTCGATCGGGCGGATGGCGGGCGCGATCGCCTCCTTGTCGCCGGCGTCGATGATGGTGCGGCCATTGCGGAAGAGGACGATCCGCTCGATGCCGCGGAACTTCACGAGCTGGCGGGCGCGCTTGGCGGCGCGCGTGCGCCGGTTGTCCTGCAGCGAGGAGACGAAGATGCGGTCGCGCCTGATCTCGTTCTCGATCGCCTCCTGGCCGAGGTCGCGCTGCTCGCGAAAGAGCGTCTGGGCGACCCCGTGGCGGGCCGCGATCGCCGCGTTGGACTTCCCGTTCTCGCTCTGCCCGATGAGCCGGAACAGCAGGAACGTCACGGCCAGCATCGGCACGATGACGATGAGGACGAAGAACAGCGCCAGACGATTGCGGAAACTCACGGGGTGTGAGGGTATCGGCGGCTTCGGGCCACTTCCGTAGCCCTAACCCGGATCGACCCCGGCTACACTGTCCCCTCCTCGGGGCTATAGCTCAGTTGGGAGAGCGCCTGGATCGCACCCAGGAGGTCGGGGGTTCGAGTCCCCCTAGCTCCATCGTGTGATGAGTCGGGACATGTGTCTCTGATGAGTCGCGTCATGGGTCTCAGCGTTTAGGAGCTCGGCCATCGGCCGGGCTCGTTGTTTTGGTTGCGCCAGTAGGTCTTGTCTGGCTGGATGTGGTGGCGGGAGAGGACTTCGCCGGTGGTGAGGTCGCAGACGGTGACGTGGGTGTCGTCGGCGATGGCCAGGACGCGTTTGCGGGCGTGTGCTTTGCCGATGCCGAGGTGGTGCATGCGGCCGGCGCGTCGGAAG
Organism: uncultured Actinomycetes bacterium; assembly: GCA_963830085.1. Classification (GTDB taxonomy): domain Bacteria; phylum Actinomycetota; class Thermoleophilia; order Solirubrobacterales; family Solirubrobacteraceae; genus CADCVQ01. Next base: position 3,292 of record CAWHLF010000013.1, on the reverse strand, counting down.
CTCATCTTGCCGGCGGGGTCCAGGCGGTCGTAGCGCAGCCGGTAGTGCTGTTGGGCGCGTGGGCCGGCGGGTGCTGCCTTGCGGGTGGCCTTGTAGGCCTGGCTGGGGGTGCCGCGTGCCAGGGCGCGGTGGGGGCGCTGCTCGTTGTAGTGGTCGCGGAACTCGTCGAGCTGGCGTTGCAGCTCGGGGAGTGTTCGGGCGGGCGGTCTGGCGCGCAGCCAGCGCTGCAGGGTCTGATGGAAGCGCTCGATCTTGCCTTGCGTCTGGGGGTGTCCGGGTGAGCCGTTCTTCTGGCGGACGCCGAGGAGCGCGAGGAGGTACTCGAAGGCGTTGCGGCCGCCGCCGAAGCGGGCGGTGTAGACGCGGCCGTTGTCGGTCAGCGTGCTCGCTGGAGCGCCGTGTCCATCAATGGTGGCCAGGAAGGTGGCGACGACGTGATCGCCGGTGACGGGCATGTGCGCTGTCGCTGAGAGCAGGTAGCGGGAGTGGTCATCGAGCCAGTTGAGGACCTCGACGTCGGTTCCGTCGGCCAGGCGCCAGTGCATGAAGTCCGACTGCCACGTCTCATTTGGTTGGGCCGCTTCAAAGCGGATGTAGGAGGACCGCGGTCGTTTGCGGGGCTGCGGGGAGATCAGCCCGGCCTGGTGCAAGATCCTGCGGATCGTCGAGGTCGACAGCGCTGGCAGTCCCTCGCGTTGCAGATGCCACGCGATCGTGACCGGTCCGCCGTCAAGGCCGTCAGCGGTCAACTGCAGCCGCAGCTCGATCACCCGTCCGCGGACCTCGTCAGACGCTGCGTTGGGCGTCGTCTTCGGGCGCCTCGAACGGGGCTCAAGTGCATCGAGGCCGCCCTCTCGGTAGCGCGCCAGGAGGCGATGCAGGTGCCGGCGGGAGATCCCGTACTCGGCGGCAGCCGCGGTGACCGACAGCTGCTTGGACACGACCTGAAGAACAGCGACACGAGTACGGGACATGCACGCGACTGTTCGCCCGCCCCCGGACGCCGCGCGCGGCGACGCCGCTGCGGCGTCGCCCTACGGGCTCCGCCTCCGCGACGACCGCCGAGACCTCACCCCAGCCCTGGCCAGGTGTGACCTATGTCCCGACTCATCAGGGACCTATCACGTGAGACATATGTCCTGAGATCGGACACCCCTAGCTCCATCGCCGGCCGTTCCTAAGACCAGTCCTGAAATCGGGCCGGTTTCGGGAGTCCGAGAAGCAGTCGCTTTGCGGGGTCTTAGCCGTGCCGAAACTCCGCCTCCCAGCCCCGAAAGTACGCGCCTATTAGGTCCTTCGGACAGCCAAATCGGCTGCTGCGTCGAACGCCCGTTCCCGCCGAACGTGAATGGCTGCGACGTGATGGCCACCGGGGCGGGTCGCTCGGAGTCCGGGTCTGCAGGAGCCGTCCAGCCCGCTCCGCCGCATCGCTCCGCGGCCGCATCAGCCGTCCCGACGAGGTTCGTTCTACGAGCCAATCCAGGCCTGGTAACGCCGCCGCGTAGCGCTTCGAGTATCCCGAGGAAAGTTGGCGGCAGGCCACCCCGATCCCGCGGTAATGGCGACTACCGCGGCAAGCTTTCGCCGAGCGCTGGGGGTTCGCTCCCATGATTAGGAGCAACCCACAGCGACGTTACGGTGCTCGGGCCGTACCTCGAACGGAGGGATCGGCTACTGGAGGCCGAAAGGGTTCCCGTGGACCTGAAGGTGTTGGCTCAGCCATACCGCCAAGCCGAAGCCGCAGGGCAGACGTTCATCACGAACGCGCTGGCAGACCGAAGCGTCACCGAGGTGTTGGTCATCACGGCCTGGGTCCGCCGCAGTGGGCTTGCACTGCTGGTTCCCGGCCTTGAATCACTTCGAAAGCGACATGGCAGGGCACAGATGCTGTTCGGAGTCGACTTGCAGGGGACCTCCCAACAGGGCGTCGCTCTGGCGCGCAAGCACTTCGGCGAACTTCACGCGGTTCACGACCCGTCGGGGCGGACATTTCATCCAAAGATGTACCTGGCGATCGGCAAGGGTGTCGGATATGCCCTCATCGGCTCGAACAACCTCACGGCGGGCGGCCTCTGGCACAACTACGAAACCGCTGTTCTCGCGACCTTCGACCCTGCCCGTGAATCGGAGATCTCCGAGGGCATGCAAGGCTATGCGTCGCGCTTGCTCGAGGACAAGGCGATCTGCAAGCGGGTCACGAAACGTGTGTACGACCAGCTCGTCGCCGATGGTTGGTTAGCAGACGAGGAAACCGATCGTCGCCGCCGCAACGAGGACCGCCTAACACGGCGGGTCAAGAGCCCTCGGTCCGACCCTCCGCTCTTCACGCCGAGTCAAGTCGAGAAGCGGAGTCGACCCGCGCCCCTTCCATCGTCTGAGCCGCGACGACAGGTATCAAGCGCTACTCGGCGCCGGCTCGCAACCACTCCCGACAGTTGGTGGAAGCCGCTCGGCGCAGGTGACGCCCAGCGTCCGGCCGTCGGGAACCCGACAGGGAACGTGGCGCTAACTCACGTGCCCCAGGGCCACGATCGGGAGACTTTCTTCCGCCGCATTTTTTTCCGCGCCGAGCGCTGGCGGCGCAGTCGCGACGCCAGAGGGTTTCGGAACTGGCGGACATCGCGGCTGAGGTCGAGATCGGCGATGATCGAATGGGCAGCTACAGATTGACTCTCGTCTATCGCCCGTACCGCAAGGACCGAGGACGTGCGACGACCGTCCTGCGGTGGGGAGAGCCGCTTCTCGAGGTGCTTCGCCATCGCGCATCACGGGCTGCTACCTGCTGATTGAACGGGCAGACATCGGCAGCTACCGGATCCGCATCACGCATCAGGAGCCCCAGTATCGGCCCGCGACCGTCGGGCACGCCGCGTCACGCGAGACGTCGGCTCGAAGAAATAGGCTCGAGAAGTGCCGCGCCCGAGCCGCAACGACATCCGCGAACTGCTGCTCGGTTCGCGCGCTCGTGGGACGCTGAGAGCCGAGAACGCGGAGAGGCGCAGACGTTCTGGACAGACTTCTTGTCGATCTTCGGGGTCCAGCGCCGCCGCGTCAACGCGGCTTTCGAGCGTCACGCGCGCCGAACGTCCACTGGTGGAGGCGGGTTCATCGACCTCCTGTGGCCGGGGATGCTGCTTGCGGAGCAGAAATCGCGGGGGGGGAGCCTCGAGCAGGCGATGGACCAGGCGCTCGACTATTGGACCGCCTGGACGACAAGGAGATGCCCCGCCTCGTCGCCTTTTCCGACTTCGCCCGCATGAGCGTGCTCGACCTTGAGGATCCGAACCCCTTC
>CAWHLF010000012.1:0-157564 GCA_963830085.1 uncultured Actinomycetes bacterium | reverse complement strand
TCGGGCGGAAACACCTGTCCAGATCAGCCGAGAGCGGCCGGTCGCTCGGCTAGGGTCCTGAGATGCGTCCAGCGGCTCGGGTTCTGGCTTTGGCCTCAGTCGTGGCAGTGACGCTGTCCGCCGGAACAGCCTCCGCGGCGCTCTCGCCCACCCCGCTCGCTTCGGTGAGCGTCGAGGGAACGGTCAATGCGGTGTTGCGCACGGGCGACGGCCTCTATCTCGGCGGGTCGTTCGCGAGCGTGACCCCGTGGGTGGGCTCCGTCATCGCGCTCGACGCGCAGGGTGAGCCGGCGGCGCCGTTCTTCCCGAAGATCGAAGGCGGCGGCGTCAACGCAGTCGTGTCCGACGGGACCGGCGGGTGGTTCGTCGGCGGGAGCTTCCTGCGCATCGGCGGGCAGGACATCGCCCGGCTCGCGCACGTCAATGCCGTTGGCGAGGTGATAGCGACGTTCGCTCCCCAGCCCGACAGCAGCATCCTCACGCTCGCGCGCAACGGCGCGAGCCTCTACGCCGGCGGACTCTTCAACGCCATCGGCGGGCAGGCGGGCACCCAGCGGCTCGCCGAGCTCGACACGATCACGGGCGCCGTCGACGTCAGCTTCAACCCGCTGCCCCAGGGAACCGTCCATGCCGTCGTGACCGACGTTGCCGGCAGCGTGTTCGCTGGCGGCAACTGGACCGGCGTCAACGGGCAGTCGGCGCCCTACCTCGTGAAGCTCAACCCCGCGGACGGCGAGCGTGACCTCGCCTTCGCCCCGAGCCCTGACACCACCGTCTACGCGCTCTGGCACGACGGGACGAACCTCTACGTCGGCGGCGACTTCCAGATCATCAGCGGTTCGTTCACCACCGACCGCCTGGCGAAGCTCAACCCGGCCAACGCCGCCGTCGTCGGCGCGTTCGCGCCCAACCCCGACGCCCCGGTGCGCGCGATCCGCGTCGTGGGCGGGAGCGTCTACGCCGCCGGCGACTTTCAGACGATCGGCGCCCAGAGCGCGACGACGCGGATCGCCGAGCTCAATCCGACGACCGGCGCCGTCGATCTCAGCTTCAATCCGAACCCCGATGCGCCCGTGCACGCGCTGTGGGACGACGGGACGAGCCTCGTCGCCGGTGGCGAGTTCGAGGCGATCGACGGCCAGGGCGGCACGCGCCGGCTCGCGAAGCTGAGCCTGGCCGACGGCAGCGCGAGCGTGGCCTTCGACCCGCGGCCGGACGCCACCGTGCGGGCGTTGACCGGCACGGGCGCCACGCCGATCGCGGGCGGCGACTTCCATCGCGCCGGGACGCGCCCCAACACGATCCGCAACCTCGCGCGGATCGACCTCGCGACGGGACTCGTCGACCTGGGCTTCGATCCGAACCCCGACGGCGCCGTCAACGCATTGGCCGCCGACGGCGCCAACGTCCTGGCGGGCGGCAGCTTCCTCAACATCGACGGGCAGGCGGCCACGCCGCGGCTCGCCAAGGTCGACGGGGCCAACGGCGCGGTCGACGCCGCCTTCAACCCGGCGCCCACGGGGTCCGTGCACGCGCTCGCGCTCGCCGGCGCGAGCGTGTTCGCCGGCGGCGAGTTCGCGGGGATCGACGGGCAGTTCGCGACCCGTCAGCTCGCCAAGGTCAGCACCGTCGACGGCTCGGTGGGCCTCGCCTTCAACCCGGCGCCCGAGAACCCCGCCTCGAACCCGAGCGCGGTGTATGCCCTGTGGAACACCGGCAGCAGCCTGTATGCCGGCGGCTCGTTCCGGGTCATCGACGGCCAGCCCAATACGCAGCGACTCGCCAGGCTCGACCCCGTCGACGCTACGGCGGACCTCAACTTCAACCCGAACATGAACCTCGAGGGCAACCTGGCGACGTTCTCCTCCGGCGACGTGCGGGCGCTCTGGCACGACGGGACGAGCCTGTATGCGGGCGGCGACTTCCAGCTGGTCGACGGCCAGCTCATCGGCAACCTCGCGAAGCTCCACCCGGCCAACGGCGCCGCGGACGCCGCCTTCGAGCCGAACCCGGGCGCCTCGTCGGGGGGCCAGGCGGTCCGCGCGCTGTGGGGCGACGGCGCGAGCATCTTCGTCGGCGGCCGCTTCACTTCGATCGGCGGCAGCGGCGCGGTGCAGCGGATCGGCAAGCTCGACCCGGCCAGCGCCGCCGTCGACCTGACCTTCGGACCGAACCCCGACGAGGGCGTCCTCGCGCTCACCGGCCTGTCGACGAGCATCTTCGCGGGCGGCCTCTTCGACACGGCGGGCGCGGTCGAGCACGAGGGGCTCGCGATCTTCGGCCCGGCGCGCCCGGCGAGCACCGTGCTCCCGGCGATCACGGGCACGCCCCAGCCCGGCAGCACGCTGACCTGCTCGGACGGGACGTGGAGCGACGCGACCCTGCCGTTCGCGCGACGCTGGCTGCGCGACGCAGCGCCGCTCGCCGGCCAGACGGGGACGACCTATGCCGTCGAGGCGGGCGACGTCGGGCACCAGATCACCTGCGAGGTCACGGCGCGCAACGGCACGGGCCCCTCGGCGCCGGCCACCAGCGCGGCGATCACGGGGGAGGGTGTCCCCGACCCGCCGCCTCCGCCGCCCCCTCCGCCGCCGCCCCCGCCGCCGCCGCCCCCGCCACCGCCCGCCGGGCCGACCGTTGCTCCGACCACCCCGCCAACGGCCCCGCCGGCCACCGTCCCGCCGCTCAGCGCCGCCGCGACGCTCAAGGCCACGACCGTGAGCTGCAAACGCGTTCGGACGACGACGGGCAAGACCGAGCTGCGCTGCACGCTCCGCGTTCCTGCGCGCGCGACCGCGACGTCCATTCGCCTGACCGCCAAGGCCGGCAAGAAGGTGGTCGCGCGCCGCACCCTGCGCCTACGCAACCGGGCGGCGAGCTTCAGGCTTCCGGCGACGAGTCGCACCGCGACGCTCAAGCTGGGCGCTTCGACGGCGGTCAAGCGACTGCGTCCGCGCTAGGCGCTGCGAGCTCCGGCATGACCGGCGCTCCCGTAGGTCGCGCGGAGAGCACTGTTTCTCGCGCAAGGGGGCGCTCCGCGGCTATCCGCCACTGTCGCGTTTCGTCCACAGCGGTAGCGCGGCGAGCTGAGGCGACTGCTGCTCCTTCTGCCTTGAAGCAGCAGTCGCAGCTACCCGCGTGGCATGTGCAGCGGTAGATCGAGCCCCGTGAAAACATGTGCCGGTATCTGGTAGAGCACGCGCGCCGGTTGCTTCGGCCGCCCTCGTAACCGCTCGAGCGCTCGCCTTGTCAGGTTGTCCAGGCTCACGTCCGTGGTTCTGCGCCCGCCGAGCCGCTGGATCGCGACCGCGAGATCGTGCTCGCCGATGTCCGGGTCGACACGCGACCGGGCAAGATCGAGCAGGTCGCGTGCAACAACCGCCCGTGCCGCCTTCGCCCGAAACAGATGCGTCGAGGAACACGCCGGATCTCTCAAAAGGGCAATCAAGTCCGCGTCGGTGAGAACCATCGTCTTGTCATACCGGAAGAGCCGCTGCTTTCGCCTGCTGGGGCATGGGCCGCTCCGCCTCGAAGCAGGCGTGCCGTCGTCGCCGTCGCTGCCCCGAGGTGGGAGCCAGCCAGTCGGCGAGACGACCTGCGGGTTATCAGAGGTCGTGTGCGCGCGGCTGTCGCTCCTCGGTCGCAGCCTCCCTCGAGAGGGCTTGAAACAGTCGCTTCAAACGCGTCCGAAAGCTGACGGGCCGACGCCCGTGAAGCAGGTCCCAGGCGCCCGCAAGCAGCGTGACCGGATACAGGGCCACAGCGATCAACAGCCCCCGCTGGAGCCACTTGGCATGGATCTTCCAGTTGCGCCGTCTCATGATCAACCCTTGTACCCGCCCGCAATGGTGCGACGCGCGCCGATGCCTCTGGTGCCTCGAACCACGGCCGACAACCACACTCGTCTACGCCTCGGGCGCGCTGAGCGCTCCGCAAATGCGGGCAGTCAGGCTGCGCAATCGGCAAAAAGCGGTCGCAACGCGGGCACCTCTGCAAGCCGCGGCGCCCGAGGTTACGGAGCCACCGAGCAGCCACCACAGGATCATCTCGCTCGGGTGGGAACGCGGTATGCCGCAGGATGACGATGACGCCGACAGTGCCGACCGCCGTGACGACCACAAGCCAAACCTCCACCCGCTGGGGCTACCCCGAGCCGAAGAGGATCACCACGGTCGACGACGGTGAGTGGACCCGCAGAAAGCCCCGGCCCACATGTGACGCTCTCATCATTGGTGATCGCCGACGGACACCGTGGCCGACCGCGTGACCTGCGACCCGATGTCGCGGTGTTCAAACCAGGCCGATCAGTACAACCACCGCAACCGCGACGAGGATCGCAAAGCCAAGAAGCCATGCTGGATGCCATCCATCGTCCAACGGTTCGTACCCGAGGAGGCCGGCGAGGAAGTCGAGAATCCTGTCGATCAGTTCCGCCTGATGCGCGGACGCTACCCGTTAGCTGCGGCGAGCCATAGCTGGGTTCGCGTCGGGCGGAGCTTCTACGTTCGCCTGGAACCGGCAGCGACGCGCCGAACCCGTGCGACTGCTGCTTTCCATGCATCTTGGGAAGCACCACCGTGGGGCCGGAGAGTTCCCCTATCGCGTGGTGTGAGCACTCGCTGCAGCCGCCCCCTTCTCGCGCAAGAGCGCGTTTCGGGCACGCCGGTCCCATCGACATGGGAGCGAGGGCCGACGCTCAGGTCGCCCGCTCGTAGATCAGCACGGCGATGCCCTCGCCGACGACCTTCGAGTCCTTCAGGCGCATGCGGCGGCGGTCGGGTAGCTCCTCGAAGACCTTCTTGCCCGTCCCGAGGATCACCGGGAAGACCATGAGGTTGATCTGGTCGACGAGGTCGCTCTCGATGAGCTCCTGGACGAGCCGGTGGCTGCCCGGCACCTGCAGCTCGCCGTCGAACTCGTCCTTGAGCCTGCGCACCTCGGTCGTCGCGTCGCCACCGCCGAGGACGGTCGTGTTGTTCCACTCCGGGTCCGTGAGCGTGGTCGAGACGACGAACTTCGGCATCGCGTTGAACTTGTCGGCGAACTCGCCCTCGCGCTGCGGCCACGCGCCGGCGAAGCTCTCGTAGGTCCGCCGGCCGATGAGCAGCGCGTCGGCCTGCATCGTCTCGTCGAGCTTGAACTGGTTGCCGTCGTCGCCGCGGTCGAACTCGAACGTCCAGCCCGGGTACTTGAACGCGGGCTCGCCGCCCGGTGCCTCCATGACGCCGTCAAGCGACACGAACTCCGTCACAACGATTCGGGCTGGCATCTTCGACTCTCCCTTGGGCTCGCGGTGTCCCTGCACTCTCCGTCAGTTGCAAAGACCCGGCACGACGCGAGAACTCATCGCGCGCTCGCGACGAGGGCCTCTTCGAGCCCGAGTCCGGCGACGCGGGCCGGGTCGGCCAGCGCGTCGATCGCGGTGATCCGGCCATCGACGATCGTGAAGGCGAGCACCGCGACCGGCACGCCCGCCTCGGTGGCGACGAAGCCGGCCGCGCCGTCGACGTCGCGGGGTGCGCCACGCGCCTGGTCGAGAAGAACCGCGCCGTGCTCGCCACGGCCCGCGCGCCCTGGACGATCCGCAACGCGCCGTCGCCGTCGTCGGCGCGCACGACGACGTCGGGATCGAGCAACTCGAGCAGGCCGCGAAGTCGCCGTCGCGGGAGGCGGCGAGGAAGGCATCGACGACCTGCCGGTCGGCCGTGGGCGCGTCGCGATCGGCGCCCTGCGACGCGGCGGCGCGCCCGCGACGCGAGCTGTCGCGCGGCGGCCGGCGAGCGGTCGACGATCGGCGCGATGTCCTCGAACGGCACGGCGAACAGGTCGTGGAGGACGAACGCCAGGCGCTCGGCGGGCTGCCAGCGTCTCGAGCACGACGAGCAGCGCGGCCCCGACCGCGTCGGCGGCCAGCGCCTCCCCCTCCGGGTCCGGCGCGGCCTCGTCCGGCCGCCTGATCACCGGATCGGGCAGCCGCCCGTCCACGCAGCGCCTGCTCGCGGCGGCGCTTGCGCGCGTCGATCATCGTCAGGCAGACGCGCGAGACGACCGTCGTCAGCCAGCCGCCGATGTTGTCCACGTCGCTCGTGTCGGCGCGGTCGATGCGCAGCCACGCCTCCTGCAGCGCGTCGTCGGCCTCGGCCCGCGAGCCGAGGAGGCGCGTGGCCACCGCGTGCAGATGCGGCCGGTGTGCCTCGAATGCGTCCATCTCGTCACATCCTCGCGATCTCGGTTGGTCAAGGGGGTGACCGACGTCAGCCCCCCGATGTGACAAGGAGCCCGAAACGATGCTCATGACCGCCCGCATGACGAACCCCGCCTTCGCCGTCGACGGCGCGATGGACGCGCTCAACGCGCTGTCGAAGGCCGTCAGCCGCGCCCGCCCGCCGGTCAGCCTCGAGCTCGTGCACCTGCGCGCCAGCCAGATCAACGGCTGCAGCGTGTGCGTCGACATGCACGCCAAGGCGCTGCGCAGGTCCGGCGAGAGCGAGGAGCGCGTGTTCGCCGTCGCCGCCTGGCGCGAGACGCCCTTCTTCAGCGACGCCGAGCGCGCCGCGCTCGCCCTCACCGAGGCGCTGACGCGCCTCGCCGACCGCGCCGACCAGGTCCCGGACGAGATCTGGGACGCCGCCGCCGAGCACCTCGACGACACTCAGCTCGGCGCGCTCGTCCTCGACATCGCGACCGTCAACCTCTGGAACCGCCTGAACGTCGCGACCCGCCAGATCGTCGGCGAGCAGAGCTGGTGAGCCCCGGGCTCACCGCGCTCGGTGCAGCGGCGGTCTACGCCGCGGGCTGGTCGTCGGCGGCGGCGGGCGGCGCCAGCGGCGCGCCGAGCGCGTGATAGCCGCCGTCGACGTGGACGATCTCGCCGGTCACGCCGCGCCCCAGTGACGACATGAGAAAGAGGCAGGCGTCGGCGACCGGGCCCGCGTCCTTGACGTCCCAGGCCAGCGGCGCCTGGCTGTCCCAGGCGGCGGCGAGCATCTCGAAGCCCGGGATCGAGCCGGCGGCGATCGTCTTGACCGGCCCGGCGGAGACGAGGTTCGAGCGGATGCCGAGCGGGCCGAGGTCGCGCGCGAGGTAGCGGTTGACGGACTCCAGCGCGGCCTTCGCGACGCCCATCCAGTCGTAGGCCGGCCAGGCGACCGTCGCGTCGAAGTCGAGGCCGACGATCGAGGCGTGCTCGCCCTTCTGCAGCAGCGGCAGCATCGCGGCGGCGAGGCCCTTCATCGAGTAGGCGCTCGTCGTGAACGCGATCTGCGCGGACTCGGCGGGCGTGCCGAGGAAGTCGCCGCCGAGCGCGTCGCCGGGGGCGAAGGCGATCGCGTGCAGGACGCCGTCGAGGGCGCCCCAGCGCTCCTCGAGGTCGGCGGCGACGGCGGCGAGCTGGTCGGGCTCGTTGACGTCGAGCTCGAGGACGTCGGGCGGCGGGTCGCCGAGGCGCTTGGCGATCCGCTGCGTGATCCGCAGGCCGCGGCCGAAGCCGGTCAGGACGATCTCGGCGCCCTCCTCCTGCGCGCGGCGCGCGACGAAGTAGGCGATCGAGCCCTCGGTCAGGACCCCGGTGATGAGCAGACGACGGCCTTCGAGCAGCGGCATGAGCTCGACCCTGCCCGAAGCTCAGCGGCCGAAACGGACGAAGTCGGTGAACTCCGCCCAGGTCGACGATGCGCGCCAGCCGGCCTCGCCGGTCGCGTGACGCACGCGCACGGCCCACTCCGGCTCCCACGCGCGCCAGCGCACGAGGCCGACGAGCAGACCGGTCAGCGCGAGCAGGCCGCCGAGGATCGCGAGCGCGAGCACGGGGAACGGCGCGTCGCCGCCGCTGTTCGTCGTCTCGGCGGCGATCGCGATCGCGTCGGTCTCGATCCCGGGCGCGGGCGCCGGCTCGGCGGTCGGCGTCGGCGGCGCCTGCGCGGGGGCGGGCTTGCCCGGCACCGGTGCGGGCGCGGCCTTGCCGGCGGCGGGCGGCGGCGGCGCCGTGCCGGCCGGCGCGGCGGGCGCCTGGGTGATCGCCTCGGTGACCTTCTTCTTGTTGCAGCCGCCCTCGGCGCGGCGCGCGATCGCGTCGTCGACCGCCGCGATGAACTCCGGCGTGTACGCGTTCTGGTCGACCGGGACGGTGTCCTTGATCTTGCGCAGCTCCTCCTGCGTGTACTGGCAGACGTCGAGCCGGTTGTCCTTGAGGTAGTCGGCGACGACGTCGGTGAAGAGGTCGGCGGAGGCCGGCGCGGCGAAGCCGAGCGTGGCGACGAGCACGACGAAGGTCGAGACAATGCGGCGCATATCTGGGGGTCACGCTAGCATCGCTGGCCGCTACCCATGGCCGTCACGACCCCCGCCAGCCCGCGGGTCGCCGCCACGCCCGTGGGCGCGCGTCCCGTTCGCACAGCTCCTCCGCGATCGGGCACCGTGCTCGCCGCAGCCCTGGTGGCCGCCTGTTCCTACGCCGTCTTCGCGCACGGCGCCGTCGGCCTGCCCGAGGAGCCGCGGCTGCAGATCGGCGTCGCCGTCATCGCGCTCTTCGCGGCCGCCGGCTGGCTGTTCTCGGGCTCGCTGCAGCTGCGCGCGCCGACGCTCGCGTGGGTCGGCATCGGCCTGCTCGGCGCCTTCGCGGTGTGGTGCGGGATCACGTTGCTGTGGTCGGTCGCGCCCGACCGCACGTGGGCCTACATCAACCGCGGCGTCGCGTACACGCTCGTCGTCGTGCTGGCGATCGCGGCCGCGTCGACGTCGCCGCGCGTCATCGAGCGCGTGGCGTTCGGCTGGCTGGCGGTCGCGCTGTCGTGCGCGCTGTACGCGCTCGCCGGGAAGGTCATGCCGGGCGCCGAGATCCTCGGCGTCGACTTCAACCACACGGCGGTCGCCTCGCGCCTGCGCGCGCCGCTGGAGTACTGGAACGCGCTCGGCCTCGTCATGGTGCTCGCGGTCCCGATCGCGCTGCGGCTGACGACCGACGACGATCGCCGCGACCGCACGCGCCTCTTCGGGTTGGTCGCGCTCTTCGTCCTGCTGCTCTGCCTCGGGATGACGTACTCGCGCGGCGGGATGCTCGCGCTCGCCGTCGGCGTCGTCGTGCTGACGGTGCTCGGCGCGGCCAAGCTCCGGGGGCTCGCGGTCTTCGCCGTGACGGTCGTCGCGACGATCCCGGTGCTCGGGCTCGCGTTCAGCCGCCCGGCGCTCAAGGCGATCAACATCCCCCTCGACGAGCGCACGCCCGACGGGATCGTCCTCGGGCTCGTCCTCGCGGGCAGCGTCATCGGGCTGCTCATGGCCGGCTGGGGGCTGCTGCGCCTGGAGGAGCGCACGCGCTGGAGCGCCGAGAGCACGCAGCTCGTCTGGCGCGGGCTCGCGGCGACGGCCGCGGTCCTCGGCGTCTTCGCGCTGGGCGCCATCGCGACCGCCGACGGCGGCCCGGGCGGCTTCGCCGATCGCGCCTGGCACGAGTTCACGAAGACGAGCAAGGACGACGTCTCGGACCCGGCGCGCATCGTCTCCTCGAACTCCGGCAACCGCTGGGTGTGGTGGGAGGAGGCGGCCGGCGCGTGGGCCGACAAGCCGCTCGGCGGCTGGGGGGCGGGCTCGTTCCCGGTGACGCACAAGCTCTATCGCCAGGTCGAGCTCGGCGCCGCGCAGCCGCACAGCGTCCCGCTGCAGTTCCTCGCCGAGACGGGAATCGTGGGCGCGCTGCTCGTCCTCGGCGGCGTGGGCCTGCTGTTCTGGGTCGCCTTCGATCGCGTGCGGCGGATGGCCGCGGGGCGCGAGCGCGAGATGGCGATCGCGCTGTTCGCCGCCGCCTGCGCGTGGCTCGCGCACGGCCTCGTCGACTGGGACTGGGACATCCCGGGCGTCACCGTGCCGGTCCTCCTGTTCCTCGGCGTGCTCGTCGCGACGCGCGTGCCGGCGCGGCGCGGCGGTGCCTTCTCGCGGCGCGACACGAGCGTCGCGGCGCGGTCGCTGACGCTCGGACTCGCGTGCATCGTGCTCGGGCTGTTCGTCGTCTCCGCGGGGCTGCCGATGGTCGCCGACTCGAAGTCCAGCAGGGCGCTGGCGGTCAGCAACGATGCCGGCGAGGACGAGCTGAAGAGCGCGGCGGCCGAGGCCGACCTCGCCGCGCGGCTGGACCCGACCGCCGTGCGCTCGCTGCTCGCGGCGGCGGCGATCGAGCAGGGCCGCGGCCGGTTGCTCGACGCCAAGCGCTACCTCCTGCAGGCCGTCGAGCGCCAGCCCTACAGCTCGGCCGCGTGGGAGCGGCTGCTGCGCCTCGCGCTGGCGACGGCCGACCGCCGCGGGGCGGATGCCGCCACGCGGCGCCTGCTCGAGCTCGACCCGCTCGGCCAGGGCGCGCGCGGGCTCGCCAACCGGCTCGTGATCTTCCGCGTTCCCTCCGGCTCGTCGCCGACGGCGACCGGCACGCCGCTGAGCCCGGCGTTCCCGACGGCGGCCGCGCCGGCGACGCCTGCGCCGTAGCTCCTCGCGCGCTCGGGCGCTCCAGGGACGCAACGCCGCTACGTCACCGCCACCCGCATCACGCCGAGCACGATGATCGCGGCGGCGGCAGCCGCGACGAGCAGCAGCAGGATGCCGACGGCGAGCTCGGACGGCAGGTAGCGCGCGCGGGCGCGGATGCGCTCGCGGGGGAGGGTCGTGACGCTGCTCGTCGGCGCGGTCGCCACGCGTGACGGCGCGGCGGTCTGGCGCAGCTCGCGCTCGCGCGCGACGTGGCGCTCGCGCTCGCGCGACGTACGGCCGGCGCTCGCGCTCGCGCTCGGCGGCCGCGTCGTCGCCGCGTTCGCGGGCCCGGCGCCTGCGGCCGCGCTCGCGCTTGGGTGCGGGCTCGGGGACCGGTGCGTGCGATTCGGTCGCGGCCTCGGAGCGGTCGTCCTCGGCGGCGGCCCGCTCCTCGGCCGCGCGCTCCTCGGCGGCGCGGGCCTCGGCGGCACGCGCCTCGGCTGCGGCGAGCGCCTCCTGCACCGCGCGCGCCTCCGCGGCCGCGCGGGCCTCGGCGGCGGCGCGCTCGGACTCGGCGGTGCGCTCGCGGCGGGCCTGGCGCTCCTTGCGGCGCAACTCGACCGCGGCCTGCAGCGCGTCCTGCTGGGCGCGGCGCTCGGCGTCCGTCGCGGCGAGCCGCTGGTCCTCCTCGGCGCGCCGGCGGGCCGCGCGCTCCTCGGCCTCCTGCGCGGCCGCGGCCCGCGCGGCGGTGCGCGCCTCGTCCTCGGCCGCGCGCTCGGCGGCGCGCGCCTCGGCCGCGGTCGCGGCCTTCTGCTGCGCGGCCTTCGATGCCTTCGCGGCTGCGCGCCGCGCCGCCCTGCGCGCTTCGGCGGCCTGCTTGGCCGCCTCCTCGCTCGTCTCGGCGAGCTCGGCCATCCGCTCCTCGAGCGCCTTGCGCGCCGCGTGCTCGGCCTGCGCGCGCTGCGCCGCCGTCGCAGCCGCGGCGATCGCGGTGTCGAGGCGCTCGACGAGCTCGGCGCGCTCGAGCTCGTCCTCGGCGATCCGCGCGGTCGCGCGGCGCACGTCCTCCAGCGCGTCCTGCAGGTCGCCGCCGAGCGCGCCCTCGAGCGCGCTCATCCGCTGGACCTCGTCGAGTGCTCGCGCGAGCGCCTGCTCGAGCTCGCGCTGGGTCTCGGCGTCCTCCTCCGCCCGGCGGTCGGCGTCGGCGACCGCCGCGCGCAGCACGCCACCGAGCCGCGCCGACCTCAGCCTGCGCGCTGTCGCGCTCGATGCCTGCGGCGGCGTGCGCGCCGCGAGCGAGCTCGAGCTCCTGCGTCAGCGCGCCGACGCGCGCGGCGGCCTGCTCGTGGTCGGTCGTCAGGGCCGCGATCCGCGCCTCGTCGCGCTCGTGCTGCGCGCCGAGCGCGGAGATCTCGGCCTGCGCGGCCTCGCGCTGGGCTTCGAGCGCGGCGATCTCGGCGACCGCGGCGTCGCGCTGCGTCGTCAGCCCCTCGGCCTCGGACGTCGCCGCGCTGAGCTTCGCCTCGAGCTGCTGGATCGCGACCTGCGCCGCGCCCGCGCTCCGCGGTCAGCGTCTCGATCTCCGCGCGCGCGGCCGCCTGCTCGGCATGGAGCTCGTCGATCCGTGCGAGCGCGCGGTCGCGCTCGGCGGTGAGCTGCGCGAGCGCCGCCGCGGCCTCGGGCCCCTCGGCCTGCAGCGCCTCGATCCGCGCCAGCGCGCCCTCGCGCTCGGTCCGCAGCTCGGCGATCTGCGCGAGCGCGCCGTCGCGCTCGGTCTGCAGCTCGGCGATCTGCGCGAGCGCGCCGTCGCGCTCGGTCTGCAGCTCGGCGATCTGCGCGAGCGCGCCGTCGCGCTCGGTGGTGCGCTGCTCGATGAGCGTCCGCGCGCGCTCGCGCTGGGTGACGAGCTCGTCGATCTCCGCCTGCGCGCCGTCGCGGCGCAGCGCCAGCTCGTCGGCGTCCTCGCGCGCGGCGTCGCGCTCGGTCGTCAGGCCGGCGATGCGCGCCTGCGCCTCGTCGCGCTCGGCGGTCAGCTCGCGGATGGCGGTCAGGGCCCGCTCGCGCTCGGCGGTCAGCGCGGCGATCTGGGCGAACGCGGTGGCGCGCTCGCTGTCGAGCATCTCGATGTCGCTTCCGGCGGCGTCGCGCAGCGCGGCGAGCGCGTCGATCTCGGCGTGGGCGCCGTCGAGGCGCTCGGTGAGCTCGACGATCTGCGCCTCCGCCGAGTCGCGCTCGGCCGCCAGCTCCTCGATCCGCGCGCTCGCCGCGTCGTGCTCGGCGGTGAGCTCCTGCACGCGCGCGGTCGCCGCATCGCGCCCGGTTTCGAGCTCCTCGATCCGGGCGGTCGCCGCGTCGCGCTCGGCGGCGAGGCCCGCGACATCGGCCTGCGCGCCGTCCTGGAGGTCGGCGATCCGGCGCTCGGCGGCCTCCGAGCGCTCGCTCAGGCGCTCGATCGCGGCGCGCGCGGCGTCGCGCTGGGAGACGACCTCGTCGATCTCCGCGAGCGCCTCGTCGAGCAGCGCCTGCGCGTCGCCGGCCTCGCGCTTGGCCCGCTCGAGCTCGCCGCCGAGCTCGACGACCCGGCGCTTGGAGGCGCGCAGCTCGGTGATCGCCGCCGTCGTCTCGTGGCGCACCGCCTCGAGCGCCTTCGCGTGATCCTCGGCGTCGCCGCCGGCCTCGCGCAGCGCCTGCTCGAGCGACCGCGCGTGGTCCTGCAGCTCGTCGAGCCGCTGCTGGGCGGTCGCGGCCTCGGCGCGCGCGGACTCGAGCTCGGCCTCGCTGCGCGCGACGGCCTCGCGGTTGCCCTGGCGCTCCTCGCCGAGCGCCGCGAGCTCCGCCCGCGCGCGCTCGAGCTCGGCGGCGCTCGCGCGGGCCTCCTCGCGCGCGACCTCGACGGCCTGGCCGCGCGACGCCGCCTTCATCGCGACCGACTGCAGCTGGGCCTCGAGGTCCCCCGCGGCGGCCGCGCGCGCGGTGAGCTCGGCGACGCGGGCCTCGAGCTCGGCGGTCCGTCCCACGTGCTTGCGTGCCGCGGCGAGCTGGCTCTCGAGTTGCGGCAGCCGCTCGGCCTTGGCGACCGCGGCCTGCAGTCGCAGCTCCGTCGCGGCCAGCCGCTCCGAGGCGGGCTCGAGCTCGGCGACGCGCCGCTCCAGCGCGGCCGCCCGCTCGCGGGCCTCCGCGGCGGCTGGCCGCGCGCTGCTCGTCGCGGAGCTCGGCGAGCTCGGCCTGCGCCTCCCGTCCGCGCTGCCCGCGCGGCATCGACGTCCTCGCCGCGCGCGGGCGAGCTCGGCCTCGAGCTGCTCGGCGCGATCGCTGCCGAGCTCGAGCTTCGTCGCACGCTCGCGCGCCTCGGCGGCCTTGCGCTCCAGGGCGCTGACGCGCCCCTCGGCCTGCGCCGCGCGAGCGTCGAGCTCGGTCGCCCGCTGGGCGTGCGCGGCGACCTGGGCGCGGAGCTCCGCGCTCGTGCCGGTGGCCTCCTGCACCGCGCGCTCGAGCTGCGCCGCGCGCGCCTCGAGCTCGGCGGCCCTGCGCTCGGCGCTCGTCGCGCGGCCCGCGAGCGCGCGGACCTCGGCGGATGCGTCGCGGGCCGCGGCCGCCTCGTCGTCGGCAAGGGCGAGCAGCTCGGCGGCCGTCCGCTCGCCGTCCTGCTCGAGCGCCGCGGCACGCGCCCGTTCGGCCGCGACGAGCTCCTCGGCGGCGGCGAGCTCCGCCGTCGCGCGCTCGCGCTCCTCGCGCAGCTCGCGCGCGTGCGCCTCCGCCGCTCGCTGCGCGGCGAGCTCGCGCTCCCTGCCGGCCTGCTCGAGCTCCGCGATCCGCGCCGCGAGCCGCGCGGACTGCGCGCTGACGTCCTGCAGCTCGGCGGCTTCGCCGACCGCCCGCTCGTGCTCCGTGCGCAGGCCCGCGAGCTCGGCGGCCGTCGCGCCGGCGCGGGCCTCGAGCTCGCGCCGCTCGGCATACGCGGTCGCGAGCTCCTGCTCGAGCTTCGGGACCTGGTCGGCGAGCGTCGCGACCTCCCGCCGCGCCTGCTCGAGCTCTGCGACGCGCGCCTTGAGGTCGCGGACGCGCTCCTCGGCGAGCTCCGCGCCGCGCGCCCGCCGGCGCTCCTGCTCGAGCTCGCGCTCGAGGCCGCGCAGGCGGGCCTGGTTGCGCTCCGCGCGCTCGGCGGCGGCGCGACCGGCGACGACCGCCTCGTCGCGCTCGCGCTCGACGCGTCGCGCTGCCTCCAGCGCGCGCGCCGTCTGCTCGGCGCGGGCGTTGGCGACCTGGCGCTCCTCCTCGGCCGCCGCGACCTTCGCCTCCGCGCCCTGCGCCGCCTGCGCGCGCTCCTGCGCGGCGGCCACGGCCGCGAGCCGCGCCGCCTCCAGCGCCTGGGCCTGGGCGCGCGAGCGCTCGAGCTCGCCGGCGATCTCGGCCGTCGCCTCCTGCGCCTGCTCGAGATCGCGCGCCCGCGCGGCGGCGAGCTTCTGGGCCGCCTGCATCTCGGCGCGCGCCTCGCTGGCCTGCTCGGCCGCCCGCCGCGCCTGGGCCTGCGCCTTCGCGGTCGCCTCGTCGGCCGCCGTCTTGACCCCGGCGGCGGACTGCGCGGCCTGCTCGCGCGCCGCCGCCCATTCGCGCTCGATCGTCGCGCGGGCCTCGTCGCGGGCGGCCTGGACGCCGGCCTCGGCGCGCTTGGCGGCGGCCTTGATCTCCTCGCGGGCGGCCTCGGTCTGGGCCTGCGCGCGGGCCATCTCCTGCTCGGCCTGCGCCCGCGCGGCGCGGACCTCGGCCTGCGCGCGCTCGGCGCGCGCCTCGGCGTCGGAGCGCAGCCGCTCGATCGTGCGCTCGGCGTCGCGCGCGGCGGTCTCGGCCTCGGTGCGGGCGTGCAGGACCTCGCGGTCGCGCGCGGCGACCGCCGCCTCGAGCTGGTGGCGCGCCGTCCGCTCGGCCGCGACGCGCTCGTCGAGCTCGGCGCGTGCGGCCGCGATCTCCTCGCGCGCGTGGTGCGCGGTCTCCTCGGCTTCGGCGCGCGTCTGCTCGAGGAAGGCGACGCGCTCGGCGAGCTCGCGCGCCTCGCGCTGGCCGGCACGCATCGCGGCCTCGGTCTGCGCGCGCAGCCGGACGAGCTCGTCGCGCGCCTCGCGCGTCGCCCGCTCGGCGCCGTCGCGCGCGGTGCGCTCGGCGTCCAGTCGCGCCTCGAGCGCCGCCATCGCCTGGCGGCGCTGCTCGGCGGCGCGCTCGGCGTCCTCGCGCCGGCGGCGCTCCTCGCGCAGCGCCGCGGCGTCGGCCGGCCGGCCGGGCTTCGCCGGCTTCGGCGGCGGCGGCGGCTCGGGCTCGGGCGGCTTCGGCGCGCGCGGCGCGGCCTCCTTCGGCCGCGGCAGGTCGATGATCCCGCGGCCCGTCTCCAGGGCGAACGCGAGGCGGCCGCCGTCCTTCAGCAGCGCGGCGGGCGCGGAGAACGCGGCGCGCCAGGCGGGCGGGTCGGGTCCGGCGAGCGGAGCTGCGTCGTCGGGGCCGGGCAGCGGCGCGATGCGGCGCGTGCGGCGGCCGTCGTCGAGGAGCAGGATCGGCGGGGCGAGGCGCTCGCGATGGTCGGCGCGCCAGCGGCCCGCGAGCCGCAGGAGGACCGTCCCCGAACCGGCGGGAACGCGCTCGAAGCGCTCGACCTCGAAATCAGGTGCGCGACCGCTCACGACCGCGAAGAGTCTAGGTCCGACAGGGCATCCAGCGCGTCCGACAGGACGCGTTCGGGCGGGCGGCTCGCGTCGAGGACCCGGATGCGATCGGGGTCACGGGCGGCGAGCTCGTCGTAGGCGGCGGCGGTCGCGGCGAAGAACTCGTCCGCTTCGCGCTCGAGCCGGTCGGGCCCGCCGCCGCGGCCCCGCAGGCGCGCGCGGGCGTCGTTGGGATCGAGGCGCAGCAGCAGCGTGCGGTCCGGCGTCAGCCCGCCGGTGGCGAACGCGTTGAGCGCGGCGATCTCGTCGATGCCGAGGCCGCGGCCGCCGCCCTGGTAGGCGAGCGACGAGTCGACGAAGCGATCGAGCAGGACCCACGCGCCGTCTGTCGAGCCACGGGCGCAGGAGCTCGTCGACGAGCTGGGCGCGGGCGGCCGCGTAGAGCAGGGCCTCCGCGCGCGGATCGCAGCGCAGGTCCGGGTCGGTGACGAGCTCGCGGACGCGCTCGGAGAGCTCGACGCCGCCGGGCTCGCGCAGCAGCCGGACGGGACCGTCGGCCTCCAGCGCGGCCTGCAGCGCGGTCGCGAGCGTCGACTTGCCCGCGCCGTCGATCCCCTCGATCGTGATGAGCCTCCCGCGCACCACCGCGACGGTACCGTTCGCGGGTGATGCTTCCCGGCACCGAGCGACACCCCCATGCCCGCGCGGTGCTCGGCGCGGCCCTCGCGCCGAGCGGCGCGCCGAGCCACGCCTACCTCTTCAGCGGGCCCGCCGGCAGCGGCAAGCGCACGGTCGCGCGCGAGTTCGCCACGGCGCTGCTCACCGAGGGCGCCGCCGACGCTCCCGCCGCCGCGGTGCGCGTCCAGCACGGCGCCCATCCCGACCTCACGTGGGTCGCGCCGACGAGCGCGGCCGGGATCCTCGTCGGCGACATCGACGAGGCGGTCGTCGCCGGCGCGACGCGGACGCCGTTCGAGGCCCAGCGCCGCGTCTTCGTCATCGAGGACGTCGACGAGCTCAACGACCAGGCCGCCAACCGGATGCTCAAGACGCTCGAGGAGCCGCCGTCGTTCGCGCATCTCATCCTCCTGACGAGCCGGCCCGGCGAGGTCCTGCCGACGATCGCCAGCCGCTGCCAGGCCGTGCGCTTCGACGCGCCGTCCGACGAGCAGATCGCGGCGCGGCTGGAGGGCCGCGGGATCGCGCCCGGCGTCGCGCTGGCCTGCGCGCGGCTCGGCCTCGGCGACACGCGCCGGGCGCTGGCGCTCGCGCTCGGCGAGGGACCGGCGCTGCGCGCGGGGGCCGAGGCCGTCGCCCGCGGCGCGCTGCGGGGTGAGATCGCCACGCGCCCCTGGACGGCGCTGCTCGCCCAGGCGGCCGCCGCCGGCGCGCGCGCCGAGGAGGAGGTCGCGGCGGCGCTGACCGAGGACCTGCAGTACGCGATCTCCAAGGACCGCAACCGCCTGACGCGCGAGTCCGCCGAGCGCGGCAAGCGGGCCGGGCGCCGCGCGAAGACGGCCGCGCTGGACCGCGGCCTCGCGCTCGTCGGACTGTGGCTGCGCGACGTCGCGTGCGTCCTCGACGGCGCGGCCGAGCTCGCCCACAACAGCGACCGCACGGCGCAGCTCGCCGAGGACGCGCAGCTCGGCGCGTCCGTCGCGCGGCTGCGGGAGGCCCAGGGCCTCGTCGAGGACACGCGCGCCGCGCTCGTGCTGAATCCCAACGAGGAGCTCGCGCTCGACGCGCTCGGCTCCCGCCTGGCCCGGACGCTGCGCGGTTAGTGGTCCCTCCAGCAAGTCCTTGCACGCTTGGGTCGGCCGCTGATCACCGCCTGGCGGCGTCCTCGCTCGGTCATGGCCCTAGAGGGCCACTCCCTCACTGCGTCCTTGCCAGCCGGCGCCAGCGACCGCCCAAGCGCACAACGACTTACCGGAGGAACCACTAGCCGGCGATCGGCCCGAGCCGCGGCTCGTGGCCGTGGAGGTCGAACGCGCGGAAGCGGTTGAAGCGGACGTGGTCGTGTCCGTGGAAGTCCGCCGAGCCCGTCGTCAGCAGCCCGAGCTCGTCGGCGAGCGTGCACAGCAGCGCCGTCTGCGCGCCGTTGTGCGTCGCGTAGAACGCCTCGACGCCGTCGAGGCCGGCGGCGGCGAAGCGCGCGAGGGCGGCGCTGACGTCCTCCGCGCCGGCGAGATCCCAGAACGGGTGCGCCCAGACGGCGAGGCCGCCGGCGGCGTGGATCGCGTCGATCGCCTCGCTGACGGTCGGCGTCGTGCGGCGGCTGTAGGCCGGCGCGCCCGCGACGAGGTAGGTCTCGAGGAACGCCGACGGCTCGTCGAGGCCGTCGTGCGCCAGCCGCTCGCGGTTGCCGGCGATCGCGGCGGCGGCGAGGTGCGGGCGGCCGATCGGGCAGCCGCGCGCGCGGCGGTCGTCGAGCACGGTGCGGTCGGGCGGCAGGCCGAGCTCGACGAGGCGCGCCGCCATCCGCTCGATGCGCAGGGCGCGGTCCTCGCACCAGCCGCGCAGGTGGGCGCAGAGCGTCGCGTCGGTGTGGTCGACGTTGTAGCCGAGGACGTGGAAGTCCTCGCCGAGGACGTCCGCGGTCGACAGCTCGACGGCGGGGACGAGCTGGATCCCGTGCTCCTCGGCCGCCGCGAGCGCCGCCGCGACGCCCTCGACGGTGTCGTGGTCGGTGAGGGCCAGCAGCTTGACGCCGGCCGCCGCGGCGGCGGCCACGACGGCGGCCGGCTCGAGGTTGCCGTCCGAGCAGGTCGAGTGGCTCTGCAGGTCGAACGCCGGGGCGCCGGAGGGCGTGCTCATCCGCTGGAGCTTTACCGAAGTTGGCTGCCGGTAGCGTCCGGTCGATGCGCACGGCCCTCGTCGCGCCCGACGCCTTCAAGGGAACGTTCGACGCGGCGACCGTCGCGGATGCTCTCGCGCGCGGCCTGGCGGACGCCGGCTGGGCGGCCGATCGCTGCCCGGTGGCGGACGGCGGCGAGGGGACGCTCGAGCTGCTCGTCGCGGCGTTCGGCGGGCGCTTGGAGGAGGTGTCCGCGACGGATCCGCTCGGCCGGCCGGTGACGTGCAGGCTCGGCCTTGCCGGCGCGCGGGCGATCGTCGAGGTCGCGCAGGCGTCGGGCCTGTCGCTCGTCGCGGAGGCCGAGCGCGACGCGTGGCGGGCGTCGTCGCGCGGCACGGGCGAGCTCGTGGCGGCGGCGGTCGCCGCGGGCGCCCGCGAGATCCTCGTCACCGCGGGCGGCAGCGCGACGACCGATGGCGGCCTCGGCGCGATCGAGGCGATCCGCGAGGCCGGCGGGCTCGGCGGCGCGCGGCTCGCCGTCCTCTGCGACGTCGAGATCGCCTTCGAGGCCGCGCCGCGCGTCTTCGGCCCGCAGAAGGGCGCGGACGACGCGACGGTCGCCCGGCTGCAGGCGCGGCTGGACGAGCTCGCCGCGCAGCTCCCGCGCGACCCCCGCGGGGTGGCGATGACCGGCGCGGCGGGCGGCCTGTCGGGCGGGCTGTGGGCGGCGTTCGATGCCGAGCTGCGCCCGGGCGCGGCGGCGGTGCTCGACGCGCTCGGGCTCGACGACCGCCTGGCGCGCGCGCAGCTCGTCGTCGGCGGGGAGGGGTGCCTCGACGAGCAGAGCTTCGGCGGCAAGGTCGTCGGCGAGCTCGTGCGCCGGGCGCGCGCGGCGGGCGTGCCGGCATGCGTCGTGGCGGGCTCGTCGCGGCTGAGCGACGCGGAGGCGGCGTCGTTCGGCGTGCAGCGCGTGGTCGCGGCCTCGACGCTCGCGGAGATCGAGGCGGCCGGCGCTCAGCTCGGCCGCAGGTTCACGTGACCGACCGCGGGGCGCTTTTCGCATGCATGTCATGCGCTACGCGACCCGCGGTCGCACGTGCGCGACCTGCAGCCCGTAGCGCTCGGCGAGCCGCTGCGCGACGAGCGAGCGGTGGCAGGCCTCGGGGTCGGCCTCGACGCAGAACAGCGCCGTCGTGCCCGTGCGGGGCATCTCCTCGACGAGCGCGTCGAGGTCGGCGCGGTCGAGGACCTCGCGGACGTAGCGCTCGACGTACTCGGGGTCGAGCGCCGCGCGCGAGCGCTTGCCGACGCCGGCGCGGTCGTCGGCGGCGTACTGGAGCCGGCGCAGCTCCGTCGTCGGCGCGAGCTCGCGGTGATGGCTGTAGGCGATCTGAGCCTCGCCGAGCGCCGCGACGAGCCGCCGCGCGTTGGCCCACGAGTAGCGAGCGCCGCGCACCCCGCGGCGCTGGCGCACGTCGACGAGCAGGCGCACGTCGTGCTCCCGCAGCGCCGCGAGAAACGACGCGAGGTCCCACTCGTAGACGCCGATCGTGATGACACGCGCGCTGGGGATTGCGGGTACCTACCCCGACGGGCCCAGCGGACTCATGCCGTCGACGTGATCTGCCGATGGATCGAGCGCGAGCTAGCATTGCCCGGCACGCCGACGTAGCTCAGCTGGTAGAGCACTTCACTCGTAATGAAGGGGTCAGCGGTTCGAATCCGCTCGTCGGCTCTTGGATTGCGGCGCGGGACCGTACGTCTCTCGCTCCGAGCGGGTCGCGCCCGCGGTACGCTTCCGCGCGACAAAAAAACGGTGGCGACGCCCAGCGAGCGCCGCCACCGTAACTCGGCTCTGGAAGGCCGGTCCGAAGCTCAGAGGATCTTGATCCCGATCGAGATGCACTGGAGGTTGACGAGCACGAAGCCCGCCTCGCACTCCTGCGTATTCGTCGTGTCGGAGCTGCAGTCAGCCTTGGGCATGCACCGATTGTCGGTCTTGCCGCCGCCGACCACCACCGCCGCCGCCGCCCTTGCCACCGGCGGTCGCAGTTGCCAAAGGCATCCCGAACATCAGCACAACAGTCGACAGTCCGGAAACGATCCAGTTACGGGTTCTCATCGTGCTTCCCCAGTCTCTCTGCGATTGTCGCTCGCGGGGCTCGGACTCACCTCCGAGACCGAGAGCACGTTCGCCCAGGCAATCGGGAGCGGTACCCGATCTGGGGCGCCTGTAACTCCAAACGACCGATTTTCGTACTTTCGCTGCGTCCGGGGCATGCGGTCGGCGCGCTACCCTCCACGCCGATGTCCGACCTCAGCATCCGCGAGCTCCTGCTCGACCTGCCCCTCGTCCAGACCGAGGACCGCCCCGAGGGCATGATCGTCATGCGCCGCGACGACGTGCCCGAGGACCGGCGCGAGGAGGCCGACGAGTGGGTCGTCGCGCACGGCGGCCAGATCGGCCAGAAGCCGATCTTCGAGGTCATCGGCGGCAAGACGCCCGCCAGCGCTCCCGGCAACGCGGCGTTCTACGCCCTGCCGCCCGCCGCGTTCGTCGCGGACTGACTCTCAGCGTTCTCTCAGCCTGAGCAGAACGTTTTCCCAGCGGGAGCGTCGACCTTGTGAGCACACCGGATCACAAGGAGACCCCAAGCCCATGTTCGAGCCCAGCAAGAAGACCCTGATCGCCATCTGCGCGGTCGCCGCCTCCGCCGCCGGCGGCGCCGCGATCTCCGCAGCGGCCACGAAGACCACGCCGTCGTCGTCGTCCTCGACGACCTCGACGACGGAGCAGCGTGACAACCGCCCGGCCCGGCAGGCGCTGACCGGCGACGCCGCCGACAAGGTCACCGCGGCCGCGAAGGCGAAGGTCCCGGGCGGCACCGTGCTGCGCGCCGAGGCGGGCGGTCCGTACAGCACGCCCTACCACGCCCACGTGCGCAAGTCCGACGGCACCGAGGTCGTCGTGCTCGTGAACTCGAGCTTCGAGGCGACGTCGACCCAGACGCGGCCGGCAGGCGGTCGCGGCGGTCACGGCGGACGCGGCCACGGCGGCCCCGGCGGGCGTGGCGGTCGCGAGACCGCGCTGACCGGCGACACGGCGGCGAAGGTCACGGCGGCCGCGAAGGCGAAGGTCCCGGGCGGCACCGTCCTGCGCGTCGAGAACGACGCCGACAGCGACTCGCCCTACGAGGCGCACGTCCGCAAGTCCGACGGCACCGAGGTCGTCGTCCTCGTCAACAAGGACTTCGAGGCGACCTCCGTCACGGAGCACAAGCGCCCGTAGCGCCCCACGTCTCGCCCCCTCACGCGAGCATCAGGAGCCCGGCCCCGGCCGGGCTCCTGGTCGTCGTGGGTGCGGTGACCTACTGTTCGCTGCGATGGCGACGTGCTCGCACCTCGACGCGATCGAGCTCCTCGAGCCGCAGGGCCCGGTCGAGGGCTGCGAGGAGTGCCTGAAGATCGGCGGCGTCTGGGTCCATCTGCGGATGTGCCAGAGCTGCGGCACGATCGGCTGCTGCGACAACTCGCCCAACCGGCACGCGACGGCGCACCACAACGACACGGGCCATCCGATCATCCGCTCCGTCGAACCCGGCGAGGACTGGAGCTGGTGCTATCCGGACGAGCTCATGTTCCGCCTGCGCGCGCCGTGAGCACGATCCGGTCGGCGGAGTACTGCGGCGGCGCCGCGCCGGCCGACTCCAGCAGCCGCGGCGAGGGACCGCCGGCGTCCGCGACGAGCGCGCGCACGGTGAGCGCGACGCGCCACTCGCGCGCGAAGTCGAAGACGTAGGAGAGCTGCTGGCCGGGCGTCAGCCCGAGCTCGCCGAGTCGCGCGCAGGCGCTGCGGCCGAGCGGGTCCGACGTGCTCGCATGATGCGGGTGGACGTAGTGGTCGGCGTCATCCGCCCAGAACCCGCCCCGCAGCCAGAATGCGAAGAGGTGGTCGTCGTCCCAGCCGAACGCCGACTGCAGCGCGTAGTGCAGGTCGACGAGGGTCAGGTCCGCGCGCGCCGCGATCGCGCGCTCCACGCCGCCGAAGCCCACGAGCTCGGCATCGAACAC
Source organism: uncultured Actinomycetes bacterium (assembly GCA_963830085.1). GTDB lineage: Bacteria > Actinomycetota > Thermoleophilia > Solirubrobacterales > Solirubrobacteraceae > CADCVQ01. The sequence goes on along the minus strand of CAWHLF010000012.1, from coordinate 134,590 downwards.
GTACATCTGCTGGCCCATCCCGCTCCTCTCGCCCAAGGTGCAAAGCGCGACGGTACGCGCTGCGCCCGACGGAACGCACGGCGGCACGGCGCGCTCGATCAATCGGCCACGAGCAGCGGCGCGCCGTGTGGTCGGCCGGGCGAGCTGCCGAAGCTCGGAGTGTGTTCGGCAAGGCCACCGCACGCGCCGCCGGGATGCTCACGCAAGCCCGCGCCAGCCTGCCGAACGGCGGCGAGCTGCCGGCCGAGGAGTGGCACAGGCGCCACCGCGGCCTCCTGGTCTTCCTCTGGCTGAACGTCGCCGTGATCGTGGCCGATGAGCCTCGTCTCCCGGCGGTACGGGACGGGCCACGATCTCGAGCACATCGCGGTCATCGCGCCGCTCGCCCTGCTGGCGTCAGCCGCGCGCCTGGGTCAGCGGCTGCGCTCGATCGCCGTCGTCCTCGGCCTCATGACCGCCGCCGCGCTCTTCACCCACATGTCCGGCGGGCTGCTGGAGACGCACTTCTACTTCTTCGTCCTCGTCGTGCTGCTGACGCTCTACGAGGACTGGCAGGTCTTCCTCATCACCGTCGGCTACGTGCTCCTGCACCACGGCATCCTCGGGACGCTCGACGCCGAAGGAGGTCTTCGACCGCCCCGACGAGTGGGCGCAGCCGTGGAAGTGGGCGGCGATCCACGCCGTCTACGTCGCCGGCGCCGGGGTCGCGGGGATCGTCGCCTGGAGCCTCAACGAGAACGTCCGCTCCCGCATGCGCGAGGCCCAGAGCGAGCTCGCCGAGATCTCTCGGACCGACAGCCTCACCGGGCTCGGCAACCGCCGGCGGCTCATGGCCGACCTGCAGCTCGCGCTCCGCGACTCCGAGCCGAAGATCCTCGTGCTCCTCGATCTCGACGGCTTCAAGGCCTACAACGACACCTTCGGACACGGCGCCGGCGACGCGCTGCTCGCCCGGCTCGGGCAGGCGCTCGCGAAGAGCATCGGCCGCGACGGCGTCGCCTACCGGCCCGGCGGCGACGAGTTCTGCGTCATCGCCTCGGTCGTCAGCGACACGGCGGCCTCGCTCGAGGCGCGTGCGATCGGCGCGCTCACCGACCACTCGGACGTCTTCGCGGTCAGCGCCGCGAGCGGCTCCGTCGTGCTCGGCGAGGAGGCGCGGACCGCCTCGGCGGCGCTGCGCATCGCCGACGAGCGGATGTACGCCCAGAAGAGCCGCGGCCGCACCGGCGCCGGCGCGCAGGCCAAGGACGTCCTGCTGGCGACGCTCGTCGAGCGCTCTCCGGCTCTCGGCCGGCACACGGACGGCGTCGCGAAGCTCACCGAGTGGACCGGCCGCGAGCTCGGCCTCTCCGAGGCGCAGCTGCGCGCGGTCCGGCACGCGGCCGAGCTGCATGACATCGGCAAGATGGCGATCCCGGACGCGATCCTCGAGAAGCCGGGGCCGCTGACGCCCGCCGAGTGGGACTTCATGCACCAGCACACGATCATCGGCCAGCGCATCGTCAGCGTCGCGAACGAGCTCGTCGACGCCGGGAAGCTCATCCGCTCCAGCCACGAGCGCTTCGACGGCACGGGCTATCCCGATCGCCTCGCCGGTGAGCAGATCCCGATCGGCGCGCGGATCATCGCCGTCTGCGACGCCTTCGAGGCGATCGTCTCCGACCGCCCGTACCGGGCCGCGCGCTCGCCGCAGGAGGCGCTCGCGGAGCTGCGCCGCTGCGCCGGCACGCAGTTCGATCCGGCGGTCGTCGCGGCGTTCGAGCTCATGGTCGCCACGGCGCTCGGCATCGGGGGCGGGGAAGCGCGAGCCTGACGCCGCGACGGGTACGACACGATGTGCGTACGCTCCGTCGGCCGGCCCCGGGATCACCGGCGCCGGCGTGTGTCTCGTGACAGACCCGGCCCAGACCATCACCGCAGCACACGCGTCGCTGACGCCGGACCTGCTCGCGCGCCTGCATTCGATCTGTGGCCGCGAGCACGTCCTGACTGATGCGATGCAGCTGCGGACGTACGAGTCCGACGGCCTGCTGCAGTACCGCGCGAGCCCCGGCGCCGTCGTCCTGCCGGGCAGCTCCGGCGAGGTCCGCGACGTCGTCAGGGCGTGCTCGGACGCCGGTGTCCCCTGGGTCGCGCGCGGCGCCGGCTCCGGCCTGTCGGGCGGCGCGCTGCCGGTCGCCGAGGGCGTGCTCATCGCGGTGACGCGGATGCGGCGCGTGCTCGACGTCGACCTCGCCAACGGGCGCATCGTCGTCGAGCCCGGCGTGACGAACAGCGAGGTCAGCGCCGCCGTCGGCCCGACGCACTTCTACCCGCCCGACCCGTCGTCGCAGATCGTCTGCTCGATCGGCGGCAACGTCGCCGAGAACTCCGGCGGCGCGCACTGCTTCAAGTACGGCTTCACGACGAACTACGTCACGGGCCTGGAGATCGTGCTCGCCGACGGCGAGGTCGTGACGCTCGGCGGCAAGGAGCTCGACCTCCCCGGCTACGACCTGCTCGGCGCGTTCGTCGGCTCGGAGGGCACGCTCGGCATCTGCACCGCCGTGACGCTGCGTGTCGTGCCCGTGCCGGAGGCGATCAAGACGATGGTCGCGTTCTTCGACACGACGAGCCAGGCCGGCGAGGCGGTGTCGGAGATCGTCTCCGAGGGCGTCGTCCCGGGCGCCATCGAGATGATGGACACGCTGACGATCCAGGCCGCCGAGAAGGCCGTCGGCGCGGGCTTCCCGACCGATGTCGGCGCGGCGCTCATCATCGAGCTCGACGGCTCGCGCCACGAGTGCGACGCGCGCTTCGACGACGTCGTGCGCATCTGCGAGCGCAACGGCGCGATCGGCATTCGCATCGCCCGCGACGACGCCGACCGCGCCGCGATCTGGCGGACGCGCAAGGCCGCCTTCGCGGCGATGGGCCGCCTCGCGCCGAACTACTACGTCCAGGACGGCGTCATCCCGCGGACGAAGCTGCCCGAGGTGCTGGCGCGGATCGCCGAGCTCTCCGAGGAGTTCGGGATGCGGGTCGCGAACGTCTTCCACGCGGGCGACGGCAACCTCCATCCGCTCGTGCTTGTACGACGGGCCGCACGAGGCCGAGCGCGCCGAGGAGCTCGCCGGGCTCATCGTCGAGGCGTGCGTCGACGCGGGCGGGTCGATCACCGGCGAGCACGGCGTCGGCGTCGACAAGAAGCGCTACATGCCGAGCATGTTCTCCGAGCCCGACCTCGCGGCGTTCCAGATGCTGCGCTGCGCGTTCGATCCGCGCGGCCTCGCGAACCCGGGCAAGGTCATGCCGACGCCGCGGCTGTGCGGTGAGGTCCCCGGCCCGTACCGCCGCCACCCGCTCGAGCGCGACGGCGTCGCGGAGCGGTTCTAGTGGTGGTCCACTGATGGGCACATCGACGCTGCGCAGCGAGACGCCGCCGACCGCCGAGGACGCCGCGCGGCTGCTCGCCTCGTGCGCTGCCGACGGCGTCGCGGTGAGCATCGCCGGCGGCGCGACGAAGTCCTGGGGTCATCCGGGCGACCCGTGCGGGGTGCAGCTGCGCACGGGCGGCCTGGATGCGATCCTCGAGCACAACCGCGGCGACCTCACCGCGGTGCTCCAGGCGGGCGTCCCGCTGCGCGCGCTGTCGGAGGCGCTGGGCGAGGCCGGGCAGATGTTCGCGCTCGACCCGCCGCTGGGCGCGGGCGACGCGGCGACCGTCGGCGGCGCGATCGCCGCCGGCGACTCCGGGCCGCTGCGCCACCGCTACGGCGCCGCCCGCGACCTCGTCCTCGGCGTCACGGTCGCGCTGTCGGACGGCTCGCTCGCGCGCGCCGGCAGCAAGGTCATCAAGAACGTCGCGGGCTATGACCTCGCGAAGCTCTTCAGCGGCTCGTTCGGGACGCTCGGCCTCATCACCGAGGTCTCCATCCGGCTGCATCCGCAGCCGCCGTCGCACGCGACGGCGACCGGCGCCACCGACGACCCGGCGCTCCTGCGGGCGGCCGCGATCGCGCTCGCGTCGAGCAACCTCGAGGCGCAGGCCCTCGACGTCCGCTGGGAGGCGGGGGAGGGGCTCGTGCTCGCCCGCTTCGCGGGGATCGCCGCGGCCGAGCAGGCGGCTGCCGCCGGCCCGCTGCTGGCGGCGGCGGGCGTGCAGCCGGCGACGACCGAGGACGACGCCGCGCTGTGGGCGGCCCAGCGCGCCGGGCAGCGCAGCGCCGAGGGAGCGGTCGTGCGCGTCTCGGGGCTCCCGACCCAGCTCGCCGACGCGTGCGTGGCCGCCGAGGTCGCGGGCGCGACGCTCGTGGGCCGGGCGGGCCTCGGGCTGTCGTGGATCGCGCTGCCGCCCGCGGCGCCCGGCGAGCTCGTCGAGTCGATCGCCCGGCTGCGCAACGTCCTGCGCCCGTCGGCGTGCGTCGTGCTCGACGCGCCGCTGCCCGTGCGCGCGCACCTCGACCCGTGGGATCACCGCGAGGACTCCGGCCTCGTGCTCATGCGCCGCGTCAAGGCGCGCTTTGACCCGACCGCGACCTGCAACCCCGGCGTCTTCGTCGGAGGCATGTGATGAAGACCCCGATCGACCGCGCGTTCGACGATCACAAGCCCCCGGAGCGCGAGCTCGTCGAGGACTGCGTGCACTGCGGCTTCTGCCTGCCGACGTGCCCGACGTACGTCCTGTGGAACGAGGAGATGGACTCGCCGCGCGGGCGGATCGTGCTCATGGGCGAGGGCCTGCAGGAGGGCAGCGAGCTGACGCCGACGATGGTCGGCCACTTCGACAACTGCCTCGGCTGCATGGCCTGCGTGACCGCCTGCCCGTCGGGCGTCCGCTACGACCTGCTCATCGAGGACACGCGCGCGCAGGTCGAGCGCCGCCATCCGCGCACGCGGGGGGAGCGGCTGCTGCGGCGCGCGCTGTTCTCGACCTTCCCGCACCCGGGGCGCCTGCGCGCGACGGTGCCGCTCATCGTCGCGCTGCGCCGTTCGGGCGTCGCGGCGCTCGTGCAGCGTTCGTCGCGCCTGGATCGCTTCCCGCTCGCGCGGACGCTGTCGGAGCTCGCGCCGCCGGTGACGCTGCGCGACACCGTGCGCCGCCTGCCCGCGGTCACGCGCGCGCAGGGGACCAAGCGCGGCACGCTCGGCTTCCTGCAGGGCTGCGTCCAGCGCGCGTACTTCGGCGACGTCAACGCCGCGACGGTCGCGGTGCTCGCCGCCGAGGGCTTCGAGGTCCACGCGCCGCGGGCGCCGCGCTGCTGCGGCGCGCTCGGGCTGCACGCCGGCCAGGAGGAGGACTCGCTGCCGCTGGCCAAGGCGACGATCGAGGCCTTCGAGCGCTTCGACCACGTCGTCGTCAACGCCGCCGGCTGCGGCTCGGCGATCAAGGACTACGGCCACCTGCTGCGCGACGAGCCGGCGTGGCGCGAGCGGGCGGAGGCGATCGCGGCCAAGGCGCGCGACGTCCACGAGCTGCTGGCGTCCGTCGAGCCGCGCGCGCCGCGCGCACCGATCGAGCTGAAGGTCGCCTACCACGACGCGTGCCACCTCGCGCACGCCCAGCAGGTCCGCTCGCAGCCGCGCGAGCTGCTGCGCTCGATCCCCGGGATCGAGCTCGTCGAGCCGGCCGAGTGGGAGATCTGCTGCGGGTCGGCGGGGATCTACAACCTCACGCGCCCGGAGGCCGCGGCCGAGCTCGGCGCCCGCAAGGCCGCGAACCTCCTCGCGACGGACGCGCAGGTCATCGCGGCGGCCAACCCGGGCTGCACGCTGCAGATCGCCGCGCACCTCGAGCGGGTCGGTCGCCCGCTGGAGATCCTGCATCCGATGCAGCTGCTGGCGCGCTCGATCGCGGGCGCCGGGTCACGCCGCCGGTGGCGGCTGCCGCGCCTGCGGTGACCGCGTTCCTCAAGGCGCACGGCACGGCGCAGTCGCCGCTGCCCGACCACTGGCTCGCCGCCGGGAGCCGTCTGCTCGATCCCGGGCGCACGGGATTTCCGCGCCGGCCGCGGATGGAGGCCGGCGACCGGCTCGTGCTCTACGCGTCGGTGTGGAAGCGGATCTTCGGCGTCGCGGAGGTCGTGGAGGAGCCGGTCCACGATCCGGCCTGGTCTGCGCGCTGGCCGTGGTCGGTCGCGGTCGAGCTGCTCGTCGTCGTCCCGGTGCTCTCCAACGCGCCGCCGGTCGAGGCGATCGGCGTCGCGCCGCGGTCGATGTCGCCAGCAGAGCCACATCCGGCTCGAGGAGCGCCATGTGGCGCTGGCGCTCGAGGCGCTCGGCGCGGTGGGGAGATAGCGGTTGCGGTCGCGCCGAGCAGCGACCCTGCGATGCTGCGCCGCCCATGCCCGAGGCTCGACCTCACGCGCTCGCCCGACGACCGCCGGCTCTACGTCCTCGACGGCGTCGGAACGCTGCGGCTCGAGGGCTGGGGCTCGCAGCGGGCGAGCGCCGAGGCGCGCGAGGGCAGCTGGCGCATCGAGCGCCGCGGCCTGTTCAGGACGACAGTCGAGGCGACCGATCTCGCCGGCGCGCCCGCCGGGACGTTCGAGCGCCGCAGCGTGCGCCGCGGCGGCACGCTGCGCTGGGGGGGCCGCGAGCTCGAGCTGCGCCCGGCCAGCGCGTGGCGCGAGCGCTATGAGCTCGTCGAGGACGGGCGTCGAGCTCGCCGTGCTCGACGGCAGGGGATGGGGCAAGCGGCCGGTGAAGGTCAAGCTCGACGATGCGGGGATCGACCCCGGCCTGCTGCTCTTCGCGGCGTTCGTCGTTCGCGGGCTCGCCGACGACGCCTCCTCGTCCGCCCGGAGTCGGGCGGCATGTCGGTCTGAACGCCGGTCAGCAGCCGCGGATCGTGCCGCGGTCATACGAGCGCTCGCGGGCGAAGCCGCTGACGCCGGTGTCGCCGAACGTCGCCGCGTAGCCGTCGGCCGAGCGCGCCGAGGTCACGCGGAACGGCTGCCCGCTGTCGTCGACGGTCACCGTCTGCTCCGGACCGCCGTCGCGGCTCACCGACAGCGTCGCCGTCCACGCGATGCGCCGGTTGCGGGTCGCGGCCTGCAGCTCGAGCATCACCGGCTCCGAGCGGTCGAGCTCCAGGCCGAGCTCGCGCGACGATGCGCCTTCGCGCATCGACGTAGCGCGTCGTCGAGCGCTTGCGGTCGAGGTTCAGCCGCGCGACTGCAACGCGCTCGAACGCGCACGCCGGCTGCGCGGTGAACCAGCCGGCGAGCGGCCGGGCGTCGCTGACGACGTCGAAGCCGACGCTCTCGACGGTCACCGGATCGTCGGTCGTCGATCGCAGCTCGAGGCGCACGACCTGCGGGCTGCCGGCGAGCGCGCCCTTGTCGAGCGCCGCCTCGGGCCGCGTCACGAACCCGTTCGTCGCCGCGCGCGAGAGGTCGGCCGGGCTCTTCACGCGCCGTCTCGGCACGACGTAGTACGGCGCGTAGGCATGCGAGGCCGCGAACGTCCCCGGCGCGAGCACGCGCACGCGGACCGGCGGCGGGCCCGACACCTCGTCGTCGGACATGAAGACCTCGTTGGCGACGAGCAGCCCGCCGGCCGCGAGCAGCACGATGCCGGCGCCCTGCGCGACGCGCTTGCCCACCCGCTTGATCGGAAGCCGCTTGATCCTGAGCTTGATCGTCATCCCCCCGCGACGCGGCAGCCTAGCCGCCCACCGCCGGGCGTGCGCTGCGCGGCGCGGCTCAGCCGGCCCGCAGCGGCAGGACGACGGTGAAGCGCGCCCCGCCGCCCTCGGCGTCGGCCGCCTCGGCGCGGCCGCCGTGGGCGGTCACGATCCCGTGGACGATCGCGAGTCCCAGCCCGGCGCCCGCGCGGCCGCGTCCACGGCCGGGATCGGCGCGCCAGAAGCGGTCGAAGAGCTCGGCCGGATCATCCGTCGGCAGCCCCGGCCCGTGGTCGCGGACCGCGAGCGACGCCTCGCCGTCGCGCGCGGCGACCGCGATGTCGATCGGCGTCCCCGCGGGCGTGTGGACGAGCGCGTTGCGCACGAGGTTGCCGAGCACCTGGCGCAGCTGGCTCGGGTCGCCGTCGACGACGACCGCGACCGTTGCCGGCGCCGTGCAGCGAGATCTCGCGGTCGGGCGCGACGGCGCGCGCGTCGTCGGCGGCGTCGGCGGCGAGCGTCCCGAGATCGACCGGCTCGCGGTGCAGGTCGCGGACCTCGTCGAGCCGGGCGAGCTCGAGCAGGTCCTCGACGAGCACGCCCATCCGCGCGGACTCGTCCTCGATCCGGCTCATCGCCTTCTCGACGTCGGCGCCCTCGCGCGCGGCGCCGATCCGGAACAGCTCGGCGTAGCCGCGGATCGACGCCAGCGGCGTGCGCAGCTCGTGCGACGCGTCGGCGAGGAACCGGCGCAGGCGCTCCTCGCTGGCGCTGCGCTCGGCGAAGGCCTGCTCGAGGCGCGCGAGCATCGCGTTGAGCGCGAGGCCGAGACGGCCGACCTCGGTGCGCGGCTCGGCGGGCTCGACGCGGCGCGAGAGGTCGCCGGCGGCGATCGCGCCCGCGGTCGTCCCGATCTCCACGAGCGGCCGCAGGCCGAGGCGCACGAGCCACCACGCCGCCGCGGCGAGCGCGATGCAGGACGGCGCCGATGACGAAGCCCTCGATGACGAGCAGCTGGTCGAGCGTCGCGTCGACCTCGCTGAACGGGACCGCGACGACGGTCAGCCCGCCGGCGGGCGTGGCCGCCGCGTAGATGCGGTAGCGCGGCTCCGAGCCGTCGACCGATCCGACGGTGTCGCGCTCGCCCGCCGAGAGCTTCGCCGGCAGCGCCGGCGCCGACGGCTCGGTCTCGCCCTCGGGCAGGCCGAGCACGGCGTCGTCGATGATCGCGCCGGCGGCGTCGCGCTGCTGCGCGTAGGTGCCGGACGGCGCGAGGCCGATCCCTCCGGGCGGCCCGTCGGGCCCGCGGCGGTCCTTGCCCCCGGGTCGCGGGCGGTTGCCGATCGGCTCGCCGAGCGACCCGCCGCCGCCTCCCTCGCGCTCGAGCTGTCGCTCGGCCTGGCTGACCGCCGCCGTCGCCTGCTGGTCGATGCGGTCGAGCTCGAACGAGCGCAGCGCGGCATACGTCACGGCGCCGAGGACGAGCAGGCCGGCGCCCGCCAGCACCACGAGCGTGACGATGAGCCGGGCGCGCAGCGACATCGTCAGCCCCGCGGCAACCGCAGCGCGTAGCCGACGCCGCGCACCGTCTGGATGAGCGACGGTCCGTGCGGATCGAGCTTCTTGCGCAGGTAGCTGACGTACGTCTCGAGGATCCGCGAGTCGCCGTCGAAGTCGTACTCCCACACCTGGTCGAGCAGCTGCGCGCGCGTCAGCACGCGGCGCGGGTTGAGCAGGAGGTAGCGCAGCAACCGGTACTCGGTCGCCGTCAGCTCGATCGGCTGGCCGGCGCGGGCGACCTCGTGGGTGTCCTCGTCGAGCTCGAGGTCCTCGAACGTCAGGCGGCTCGACGACGGCTGCGCGAGGCCGGTGCGCCGGAGGATGACGCGGATGCGCGCGACGAGCTCCTCGAGGCTGAAGGGCTTCGTGACGTAGTCGTCGCCGCCGCTCGTCAGGCCGCGGATCTTGTCCTGCGTCGCGTCGCGCGCGGTGAGGAAGATGATCGGCAGCTGCGCGCGCTGGGCGCCGAGCCGCTCGGCGACCTCGAAGCCCTCCATGTCGGGGAGCATGATGTCGAGGACGAGCAGGTGCGGATCGAAGTTGCGCACCGCCGCGAGCGCGTCGCGGCCGTTGCCGGCCGACTGGACGTCGAAGCCCTGGAAGCGCAGCGCCATCGAGACGACGTCGACGATGTTCGGCTCGTCGTCGACGACGAGGATGCGGTGCTGCTCGGCTGTCGCGGGCGTCTGCACGCCCACATTGTCGGCACGAATGCTGGGAGGTTGCTGAGAACTGCGCGGCCGCCCCCGTCGGGGGGTGCGGGGGCGGCCGCAGGGGTCAGCTGATCACGACGCCCGCGGGCAGCTCGTCCGGCGCGGGGGCGAAGCCGCCGGGACGCAGGTCGGGACCGCCGCCGCGGCGGAAGCGCTTGAGCATCGGGCGCTTGTCGCCGAGGCGCTCGAGGTGCTCGTCGACGTGCTCGAGCATCTTGTCCGCCTGCGACTGCGTGAGGTCGCCGTCCTTGACCGCCTTGTCGAGGCGCGTCTTGGCGTCGGCCTTCAGGGCGGCGCGCACGTCGGCGAGCGACTTGCCCGCGGCCTTGGCGATCGCCGCGATGCTCTTGCCGTCGCGCAGCTGCTCCTTGAGCTTGGCGTCGGTGATGCCGAGCGCCTTGGCGAGGTCGGGGAAGACGGCGCCGCGGAAGCCGAAGCCGCCGCGCGGCCCGCCGCGGGGACCGAAGCCCTTGTGGTGACCCGGCCCGCCGAACGGCCCGCCGAGGACGCGCCCGGACTGCTTGCGGCGCTCCTTGATCGCGTCGGCCTGCTGCTGCGTGAGCTTGCCGTCCTTGACGGCCTGGTCGAGCTGGTCGTCCTGCGCCGCCGACAGCGCCTCGCGCAGCTTCTCGGGCGTGACGTTCAGGCGCTTGGCGGCATCGTCGAGGATCGCCTCCTCGGCCTTCGTGCCTTCGTCCTTGGACACGGCCGCGATCGCCGCGCCGGTGCCGCCCGCGAGCAGCGCTCCGGTGAGGGCGAGGGCCGCGATCCTTCGTGCGCTCATGCGGGTCCTTTCGTCAGGGCAGGGAGGGTGCGCACTCGACGTTCGCAGCCGCAGATAAGAGGCTCATAGGAATCTCCCATCGCTTCTTAAGCCCCGCTTGAGGCGCGGGCGCTGGACTGCGTGCGTGACCGCGATCGCCGGATGCCCGGGGCTCGGAGAGGATCTGCCGAAGACGTCGGCGCTCGACGTCGCGCCCCGCGGCGACAGCACCCGCCGCGGCAGCGCGATCGACACGCTCGCCGCGGCCCGCTACCTGCTCCTCGACGGCGAGGCGTTCGTCCTGCGCGACGGGATCACCCACATCGGCCGCGGGATGACGGCCGACGTCCGCCTCGACGACCACACCGTCTCGGCGCGCCACGCGATCGTCGTCGCGCGGGCGGGTGGGCTGCGGATCCTCGACGACCGCAGCACGAACGGGACGGTCGTCAACGGGCGGCGCATCGACGAGGCCGAGCTGCACGACGGCGATGTCGTGGTGCTCGGCCGGGTCGTCCTGACGTACCGGCTGGCTTGCCGCCTAGAGGGACTTCGCCGCATCCGGATGCGCCTGCAGGATCTCCTCGCCGGCCTCGCCGGTTCGTACCCGGTAGGCCTCCTCGACGGGCAGCACGAAGACCTTGCCGTCGCCGACGCCGCCGGTCCGCGCGTGCACGAGGATCGTGTCGACGACGAGCCGCACGTCGCCGTCGGCCACGACGCACTCGATCTTGACCTTCGGCCGCAGGTAGTTCGTGAGCTCCGCCCCGCGGTAGCGCTCGGTGATGCCCTTCTGGCGCCCCGAGCCCTTCACCTCGCTCACCGACAGCGACGGGAAGCCCTTGACGAGCAGATCCGCGCGGATCGGCTCGAAGGCCTCATGGCGGATGTAGGCAATCACCATCTTCATGCGTCACCTCGGAGTCGGAAGAACCGCACCGTACACCCAGCGCACCGGCTGCGCTCAGAGGCCGGCTGGCGCACCGCGCGCTCCTCCTCCGCCGAGCCGTCGGTGGAGATGAGGATCGCGCCCTCGCCGGTGATGTAGGCCTCCTCGCCGTGATGGATGATGTCCATCCCGATGGCCTCCTCGCGATCGCTTCCGCGCAGCGGCGTGAGAGCGCCCGAGCGCGCGCAGCAGGACGTACGTCATCCCGAACGCGTAGACCGGCGCGGCGAGCGCCGCGACGGCCTGCGACCCGAGCTGGCCGGCGTCGCCGAAGAAGAGCCCGTCGGCCGTCCCGTTCCACGACACCTGCGCGAAGAACCCGATGAAGAGGATGCCGACGAAGCCCGCGATGCCGTGCGCCGCGAGGACGTCGAGCGTCTCGTCCACCCGCGTGCGCGTGCGCGCGACGATGACCGCGTAGCTCGGCAGCGCGACGAGCACGCCGAGCACCATCGCCCACGCCGGGCTGATGAAGCCGCCCGCCGGCGTGATGCCGACGCAGCCGACGATGATCGCCGTGGCCGCGCCGATCGCCGTGACCTGCCGCCCGCGGATGAGGTCGAGGACGAACCACGTCAGCAGCGTGCACGCGGGGCACAGGAGCGTGTTCGTGAACGCGAGCACGCTGGCGTTGCCGGTCGAGAAGCCGCTGCCGCCGTTGAAGCCGAACCAGCCGAACCACAGCAGGCCGGCGCCGAGCAGCACGTACACGGCGTTGTGGGGCAGCAGCGCCTGGCGGCCGTAGTCCTTGCGCGCGCCGACGACGAGCGCCGCGGCGAGCGCCGAGAAGCCGGAGCCCATCTCGACGGGAACGCCGCCGGCGAAGTCCAGCGTGCCCTGCGCCTGCAGCCAGCCGCCGCCGAAGGCCCAGTGCGCGAGGACGGCGTAGACGAGGATCGACCACAGCGCCGAGAAGACGAGAAACGGGCCGAAGCGCATGCGCTCGACGACGGCGCCGGAGACGAGCGCGGTCGTGATGATGCAGAACGTCGCCTGGAAGGCGAAGAAGACGAGGTGCGGGATCGTCGTCCCGTCGCGGGGCTCGAAGCCGACGTTGTTGAGCAGCGCGTGGTTGAGGCCGCCGAGGATCGCGCCGTCGCCGTCGAAGGCCAGCGAGTAGCCGACGAGCGCCCAGGTGATCGTCGCGACGGCGAGCGCGGCGATGCACATCATGAACGTGTTCAGCGTGTTCTTCGCGCGCACGAGGCCCGCGTAGAAGATCCCGAGCCCGACGGTCATGAGCAGGACGAGCGCGGTCGAGACGAGCATCCAGGCGGTGTCACCGGTGTCGACCGTCGACTCGGCGGCCGCAAGCAGCGACAGGCCGGTCATTTCAGGATCGGCGTCACGGCGCCGTGGTCGGTCTCGCCCGTGCGGATCCGCACGGCCGTCTCGAGCGGGACGACGAAGATCTTGCCGTCGCCGACCTCGCCGGTCTGCCCGCCTTCGCAGAGCGCGTCGATCGTCGCCTGCACGAAGTCCTCGGAGACCGCGATCTCGAAGCGGGCCTTCTCCGAGAGCCCCATCTGCACGCGCGTGCCGCGGTAGGTCTCGACGCGGTCGAGCTCTCCGCCGTGGCCCTGGACGCGGCTGAGCGAGAAGCCGCGCACCTCCGCGCGGTACAACGCTTCGAGCACGTGGTTGACCCGATCGGGACGCACGATGCCGATGACGAGCTTCACTGACCTCTCCTCTCCGTGGGCGCTTCGAAGGCTGGACGCGCGAGACGGAGGGGTCTTTGTCCACCGGGCCAAGGATCGGTGTTCGTCTATGGCCCGGTTGTACAACGATCAGTCGTCGGCACTGGACCGAGTGTCAGGGTCCCTCGCCCACTCGGAGGCGAACTCGGCGCCGAAGACGATGACGTTCGAGGCCGCGTAGACGAAGATCAGCAGCGCCATCGCGGCGCCGAGGGAGCCGTAGATCGCGCCGAGGTCGGCGAGCTGCTCGAAGTACAGCTCGAGCGCGAGCTTGGAGATCGTCAGGCCGATCGCGCCGACGACCGCCCCGGGCCAGATGTTGCGCAGCGGCTCGCGGCGCATCGGCAGGACGCGGTAGAGGAACAGCAGGCCGAGCGCGACGAAGACGATCGGCAGCAGCTCGCTGGCGAACTCGAGCACGGCGGCGACGAGCCAGCCGCCGCCGCCCTCGTCGTCGACGGCGTCCGCGAGCCGGTGCGTGACCGTCAGCGAGAGGCTCAGCGCGAGGATCGACGTGCCGCCGAACACGAGCGCGACGTCCAGCGCCTTGCGCTGCAGCAGCGGCGGGCGCTCCTCGATGTCCCAGGCCTCGTTGATCGAATGGCGCAGCGCGCCCATGACGCCGCTGGCCGCCGCGATGAGCAGCAGCGTCGTGAAGATCCCGAGGCTGCCGGCGCCCTGGAGTGCGTCGTTGACCGAGCGCTCGAGGCGCGGGCGGTCGCCGCCGCTGGCCAGCGGGACGTTGTCGAAGACCGTCTGGATGATCCGCTCGCGGACGCCGGAGTCGTCGAAGACGAGCCCGAAGGCGCCCGCCAGGAGCAGCACGAGCGGGATGAAGGAGAGGATCGCGAAGAAGCTGATCTGCGCGGCCGACCGGTGGCCGCGGTCCTCGACGAACTCGAGCGCCGCGCGGCGGCCGACGTCGAGCGTGCGCCGGGCGGTTCGCTTGATGCGCGCGGATCGCACCGCGCGCACCCTACGGCCCGCGGCGCTCAGGAGAGCGCGCCCGTGGCGCTGCCGCGGCCGCGGCGGCGGACCTCGCGCAGCGCGGACGCCAGGCGCCGCAGCGCCTCGTCGTGCTCGGCCGGCTCGGCGAGGCCGAACGACAGGCGCATGCTCGTCCGCGTCGACTTCTCGACCTGCAGCGCGCCCCCGGGGAGGAACGTCATGCCGGCGCGCAGGGCCTCGGCGTACAGCGCGCGCTCGTCGACGGCGTCGTCGAGCGTCACCCAGACGTGGTGGCCGCCGCCCGGCGTCGTCCACGTCGCCTCGCCGCCGAGGTGGCGCTCGAGCGCGCGCAGGAGCGCGTCGCGGCGGCGGCGGTAGACCGGCAGCGCGCGGGCGAGCATCCGCTCGTGGCGGTCGCCGCGCAGGTAGCGCGCGCCGAGGTGCTGGGGCAGCGCGGCGGTGTGGATGTCGCTGTCCATCTTCAGCGCGACGATCCGGTCGAACACCGGGCCCGACGCGGCGAGCCAGCCGACGCGCAGGCCGCCGCCGATCGTCTTCGACAGCGAGTCGACGTAGATGACGTGCGCGGGCGCGTCGGCGCGCAGGCGGCGCAGCGGCTCGCCCTCGTAGCGCATCGTCGCGTAGACGCCGTCGTCGAGGACGAAGAACCCTCGGGTGCGGGCGAGCTCGAGCAGGCGCGCGCGGCGCTCCGGCGAGAGGTCGGCGCCGGTCGGGTTCTGGCAGGAGGCCTGCAGCGCGACGAGCTTGATCTCGTGGCGCGCGAGGAGGCGCTCGAGGGCGTCGATGTCGGCGCCGTCGGCGTCCACCGGCAGCGACAGCACGCGCGCGCCGGTCGCCTGCAGCGAGGCGAGCGTGCCGGCGAACGTCGGCGACTCGACGACGGCGACGTCGCCGGGTCCGAGCAGCGCGCGGGCGACGAGGTCGATCCCCTGGCGCGCGCCGGAGGTCACGAGGATCTCGTCGGCGCGCGTCGCGTAGCCGGCGTCGCGGCCGAGCTCGGCGAGGCGCTCGCGCAGCTCGCGCAGGCCCTCGACCTCGAGGTAGCCGGTGACGGCGCGCGGATCCTCGCGGGCGATGTCGGCGGCGATCTCGGCAAGCTCCTGGGAGGGGCAGAGCTCGGGGTCGGGGAAGCCGGTCGCCAGCGGGATCGCGTCGCTCGTGTGCGGCGTGTGCAGCGAGTCGCGCAGCATGTCGTCGGCGTAGGACAGCGGCCGCGGGGCGAGCAGCGCGTGCTGCCAGTCGTCGCTCTCGCGCGCGCCGCTCGGCGCCACGGGGACGCTGCGGCGCACGAACGTCCCGCGGCCGACGGCGGCGGTGACGTAGCCGAGCTCGGCGAGCCGGCGGTAGACGCGCACGGCGGTGAGGTGGTTGATGCCGGCGTCGGCGGCGAGCGCGCGGGTGGCGGGAAGCTTCTCGCCGGGCTCGAGCTCACCGGCGTCGATGAGCTCCGAGATGCGGCTGACGAGCTGCTGGGTCAGCGAGATCTCGGCGCCGCGTTCGAGGTCCAACACGTTGAGTTTGTGGGACATTGACATCGTGCTGTCGGATCGTACAGTGGTCAAACACTCCTGTCCAACAGAAGATCGGTGTCGCACATGTGGGGATCAATCGACAAGATGTATGGCAACAGCCCGGCCGCCGCGCCCGCCGACGACCACGTCGTCATCCGTCCCGCTCGCGACGCCGATCTCGCGCCGCTGCACGATCTCGCCGAGCTCGACTCGGCCGCGCCGCTGGCCGGCCCGGTGCTCGTCGCCGTCGTCGACGGCCGCCCCTGGGCCGCGCTGTCGATCGCCGACGATCGCGTCATCGCCGACCCCTTCCGGCCGAGCGCCGGCGCGGTCGAGCTCCTGCGGCTGCGGGTCGCGCAGCTGCGGGCGGCGGAGGGTCGGTCGTGGTCGGTGGGGCGGGTGGCGCGGCGGGCCGCGGGCGCGGGCGTAGGTCTCTGCTCGCCGGCCGCTGCCGAGCGCGGCGCCTGCGAACGGCGGCACTGAGGAAACGTCCGGTCGTCCGGGCGCTCCCGCGAGCGGTCGTGTCGTCTATGCGCCGCATATCGAGGCATAGACGCCACGATCGGTGGTCGTGCCGGATCGGGGTGTCTCGTTCGACACGCTCGACCCGGGCCAGCCCTCCGAGAGACCGCAACTTGCGGCCGCCCCGAGCGCTCAAACCACAAGTGCCCGACTCGTCCGTCACGATGAACGCTGTGGACGCGCCCCGCGCAACGCACGGCCAGCAGTACTCGATCGCCGCGCTGGATCTGCTCAGCGACGTCCTGTCGCGCATCGACGAGGACCTCGGCTCGGAGGAGTTCTACTCGCGCCTCGCGGAGGCGGTCTGCCGCATCGCGCAGATGCGCCGCGCCGTGATCTTCAGCTACGACGACGCGCGCCGTCGCGTCCACGCGGCCGGCTCGTACGGCATCGGCCTCGACAGCTTCACCGACGGCCAGGTCACCGTCGAGTCGGCGCCGGTCGCCCGCGAGGCGCTGACCGACGACCGCGTCATCGAGGTCCTCGGCGGCCACGGGCACGACATCTCCGAGGAGTTCGCAGAGCTCGTCGGCGAGCACCCGATCGTCTACGTGCCGATCGTCGCCGCCGGCCGCTGGCTCGGCGTCATCCTCGCCGAGCCCGAGCCCGGCGCCTCGCCGCTGGACGAGGGGCGCCGCGACCTGCTGTGGATGCTCGGCAAGACGCTGGGGCTCGCGTCGACCTCGCGCATCGCGACCTACCAGGGCGAGCGGGCGCGCGAGTTCGAGGAGCGCATCGACTTCGCGCGCACGATCCACGAGGGCGTCGTGCAGCGCCTCTTCGGCGTGTCGCTCGCGCTGTCCGCCGAGCAGCCGCTGACGGCCGAGGCGCGCGCCCGCTGCGCGCAGGAGGTCGGCGCCGCGCTCGGCGAGCTGCGCTCCGCCCTGCAGCGCCCGCTCGGCCGCTCCTCCGCGCCGACCGACACGACGCTCGCCGCCGAGCTCGACCGCCTGCGCGACGAGCACCCCGACCTCGGCCTCACCGTCGAGGGCCCGCTCGCCGACGTCCCAGCCGAGCTCGAGGCGCTGAGCCAGTCGGTCCTCACCGAGGCCGTCCGCAACGCGCGCAAGCACGCCGACCCGCGCCGCCTCGTCGTGCGCACGCACACGCTCGACGACACGCTCGTGCTCGAGATCGAGAACGACGGCGTGCCGCCCCAGCGCCACGCCAGCACCGGCGTCGGCCTGCGCCTCGCGGCGCTCGAGGCGCTGCAGGCCGGCGGCCTCGTCGAGTTCGGCGAGCGCGCGCCCGGGACCTGGCAGGTTCGCCTCGTCGTGCCGCTGGCTCCAAACGGCGGAGGCTGACGCCCATGCCCGAGGATCGCCTGCGCGTCCTGGTCGTCGACGACCACGACGTCGTCCACTGGGGCTTCCGGCTCATGCTCGGCGAGCTCGATTGGGTCGAGCGCTGCCTGTCGGCCCGCAGCGGCGACGAGGCGCTCGATCTCACCCGCCGCTACGCGCCCGACGTCGCGCTCGTCGACCTCTTCCTCGGCGAGGAGTCCGGCCCGGACGTCTGCGAGCGCCTGCTGACCGAGCGCCCCGAGCTGCGCGTCCTGCTGATCTCCGGCGCCGGGCGCATCTCGCCCGCGACCGCGCGCGCGTGCGGGGCCAGCGGGTTCGTGCCGAAGGACTGGCCGGCGGCCGACGTCGCGCGCGCCGTCCGGATGGTCGCGCTCGGGATGGCGCTCTTCGACCCGCCGCCGTCGCCGGGCGAGGGCGTCCAGCTGTCGGTCCGCGAGCGCCAGGTGCTCCAGCGCGTCGCCGGCGGGGAGACGAACCGCGAGATCGCCGAGGGACTGCACCTCTCCGTGCACACCGTCAAAGAGCACACAAGCGCGCTCTATCGAAAGCTCGACGTCCGCAATCGCGCCGAGGCGGTCCAGCGCGCGCAGAGGCTGGGGCTGTTGACCTAAAGATCCAAGTCGAACGTTTCGCCTACGGACCTAGACTTTTCTCGAACACCCCCCACCACGGGCCCATCATCCCCCCGACCGGGGGGGAGCGCTTCAGATCCGGGCCGCGAACCGCGACGTTAGGTGCGTGCTTGCAACGACACCGACCGCGGTGCTCTTCCCCGGCCAGGGCAGCCAGACCGCGACGATGCGCGACACCGTCGCCGCCGTCCGGCCCGACCTGCTCGACGCCGTCTGCGACCTCGTCGGAGACGATCCGTTCGAGCGCGTCGACGAGTCGACGCGCTTCGCCCAGCCCGCGATCTTCTGCGCATCGCTCGCCGGCTGGACGCAGATCCGCGACGTCGTCGATCCGATCGCGCTCGCCGGCCATTCGCTCGGCGAGCTGACCGCGCTCGCCGCCGCCGGCGTCCTCGACGAGCGCGACGCGCTGGCGCTCGTCGTCCTGCGCGGGGAGCTCATGGCCGTCGCCGGCGCCCAGAGCGGCGGCGGCACGATGCTCGCCGTGCTCGGGGCGACGCCCGCGCAGGCAGCCGCGCTCGCGGCGCGCCACGGCGTGAGCCTCGCGAACGACAACGCCCCCGGGCAGGTCGTGCTCTCCGGCGCGCCCGCCGCGCTGAAGGCCGCGCGCACCGACGCCCGCGGCGCCGGCCTGCGCGCCGTCGCGCTCGACGTCACCGGCGCCTTCCACTCCCCCCAGATGCAGAGCGCGGTCACCCCCTTCCGCGAGGCGCTCGCCGCGGTCGACGTCCACCCGGCGCGGATCCCCGTCATCTCCTGCGCAACCGCTCGCCCGTTCGGCGAGCCGCGCGCGGAGCTCGCCGACGCGCTCATCTCCCCCGTGCGCTGGCGAGACACGATGGTCGCGCTGGCGCGCGCCGGCGCGACCACATTCGTCGACGCAGGCCCCGGGGCCGTCCTCGCACGGCTGGCCCCGCGCTGCGTCCCCGACGCCGCCGCGGCGTCGCGCGACGTTCTGCTCTCCGCACCCGTTCGCACCGCAGCCTGAACCCGACAGGAAGGACCTGACCATGGCAACGACATCCCCCAAGTCCATCGAGGAGACCGTCATCGAGTCCCTCGTGACGTTCGGCGCCGACCCCGACGCCATCACCCGCGAGGCGACGCTCGAGGACATCGACGTCGACTCGCTCGACCTCGTCGAGCTCACCCAGGTCGTCGAGGAGACCTACGAGATCGACCTCGAGGGCTCCGACTTCAAGAACATCAAGACCGTCGGAGACGTCATCGACCTCGTCGCCGCGAAGGTCGGGTAACGCCTTCATGCGCGACGTTGTCATCACCGGAGTCGGAGCCGTCACGCCGCTGGGGGTCGGCGCTCGTGCCCTCCACGAGCGCTGGACCGCCGGCAGCTGCGGCATCCGCGACGGCGAGGCGCCGTGCGCGGACTTCGACCCGACCGACCACATGACGCCGAAGGAGGCCCGCCGCGCCGATCGCTCGACGCAGCTGGCGATCGCCGCCGGCGAAGAGGCGCTCGCCGACGCGGGCTGGGGCGCAGGGCTGCCCTATGACCCCGAGCTCATCGGCTGCGTCCTGGGCACCGGCATCGGCGGGATCTCGACGCTCGAGACCAACCACGACTCCCTGCGCGACAGCGGCGCCGGATCGGTGTCGCCGCTCGCCGTGCCGCTCATGATGAGCAACGCGGGCTCGGCGGCGCTGTCGCTGCGCTACGGCCTGCGCGGACCCGTCTTCAGCGTCGTGTCGGCCTGCGCGGCCGGCAGCCACGCGATCGGCACCGCGCTGCGGATGATCCAGCACGGCGAGGCCGACGCGGTCGTGACCGGCGCCGCCGAGGCGCCGCTGACCGAGCTGTCGCGCGCGTGCTTCGCGCGGATGAACGCGCTGTCGCCGACCGGCCACTCGCGCCCCTTCGACGCCCGCCGTGACGGCTTCGTCATGGGCGAGGGCGCCGGCGTGCTCGTGCTCGAGGACGGCGACAAGGCCCGCGCCCGCGGCGCCCGCATCCTCGGCACGCTGCGCGGCTACGGCGCCAGCGGCGACGCCCACCACATCACCGCCCCGCTGAAGGACGGCCGCGGCGGAGCGCGGGCGATGACGGTCGCCATGAGCGACTCCGGTCTGACCCCGGAAGGGATCGACTACGTCAACGCCCACGGCACCTCGACGCAGCTCAACGACCGCGCCGAGACCGCCGCGCTGAAGAGCGCGCTCGGCGAGCGCGCGTCGCAGATCCCCGTCTCGTCGACGAAGTCGGCGATCGGCCACCTGCTCGGCGCCGCGGGCGCCGTCGAGGCCATCGCGACCGTGCTCGCGCTGCGCGACCGGATCGCCCCGCCGACGATCGGCTGGGAGGAGCCCGACGAGGGCATGGACCTCGACTACGTGCCGGGGACGGCGCGGCCGCTCGTCATGTCCAACGGGACGCCGCCGGTCGCGCTCTCCAACAGCTTCGGCTTCGGCGGCCACAACGCGACCCTCTGCCTCCAGGCTGCATGACGCGCCTGGCGCTCGCACCACCGATCGAGGACAAGCTCGGGCCGCTGGAGCGCGTCGAGGCGCTCTGCGACCCCGGGTCGATCCAGCTCGTCCGCGGGGAGGTGCTGTCTCGCCGGACCGGCGAGCGCACGAGTCCCGGTGACGGCGTCGTCGGCGCGACCGGCACGGTCGACGGGCGCGCGGTCGCCTGCTTCGCGCAGGACGCCTCCTACCTCGGCGGCTCGCTCGGCGAGGTCCAGGCCGACACGATCTGCCGCGTGCTGGAGGTCGCCGGCCGCGCGCGCATGCCGGTCGTCGGCTTCGTCGAATCGGCCGGAGCGCGCCTGCAGGAGGGCGTCGCGGCGTTGAGCGGCTACGGCCGGATCTTCAAGGCGCACACCGCGCTCTCGGGCCAGGTCCCGCAGATCTCCGTCGTCTGCGGCGCGTCGGCGGGCGGCGGCAGCTACGCGCCGGCGCTGACCGACGTCGTCGTCATGACGAAGCAGTCCTCGATGTTCCTCACCGGCCCCGCCGTCGTGCGCGAGGTCACCGGCGAGGAGGTCGACGCAGCGGCGCTCGGCGGGCCGCGCGTCCACGAGCGAAACGGCGTCTGCCAGCTCGTCGCCGAGAACGACCTCGACGCCGCCTGGATCGTCCGCGACCTGCTCGACTACCTGCCGCAGAACTGCAGCGAGCGACCGTCGCGCTGGCCGTCGGTCGATCCCCCGCGCGTGCTGCCCGACGCCGCGCTGCCCGACGGCGAGCGCAACGTCTACGACGTCCGCGACGTCGTGCGCACGCTCGTCGACGGCGGCCGCGCGCTCGAGCTCAACGCGCGCTGGGCGCGCAACATCGTCACGGCGTTCGCGCGCCTCGACGGCCACAGCGTCGGGATCGTCGCCAACCAGCCCAGGCACCTCGGCGGCGCGCTGAACGCCGACGCCGCCGCGAAGGCCGCCCGCTTCGTGAACATGTGCGACGCCTACGGGCTGCCGCTGGTCGTCCTCGTCGACACCCCGGGCTTCCTGCCCGGCAAGGCGCAGGAGGCGGGCGGCATCATCCGCCACGGCGCGAAGCTCGTGCACGCGTTCGCGGCGGCCTCGGTCCCGCGGCTGACGGTCGTCCTGCGCAAGGCCTTCGGCGGCGCCTTCATCGCGATGAACAGCCGCGAGCTCGGCGCCGACCTGCTGCTCGCCTGGCCGCGCGCGCAGTTGGGCGTCATGGGCGCCCGCCAGGCCGTCGACCTCGTCCACCGCCGCGAGATCGCCGCCGCCGACGACTCCGCCGGCGCCCGCGACCGGCTCGCCGACCGCTACGCCGCCGAGCACCTCACCGCGGCGTCGGCCGCCGCCGAGGGCGTCATCGACGAGATCGTCGCGCCGTCGGCGACACGCGGGCGCCTGGCGTCCGCGCTGCGAATGCTCTCCGATCCCGCGCGGCCGGTTCGGCCCGCGCGCAACATCCCGCTATGACCACAGGAGGTCACATGACATCGAGCGCCGGCCCCGTCCTGCTCACGGGGGCGACGGGCTTCGTCGGTATGGAGCTCCTCGTCCGCATCCTCGAGCAGACCGACCGCGACGTCATCGCGCTCGTCCGCGCGGCCGACAACGAGGCCGCGCAGGCGCGCATCGACGACGTGCTCGCGACGCTCCTGCCGCCCGCCGAGCGCCCGCGCCGCGGGCGCGTCCGGGCGCAGGCCGCCGATCTCGTCGCACCGGGGCTCGGCCTCTCCGCGCTGACCCGCGAGCGGCTCGCCGGCAGCATCGGCGCAGTCGTGCACTGCGCGGCGTCGATCAGCTTCGTCGCTCGACCTCGAGGACGCGCGGGAGATCAACGTCGACGGCACGCGCGAGGTGCTCGCGCTCGCCGAGGAGGCGTTCGACCGCGGCGTCGCTGGACCGCTTCGTCCACGTCTCGACCGCGTACGTCGCGGGCGAGCGCGACGACCACGTCCTCGAGGGCGACGGCGACGTCGGCCAGAGCTTCCGCAACACCTACGAGCAGACGAAGCTCGAGGCCGAGGACGTCGTGCGCGCGAGCCGGCTGCCGACGGCGATCCTGCGCCCGAGCGTCATCGTCGGCGACAGCGTCACCGGCTGGACGCCGGCCTTCAACGTCATCTACTGGCCGCTGCAGGCCTTCGCCCGCGGGCTCTTCCCGACGGTGCCCGGCGACCCCGACGCGCGCCTGGACATCGTGCCGGTGGACGCGGTCGCGGACGCGCTGCTCGAGCTCGTCCGCGGTCCCGCTCGCGAGGGCGCCTTCCACGTCGTCGCCGGCGACGGCGCAGCCTCGAACACCGAGCTCGCGACGATGGCGGCCGACGCCTTCGACTCCGAGCCGCCGCGCTTCGTCGCCCTCGGCGAGGACCCGTCGGCCGAGATGCGCGCCGGCCCGCTGCTGCCGTACTTCAGCGTGCGCTGCACGTTCGACGCCGAGCGCGGACGCTCGCTGGCGCCCGCGCCGCCGCCGATCGCCGACTACTTCCCGGCGCTCATGCGCTACGCCCGCGAAGCGCGCTGGGGCAAGTCAGCCCTCGCCGCGGTGGGCGGTGGCGGCGCGCGAGATGCGGCGCGTGGCGTAGGCGCTGGTGTTGCCGAACTGCGTCACTGAGGAAGAAGCCGCGTTGGCGGCTTGGCCGGATCGCCGGTGGCGGCTCGCGCGGGTGTCTGGACGCATGTCCGATCTGGGCCAACCCCGCTCGCGGTGAGCACCCGGCCGCCCCGCTCCCACTCCAAAGCCGCCGGTCGCAAGCGCCCCGCGCGAGCACCAGCCGACGAGTCACCCTACGCCACGCTCGGCGCGCCCTCCGGCAGCGCAGCCACCGCCGCGTCGAAATCGGAGCGCGAGAACTCCGGGTCCTCGAGCGTCCCGGCGAGGTATGCGTCGTAGGCGGCCAGATCGAAGTTCCCGTGCCCGCAGAGCCCGAAGAGGATCACCCGCTCTTCGCCGGCCTCGCGCGCGGCCTCGGCCTCCTCGATCGCGGCCCGGATCGCGTGCGCGGGCTCGGGCGCCGGGATGATCCCCTCGTGGCGGGCGAACTGCAGCGCCGCCGCGAACGTCTCGTTCTGGCGGTAGGCGCGGGCGTCGATCATCCCCGCCTTCACGAGCGCGCAGACCATCGGCGCGTCGCCGTGGTAGCGCAGGCCGCCCGCGTGCACCGGCGGCGGCACGAAGCCATGGCCGAGCGTGTACATCGGCATGAGCGGCGTGAGGCCCGCGGTGTCGCCGAAGTCGTAGGCGTAGACGCCCTGGGTCAGCGTCGGGCAGGCGGCCGGCTCGACCGCGAGGAACCGCGGGCCACTCCCGTCCGCGCGCATCTTGCGCCGCAGCCACGGGAACGTCAGGCCGGCGAAGTTCGAGCCGCCGCCGACGCAGCCGATGATGATGTCGGGCTCCTCGCCCGCCATCTCCATCTGGGCGATCGTCTCCTGCCCGATGATCGTCTGGTGCAGCAGCACGTGGTTGAGCACCGAGCCGAGCGCGTAGTTGGACTCCGGGTCCTGCGCGGCGACCTCGACGGCCTCTGAGATCGCGATCCCGAGCGACCCCGTGGGGCTCGAGGCGTTCGCCTGGCCGGACTGCGTCAGGGTCGACGGCGAGCGGTGGACCGTCGCGCCCCACGTCTGCATCATCGACCGCCGGTAGGGCTTCTGGTCATAGCTCGAGCCGACCATGAAGACCTCGCACTCGAGGCCGAAGAGCGAGCACGCGAACGCCAGCGACGAGCCCCACTGGCCCGCGCCGGTCTCGGTCGTGAGCTTCTTGACGCCCGCCTGCGCGTTGGCGTACGCCTGCGGCACCGCGGTGTTCGGCTTGTGCGAGCCGGCCGGCGAGACGCCCTCGTACTTGTAGTAGATGTGGGCGGGCGTATCGAGCGCGCGCTCCAGGCGCCGCGCGCGGTACAGCGGCGTCGGGCGCCAGAGCCGGTAGACGTCGCGAACGACCTCGGGGATCTCGATCTCCGGTTCGCCCGAGACCTCCTGACCGATGAGCTCCATCGGGAAGATCGGCGTCAGATCCGGGGGCCCGGCAGGCGCCATCGTCTGCGGGTTCAGCGGCGGCAGCGGCTCGCCGGGGAGGTCGGGGAGGAGGTTCACCCAGTGGGTCGGGATCGCGTCCTCGGAGAGGAGGAACTTCGTCGTCTCGGCCATGGCGCGAGCGTATCGGGCCGCCGCGGCCGGCACCGGGGTGGGGCCAGCCGCACCGGATGTGTGGTGTCTCCCCACTGAACGGTCTCGTACCACCCACCTGTTTCGGCGTCGTCGCGGACGGCACAGTGCCCGAGGCCATGACGATCACGAGTTCTTCACAACCGCAGACCGCCGCCTCGATCCTCTGGTTCGAGGACTCCGCGGCGACGGACCCACGCCGCGTCGGCGGCAAGGCCGCCGCCCTCGCCGCCCTCGCCGATCGCCTCCCGGTTCCCGCCGGGTTCGTCGTCGTCGGCGACGTCGACGCCCCGCTGGTCGAGCTCGCCTACGCCGAGCTCGCCGACCGCGCCGGCGCAGAGCGGCCGCTCGTCGCCGTGCGCTCGTCGGCCACCGACGAGGACGGCCTGCAGGCCTCGTTCGCCGGCCAGCACGAGACGATCCTCGGCGTCGGCGGGATCGAGGAGCTGCTCGCCGCGATCGAGGCGTGCCGCGAGTCGGGGCACACCGACCGCGCCCTTCGGTACCGCCGCTTCAACGGCCTCGCCCGCCCGAGCGGCCCGCTGCCCGTGCTCGTCCAGCTGCTCGTCCCCGCCGACGCCGCGGCCGTCGTCTTCAGCGTCGACCCCGTCGCCCCGGCCCGCGGCGAGGTGCTCGTCAACGCCGCGCTCGGCCTCGGCGAGAGCATCGTCGGCGGCACCGTCACGCCGGACGAGTTCGCGCTCAGCCGCCGCCTCGACATCACGCGCCGGACGATCGCCGACAAGCGCCGCATGACCGTCCGCGTCCCCGGCGGCAGCCGCGAGATCGACGTCCCGTTCGCGCTGCGCCGCCGGCCCTCGATCACCGACGACCAGGCCCGCGAGGCCGCCGCGCTCGCGCTGCGCCTCGAGCGCGAGCTCGGGCTGCCGGTCGACCTCGAGCTCGCCTGGTCGGCAGACGAGCTCCATCTCCTTCAGTGCCGTCCGATCACGACCCTCGCCCAGGAGGCAGCATGACCCCCGAGACGATCTCCACCGACGCGCCCGCATTCGAGCTGGATCCGTCCGACGAGCACCTGTTCTGGCAGCAGGACAAGATGCACTTCCCGGAGCCGCTCGCGCCGATGGAGGCCGCGATGATCGAGCGCTCGCTCGGCGAGGGATTCGGCTACGGCGCGCGCTGCTACAACGCGCCGATCGAGCGGGTCGAGATGCGCACGATCGAGGGCTACCAGTACCAGGCGATGGTCATGAAGACCGGCACGCCCGAGGAGATGGCCGCCGCAGGCGCGCTCGCCGAGCAGTCCGTCCGCGCGACGCTCGGCCGCCTCGACGAGCTGTGGACCGAGCAGATCCTCCCCGAGGTCCGCGAGCACCTCGGCTTCTGGGACAGCTTCGACCTCGCCGGCGCCACCCGCGCGGCGCTCGCCGACCACCTCGCCGAGACGTGGACGCGCCTGGCGCGCGTGTGGGAGCTGCACTTCCAGACGGTCCTCCCGGCGTACCTCGCGATCAGCGAGTTCGACGAGCTCTACCGCGGCCTCTTCCCGGACGCCGGCGGCCTGGACTCCTACCGCCTGCTCGAGGGCCTGCCGAACCTCACCGTCGAGGTCGGCCAGGCGATGTGGCGCCTGAGCCGCCGCGCGATCGCCGACGACGACGTCCGCGAGGTCTTCGAGACGCGCTCGGCCGCCGCGATCCCCGCCGCGCTCGGCGAGACCGCCGCCGGCCGCGAGTTCCTCGCCGACCTCGAGGCCTACGTCGACCGCTACGGCCGCCGCGCCGACAAGTGGACGCTCCTGGCCCCGAGCTGGACCGAGGACCCGACGCCCGTCGTCGAGAGCCTGCGCGACTTCGTCCGCCGCACGGAGATCGACGAGCCGGCCGTCGTCACCGCGGCCGCGGCCGAGGGCCGCGAGCGCGCCATCGCGGCCGCCCGCGAGCGGCTGGAGGGCTACCCCGCGGCCGTCGTCGGCCAGTTCGAGGGGCTGCTCGCCGCCGCCCAGGCC
The DNA here is from genome assembly GCA_963830085.1 of uncultured Actinomycetes bacterium. Classification (GTDB taxonomy): domain Bacteria; phylum Actinomycetota; class Thermoleophilia; order Solirubrobacterales; family Solirubrobacteraceae; genus CADCVQ01. Next base: position 107,775 of record CAWHLF010000012.1, on the reverse strand, counting down.
GGCACGGTCATCAGCGAGGACCACAACTTCTACATCGACAACATGTCGATCCACCACCTGCGCGCGGTGCTGCTCGAGGCGGGCCGGCGGCTCGTCGACGACGGCGCGCTCGTGCGGGCGGCCGACGTCATGATGCTCACGCCCGAGCAGCTCGCGGGCGCGCTCGCGCAGCCCGGCGACGACCTGCGCGCGACGGTCGCCGAGCGCAGCGACCGCCTCGCCCGCCAGGCGCAGGTCACCCCGCCGCCGGTGCTCGGCACGATGCCCGACGCGCCGCCGCCGTCCGACGATCCGTTCGCGCGCTTCGCGACGAAGTTCAACGGGATGCCGGCGGTCGCCGAGGTGCCCGCGAACGAGGTCCACGGCTCCTCCGGCTCGGCCGGCACGGTCCGCGGGACCGCGCGCGTCATCAGCTCGATCGCCGAGGCCGGCCGCCTTCAGCCCGGCGACATCATCGTCGCCGAGACGACGGCCCCGCCGTGGACGCCGCTCTTCGCGACGGTCGCCGCGGTCGTCACCGACACCGGCGGCGTGCTGAGCCACTGCGCGGTCGTCGCGCGGGAGTACGGGATCCCGGCGGTCGTCGGGACGCAGGTCGCCACGGTCGTCATCAAGGACGGAGACACGATCGAGGTCGACGGCGATGCGGGCATCGTCCGCATCGTCTGACTCCGATCGCGCGGTCCTCGCCGCCGTCGCGCTCAGCGGGACGCTGCTCCCGCTGAACTCGACGATGCTCGCCGTCGCCCTGCCCGACATCGCGTCGGGCACGGGCGGCAGCCTCGCCGCGTCGACCTGGCTCGTCACGGCGTACGTCGTGGCGATGGCGACGCTCGGCCCGTTCGCGGGCCGCCTCGGCGACCGGCTCGGCCGGCGCCGGGTGATCCTCTTCGGCCTGCTCGCGTTCGCCGTCTCGTCCGCGGCCGCCGGCCTGGCCCCGTCGCTCGGGGTCCTCGTCGTCGCCCGGCTGGGGCAGGCGGTGGCCGGCTCGCTCGTCTTCCCGAACGCGATGGCGCTGCTGCGCGACGCGCTGCCCGAGGGCCGGCGCGCCTCCGGCTTCGGCCTCATGGGCTCGGCCATCGGAGCGGCGGCCGCCGTCGGCCCGGCGCTCGGCGGCGTGCTCACGGGCGCCTTCGGCTGGCGCGCGATCTTCCTCGTCAACGTGCCGGTCGTCGCGGCGGCGGTCGTGCTGACCGTGCGCGCGCTGCCGGTCGTCCGGGGCACCGTCGCCGCGCCGCGCGCGGCCGGCGGGCGCCGCGACTGGGCGCAGCCGCTGCGCGTGCCGGAGTTCGCCGCCGCGACCGGCGCGGTCGCGCTCTCGAACCTCGCGATGTACGGGACGCTGCTCGCCGTCCCCGTCGTCCTTTCCGAGCGCCCCGGCTGGTCGGCCACCGACGCCGGCCTCGCGCTCGCGATGCTGTCGGTCGCGATGGTCGCCGTCGCGCCGTTCGGCGGGCGGCTCGCCGATCGCCTCGGCCACCGGACCCCGGCGGTCGCGGGGCTGTCGCTGCTCGTCGTCGCGACCGCCGTGCTCGCGGCGATGGGCGGTGCGCCCGGCGCCGTCGGCCTCGCCGCCGCGCTGCTTCTCGGCGGGATCGGCCTCGGCCTCTCCGGCGCGGCGATCCAGACGGCCGCGATGGAGTCCGTGCAACAGCGCCATGCCGGCGTCGCGGCCGGGCTGTACTCGACGGGCCGCTACGCCGGGAGCATCGTGTCGGCGGGCCTGCTCACGCTGCTGCTCGCCGGCGGCTCCGGGCATGCGTCGCTGTTCTTCGCCGTCACCGCGATCGCGGCGGCGGGCGCGGTGCTGCTGGCTCTTCGGCTCGGGCCGCCGGAGCGCTCGGGCGACGTCGCCGCCCAAGCGGCGTAAGCCTGCTTTCAGTTCACCGAGGGGTCGATCGGCATCCGCGCGACGAGCGCGAAGTGGCCGCCCTTGCGCTCGAGGACGCGGCGCCAGAGCTCGTCGGCGTCCGGGTCGAAGATGTCGTCGATGCCGGCGGGGGCGACGAACCAGTCGTCGCGGGCGAGCTCGGCGTCGAGCTGGCCGGGGCCCCAGCCGGCGTAGCCGGCGAACGCACGCGCGCGGAGCGTCACGTCGGTGAGCTCGGCCACCTCGCGGCCGTCGCCGACGAGGCCGATCGAGCCGATGATGGGCATGCCGGCGAACGACGGGTCCTCGAACTCGCCGAGCACGATCAGCGCGTCGGGCTGGACGGGCCCGCCCGCGTCGATGTGCGACTCCTCGCCCACGAGGTCCGCGAGCTCGGGTGCGACGTCGCCGATGACGAGCTCGCCCGGGCGGTTGAGCACGAGCCCGAGGGCGCCCTCGTCGCTGTGCTCGCAGATGAGCACGACCGTGCGCGCGAAGTTCGGGTCGGGCAGCGTCGCGCCGGCGATGAGCAGTTGTCCGCGCAGCGATTCGATCCGCGGGTTGTACCCGTTTGCGATTAAGCGCGTGTTGGTTCGCCAGTGGACCCGTCCGGCCAGATCCACTAGCCGCGCCCCTCGTGTGACCAGCGCAGCAGCCCGACGAGCAGGTCGACGTTGCCCTGCGCGTCGCCGAGCGCGTTGCCGGTCTTGCCGTCGCGCGGGCCGAGCAGGCTGCTCGGCATCCGCCGCCTGATCGTGTCGCGAACCGCGCTGTCGGCGAGCGCCGCGTACGCGCTCTTGAGGTCGAGGTGCGCGGACTGCCCGAACGGCGACCGGCCGGCGAACTCGACGAGGTAGTACGTCACGAACGGCCACGTCATGCCGAGCGGGAACGCGGCGAGGACGGGGCGCGCGTCGCGGCCCGACGCGACCTCGTCGACCCAGTCGGCGAACTCGGTCATCGCCTCCCGCGGCTCGCGGCCGTCGCGCTCGAGCGCCTCGCGCTCGAGGCCCGTCATCCGCAGCGCCTTGTCGATGTAGCGCTCGCTGATCGGGCGCAACTCGGCGTAGAACGTGTGAGCATCGGGCGCGAGCGGCTCGATGGCGCCGTCGGCGTGGCGCAGCGCCCCCGCGCAGGCGCCGAGCGAGACCATCGAGTACGGCCCCGGGACGTGACCGTCGACCTCGGCGTCGACCGAGAGGTAGAGCTCGCGCGTCGTGTCCCGCTGCATGTGGCCGAGCCTAGACCGCCAGCGCGATCGCGACCACGACGCCGAACGTCACGACGACGCCCCGCAGCAGCGCAGCCGGCAGGCGGCGCGCGACGCGCACGCCGGTCGCGCCGCCGACGAGGCTCGCGGCGCCGATGACGAGCGCCGCGTCCCAGGCGATCGGGCCGAAGAGCGCGAAGCCGATCGCCGCGACGATCGCCACGATGAGCGACAGGACGCCCTTGAGCGCGTTGAGGCGCTGGAGTCCGTCGGGCAGCAGGACGCCGAGCAGCGCGAGCAGCATGATCCCGAGGCCCGCGCCGAAGTAGCCGCCGTAGATCGTCGCGAGCAGCAGCGCGGCGTGCAGCGCGACCTTCGAGCCGCGCCCGTCGCGGTGGCGCTGCGCGATCGCGGCCGCCCGCGGCTGCAGGGCGAGCAGCGCGCAGGCGGCGATGATGAGCCACGGCACGATGGCGTCGAAGAGCGAGGCCGGCGTCGACAGCAGCAGCGCGGCCCCGGCGGCGGCGCCGACGGCGCTCGTGACGCCGAGGGCGCGGATCCGCTCCCGCTGCCCGGCGAGCTCGCGGCGATAGGCCAGCGAGCCGCCGAGATATCCGGGCAACACCGCGATCGAGTTCGTGACGTTCGCGGTGACGCTCGGATAGCCCGCCGCCAGCAGCGCCGGGAAGGAGATGAGCGAGCCGCCGCCGGCCACCCCGTTGACGACGCCCGCGCCGAATCCCGCCCCGGTCAGGAGGGCGATCGTGGCGGCGTCCACCGGGCGGAGGCTAGTGGATCCGCCTTCTGCCACCTCGGTCCACTCGAATAACGCGCACCGTAGTGTCCTCCGCGCGGAGGACAACGGATGCGCGTTCGTGCAACCGATGTCCGCAGGCTCCGACCTTGACCCCGGCCACCGAAGGCCGGACCTTTGCTCACGGTGCAACCAGCAGCCTCGTCCATTTCTCCGACCTATCGCGGCGTGCTCCGCGCGCCGCGGCTGCTCGTCTACCTCACGGCGCTGCTCTCCGTCAGCGCCGGCTACGTCCACTTCGTATACGCCGAGTCGCACTTCGAGGAGTGGTGGGCGTACGGCGTGTTCTTCGTCGCCGCCGGCAACCTCCAGGCGCTCTTCGGCGTGCTGCTCGTCTGGCGACCGCGGGCGTGGATGCCGCTGGCCGGGATCGCCGGCAACCTCGCGATCGTCATCGTCTACGTCATCAGCCGGACCAACGGCGTTCCGCTTGGCCCGCACGCCCGCGTCGTCGAGGACGCCGGCGCCGTCGACTGGCTCACGACCGCCGGGCAGGTCGTGATCATCGGCGCGCTCATCGCGATGCTCGAGGGCCGGCTGCGTCGCTGGATCATCAACGGGCTCATGCTTCTCGGTGCGCTGGCGTGGTTGCTGAGGCTCACGGGCACGATCCACTAGCCGACGCGAGCGCGACGCCGGACAAGCGCAAGGGCGAGCGCAAGCGCCGCCGCTGGTGGCCGCTCGTCCTCGTGATCGTGCTCGCGATCGTGCTCGCGCGCGCCTTCTTCGTCGAGCCGTTCCGGATCGACTCGGCCAGCATGAAGCCGACGCTGGAGGCCGGCGACCAGGTGCTCGTCGACAAGCGCGCCTACCGCGACGGGCTCCCGCGCCGCGGCGAGCTCGTCGTCTTCGAGGCCCCGCGGACGGGCGAGGTGACGCTCAAGCGCGCGATCGGCTTGCCCGGCGACACCGTCGGGCTCGAGGACGGCGTGCTCGTCGTCAACGGCCGGCGCCAGCGCGAGCCCTACGCCGATCCCGAGGCGATCGACAGCGTCTACTTCGGGCCCGTGACGGTGCGCCGGGGTTCGGTCTTCGTGCTCGGCGACAATCGAGGGGACTCGATCGATTCGCGCGATTTCGGAGCCATCGCCCAGGATGACCTGATCGGTCGCGTCCGGTTTCGGCTCTGGCCCCCGTCGCGATGGGGAAAGCCGAACGATCGGGGTGCAGGACCCCGCAACCAAATAGTGGTAGTAGCACCCTGTTGACCGCCGTGGGGTGGATCCATATTCCATCCCATGCAGAAAATCGGTCAGATGAACCGGCGCGAGGTCATGAAGCTCGGCCTGTTCAGCAGCGCGGCTCTGGCGCTTCCCGCTGAGCGCGTCGCCCGGACGCAGGTCGCGCTCGGCAACCGCATCGCCCAGAGCGAGCTGCCTGCGCCGTTCACGCTGCCGTTCAAGATCCCGCCGGTCCTCCTGCCCGAGCGCCAGACCGAGCATCACGACTACTACTCGATGACGCAGAAGCAGGCGAGCGTCGAGATCCTCCCCGGCAAGCTCACCGACATCTGGGGCTACAACGGCCTGTTGCCGGGACCGACGATCGTCGCCAACCAGGGGCGGCGCGCGGTCGTGCAGCACATCAACGACCTGCCGGCGGTCCACCCGACGCTCCGCTACAACGTCTGGACGTCGACCCACCTCCACGGCTCCTGCTCCAAGCCGCAGTACGACGGCTACGCGAGCGACATCACCGACGTCGGGAGCTGGAAGGACTACTACTACCCGAACATCCAGGAGGCGCGGACGCTCTGGTACCACGACCACGGCGTCCACATCACCGCCCCCAACGCCTACATGGGCCTCGCGGCGATGTACATCCTGCACGACGCGCACGAGCTCGAGCCTGCCGATCCCGCACGGCAAGTACGACATCCCGTTCGTCCTGCGCGACGCGATGTTCGAGTCCAACGGGCAGCTGCTCTACGACGACAACGACCACTCCGGCGTCTACGGCGACGTCATCCTCGTCAACGGCGTGCCGTGGCCGCTCATGCAGGTCGAGCGGCGCAAGTACCGCTTCCGCATCCTCAACGCCTCGGTCTCGCGCTCCTACGACCTGAGCCTCGACACGGGCGAGCCGCTGATCTGCATCGCCACCGACGGCGGGCTCATGCCGCACCCGATGCCGGTCTCGCACCTGAAGACCGGCATGGCCGAGCGCTACGAGGTCGTCATCGACTTCTCGCAGTACCAGATCGGCCAGCGCGTCGTCATGCGCAACGACTCGCCGAAGAACAACATCGACTACGAGACGACCTCGGACGTCATGGCCTTCGACGTCGTCGCCGACGCGAGCGACACGCGCAACAACGAGGTCCCCTACGACCTCAACCCGCACGATCCGACGATGCTCCGCACGGAGGCCGACGCGGTCCGCACGCGCCGCATGGTGTTCGAGCGCGGCGGCGGCCAGTGGACGATCAACGGCACGACGTGGGACGACGTCGTCAACAGCGACTACCAGCTGGTGCTCGCCAACCCCGCCCTCAACGACGTCGAGATCTGGGAGCTGCAGAACGACTCGGGCGGCTGGTTCCACCCCGTCCACATCCACCTCGTCGACTTCCAGATCCTCGACCGCAACGGGCAGCCGCCGGAGGACTACGAGCGCGGCCCCAAGGACGTCGCGTACGTCGGCGAGAACGAGACCGTGCGCGTGCTCATGAAGTTCGAGCACGAGCAGGGCCGGTACATGATGCACTGCCACAACCTCGTCCACGAGGACCACGACATGATGGCCCAGTTCCTCGTCGGCGAGGACCCGATCGCCAACGACCCGATCTTCGGCGACCGGGCTGCGCGCAAGCCCGCCCGCTCGATCTTCAGCCGCCGCGACGATCCCGAGCGCGAGGACAACTCGGGTCCCGGCGGCGGTGGCGGCGGCGGTGGCGGCGATGACAGCAGCGGCAGCGGCTCGGCGGCGGTGGCGGCGACAACAGCGGCCCCGGCAACAGCGACGACAGGCTCGTCGGCTCCGAGCATCCCCAGCGGCCCACCCGCGACGGCGTCGAGCATCACGAAGAAGAAGGTCACCTGCGCGCCGAAGAAGAAGACCCTCGTCAAGAAGAAGACGAAGAAGGTCGCGGCGAAGAAGAAGCCGGCCGTCAAGGCGAGGAGCGCGGCGACGACGAAGAAGAAGCCGGCCGCGAACTGCGTCACGCCGGCCAAGAAGAAGACCGTCGCCAAGCGCAGGCCGGCGTCCAAGCGCAAGCGCGTCGCCAAGCGCAAGCCCGCGGTCAGGTCACGCTAGGTCCGTCCGGAAGTTCGGCCGCTCGAACTTCCGGCCGTATCCACGAGTCACAGCGGGGCGGCGGGGACGCCGCCGACGCTGGCGTGCTCGGGCACGTCGCGCGTGACCACGGCGTGGGGGCCGATGTGCGCCCCGGCGCCGACGCTGACCCCGCGCAGCACGCTGGCGCCGAGCCCGACGTGCGCGCCCGCGCCGATCGTCACCGCCGTCGCTCTCAGCGGCTGCTGGCGGATCGGCAGCTCGACGTCGTCGAAGACGTGGTCGAAGTCGACGACGACGGCGCCCTCGTCGAAGCGGGCGCGTGCCCCGATCGTCACGCCGGCGTGCGCGACGATCGTGCAGCGCGGCCCGATGACCGCGCCCGCGCCGACCGTGACGCAGCCGCTGTTGACGACGATCCGGGTGCGCTCGCCGATCCGGCAGCCGTCGCCGAGCTCGAGCCGGGCGCCGGGGGCGACCGACAACCGGGCGTCGCGGGCGACGGCGACATCGTCGCCGGCGACGACGCCGGCAAGCCGGTTCAGGCGCGTGCGTCCCAGCGGGCGCACGCCGCTACGGGCCCGAGGCGCGCTCGCGCGCCCGGCGCACGAGGTCGCGGGCGAGCGCGCGCGCATGCGCGGGGACGTACCGCACCGGCGGCGCGATCTCGCGCGCGGTGAGCGCCGAGGGCAGCGTCGTCGCGCCGAGCGCGCGCGCCGCCCGGTCGGCGATCTCGAGCTGGCCGAGCGCGGTCGGATGCACGACGTCGGGCAGCACGAGCGTCCAGCCGCCGAAGTCCGAGAGGTCGGCGACCGCGGCGCCGTGGCGCGCGGCGACGCGGCGGACGGCCTCGCCCGCCTGCGCCGGCCTCGGCGCGCACGACGGGCGCCCGAGGTCGTGCGGCAGCGTGAGCAGCAGCAGCCGCTCGGAGCGGTCGGCGAGGCCGGCGGCGATCGCGTCGAGGTCGCGCTCGTAGGCGGCGAGGTCGAAGTCGGGCGCGCGGACGTCGTTGACGCCGGCGTAGAGGACGGCGACGTCGTAGTCGAAGCGCAGGCGCGGCAGCTGGTCGCGCAGGACGTCGGCGGCGACCGCGCCGTTGCACGCGTAGGACTGAAACGGGATGTCGAGCGCCCGGGCGAGCCACTGCGCCCACGACAGCGGCGTGACGCCGCGCGCCATCGAGCCCTCGCCGACGGTGATGCTGTCGCCGAGCGCGACGAGCCCCTTGCGGCAGGGTCCGGCGGTCGCGCTCAACCCGGCCTGCGCCCCGCGATCATGAGGTTGTAGAAGACCGCGGGCGGCAGCCGCCCCTCGAGCAGCGCGACGTCGACGCGCTGGAGCGCGAGGTAGCCGCGAAACGCGTACTGCCGCCAGGCCATCGGGATGTCCTCGGGCTGCGCGGTCGCCTCGAGCGTCCGGTTCACCCAGCCGAACCAGTTCGCCAGCAGCTCCTCGCCGCGCACGCGGACGTCGGCGAACCCGGCGTCGGCGGCCGCGGTCCCGAGCGCGTCGGGCGTGAACGCGTGGACGTCGACGAACGGCTCGAGCGACTCGCCGTCGAGCTCGCCGTGCGCGCGCGGGCACGGGCTCCCGTCGTCGTGGAGGTGGATGGCGTCGAGCCCGTCGGCGGGGCGGGCCCGCATGAGCCTGCGCCACAGCGGCGCGGTCCGCATCGCGGCGCGCTTCGGGTAGGCGGCGATGCGGTCGCCGGTGCGCGACGGCTCGCCGGCGAAGAGGATCTGCCCGCCGGGTCGCAGCACGCGGAGGAACTCGGCGAACGCGCGGTCGAGGTGGGGGATGTGGTGGAGCACCGCGTGGCCGAGCACGAGGTCGAAGGACTCGTCGTCGAACGGGAGCCGCTCGGCGTCGCAGGCGACGGTCTCGACGTCGACGCCGATGCGGGCGGCGTTGGCCTGCAGCGCGTCGAGCATCCCCGGCGAGATGTCGGTGGCCGTGGCCTCGCGCACGACGCCGTCCTGGAGCATGTTCAGCGTGAAGTAGCCCGTGCCGGCGCCGATCTCGAGCGAGCGCCCGAAGCTCGGCAGCGGCGTGCCGAGCAGCTTGTGGAGCTTGCCGCGGACCTGCGCGCGGCCGATCTCGCCGTAGTCGACGCCCCACTTCGTGTCGTAGTGCTCGGCCGCCGCGTCGTGGTAGCGCGTGTTGACGTCGCGGATCGCTTCCGCGGTTGCGGGTGCTGCCATGGCGGCGGGCAGTCTACGCCGTGGGGTGCCCCGGGCGCGGGTGTGAGCGTCGCGTGGGCGAACTGCATCGATGAGGAAGAAGATTCGTCGCCTGGCCGCGTATGTCACGCGCGTAAGCGCGTCGCACGCCAGGAAACCGGAAGCGAGTCACCGCGGCCGCAGCCGTCCCGCCTCCTCCGTCACGGCCCGCAACCGCTTCGCGTGCTCGCCCGTCAAGGCGCCAGGCTCCATCCGCCAGCGCCACGAGCCCGTCGCGCGCCCCGGGATGTTCATCCGCGCCTCGCTGCCGAGGCCGAGCACGTCCTGCGCCTGGAGCATCGCCGTCCGCGCCGGCGACGAGAACGCGAGCCGGATCAACGACCACCACACCTCGTCCTCCTCGAAGCCGCCCGCCGCGATCTGGGCGCGAGCAGCGCGAGCGCGACGGCTCGTCCAGCGACGACCACCAGCCGGCGAGCGTGTCCTGATCGTGCGTTCCCGTGTAGACGACGCTGTCGCGCTCGTGGTGCTCGAGCCGGTGCGGGCCGCGCGGGTCGTCGGGGTCGAAGCCGAACTGCAGGACGACCATGCCCGGGAAGCCGAGCGAGCGGCGCAGGCGCGCGACCGGCTCGGTGATGACGCCGAGGTCCTCGGCGATCATCGGCAGCTCGCCGAGCTGCGCCGCCGCGGCATCGAAGACCGCCCGGCCGGGGCCCCGCCGCCAGTGCCCGCCGCTCGCGTCCGGGGCGCCCTCCGGGACCGCCCAGTAGGCGACGAAGCCGCGGAAGTGGTCGATCCGCGTGACGTCGAAGAGCGCGAACGTCCGCCGCAGGCGCTCGGTCCACCAGCGGTAGCGGCGCCGCTGGAGCGCGGGCCAGTCATACAGCGGGTTGCCCCAGAGCTGGCCCTTGTCGCTGTAGACGTCCGGCGGCGCGCCCGCGACCTCGCCGCCGCGAAAGAGCTCCGGCCACGCGACATGGTCGGCGCTGCCCGGGGCGACGTAGATCGGCACGTCGCCGATGAGCCCGACGCCCCGCTCGCCGGCGTACGCGCGCAGCGCGCGCCACTCGCGCTCGAAGCGGACCTGGTCGGCGACCGCGCGCCGCCCGCCGGCGACCCGCGCCCAGTCGTCGATCCAGAACGCCTCGCGCGCGCGGAACTCCTCGATCTCGTCGTCGCTGCACAGGCGCGGACGGATCGGCCAGCAGCCCGCGCCACGCCGCGAAGGCGGACTTCGACTTGTACGGTGATCCGGCACGGTCGGGCGGACCGAGCGGCAGCATCTGCCACCACGACTGACCGGCCTGCTCGAGCCAGTCGACGAAGCGGAATGCGTCGTCGCCGAGGCGCCCGGAGGCGAGGCTCGTCGGGTGCAGCTGCACGCCGGAGGATCTGAAGCGAAGCAGGGGGTTCACGTTATGAACCTTCGTAAACGGAGAGAGTGTGTGGAGTGCCCAGCCCGACGCGCAGCGAACCGCCGCCCCCTCGCATCCAGATCGTCGCCCCCGCACCGATGATCGACTGCGGGCGCTACCCCTCGAAGCGAACGATCGGCGAGTCCGTCGCGGTGAGCGCCGACATCTTCGCCGACGGCCACGACGTCCTGCGCGCGGTCGTCAAGTCCTGCCCCCCGGGCGGCGAGGGCTGGCAGGAGTACCCGATGACGCGGATCGACGCCCACGTCGACGGCGACCGCTGGGCCGGCGAGTTCGACGTCGGCGAGCTCGGCCGCTGGAGCTGGACGATCGAAGCGTGGGTCGACCCTTTTGCGAGTTGGCGGGACGAGCTGCAGCGCAAGATCGACGCCGGCCAGGAGGACCTCTCGGGCGAGCTGTCGGAGGGCGTCGTCCTGCTCGAGCAGGCCTGCGAGCGGGCCAAGGGCGCCGACCGCAAGCTCCTCAAGCAGGCGCTCGTCCGCCTGCGCGACGACGGCATCCCGGCCGAGTCGCGCCACGAGACGGCGCTCGATCCCGAGCTCTTCGACGCCGTCCAGCGCCACCCCGACCGCAGCCGCTCGACGGTCATGGAGGAGCGGCTGCTCGTCGACGTCGATCCCGAGCGCGCGCGCTTCGGCACGTGGTATGAGCTCTTCCCGCGCTCGTGGGGCGGGCTGAAGGGCGTCGAGCGGCAGATCCCCGAGCTCGCCGAGCTCGGCTTCGACGTCCTGTACCTGCCGCCCGTGCACCCGATCGGGCACACGAACCGCAAGGGCCCCAACAACGCGCTCACCGCCGGCCCCGGCGATCCCGGCTCGCCATGGGCGATCGGCGACGAGACCGGCGGGCACACGGCGCTGCACCCCGACCTCGGGACGATCGAGGACTTCGACGCGCTCGTCGCGACCGCCGGCAAGCACGGCATCGCCGTCGCCCTGGACTTCGCGATCCAGTGCAGCGCCGACCATCCCTGGCTCACCGAGCACCCGGAATGGTTCAACCGCCGCCCCGACGGGACGCTGAAGTACGCCGAGAACCCGCCCAAGAAGTACCAGGACATCTACAACGTCAACTGGGACTCCGAGGACTGGCGCGGGCTGTGGGAGGCGCTGCGCGACGTCGTGCGCTACTGGGCCGATCACGGCGTCAAGGTCTTCCGCGTCGACAACCCGCACACGAAGCCGGTCGCGTTCTGGGAGTGGCTCATCGCCGAGCTGCGCGCGGACCACCCGGACATCATCTTCCTCGCCGAGGCCTTCACGCGCGCGGCGATGATGCGCCAGCTCGCGAAGGTCGGCTTCAACCAGTCCTACACGTACTTCACGTGGAAGAGCTCGAAGTGGGAGCTCGCCGACTACGTCACCGAGCTGGCGACGAGCGGGATGCAGGAGTACTACCGGCCGAACTTCTTCGTCAACACGCCCGACATCCTCACCGAGGAGCTCCAGCAGGGCGGCCCGCCGAAGTTCGCCAGCCGCCTCGTCCTCGCCGCGACGCTGAGCCCGAGCTACGGCGTCTACTCCGGCTTTGAGTCCTTCGAGCGCGTGCCGGTGCGCAAGGGCAGCGAGGAGTACGTGGACTCCGAGAAGTACGAGGTCAAGCAGCGCTCCCTGCACGGCCCGCTGCTGACGCTCATCTCGCGGTTGAACGCGATCCGCCGCGAGAACCCCGCCTTCCAGCACCTCGACAACATCCAGTTCCTCACGACCGAGAACGACGCGCTCATCGCCTACGCCAAGCGCACCGGCGACAACACCGTCATCACCGTCGTGACGCTCGACCCCGTCGACGCCCAGGAAGGGATCGTCGTCGTGCCCTACGGCCTCGGCCTGCCGCCGGTCTTCACCGTCACGGACCTCCTGTCGGGCGAGAGCTTCGACTGGCGCATGGGACGCAACTTCGTCCGCCTCGACCCCTACCGGGTCGCGCACCTCCTGCGCGTCACATGACGGCCGCGCAGAACTGGTTCGAATCGGACCCCACGTGGTTCAAGACCGCGATCTTCTACGAGATCCACCTGCGCGGGTTCTACGACGGCACCGGTGACGGCAGCGGCGACTTCCGCGGCCTGACCGAGAAGCTCGACTACCTGCAGTGGCTCGGCATCGACGTCATCTGGCTGCTGCCGATGTACCCCTCGCCGCTGCGCGACGGCGGCTACGACATCGCCGACTTCTACGGCGTGCACCCCGACTACGGGACGATGGACGACGTCCGCGCGTTCATCGAGGCGGCGCACGAGCGCGGCATCCGCGTCATCGCCGACCTCGTCATGAACCACACCTCCTCCGACCACGCGTGGTTTCAGGAGGCGCGCTCGAGCCCCGACAACCCCAAGCGCGACTGGTACGTCTGGACCGACGACCCGACGAAGTACGACGAGGCGCGGATCATCTTCGTCGACACCGAGACGTCGAACTGGACGTGGGACGAGAAGGCCGGCGCCGTACTTCTGGCACCGCTTCTTCCACCACCAGCCCGACCTCAACTACGACAACGCCGAGGTCCGCGAGGCGATGCTCGACGTCCTGCGCTTCTGGCTGGACGCCGGCCTGGACGGCTTCCGCCTCGACGCCGTGCCCTACCTCTACGAGCGCGAGGGCACGAACTGCGAGAACCTCGAGGAGACGCACGCGTTCCTGCGCGAGGTGCGCGAGGTCGTCGACGCCGAGTACCCCGACCGCGTCCTGCTCGCCGAGGCGAACCAGTGGCCGGCCGACGTCGTCGACTACTTCGGCGACGGCGACGAGTGCCACATGGCCTTCCACTTCCCGGTCATGCCGCGGATGTTCATGGCGCTGCGCCGCGAGGAGGCGACGCCGATCCTCGAGATCCTCGCCCAGACGCCGCACATCCCCGTCAACTGCCAGTGGGGCCTGTTCCTGCGCAACCACGACGAGCTGACGCTCGAGATGGTCACCGACGAGGAGCGCGACTACATGTACGCCGAGTACGCCAAGGACCCGCGCATGAAGCTCAACGTCGGCATCCGCCGCCGGCTGGCCCCGCTCATGGACGGCGGGCGCGACGAGATCGAGCTGCTGCACGCGATGCTCTTCAGCCTCCCCGGCTCGCCGGTCCTCTACTACGGCGACGAGATCGCGATGGGCGACAACGTCTACCTCGGCGACCGCGACGGCGTGCGCACGCCGATGCAGTGGACCGGCGACCGCAACGGCGGCTTCAGCCGCGCGGACTTCGCCCAGCTCTACGCGCCGCCGCTCATGGACCCCGTCTACGGCTACCAGGCCGTCAACGTCGAGGCCCAGCTGCGGACGCCGAGCTCCCTGCTGCGCTGGCTGCGGCGCTTCATCGCGCTGAGAAAGGAGCACCCGGTCTTCGGCCTCGGGAGCTTCGAGGCGCTGACGCCGGGCAACCCGAAGATCTTCGCGTGCATCCGCACGTACGAGGACGACGTCGTGCTCTGCGTCCACAACCTCGCGCGCTCCGCGCAGGCCGTCGAGCTCGACCTGTCCTGGTACAACGGCCGCCGCCCGGTCGAGATGTTCGGCCGCACGCGCTTCCCGAAGATCGGCGAGCTGCCCTACCTGCTGACGCTCGCCCCGCGCGGGTTCTTCTGGTTTCGCCTCGAGGAGGAGGACGAATGAGCGTTCCTGATCAGATCGACCGAGCCGCTGGAGCAGTGGATCACCGAGCAGCGCTGGTTTGCCTCCAAGGCCCGCGAGGTGGCGGCGGCGAACGTCCTCGAGCGGGTCGCGCTCAGCGACGATCCGCAGCTCGAGCTGCAGATCGTCGAGGCGCGCTTCCAGGCCGGCACGCACGAGCTCTACCAGCTCCTGCCGGGGGCGCCCGAGAGCATCCGCGCGCTCGCCGGCCTCTTCGCGAGCGAGGCGACGAAGGGCCGCGTCTCGTTTCACGGCGGCATCGAGCCGACCGGCCACGTCCGCCCGATGGGCGCCGAGCAGTCCAACTCGTCGATGGTCTTCGGGGAGGAGCAGGTGCTGAAGGTCTTCCGCCGCCTGGAGCCGGGCGTCAACCCCGAGCTCGAGATGCTGCGCTTCCTCTCGACGCGCGACTTCCCGAACATCGCGCAGCTCACCGGCTGGTACGACTACACCGGCGACCGCATGCAGGCGACGCTCGGGATCCTGCAGGAGTTCATCGGCGAGGCGCGCGACGGCTGGCAGCTCGCGCTCGACGACCCGCTGGGCCTCCTGCGCCGCGTGCCCGAGCTCGGCACGGCGACCGGCCGGATGCACACCGTCCTCGCGTCGGACGCGAGCGATCCGGCGTTCGCGCCCGAGGAGCCCAGCGACGAGGCGCTCGCGCTCCTGACGGCGACGATCGACGAGCAGATCGAGCGCGCGTTCCTCGACCTGCCCGACGACCCGGCGCTCGCGCCGATCGCCGGCCGCGGCGAGGAGGTGCGCGACCGCCTGCAGATGATGTCGCACGTCGGCGTCGGCGGGCGGCTCATCCGCCACCACGGCGACTACCACCTCGGACAGACGATGCTGCGGGACGCCGGCTGGATCATCCTCGACTTCGAGGGCGAGCCCGCGCGCTCGCTGCTCGAGCGCCGCCGCAAGCGCTCGCCGCTGCGCGACGTCGCGGGGATGCTGCGCTCGTTCGCGTACGCGGCGTCGGCCTCGGAGCTGCTGCGCGGCGTGCCGGCCCCCGAGGGCTGGGAGCAGCAGGCGCGCGAGGGCTTCCTCGAGGCCTACTGCGCCGCCGTCGATCCGACGCTGCTGCCCGCCGGCCAGGCGGCGACCGAGAAGCTCCTGGCGATCTTCGAGCTCGAGAAGGCCGTCTACGAGCTGCACTACGAACTCAACAACCGCCCGGACTGGGTTCCGATCCCGGTCGCCGGGATCGCGCGGCTGCTCGACGTGGAGGTCAGCACATGAACGCAGACCCGACCGACATCGACCGCCTCGTCTCCCGCGACCACCACGACCCGCACGCGCTGCTCGGCGCGCACCCGGACGCCGACGGCGGCGTCGTCGTCCGCGCGCTGCACCCGGCGGCGCAGTCGATCGTCGTGCAGCCGGCCGGCGTCGCGCTCGAGCGCGTGCATCCCGGCGGCCTGTTCGAGGGCCGCATCGAGGGCGCGAGCCTGCCGCTCGAGTACGAGCTGGAGATCGGCTTCGCGGACGGCAACTCGTTCACGACGCCCGACCCGTACCGCTTCGCGCCGACGCTCTCCGAGCTCGACGAGCACCTCTTCCGCGAGGGCCGCCACGAGCAGCTCTGGACGAAGATGGGCGCGCACGTCCGCGAGATCGACGGCGTCACGGGCACGTCGTTCGCCGTCTGGGCCCCCGCCGCCCGCTCGGTGAGCATCGTCGGCGACTTCAACTTCTGGGACGGGCGGCTGCACCCGATGCGGACGCTCGGCGGCTCCGGCGTGTGGGAGCTCTTCGTCCCGGGGATCGCCGCCGGCGCACGCTACAAGTTCGAGATCCGCACGCAGTCCGGCGAGCTGCTGCTGAAGGCCGATCCGTTCGCCTTCGAGACCGAGGTGCCGCCGCAGACGGCGTCGATCGTCAGCCAGTCGTCATACGAGTGGAAGGACGACGCGTACCTCGCCAGGCGGGCCGCCGGCACGCCCCTGAAGCGGCCGATGTCCGTGTACGAGGTCCACCTCGGCTCCTGGCGGCGCAACCCGCTGGAGGACAACCGCTCGCTGACGTACCTCGAGCTCGCCGACGAGCTGGCCGCCTACATCTCGGACCTCGGCTTCACGCACGTCGAGCTGCTGCCGGTCATGGCGCACCCGTTCTCGGGCTCCTGGGGCTATCAGGTGACGTCGTACTACGCACCGACGCCGCGCTTCGGCTCGCCCGACGACCTCCGCGCGTTCGTCGACCGGATGCACGAGCACGACATCGGCGTCCTGCTGGACTGGGTGCCGGCGCACTTCCCGCGCGACGCATGGGCGCTCGCGCGCTTCGACGGCACCGCGCTCTACGAGCACGACGATCCGCGCCGCGGGTCGCACCCGGAGTGGGGCACGCTGATCTTCAACTACGGGCGCAACGAGGTCCGCAACTTCCTCGTCGCCAACGCGCTGTTCTGGGCGCGGGAGTACCACGCCGACGGGATCCGCGTCGACGCGGTCGCGTCGATGCTCTACCTCGACTACTCGCGCAAGGACGGCGAGTGGGTGCCCAACGAGTTCGGCGGGCGCGAGGACCTCGACGCCGTCGCGTTCCTCAAGGAGCTCAACGAGGTCCTGCACCGCGACGAGCCGGGCGTCATCAGCGCGGCCGAGGAGTCGACGTCGTGGCCGGGCGTCTCGCGGCCGACGTACCTCGGCGGCCTGGGGTTCGGCTTCAAGTGGAACATGGGCTGGATGCACGACACGCTGGACTACTTCCAGCAGGACCCGATCCATCGCCGCTACCACCACCACGAGCTGACGTTCTCGATGGTCTACGCGTTCACGGAGAACTTCATCCTGCCGCTGTCGCACGACGAGGTCGTCCACGGCAAGGGCTCGCTGATCGCCAAGATGCCCGGCGACCGCTGGCAGAAGCTCGCCAACCTCCGCTCGCTGTACGCGTTCATGTGGGCGCACCCCGGCAAGAAGCTGCTCTTCATGGGCCAGGAGTTCGCCCAGGAGGCGGAGTGGAGCCACGACCGCTCGCTGGACTGGCACCTGCTCGAGCAGGGCGAGCACTCCGGCGTCCAGGCGCTCGTCCGCGACCTCAACGCGATCCTCACCGGCACGCCGGCGCTCTACGAGGTCGACTTCGAGGGCAGCGGCTTCTACTGGATCGAGCCCAACGACGCCGACGCGAACGTCGTCGCGTTCGCGCGCGTCGGCGAGAACCCGGCGCAGGACGTGCTCGTCGCCGTCTGCAACCTCTCGCCGGTTCCGCGGCCGGGCTACCGGCTCGGGCTGCCGCAGACCGGCCGCTGGATCGAGCGGCTGAACACCGACTCGTCGTTCTACGGCGGGACCGACACCGGCAACCTCGGCGGCGTCGAGGCCGAGCCGCTGCCGTGGCACGGCCAGCCGGCATCGGCGGAGGTCACGCTGCCGCCGCTCGGCGTCGTGTGGCTCGTGCCCGAGCCGCGGCCGCCGGTCGTGACGAAGGCGACGGGCGAAGGCCGCCAAGCCCCGGGCGCGCTAGGAGCTCGCGACCGCGCCCCAGTCCTCGGCCGCGACCTCGCGGATCGGCTGGGAGATCGACCAGCCGTGGCCCTCCGGGTCGCGGGCCATGAAGCGCCGCTCGCCGTAGTCCTGGTCGGCCGGCGCCTCGGTGATCTCGGCGCCGGCGGCCTTCGCGCGCTCGTACATCGCGTCGACGTCGTCGACCGTGACGCACGTCATGTGCGTGCTCACGCCCGCGTGCGCGGGGTTGCGGTAGTCGCCGCCGGGGTCGCCCATGTAGATCACGCCGTCGTCGCCGATGCGCATCTCGGCGTGGCTGACGTAGCCCTCGGGGCCGGTGTAGCGCAGCGTCTCCTCGAAGCCGAAGGCGCGGGCGAGGAAGTCGAGCGCGGCGTCGACGTCCTCGTAGAGCAGGTAGGGGGCGATCGTCGGGGGCATGTGGTCCTCCAGGTCTAGGTGGTTGTCCGGCGTCGGCGGATCTCGGTGTCGAGCGCGTCGAGGCGGTTGGTCCAGAAGGCGCGATAGCGGCCGAGCCAGTCGTCGAGCTCGGCGAGCGGGGCGGGGTCCAGCGAGTACAGGCGCCGGGTGCCCTCGCCGCGGGCGGTCACGACGCCGAGGTCGCGCAGGACGCGCAGATGGCGCGACACGCCGGGCCGGCTCGTGTCGAAGTGCGAGGCGAGCTCGCCGGCGCTGAGCTCGTCGCCGGTGGCGAGCAGCTCGACGATCCGCCGGCGGGTGGGATCGGCCAGCGCGCCGAGGGCGTTCACGCGCCGACCTCGGCGTCGAGGCGCTTCAGGACGCCGCTCCAGCGCGACATGTACGCCATGCCGATCGGCGCGTGGATGCGGCCGTGCTCGAGGACGAGGACGGTGCCGCCGCCGGCGGGGCGCAGCTCGAAGCGCACGAGCGAGCGCTCCTCGCCGCCGTGGCTCCAGTCGAGCTCGAGGAGGCGCTCGGGCTCGAGCTCGACGACGCGGGCGTCGACGCCGTTTGCGAGCGAGAACGCGCCGCCGGGGGCCAGCTCGATCTCGACCGGGCGCGCGAGCCAGCGCCCGATCGACTCCGGCTCGGTCAGCGCCGCCCACACCTCGGCGGGCGCGGCGTCGTAGTGGCGGGTGATGCGCAGCTCGCAGTGCCCGGCGTCCATGCCGGACAGCGTAACAGAGCTGTTACGTAACGCTGAGGTTACGCCTGCTTCGGCGAGCCGAGCGGCTCACCGGTCGCGCAGGCAGCGCGCGCGCACGACCACCCGAGCGGGCCGCGACGGCTCGCCGAGGGTGAGAAAGCGGTGCACCCGCGCGCTGTGCCCGCAGAACGGGCAGGCGAGCGCCTCGGCCAGCGACGCCGCGCGCCCGCCCAGCGAGACGGGGGCGTCGCACCGCGGGCACGCCAGCGTCCCGGTGGTCGCCGGCAGCGTGCGCGTCGCGTCGCGGTAGACGTGCTCGCCCGCGGGCGTCGAGACCGGCTGCGCGCGCTGCGGCTCGGGGCGGTGGAAGGGCACTGCGCCCAGTCTAGGACGCCTGGGCGCGACTCAGGCGGGCTGGCGCACCGGCGCCTCGGCGGCTGCCGGCGGCTGCGCGTCCGGCGCCCAGCCGGGCCCGCGCAGCATGTAGCCCGCGCGCTCGTGCCAGTCGCGGGCGGCGCGCAGATCGCGCGCGATCGCCCTGTACTCGTGAAAGGCGACCTCGGTCGGCTTGAACGTCTTGATGTTCTTCGTCAGGCCGTAGCGCACGCGCTCGTCCTCGCCGGCGAACGTCCCGAACATCCGGTCCCAGATGATGAGGATGCCGGCGTAGTTGCGATCGAGGTACTGCTCGTTGGCGCCGTGATGGACGCGGTGGTGCGACGGCGTGTTGAAGAGGAACTCGATCGGGCGCGGCAGGCGGCCGATGCGCTCGGTGTGGATCCAGAACTGGTACATGAGGCTGATCGCCTGCTGGGTGAGGATCATCCACGGCGGGAAGCCGGCGAGCGCGAGCGGCAGCCAGAACGGCAGGTAGGTCATCGGGACCCAGGTCTGGCGCAGCGCCGTCGAGAGGTTGTAGTGCTCGCTGGAGTGATGGACGACGTGGCTGGCCCAGAAGACGCGCACCTCGTGGCTGATGCGATGAAACCAGTAGTAGGCGAGGTCGTCGGCGAAGAAGATGAGCACCCAGGCCCACCAGGCGTCGGCCGGGATGCGCAGCGGCGTGAGCTCGTAGAGCGCGGCGAGGACGACGACGACGACGGCCTTCCACGCGACGTTGACGACGACGTTGCCGATCCCCATGCTGAGGCTCGTCGCCGTGTCCTTGCGCTCGTAGCCGACGAGCGCCTCGTTGCGGGCGACGAGGAACGAGATCGCCTCGACGGCGAGCAGCAGGACGAACGCGGGGATCGCGTAGTACAGGACCTCAGCCATGGGCCGGCTCCTTCGCGGCGGGAGTTGACGAGGGCCCGGACGAGCAGGTCTCCGGCAGCCTCGTCGGCGGCGTCGGCATCGCCGGCCGCGATCGCCTCGACGAGCCGCTCGTGGGCGACGGCGTCGCCGGACTCGGCGGCGAAGAGCGAGCGCGACGGCTCGGCCGCGGGGTCGAGGTTGGCGAGCAGGCTGTTGTAGGCCAGCCGGTATGCGAGGTTGTCGGAGCCGTCGATGATGCGGTCCCAGAGGGCCGCGTAGCGCAGGGGCGGGGCGAGCTCGTCGTCGTCGAGCGCGTCGTGCAGCGCGGCGATCGTCGTCGCGGGCGCGCGCTGGGCGCAGCGGCGCGCGGCGTCGACGCCGACGCAGAGGCGCAGCTCGAGCACCGAGCGCAGGTGCTCGGCGTCGCCGGCGGTGAGCGGCAGCTGGGCGAGGAGGTCGAGGCCGCCGGTCGCGCGCCAGTCGAGCACGCGCGTCGCGCCGCCGTGGGAGACCTCGACGAGCCCGGCCTGCTGCAGGCGCTTGACGGCCTCGCGGATCGCGTGGCGGTTGCACTGCAGCTCGGTCGCCAGCACCCGTTCGGAGGGCAGCGGCTCCCCGGGGGCCGGCCGGCCGGTGAGGATCCCGTCGCGGAGGCGGACGAAGATCGACTCGGAGAGGGTCGTGGCTGCCATCGTGCAACTGGTTGTACCAGTTGGCGTGGGGCGGGTCAAGCGTGGTGCGGGCGCGGGTGCGGGTCAAGCGCGGTGTGCGGGTCGAGCGCTGGTGAACGGCGGCTTTGAGGAAGCGATCCGGCTCGCCCGCGCGCTCCCGCGAGCGGTCGTGTCGAACGAGGTGCCATGGACCCCTCCGTTCGACACGACCGCTCCGAGGGCGCGCCGGTAGGGCCCGGACCGATTCCCTCATCGATGCTGTTCGCGAGCGCCGCGAGCACACGAGGCCGCCGAGTCACCACAACCGACAGCGCCCGAGAGGCCGCACCCCCGCCCGGGTACGGTGGTGCGGGTGCCGGAGGCCATCTATCCCTGGGAGCGCCGCCTCGGCGCGACCCCGCTCGACGACGGCACCGTCGAGTTCCGCGTCTGGGCGCTTGACCGCGAGGACGTCCGGGTCCGCGTCGGGGCGACCGCGAGCACGCGCTGCGCAACGCCGGCCTCGACGTCTTCGAGGCGCGCGTGCAGGCGCGGTGCCGGGGAGGACTACGCCTACGTCCTCGACGGCGAGGGCCCGCTGCCCGACCCCGCCACGCGCCACCAGCCCGACGGGCCTGCGCGGCCCCTCGCGGATCGTCGACACGACCGCCTTCGCCTGGACCGACGGCGACTTCGAGCCGACGCCGCTGCCCGATCTCGTCATCTACGAGCTGCACATCGGGACGTTCACCCCCGAGGGCACGTTCGACGCCGCGATCGGGCACCTGCCCGAGCTCGCCGAGCTCGGCGTCAACGCGATCGAGGTCATGCCGGTCGCCGAGTTCCCCGGCGTCCACGGCTGGGGCTACGACGGCGTCTACCTCAGCGCCGCGCACTCGGCCTACGGCGGGCCGCAGGGCTTCCAGCGGCTCGTCGACGCGGCCCACGCCTGCGGGCTGAGCGTCATCCTCGACGTCGTCTACAACCACGTCGGCGCCTCCGGCAACACGGCGCTCGCCGCCTTCGGGCGCTACTTCACCGAGAAGTACTCGACGTTCTGGGGCCAGGCGATGAACTACGACGACGAGTACTGCGACCCCGTCCGCGAGTGGGTCCTGCAGTCCGCCGAGGGCTGGGTGCGCGACTTCCACGTCGACGGCCTGCGCCTCGACGCGATCCACGCGATCTTCGACCAGAGCGCGACCTCGATCCTCGCCGAGATCGCCGCGCGCGTGCACGCCGCGCGCGAGAGCGCGATCGTCATCGCCGAGTCCGGCCTCAACGACCCGAAGGTCATCCGCCCGCCGGAGCAGGGCGGCTTCGGCCACGACGCCCAGTGGGCCGACGACTTCCACCACGCCCTGCGCGTCCTGCTGACCGGCGACACCGACGGCTACTACGCGGAGTTCGGCAAGGTCGCCGACCTCGCGAAGGCGTTTCGCCGCCCGTTCGTCCACGACGGCCAGTACTCGGCGTTTCGCAAGCGCCGCTTCGGCGCCCCCGCGTTCGACCGCCCGCCGCAGCAGTTCGTCGTCTTCGACCAGGACCACGACCAGGTCGGCAACCGCGCGCTCGGCGACCGCCTGCCCGCCGAGGCACGGCCGCTCGCCGCGTTCTGCACGCTGCTGTCGCCGTTTGTCCCGATGCTCTTCATGGGCGAGGAGTACGGCGAGCCCGCGCCCTTTCAGTTCTTCTCCGACCACATCGACGAGGAGATCGCGGTCGCCACGCGCGAGGGGCGCCGGCGCGAGTTCGCCGCCTTCGCGCAGTTCGCGGGCCAGGAGGTCCCCGACCCGCAGGACGCCGCCACGTTCCAGCGCTCGAAGCTCACCCGCGAGCGCGACCCGGAGCTCGCGGAGCTCTACGCGACACTGTTGCGCGTGCGCACCGCTCTGCCACCCGAGGAGACGACGACCCTGCACGACGAGGACGCGCGCTGGCTCGTCGTCGATCGCGGCCCCTACCGGATGGCCTGCAACTTCGCCGGCAGCGCGCAAGAGCTGCCGCTCGCCGGGCACGCGACCATCGTCGTCGCGGCCGGCGAGGCGGCGCTGCGCGACGGCACGCTGACCGTCGGCCCGCTCTCCGGGGCGCTCGTCCGATGAGCGAGCGCAACGGACGCGAGGAGCAGAACGGCATCGAGGTCTGGCCCGGGCGCCCGTTCCCGCTCGGCCCGACGTGGCTCGGCAAGGGCACGAACTTCAGCCTCTTCAGCGAGCACGCCGAGCGCGTCGAGCTCTGCCTCTTCGACGCCGACGACAACGAGACGCGCATCGAGGTCAGGGAGCGCACGGCCTACAACTGGCACTGCTACCTGCCGAACGTCGGCCCGGGCCAGCGCTACGGCTACCGCGTGTACGGCCCGTACCTGCCCGAGGAGGGCCACCGCTTCAACCCCTGCAAGCTGCTCATCGACCCGTACGGCAAGGCGATCGAGGGCGAGATCGAGTGGGAGAAGGCGAGCACGCTGCCCTACATCCCCGACGACACCGACGTCGCCGACCTCGAGCCCGACGACGAGGACGACGCCGAGGCGATCCCGAAGTCGCTCGTCGTCGACCCCGGCTTCGACTGGGAGGGCGACCGCCTGCTCGGCACGCCGTGGACGGAGACCGTCATCTACGAGGCGCACGTCAAGGGCTTCACGAAGCTCCATCCCGACGTCCGCGAGGACCTGCGCGGAACCTACGGCGGCCTCGCCTCCGAGCCCGCGATCTCATACCTCAAGGAGCTCGGCGTCACCGCCGTCGAGCTGCTGCCCGTCCACCACAAGGCCGACGAGCACTTCCTCGTCGACAAGGGCCTGAGCAACTACTGGGGCTACAGCTCGATCGGCTACCTCGCGCCGCACGCCGGGTACGCCGCGACCGGCTCGACCGGCGAGCAGGTGCGCGAGTTCAAGGGCATGGTCAAGGCCCTGCACAAGGCCGGCATCGAGGTCATCCTCGACGTCGTCTACAACCACACCGCCGAGGGCAACCACCTCGGCCCGATGCTGTCCTTCAAGGGCGTCGACAACAAGAGCTACTACCGCCTGGAGCCCGACGACCAGCGCTTCTACATGGACTTCACGGGCACCGGCAACAGCCTCAACCCGGTCCACCCGAGCGTCCTGCGGCTCATCATGGACTCGCTGCGCTACTTCGTCATCGAGTGCCACGTCGACGGCTTCCGCTTCGACCTCGCCAGCAGCCCTCGCCCGCGAGCTCTACGACGTCGACCGCCTCAGCGCGTTCTTCGACACGATCCACCAGGACCCGGTGCTCTCGCAGGTCAAGCTCATCGCCGAGCCCTGGGACGTCGGCCCCGGCGGCTACCAGGTCGGCAACTTCCCGGTCCTGTGGACGGAGTGGAACGGCATGTACCGCGACACGATGCGCGACTTCTGGCGCGGCGAGGCGAGCGTCGCCGACTTCGCCAACCGCTTCACGGGATCCAGCGACCTCTACAAGGACGACGGCCGCGAGCCGTTCGCCTCGATCAACTTCATCACCGCGCACGACGGCTTCACGCTCGCCGACCTCGTCTCCTACAACGAGAAGCACAACGAGGCCAACCTCGAGGACAACAAGGACGGCACCGACGACAACCGCTCGTGGAACCACGGCGTCGAGGGCCCGACCGACGACCCGGAGATCAACGCCCTGCGCGAGCGCCAGCAGCGCAACTTCCTCACGACGCTGCTGCTCTCCCAGGGCGTCCCGATGCTGCTCGGCGGCGACGAGTTCGACCGCTCGCAGGGCGGCAACAACAACGCCTGGTGCCAGGACAACGAGATCTCGTGGTTTCACTGGGACATCGGCGAGCGCGGGCAGCGGCTGCGGGCGTTCACGAAGCGGCTCATCGCCCTGCGCAGCGACCACCCGGTCTTCCGCCGCCGGCACTTCCTCTCCGGCGAGTCGACCGGGGCGACCGGCCTCGGACTGCCCGACGCCTGGTGGTTTCGGACCGACGGCCGGCGGATGACGCGCGCCGACTGGCAGCAGAACGGGCGCGTCATCGGCCTGTTTCTCAACGGCCAGGAGTTCCCCTACCGCGGCCGCCACGGCGAGCAGATCGTCGACGACTCGTTCCTCCTGCTCATCAACGGCCACCACGAGGACGTGACGTTCGTCCTGCCCGGCCGCCGCTTCGGGAAGACCTGGTCGCTGGAGCTCACGACGGCCGATCCCGAGGCCCAGCCGCGAACGCCGACGGTCGGGTCGCGCGAGCATGTCGAGGTCCTCGCGCGCTCGGTGACGGTCCTCAAGCGCGTCGATCCCCCGAAGTAGTGCGCGCGACGTACCGCCTGCAGCTCGGCCCTCACCTGCGCTTCGACGACGTCCGCGCGCTCGTCCCGTACCTGCGCTCGCTCGGGGTGAGCCATCTCTACCTCTCCCCGTCGCTGCAGGCGCGCTCGGGCTCGACGCACGGCTACGACGTCGTCGATCCGACGCGCGTCTCGGAGTCGCTCGGCGGGGAGGCGGGGCTGCGGGCGCTCGCCGGCGAGGGCCTCGGGATCATCCTCGACATCGTCCCCAACCACATGGGCACCGGCGACGAGAACCGCTGGTGGGCCGATCCCGGCGAGCGGGTGCGCGTCTTCGACGTCGACCCCGAGACCGGCCACTACCGCCGCTTCTTCGACATCGACGACCTCGCGGGCGTCCGCGTCGAGGACCCGGAGGTCTTCGAGCTCACCCATCGCAAGGTGCTCGAGCTGCTCGACGACGGCGTCATCGAGGGTCTGCGGATCGACCATCCCGACGGGCTCGCCGACCCGGGCGGCTACCTCGAGCGGCTCGCCGCGCGCGGGTGCCGCAGCACGTCTGGGTCGAGAAGATCCTCCACCCCGGGGAGCAGCTGCGCGACTGGCCGGTCGAGGGCACCGTCGGCTACGAGTTCCTCAACGACGTCCAGGGCGTCTTCATCGATCCCGCCGGCGAGGAGCCGCTGACCGAGCTGTGGCACACGATCTCCGGCGACCCGCGCTCCTTCGACGAGGTCGCGCTCGAGGCCCAGCTCGAGCAGGCGACGACGACGTTCACGCGCGAGGTCGACCGCCTGCGGCGCATCCACGACCCGGGCGAGCTCGAGCAGGCGCTCGCGCGGCTGCCGGTCTACCGGACCTACGTCAAGGACGGCCGCTACGAGGACGCCGACCGGGCCGCGCTCGCGGCGGCCGGGCGCCCGGACCTCTACGAGGGCGCGCCGGAGGAGTTCGTCGTCGCGCTTTCAGCAGACCTCGCCGCCGGTGACCGCGAAGGGGATCGAGGACACGGCGTTCTACCGCTACCTGCGGCTGCTCGCGCTCAACGACGTCGGCGGCGACCCGGGACGCTTCGGCATCTCGGTCGACGACTTCCACAGCGCCAACGCGCTGCGCGCCGAGCGCTTCCCGCGCGGGCTGCTCGTGACCCAGACCCACGACACGAAGCGCTCGGGCGACGCCCGCGCCCGGCTCGGCGCGCTGTCGCTCATGGCCGAGGCCTGGGCGATCCACGTGCGCCGCTGGTACGAGCTCACCGACGAGCTCGTCGCAGGACGGCGCGCCCGACGGGCCGGAGCGCTACCTCGTCTTCCAGACGCTCGCCGCGGTCTGGCCGATCGGCCGCGAGCGCCTCGAGGGCTATCTCGAGAAGGCGCTGCGCGAGGCCAAGCGCAACACGACGTGGGTGCAGCAGGACCACGACTGGGAGGCGCGCGTCAAGCGCTACGCGGTCGCGCTGCTCGAGCATCGCCCGTTCCTCGACGACTTCGAGCCCTTTCTCGCCGAGATCGCGGCCGCCGGCGAGCGGTCGGCGCTCGGCCAGCTGCTGCTGAAGCTCACCGTCCCGGGGCTGCCGGACGTCTACCAGGGCGACGAGCTCGCCGACCTCTCGCTCGTCGATCCCGACAACCGCCGGCCGGTGGACTGGGACGCGCGGCGCCGGGCGCTCGAGGAGCTGCAGGGCGGGGCCGAGCCGACGCGCGAGACGATGAAGCTCTTCGTCATCTGGCGCGCGCTGGACCTCCGCGCGCGCCGGCCGGAGGCCTTCGCCGGCGCCTACGCGGCGCTCGACGCCGGGCCCGGACGTCGTCGCGTTCACGCGCGGCGGCGGCGACGGCGAGGTGCTCGTCGTCGTGCCCGGTGCGGCGCGGCGGGCGAGGCGGCCGCAGCTCGACGCGCCGGCAGGGACCTAGCGCGACGTCCTCAGCGGGCGCGAGCACGAGCTCGTCGGGCCCGGTCGCGGGTCGGCGAGCTCGTGGCTCCGCACGGGCTCGCGCTGCTCGAGCGCGCCTGAGCACCGACGTCCTACCGCGGGCTCATACTCCGGCCCGGTGAGCCTCGCCGCCCCGCTCTCCGCGCTCGCCCTGTTCGCCGCGGCCGCACCCCTGCCCGCCGCCGCCGTCGCTGACGCTCGTCGCGCCCGAGGTCAGCCCGCGGCACGCCTACGTCGCCGGCCCGCCGGTGCGGATCGCGTTCGGCTTCGTGGCCCCGGCGCCGGTCGCGCTGCAGGTCGACGTCGTCCGCGAGGCGAGCGGCGGCGTGCCGGTGCTGAGCTTCGCGCTGCCCGTCGCCGCGCCCGGTTCGCCGCAGGCGATCGAGTGGGACGGGCTGCGCGGGAGCGGCGAGGTCGCGCCCCAGGGCAGCTACCGCATCCGCGTGCGCGCGCCCGACGGCACCGCCCGCCTCGCGGGTCGCGTGACGCTGCGCACCCACGTCCACCCGGTCCGCGGTCCCCATGCCGATCGCGGCCCGATCGGGCGCTTCGGCGTCGGGCGCAACGGCGGGCGCACGCACGAGGGCTTCGACGTCGACGCGGCCTGCGGCACGCCGCTGGCCGCCGCCCGCGGCGGGCGGGTCGTCAGCGCCCGCTACGACCCGGTCCTCTACGGCAACCTCGTCATCATCCGCGGCGACCACACGCGGCGCGACTACTGGTACGCCCACCTCGAGCGTCCCTCCCGCCTGCGCGCCGGCGACCGCGTGCTCACCGGCCGGCGGATCGGCCGCGTCGGCGCCACCGGCAACGCCCGCACGACCGGCTGCCACCTGCACTTCGAGATCCGCTCGCGCGGCAGGCCGATCGACCCCGAGCCCGAGCTGCGCGCGTGGGACCGCTGGAGCTGACGCGCGATGATCCCCGCATGAACGATCAGGCGCAGCTCGCCCGGCGCTTTGGCGCGCTGCACCACGGCGACCGTCCGCTGCTGGCGCCCAACCCCTGGGACGCCGGCTCGGCGCGGCTGCTGGCGTCGCTCGGCTTCGCGGCGCTCGCGACGACGAGCAGCGGCTTCGCCGCGACGCTCGGCCGCCTCGACGGCTCGGTCACCCGCGACGAGGCGCTCGCCAACGCCGCCGCGATCGCCGCCGCGACGCCGCTGCCCGTGAGCGCCGACCTCGAGAACGGCTACGCGGACGCTCCCGCCGGTGTCGCGGAGACCGTGCGCCTGGCGATCGGCGCCGGCCTCGCGGGCTGCTCGATCGAGGACTTCACCGGCGACGAGGCCGGCCCGATCTACTGCCTCGAGCACGCCGTCGCGCGGATCGCCGCCGCCGCCGACGCGGCGCACGAGGGCCCGATCCAGCTCGTCCTCACGGCGCGCGCCGAGAACCACATCCACGGCGTCGACGACCTCGACGACACGATCGCCCGCCTGCGCGCCTACGGCGAGGCGGGCGCCGACGTCGTCTACGCGCCGGGCCTCTCGCGGATCGAGGACATCCGCCGCGTCGTCGCCGAGACCGGCAAGCCCGTGAACGTCCTGGCGTTCGCAGGCGCGCCGCCGGTCGGCGAGCTCGCGGCGGCGGGCGTCGCGCGCGTCACGGTCGGCGGCGCGTTCGCGTTCGCTGCCACGGCCGCGCTCGTCGAGGCCGCGCGCGAGCTGCGCGAGGAGGGGACGTACGGCTTTCTCGACGGCGCGCGGGCGGGCGCCCGCGCGGCCCGCTCGGCGTTCGTATCCTGACGACCCACGGCTGGTCTAGCGCGCCGGCGGCCCGAGGCCCTAACATCAGGCCGCCGGCCGCGTGGCCGCAGCACCGCGCGGCGCGAGCAGCATCCAACCTTCAGGAGAAGCCATGGCATTTGAAGTCGGAGACCGCATCGTTGCCGAGAAATCAGGCCGCCGCCGCCGCACGGCGCGCGCTCCCATGCGCCCCGGGCGCCACGGCGTGATCGAGCGCGTCCTGCGCGGCGATCCGAACCCGCGCTACGAGATCCGCTGGGACGAGGGCGTCACGTCGATCTACTCGCCCGCCAACGGCGGCATCTACGCGGACCCCGACTACGAGGGGCCGGGCTCGCCCGACTACGACGTCGCGCGCACTCGCGGCAGCTGAGCCCTACTCCTCGAACACGCGCGGACGGTCTCGAGCGCCGGCTTGGGCCGCCCCGCGTAGTCGTAGAGCCCCTTCTCGTTGAGGCCGGGCGTGAGCTCGAGGCCGGGCCGGTGCAGCAGCACCGAGCCGCCGCGGAAGTCGGGCCGCAGCGCGTAGTCGCGCAGCGCCCAGACGAGCGTGCCGCTGAGCGCGGGGTCGTCGCGCAGGGAGCGCAGCCGGCGATCCAGCAGCGCGGCCTGGAACTCCGGGCTGCCGAAGGCGCCCGGCGCGCTGCGCTCGCTGCCGGCGGCGCCGAGCTCCGTGATGACGATCGGCTTGTCGGCGAACAGGAGGCGCAGGCGGTCCAGCCGTCTCTGCGTGATCGCGGCCTGGCCATCGGCATCGAACCCCGGCGCGTCGTACCAGCCGACGTAGTCGGTCATGCCGATGGCGTCGAGGTCGGAGAACGGCGGGCCGCCGGTGCGGGTCAGGCGCGAGCCCCAGAGGTCGGCGGCGATCGGCCGCGTGGGGTCGATCGCGCGCAGGCGCGGGATCGTCTGCGCGAAGTACGCCCGCTCGCCCGGCTGGCCCTGGCCGGAGACCTCGTTGGCGAGCGTCCACGCGACGATCGACGCGTGCGGCTGCTGGGCCTCGACGGTCCGCAGCGCGCGGTCGCGGGCGCCCTCGATCTCGGGCGGCGTGCTCGGCGCGCCAGCGGCCCGCCGGCTCCCACGGGCCGACGACCTGCCAGACGAGGATGCCGGCGGCGTCGAGGCGCTCGAGCATGCTCTGTGAGAGCGGCAGCTGGGAGCGCGTCGCGTTCGCGTTCACGGATTTCAGGCCGTCGACGATGTCCTGCTCGTCGGCCGCCGACATCGCGTCGCCGTGGCCGCGCGCGTCGGGCGGCAGCGCCGCGCCGCGCAGGACGAGCGGCACGTCGTTGAGCCGCAGCCCGCCGCCGTCCCACGTGATCTCGCGCAGGCCGACCGGCCGCTGCACCGTCGCCTCGCCGGGGTCGTCGACGCGCAGCTCGTAGCGCTGCGGCTCCTCGGGCGACCACAGCGCCGGGTCGTCGATCGTCACCGTCGCGCGCATCGCACGCGAGGTTCCGGCGCCGACGCCGGCGGGCGCGAACTCCAGCGAATGCGGTCCGCCCCCCGTGGCGCAGGCTCCCGCGCAGGCGCATCGTGCGGGCGTTGCCGCGGTTGCGGGCGCGCAGCGCGACCTCGACCTGCGCGCGGTCGCCGCCTCGCAGCCTCGTGCGGACCGTCAGCGCGCCGAGCTCGGTGCGCCCGAGCCGCGCGAGCGTCACCGGGCGGTTGAGGCCGCCGAAGTTGAACCACGCGCGCGCCCAGCCCTCGTCGGCCTGGCGGACGGGGTCGCGCCAGTCGACGCGGACGGCGATCGTGTGGCGCCCGCGCGACAGCTGCGGCGCGCGCGGCGAACGGCTCGTAGGCGCCGACATGCGAGCGCACCGGCCGGCCGTCGACGAACACCGACGCCCGGTGGTGCGCGGACTCGAACGCGATCGCGTAGAGCCCGGCGACCGGCGCATCGATCTCGCGCGCGAACCAGCCGACGGAGCCGGCGTAGGCGCGGCGTCCGGCGGCGCCGCTGAACGCGCGGGCGTTGGGGGAGTAGGGGACGACGACCGGCCGCCCGCGCCAGTCGCCGCGCGCCCAGCCGTCGCGCCCGCCGCGGTCGGACGGGTCGGCGCGGTAGCGCCAGCGCCGCAGCTCGACGACGCCGCTGCCCGCCGGGCCGCCGCCGGTCTGCGACAGCAGCACCCTGGCGGTCACGCGCCCGCCCTCGCCCGGATCCTCGCCGCTGATCGCGATCGCGACCGCCGCCGCGCACGCGACGAGGACGATGAGCGCGGCTGGCAGGAGGCGACGAGGCATCCAACTCTCAACGCTATTGGTTGTGAAGCGTCGCGCCGCCGGGTGCCGTATAGGATCGCCCGGCCCGCCAGCCTCCGTGAGCCGCCGCGTCCTGATCCTCTCCTGGGAGTACCCGCCGATCGTCGCGGGCGGCCTCGCGCGCCATGTGCACAAGCTCTCGGAGGCGCTCGTCGCCCAGGGCGTCGAGGTCCACGTGCTGACGCGCGGCGGCCGCGAGCACGTCGCCGACGAGTTCCGGGCGGGCGTCCACATCCACCGGGTCGCCGAGCCGGTCATGCCGCAGGACCTCGACGAGTTCGTCGCGTGGGTCGAGGGGATGAACGCCGCACATGCACGCCGCCGGGCGCCAGCTCGGAAAGCGGCTGCGATTTCGACCTCGTCCACGGCCACGACTGGCTCGTCGCCGGCGCCGCGGCCGGGCTCGCCGAGCGGCTGCGCTGCCCGTACCTCACGACGATCCACGCGACCGAGTACGGCCGCCACCAGGGCTGGGTCGACAAGCACCCGCAGGCCTACATCCACGGGATCGAGACGTGGATGGCCGGGCGCGCCGACCGCGTCATCACGTGCTCGCACTACATGCGCGAGCACGTCGCCGACGTCTACGACATCGACGATCGCCGCATCACGGTCATCCCGAACGGGATCGACCCCGCCGACCTGCAGCCGGTCGCCGGCCTCGACGAGCTGCGCGCCCGCTTCGCCGCGCCCGACGAGCGCCTCGTCCTGCTCGTCGGCCGGCTCGTCTACGAGAAGGGCTTCCAGCTCGCGCTCGACGCGCTGCCGCAGGTCATCCGGCGGGCCGGGAAGGTCCGCTTCCTCGTCGCCGGCTCGGGCACGCACGAGGCCGAGCTGCGCAAGCAGGCCGAGAAGCTCGGGCTCATGGCGCACGGGACGTTCATGGGCTGGATCGGCGACGACGTCCTGCACTCGCTCTACCGGATCGCCGACCTCTGCGTCGTCCCGTCGATCTACGAGCCGTTCGGCCTCGTCGCGCTCGAGGCGATGGCCGGCGGCTGCGCGTGCATCGTCGCCGACACGGGCGGCCTGCGCGAGGTCGTCCCGAACGCGGACGTCGGGCTGCGCTTCCGCTCGCGCAACCCGCGCTCGCTCGCGGCGATGATGCAGCGCGTCCTGACCGACGACGAGCTGCGCGACCGGCTCGTGGCGGAGGCGTCGGCGCACGTCCTGCGCTTCGACTGGGGCGACGTCGCCGAGCGCACGGCGCGCGTCTACGCCGAGCTGGCGGACGCGGGCGGGGACGCGCTGCGGGCGCGCGGCCGTCCGGCCTAAGCAGCCGTTGGCGGGGCCGCGCTTGCGGCCCCAGCGCCCTGCGAGCTTCTCGTTCTCGCGCTTCTCGCCGCGCGCGGAGACGACCGCGACGACGATGAGGCCGGTCGCGATCGCCGGGATGAGCACGAAGTACGTGAAGCCGAGCCCGATCGTGTCGGTCACGGCCTGGCTGGCGGACGAGGAGGCTCAGCATGGGCGCCGGAGAATACTCAGCTCGGAAGGCGGACGGATCCGGCGATCCAGTCGAGGTAGGCGGGCGCGCCGTCCTGCACCTCGAGCGCGACGAGCTCGAAGTTCTCGTAGGGATGCAGCTCGGAGAGCGCGTCGCGCAGCGGCCCGACGGCGGCGCGGGTCGTCTTGACGACGAGCAGCGACTCGTCGTCGTGCTCGACGGCGCCCTGCCAGCGGTAGATCGAGTGCACGAGCGCCACGATGTTCACGCAGGCGGCGAGCTCGCGCTCGACGAGCGCCGTGGCGATCGCGTGCGCCCGGTCGGGCGGTGCGGTGACGAGGCAGACGACGTGCTGCATCCGGGCCGAGGCTACCCGCCGGGTACCGTCTCCGACGCATGGAGCAGCGACTGCTCGGCCGGACCGGAGTGCACGTCAGCCCGCTGTGCCTCGGCGCGATGATGTTCGGCGCGTGGGGCGAGACCGACCACGACGAGTGCGTCCGGATCATCCACCGCGCGCTCGACGCGGGGATCAACTTCGTCGACACCGCCGACGTCTACTCGCGCGGCGAGTCCGAGGAGATCGTCGGCCGCGCGCTCGCCGGCGGCCGCCGCGACGACGTCGTGCTCGCGACGAAGTTCCACGGCACGATGGGCGACGACCCCAACGAGGCGGGCAACTCGCGGCGCTGGATCTTCCGCGAGGTCGAGGCGTCGCTGCGGCGCCTGCAGACCGACTGGATCGACCTCTACCAGGTCCACCGCTGGGATCACTGGACCGATCACGAGGAGACGCTCGGCGCGCTGTCGGACCTCGTCGCGCAGGGCAAGATCCGCTACGCCGGGTCCTCGACCTACCCCGCGGCGCAGATCGTCAAGGCCCAGTGGGTCGCGCGCGAGCGCGGCCTCCAGCGCTTCGTCTGCGAGCAGCCGCCGTACTCGATGCTCATCCGCCGCGTCGAGGCCGACGTCCTGCCGACGTGCCTGGAGCACGCGATGGGCGCGATCACGTGGAGCCCGCTGGCCGCCGGCTGGCTGTCGGGCCGCTGGCGCAAGGGCGCCGACGACCTGACCTCGCGGCGCGTCGGCGATGCTCCCGCAGCGCTACGACCTGTCGCTCCCCGCCAACCAGGCAAAGCTCGAGGCCGCCGACGCGCTCGCGCGGCTCGCCGACGAGGCGGGCCTCTCGCTCATCCACATGGCGATCGCGTTCGTCCTGCGCCATCCGGCGGTCACCGCCGCGATCATCGGCCCGCGGACGATGGAGCAGCTCGAGTCCCAGCTCGGCGCCGCGGACGTCACGCTCGACGACGCGCTGCTGGACCGCATCGACGAGATCGTCGCGCCGGGGACGAACGTCAACCCGGCCGACACCGGCTGGACGAACCCGGCGCTCGCCCCTGCGGCGCGCCGTCGCTAGCTCGGACGACCGGCCATCTGACCGCGGGCCCGCGGCTACGATCGCAACGCGTGATCGTCCGCCGGGTCCCACACCTCCTCTGCCTGCTCGCGCTCGGCGGCGCCCTGCTCGCCGCCACGCCGGGCCAGGCGGTCGCCGCCGAGACCGGGATCGTGCCGGCGATGGGCCAGACCGTCGACGGCCCCGACAAGGCCGCCGACCTCGGCGTCGGCTGGGTGCGGCTGTTCATGAACTGGAAGGACGTCGAGCCTGCGAAGGGCTCGTTCAACGAGGCGATCGTCGCGAGCTACGCGGCCGAGGTCGCCACCTTCCGCGCGAAGAACATCAAGGTGCTCATCGTCGCGACGTCCTCGCCCGAGTGGGCGTCGGGCAACCCGACCGGGATCGGGGCGCCGCGTGACGCGGGCGACTACGCCGCCTTCCTCGACCACGTCGTCTCGCGCGTGCCCGGGGTCGCCGCGTGGGAGATCTGGAACGAGGCCGACGACAACCTCTTCTGGGAGAACGGGCCCGACCCGCCCGCCTACGCCGCGCTGCTGCGCGCCGCCTACCCGGTCGTCAAGAAGCACTCCCCGACGGCGATCGTCGTGTCGACGGGGATGGTCGCCAACGACTTCAACTTCCTCCAGGCGATCTACGACAACGGCGCGCAGGGGTCCTTCGACGCCGTCGCCGTCCACACCGACACCGCCTGCCTCATCGTGTCGCCGAAGAGCTTCTACCGCGAGCAGGACGGGCGCATCGGGCGCTACGCGTTCACCGGCTATCGCGAGGTGCACCACACGATGGCGCTGCACGGCGACGGCGCCAAGCCGATCTGGGTGACCGAGCTGGGCTGGAACACCTCGTCGACGGCGCCGAACTCCTGCCGCGACGGCGGGCTGGCGGGCACGAAGCCCGCGGGCGTCACCCAGGCCGATCAGGCGCAGCACCTCACCGACGCCTACCGCTGCCTCGCGGCCGACCCGTTCGTGACCGTGACGATGTGGTTCTCCCTCCAGGACACGCCCGGGAAGCTCAACGACTTCGCCCATTTCGGGCTCCTGCGCGCCGACGGTCTGCCCAAGCCGGCGTACGCGGCGATGAAGGCGCTGCGCAACGGGACGAACGTCACGCCCGATCCGGCGTGCGGCGGGATCCTCGACCACGAGGCGCCGGGCCTCCGGGTCCTGACGCCCTCCAACGGGCTGCGCTTCGCCGACCTGCTGTCGCTGCGCGCCAACGCGGTCGACACGCCGGGCGGCGCCGGGATGAGCACCGTCGAGGTCCTCGCCGACGGCCAGCGGATCGTGAAGTCCGCGGGCGGCTCGTTCAAGCTCGATCCCTGGTTCCGAGCGGGCGAGCGCCTCGGCCTCGGCCCGCACACGCTGACCTTCCGCGCGCGCGACAAGGGCGGCAACGTCACCGAGCAGGCCGTGCAGGTCGAGAAGGTCCCGGCGACCGCGCTGCCGCGCATCAGGACCGGGCTGACGCTGCGCGCGCGGTCGCGCAGCGGGCGCCGCGTCCGGCTCGACGGCAAGCTCACCCACGCGCCGAGCGAGCTGCCGGTCGCCAGCCGGATCTACCTGAGCCTCGAGCGGCGCACGGGCGGGCGCTACCGCCGCGTCAAGCAGGTGTCGGTCACCGCGCGCAAGCCGTTCGCGCTGACGGTGAGGCTGCCGAGCCGCGGCCGCTACCGCGTGCTCGCGCGCTACAAGGGCGCGCTGCCGTACACCGCCTCGCGGTCGCCGTACCGGGCGTTCACCGCGCGATAGCCCCGGCGCCGCGCCGTACCATCGCCTGGATGTCCTCCGCCACCGAGGCGCTGAGCGATGCGGTCCTCGCGATCGCCGCCGAGCACGCGGTCGAGCCCGTCCTGCAGAAGCTCGTCGACGCGGCGCGCGAGCTCGCCGGCGCGCGCTACGCGGCGATCGGCGTGCCCGACGGCGACGGCGGCTTTGCGCGCTTCATCACCTCGGGGATGAGCGACGAGCTCATCGCGCGGCTCGGGCCGCTGCCGCGCACGCACGGCCTGCTCGGCGCGATCCTCGAGTCGGCCGAGCCCTACCGGACCCACGACGTCCGCCAGGACCCGCGCTTTCGCGGATGGTGGCCGGGCGCGCACCCGTCGATGGCGACGTTCCTCGGCGTGCCGATCGTCTCGGGCGCAGCGATCGTCGGCGCCTTCTACCTCACCGACAAGGAGGGCGCGGCGACGTTCTCCGACGGCGACCAGGCGCTCATCGAGACGTTCGCCGCGCACGCGGCGCTCGCGCTGGAGAACGCGCGGCTGCACGAGCGCAGCCGCGAGCTGTCGATCGTCGAGGAGCGCAACCGGCTCGCGCGCGAGCTGCACGACGCCGTGACGCAGAAGCTCTTCGGGGTCGTGCTCGCGGCGGAGTCGGGGACCGCGCTGCTGCACCGCGACGTCGACGAGGCGGCGGCGCAGCTCGCGCTCGTGCGCGACCTCGCGCGCGAGGCGATGGAGGAGCTGCGGTCGGTCATCGTCCACCTGCGCCCGGCGGCGCTGGAGTCCGAGGGGCTCGCGGCCGCGCTCGCCAAGCACGTCGAGGTCCTGCGCCGCACGAACGAGCGCGAGATCGGCCTGGAGGTCGCGGGCGACGCGCCGGTCCCCGCGGCGATCGAGGGCGACGTCTTCCGGATCGCCCAGGAGGCGCTGCACAACGCGCTGCGCCACGCGGGCGCGGCGAGCATCGCGGTCCGGCTGCGGTGCGAGCCGGGGCGGGTCGAGCTCGTCGTCCGCGACGACGGCGCGGGCTTCGACCGCTCGGCCGTGCGCTCGCGCCACCTCGGGCTGACGACAATGGCCGAGCGCGCGCGGGCCGCGGGCGGGGCGCTCTCGATCGACACGGCGCCGGGGGCCGGGACGACGGTGCGTCTCGAGGTCCCCGCGCCGTGATCCGCGTCCTCATCGCCGACGACCAGCCGGTCGTGCGCCAGGGGCTGCGGACGTTCCTCGAGCTCCACGACGACATCGAGGTCGTCGGCGAGGCCGAGGACGGCGAGGCGGCGCTCGCCGCGGTCGCCGAGCACGGCCCGGACGTCGTGCTCATGGACCTCGTCATGCCGCGCCTGGACGGCGTCGCCGCGATCGAGCGCCTGCGCGACCTCGGCT
Source organism: uncultured Actinomycetes bacterium (assembly GCA_963830085.1). Classification (GTDB taxonomy): domain Bacteria; phylum Actinomycetota; class Thermoleophilia; order Solirubrobacterales; family Solirubrobacteraceae; genus CADCVQ01. Next base: position 70,738 of record CAWHLF010000012.1, on the reverse strand, counting down.
CGCCGGTGCGCGTCATCGTCCTCACGAGCTTCCTCGACGAGGACAAGGTCCTGCCGGCCGTGCGCGCGGGCGCCGCCGGCTACCTCCTCAAGGACGTCGAGCCGGCCGAGCTCGTCCGCGCGATCCGCACCGTCGACGGCGGCGAGGCGCTGCTGCACCCGGCCGTCGCCGCGCGCGTCCTGCGCGAGCTCGCCGCCGACGACTCGCGCGCCCGCCGCCACGAGCAGCTGACCCCGCGCGAGCTCCAGGTGCTGGGGCTGCTGGCGCGCGGCCGGGCGAACAAGGCGATCGCGCTGCAGCTCGGCGTCTCCGACAAGACGGTCAAGACGCACGTGGGCAACATCCTCGGCAAGCTCGGGCTGTCGGACCGGACGCAGGCGGCGCTCTACGCGGTGCGGGAGGGGCTGGCCCCGGGGTCGGGCTGACGCCGCGCGGCGGGTCCTACGACCAATGCACGATGGCGCCCTCGTCACCCCGGCGCCTAGCGTCGCCGACCATGCAAACAGCCATCGTCACCGGCGCCTCCCGGGGACTCGGCCTGGCGCTCGCAAGGGCCCTCGCCGAGCGCGGCTGGCGCCTCGTCATCGACGCCCGCGACGAGCACGAGCTCGAGGCCGCGCGCGCCGAGCTCGCCGAGATCACGGAGGTCGTCGCGGTCCCCGGCGACATCGCCGAGCCCTGGCACCGCGGCGTGCTCGTCCACGTCGCCGGCGACGACCTCCGGGTCGTCGTCAACAACGCGAGCACGCTCGGCGCCTCGCCGCTGCCGCCGCTCGCCGACTACCCGCTCGACATCCTCGAGCGCGTCCTCGCCGTCAACGTCCTCGCGCCGCTGGCGCTCGCCCAGCTCGCGCTGCCGCGGCTGCCGGCCGGCGGGCGGATCGTGAACATCACCTCCGACGCCGCGGTCGAGGCCTACGAGGGCTGGGGCGGCTACGGCGCGTCGAAGGCCGCGCTCGAGCAGCTCTCCAACGTCCTCGCCGCCGAGCGGCCGGACCTGCGGATCTACGCCGTCGATCCCGGCGACATGAACACCCGCATGCACCAGGAGGCGTTCCCCGGCGAGGACATCTCCGACCGCCCGCCGCCCGAGGAGAGCGTGCCCGGGCTGCTGGCGCTCGTCGAGGGCGACGTCCCGAGCGGGCGCTACCGCGCGGCCGAGCTGGCCGCGGCAGCGGTCGGGTCGTGAGCATCGCGCCGGCGCCGGCCGCCCGGCGCGAGGCGCACGAGCCGCCGGAGGCGCGGGGGCTGGCGCGCGACGAGGTGCGGATGCTCGTCGCCTCCGGCGACGCCTCGAGGACGCGCGGGCGCGCGACCTCCCCGCCCACCTGCGCGCCGGCGACGTCCTCGTCGTCAACACCTCGGCGACGCTGCCCGCCGCGCTGCCCGCGATCCGCGCCGGCGGCGCGCCGCTGACGCTGCACCTCTCGACGCCCGACCGCGGCCGGCGCTGGGTCGTCGAGCTGCGCCGCGGCGGCGAGCGCTTCAGCGGCGCGACGACCGGCGAGCGACTCGCGCTCCCCGGCGGCGCGAGCGCGACGCTGCTCGCGCCCTACGCCGGCGCGCCGTCGCTCGCCGAGTGGTCCGTGGCGGCGATCGTCCGGCACGCGCCTCTGGCTCGCCGACATCGACACCGGCGACGAGCCGCTGCTCGGCTACCTCGGCCGTCACGGCGCGCCGATCCGCTACGGCCACGTCGAGCGCCGGTGGCCGCTGAGCGACTACCAGACGGTCTTCGCGGTGCATCCCGGCAGCGCCGAGATGCCGAGCGCCGGGCGGCCGTTCACGCCCGCGCTCGTCACCGCGCTCGTCGCCCGCGGCATCGCCGTCGTGCCGCTGTGCCTGCACGCCGGCGTGTCGTCGCTCGAAGCGGGCGAGGCGCCCTATCCCGAGCGCTACGACGTGCCCGCGGCGACCGCGCGCCTCGTCAACGCGGCGCGGGCCGGCGGCGGGCGCGTCGTCGCCGTCGGAACGACCGTCGTCCGCGCGCTCGAGACGGTCGCGCGCCCCGACGGCGTCGTCGAGCCGGGCGCCGGCTGGACGCACCACGTCGTGACGCCCGAGCACGGCGTGCGGGCGGTGGACGGCCTGCTCACCGGCTGGCACGAGCCCGACGCCTCGCACCTGCTCATGCTCGAGGCCGTCGGCGGCCGCGAGCTCGTCGCCGCCTCCTACGACGCGGCGGCGCGCGGCGGCTACCGCTGGCACGAGTTCGGCGACGTCCACCTCGTCCTCCCGGACAGGTCGCTGATGCGCGCGGTCGTCCTGCGCGAGTTCGGCCCGCCCGCGAGCCTCGCGATCGACCGGCTCGCAGACCCGGTTCCCGGCCCCGGCCAGGCGCTCGTCGAGGTCGAGCTCGCGAGCGTGACGTTCGTCGAGACGCAGGTGCGCGCCGGCCGGCCGCCGCACCCCGCGATGTCGCCGGCGCTGCCGGTCGTACCCGGCAACGGCGTGGGCGGCCGCGTGGCGGCGGTCGGCGAGGGCGCCGACCCGGCGCTCGTCGGCCGCCGCGTCGTCACGACGACCGGCGGCTCGGGCGGGTACGCCGAGCGCGTCGCGGTCCCCGCCGCCGCGCTCCTCGAGGTGCCCGCCGAGCTCGATCTCGCCGACGCCGTCGCGCTGCTGGCCGACGGGCGCACCGCGCTCTCGCTCGTCGAGGCCGCCCTGCCGCGGCCCGGCGAGACCGTGCTCGTGCTCGCCGCCGCCGGCGGCGTCGGCAGCCTGCTCGTCCAGCTCGCGGCGGCGCCGGCGCGCGCGTCGTCGCGGCCGCCTCGGGCGAGCGCAAGGCCGCGCTCGCGCTCGAGCTCGGCGCCGAGCGCGCGATCGACTACTCGCGCGCCGGCTGGACCGGCGAGACGGGCGAGGTCGACGTCGTCTTCGACGGCGTCGGCGGACCGCTCGCCGGCGCGGCGTTCGACCGCGTCGCGCTCGGCGGGCGCTTCTGCAGCTTCGGGATGGCGAGCGGCGCGTTCTCGCCGATCACCGAGGCGGTTGCCGCCGACTTCGGCGTGACGCTCGTGCGCGCCGCGCCGATGACGCCCGAGCGCTCGCGCGCGCTCAGCGAGCGTGCGCTCGCGCTCGCCGCCGCGGGACGGCTGCGGCCGGTCGTCGGCCAGACGTTCGCGCTGCACCGCGCGGGCGACGCGCATGCCGCGATCGAGTCGCGCGCGACGATCGGCAAGACGCTGCTCGACGACGTAGGGGTAGTGTCGCGGGTGTCGAAGTCGGCGGGGTGAACGCCGTTTCGACGCCGATCGGGAGGCCGGGGATGTCGTCAGCTCGCCGCTGCATGCTTGCCGCGATCGCGGTCGCGATCGCGATGGCGGGACTCGGCGTGCCCAGCGCGCAGGCGGCGACGTGGTCGGAGGTCGCCTCGGGGACGACCGAGGACATCACGGCGGTCGAGTACCAGAGCCCCTCGCGGCTGTGGTTCGCGACCGGCGCGGGCAGCATCTTCAAGCGCGTCGGCGACACGTTCGTGAAGACCGGCAGCGCCCCCGGCGTCGTCTTCCGGGACATCGAGTTCCAGGACGACGGGCTCGTGGGCTTCGCCGTCGGCACGAACGGCGGCGTGCTGCGCAGCGCCGACGCCGGCTCGACGTGGGCCCCGGTCACGGGCATCGCGGGCGGCCGCCGGCTCGACGTCGGCGAATGCGCCGAGGCCGACCAGACGCTCGGCGACGTCGACGCCGTCCGCTTCGCCGGCAACGCGCGCGCCTGGCTGCTCGGGGGCGGGACGCAGATCTTCCGCACCGTCGACGGCTCGTCGGCGAGCGGCGTCGGCGCGACCGCGGACGGCTGGCAGTTCATCAACGACAACGGCGTGACGTGCAAGATCGGCGCGGACGTCGACGACCTCTTCGCGATCCCCGGCTCCTCGTCGGTGTACTTCGCCGCCAAGGAGCTCGGCACCGTCCTGTTCTCCCTCAACGCGCTCGCGACGACGGCGACGCACGCGGCCCGCGCGCGCCGGCGCCGGCACGACCGGCACGCGCCGGCTGGCGGGCGACGCGGCGAATCCCAACCGCCAGTGGGCGGTCGACTCCGGCGGGTCCGGCCCGGACTTCGTCGCGCGCACGACCGACGGCTGGGCGACGAGCGGCGGCTGGACGATCGCCAACCCCGAGCGCGGCGCGATCACGACGCCGGAGAGCATCGACTCCAGCGGCGCCACGGTCGTCGCCGTCGGCTCGGCGGGCATGATCGCCGCGTCCGCCGACGGCGCGACGTTCCGCATGGACCCCGCGGCCGCAGCGCCCTCCCAGGACTGGCGCAGCGTGAGCCTCGCGAGCCCGTCCGCGGGCGCGGCCGGCGGCACCGGCGGACGGCTCGTCACGACGTCCGACGCCAACGCGGTCGCGGCCCCCGCCGCCGCCGCGGCGCCGGCGGCGGTCGCGAGCACCGGCGCGACGCTGCGCCCGCCGGCGCTCGTCGTCACCCGCACGCGGCTGCCGGTCTTCGGCTTCCCGCCGCGCGCCGAGCCGCCGGTCGCCGGCGGCCGCGCGCGCCGGCGCGGCGCGTTCGTCATCGTCACGGTCGCCGGAACGCTGCGCCCGCCGGCCGGGCTCACCGCCGCGACGGCATGTCGCGGCAGGCTCCTGCTGACCGTGAGCCGCGCGCGGGGCCAGCGGCGCGAGCTCGCCTATGCGAACGTCGGGCTGCCGCGATCGTGCCGCTTCGAGAAGGTCCTGCGCATCCGGCGCCCGCGGGTCGGCGGACGCAGGTCGCTGCGCCTGCGGGTCGCGTTCAAGGGCAACGCGGCGGTCGGCGCGTCGAGCGTGACGTACGTCGTGCCGGTGAGGTAGGAGCGCCTCCGCGCCCCGACCTCGTAGCCTTGCGCCGATGCGGCTGACGACCTTCCTCCCGCCCGGCGCGGACAGGCCCCGCGCCGGCCATGTGCGCGACGACGAGATCATCTCCTTCGTCATGAAGCGCGAGACGGTGCTCGAGCGGCTGCGGACCGAGGACCACGACCCGGCGCTCGGGGAGCCCTACGCGGTCGGCGACGTGACGCTGCTCGCCCCGGTCCCGCGGCCGCGCGCGATCTTCGGCATCGGGCTGAACTACGCCGCCCACGCCGCCGAGCAGGGCAAGGAGAAGCCGGAGTTCCCGATCGTCTTCATGAAGCTGCCGGCCTCGAGCGCGCCGCCGAACGGCGCCGTCACGTGCCCGCCGGTCGTGCGGCGCCTGGACTACGAGGGCGAGCTCGTCGTCGTCATGGGCCCGCACGGCAGGATCGGGGGCTACGCCGTCGCCAACGACGTCAGCGCGCGCGACCTCCAGCGCCGCGAGCCGCAGTGGACGCGCGCGAAGGGCGCCGACGGCTTCTGCCCGTGGGGCCCGTGGGTCACGACCCCCGACGAGGTGCCCGATCCGCGCAACCTGCACATCACGACGCACGTCAACGGCGAGCTGCGCCAGGACGCCTCGACGAGCGACCTCATCTTCGGCCCCCAGGAGCTCGTCGACTTCATCTCCGAGACGTGCACGCTCGAGGCCGGCGACCTCATCCTCACCGGGACGCCGAGCGGCGTCGGGATGTCGATGGATCCGCGCCGGTTCTTGAGCTCCGGCGACGTCGTGCGGATCGAGATCGAGTCGCTCGGGCACATCGAGCATGCAATTGCCTGAGCCGCGCGAGGAGCTGCTCGAGCGCCTCGGCGAACTGTCGGACCTCGGCCACGCGGGCCTCGTCATGGCGTGGGACCAGCAGGTGGTCATGCCGCCGCGCGGCGGGCCGGCGCGCGGCCGCGCGCTCGGGACGATCCAGCGGCTCGCGCACGACCGCCTCGTGGCGCCGCGGCTCGGCGAGCTGCTGGACGCCGCCGGTCCCGGCGACGCCCTGCTCGTCCGGGCGATCCGCCGCGACCACGAGCAGGCGTCGCGCGTGCCCGGGGAGCTCGCGTCGGCGATGGCGCTCGCGGGGTCGGAGGGCTACGAGGTCTGGCTGCGAGGCCCGCGAGCGCAACGACTTCGCCCACTTCGAGCCGGCGCTGCGGCGCAACGTCGAGCTCGCGCGCGAGTACGCCGCGTGCTTCCCCGAGAGCGGGCACCCGTACGACGCGCTGCTGGACCGCTACGAGCCGGGCGCGACGGCCGCCGAGGTCTCGGTGCTCTTCACGCGCCTGCGCGAGGGGCTCGTCCCGCTGCTGAGCCAGATCGCGCTGAAGCCCGAGCCGCCCGCGCTGCCGGGCGACTTCCCGGTCGCCGCGCAGCGCGAGTTCGGCCTGGAGGTCGTCTCGGCGATGGGCTACGACCCGGCCGCCTGGCGGATCGACGACGCGGTCCACCCGTTCGCGTCCTCGACGTCACCGGGCGACGTTCGCATCACGTCGCGCTTCGACGAGCACACGCTCACCGGCCTCTTCGCGCTCATGCACGAGACCGGCCACGGGCTCTACGAGCACGGCGTCGACCCGGCGCTCGCGCGCACGACGCTCGACCGCGGCGTCTCGCTCGGCGTCCACGAGTCCCAGAGCCGGCTCTGGGAGAACCTCGTCGGCCGCAGCCCCGCGTTCTGGCGCCACTGGCTGCCGCGGCTGCGCGAGCGCTGCCCGCTGACGCTGCGCGACGTCGACCTGCACGCGTTCATCCGCGCGATCAACGTCGTGCGCCCGACGCTCATCCGCGTCGAGGCCGACGAGGTGACGTACTCGCTGCACGTCATCCTGCGCTTCGAGCTCGAGCTCGCGCTCGTCGACGGCTCGCTCGACGTCGCCGACCTGCCCGCCGCGTGGGCGGCGAAGATGAAGCAGTTCCTCGGCGTCGAGGTGCCCGACGACCTCCAGGGCGTCCTCCAGGACATCCACTGGTCGGAGGGGATCATCGGCTACTTCCCGACGTACGCCATCGGCAACGTCCTCGCGGCGCAGATCTGGGAGGCCGTCCGCGCCGACGTGCCCGGCCTCGACGACCAGATCGCCGCCGGCGAGTACGGGGCCCTGCGCACGTGGCTGGGCGAGCGCATCCACCGCCACGGCCGCACGCTGACGCCGCCGGAGCTCATCGAGCAGGCCGTCGGCGGTCCGCTGGACCCCGGGCCGATGCTCGCGCACCTGCGCGCGAAGTACGGCGCGCTGTACGACCTGTGAGCGCTCGCGCTAGTGCTTGTCGAGCACGCGGTCGATGAGGCCGTACGCGACGGCCTCGTCGGGCTTGAAGAAGCGGTCGCGCTCCATGTCGTTGCGGACCGTCTCCTCCGGCTGACCCGTGTGCTTGGCGTAGAGCTCGTCCATGCGCTTGCGGGTCTTGAGGATCTCGTTCATGTGGATCTCGATGTCCGTGGACTGGCCCTCGAAGCCGGCTGACGGCTGGTGGATGAGGATCCGGCTGTTGGGCAGCGAGAAGCGCTTGCCGGGCGCCCCGGCGGTCAGCAGCAGCGACCCCATCGACATCGCGACGCCCATGCACATCGTCTGGATGTCGGGCTTGACGAACTGCATCGTGTCGTAGATCGCGAGGCCCGCGTAGATCGATCCGCCCGGCGAGTTGATGTACAGGGAGATGTCCTTCTCCGGATCCTCGGACTCGAGGTGCAGCAGCTGGGCGACGATGAGGTTTGCGACCTGGTCGTTGACGCCGGTGCCGAGGAAGATGATGCGCTCGTTGAGCAGGCGCGAGTAGATGTCGTACTCGCGTTCGCCGCGCGCGCTGCGCTGGACGACGGAGGGGATCAGAGGCATCCGCGCATCCTGCCAGATCCCCAGTGTGGGCCCTGGGTAGCCTGGACGGGGTGTCCGTCGCACTGGCCATCAGCGGGTTGACGAAGCGCTACGACGATTCGTTCCTCGCCGTCGAGGACCTCGACCTCGAGATCGCCGACGGCAGCTTCTTCGGCCTCCTCGGTCCCAACGGCGCCGGCAAGACGACGATCATCAGCGCGATCTGCAACCTCATCCGCGTGACCGCGGGCGAGATCGCCATCTTCGGCCTCCCGCACGACTCGCTCGGCGCGCGGCGGATGGTCGGGCTCGCCGAGCAGGACGTCAACCTCGACCGCTTCCTCGACGTCGAGGAGACGCTGCTCTACCACGGCGGCTACTTCGGGATGACGCGCCCCGAGGCCCGCCGCCGCGCCGGCGAGATGATGGATGTCTTCGACCTGCGCGCGAAGGCCGGCGTTCGCGCGCCGAAGCTCTCCGGCGGCATGCGGCGCCGGCTGCTGCTCGCGCGCGCGCTCATGCACGAGCCGCGCCTCGTCATCCTCGACGAGCCGACCGCGGGCGTCGACTTCGAGCTGCGCCTCGAGCTCTGGCGCTACATCCGCCGCCTGCACGACGAGGGCACGACGATCCTCCTCACGACGCACTACCTCGAGGAGGCCGACGAGCTCTGCGAGGAGATCGCGCTCATCCGCGACGGCCATCTCATCGCGCGCGACTCGGCCGACGGGCTGCGATCCGCGTACGGAGCGGAGTCACTCGCCGACGCATATGTGCGCGCGATGGGCAGTTCGTCTGCCCGCGTGACTTCGCAGATCCGCCAACTTCCGGTACGTTTTCGATACCTCATTCGGGTAAGGGAGAGGTAATCCGGCACTCGTGTCAGGATCGGCTGGCAGGGGAGCAATGTCTACCGGGAGGGACCGTATGACCCGCAAGAGAACCGGGGTGCTTGCGCTGTTCGCGAGCATGTTCGTGATAGCCGGACTGCCGGCAGGCTCGCTCGGTGCCGCATCGTTGGAGGAGGCGAAGCAGAAGCTGGCCGCCGCGGGCGAGGCTCTGCAGGCGGGGCTTGAGAGCACGGTCCAGAAGGCCGGCGACAAGACCGCGGCCGCCATCGAGAAGACGAAGCGCGCCGTGAAGCAGAAGTCGTCGGCCGCGAAGACCCGCGCGACGGCCACGGATCCGCCGAAGCAGCCGCCGATGCACGGCAGCAACCCGCATGGCCAGGGCGGTGTCGCGATCGTCGACATCAGCCCGAGCAACGAGCGCCCGCTGCCGTCGGATGCATCCGGCTCGGCGTCCGGTGAGGACGTCCTCGTCGGCCGCACCCGCGGTGAGAAGGACGCCAACGGCAACTTCCACGGGCACGTCACGATCGCAGCGCTCTTCGGCAACGAGATCGCCGGCGTCGACAGCACGGAGGGTCAGGCGAACCACGGCCCGCTGCAGTCGCTGCAGACCGGGGTCCTCGACCCGCTGTGCGCGAACACCGGTGGAGATCCCAACGGCGTCTGCCTGACGGTGCTCAAGGCCGACTCGACGACGACGGCGAGCGGCTCGACGAACGACTTCGCAGTGGCGCGGGCGGGCCTTCTCGGCCTGCGCGTCGGCGCGGCGGAGAGCGGTGGCAACATCACCGAGGACGCCAACTGCCAGACCTCGGTCGGCAGCGGGCGGACCGCGAACGTCGCGACGAGCGCCGGGACGCTGGCCGCGGCCGCGAACTCCAGCAGCGCGTCGAAGTCCTGCCGCGGGCAGGCACCGCAGGTGGCCAACACGTCACAGGTCATCCAGTTGGGCGGGACCGGTGTCGGCATCCCGGCGCCCGGCTGTGCCAACGGCACGCCGGACACCGACGCCGGGCTTCCGGGCCTGCTGCCGATCATCTGCAACGCCGAGGAGATCGCCGGTGCAGCTGCCGTGCGTGAGGCGCTCGACGTCTTCGCGCTGCAGGTCGGCACCAACGCGCTCCTGAAGGAGACGACGGCGGCGGCCGAGTCGTTCAGCGTCGCCCCGCCCGAGTCCGGCGCGCAGTGCTCGGACACCCAGGACAACGACGGCGACGGCAAGGTCGACGCCGCCGATCCGGGCTGTCACACCGACGGCAACGCGAGCAACGCCGCGTCGTTCGATGCGTCCGACAACGACGAGACCGATTCCGGCACCGGCGGCTCCGGTGGCGGCGGCGGTGGCGGCGGTGGCGGCGGTGGCGGCACCGGCGACGGTGGCGACGACGGCGGCGACGGCGACGGCGGCGGCGGCGACGTGCAGTGCGCCGACGGCGTCGACAACGACGGCGACGGCGTCATCGACGCCGACGACCCCGGCTGTCACACCGACGGCAACGCGAACAACGCTGCCTCCTACGACCCGACGGACGACTCGGAGGGTGGCGGAGCGCAGGGCGCGAACGCCGACAACCTGCCGTTCACGGGTGTCGACGTCATCGGCATCGCCCTCGCGGGCCTGCTGATGCTGGCCGGCGGGCTGTTGCTGCGCCGGCGGGAGGATCTGCGTACCGTCTGATCCATGGCGGACATGCTCACCGAAGCGCTGACACGGCGCCGCCTCGGCGGCGCCGTGTTGGTGTTGGTGGGGGTCGTCGTCGCGATGATCGTCCTCTGGCCGGGCGGCGACGACGACAAGCCGGAGGGCCCTGCCAAGCTGCCCGTCCGCTTCGTCCAGGTCCCCCCGCTGGGCCTGAACTTCGCCCACCCGACGACGTGGAAGCGGACCGTCGACAAGCGCGTCATCGCCCTGCGCAGCCCGGACGGATCGACGGTCATGTTCTTCGCCTCGCCGGTCGCGCGGCCCGCGGTCGAGCTCGTCAAGGACGAGGCCGAGCGCCAGCTGCGCAAGCAGTTCGCGCCGATGCGCAAGGTCAACGACGGGCGCCAGCGCCTCGGCCTGCGCAACGTCCGCAGCTTCGAGTTCCGGGGCCGCGAGAACGGCAAGCCGATCCGCGGGCTCGTGCTCGTCGACAGCACGGCGTTTCGCACGTATGCGGTGACGCTGCTCACGGGCGACAAGCCGTCGAGCGGCCGCGTGAGGGAGGCGCGCGAGATCACGGCGACCGTCCGGTTCAGCAGGCCGAAGGTCGTACGCTCGAAGAAGTGACCGCCCTCGTCCAGCGCCATCGCGGGCTCATCGCGCTCTCGGCCCGCGAGGCCGAGCGCGTCCTGAAGCTCTGGTCGCAGACGATCGCGGCGCCGGTCCTCGCCTCGTTTCTCTTCATCGTCGTCTTCGGACTCTCGCTGGGAGGGCGCATCCAGGCGATCGGCGGCGTCGACTACGAGGTCTTCATCGTGCCCGGCCTCATCACGATGGCGATGGCGCAGGCGGCCTACGGCAACAACTCGTCGTCGGTCTTCCAGGCGCGCTCCGACCGCTACATCAACGACGTCCTGTCGGCCCCGATGCGCTCCTGGGAGGTGCAGCTCGGCCTCGTCGTTCGGCGGCGTCGTCCGTGCGCTCGCGATCGGGCTGGCGCTGCTGGCGCTCGCGTTGCCGGTGACCGGGGTGCCGATCCGCGAGCCGCTCGTGCTCGTGCTCGCGGTCGTCCTCGTGCTCGTGCTGTTCGCGTCGCTCGGGGTCGTCGTCGGCGTCTACGCCGAGACCTGGGACCAGGCCGGCTTCGTGAACAACATCGTCATCCTGCCGCTGAGCTTCCTCGGCGGCGTCTTCTACTCGGTGGAGCTGCTGCCGTCGCCGTGGCAGGAGCTCAGCCACGTCAACCCGATCTTCTTCATCATCAACTCGGTCCGCTACGGCTTCCTCGGGACGAGCGACGTCCCGGTCGAGATCGCGCTGGCCGTGACGGCCGCGCTCGCGCTCGCATGCGCGCTGTGGAGCGCGGCGATGTTCCGCTCCGGCCGGCGCCTGAAGCCCTGACGCGCGGCGTGCGCTCGTGACGTCCGCAACGTAGGCTGAAGCGCCGTGTTCGCGCTGAACCTGCCGAACGTCCTCACGCTGCTGCGGATCCTGCTCGTCCCGGTGCTCGTCGTCGCGCTGCTCGACGAGACCGCCAACGGCGATCTGCTCGCGGCGATCGTCTTCGCGCTCGCCTCGGCGACCGACGCGGTGGACGGCTACCTCGCGCGCGCGCGCAACGACATCACGACGTTCGGCAAGCTCATGGACCCGATCGCCGACAAGCTGCTGATCATCTCGGCGCTCGTGGCGCTCGTCTCGCTCAACAGGCTCGCCGGCTGGGTCGCGATGGTCATCATCGCCCGCGAGCTGACGGTGACCGTGACGCGGATGCAGGCCACGCAGCACGGCGTCGTCATCGCCGCGAGCTGGTGGGGCAAGGCGAAGACGATCGTGCAGGTCGCGGCGATCTTCGCGCTCATCGTCGCCGGCCAGCCGACGCCGGGCTGGGTCGACGGGCTCGTCTACGGGATGGTCGCGATCACGATCGTCAGCGGGGTCGACTACTTCTTCGGGCTGCGGCGGGTGCTGCGCGAGGCCGAGGCGCGGCGCGTCGAGGCGGCCGCCGCGGCGGCGCCGGCCAAGCCGCATCCATGACGCTCGCCCACGACGTCCACGGAGACGGCCCGCCGCTGCTGCTCATCCACGGCGGGACGCTCGACCGACGCATGTGGGACCCGAACATGGCAGCGCTGACGGAGCGCCACCGCGTCGTGCGCTGCGACCTGCGCGGCTACGGCGCGTCGCCGCCGCCCGACGGGCCCTACTCGCACGCCGGCGACCTGCGCGCGCTGCTCGCAGCGCTGGAGATCGAGCGCGCGGCGGTCGCCGGGCTGTCGCTGGGCGGCGGCGTCGCGCTCGAGCTGGCGCTCGCGCTACCCCGACGTCGTCGGCGCGCTCGTGCTCGTCGACACCGACCTTCCCGGGGTGCCGCTGGAACCGGCGCTGCGCGAGACGATGGGCGTCGCGCTGCGGCATGCCCGGGACGGCGACCTCGATGCCGCGCGCGAGGCCTGGCTGGCGATCGCGCTCTTCGCGCACTCGCCCGCGGACGTCGCGGCGGCGCTGCGCGCGATCGTCGAGGACTACACGTTCTGGCACTGGGCCAACCCGAACCCGCACGTCTGGCTCGATCCGCCGGCCGGCGGACGCGGAGCCGAGGTCGGCGCTCCCGCGCTCGTCGTCTGGGGCGAGCACGACGTCGAACAGGTCATCGGCAACTGCGCGCGGATCGCGCGCGACATCCCGGACGCCCGCACGGTCGTCATCGAGGGCGCCGGCCACATGTCGAACATGGACGCGCCGGCGGCGTTCGACGCCGCCCTGCTCGAGTTCCTGGCGCGGCGTCGAGGCGGTCTAGCGGCCGGCGGCGTCGAGCCAGTCGCGCAGCGACGTGTGGCGGCGCGCGTGCTCGCCCGTCGCCAGCTCGTGGCGCAGCTCGCCGAGGACGCCGAAGCGCTCGGCGACGACGTTGTGCTGGTGGATCGTCTCGAGGTTCTCCTGGCGCGCCGAGACGAAGTGCGCGTCGCAGAGGCCGGGGAGCCGCTCGGCGACGCCGGCGATCATCTCGCGGACGCAGTCCTCGACGAAGCGCGGGCGGCGGTGGGCCTTCTCGACGACGGCGGCCTCGTCGCTGCGCTTCATGAGCTCGTAGATCTCCGAGGACATCGAGCCCTCGACGATGTCCAGCAGCGTCCGCGCCTCGATCTCGGTGCCCGCGCCCTCGGGAACCCCGATGTGCAGCGTGCCGAGGCCGCGCTGGTTGTGGGTCGCGACGGGGACGTGGTCGAAGATCCGCTCGACCTCGTCCTCGCTGAAGCCGTCCTCGAGCAGCCGCTCGCGGGAGCTGCCCATGACGAGCTGCTGCGCGCACGGGCAGGCCGTCATGCCCTGCGCGGCGACGCCGACCAGCGCGCCGGGTGCCGGTGGCGGAGGCGACGGCCGAGCCGTACAGCGTGTAGATCTCCTGCGTCGGGATGCCCGAGACGGGGGCGGGCTTGTGCTCGGGGTAGCGCGCGGCGACGGTGACCTCGGCGCGGGCGGCCTCGCTGGCGCTCGCGGACGAGCTCGGCGATGCGCTGGGCGAGGTCCTCGGCCTTGAACGTCGCCTCGCCGAGGACGACCTCGCCGATGACCTCGTTGACGACCTCCTCGAAGCGCGACATGTGCGCGCCCTTCTGATGGGGCCCGAGATCGACGAAGCACTCCAGGCGGGCGGAGAAGAGCTGCTCCTGGCCGTTCTGGCGGACGCGCACGATCTTCTCGACGCCCGTCACGCCGACCCGTGACAGGCTCACCTGGACGGACGGGGGTTGTGACTGGACGTCGGGGCCCGACAAACTGAGGCTCTGTGGCATTGGGTGAGGGTACCGGGGAGGGACGAAATCCCCTGACGAACCGGGATTCTTGTGCTATCACTCACGAAGTCGTCCTTTCATCGGGGGGCGCAGGGAGAGCGGCCGGCCCACGGATGTGAGCCGGGTTCAAGGGAGGGCCGTACGATCAAGAACCAGGTTCTGCTGGCGGACGAGGCTCCGATCCATGAGTTGGACGAGCTGCGGACGCTCATCACGGATGGTCAGGAGCGCGGCTACCTGACGTTCGACGAGATCTCCACCGCCCTCGAGGAGGTGGAGGTCACCAAGGAGCAGATCTCCGAGCTGCACGGCTACCTCTCCGAGCAGGGGATCGACATCGTCGGCGCCGATGGCCGTCACGTGACCTCCGAGGGAGCGCGCGTCGAGGCCGTCGCGGAGGCGCGCAAGACGAGCGCCAACGGCGGCGTCCCGGATTCGCCGAAGAAGCCCGAGCTCGATCTCACGGTCGAGCCCTCGCTGGACTCCCTGCGGCTGTACCTGCGCTCGATCGGGCGCGTGCCGCTGCTGACCGCCGAGCTCGAGATCTCCCTCGCCAAGCGCATCGAGCGCGGCGACATGGAGGCCAAGCAGCACATGGTCGAGGCGAACCTCCGCCTCGTCGTCTCGATCGCCAAGGGCTACCTCGGCCGCGGGCTGACGTTCCTCGACCTCATCCAGGAGGGGTCGCTGGGCCTGATCCGCGCGGTCGAGAAGTTCGACTACCGCCGCGGCTACAAGTTCTCGACGTACGCGACGTGGTGGATCCGCCAGGCGGTCACCCGCGCGATCGCCGACAAGGGCCGCACGATCCGCATCCCGGTCCACATGGTCGAGAAGCTCAACAAGGTCGTGCAGGTCGAGCGCCAGCTCGTCCAGTCGCTGGGTCGCGAGCCGACGCCGGAGGAGATCGCCGGCAACCTCGAGTGCACGCCGCGGGAGGTGCGCGACATCCTGCGGATGTCCCAGCAGCCGATCTCGCTGGAGCGCCCGGTCGGCGAGGAGGAGGAGTCCGAGCTCGGCGACTTCGTCGAGGACGAGACGGCCGAGTCGCCCTTCGAGCTCGCGTCGGAGAACCTTCGCAAGGAGAACGTGCGGCGCGCGCTGGCGGCACTGCCGCAGCGCGAGCGCGAGGTCATCGAGATGCGCTTCGGGCTGACCGGCGGGCGGCCGCGGACGCTGGAGGAGGTCGGCCGCGCGTTCAACGTCACGCGCGAGCGGATCCGCCAGATCGAGAACCACACGCTGAAGAAGCTCGAGTCGTTGCCGGAGGCGCAGAAGCTCCGCGACGCCGGCTGACGCTGAGCCGCCGGCGCGGCGATAGCGTAGTGCGGGGTATGCGACGCGTCGCGCTGCTCTGCGTGTGTGGGCTGGCCGCCCTGGTGGCCGGGTGCGGCGACGACGGCTCGGGCGCGGGCGAGCCCGCGGCGGCGCGCGACACGACGGTGCAGCCGGCGGCGACGACGACGCCGCCGCGTGCGGAGCCGGCACCGGCGTCGCCGAGCGCCGACCATTCGCGCGAGGCGCGTCCTGCTGCGCCGAGCGTCCTGCGCGGGTCCTACGCGCGGCTCAACGGCGAGCGCGACGACCTGGCGGACTACCGCGGCGACGTCGTGCTCGTCGTCAACACCGCGACCGCGTGCGGGTACACGCCGCAGCTCGAGGGACTGGAGGCGCTGTACCGCGAGCACCGCGGCGACGGTCTCGCCGTGCTCGGCTTCCCGGCGAACGACTTCGCGGGGCAGGAGCCGCGCTCGAACGAGGACATCGCGGAGTTCTGCGAGGCCAACTACGGCGTGACGTTCCCGATGTTCGCCAAGACGACGGTCGTCGGCGACGGCGCCAACCCGCTGTTCCAGCGGTTGTCCGAAGCCGCGGGCGAGCCCGAGTGGAACTTCAACAAGTACCTCGTCGACCGGCGCGGGAAGGTCGTCGCGCGGTTCGGCGCGGGGACCGAGCCCGACGCTCCGGAGCTCGTGGGGGAGATCGAGAAGCTCCTGTAGTTCCGTCCGGACCAGAACGTATGTTCTGGTTCATGCACGAACGAATCCCACCCCGGTTGCAGGGCGACATCGGCGAACTGTCGGCGCTCGGATTGGCTTGTCCGACCAGGGCGCAAGCGTGTACCTCCCGTACGGTCACAGCCCGGACGTCGATCTCGTCGCCGACTTCGGCGATCGCGTCGCCCGAGTCCAGGTGAAGACCTCGACCGTCTACGTCAAGCGGCGTTGGAGCGTCTCGCTGGCGACTCGAGGCGGCAACCAGAGCTGGACGGGCGTCGTCAAGTACTTCAGCGCCAGCCGCTGCGATTACCTCTTCGTCCTCGTGGCGGACGGCCGGCGGTGGTTCATCCCTGCCGACGCGTCGAGGCGAGCTCCGGCATCCTGCTTGGCGGCCCGAAGTACGCGGCATACGAGGTCGAGCCCGACGCCCTTTCGCGTGCCATCGCCGAGCGGCTGATCGGTACACTGGCCGACCCCTGGCGGGGTTCCCGAGCGGTCAAAGGGGTGGCGCTGTAAACGCCATGGCTCTGCCTTCGCAGGTTCGAATCCTGCCCCCGCCATTCAAGGGTTTCGCGGCTTCTTTTGCAGCCGCGACGCGTAGCTGGCACGATCCACGCGAGGCACCATGGAATCCTCCGCGCCAGCCCGAGTCCTGGTCGTCGCCAACCGCACCGCCGCCACCCCGGCGCTGCTGCGAGGCGGTGGCCGAGCGCGCGGCGAAGGGACCCGCCCTGTTCACGCTGCTCGTGCCGCGGATCGCCCATGGACTGCAGCGCTACGTCGACCCCGAGGACGCCGACGACACCGAGGCCCAGGCCGTCCTCGAGCTCGCGCTGCCGCTGCTCGAGGACGCCACCGGCGCCCACGTCGAGGGCAAGATCGGCGACGCCAACCCGGGCGACGCGATCCACGACGCGATGAACCTCGAGGGCTACGACGAGATCATCATCTCGACGCTGCCGGCCCGCGTATCGCGCTGGCTGCACGCCGACCTGCCGCGCAAGCTCAAGCCGCTCGGCGTGCCGATCACGACGATCACCGCCAAGAGCGCCGGCCTGCGCCACGGCTCGAAGCACTAGATCCACGAGCGCGCCAGCACGTCGCGCAGCGCCTGCTCGGTCGACCAGAACGCCAGCTCGTCCCACGGCAGCTCCTCGGGCGCGAACGCCCGCACCTCGGACGCCTCGTCGGTCTCGCGCGCCACGCCGAGCGCGCGCGCCGCGAACACGACGAGCACCGTGCGCTCCGTGCCGCGCGAGTACACGCCGACGAGCTCGCCGAGCTCGACGTCGATCTCCATCTCCTCGCGCGTCTCGCGCCGCGCCGCATCCTCGACGGACTCGCCGAGCTCGACGAAGCCGCCGGGAAACGTCCAGCGCCCGGCGCCCTCGTGGTACGTCCGGCGCAGCAGCCAGATGCGCCCCTCCGCGTCGCGCGGGATCGCCGCCGCGACCGGCTCCGGGCTCCACATCGCGACGTAGCCGCAGGCCTCGCAGCGCAGCGAGCGCGGGAACGTCACCTCGGCCTCACCGGCGCAGCGCGGGCAGTAGCGGACGTCATCGAGCGCCGGATTCAGGCTGTACAGTTGGGGCCTCCCGCCCTCCTAGCTCAGTTGGTAGAGCACTTCCATGGTAAGGAAGGGGTCATCGGTTCGAGTCCGATGGAGGGCTTCATCCGATCTCCCCGCTCAGGCGGGGATCCTCATTTGGCCGTCGGCCTACCGCCGCGACCGTGAGATGGGTGCTCGCCCGGCGGAAACGACGCCTTCCGGGGTGCCGGTCGCCCGCTACCACACCGCCGGCACGTGGCCGCAGCGATCGTGTTCTACGCAGCCGCGGCGCGGAGTGCGTCGGCGACGACCTGCTCGATGTCGCGGCCTTCCCGTTCCGCGCGTTCGGTCAGGCGGTCGAGCGTCCCGCCGTCGACGGGAACCGTGACGGTCACCGCGATGTCCGGATTGCCGGGCGTGACGTGGACCTCAGCTTTTGTGAGCGCGCCGTCGAACGCATCGGGAGCGTTGTCGTGAACGTCGGCCATGTCTTCCATCATGACGGGTTAGCGGGCCCTCCGGTAGAGGGCGGTCTGGGCCGGAGTGGCGTCCCACGCCGTCATCACGTGCCATCGGCCGTGGTCGTCCGTGTCGCGGTCGACCACGACGGTGATCATCCGACCATCCGGCGTCGGGCCGATGACGTAACGACTGTGCTCGGCACGAGGGTTCGGGTTCGTCGTCCAGACGATCCGATCGGCTCGGAAGAGCGACAGCACGTCCTCCTTGGACAGCCCGCGCTCGGCGAGCTTCCGAAGGGCTTCGAGGTTGAACTCGAGCGAGAGGAACGGCACGAGCGGAACCTACGAGGCGAATCGGATGAAGGGGCGTTCGATCGACGGCCGCGTCGATTTCGACGTGAATCGGCTGATGCGGTAGGCGTTGAACCGGACGTCGTTTCAGGTGTCGGTGAGCTTGGCCATGTCGAGGATTGCGACGGGTGCGAAGCCCTTGGTCCACTGCGGTGCGCAGGAAGGGGTCATCGGTTCGAGTCCGATGGAGGGCTCTTCCCAGGCGCTGCGTCGAAGAGGACGAGCGCCTGCAGGCACGCGGTCAGCAGCCCGCTGGCGGCGCACTCGTATTGCTCGCGGGACGACGGCGAGTGCTCCGAGAGCGGCGTTGCGAGCTCCGGGGACGCAACGTAGCGGCAATCGCAGCCCGCTTCGATGGCATGGCTCGCGGCGACCAAGACGGTGGAAAGCCACTCCGTCCAGCTGGCCTTACCGGGCGCGTCCCAGAGCTCGTCGTTGCCGGCGCTCACGTGCGCCCTCGTGAGAAACCAGGACCGCTCCAGCGCCGCCTCGGCCGGGCACATCGGGCGGGTCTGGATCCCTGCGGTCAGCGCGACCTCGGCGAGGCTGTGGAGCGCCGCGATCGTGGTCGACCGCGGCTGGCCGGCGGCGAGCGGGCGGTCGACAGCAGTCAGCCGGCCGAGGGCGCGGACGAGCTCGACCACGCCCTCCAGGGGCGACGAAACTGCGTCCGACCCGGGTAGTGACGCCACCCGCTCCGCCGCCCGGCGCAGGAGCTGCGGGTCAAGCGGGTTGCCGTCCTCGTCCGACCACAGGCCCCACTCGGCCAGCGGCTCGCCGTCAGGCGTCCGCATGATCGGACTGTGGTCGAGGACCCACATCTGCCCTGCCCGGAGGACGCCGCGCAACAACTCGTCGCCCAGCGCCTCGAAGCGCTCGACGCCCACGGCGACGGCCGGATAGCGGGCTGACAGCCGTTCGAGCGCCTGACCGAGCTCGATGGACGACCACACGAACGCGACCGGCTGCCCGGACGCCAGCTTCGTCGCGCCGTACGACTCGAGCGCCGTCGCCATGCCCGCGACGTCCGCGTGCGGCCCGTTGAGCGTCAACCGGCAGTGATCCATGACGCGATCGTGGCGCGTCCGCTCCGCGCGTCGGCCGGCTGTCACAGATCCTCCGCAGAGTCAGGGGACCGATGACGCAGTGCGCGAGCCGAACGTGCGAGTTCACCGACCCGGTTACGCGCGCGTCGCGCTCTACGCGATGGTCGACCAGGCCTTGACGGCGTTCTCCAGCGTCGTCGGGGGAGAGGCGAACGTCGTGAGCCCCATGAGGCGCGAGTCGGGGTCGTGCCAGTAGATCTCGATGGTGTCCGCGTTCTCCGCGCACCATGCCTGGCCCGAGTAGACGCGATCGAGGCCGGGATCCCGGCAGGCGGTGTAGCCGCCCTCTTCGAGCTCGAACAGCCGCGCGCTCTCCAGCGCGGCGCTCGCCTCCGCCGGGTCGCGGAACTCGAGGTACGAATGCGACGCCCCGGTGACGTTCGAGAGCTCGGCGACGCTGCATGTCTCCCACAGGCGCACCGCGTCAGCCTCCCGGGCGAACTCCGGGCGCCCGCCGTCCTCGCAGCTCGCCGGCACGCCGAGCGGGCCTTTGGCGTCCTCCGAAGCCGCGGTGACCGTCGGCGCGGGCGTCGTCGGCGTCGCGACCGACCCCGTGTCGTCGCCGCCGCCCGGCAGCACGATGATGAGCAGCAGCACGATGACCATCGCCGCTGCGACCGCCGGCCAGCGGTAGCGCTTCAGCAGGACCGACGCGCTCGCGGCGGCGACCGGCGCGACGGGTCCCCGCGGTCCGTCGCCGTGGCCGGAAGCGACGGACGGCGGGGCGGACGGGGCGCGTGCGGTCTCGGGCTCGGCCTGCGCCAGGATCTGTTCGATGATCGCCATGAGCCGCCGTGCGTCGTCGTGCCAGCGCAGGTCGCTGAGCTCCAGCGCGTTGCGGCGCGTCAGGGCCTTGAGGTCGTCGGGCAGATCGTCGGGGTCCGGCATCGTCGCCCGCTCGACGAGCAACGGGATGACGGTGACGTCGGACCGGCGCAGCGCGGTGCTGACCTCGAGGCGGACGAAGTCCTCGGGATCGGCGAGCCGCGGTGACGTCTCGCCGCTCGCAGGCCGCGCCCAGTCGGGCCCGATGACGACGAGCAGCACGTGGCAGGCCGCGACGACCGCGTTGATGCGCGCGACGAAGTCGACCCCCGGCTGCATGTCGACGTCCATGAAGACGTTGTCCTCGCCGAAGCGCACGACCATGGCGTCATAGAGGCGCCCGGCATGCCCCGCGGTGTCCGTTCGCCGGTAGCTGATGAACACCTTGGGCGTCACTGGCGTCGTCGGCGTCATGGAAGCGCACTCTCGCACCTGCAGCGGGGCGAGAGCCGTTTCTGCGCGATCTCGTCACGAACTCGTCTTGTTGCGTCACGCGCTTGCCGTGAGCGTGGGGCACATGCTCGAAGGTCGGACCTACCACGGCGCCTACGTCCAATGCGATTCGCCGGAGTGGAAGCCCCTCGTTGATCTCGTCGGCGAGGACGTCGTCGGCAACTTCATGTGGATGTGCGAGATCGAACTCTCGTCGCGCACGCGTGTCCACGCGTACAAGCACATTCACACGAGGCGCTACATCCATCTCGCGGCCGACGGCACAGCGTTCGCGTACATCCCGCGAGGGCGCTACCGCACCGTGTCGGCCGCGGACGTGCTCGCCGAGGTCTTCGCCGTGCTGCCCGGGCTGTATGGCGTGACCGATGCCGAGATCGCGCGCTCGTGGGCAGCCGTCGCGCGCTGCCGCGAGGCCGAGGACGACCGCGAAGGGAGGCACGCGTGAGGTTCATAAGGTTCGCGTTCTCAGAACGAACCTCAGGGGATCTCGACGTCGCGAACCCGCGTGATGCTCGTCCGCGACCGCAGGTAGCGCGGCAGCAGCGCGAGCGCCGCGCTCGGGTCCGTAGCCTCGACGCGCCACCACAGCGCATGACCGCCGGCCAGGCACGTCGAGGCGGCGGGACGGTGGCGCAGCGGGCTGCTGAAGCCGTTCCAGGCGGCGAACGCCGTGGCGCACTCCGCGGGGTCGTGTTCGTGATGAAGGAGGAAATAGGGCATGCGATCAGACTGCCCGACGGCGGGCGCCCGATCATCAGGGGCTGTCCCTGAACCGGGCGCCGCACAACGACCGGCGCCCGCCGGAGGGCGGGCGCCGATCACGACCGGATGCGACGGAGGGCTACGCCTGCGCGGGCACCACCTCGCCCTCGCTGGGGACCTTCGGCATCCAGCTCATCGAGCCGGGCAGCCACCAGTTCCAGTCGCCGAGGAGCTTCATCGTCGCGGGCAGCAGGACCCCGCGGATGAGCGTCGCGTCGAGCAGGATCGCGAACGCCAGGCCGAGGCCCATCTGCTTGAACATCATCCACGAGAGCGTCCCGAAGATCGCGAACACGCAGACCATGACGACGGCCGCGCTCGTCACGACGCCGGCGGTGCTCTTGATCGCCGTCGAGACGGCCTCCTCGGTCTTCATGCCGCCGTCGTAGAGCTCGCGGACCCGGGTGAGGATGAACACGTGGTAGTCCATCGACAGCCCGAAGAGGACCACGAACATGAACAGCGGGATCCAGGACTCGATCGGCCCGGTCGCCGAGATCCCGAGGAGGCTGTTGAACCAGCCCTCCTGGAACACGAGGACCATCGCGCCGTAGGCCGCGCCGATCGACAGGAGGTTCAGGATGATCGCCTTGATCGGGATGACGATCGACCGGAACGTCACGAGCAGCAGCAGGAACGCCGCGAGGATCACGAACCCGAACACGGCCGGCAGATGCGAGGCCATCGAGTCGTTGAAGTCACGGTCGATCGCCGCGCCGCCCGTCGAGTACGCCTCCAGCCCGTCGACCTGCCCGAGCGTCGCCGGGACGAGGTCCTCGCGCAGCGCGTCCAGCGCCCGCTCGGACGTCGCGTCGCTGCCGTCGCCGGCGACCTCCATCGTGAGGACGTTGACGGTCTTCGCCGCGTTGACGTCCTGATCGAACGAGCCGGCGTTCGGGAACAGCGCCTTGTTGTCGTGCGTGGCCTGCTCGAGCCTGGAGATCGCGACGGTCACGGCCGGAGCCGTCACGTCCTTGCCCCTGACGACGACGCTGAGCGACGAGGTCTCGCTCGGGAACGCCGCCTCGAGGTGGTTGAACTTCTGGACGACCGCGAGGTCCTGCGGCAGCGAGTCGACGCTCGACGTGCCGGTCTGCATGTGAAGCGCGGGCGCGGCGAGCGCCAGCAGCAGCGCCACCGACGCCCCGGCGTAGAGCAGCGGCCGGCGCATGACGCGATCGACGACGCGGCCCCAGATGCCGAGTGAGGCGATGCCCGACTTCAGGCTGTTGAGGCCCGGGATGCGCCCGGCGTTCACGCGGTCACCGCAGAGCGACAGCATCGCCGGCAGCACGGTGAGCGACCCGAGCATCGCGACGGCGACGACGGCGATCGTGCCCGTCGCGAACGACGAGAACGTCGAGGCTCCGCCGAAGTACATCCCGGCCATCGCGATCATGACCGTGATGCCGGAGATGAGCACCGCGCGGCCCGAGGTCGCCGCGGCGGCCTCGATCGCGGCCTGCTTGTCACGACCCGCCGCCCGCTCCTCGCGCACCCTGCGCAGATAGAAGAGCGAGTAGTCCACGCCGACGGCAAGACCGATGAGCAGGATGACGTGCTTGACGGAGTCGTCGACGGCGGTGAGCTGGCTCAGCGGGCCGACGAGGCCCATCGTCGCCACGACGCCGGTGATCGCCAGCAGCAGCGGGATGCCCGCGGCCACGAGCGCGCCGAACGCGACGAGCAGGATGAGCAGCGTGATCGGCAGGGAGGTCGTCCCGGCCTTCGCGAGATCGGAGTTGAAGACCTCCTGGAACTCCGCTTCGCTGCTGCCGCTGCCCGACTGCTCGATGCGCAGGCCCGGATGCGCCTTCGCGGCCGCGTCGACCGCTGCGACGGTCTCGTCGACCTTGTCCTTGATCGGCTGGGTCTCGCCGTCGCCCGGGATCTCGAAGCTCACGAGCATCGCGTCGTTGCGCGGCGAGACGGCACCGTCGCGGTCCTTGCCGTAGGGATCGGTGATCGCGGTCACGCCGTCGATCTTCGACAGCCGCCCGCTGACGTCGGCGACCGCGGCGCGGAAGGCCGCATCGCCGGTCTTGAGCTTGGAGCTCTGGACGAGGACGAGCTCCCCGACCTTGTCGGGATAGGAGTCGGCGACGATCCGGTCGGCCTTGCCGGACTCGCCGACGCCGGACTCGGCGTTCGTCAGGGTGTTCGTCCCGATCTTGCCGCCGACGATGAACGCGAGCACGACGAAGGCGATCCATCCGATGATGGCCGTCTTGCGGTGGGTGGCGCTCCAGCGTCCGGCACTGGCTGCGAGGTTGCGTGACGGCTGCATGTGGTCCCCTTCGATGGATGGGCGCTGCATGTCCGGCAGCCTCTTGCAGACCCGGCCCCTGAACATCGGGGGCGATCCCTGAACCGGCCCCCTGAACCGGAGTAGGGTCGGCCCAAGGTGACGACCGATTCCAGCGCCCGTCCGACCGTCGGACGCGAGGCCGAGCTCGAGCGGCTCGACGCCGCGCTGCAGGCCCTGGACGATCGCGCGGCGGCGTGCCTGGCGATCGAGGGCGAGCCGGGCATCGGCAAGACCCGCCTGCTGCGCGAGCTGCGCGACCGCGCCGAGGCCCGCGGCCATCTCGTCCTCGCCGGCTCCGCCGCGGAGTTCGAGCGCAGCGTGCCGTTCAGCGTCTGGGCGGATGCGCTCGACGCCTACGTCGCCGCGCAGGGGCTCGACCTCGCCGACGCCGACGACCTCGCCGAGATCCTCCCCGCGCTGCGCCGCCCCGGCGCGGCCGGCAGCGCGGTCGCCGACGAGCGCTACCGCGCGCACCGCGCGATGCGCGGCCTGCTCGACGTGCTCGCCGCCGACCGCCCGCTCGTCGTCGCGCTCGACGACCTGCACTGGAGCGACGAGGCCTCGCTCGACCTCGTCGCCGCGCTCCTGCGCCGCGGTCCCGACGCGCCGGTCCTGCTCGCGCTCGCGTTCCGTCCCGGCCAGGCGCCGCAGCGCCTCGAGGCCGCGCTCGCCGCGCCGGGCGTCGAGCGGATCGCGCTCGCGCCGCTGAGCGAGCGCGCCGCCACCGAGCTGCTCGCGGACGCCGGCGCCGACGCGCGGGCGATCTTCCGCCGTGCCGGCGGCAACCCGTTCTACCTCGAGCAGCTCGCGCGCGTCGCGCCCCGCGAGGACGACGGCGACGCCGACGGCGCGGGCGGGATCCCGGCCGCCGTCGCGGCGTCGCTCGCGGAGGAGCTCGCGGCGCTGACGCCCGCCGAGCGCGCGCTGCTGTCGGGCGCGGCGGTCGCCGGCGAGCCGTTCGAGCCCGATCTCGCCGCGGCGATCGGCGAGCTGTCGCTCGAGGACGGCCTCGACGCGCTCGACGCGCTGCTGGCGCGCGACCTCATGCGGCCCACGACGGTGCCCCGCCGCTTCCGCTTCCGCCATCCGCTCGTGCGCCGGGCGGTCTACGACGCCGCCCCGGCGGGCTGGCGGCTCGGTGCTCACGCGCGCGCGGCGCGCGCGCTCCAGGAGCGCGGAGCGGCGACGTCCGAGCTCGCCCACCACGTCGAGCGCTCGGCCGCGCAGGGCGACGAGCGGGCGGTCGCGCTGCTCGCCGCCGCCGGCGCCGAGACCGCGCCCCGGGCGCCGGCCGTCGCGGCCCGGTGGTTTCAGGCGGCGCTGCGCCTGCTGCCGGCCGCCGACGTCGAGCAGCAGGTCGCGCTGCGGGTGTCGCTGGCGTCCGCGCAGCGCTCACTCGAGCTCAAGAGCTGCCGCGCGACGCTGCTGGAGGCGATGGAGCTCCTGCCGGCCGACGCCGGCTCGCGGCGCGTCGAGCTCACCGCGCTGTGCGCGGCGGTCGAGCACTGGCTCGGGCGCCACGCCGACGCCCATCACCGGCTCGTCCGCGCCTGGGAGGAGCTGCCCGACCGCACGACCGCCGCCGCCGCCGCGCTGCAGATCGAGCTCGCCGTCGACGGGCTCTACGTCCTGGACTTCGCGCAGGCCGTCGAGATGGGACGCGGCGCGCTGGAGGTCGCTCGCGCCGTCGGCGATCGCGCGCTCATCGCCGCGGGCGCCTCGGCGGTCTGCCTGTCGGAGGCGGCCGCGGGTCAGATCGCCGCCGCGCGCGAGCACCGCACGGAGGCGCTGGCCGAGATCGACCGGCTGTCGGACGCGGAGCTCGCGCCGCGGCTGGAGGCGCTGTTCTACCTCGGCTGGGCGGAGAACTACCTCGAGCACTGGGACGACGCGCTCGCGCACGTCGACCGCGGCATCGCGATCGCGCGCGCGACCGGCGAGGGCCGCCTGCTCGTCCCGATGATGCTCATCAAGGGCTACCCGTTCGAGTTCGGCGGCCGGCTCGCCGAGGCGCTGGAGGTCTCCGAGGCCGCGGTCGAGGCGTCGCGGCTGTCGGGCAACGACCACTACCTCTTCTGGTCGCTGTTCGAGCTCGGCTGGGCGCATTACCACGCCGGCAGCCTCGACGCCGCGATCGCCGCGGGCGAGGAGAGCGCGCGCGTCGGCGGGCGCCTCGCGGGCGGGACGATGCCGGCGTCGGGCGGCGGGCCCGGCTGGCAGCTGGCCTGCGCGCGCTTCGAGGCCGGCGAGGTGCAGCTCGCGTGGGAGATCATGCACGCGCTCGGCAGCGACGAGCTCGAGCACAAGATCCCGGTCGAGCGCTGCATCGACTGGGAGATCATGGCGCTCGTCGAGCTCGCGCTCGGGCGCCCGCAGAAGGCGGGCGAGTACATCGGGCGAGCGGAGGACCTGGCGGCGCAGCTCGGGCTGAACCTGCCGCGCGCGTTCGCGCTGCGCGGGCGCGCGGCGCTGCAGCTCGCCGCCGGGGACCCGGCGGCCGCCGCCGTGACGGCCGAGGCGGCGGCGGTGGCGGCGGACGCCGTCGGAGCGCGGCTCGTCGCGGCGTTCGCGCGCAGCCTCGCGGGACGCGCGCTGGCGGCGGCCGGGGATCGCACCGCGGCGATCGCGACGATGCGCGCCGCCGAGAGCGAGCTCGACATCTGCGGCTCGGTCCGCGTGCGCGACGAGATGCGCCGCGAGCTGCGCAAGCTCGGCGCCCGCGCCGAGAAGCGCGGCCCGGCGGCCGCCGGCGACTCGGGCGTGCCGGCGCTCACGCGGCGCGAGCTCGAGATCGCCGAGCTCGTCACCGACCGCAAGACGAACCGGGAGATCGCCGGCGCGCTGTTTCTCAGCGACAAGACCGTCGAGTCGCACCTGCGCAACATCTTCGTGAAGCTCGGCGTCTCGTCGCGGGTCGACGTCGCCCGCGCGGTCGAGCGCGCTCGCGAGGCGGCGTGACCGTCACCGCCGCGCCGCCGGTCGATCCGGACGCGGCGCGGCTCGCGGAGCTCGGCTACGAGCAGGAGCTCGTGCGGCGCCTGCGCTTCTTCGACAACGCCGCGATGGGCTTCGCCGCGATCTCGCCGGTCGTCGGCCTCTACGCCGTGATCTTCGTCGGGACGGTCGTCGCCGGCCCGGCGTGGGTGTGGGTGCTGCCGGTCGCGCTGGCCGGCCAGTGCCTGCTGCTCGCGGTCTACTCCGAGCTCGCGTCGGAGTTCCCGATCGCGGGCGGCGCCTACCAGTGGAGCCGCCGCCTCATGGGCGGGGCGTACGGCTGGTTCAGCGGCTGGTTCGCGATCTGGGCGTACGCGGTCGCGAACACGACCGTCGCCTACCTCGGCGCGCCATGGCTGCTGACGCTCGCCGGGATCGAGCCGAGCGCGAACCGGATCGTCGCCGCGGGCATGGTCATCGTCGTCGTGTGCGCGCTGGCGGGGGCGTTCGGGGTCGGGTTGCTCGGGCGCGTCATCCGGCTCGGGATCGCGGCCGAGGTCGTCGCGTCGGTCGGCGTCGGGCTCGCGCTGCTGCTCGTCTTCCGCACGCAGGACCTGTCGCTGCTGGGCGAGACGCTCGGCGCCGAGGCGCTGTCGGGCGGGTCGGTGACGGCGGCGCTGCTCGCGGCGCTCGCGGTCGGCGGCTGGGTGTTCATCGGCTTCGACGCGTGCGTCGGCGTCGCCGAGGAGACGCGCCAGGCCGCCCGCCACGTGCCGCGCGCGATCTGGATCGCGCTGCTGAGCGTCGCGGCGCTCGTCATCCTCAACGCGGTCGCGGCGACGCTGGCCCATCCCGACCCGGCGGCGATCGTCGCCGGCGAGGACGTCGACCCGGTCCAGACGGCGGTCATCGCGAGCTTCGGCTCGTGGTCGGACAAGCCGTTCGCCGCGGTCATCCTCGCCGCCTTCCTCGCCTGCGGCGTCGCGGCGCAGTCGCTGACCGCCCGCATCATGTACTCGATCGCCCGCGACGACGTCCTGCCCGGCTCGCGCGTGCTGCGCCGCGTCGACGGGCGGGGCTCGCCGATCGCCGCGATCGCCGTGACGGCGACGATCGCGTGCCTCGGGCTGCTGCTCGGCCTGAACTCGGCGGCGGTCGGCAGCCTCATCACGTTCGGGACGGCCGCGATCTACGTGACGTTCCTGCTCACCGCCCTGGCGGCGCTCGTCGCACGCGTGCGCGGAACGTGGGTGCCCTCCGGCAAGGTGCGGCTCGGGCGGCGGACGGGGCTCGCCGTCAACGCCGCCGCGGTCGTCTGGCTGACGTTCGAGACGATCAACATCGCCTGGCCGCGGACGTCGCTCGCGCCGCTCGGCGCGCCCGGCTACCAGGTGTGGGCGGCGCCGATCTTCATCGCCGCGATCGCGGTCGCCGGCCTGGCGTACCTCGCCGTCGCGCGGCCGCACCGCCGGCTGCCCGGCGGCCGCTGAGTTTTCGCCGCGGCGACCGTCTCAGGGTGTAGGCGCCGCCTTGAGATCAGGGTCCGGTTCAGGGTCCTTCCTCGATGTCCGGGGGCGCGATGAAGCGCAGGCTGCACAGCATGACCTCCACCGCCCCCATCACCTCCGCCGACCTCACCGACACGTCGTTCGCGTACGTCGAGTCCGACCTCCGCGACGGCCAGACGCTCGCCGACTGGCGCCGCGAGCTCGACGCGGCTCGCGCCGCCGAGCGCCGCGCCCGCCGCGCCGGCCGCAGCTTCCGCCTTCCACGACTGCTGCCGCGCCTGCGGCCGGCCTGGTGATCGCCATGAGCGCTCACGACATGCGCGTCTACCTCGGCCAGCTGGAGGCCGAGCGCCTGGACGCCGCCGAGGCCAACCTCGACCGCAACGACACCTACATGCGCGAGCTCGACGACGACCTCGCCGCCGCCCGCCTCGCCTACGTCGGCCTCGCCGTCACCGAGATCGCGTCGCTGCGCGGCCAGCTCTCGGGCCGGCTCGTCGGCTGAGGCCGCGATCATGCCCGCCCTCCAGGTACCGCAGCGGTACCGCAGCACCGATGCGCTCGTCTTCGGCGGCGCGCTCGGCGCTGCGGTCCTGCACGCGCTCGACGACGCGTTCCTGCACCGCCAGCACGGGGTCGACCTCGGCCAGCACGCGCTGGCCGGGATCCTCGCGATCGTGCTCGGCGCCCTCGCGCTCTACGCGTTTCCGCGCGTGCGGCCCGGGCTGCGAGCGATGCTCGCCCTCGGCCTCGGCGTGCCGGCGCTCGTCAACGGCGCCCTGCACGTCGCCCACATCGGCCTCGACGCGCCGGCGCGCAGCGACCTGACCGGCGTGCTCGCGACGGTCGCCGGCCTCGTGCTCATCGGCCTCGCGGCCTGGATCCCGTGGGGTCACCGCGGCGCCCGGGCGACGACGCCGGCGGCACGCTGGCGCAACCGGGCGATCGCGGTCCCGGCGGCCGCGGCGACGACGCTGCTGCTCGTCGTGCCCGTCGCGGTGGGGATCCTCGAGATCCACAAGCCGCGCGAGCGCCTCGACGCCAAGCCGAGCGCCGCATACGAGACCGTGTCCTTCGAGTCGACCGACGGCCTGCGGCTCGCCGGCTGGTACCGGCCGTCGCGCAACGGCGCCGCGGTGCTGCTCGTCCACGGCGGCGGCGGCGATCGCTCCGGCGTCATGGACCAGGCGCGGCTGCTGGACCGGCACGGCTACGGCGTGCTCGTCTACGACGCGCGCGGCCGCGGCCAGAGCGAGGGCGAGCCGAACGGCTGGGGCTGGGGCTGGGAGCGCGACGCCGCCGGCGCGATGGACTTCCTGCACACGCGCAGCGACATCGAGCCCGGCCGCATCGGCGCGCTCGGCCTGTCCAGCGGCGCGGACACGGTCATCGACATCGCGGCGACCCGCGACGACGTCGCGGCGGCCGTCG
The DNA here is from genome assembly GCA_963830085.1 of uncultured Actinomycetes bacterium. Lineage (GTDB taxonomy): Bacteria > Actinomycetota > Thermoleophilia > Solirubrobacterales > Solirubrobacteraceae > CADCVQ01. Next base: position 41,099 of record CAWHLF010000012.1, on the reverse strand, counting down.
CCGACGGCGCCGCGCTGCGGACGATCGAGGATCGCCAAGCGCCTCGACGCCAGCCTGAGCATCGAGGGCGTCGATGGGCCTGGTGATGTTCAAGGCGACCGAGGTGCTGTCGGGCGACGAGCCGAGCACGCCGCTCGCGGACCTCGTGCCGCAGATCCGGTCGCCGCTGCTGCTCATCTCGGCCGGCACGAAGGACGAGAAGGACTACAACGACGCCTACATCGCCGTCGCCGGCGACAACGCGGAGCACTGGAACCTGCCGGGCGCCAAGCACACGGCAGCCGTCCGCCAGTTCCGCTCGCAGTACGAGCGGCGCGTGAGCGAGTTCTTCGGGCGGGCGCTGCTCGGCCCGCGCTGAGGGCCGGACCCGTCAGCAGCCGCTGCCGTCGACAGCACAGCTGTCGGCGGCGGCGGCGACGGGGATCGGCGGGCTCGCGGCGCGGGCCTGGCGCAGGAACTCGACGAGGTTCTCGGCCGGATGGGCGCCGGACGCCCCCATCGCGCGGTCGGCGACGAAGAACGGGACGGCGTTGATGCCGAGCTGGGCGGCGGTGCGCTCGTCGTCGCGGACCTCGGCGGCGAAGCGGTCGCCCGCGAGCATGTCGGCGACCTCGCCGGCCGGCAGCCCGACCTCGGCGCCGAGGCGCGCGAGCACCTCCGGATCGCTCATGAGCTCGCCCTCGGTGAGGTACGCGCGCATGAGGCGCTCCTTCATCGCGTCCTGGGCGCCGTGGGCGGCGGCGAGGTGGATGAGCCGGTGGGCGTCGAACGTGTTGCCGCCGCGGGCGATGTCGAAGCGGAAGTCGAGGCCGTCGGCGGCGGCTGTCTCGGTCATCCGCGCGTGCATCGCGAGCGCCTCGTCGCGCGTCGTGCCGTACTTCTCGGAGAGGTGCGTCGCGCCGTCGTGAGGGCGCTCGCGCGGCGCGCCGGGGTCGAGCTCGAAGCTGCGCCAGGTGACCCGCACCTCGTCGCGATGCTCGTACGCCGCGAGCGCGGCCTCGAAGCGGCGCTTGCCGACGTAGCACCACGGGCAGGCGATATCGGACCAGATCTCGACGTGCACGCGTGCGTCCTCCTGACGTTGCTCAGACAACTAGATCCAGCCTAGAACATCGGTCCGCGTTGCTCTCGGGCGCGGTTGCGGGCGTGACGCGGCGGGTACCGCGCCCGGCATGGAGATCGTCGCAATCATCATCATCGTCGTCGTCGTACTGCTGGTCGGGTACCTCGCTCTGGAAGCGGTTCGCCGCGCAGGCGCAGGCCAAGCGCATCGAGCGCGAGAAGCTCGACTCGGTCGCGAGCGGTCATCGAGAGATGGCCGACGCCCACGTGAGCTCGGTCGAGGAGCTCGAGCCGAAGGCCAAGGCGCATCGCGAGGCGGCCGCCGACCACGCCCGCCGTGCCGACGAGCTCGAGGATCGCGTCGAGCGCGAGCGCCGCCAGGCGGAGTTCCACAGCGAGCGCGCGGCCGAGACCGAACACGAGCGCGAGCGCATCTGATGTTCGCGCTCGTCTACGCGATCATCGGCGCGTTCATCGCCGCCGCGCAGGGCTACTTCGCCCACGTCGGCTCGCTGGCCGGCGTCGCCGAGGCGGTGCTCGCGATCCTCATCTGGCCGCTGCTGCTCATCGGCGTGGACATCCGGATTCGCTGACGCCCCGGCGGGGTAGTCGGGACGGTACGCATGCCCCGGCCCGCGCCAGCCGCCTCCGCCCGGGCCCGCCTGCCCGGCCTCGAGGGGCGCAACGTCCTCGTCACCGGCGCGAGCTCGGGCATCGGGCGCGCGATCGCCGTCGCCTTCGCCCGGCACGGCGCGAACGTCGCGATCAACTACCGCAGCGCGCCCGACGAGGCGCGCGAGACCGAGGAGCTCGTCCAGGCGTGCGCCGCGGACGTCCGGGACGCGGGCGTCCGCGACGTCCTCGTCCAGGCCGACGTGTCCCAGGAGGACGACGTGCTCGAGATGATCGAGCGCGTGGCGTCGGAGCTCGGCTCGGTCGACGTGCTCGTCAACAACGCCGGGATCCAGATCGAGTCCCCGAGCCACGAGCTGTCGAGCGCCGACTTCGACACGGTCCTCGCCGTGAACCTCCGCGGCGCGTTTCTCTGCTCGCGGGAGGTCATCCGCCGCTTCCTCGCGCTCGGCGACCGCGACGCGCGCGGCTGCATCGTCAACGTCTCGAGCGTCCACGAGCTCATCCCGCGCCCGCGCTACCTCGCCTACGCCGTCAGCAAGGGCGGCATGCGCAACCTCACGCGCACGCTCGCGCTGGAGTACGCGGGCGAGGGCATCCGCGTCAACGCCGTCGCCCCCGGCGCGACGATCACGCCGATCAACAGCGCCTGGACCGACGACCCCGGCAAGCGCGACGAGGTCGAGCGCCACATCCCGATGGGCCGCGCCGGCACGCCCGAGGAGATGGCCGGCGTCGCGTGCTTCCTCGCCAGCAGCGAGGCGGCCTACGTCACCGGGCAGACGCTCTTCGTCGATGGCGGCCTGACGCTCTATCCCGACTTCCGCGAGCCGTGGTCGGCGTGATGCCTGGCGGCGACCACTAGCATCGCCTCATCCTCAGACGAACGTTCGTGTTCGGGGCGCTCGCGCTCCTCTTCCTCGCCGCGTCGGCCGCGGCGGCGCAGGCGGCCACGCGCGACGTGCTCGTCGTCGGCAACAACTGGGAGGGCACGGCCGACCTCGTCGACCCGCACACGTTCGAGCACCTCACCCGGCTGAACATCATCCCCGACCTCGCCGAGCGCCGCAGCGAGATCCTCGCCGACCCCGTCGCCGCCGGCTTCTTCCTCGGGATCAACGTCCTCATCGGCGAGGGGCACAACCAGTACGTCGACGACGCGTTCACCTCCCACGACGGGCGGACGCTCTACGTCTCGCGGCCGAGCCTCGCCGACGTCGTCGCCATCGACCTGCTCACGCGCAAGATCGTCTGGCGCTTCAAGGTCGACGGCGTGCGCTCCGACCACATGGCGATCTCGCCCGACGGCCGGCGGCTGCTCGTGTCGGCGTCGACGGCCAACAAGGTCCACGTCATCGACACGGCGACCGGCGCGGCCGCCGGCGAGTTCGCCTCCGGCGATCAGCCGCACGAGAACAACTACTCCGCCGACGGCAGGCGGATCTACCACGCGAGCATCGGCTCGGTCTACACGCCGCTCGACGCGCCCGAGCTCGACGCCGCCAAGGGCGACCGCTACTTCCAGGTCGTCGATGCCGGGACGCTGCAGATCCTCCAGCGCATCGACATCGGCGCGGCGATGGCCGCCAACGGCTTCCCGGGCCACAGCTCCGCGGTGCGCCCGATGGCGCTGTCGCCCGACGAGCGCACGCTCTACCTCCAGCTCTCCTTCCTCCACGGCTTCGTCGAGTTCGACCTCCCCAGCGGCCGCCCGCTGCGCATCGCGCAGCTGCCGGTCAGCGCCGCGGCGAGGTCGCTGCCGCGCGAGGCGTACGTGCTCGACAGCGCCCATCACGGCATCGCGATGAACCCCGAGGGGACGAAGCTCTGCGTCGCCGGCACGATGTCCGACTACGCGGCGATCGTCGACCGCGACGACTTCGAGCCGACGATCGTCGACGTCGGGCGCAAGCCGTACTGGGCGACGAACAGCGCCGACGGCCGCTACTGCTTCGTCTCGGCCAGCGGCGACGACCGCGTCGCGGTCATCTCCTACGCCGACGAGCGCCTCGTCGCGACGATCGCGGTCGGCGACCACCCGCAGCGGATGCGCACCGGCGTCGTGGCGGCCGACCTCCTGCCACCCGCCGCCGACCGCGTCGCGCCGCGGATCACGAGCGCGCGGGTGTCCGGCGGGGTCGCGCGCCTGCGCCTGTCGGAGGCCGCGCGGCTGCGGATCGTCGTCCAGCGCGCCCGCGGCGGGCGCTGGCGCACGGTCCGCGTCGTGCGCCGCGACGGGCGCGCCGGCAGCAACCGCGTGCGCCTCGGGCGGCTGCGAACGGCCGGCCGCCACCGGATCTCGGTCACGGCGACCGACAGCGCGGGCAACCGCTCGGCGCGCAGGGTCGTGCGCTTCCGCATCGGGTAGAAGCGCGCGGCGCGTCATTTGCGCGATAGTCCCGCCGTGATCCTCGGCGTCAACGCCCCTCCGACGGGCTGGCACGATCCCGCGGCCTGCCTCGTCGACCACGACGGGACGCTGCTGGCCTTCTGCGAGGAGGAGCGCCTGAGCCGCGCCAAGCACGCCGAGCGCAGCGGCCCGCGCCTGGCCGTCGCGCACTGCCTCGAGCGCGCGGGCGTGACCTTCGGCGACATCGACCTCGTCGCCGTCGGCTGGGACGTCCCGCTCGCGAGCCGGCTCTACGGCGTGCAGTGGCATCTCGAGCAGACGCCGGACTGGCTGCAGCGCTATCTCGGGTGGCCGCGGTGCTCGTGGCGCGACATGCCCGAGGTGCGCTTCGTCGGCCACCACCTCGCCCACGCGCGGATCGCCTTCCACGCCTCGGACTTCGACGCGGCCGCGGTGCTCGTCATCGACGGCAACGGCGACGACGAGAGCATCTCGCTCTACCGCGCGCAGCGCGGCGGCGCGGTCGTGCGAACCGCGGTCTGGCCGCGCTCGCACTCGCTCGGCTACCTCTACGACGCGGCCTGCCGCTTCGTCGGCTTCGGGACGCTGCAGGCCGGCAAGCTCATGGGGCTGTCGGCCTACGGGCGCGCGCAGGGCATCGAGCCGTGGGAGCTGCTGCCCGGCGGCGAGCCCGCGCCGCCCGGCGGCGTCGACGACGGCGACGGCTTCAACAAGTTCATCCATGCGTGGTCGGCGCAGCTCGACGATCTCGCCGGCGGGCACCGCGTCGCGCGCCCGCGCGCCGAGCTGCACCTCGATCCGCTCGCCGTGCAGGTCGCCGTCAGCGCGCAGGACGCCGTCGAGCGCGTCGTGCTGCACCTCGCCGCGCTCGCCCGCGAGCTCGCGGGCACCGAGAACCTCTGCCTCGCCGGCGGCGTCGCGCTGAACTGCAAGGCCAACGGGCTGCTCAGCGGGCCGGTGTTCGCGCCGCCCGCGCCGCACGACGCCGGGACCGCGCTCGGCGCCGCCTGGCACGTCGCCCCGCCGCGCGCCTCCGACGGGCGGATCTCGGCGTTCCTCGGCCCGCCGGCGGGGACGAGCGCCAACGGCGCGCTCGACGGCCTGCACCGCGAGCCGCTCGCGCTGGACCGCGTCTGCGAGGCGTTGGAGGCCGGCTGCATCGGCGCGATCGTCCAGGGCGCGGGGGAGATCGGCCCGCGCGCGCTCGGGCACCGCTCGATCGTCGCCGACCCGAGCACGCCGGAGATGCACGGCCGGCTGAACGCCCTGAAGTCGCGCGAGGCGTGGCGGCCGTTCGGGGCGGCGGCGCTGCCCGAGCGGGCCGCGGAGCTCTGGCAGCCGCGGCCGCGCCTGTCGGACTACATGCTCGCCGGGACGCCGGTCTCGGACGCCGGCCGCGAGCTCATGCCGGCCGCCGTCCACGTCGACGGCACGACCCGCCCGCAGGAGCTGCACCCCGAATCCGGCGACGTCCTCGCCGAGCTGCTGCGCGAATGGGGCGATCGCGCCGGCGGCGCGCTCATCAACACGTCGTTCAACGGGCGCGGCGAGCCGATCGTCTCCAGCGCCGCCGACGCCGTCGCCTGCTTCCGGCGCCTCGGCCTGGACTTCCTCGTCCTCGACGACGAGCTGCTCGCGGCCGGCGACGGCTGGTGGCGCCCCTCGGCGACCGGCCGCGTGCGGTTTGCCACGTGATCGGCACGGGCAGAAACCGACTCGCCCCATGCGCCTCGTCCTGAACATCCTCTGGCTCGTGCTCGCCGGCCTCTGGCTCGCGATCGGCTACGTCTTCGCGGCGATCATCTGCTTCATCTTCATCATCACGATCCCGTTCGGGATCGCGGCCCTGCGGATCGCGGCGTACACGCTCTGGCCGTTCGGCTCGACGGTCGTGCCCCGCGCGGACGCCGGCGTCGCGTCGGCGATCGGCAACGTCCTGTGGGTCCTCTTCTGCGGGTGGTGGCTGGCGCTCGCGCACATCGTCGCCGGGATCGCGTTGTGCCTCACGATCATCGGGATCCCGCTGGGCCTCGCGTGCTTCAAGCTCGTCCCGGTCTCCTTCTGGCCGCTGGGCCGTGAGGTCGTCAGCGTCGAGGAGGCCGAGGCGCTCGGCTATCGCCCGGCGTTCTAGTCCCCGGCCTCTGCGGGTAGGGGCGGTCCAATGGGGGATGTCATCCGCCCGTCGGCGCGCGCCGGCGTGAGCTTCGAAGTCGAGCGACTGGAACGCGACGGCGACCAGCTCGTCGTCAGCGGGCACTGGTCGGGCCTGCGCGGCGTGCGCTTCGTCCGGCCGACGCTCGTCGTCGGCGACCGGCGAGGTCCTCGCGACGCTCGAGCACAAGCCGTGGGCCCCGCGGGCCGACCGCGCCTGGATCGCCGCCTTCCCGTGGACGGGCCGGACGCCGCAGGCCAGCCAGCTCGCGCTCGCCGTCGCGCCGAGCGTGACCGTGCCGCTCGGCGACGAGGATCCGGTTCCCGCCGAGCCGGCGCTCGCGCTCGTGCCCGGGACGGTCGCCGTCGAGGAGGACGGACCCGGAGCCGCTTGGACCGCCGCTCCCGGAGCCGGCCGCCGGCGAGATCCCGTCGACCGACCGCATGCGGGCGCGGCTGCTCGCGCAGGAGCTCCAGGACGCCGAGGGCGAGCGCGACGAGCTGCGCGCGAAGCTCGACCACGCGAACATCGCGCTCGCCGAGGCCGGCGCCGCCCGCGCCGAGCTCGAGTCGACGCTGCGGCGCGAGCGGCGTGCCGCCGACGCCGCCGTCGGCGAGCGCGACGAGACCGCCCGCGGGCACGCGGGCCTCGAGCGCGCGCGCGACAACGCGCTCGCCCAGCGCGACGAGGCCGTCAAGGACCGCGAGGCCGCGGTCCGCGCGCGCACGCGCATGGAGCTTCAGCGCGAGGAGGCGCTCGCGGCCCGCGACACCGCCGCGGCCGAGCTCGAGCGCGCGCTCTCCGAGCGCGACGAGGCCAACGCCCAGCGCGACGAGGTCCTGCTCGCCTACCGCGCCCTGCAGCGCCACGTCCAGACCGAGCGGGCGGAGATCGACCGCGCCGACGACGACGGTGCGACGGGCGACGTCGATCGCGACGAGCCGCTCGGCGTGCGCAAGATGCCGGCCGCGCGGACGGTCATGGCCGAGCTCCAGCGCCCGCCGCCGTCATCGAAGTTCGTCGTCTCGCAGTTCGACGTCTGGGTCGTCCGCGTGCTCGGCAGCGTCGCGGCCGCGTGCTTCATCCTGCTGCTCGTCTCGATCATTCGGGTCTTCGTCTAGTTTCGAGCGCCGGCGGCGGGATTTACCTGCATCTCTGAGGAAGTGGGTTCGGATCGCCCGCGGCTCGCGCGGAGGGGGGTGTGGTCTGAAACGACGACATACGCGACGCTCCAGACCACACCCCCCCGCCGGGGGTCTGGCATGAACCGGACGCATATGGTCCGGCTCAGACCACACCCCCCGCACGCGCTGATCGCCGAAGCGCCCCGCTCACCGGTTCCTCAAAGATGCAGTTCACAAGCGCAGCAGCACGACGTCAGCGCCGGCGCAGCACCCGGCGATCGTCCGCCAGCCGCTTCGTCACCCGCGCGGCGTCGAGATGCTCGAGCAGCGCCTGGGCATAGCGCCGCGACGTCCCGAGCTCGTCGCGCAGCCGCGCGAGCGTGATCGCGCCCTCGGCCTCGACGATCGCGACGACGCGCGCCGACACCGCCTCCAGCGCATCGCGGTGCGCGTGCATGTCGCGCCCGATCCGCACCGCCACGCCCGCGTCGCGCAGCGCCGGCAGCTCGACCGCCTCCTCGCCGAGCTCGGCGAGCGACGGCGGCTCGTGGCCGGCGGCCAGCAGGCGCTCGGCGAGCGCGAGCGCGGCCGGCCCGAGAGCGGGCGCCGGATCGGCGGCGCAGCGGCTCGGGCGTCTCGACGAGCGCGACGGGCTCGGGCTCCCCGCGCGCCAGCCGCCCGAGCCGCGCGACGATCTCCGGCCGCCGCCCATGGCGCCGGGCACGGGCGTCGAGCACCGTCCCGCCGCCCAGCGTGTCGGGCGGCGCGACCGACCGCACGACGAGCCGGTCGCCGGCCGCGGCGAGCAGCGGCTGCTCGAGGCGCAGCTGCCAGAGCCCCGGATCGAGCGCGACGAGCCGCCCGGCGACGTCGCGCGTCCCGTGGTGGACCTGCACCCGCGCGCCCGCCACGCGCGCCGCGCAGCGCGAGCGCGCAGTCGAGGATGAGCGTCGGCTCGACCGCCGAGCCCGCGCCGACGAGCGCGTCACCGCGCCCGACGTCCGCGCGCGCGACGCCGCCGAGGTTCAGCGCCACGCGCTGGCCGGCGCCCGCGCGCGCCACCGCCGCGTCGTGGACCTGCGCCGAGCGCACCCGCACGGATCGGCCGGCGGGCAGGAGCACGAGCTCGTCGCCCTCGCCGACCGCCCCCGCCCACAGCGTGCCGGTGACGACCGTCCCCGCGCCGCGGATCGTGAACGACCGATCGACGTGCAGGACCGCGGGCCGCTCCGTGCCGGCGCGCCCCGGAAGCGTCGCGACCGCGCGGTCGAGGGCCGCCGCGACATCGGCGACGCCCTCGCCGGTCCGAGCCGAGCAGGCGACCGCCTCCGCGCCCGGGAGCAGCTCGGCGGCGCCCGCCGCCGCACGCGCCGGATCGGCCCGGTCGGACCTTCGTGATCGCGACGACCCCGCGCGTCACCCCGAGCGCCGCCAGCACCGCCGCGTGCTCGCGCGTCTGCGGCATGACGCCGTCGTCGGCCGCGACCGTCATGAGGTAGAGGTCGATCCCGGTGGCGCCCGCGACCATCGTGCGCACGAAGCGCTCGTGCCCGGGCACGTCGACGACCGACAGCCGCCGCCCGGACGGCAGGGCCAGCGGCGCGTAGCCGAGCTCGATCGACATGCCGCGGGCGCGCTCCTCGGGCAGGCGATCGGTGTCGACGCCGGTGAGCGCCGCGACGAGCGCGGTCTTGCCGTGATCGATGTGGCCGGCGGTCCCGAGCGTCAGCGGCGCGCCGCTCACGCGCGCGCCGCGCGCACGACATCGGCCGCTGCGCGCGCCTCGTCGTCGGTGAGCGTCCGCGGGTCGAGCAGCAGGCGCCCGCCGTGCACGCGCCCGACGAGCGCGGGGTCGCCGCTGCGCAGCGCGGCCGCGAACGCGTCGGCGCCGGCGGGGCCGGGATCGAGCGCGACGGCCGGACCGGCGAGCTCGAGCAGCGGCAGCGCGCCGCCGCCGACGCGCGCGCTGGATGCGACGACCTCGCCGCCGGTCGCGGCCGCCAGCGACGCCGCGCGCCGCTCGAGCTCCTCGGCGGGCGCGTCGAGCATCGCGAGCACCGGCAGCGCGGCGCGCGCCGCGGCCGGGTCGCGGTAGATCGCGAGCGTCGCCTCGAGCGCGGCGAGCGAGAGCTTGTCGATCCGGACCGCGCGCGCCAGCGGGTGCGAGCGGCACGCCGTCGATCGCCTCGCGGGCGCCCACGAGGACGCCCGCCTGCGGCCCGCCGAGCAGCTTGTCGCCCGAGAAGCAGACGAGCGCGGCCCCCGCGCGCACCGACCGGCGCACCGCCGGCTCGTCGGCGAGCAGCGCCATGTCGTCGGCGAGGACGCCCGAGCCGACGTCGTCGACGACCGGCACGCCGAGCTCGCAGAGCGCCTCGATCGCGACATCCTCGACGAAGCCGAGCGTCCGGAAGTTCGACGGGTGCGCGCGCAGGACGGCGCCGACCCGGTCCCCGCCCGCCCCGATCGCCCGCGCGTAGTCCTCGAGGCGCGTGCGGTTCGTCGTCCCGACCTCGACGAGCCGCGTCCCCGCCTGCGCGAGAACCTCCGGGATGCGAAAGCCGCCGCCGATCTCGATGAGCTGGCCGCGCGAGACGACGGTCTCGCGGCCGCCTCCGAGCGCGGCGACCGCGAGCAGGACGGCGGCCGCGCAGTTGTTGACCACGATCGCGCCCGGCGCGCCGGTGAGCTCGCACAGCAGCGACTCGACGTGGTCGTGGCGCGAGCCGCGCTCCCCGCTGTCGAGGTCGAGCTCGAGGTTCGAGTAGCCCTCCGCGGCGCGCGCGACGGCGGCGCGGGCGTCCTGCGACAGCGGTGCGCGCCCGAGGTTCGTGTGGACGACGACCCCCGTCGCGTTCAGGACCCGGCGCAGCTGCGGGCGCAGACGCTCGCGGGCGCGCGCGACGAGGTCGGCGTCGTCGGTGGCGCCGGCGAGCAGCTCGCCGCGCCGGGCGTCGAGCTCCGCGCGCGCGACCGAGGTCGCGAGGCGATCGACGGACGGCAGGTCCCGCAGGCGCTCGCCGCGCGTGGGGGACCCGTCGGAGGGGGTAGCGCGGTGAGAGAGTCTAGGCCGCATGCGGTCGTCGCGTGGGGGCGCGCCTGGTCGGTCTCCTCATGCAGAGGGGGCAGAGAGAGGACTGAGACCTGTAGTACGCGCCCGCCTCCCGCGGTCGGCGATCACGGAGGGGGGGGAGGAGAAGAAGGGCAGGTGGGGGCTCGGGATAGATCTCGAGGTCGGCGGCCGCCAGGCGCAGCTCGAGAGCGCGAACTCGTCGTCCGGCACGCCCGCCATGACCTCCGCGGGGTCGAGGTTCTCGGCCTGCTGGGCCTCCATCGTGCACTGAGGCTAATCGACGACGACGGAGCGGCGAAGGAGTCGAACCTTCCAGCGCGGTCTGCCGCGCTCCCCCCGGTTTTGAAGACCGGTCGGGCCACCGGGCCCGGGCCGCTCCAGGCCCTACCGCACCGCGATCGCTCCCGCGGCGCCCGCGACGATCTCGCCGACGACGGCGCCCGGCACCGCGCCGGCGGCAGCCGCCGGCAGCGCGACGAGCAGCCCGCCCGACGTCGTCGCGTCGCAGACGAGGCGGCGCAGCGCCTCGGGCACCCCGCCGCCGAAGGACGTGAACGTCGCGGCGTACTCGCGGTTGCGCGCGCTCCCGCCCGACACCGCGTCCTCGCCGGCGAGCAGGTCCAGGACGCCGTCGAGGGCCGGCACGGCCGCCGCGTCCACGCGCGCCGCGACGCCGCTCTCGCGCGCCATCGAGTGCAGGTGGCCGAGCAGCCCGAAGCCGGTGACGTCGGTCATCGCGTGCGCGCCCGCCGCGACCGCGGCAGCCGCGGCCGCAGTCGTTGAGCTCCGCCATCGTCGCGACCGCATGAGCCAGCAGCGCGTCGTCGCGCACCCCGCGCCTGCGCGCCGTCACGACGGCGCCGGCGCCGAGCGGCTTCGTCAGCACGAGCACGTCGCCCGCGACCGCGCCCGCGTTCGTCACGAGCTCGTCGGGATGGACGGTGCCGGTGACCGCGAGCCCGTACTTCGGCTCCGGGTCGTCGATCGAGTGGCCGCCGACGATCGAGGCGCCGGCGGCGGCGACGACGTCGGCGCCGCCGCGCAGGATCTCGCGCAGGACGTCGCCGCCGAGGCGCTCGAGCGGGAAGGCGACGACGTTCATCGCCGCCAGCGGCGTGCCGCCCATCGCGTAGACGTCCGACAGGGCGTTGGCGGCGGCGATCCGGCCGAAGTCGTAGGGGTCGTCGACGATCGGCGTGAAGAAGTCGATCGTCAGGACGAGCGCGAGCTCGTCGCTGAGCTTGAAGACGGCCGCGTCGTCGGCGCTCGCGCAGGACACGAGCAGGCGCGGGTCGTCGCCGGCCGGCAGCCCGCGCACGATCGGCAGCAGCGCGGCGGCGGGCAGCTTGCAGCCACAGCCCGCGCCGTGCGCGAGCGACGTGAGCTCGACGCTCACCACGGCGCCGGCTCGTAGTCCTTCAAGAAGCAGCCGTAGAGATCCTCGCCCGCCTCGCCGCGGACGATCGGGTCGTAGACGCGGGCGGCCCCGTCGACGAGGTCGAGCGGCGCGTGGAAGCCCTCGCTCGCCAGGCGCATCCGCGTCGGGTGCGGCCGCTCGTCGGTGATCCAGCCGGTGTCGACGCTCGTCATGAGGATCCCGTCGGACAGCATCTCGTGGGCGCTCGTGCGCGTGAGCATGTTCAGCGCCGCCTTGGCCATGTTCGTGTGCGGGTGGCCGGGGCCCTTGTAGCCGCGGTGGAACTGGCCCTCGATCGCCGAGACGTTGACGACGTAGGTCCGCCGCGCGGGCGATGCCGCGAGCGCCGCGCGCAGCCGCGCGACGAGGATGAACGGCGCCGTCTGGTTGCAGAGCTGGACCTCGAGCAGCTCGACCGGGTCGACCTCCTCGACATGGCGGCTCCAGCTGTTGACGGGATCGAGGTCGGGCACGAGCCCGCCGGCGTCGATCGCCTGCGGCGCGAGCGCGCTCAGCGACTCCGGCGTCGCCTGCGCCGTGCCCGGGCCGAGGAGCCGGATCGGCGGCAGCGGCCCGGGCGGCAGCGGCGCCGCCTCGGCCTCGGCGAGCAGCGCGTAGGACGCCGCCGACCGCCGCACGGTCTGGGCGGCGTTGTTGATGAGGATGTCGAGGTGGCCGTCGGCGGCGATCTCGTCGGCGAGCTCGACGACGCTGCGCCGGGTTGCGCAGGTCGATGCCGACGATCCGCAGCCGGTCCAGCCACTCGGCGCTGTCCTCCATCCCGGCGAAGCGGCGCGCGGCGTCGCGCGGGAAGCGCGTCGTGATCGTCGTCTGCGCGCCGTCGCGCAGCAGCCGCAGCGCGATGTACATGCCGATCTTCGCCCGGCCGCCGGTGAGCAGCGCGCGGCGGCCGCGCAGGTCGGTGCGCGCCTCGCGGCGGTCGCGGTTGCGCGCCGCGCAGGTCGGGCAGAGCTGGTGGTAGAAGGCGTCGACCTCGACGTAGCGCTCCTTGCAGACGTAGCACCCGCGCGCCTGCGCGAGCGTCCCGGCGCTCGTCCCGTTCGCGCTCGAGCGCAGCGCGCAGGCCGGCCGTCTCGTCGTCGATGCGCCCGTCGGCGCCGGTCGCCGTCGCGGCCGTCACAGCGGCGTCGTTGGCGAGGATCGCCGCGCGCCGCTCGGCGCGCCGCCGTTCCTTGACGCGCTTGAAGATGTGCGCCGTCGCGTGGCGGACGGCGACCGCGTCGGGGTGCTCGACCGGCAGGTCGTCGAGCTCGCGCAGCACGCGCAGGCACACCTCGAGATCGGCCGGGTCGATGCCGCCGCTCACCGTTCAGCCGGCGCGCTCGAACGCGTGGGAGGCGAGGACGAGGCGCTCGACGACGTCGAGCTGGCCGCTGCGGGGCGGCAGCTGGAGCGCCGGCATGCAGCGAAGTCTAGGTCGTGAGTCACTAGGAATCAGCGCACGGCCAGCGTCAGCGCCCGCTGCGCGACGACGCTCGCCGGGTACTCCGGGCGCGCCTGAACCTGCTCGACGCGGAACCTCGCTCGGCGCTTGCCCCGCAGGCGCCGGACCAGGCGCGTCCCGAGCGCGATCGTCACGACGCGTGAGGCGCCGTCGGCCAGGGCGACGACCGGCCCTCTGCGCGTGACCGCACCTTCGCCGGAGCCGAGGCGCAGGTCGAGCCGCGCCCGGCACCCCCCGACGGCGAGCGGGCATGCGACGCGCACCGCGGTCGCGCCGCGGCGCCGCGGGCGCCCGCCCGCGCGCATCGACATCACCGGCGCGCGGCGGGTCGCCCGGAAGGCGGGAGCGCGCGGTGCGTCCGAGGGCGAGGTGAACGAGACGTACATGATCGTGTTGGGCGCGAGGAGCAGTCGCAGCGCGCCCGACGGTGGGATCGCGACGGGCTGTCCCGCGCTCACGACGCCGTCGAGGGCGGGATCGAGTCCTTGGAGATCGATGCCCAATCTCCCGGGTGTGACGTTTGGGCGCACCGACTGGTTCGCCTTGAGCCTCGTGCGGATGCCCCACGGCCCGATCGACACCGGTGTGGCGTCGTCGGCCGCGCGGTCGGGCACGTAGATCGGCCTGCCGAATGGGATGTCGCCGAGGCCGCCGAAGACCGACGCGCGGGAATAGGCCACGAACTCGGCGGCCAGCGAGCTGCCGCGGGCGGCGAGCATGTTCTCCAGCGCCGCGCGGGCATGACCCTGACCGGGCGTGGCGGCCGCGAGCCGCGCCTGCTCGGCGAACGTGTCGGGCAGGAAGGCCACGCCGTAGCGGGCCACGAGGTGGAAGACGAACGGGTTGAAGCCGTATCCGACCTGCGTACACGGGTCGACCAGCGGGTCGGGCAGGATCATCTGGCAGATGAGGTTGTCCGGCGCGGTGCTGAAGCCACGGGTCACTCCGGGCACCAGATCGTGCGCTGCCCATTCCGCCGTGGCCTCCGCCCACCACGGCCCGCCGGCGGAGAAGGTCCCGAGATACCCGGCCTGCCACGCGTGGAAGTACTCGTGGGCCACGGTCTGCCCCGGAGAGGCCGCGTCCGCGAGGAACAGGAAGCCGAAGCCGGGCGCCGGAGCGCTTGGTCGCGTGGGATCGGGCGGCTCGCTGACCGCGCCGCCGGCGATGCTGCGCCCGAAGCAGACCGTCGCCGCGGCGCACAGGTAGAGGTCGTAGCGATCGTCCCCACCGCGCCCCGCATCGGTCGGTGGCGGGCGGAAGCCCAGGGCGGCGAATCGCTCGCGCGCCTGCGCCAGGACGGCAAGCGCGGCATTCGCGGTCCCCGCGCCGACACCGGCCGCGCTGTAATGCACGACATGGTTGGAGTCGCTCACCACCGCGGCGTCCGCCGGCGCCGGCCATGCGCCATCGCGGGACTGGGCCGCCGCGCCTGGCGCGACCAGCAGCGCCGCGGCGACAGCCGCCACCGCCGAGCCGACCAGCCAGCGCCGCGGGCGACCGTGCATCCGGTGATCGTGTCACACGAAGAAGGAACCGAACGACGACCGATCTGACCGGCTACGACGAGCAGCTCTGCGAGTCCTCGCGCTGGGACTTCTCCGACTTGCGCGCGCTGTCCACGGCAACCAGCGCGCCGCGTGAGACGCGGGCTGCCGCTTCGACTTCGAGAAGCCCGAGCACCGGTAAGGCTGCGCGATCGCGCAGACGTCGGATGCCGCCGCGCCACCTCTGATCCGTTCGCGGCGGCCGCTCGAAAGGGGCCCGTGACGAGCGGGGTCACCGCTCACCACGTTCAGGAAGGCGGATCGCATGACGAGCATGTCCGACTTGAGCCGCGCGCAGTTCGTGCGCGGCAGCGCCAAGGGCGGCCTGGCGCTCATCGCCGGGGGAACGCTGTTCGCGACGGCGACCGGAACCGCCACCGCGGCCGGCGAGCCGAGCGACATCGACATCGCGAAGCTCGCCGCGACGGCCGAGCTGCTGGCGATCGACTTCTACACGCGGTCGATCAGGTCCGGGGTCTTCGGCGGCCGCCGCGAGCGCTACCTCAAGGGCGCCCGCGACAACGAGATCGACCACTACAACGCGCTGGCCGGGCTCATCGGAGCCGACGCCCCGAAGGGCCTGACGTTCACGTATCCGAGCGGCACGTTCGCGTCGCGCGAGAACGCCGCGAGGACGGGCGTCGCGCTGGAGACGGCGTTCATCGGCGCGTACCTCGGCGCGATCCGCGCGCTGGACTCCGACGACCTCAAGGTCGTGGCGGGCCAGATCGGCGCCAACGAGTTCGGCCATCTCATCGTCTTCACCGACATCCTCACCGACCTGCCCGTCGGGCCGTCTTTCCCGGGCCCGGAGCTCTCGGCCGCCGGAGCCCTCGCCGCGCTGGGTCCGTTTCTCAGCTGATTCCCAGGAGACTCCCTGGCGGCGATCAGGGTCGCGCACGAGCCTGGGCGGGTAGCTTCCCGACACTCGACCCAGGAGCAGACGTGACACGACGATATGACCGCCGCCAGGCGCTCGGCGCCTTCGGGACGATCAGCCTCGGCAGCCTGCTCGCCGCGTGCGGCGACGATTCGCCGACGTCGTCGGCCACGACGCCGGTCGCGACGACCGACGGCGCGACGGCGACCGTGGAGCCGCGCACGACGACGAGCTCGGACACCGCCGCCCTCTTCGAGGAGTCCGCCAGCTGCACGGTCACCCCCGAGCAGACCGAGGGTCCCTACTACTTCGACGCCGACTCGGTCCGCAGCGACATCCGCGAGGACCGCAAGGGGACCCGCCTGCGCCTCGCGCTGCGCGTCCGCGACGCGCAGTCCTGCGAGCCGCTGCCCGACGCCGTCGTCGACATCTGGCACTGCGATGCCGAGGGCAGCTACTCGGGCTTCGACGGCGCATCGACGCAGACGCGCTACCTGCGCGGCGCCCAGGTCACGAACAAGGACGGCATCGCCGAGCTCGTGACGATCTACCCCGGCTGGTACCAGGGCCGGACGGTCCACATCCACGCCAAGGTCCACCTCGACCAGCACGACCGTCCTCACGACGCAGCTGTTCTTCGACGACACGGTCTCCGACGCCGTCTTCGCGAGGCCGCCGTACAACGGCCGCGGCCGGCGCGACCAGCTGAACTCGACCGACGGGATCTTCGACGACGCGCTCGTGCTGACGCTCGCCGAAGAGGACGGCGGCTACCGCGGCGTCATGAACTTCGACGTCCGGCAGGCCTGAGGCAGAAGAGAGGAGCCCGGTCGCGAGCGCCGCGTTGGCTCGGCGCCCGCGACCGGAAGAAGCGCGGTGTGGAAGGGAGGAGAGGACCCCGCGCCTCTGGCCTCTGCATCGGCACCGGCGCGCCAGGACTTGAGCGCGAATTACTCGGCTTGGCGACCGAGGATCACGACGAAGCGCTCGATCCGCCGGCGCTCCTCGGCCGACACCGCGCCGCCGGTCTCGACGAGCAGCGTCATCGGGCCGCGCTTGTGCGCCCAGCCCGTCGCCGCCTCGCCGAACTCCGGCCCGATCCAGATGAGCGGCTTGGATGCCGCGTAGGACATGACCGTGCTGTCCTGCCGGTCGGCCGAGCCCTCCGTGCGCAGGAGCGGGACCGTCACGAGGTCGAGCGCATGGGCCAGCGCGGTGATCGCATCGAGGCCGCCGTCGTCGACGAGCAGCGCGAGCTCGCCCTCCTGAAGCAGCGCGGCGACCCAGCCCTCGGGGGCGTCCGCGAGGACGCCGGCGGTGCAGACGAGTCGGAAGAGCGGGTCGGCCATGCGCGGCACGCTACAGCGTCAGGCCGCGGGCGAGCCCAGTCTGACGCCGCAGCAGCCGGCGCGTGTCACCCTCCTGCTTGCCGGCCTCGCCGATGTCAGCGAGAACGCTTCGCAGCTCGGCGGGGTCGGCGGCGAGCGCGTCGCCGTGGAGCGAGTAGATTCGGCGGCCGGATGGGCGAGATGAAAGACCGGATGCTGCGCGGCGAGCTCTACATCGCCGACGATCCCGACCTCATCGCCGACAACGCCCGCGCCCAAGAGCTGCTGGATCGCTACAACCTCACGCGCAACGGCGAGCAGGACGAGCGCGACCGGCTGCTTCGCGAGCTGCTCGGAAGCGTCGGCGACGGCGTCGTCGTCAAGCCCGCGTTTCGCTGTGACTACGGGACATCCATCAGCATCGGCGCCGGGACGTTCGTGAACTACGACGCGGTCATGCTCGATGTCGCGCCGATCGCGATCGGCGCAGCGTGCCAGCTCGCATCGCGCATCCAGCTGCTCACCGCGACGCACCCGGTCGACCCGGGACCGCGCCGCGCGGGCTGGGAGTACGGCGAGCCGATCACGATCGGCGACAACGTCTGGCTCGGCGGCGGCGTCATCGTCGGGCCGGGCGTGACGATCGGCGACGACACCGTCGTCGGCGCCGGATCGGTCGTGACCCGGAACCTGCCCGCGGGCGTCGTCGCATTCGGCGTTCCGGCGAAGGTCCGCCGCGCGATCTCAGCGCAGGACCGGGTCCACGTGCCGGAGAACTGAGTGCAGCAGCCCGATCCTCAGCCCGTCGGCACGCGCGGCCGCTGGATGGAGCGGTACAGCAGCAGCAGCGCGATCGCGCCGCCCGCCAGCCCGGCGACGTAGCCCCACGCCAGCAGCCGGCCGTCGATGAAGGCGTCCGAGGCGCGCAGCGCGCCGACGAGCAGCAGCGCCACGGCGATGAGGAACGTCTCGACGAGCACCTTCCAGCTGCTCCAGCGCGGGTCGCGCGACAGCAGGAGAAATCCGGTCCCGACCTGCGCGGTGAAGCACGCGATGACGCGGGCGGTGAGCGGCGTGAGGTCCCAGCCCCAGGCGTCGATCGCGACGTCGGGAGCCACGAGCACGACGCCGGCGACGGTCAGCGCGCCGATCGCCGCGATCCGCGCCGCGAGGCGCACGGCCGGCGGCACGAGCGGCTCGCCGGGCTCGGGCGTGCGCGGATCGCGGCGCTCGTTGCGAAACCACAGCCAGCCGACGATCCAGGGCGAGAGGACGTAGACGATCGTCCAGCCCCAGAAGGCGATCGCGGCGAGCGTCGGCGCGTCGCCCTTGTTGAACTTGTCGAAGTGCAGGAGCGTCGCGACGAGCATGAGCAGCGCGAACACCGCGGCGCTCAGCACCCCGACCGACACCTCGTGCCAGCGCTTCGTCGTGTAGACCCGGAAGAAGAAGTAGGCGCCCGCTCCGTACCCCGCGCCCATGAAGATCGGCGTGAGATCGGGCTTGATCGTCCACGCCCAGAGGTCGGCGGTGTCGCCCGGCAGGCCCCAGAGGATCACGAGCGCCGGCAGCAGGACCGCCACGACGACGAGCGCGGTGACGCGCATCGCGGGTTCGACGACGTCGTCGCGAGTCGGCTCGTCCATGGCCGACTCGCATTCTCACCCGCGCGGTGGACGTTGTCCACCGCGCGAGGGATGAATGCCCCTGGTTGCGCTCCGAGGCGGCGCGGGACGCGCCTGGTCGCGCTGCGATCATGGCGCCATGGCCCCGACGCTCCGCCACGCCGAGCCCGACCGCGACGCCGCGGCCTGCGCGGCGATCTACGCGCCCTACGTCGAAGGCAGCGCGGTGTCGTTCGAGGAGGTCGCGCCCGCGCCCGCCGACTTCGCGCGGACGATCGAGCGCACGTCGCGCACGCACCCGTTCATCGTCCTCGAGGACGGCGGCCGCGTCGTCGGCTACGCCTACGCGAGCCCCCACCGCGCCCGCGCCGCCTACCGCTGGGCCGCCGACGTCGCGGTCTACGTCGACGCCGGCCACCGGCGCCGCGGCGCCGGCCGCCGGCTCTACGAGGCGCTGCTGGCGCTCATGCGCCGGCAGGGCCTGCGGGTCGCGTGCGCGGGCATCACCGAGCCCAACGACGCGAGCATCGGCCTGCACCGGGCCGTCGGCTTCGAGCCGGTCGGCACGTACCGGGCGATCGGCTGGAAGGCCGGCGCGTGGCGCGACGTGTCGTGGTGGCAGAAGCAGCTCGCCCCCGACGACGACGGGCCGCCCGCCGACCCCGGGCCGCCCGCGCGCCTGCCGCCGGGATGAGCGACGACGTCTGGGTCGGCCTCGACGCCGGCACCCAGAGCGCCCGTGCCCTCGCCGTGACGGCGGACGGCGACGTCGTGGGCCGCGGCGCGCGCCCGCTGCGCAGCCGCCGCGACGGCGACCGCCACGAGCAGGACCCCGCGCAGTGGTGGGAGGCGATCGCGCTCGCCTCCCGCGAGGCGCTCGCCGGCATCTCGCCGGGCCGCGTCCGCGGCGTCGCGGTCTGCGGGACCTCGGGCACGATCCTCCTGCTCGATCGCACGGGCGCGCCGGCGACCCCGGCGCTCATGTACGACGACGCCCGCGCCGCCGGCCAGGGCGCGGCGAAGCTGCGCCGGCTGCTCGAGCAGGCCGGCCGCGCGCGAGCCGGGCGCGCTGCTCGCCCACCAGCCCGACGTCATCACCCGGCGGCTCGTCGGCGAGGCCGTACCCACCGACGAGAGCCACGCGCTGAAGAGCGGCTATGACCTCGAGTCCGAGCGCTGGAGCGCGGAGGTCGCGTCCGCGCTCATGCCCGACGTCGTGCGCGCCGGCAGCCGGCTCGGCGCCGTCTGCGAGGAGGCGGCCGCGCAGAGCGCCATCCCGGCCGGCACGCCGGTGATCGCGGGGATGACCGACGGCTGCGCGGCGCAGCTCGCCGGCGGGGACCTGCGCGACGGCGCGTGGAGCACGGTGCTCGGCACGACGCTCGTCGTCAAGGGCGTCTCGAAGGAGCTCGTCCGCGACCCGGCCGGCCTGCTCTACAGCCATCGCGCCCCGGGCGGCGGCTGGCTGCCGGGCGGCGCGTCGAGCACCGGCGCGGGCGCGCTCGCCGAGCGCTTCCCCGGCCGCGACCTCGACGAGCTGAGCACGCGCGCGCAGGAGCGCGAGGACGGCGCGCCGGCCGCCTACCCGCTCGTCGGGCGCGGGGAGCGCTTCCCGTTTCGCGCCCCGCAGGCGCACGCCTTCGTGCTCGGCGAGCCGCGCGACGACGGCGAGCACTTCGCCGCGCTGCTGCAGGGCGTGGCGTTCGTCGAGCGCCTGTGCCTCGAGTACGTCGACGCTGCTCGGCGCGCCGGTCGACGGCCCGCTGACCGTCACCGGCGGCGCGACCGCGAATCGCTACTGGTGCCGGCTGCGCGCGGACGTCCTCGGCCGCCCGCTGCGGCTGCCCGAGCAGGCCGAGTCGGCGTTCGGCATGGCCGTGCTCGCAGCGGCCGCGACGCGCGGCTGCTCGTGCGCCGAGGCGGCGGCCGCGATGTGCCGCACGCGCGAGGTCGTCGAGCCGCGAGCGGACCGCGCGGGGCGCTTCGACGACGCGTACCTGCGCCTCGTCGCCGAGCTCGAGCGCCGGGAGTGGCTGCCGGCGCAGCTCGCGCGCCACGCGCGAGCGGGCGTCTAGAACGTCGGCCGGCGGCGCTCGAGCCGGGCGCGCTGCTCGCGCGCGGCGGCGACGAGCGCCGCGGGGCTCGAGACGCGCGCGTCGCCGCGCGGCGTGCCCGATGCCGACGGGGCGGGACCGACGAGGGTTCCGATGCGCGCGGCATGGACGCCCTGCACGATGAGCCTGCGAGAGAGCACCGTCCGAGAGTACGCGCAGGATTCGCGGCCGCCTTTGGCCCGGATGTCGAAGATCTGAAGCGATCTTTGGCCCGCCGGAACTGGAGCGCCAACGCACCGCAACTTAGGCTCGACATCGCCCTAGGGTTCCGCTGCCGTCACCGGCAGGACTGGTCCGAGAGGGCCGGCCGGCACCTACATAGCCGCGTTGACACGGAGGGACAAAAGCCCGGGAGACATCACATCTCCTGGGCCTTTTCGTTTGAGGAGGAGGCCACGCTCTTGCAGCTTCACGGACAGGCCGCGCTCGTCGTCATCGACGTGCAGAAGGGCGGGGTCATGGAGCAGGACACGGGCATCCCGCACATGGCCGGCGGCGACGCCCGCTACGCGCGGATCCTCGACCTCGTCGCGAGCGCGCGGGACGCCGGGGTCCCGGTGATCTTCATCCAGGAGGTCCACAAGCGCACGCTCGCCGACTTCGGCCGCGAGCTCGACGGCGCCGAGGACGTCCACTGCCTCGAGGGCGACGTCGCCACCGAGCTCGCCGACGGCCTGCGAGCCGCGCCCCGACGAGTACCTCATCCGCAAGCGCCGCTACTCCGCGTTCTTCGCCACCGAGCTCGAGCTCGTCCTGAAGTCCTACGGCGCGCGCACGCTGCTGCTCGTCGGCGGCCTGACCGACGTCTGCGTGCACTACACGTTCGCCGACGCCCACCAGCACGACTACCACTGCCGCGTCATCACCGACTGCGTCGGCGGCTCGTCGCAGCGCGCGCACGACGCGGCGCTCGAGGCGATGGCCTACCTCCAGCGCGACTGCCTCGTGACGAGCGCCGAGGTGCTCGCGCAGCTGCGCTCCATGACGGAGATGGCGGTCGGCGGGTGACGCTCGTGGCGCCGATCCTCGAGGTCGAGGACCTGCACGTCACGTTCCGCGCGAGCGGAGGCGACGTCCACGCGCTGCGCGGCGCGTACCTCGAATCGCGCCCGGCGAGATCCTCGGCCTCGTCGGCGAGTCCGGGTCGGGCAAGAGCGTGCTCGGCCTCACGGCGCTCGGCCTGCTGCCCTCGTCGCCGCACCCGCGGATCAGCGGCACGGTCCGGCTGGCGGGGGAGGACATGGTCGCCGCGAACGAGGACGCCCGCCGCGCCCGCCGCGGCACGGATCTCGGCGCGATCTTCCAGGACCCGATGACGTCGCTGAACCCGACGATGCGCGTCGGGCGCCAGGTCGCCGAGGCCGCCGGCGGCGCGAGCGGCGAGCGCGTCGAGCAGCTGCTCGCCGACACCGGGCATCCCCGAGCCGGCGGTCAAGGCGCGGGCCTATCCGCACGAGCTCTCCGGCGGGCTGCGCCAGCGCGTCATGATCGCGATGGCGCTCGCCCGCGAGCCGCGCCTCGTCGTCGCCGACGAGCCGACGACGGCGCTCGACGTCACCGTCCAGGCGCTCGTCCTCGACCTCCTCGCGAGGATCGTCCGCGAGCGCTCGATGGCGCTGCTGTTCGTCACCCACGACCTCGGCGTCGCGGCGCGCATCTGCGATCGCATCGCGGTCGCCTACGCGGGCCGGATCGTCGAGACGGGGACGGCCGCCGAGGTGCTCGGCGGCGCGCGCCACCCGTACACGATCGGCCTGCTCGCCAGCCGCCCGAGGCTCGACGGGGTCATCGCGGGCGGCGACCTGCCGACGCTCGCCGGCCGCCCGCCGGACCCGCGCCGCCCGCTCGCCGGCTGCTCGTTCGCGCCGCGCTGCCCGGCCGCCGACACGATCTGCGAGCTGCGCGTCCCCGTCCACCGCCACGGCGACCGGCGCGACGAGTGCCACAGCCCCGGCGTCCTCGGCCGCTGGCCGCCGGGCGGCCCCGGCGCGGGGCTGCCCGACCCGCTCATGCTGCGCGCGGCCACGGCGGCCGACGCGCCCGCGCAGATCAAGGCCAACCCGCCCGAGCCCGCGCTCGTCGTGCGCGACCTCGTGCGCCGCTTCGCCCGGCCCAGGCCGCACCCGTTCGCCCGCGCCCCCGAGCCGTTCACCGCCGTCGGCGGCGTGAGCCTCGAGCTGCCCGCGGGCGGCTCGCTGGCGATCGTCGGCGAGTCGGGATCCGGGAAGACGACGCTGCTGCGGATGGTCGTCGGCCTGCTCGAGCCGACGCGCGGCAGCGTCACGCTCGGCCCGGGCGCGCCGCCGCAGCTCGTCTTCCAGGACGCCGGCGCGTCGCTGACGCCGTGGCTGACGATCGGCGAGCAGATCGGCGAGCGGCTCGCGGCGCTCGACGTCCCCGCCGACGAGCGCCGGGCGCGGATCGTCGCGACGCTCGCCGCCGTCGGGCTGCCCGCCGAGGCCGCGGGCTCGATCCCGGCGCGGCTGTCGGGCGGCATGCGCCAGCGCGCGGCGATCGCCCGCGCGATCGCGGTGCCGCCGGCGCTGCTGGCCTGCGACGAGCCGGTGTCGGCGCTCGACGTCTCGCTCGCCGCGCAGGTCCTCAACCTCCTCTGCCACCTGCGCCGGACGCTCGGCATCGCGCTGCTGTTCGTCACCCACGACCTCGCCGCGGCGCGCGCGGTCGCCGACGAGGTCGCGGTCATGCACGGCGGGGTCGTCGTCGAGCGCGCGCCGACCGAGCAGATCTTCACGAAGCCCGCGCACGCGTACACGCGCGCGCTGCTCGCCGCCGTCCCAGACGTCTCGGACGCGGCGTGACGACGAGCGTCGCCCCCGCGGCACCGGGTGCGCTGGGCGGCGGCAACGTCGTCGGGCGCCTGTGGCGCGGGAGGCCCAGCCCGGGCAGCGTGCCCACCGGCGGCGCGGTGCGCGCGGCGCTCATGCCGGTCGCGGTCATCACGGTCGTCGCGCTCGTCGCGCCGCTGCTGGCCCCGCACGGGAGCCTCGAGGTCACCGACGCGGGGCCGTTCGCCTCGCCGGGACTGAGTCACTGGCTCGGCACCGACGAGATCGGCCGCGACGTCCTCTCGCGCGTCCTCCACGGCCTGCGGACGTCGTGGCTCGCGGCGCTCGGCGTCATCGCGCTCGGCGCCGCGTTCGGGTCGCTCGTCGGCGCGATCGCGGGCGCCGTCGGCGGGATCGTCGACACCGTCCTCATGCGCGTCACCGACCTCTTCCTCTCGCTGCCGGCGCCGGTGCTCGCGATCGCCGTCGTCGCGTCGCTCGGGCCGAGCCTCATGCACACGCTCATCGCGCTGAGCATCGTGTGGTGGCCGTGGTACGCGCGCATCGTCCGCGGCGAGGTCCGCGCGCTCGCGGCCCGGCCGCACGCCGAGGCCGCGCGGCTGGCCGGCGTGAGCCGCGGGCGGATCGTCATGCGCCACCTGCTGCCGGGCGCCGTCGCGCCGGTCGTCGTGACGATGTCGCTGGACGTCGGCAACCTCGTCCTCGCGCTCGCCGCGCTGTCGTTCATCGGCCTCGGCGCGCCGGCCCCCGCGGCCGAGCTCGGGGCGATGAGCGCCCGCGGCCTGGACTACCTCTTCGGGCACCCCTGGGTGCCGCTCGCCCCCGCCGTCGCCGTCGCGCTGCTCGCGCTCGCGGCGAACCTCGCGGGCGATCTCATCAACAGACGCATCGACGAAAGGACGAACCGATGAGCCGTGCCCGCTGGATCTCCGCGGTGATCGTCGCCGCTGCCATGACGGTCGTGGGCTGCGGCTCGACGGAGAAGACGACGAGCTCCGCCGACAGCAGCGTGCTGCGGATCCCGTACCTCGCCGACATGTCCGTCCCGGACCCCGACGTCTTCTACGACATCGAGGGCAACTCCGTGATCCTCAACCAGTACGAGGGCCTCCTGCGCTACGCGCCCGGCTCGACGGAGATCGTCGGCAGCCTCGCCGACAGCTGGACGGTCTCGCCCGACCGCCTGACCTACACCTTCAAGCTGCACCCGGGCGTGAAGTTCCACAGCGGCGCGCCCATGACGTCGAAGTCCGTCAAGGCCGCGTTCGAGCGCCGCCTCGACGTCGACCAGGCGCCGGCGTACATGCTCAAGCCGGTCAAGAGCATGTCGACGCCCGACGACCTGACGTTCGTCGTGAAGCTCTCCAGCCCGGTCAACCCGTTCGAGGCCTACATGGCGTCGAGCTGGGGGCCGAAGATCATCGGCCCCGCGGCGATCGAGACGAACGCCGGCAAGGACTTCGGCCAGACGTGGCTGCGCACGCACGGCGACGGCACCGGCCCCTACAAGCTCACCGAGTTCTCGCGCGGGCGCCAGTACGCGCTGACGCGCAACGCCGACTACTGGGGCACGAAGGCGAACTTCGAGAAGGTCCTCATCAAGATCACGCCGGACATCGGCACGCAGCGCCTCGAGCTCCAGAACGGCGATCTCGACGCGATCGTGAAGTCCTTCCCGGCGTCCGAGCTCGAGTCGCTGCCCGACGACCTCGTCGTCCAGAAGAAGGACGCCAACCTCCGCCTGCTGCTGTACGTCAACACGAACAAGGCGCCGTTCGACGATCCCGCGGTGCGCGCCGGGCTGCGCTCCTCGATCGACGTCGACCAGCTCGTCGACCAGGCCTACGCGGGCACCGCGACGAAGTCCGTCGGCGCCTATCCCGAGGCGATCCTCGCCGGCCAGCCGGAGCTGCCCTACGCCGTCGACGCCGCGAAGGCGGCGGCCGCGGCGAGCAAGGCGTCGCGCAAGAAGATCACGCTCGCCTACACGGCCGACGAGTCGGGCGTCCAGCGCCGCGTCGGCGAGCTCATGCAGGGCAAGCTCAAGGACGCCGGCTACGACGTGACGCTGCGCGAGGTGCAGCTCCCGGACACCTACGGCTACATCAAGAACCTCAAGGCGGCGCCCGACCTGCTGCTGCAGACGAACACGCCGGACGCCGCGCACCCGGACACGTGGGCGCGGATCGTCTTCTACTCCAGCGGAGGGCTGAACTTCTTCGGCTTCGACGACAAGCGGGTCGACACGCTGCTCGACGACGCGCTCGACGCGCCGGAGGCCGAGGCGACGAAGAACTACCTCGAGGCCGGTCAGCGGGTGATCGACTCGGACTCGATCTTCTTCCTCGGCAGCGTCAAGGACGTCTTCGTCCTGCAGAAGGACCTCGAGGGCGTCGAGAGCGTCCCGGCCTATCCGTGGACGATCTCCTACGCGCCGCTGAAGCGGGCGGGGAGCTAGCGTCGTGAGCACGCTGATCGGCAGGCGGCTCGTCGCGCTCGTCGCGGTCCTCTTCGGGCTCGCGGTGATCGTGTTCGTCCTCCAGGCGATCATCCCGTCCGATCCGGCGCGGGCGATGGTCGGCGCGAGCGCCTCGCCGGAGGCGGTGGCGGCCAAGGAGCACGAGCTCGGCTACGACAAGCCGCTGCCCGCGCAGTTCGGCGACTACCTCGGGCGGCTGGCGACGGCCGACCTGCAGTCGTCGCTGCGCACCCGCAACGCGGTCACGGACGACCTGCGGTCGTTCGCGCCCGCGTCGCTGGAGCTCGCGCTGGCGGCGTCGCTGCTGGCCGCGGTCATGGGGATCGCGCTCGCGCTCGCGCTGGCGGCGGGGGGGCGGGCGGCGAAGGTGCTGCGCGTCGTCCTCATCACCGGCGCGTCCGTGCCGGGGTTCCTCGTCGCGCTCCTGGCGATCCTCGTGTTCTACTCGGGGCTCGGCATCCTGCCCGCGTCGGGCAGGGTGACCGACACGCTCGTGCTGCCCGACGGGCCGAGCGGGCTGCTGCTGCTCGACTCGCTGCTGGCCTTCGACCCGGGCGTCTTCGGCAGCGCGCTCGCGCACCTCGTCCTGCCGGCGTTCACGCTCGCGCTCGTGCCCGCGCTGGCGATCGCCCGGACGCTCGCGACGTCGCTGGAGCGCGTCATGCGCGAGGACTACGTGCGCACGGCGCGGGCGAAGGGCCTGCGCGAGCGGTCGATCCTCGTCCGCCACGGCCTGCGCAACGCCGCCGGCCCGGCGCTGACGATGGGCGGCCTGCAGTTCGGGCTGCTGCTCGCCGGGATCGTCGTCGTCGAGCAGATCTTCTCCTGGCCGGGGCTCGGCCTCTACATCAGCCAGTCGATCGCGTTCTCGGACTTCCCGGCGATCACCGGCGCGACGCTGCTGCTCGGGACGGCGTACGTCGTCGTGAACTTCCTCGTCGACGTCGCCCAGGCCGCCGCCGACCCGCGGATCAGGACGATCTGTACCTCGATGGCGCCAGATCTCAAGCGAGGTCCTGCCCGGCGGCGCGAGCTGGTCGCGCACGTGCCGGCGCGGGACGGCGCTGACGCTCACCGACGTCGAGGGCGGCGCGAACGTCTGCGCGCTGCTCTACCGCGCGGGCGAGCCGCTCGAGCGCTACTGCATGCCCGACACGCTGAAGGCCCAGCACGTCAGCCGGCTGACCAGCGGGGTCGCGCTGTACTCGGACATGGGGCGCGTGCTCGCGTCGATCACGCACGACACGTGCGGCTGGCACGACACGATCACCGGGCACTCGACCGCCGCGCACATCGCGCGGCGCTGGGGCGCCGCGAGCTACCAGGAGCACCGCAACGACTGGCGGCGCAGCGCCCGCGACGCGTTCCTCGTCGAGCTCGCCAAGCACGGCCTCGGCGCCCGCGACCTCGTCGCGAACGTCAACTTCTTCACGAAGGTCGCCGTCGGCGAGCACGGCGACCTCGCCTTCGTGGAGGGCAACTCCGGCGGCCGGGGCGAGCGTCACGCTGCGCTTCGAGCTCGACACGCTCGTGGTGCTCGTCGCCACGCCGCACCCGCTCGACCCCGCGACCGCGTGGAGCCCGCGGCCGGTGCGCCTCGACGTCGACTCGGTCGACGCCGCCGGCGACGCCGACGCCGTCCGCCGCGCGTGCGCCGAGAACGGGCGCGGCTTTCAGGCGAGCGAGGCGGCGCTGCGATGAGCATCGAACGCGACGTCGACCGAAGGTCCGAGCCTGCGAGGACCGAAGACCCGAGACCGCGGCTCGACGTCGAGGTCGGCGCCGGCGACGGCTGGATCGGCGTGCTCGCCGCCGGCGAGCACCTGCTCATCGTCGACCTCCACGGCAACCAGGCCGTCGACACGCTCTTCTTCGACGCCCGCGACCACGCCAACCGCTACAGCGCGGTCGACACGCTGCGCGAGCAGGCCGCCGCGTACCTCGAGCTCGGCTCGGTCCTGCGCGCGCTCGACGGCGAGCCGCTCGTGACGATCGTCGCCGACACCTGCGGCCGCCACGACACGCTCGGCGGCGCCTGCTCGCAGGAGTCGAACGTCGTGCGCTACGGCGAGCACACCCGCCACATGCACGCCTGCCGCAACACGTTCCTCGCGCAGGCGCTCGCCTGGGGCGGCGGCCTCGAGAAGCGCGACCTGTCGGCGAACGTCAACTTCTTCATGAACGTCCCGCTGACCGCGGAGGGCGGCCTGACGTTCGAGGACGGCATCTCGGCGCCCGGCAAGCTCGTCGAGCTGCGCGCCGACCGCGACACGCTCGTGCTCATCAGCAACTGCCCGCAGCTCAACAACCCCTGCAACGGCTTCGACCCGACGCCGGTGCGCCTCGTCATCCGGTGATCGAGGTCGTCGCCGCCGGCACGCTCGCGACGGTGCAGGACTGGCCCGGGCGCGTCGGCTACTGGGAGGTCGGGGTGCCGCCGTCGGGCCCGATGGACGAGCGCTCCTTCCGCCTCGGCAACCGCCTGCTCGGCAACCCGCAGGGCGCCCCCGGCCTGGAGATCACGCTCACCGGGCCGCGCCTGCGCTTCGACCGCAGCGCCGTCGTCGCGGTGACCGGCGCGCCGGTCGCCGTGCAGCTCGACGGCGAGCCCGTCGAGCAATGGGCGCCGGTCGAGGTTCCGGCCGGCAGCGTCCTGAAGCTCGGCGGGATCCGCGGCGCCGGGCTGCGCGCGTACGTCCTCGTCGCCGGCGGCCTGGCGTGCGACGAGGTCATGGGCAGCCGCGCGACGTTCGCCGCCGCGGGCCTCGGCGGGCGCCCGCTGCGCAAGCGCGACACGCTCGCGATCGGCGACGAGCCGCGCACCGCGCCGCGCCACGAGCGTCGACGTGCCGCAGATGCGCAACGACTGGACGCTGCGCGTCGTCCCCGGACCGCACGGCGCGCCGGACTTCCTCACGCCCGCCGGCCTCGATGCGCTGTTCGCCGCGACGTGGACCGTCCACATGCACTCCGACCGCACCGGCGTGCGGCTCACCGGTCCGCTGCCCGCGTGGGCGCGCGAGGACGGCGGCGAGGCGGGCCTTCACCCGTCGAACATCCTCGACAGCGCCTACGGCGTGGGCACGGTCATGCTCGCCGGCGACATGGCGGTCGTCGTCGGCCCCGACGGGCCGAGCCTCGGCGGCTTCGTCGCGGTCGCGCAGGTCATCCGCGCCGACCTCTGGCGGCTCGGTCAGGTCCGCGCCGGCGACGCCGTGCGGCTGAGCGCCGTCGACCCCGAGTACGCCGCCGGGCTGCACCGCGCCGCCGAGGCGCTCATCGCCGGCGACGAGCACCCGCCGGCGCCGCCGCCGCGCCGCACGCCCCCGCCGCCGATCCTCGACGCGCCGCGCGACGGCTCGGGCGGGCCGCTGACCTTCCGCCGCGCCGGCGAGCGCGGGCTGCTCGTCGAGTTCGGCGAGCCGGTGCTCGACCTGCGCTCGCGCGTGCGCGCGCACCTGCTGCAGGAGGCGCTGCTCGAGCTCGCGCCCGCCGGCCTGCACGACGTCACCCCCGGCGTGCGCTCACTGCACGTCCAGCACGACCCGCTGCGCCTGCCCGCGCGCGAGCTGCTCGCGATGCTCGTCGCACTCGAGGCGAAGCTGCCGTCGCCCGACGGCCTGACCGTCCCCGGCCGCGTCGTCCACCTCCCGCTGGCCTGGCGCGACGCCGACGCGATGAGCGCGATCGCGCGCTACCAGGCGTCGATCCGCCCCGACGCGCCGTGGTGCCCGGACAACATCGAGTTCATCCGCCGCATCAACGGCCTGCGCGGCGAGGAGGACGTCCGCGCGATCGTCTTCGGCGCGTCCTACCTCGTGCTCGGCCTCGGCGACGTCTACATGGGCGCGCCGGTCGCGGTCCCGCTCGACCCCCGCCACCGCCTCGTGACGACGAAGTACAACCCGGCGCGCACGTGGACGCCGGCGAACGCCGTCGGGATCGGCGGCGCCTTCCTCTGCGTCTACGGGATGGAGGGGCCCGGCGGCTACCAGCTCGTCGGCCGCACGGTCCCGATCTGGCACGCCGGCGACGACCCGCCGTGGCGCCTGCGCCACTTCGACGAGCTGCGCTTCCACGCGGTCGAGCACGAGGAGCTCGCCGAGCTGCGCGCCGCGAGCGCGGCGGGGACCTGGGCGCCGGCCGTCGAGGCGGGCGGCTTCTCGCTCGCCGGGCACGAGCGCTTCCTCGCCGCCGAGGCCGAGTCGATCGCGGCCTTCCGCGCGAGCGCGACGCCGCGTTCGCGATCGAGCGCGGCGCCTGGGAGGCGGCGGCATGAGCGCGACGCTGCACGCGCTGCCGGCGACCCCGGAGACGATGCACTGGGGCTACTTCGACTCGTCGCTGCGGCCCGTCCTGACCGTCCGCTCCGGCGACCTCGTGCGCATCGAGACACTCACCCACCAGGCCGGCGACGCGCCGGACCTGCTCATGGACGAGGGCATCGAGCGGGTCTTCGCCGAGGTCGACGACCGCGGGCCGGGCCCGCACCTGCTCACCGGCCCGATCGCCGTCGCGGGCGCGCGGCCGGGCGACGTCCTGCAGGTCGACATCCTCGAGGCCCGGCCGCGCCTGCCGTTCGGCTCGAACTTCGCCGGCCACTGGGGCCACCTCTACCGCGACTTCGGCAAGGAGCGCGTGACGATCTACGAGCTCGACCTCGAGGCGATGCTCGGCCGCGCGCGCTTCGCCTACGACTGGACCGCGACGCCGCTCTCCGACAGCCCGGGCACGATCGTCGCGCCCGATCCCGCCGCCGCGCGAGCCGGCGCTCGAGGGCGTGGTCGTCGGCCTGCGCCCGCACTTCGGCACGATGGGCGTCGCGCCCGCCGCGCCCGGCCGCCACTCGTCGATCCCGCCCGGCGACCACGGCGGCAACATCGACAACTGGCGCAACGGCGCCGGCGCGCGGATGCTCTACCCGGTGCAGGTCCCGGGCGCGCTGCTGTCGGTCGGCGACCCGCACGTCTCGCAGGGCGACGGCGAGGTCAGCGGCACCGCGCTCGAGTCGTCGCTCAACGGCCTGCTGCGGCTGACGCTGCGCCGCGACCTCGACATCCGCGTGCCGGTCCTCGAGACCGCCGGCGAGCTGCTCGTCCACGGCTTCGGCGACACGCTCGACGAGGCGATGCTCGCGGCCGCGCGGCGGACGCTCGACCTGCTCGGCTCGCGCTACGGCCTGAGCCGCGACGACGGCTACTCGTTCATGAGCGTCGCCGTCGACTTCACCGTCACGCAGGTCGTCGACGGCCGCCAGGGCGTGCACGGCCGCATCGAGAAGCGCTGCTTTGCGAGGTTCGGCGGCGGATGAGCATCCGCTCGTGGACCTTCGGGCCGCAGGACGGCGTGCCGCCGCCGGTCGCGCCGTTCGCCCACGCCACGGCGGCGGGGCAGACGCTCTACGTCACCGGGCAGATGCCGACCGGCCTCGACGGCGCGCTCGTCGCGGGCGCGATCGCCGAGCAGACCGACCAGGTCATGCGCAACCTCGCGCGCGTCCTGGAGCTCGCGGGCGGGCGCCTCGAGGACGTCGTCTCGGTGCGCGCGTACCTCACCGACTGGGACGACTACGCCGCCTTCAACGCGGCCTACGAGCGCTGGTTCTCCGCGCGCCTGCCGAGCCGGACCTGCACGGGATGCAGCGGGCTCGCGGCGGGCGCCTGCGTCGAGATCGACCTCGTCGCATGGCGCGAGGAGGGCTGGCCGGCATGACGATCGTCCGGCGCGTCATCCCGCTGACGATGGGCTGGGAGCGGCTGCCGAAGTCCTACTCGGTCCACGGCGACACCTCCGGCGAGGTCCTCGTCGAGCCGGTCCCGGCGATCGCGCTGGACACCGACGACGGGTGGGCGATCATCGACACCGGCTTCAACACGACGCTCGTCCGCGACCCGCTGCTGAGCAAGCGCTTCCACGCCGCCAACCACGCGATCTTCCCGATCCTCCCCGAGGGCGACGGCGAGCCGCTGCAGGACGAGCTCGCGCGCCACGGCGTCGCGATCGGCGACGTCGCGCGGATCTTCCTCACGCACCTGCACAACGACCACGCGGGCGGGCTGCGGCTCTTCGATCCCGCGATCCCGGTGTTCGTCCAGCGCGCCGAGCTCGAGTACGGCCTCGGCGGCCACCCCTTCCCCGAGCAGCACGGGATGTTCCGCATCGACTACGACGACCCGCGGATCGACTGGCACCTGCTCGACGGCGACGCCGAGCTCGCGCCCGGCATCACGGCGATCTTCACGCCCGGACACACGCCCGGCCACCAGAGCTTCGTCATCGAATGCCAGGACGGGCGCGGCTGGGTCTTCGCCTTCGACGCCGCGGATCTCACCGAGAACCTCGAGCGCGAGATCGCCCCCGGCGGCTTCGTGCACTGCGAGGCGCAGGACGCCCTCGCGTCGCTGCTGCGCTGCAAGCAGGCCGCCGCAGAGCGAGGACTTCCCGCTCGTCCCGGGCCACGATCCCGAGGTCTGGCCGGCGCTGACGGCCGAGCTCGGCGGCGCTGCCGCACCACCCACCGAAAAGCGGTCCGACTTAAGTCCCACTGTCAAGTCGTCCGTCCGTCCAGGCCCGTATGGCCGCTGTCCACCATGCGTCCAGGTCCGCGGTGAACCCATGTAAGACCTCGGTCCGGCGCCGACAGCAGGAGCGTGTCCAGCGCTCTTCACCGCATCGCGGCCGCCGCAACCGCCACCATCGCGCTCGCCGCCGTGAGCGCCACGCCCGCCGCCGCAGCGGTCGACCCCCTGCTCGCCGACCAGTGGGCCCTGAGCGAGCCGCAGGCCATCGGCGCGCAGGAGGCCTGGACCCAGTCGCGCGGTGACGGCGTCGTCGTCGCCGTCATCGACAGCGGCGTCCAGCTCAACCATCCCGATCTTGGGGCGAACCTCTGGACGAACTCCGGCGAGGTCGCCGGCAACGGCAAGGACGACGACGACAACGGCTTCGTCGACGACGTCTTCGGCGCGAACATGTTCACGAACGACGGCAACGTCAACGACGACGAGGGCCACGGCACGCACGTCGCCGGCATCGTCGCCGCCCGCGCGGGCAACG
Source organism: uncultured Actinomycetes bacterium (assembly GCA_963830085.1). Lineage (GTDB taxonomy): Bacteria > Actinomycetota > Thermoleophilia > Solirubrobacterales > Solirubrobacteraceae > CADCVQ01. The sequence continues at coordinate 7,966 of CAWHLF010000012.1, read as the reverse complement.
ACACCGGCGGCGTCGGCCTCGCGCCGAACGCGCGGATCATGGCCGTCAAGGTCCTGGACGCCAGCCGCTCGGGCAACTCGACCCTCCTGGCGCGCGGCATCCGCTACGCGATCGACGAGGGCGCCCAGATCCTCAACGTCTCGATCAACGGCGACGGCACGAGCGGCGACCTCACCGCCGCCCTGCGCTACGCCAGCGACAAGGGCGTCACCGTCGTCAGCTCGGCGGGCAACAACTCGCGCGACCTCGACCTCACCCCGTCCTACCCCGCCTCGTCCGCCGAGCCGTCGGTCCTCTCGGTCACGGCCTCCGGCGTCGCCGGCAGCCTGCTCGACTTCGCCAACCGCGGCCTGAAGTCCGTCGACCTCGCCGCGCCCGGCGAGTCGATCCTCTCGACCGCCCGCGGCTCGGGCTACGAGAACCGCTCGGGCACCTCGATGTCGGCCCCCTACGTCGCCGGCGCCCTCGCCCTGCTCGCCGCGGCGCGCCCGGAGCTCTCGCAGGCCGCGCTGCGCAACGCCCTGCTGTCCACCGCGCCGAAGCGCAGCGGCCTCGACGGCCTGCTCGGCGGCGGCGGACTCGACGTCGGCGCCGCGATGCACGCGGTCCTGCCCGGCGACCTCTGGAAGGCCACGGCGTCCACCGCCCGCGCCGCCACCGCCGCGGCGACCCTCAGCCTGAAGACCGGCAAGCGGACCCGCGCCGGCCGCCGCGCGTCGCTGCGCTGGACGGCGACCGCGGCCGACAACGTCACCACCTGGCAGATCCTGCTCGACGGCCGCCGGGTCGCGATCCGCGCCACCACCGGCACCGTGAGCAAGAAGATCGCCAAGGCCGGCTCGCATCGCTGGAAGGTCGTCGGCTACGACGCCGAGGGCGAGCGCGTCATCTCGAAGTCCCGCGCCTTCCGCGTCCTGCGCGCCCGCTGACGCCTGCGCATTGGCCCGCCGGGCGAAACCGGCACCGGTTCTCCTGGCCCGGAGGCGCTGGTCGCGCGCCGCGCTGGTACAGAGAATGCGACGATGACGGAGGTGGACACCGAACGGCCCAGGGTCGCCTACAGGCCGGCCGACGGCTTCTTCGACGAGCTCTTCGACGCCGACGGCAACGCGCGGCCGCACGCCGCCGCGCTGACCGCCGCCCTCGACGCGCTCGGGCCCGACCGGCTCGCCGCCGCCGGCCGCCGCCGCGACGCGATCTTCGTCCAGCAGGGGATCACGTTCGACACGACCGGCGAGGACGGGCCGACGCTCGAGCGCCCGTTCCCGCTGGACCTCGTCCCGCGGATCCTGCCGGCCGACGAGTGGACGCACATCAAGCGCGGCCTCGCCCAGCGCATCCGCGCGCTGAACCGCTTCGTCGACGACGTCTACCACGCGCGCGAGATCGTCCGCGCGGGGATCGTGCCGTGGCGCCTCGTCGTCAGCCGCAGCCACTTCGCCCGCGCCGCGCACGGGATCCGCCCGCCCGGCGGCGTCTACTGCCACGTCGCCGGCTGCGACCTCGTCCGCGACAGCGACGGGTCGTGGAAGGTCCTCGAGGACAACGTCCGCACGCCGTCGGGGATCTCCTACGTCCTCGAGAACCGCGTCGCGATGACGCGCCTGCTGCCGGGGCTCTTCGCCGACTACCGCGTGCGCCCGGTCGACCACTACCCGCAGCTGCTGCTCGCCGCCCTGCGGACCGTCGCGCCCGCCGCCGACGGCGAGGCGACGGTCGTCGTCTGGACGCCCGGCCCGCTGAACTCGGCGTACTTCGAGCACGCGTTCCTCGCGCGCCAGATGGGCGTCGAGCTCGTCGAGGCGTCCGACCTCGTCGTCCGCGACGACGTCGTCTACATGCGCACGACGCACGGGCTGCAGCGCGTCCACGCCGTCTACCGCCGGCTCGACGACGACTTCATCGACCCGCTCGAGTTCCGCCCCGACTCGGCGCTCGGCGTGCCGGGCCTCATGCGCGCCTACCGCGCCGGCACGGTCGCGCTCGCCAACGCCGTCGGCACGGGCGTCGCCGACGACAAGGCGATCTACCACTACGTCCCGCAGATGATCCGGTTCTACCTCAACGAGGAGCCGCTGCTGGAGAACGTCATGACGTACCTCATGTCCGATCCCGAGCTCATGGAGGACGCGCTCGGCCGGATGCACGAGCTCGTCTTCAAGCCGACGGGCGAGTCCGGCGGCAAGGGCGTCTTCATCGGCCCGGCGACCGAGCCGGTCGAGCTCGCCGGCCTCGCGGACGTCATCCGCCGCTCGCCCGAGAAGTGGATCGCCCAGGAGGTCGTCCGCCTCTCGACGGTGCCGACCGCCGACGGCGGCGGCACGCTGGCGCCGCGCCACGTCGACCTGCGCCCGTTCGCGGTCTTCGGCGAGACGATCAGCATCGTCCCCGGCGGGCTGAGCCGCGTGGCGCTGACCGAGGGCTCGATGATCGTCAACTCCTCGCGCGGGGGCGGGTCGAAGGACACGTGGGTGCTCGAGAACGGCGACGATCGCAGCGACAGCGCGGCGCCCCAGCGGCCCGAGAGCCTGCCCCCGACGCTGCCCGACCTGCGCTACGGCGCCTGGACCGGCCAGCAGCAGCAACAGCAACAGCAGCAGCGCGAAAGCCCATGCTCGCCCGCATAGCCCAGGAGCTCTTCTGGCTCGGGCGCAACCTCGCGCGCGCGGAGCAGATGTCGCGCCTGCTCGACGGCGTCTTCCAGGCCGACCTCCAGGGCCGTCCCGAGGACCGCAGCACCGGCCGCCTGAGCTGGGACTCGCTCATGCACATCATGGGCGCCACCCGCGACGGCGAGATGCCGACCCATCGCGACGAGGTGCTCGACGCGCTGACGTTCGACACGGAGAACCCGGCCTCCGTCGTGGCCTGCGTGGCGCGCGCGCGCGAGGGCGCGACGACCGTGCGCGACGTCATCTCCGCCGAGATGTGGGAGGCGATCAACACGACCCACCTGCGGCTGCGCGACGGCGACCTGTCCTCGCGGCTGTACTCCGGGCCGTACTCGATCTACAAGCACGTCAAGGAGCGCTCGGCGCTCTTCTGGGGGCTGACCGCGCGGACGATGCTGCGCGACGAGGCCAGCGCCTTCCTCAGCGCCGGCGGCCGCATCGAGGCGGGCGACATGGTGCTGCGGATGCTGCGCGTCGCGCTGCCGAGCGCGGACGCCGACGTCGACGGCGAGGCCGACGGCCAGGCGATCGCGCTGCTGCAGGCGGTCGGCGGCGTCCAGGCCTACCGGCGCGCGGTGCCCGCGCCGGCGCATGCGGGCCCGGTCGCGCGCTTCCTGCTCTTCGAGCGCAACTACCCCGACTCCGTCGCGGCGGCGGTCGACGCCGTCAACGGCGCGCTGCGCCACGCCGACTCGTCGCCGCGCAGCTCGGAGCCGATCCTGCGCCTCAGCCGCCTGAGCGCCGACCTCGAGTTCCGCCGCAGCGCCGAGGGCGACGCGGATCTCACGGTCACGTGCAGGGAGGTCCAGCGCGAGCTCGGGCTCGTCGACGCCGACATCGCGCAGCGCTATTTCGGCGGCGCCCGCGCCGCGTAGAGTCCGTGCCCGCACGCATGCACTTCTCGATTCGCTTCCTCACGGAGTACGCCTACGACGCGCCCGTGACCGACAACCTCAACGCGCTGCGCGTCCGCCCCGCGACGACGTCGACGCAGCGCTGCGACGAGTTCACGGTCCGCATCGACCCCGAGGCCCGCGTCGGCCGGCACAGCGACTACTTCGGCACCGAGGTGCTCGAGTTCGGGATCGTCCGCCCGCACAAGCGGCTGAGCATCGACGTGCGCGCGCGGGTCGTCACGGCGCAACCGCCCGAGCCGCCGGACGCCGACTGGGCCGAGGTCGAGACCGAGGCCTACGCCGAGGCCGCGGGGGAGTACCTGCTGCCCGCGCTCGACGAGCCGCAGGTCGAGACGCTCGACGAGCTCATCGCGGCCGCGCGGCACGAGTCGCCGCTGCGGACGCTCGAGGCGCTCTGCGACCTCATCCCCGACCGCTACGAGTACCGCGCCGGCGTGACGTACGTCGGCACGACCGTCGAGGAGTTCCTGCGCGTCGGCGCGGGCGTCTGCCAGGACTACGTCCACCTCGGCCTCATCCTCCTGCGCCGCAACGGCATCGCCGCGCGCTACGTCAGCGGCTATCTCTGGGCCGCGCCGGCCGACGAGGGCGACGACTCCGTCGAGGTCGAGACGCACGCCTGGATCGAGGCGCTGCTGCCCGGCCGCGACGGGCGCGGCGAGCCGGTCTGGGTCGGCGCCGATCCGACGAACCGCCGGCTCGCGGGCGAGCGCCACGTGAAGATCGGCCACGGCCGCCACTACGCCGACGTTCCGCCGGTGCGCGGGGTCTACCAGGGCGGCGCGAGGTCGACGCTCGACGCGAGCGTCCACATGACCCGCCTGGATCCGCAGACCAGCGCCCGCGCCTAGGACCCGGAGACCCCGGACGCGCTAGACTGCCCCGCAGACCTGCCTGCGGCGGGTCGTTTTTCTGTCCTCTTGCCGTCACGGAGCGCCGAATGGCCCGCGGAGACGTGCGAATCGCTGTGACCCTCGCCTGCGAGGTCTGCAAGCGTCGCAACTACCAGACGAACAAGTCCAAGCGCAACAATCCCGAGCGGATCACGCTGCGCAAATACTGCAAGTGGTGCAGGGAGCACACCGGCCATCGGGAGACCCGGTAGCCGGCTCGATCCTCCGCATTCCATGGCTCGCAACCGCCAGCGCGCGAAAGACCGCAAGCAGAAGCTGCACCGGGAGAACATCCCGGGCTCGCTCGACCACGCCTCGGCTGACGTCGACGAGGCCGAGGCGGCCATCGTCGCCGGCGCCGAGGGCGTCCCGGTCGAGGAGTTCGAGGCCGACGGCGAGAGCGATACGCGCGCGGAGGTCGACGCCGATCCCGACGTCGACGAGTCGCTCGATCGCGAGCAGCTCGGTCGCGGCACGACCCCGCCCGCGACTCGCAAGGCGTCCGGCTCCCGGCTCGTCAACTTCATCCGCGCCTGCTGGGCCGAGCTCCAGCGCGTGGACTGGCCCGACCGCCGTCAGGTCGGCCAGGCGACCGCGGTGGTCCTCGGCTTCGTCGTGATCGCAGGGGCCTTCCTCGGCCTCATGGACGTCGTCGCGCAGGCGATCGTCGACCTCATCATCTAGCCCCCCACGTTTCGAGAGAACCCATGTTTCGCTGGTACGTCGTGAACACCTATTCAGGCCATGAGAACAAGGTCAAGCAGAACCTCGAGCATCGAGTCGTCTCGCTGAACCAGAAGCGCAACGTCCGCCAGGTCGTCGTGCCGACCGAGTCCGTGTCCGAGATGAAGGACAACCAGAAGGTCACGGTCGAGAAGCGGACGATGCCCGGCTACGTGCTCGTGAACATGGAGCTCAACGAGGACTCCTGGGGTCTCGTCAAGGGCACGCCCGGCGTCACCGGCTTCGTCGGGGCGTCCAACGAGCCGGTGCCGCTCACCCAGGCCGAGGTCGACCGGTTGCTGCACCGCGAGGTCGCGGTGCGCGAGCGCAAGAAGGCGACGTTCGCGATCGGCGAGTAGCGTCAAGGTCATCTCCGGCCCGCTGTCGGATTTCTCCGGCGAGATCTCCGAGATGAACGAGGACGCCTCTCGTCTCAAGGTGCTTGTGTCAATCTTCGGTCGCGAGACGCCGGTCGAAGTCGGCTTCGACCAGGTGAAGAAGATCTAGATGGCAAAAAAGGTTCTGACAACGATCAAGCTCCAGGCGATGGGCGGCGCGGCGAGTCCGGCGCCGCCGGTCGGCCCTGCCCTGGGCCAGCACGGCATCAACATCATGGAGTTCTGCAAGGCGTTCAACGCGCAGACCCAGAGCGATGCCGGCACGACGATCCCGGTCGTCATCACCGTCTACGAGGACCGCTCGTTCACGTTCGTCACGAAGACGCCGCCCGCCGCCGTGCTCATCAAGCAGGCGATCGGCCTGCAGAGCGGCTCGGGCGAGCCGCACCGCGTGAAGGTCGGGACGATCACGAAGGCGCAGGTCCGCGACATCGCCGAGCGCAAGTTCGACGACCTCAACGCCAACGACCTCGACGCCGCATCCAAGATCATCGCCGGCACGGCGCGCAGCATGGGGGTCGACGTTGTCTAAGCATGGGAAGCGCTACCTCGAGGCGCGCGGGCAGGTCGATCGCGAGCGCGAGTACACGCCGCGCGAGGCGATCGACATCATCAAGAACCTGCCGTCGCCGAAGTTCGACGAGAGCATCGAGATCCACGTCCGCACGGGCCTGAACGTCCGCCACGCCGACGAGCAGCTGCGCGGCACGATCGCGCTGCCCAACGGCCTCGGCAAGGAGGTCACGATCGCCGTCTTCGCCCAGGGCGACAAGGCGCGCGAGGCCGAGGAGGCCGGCGCTGACATCGTCGGCGCCGAGGATCTCGCCAAGCGCGTCGAGGAGGGCTTCACGGACTTCGACGTCGCGATCGCCACGCCCGACCTCATGCCGGTCGTCGGCCGCCTCGGCCGCGTGCTCGGCCCGCAGGGCAAGATGCCCAACCCGAAGGTCGGCACGGTGACGATGGACGTCGCCCGCGCCGTCCAGGAGGCGAAGGCCGGCAAGATCGAGTACCGCACCGATCGCACCGCGATCGTCCACCTTCCGATCGGCAAGCGCAGCTTCTCCGATCGTCAGCTGCTCGAGAACTACGCCGCCGTCCTCGACGAGCTCATCCGCGCGAAGCCGTCGGCCGCCAAGGGCCGCTACCTGCGCACGATCGTGCTCGCCGCGACGATGGGCCCCGGCGTGAAGGTCGACCCGTCCCGTACCCGCGACATCCTCGAGGAGAGCGCTCCGGCCGCAGCCGCCTGATCGCCGACACGAGGCCACCGCAGACCCCGGGCCCGCCGCGAGGCGAGAAGACCCGGCGAGGAGGCAGATGAACCGAGAACAGAAAGCCGCGGTGATCGAGGAGATCACCGTTCAGATCCAGGAGTCCGAGGCGATCTTCGCCGTGGACTACCGCGGGATCAGCGTCGTCCAGGCGGCCGAGCTGCGCGGGAAGCTCCGCGAGGCGGACGCGTCGCTGCGCGTCGTGAAGAACACGCTCACCGAGCTGGCCGCCGACAAGGCCGGGGCGCAGGCGCTCAAGCCGATGCTCCAGGGCCCCACCGCGCTGACGTTCGCCCGCGGCGATGCGGCCGCCGCCGCGAAGGTCGTCGCCGACTACGCCCGCCTGACGCAGTTGCTGCCGTTCAAGGGCGGGATCATGGGCGGCCAGTCGTTCGCGGCCGAGCAGGTCGTCGCGATCGCGCGGCTCCCCTCCCGCGACGTCCTCAACGCGCAGCTCGTCAACATCGTCGCCTCGCCGCTGACCGGCCTCGTGACGAGCCTCTCGAATCTCATCAGCGGCCTGGCCCGGCAGCTCAGCCAGCTCGCCGAGCAGAAGGAGGCCGCGGGACCCGCGACCCCCGAGGCGGCAGCCGAGCCCGAGCCCGAGCCCGAGGCGGCAGCCGAGCCCGAGGCGAGACAGACACGACATCCGAGGCCGATCCGGCCCCCGACACGACTTCCGACACTGAACAGGACAAGGAGTAACCATGGCTACCACCACCCAGGATTGGATCGACGAGCTCAAGAGCATCTCGGTGCTCGAGCTCAGCGAACGCATCAAGGCCCTCGAGGAGGAGTTCGGCGTCTCGGCGCAGGCGGCCGCGGTCGCAGCGCCCGCCGGCGGCGGCGGCGACGCGGCCCCGGTCGAGGAGGAGCAGTCCGCCTTCGACGTCGTCATCACCGCGGCGGGCGACAAGAAGATCCAGGTCATCAAGGTCGTCCGCGCGGCGACGAGCCTCGGCCTCAAGGAGGCCAAGGCGCTCGTCGACGAGGCCCCGAAGGCCGTCAAGGAGGGCGTCGACCGCGACGAGGCCGAGAAGCTCAAGCAGGAGCTCGTGGAGGCCGGCGCCTCCGTCGAGATCAAGTAGC
>CAWHLF010000011.1:0-8416 GCA_963830085.1 uncultured Actinomycetes bacterium | reverse complement strand
GCATGACCCTGGTCGAGGAGCCGGCCGGTGCCGCCGTGCGCGCGGTGCCCGAGCTGCCGAAGCGCCTCGAGCCACTGGCGATCGCCGCCGTGCGCAACGCGGCGATGGCCGCCTACGTGTGGGCCGGCCGCGGCGACGGCAAGGCCGCCGACGGCGCCGCCACCGAGGCGATGCGCGAGGCGCTCGGCGACGCGCACGTGCTCGGCAAGGTCGTCATCGGCGAGGGCGAGAAGGACAACGCCCCGATGCTCTACAACGGCGAGGAGGTCGGCGAGGGCGACGAGGTCAGCTTCGACATCGCCGTCGACCCCGTCGAGGGCACCGACCTCTGCGCCGCCGGCCAGGCCGGCGCGCTGACGACGATCGCGTTCGCCGGCGTCGGCGGGCTGTGGTCGCCGGGCCCGGCGCACTACATGGACAAGCTCGTCGTCGAGGCCGCCGCGCGCGACGCGATCGACCTGCGCGACGAGCCCGAGCGCGTGCTCAAGCGCGTCGCGACCGCGCTCGGCAAGCGCCCGAAGCGACATGGTCGTCGTCGTGCTCGACAAGCCGCGCCACGTCGAGCTCATCGCCCGCCTGCGCGCATGCGGCGCGCGCGTGCAGACGCCGACCGCCGGCGACGTCGCCGGCGCGCTGCTCGCGGCGCTGCCGGGCACCGGCGTCGACCTGCTCATGGGCTGCGGCGGGACGCCCGAGGGCGTCATGGCCGCCTGCGCCGTCAAGTGCGTCGGCGGCGGCATGCAGACCCGCCTCGCGCCGCAGCGCGAGCCCGAGCGCGAGGCGATCGCCGCGGCCGGGCTCTCGACGACCGAGATCCTCGAGGTCGACGACCTCGTCAGGGGCAACGCGATGTTCGCCGCAACGGCCATCACCGGCGGCACGCTGGGCCTGAGCGCCCCGCGGCGCTCGGGTGGCTGGAACCTCACGCATTCGCTGATCGTGCGCCCCGGATCGGTGCGCCGGATCGTCGAGAGCAGACCCGTAACCGACCAGGAGTGATCAGATGCCGCTCGTGACCATGCGCCAGCTGCTCGACGAGGCCGCCGCCGGCGGCTACGGCGTCGCAGCGTTCAACGTCAACAACCTCGAGCAGATCCAGGGGATCATGGAGGCCGCGCAGGAGACGCAGTCGCCCGTGATCGTCCAGGCCTCCCGCGGCGCGCGCAAGTACGCCGGCGACCGCTTCCTCTACCACATGATGCTGGCCGCGGCCGAGACCTACCCCGACATCCCCGTCGCGCTGCACCAGGACCACGGCAACTCGCCCGGCGACGTGCATCAGCGCGATCGAGCTCGGCTTCACGAGCGTCATGATGGACGGCTCGCTCGGCGAGGACGCCAAGACGCCGCTGGACTTCGAGGCCAACGTCGCCGTCACGAAGGAGGTCGTCGACTACGCCCACGCGCGCGGCGTCACGGTCGAGGGCGAGCTCGGCACGCTCGGCGGCATCGAGGACGGCGTCGGCTCCGGCGAGATCTGCCTCACCGACCCGGCCCAGGCCGAGGAGTTCGTCGAGCGCACGGGCGTCGACGCGCTGGCGGTCGCGATCGGCACGAGCCACGGCGCGTACAAGTTCTCGCGCGAGCCCGACGGCGACATCCTCGCGATGGAGATCATCGAGGACATCCACCGCCGCCTGCCCGACACGCACATCGTCATGCACGGCTCCTCGAGCGTCCCGGCGGACATCGTCGAGCGCGTCAAGGCCGCCGGCGGCGAGGTCGACGCCGGCTTCGGCGTGCCGATCTCGGCGATCCAGCGCGGCATCGAGCACGGCGTGCGCAAGGTCAACATCGACACCGACGGTCGCCTCGCGATCACCGCGTTCATGCGCGAGCACTTCCTCAACAAGCCCGGCGACTGGGACCCGCGCGGTCCCGGCAAGGCGGCGCGCGCGGGCCAGAAGCTACATCTGCATGCAGCGCATGGTCGAGCTCGGCATGGCCGGCCACGCCGGCGACTACGAGCCGCTCTCGCTCGAGCAGATGGCCGAGCGCTACGCCGCGGGCGTGCGCACGACGGTCTAGGCGGGGTCGCCGTCATCCGGCACCAGCTACCGATGATCGACGTCGCCTTCCTCGGGGCGGACGTTCGCCCCGCGGCGACGGCGGTCGTCATCGACGTCCTGCGCGCGACGACGACGATCACGCTCGCGCTCGCCTCCGGCTACGAGCGCGTGCTCGTCGCCGGCGGGCATCGACGCAGGCGCGCGGCGCTGCGCGCCGACGGCCGCGTCCTGGCGGGCGAGCGCGACTGCGAGCGCCCGCCCGGCTTCGACCTCGGCAACTCGCCCGAGGACACGCTGACGCCGCTCGGGCCCGAGCTCATCCTCGCGACGACGAACGGCGCGCCGGCGATCCTCGGCGCCGTCGCGGCCTGCGACGAGGTCCTCGTCGCGTGCCTGCTCAACGAGGACGCCGTCGTCGAGGCGCTGTCGTCGCGCACGCGGCGACATCCTCCTCGTCTGCGCCGGCACGAACGGCAGCGTCACGGTCGAGGACACGTACCTCGCCGGCCGCCTGAGCGCGCGCGCTCGAGGGCCCGCGGACCGACGCGGCGCTCATCGCCGAGGCGGTCGCCGCGGCCTATCCCGAGCCCATCGACGCGCTCGACATCAGCGCGGGCGCCAAGCAGCTGCACATCGTCGGCCTCGGATCCGACGTCACGTTCTGCGCGCAGGAGTCGATCACGACCGTCGTGCCGCGCGTGGTGCCGGACGTTGGGCGCCGCCGCGGTGCTCGAAACCTTGCGATGCAGGACGTTGTGCCCGGCGCGGCCCCGCGGGCATCGCGGTCGACGGACGACGATTCATAGTCGTTTAGCAATGTAAACGAAACGATCTTTGGCTTTTTATCTTTGGATTGCCGAGGTAGTGTGCCATCGAGAGCACACGCGAGAGAGGACTGAATGAGCACCACCGAGAAGGACGGGCAGAAGAAGACCAAGAGTCGTTGGGACTCTGGGGTCACGCCGTACGCCGAGATGGGCTACTGGAACCCGGACTACGAGGTCAAGGACACGGACATCCTCTGCGCCTTCCGGATCACGCCGCAGGAGGGCGTCGATCCGATCGAAGCCGCTGCAGCCGTCGCCGGCGAGTCCTCCACCGCCACGTGGACCGTCGTCTGGACCGACCGCCTGACGCCGTACGAGCACTACCAGGCCAAGGCCTACAGCGTTGAGGAGGTTCCGGGCACCCCGGGCCAGTACATCGCGCTGATCGCCTACGACATCGACCTCTTCGAAGAGGGCTCGATCGCGAACCTCACGTCGTCGATCATCGGCAACGTCTTCGGCTTCAAGCCGCTCAAGGCGCTGCGCCTCGAGGACATCCGGATCCCGGTCGCCTACGTCAAGACGTTCCCGGGCCCCCCGCACGGCATCGTCATGGAGCGCGAGTACCTCGACAAGTTCGGCCGCCCGCTGATCGGCGCGACGACGAAGCCGAAGCTCGGCCTCTCCGCGAAGAACTACGGCCGCGTCGTCTACGAGGCGCTGCGCGGCGGCCTGGACTTCACGAAGGACGACGAGAACATCAACTCGCAGCCCTTCATGCGCTGGCGCGACCGCTACATCCACGCGATGGAGGCCGTGCAGCGCGCACAGGCCGCCACCGGCGAGGTCAAGGGCCACTACCTCAACGTCACCGCGGCGACGATGGAGGACATGTACGAGCGCGCCGAGTTCGCCAAGGAAGTCGGCTCGATCATCATCATGCAGGACCTCACCGTCGGCTACACGGCGATGTCGTCGATGTCGAACTGGTGCCGCGCCAACGGCATGATCCTGCACCTCCACCGCGCCGGCCACGGCACGTACACGCGCCAGAAGACGCACGGCGTGTCGTTCCGCGTCATCGCGAAGTGGTGTCGCCTGCTGGGCGTCGACCACATCCACGCGGGCACCGTCGTCGGCAAGCTCGAGGGCGACCCGGCGATGATCATGGGCTACTACAAGATCCTGCGCGACGGCTACAACGAGAAGGACCTGTCGCTGGGCATCTACTTCGACCAGGACTGGTGCTCGATGCCGGGCGTCATGCCGGTCGCGTCGGGCGGCATCCACGCCGGCCAGATGCACCAGCTGCTGCACTACCTCGGGGAGGACAGCATCCTCCAGTTCGGTGGCGGCACGATCGGCCACCCGATGGGCATCGCGGCCGGCGCCAGCGCCAACCGCACCGCCGTCGAGGCGATCATCCAGGCCCGCAACGAGGGTCGCGACTACTACACCGAGGGTCCGGACATCCTCGTCGAGGCCGCCAAGGGCTGCCCCGAGCTGAACGCCGCGCTCGAGGTCTGGAAGGACATCACGTTCAACTACACCTCGACCGACACGGCTGACGTCGAAGTCACGCCGACCTCGGCGTAGAGGAGAGAAGACATGAGACTCACACAAGGAACGTTCTCCTTCCTGCCGGACCTGACCGACGAGCAGATCGAGGCGCAGATCACCTACGCGCTCGGCAACGGCTGGTCGATCATGGTCGAGTACACCGACGACCCGCACCCGCGCAACGGGCTGTGGGACATGTGGTCGCCGCCGATGTTCGACCTCGAAGAGGACGAGGCGGACGTCGTCATGCGCGACGTGCGCGCGTGCCGCGAGGCGCATTCGCACCTCTACGTGAAGGTCGTCGCGTACGACCGCTCGAAGGGTCGCCAGACGTCGGCGCTGTCGTTCATCGTCAACCGGCCGGAGGTCGAGCCCGGCTTCCGCCTGGAGCGCCAGGAGACGCACGACCGCGTCATCCGCTACACGATCCACTCCTACGCCGGCCTCAACACGCCGGCGGGCGAGCGCTACGGCGGACCGGGCGGGGACCTCGCGCCGGTCATCGCCCACGGAGCCAAGTCGAACGGCAAGTCGGGGGAGTAAGTGGCACAGACGATCGAAACCCTGCCTGAGAAGGTCAAGGCTCTCGACGACGCCGACGCGGTCGAGGCGGTGCTGTCCGAGCTCGACGAGGAGCTCGTCGGCCTCGGCCCCGTCAAGGAGCGCATCCGCGAGATGGCGGCGCTCCTGGTCATCGACAAGCTGCGCCGCGAGGCAGGGCTCGAATCGTCGCGCCCGTCGCTGCACATGACGTTCACCGGCAACCCCGGTACCGGCAAGACCACTGTCGCGCTGAAGATGGCGGAGATCCTCCATCGGCTTGGCTACATCACCAAGCCGAAGGTGGTCTCCGTCACGCGCGACGACCTCGTCGGCCAGTACGTCGGCCACACCGCCCCGAAGACCCGCGACGTGCTCAAGCGCGCCAAGGGCGGCGTGCTGTTCATCGACGAGGCGTACTACCTGTATCGCCCGGAGAACGAGCGCGACTACGGGCAGGAGTCGATCGAGATCCTGCTGCAGGTCATGGAGACCGAGCGCGACGACCTCGTCGTCGTCCTCGCGGGCTACAAGGACCGGATGGACACGTTCTTTCGCTCGAACCCCGGCATGGGCTCGCGCGTCGCGCACCACCTGCACTTCCCGGACTTCACGGTCCCCGAGCTCGCGCAGATCGCCGAGATGATGCTCAAGCAGCAGCAGTACGAGTTCACCGACGAGGCGCGCGAGGCGTTTCTCGAGTACATCGAGCGGCGCGTCGAGCGCCCGCGCTTCGCCTACGGGCGCTCCATCCGCAACGCGATCGACCGCGCACGTATGCGCCAGGCCGGTCGCCTGTACGATCGTCGCGATGAGCTCACCAAGGAGGATCTCGTCACGATCGAGGCGGATGACATCCTCGCGAGCTCGCTGTTCTCCGACGAGGACGGCGAGTCGTCGGACGACGGCAAGAAGAACGCCCCCGGCAACCAGAGCTAGCCCAGGAGTCATCTGATGGCCCGTCCGATCATCCTCGGAGTCGTCGGCGACTCCGCGACCGGCAAGACGACGCTCTCCCGCGGCCTCGTCCGCATGCTCGGCGAGAACAACGTCACGCACGTCGCGGCGGACGACTACCACCGCTACGACCGCCGCCAGCGCGCGGAGCACGGCATCACGCCGCTGCACCCGGACTGCAACTACATCGACATCATGGAGCGCCACTTCGCCGAGCTCCGTGCGGGTCGCGCGATCCTCAAGCCCGTCTACCAGCACAAGGACGGCACGTTCGGGCCGCCGGTCTACACGAAGCCCCAGCAGTTCACGCTCATCGAGGGGCTGCTCGGCTACCACACGCCGGAGCTGCGCGAGTGCTACGACGTGCGCGTGTTCCTCGCGCCGCCGGAGGAGCTGCGGCGCCAGTGGAAGGTCCAGCGCGACTGCTCGCGGCGCGGCTACACGACCGATCGAGGTGCTCGAGGAGCTCGACCGCCGCGAGCCGGACTCCGAGCTCTACATCCGCCCGCAGCAGCGCTGGGCGGACATCGTCGTGTCGTTTCAGCCGGGCCGCGACCAGGATCACCTCGACGCCGAGATCGTCCTGCGCAAGGGCCTCGACCATCCCGGACTTCTCGGACTTCGTCTCCGACGGACGGCCTGGCGCTCGAGGAGAACGAGCAGCGAGCACAAGCTCTTCGTCCCCGGCGACATCGATCCCGCGCGCGGCGCGGAGATCGAGGAGGCGGTGTGGGCGCGGATGCACTTCGCGAGCCACCTGCGCTCCGAGCGCCTCGGGGAGTTCACGGTCGGCACGGAGCTGCACCGCTCCGAGTCGCTCGCCGTCGTCCAGGTGATCGTGCTCTACCACCTCGTCACCGCTCGCGCCGCCGTGGCGCTCGGCGGCGACGGCTCGCGCGCCGACCGCGAGGGTCGCGCGCCCGCCTCGCAGCCGACGTAGCCGGCGCCCCGCGCCGGCTCGGTCGCGACGGGCGCCTCCAGAGCCTTCTCTCTATCGGACCGCTCGGAAATCCGATTAGTGCGTCCGCGCCGGTTTCTGAGATCGTGCCGTCTGTCACGAGTCTTCGTGGCAATTGCTACAAGAGTTCTCAGGGGGAAGCTCACATGACAGGGTCCGCGCCTCGCGTCCTCATCGTCGCCAATCGCACCGCCGCCACGGAGCCACTTCTGGCGGCAGTCAGGCGCAGGGCGCAGGCCGGTCCCGCACGCTTTCACCTGCTCGTGCCGGCGACGCCGCGCGGGCTTGCACCGCGTCGTCGATCCCGAGGTCGCGGGCCGCGAGGAGGCGGAGGCGCAGCTGGTCGTCGCGCTCGAGCTGCTGCGCGAGGCGGCGGGCTCCGAGGTCACCGGGCACGTCGGAAGCGCGGATCCGATGGCGGCGATCGCCGACGTCATCAACGACCGCCGGGTGCACGAGATCATCCTGTCGACGCTGCCGCGCCGCCTGTCGCGCTGGATGCACCTCGACCTGCCGAGCAAGCTGCAGGGCATGCACATCCCCGTGACGCACGTCGAGGCCGTGCGCGCGCCGGTCGAGCGGTCGGCGTCAAGGCCGCGTAGGCCGCGGCGCGGGCCGGGCCCGGCTCCGCCGCTCGCGGCGCGGCGCGAGCTATCGCGTGCGGCTTCGAGGCGGCGCTCGGCGAGCGATCCCGTCGCCGAGCGCCTCGCGCGCGTCGGGCGAGGCGACGAAGCGTCATGAAGCGCTCGACGGCGGTGCGGCGCGGGCCGACCGTCGAGCACATCGCATACCAGCGGCGCGCCGCCGGGCGGTGGCGCACGGGGAGCTGCGCGAGCAGGCCCGGCCTCGAGCTCCATCGCGACGGCCGCGCGCGAGATGAACGAGACCCCGATGCCGGCGCGGGCCGCCTGCTTGATCGCGCCGTTGGAGCCGAGCGTCAGCGTCTGCGGCTCGAGCGAGGCGGCGGCGAGGAACTCCTCGTTGACGACCCGGGTGCCCGACCCCGGCTCGCGCAGCAGCCACACGCGGCGCTCGAGCTCGGCGGCGTCGATGGCGCCGCCGCCGACGTGCGGGTCGTCGGGCGCGGTGATGAGGACGAACTCGTTGGCGAGGATCGCCGTCGACTGGATCCGCGGGTCGCGCGGCGGGCGGCCGCCGATCGCGACGTCGGCGCGGTGGTCGAGCACGAGGTCGAGGACCTGCTCGCGGTTGCCGACGGCGAGCGTCAGGCCGATCCCCTCGTTGCTCTGGCCGAAGACGCGCATGAGCGGCGGGACGAACGACTCCGCCGCGGTCGTGACGGCGGCCAGGCGCAGGCGGCGGTCGGCGAGGTGCGCGGCCTCGCGCGCGGCGCGGCGGCCCTCCTCGAGCAGGCCGATGACGTCGGCGGCGAACGGGGCGAACGCGGTGCCGGCGGCCGTCGGCCGGATGCCGCGCCCCTCGCGCTCGGTGACGGGCGTGCCGAGCTCACGCGACAGCGCGGCGACGGCGGCGGAGACCGACGGCTGGGTCACGACGAGCTCGTCGGCGGCAGCGGTCACGGAGCCTCCGCGCATGACCGCGAGAAAGCTTCGAAGCTGCGTCAGAGTTATAGACACGAGCCACAGCTTAGCGGCTAATCGAGA
>CAWHLF010000010.1:0-281607 GCA_963830085.1 uncultured Actinomycetes bacterium | reverse complement strand
GCTCGATGCCGAGGGCTGGAAGGATCGTCTTGTAGACGTCGTCGGCCGGGATCGTGACGACGAACGCCGCCAGGCCCGCGAGCACGAGGACGTTGACGAGCATGTTGATGCCCAGTCCGAAGAACGCGTTGAGGTCTCCCCGGGACCACAGCTGCGGGGTGTTCGACGGAGCGGGCGCGGCAGCAGCGGACATGAAACGACCTCTCTAGTTGACGGCGGCGGGGATGGGCAGATGGGCCAGCAGAACCTCCGAGGAGGCGACCCAGCCGAAGATCCCGCCCTGCGCGGCGATCATCTTCAGGCCGACCTCGTGGAACTCCGGGAAGTAGGAGCCGACGCAGTCGGAGAGCACGAGGCACTCGAAGCCGCGGTCGTTGCCCTCGCGCACGGTCGTGTGGACGCAGACCTCCGTCGTCACGCCGGTGACGACGAGGCTCGTGATCTTCGTGTTGCGCAGCAGCAGCTCGAGGTCGGTCGCGTAGAACGCGCCCTTGCCGGGCTTGTCGAGGACGATCTCGCCCTCGATCGGCGCGAGCTCCTCGATGATCCCGTGGCCGTATTCGCCGCGGATGAGGATCCGGCCGTTCGGGCCGTCCGCCCCGATCGGGGTGTCGAGGTTGCCGCGCGCGAGCTTCGCCGGCGGGCAGTCCGAGAGGTCCGTGCGGTGTCCCTCGCGGGTGTGGATGATCATCATGCCCGCGGCGCGGGCGGCGGCGAGAACGCCCGCGAGCGGCTCGATGACCTTCGTGAGCATCGACACGTCGTTGCCGAGCAGCGCGCCGAATCCGCCGGGCAGCAGGAAGTCGCGTTGCATGTCGATGATCACGAGCGCGGTCGTGGCGGGGTCGAGCTCGAATGGATAGGGCTCGGCCGGGATGGCGACGGGCTCGGGGCTCATCAGTGCCTTTCGTCGTTACAGGGACCGTTGTATGCAATGCGGTCCACAGCAACGGGAGCGCGGTCGCACCGTACGCCCGGGCCCGTGGCCGTCGCATTGGACAGTTGGCCCACGCGGGGCGGGCAGATTTCGCCAACAGGTCCATGCACCGCCGTCGGGGCCCGCATTACGGTGGCAGGCACCGTGAATACGCCTCTGTATGCAATCGATGACGCTCTTGCGGCCCTCGCCGCCGCCCGCCCGCTGCTCGTCGACGTCGTGCCCGCGGCATCGGTCGTGCCGCATCTCGCCAAGGGCGGCGCCTGCCACGCCGGGCCGCCGATCGCCTCCGGGGCGATGTGCGGGCCGATGCGCGCCGCGCTCGGGGTCGCGCTCGCGATGGAGGGGATCGCCGAGGGTCCCGGCGCGGCGCTCGCGCTCGCCGATGCCGGCGAGATCGCGCTGAGCACGAACCACGACTGCGGCGGCGTCGGCCCGATGTCCGGCGTCGTCACCGGGTCGATGCCGGTGCTCGTCGCCCGCGACGAGGCGACCGGCCTGACCGCCTGGTGCCCGCTGAACGAGGGCTCCGGCAAGGTCCTGCGCTATGGCGCCGACGACGAGGAGGTCGTCGCGCGCCTCGCCTGGATGCGCGACGTCCTGGCCCCCGAGCTGTCACGCGCGCTCGCCGCCCGCGGGCCGCTGGACCTCCTCGAGCTGCATGCCCGCTCGCTGGAGCTCGGCGACGAGGCCCACCACCGCACGGAGTCGGGCACCGGGCTCATCGCCGACGCGCTCGCGCCGCTGGACGCCGACGTCGACGCCTTCATCCGCGGCAACGGGCAGTTCTTCCTGAACGTCGCGATGGTCTTCTCGAAGCTCGCGCTCGTCTGCGCGTCCGGGGTGCCGGGCTCGTCGCTCGTGACGGTCGTCGCGCGCAACGGCGTCGAGGTCGGCGTGAAGCTCTCGGGCACCGGCGACGCGTGGTTCACCGGGCCCGCCGCCGCGCCCGATCCGGCCGCGCTGTACCCCGGCTTCGAGCCCGAGGAGATGCAGAACGACCTCGGCGACTCGGCGATCATCGAGGTCTACGGGCTCGGCGCGCTGGCGATCGGCGCCTCGCCGCTGTCGGCGCCGTCGGTCGGGCTGGACCCCGCCTCGATCCCCGAGCGCATGGCGCTGTTTCGGACGATCGCGGCCGGCGAGCACCCGGCGCTCAGGCTGCCCGACGGCCCGGCGATCCTCGGCGTCGACGCGCGCAGGGTCGTCGGCGAGGGCGTCGTCCCGCCGATCCACACGGGCATCGCCCACCGCCAGGCCGGCGTCGGGCAGATCGGCGGCGGCGTGACGCTGCCGCCGCTGCCCGCGTTCACCGCCGCCCTCGCGGCGCTCGACGCCTAGGGCCGAGGCCGGCCGGGTCCGCCACACTCGTCACCGTCATGACACGGGCCCGAACCGAGAACGGGGGCGCTCGGCCGGTCTCACAGGCCGACCGGGTGTACGCCCAGATGCGCGAGCGGCTGCTGCGCGGCGACATGCCGGTCGGCCGCCGCCTCGTCGAGCAGCAGCTCGCGGCGGAGTTCCAGACGAGCCGCACGCCGGTGCGCGAGGCGCTGCGGCGCCTGGAGGGCGACGGGCACATCGTCCGCGACCCGGGCGGCGGGATGATCCCCAGCGCGCCGAGCGTGAAGTCGATGCGCGAGCTCTACGAGGTGCGCGTCGCGATCGAGGAGCTCGTCGCGCGCCGGGCCGCGACGGCCGGTGACCGCGGGCGCATCGAGGCGATCGAGCAGGACTGGCGGGCGATGCACGCCGCCTGGCAGGACACGCGCGCCTCGCCGCGCGGCCCCGACTTCGTCCACGCCGACGAGGCCTTCCACCGCCAGCTCGCCGCCGCGAGCGGCAACACCGTCGCCGAGGCGCTGCTCGCCGACCTCAACGACCGCATCCGCATCCTGCGCATCTACGACTTCACGACCGACGACCGCATCGGCGCGACGATCGGCGAGCACCTCGAGATCCTCACGTGCATCCTCGCCCGCGACGCCGACGCCTCGGCGGCCTTCATGCGCGCGCACGTGCAGCGCAGCGCGCTCGTCGTCCGCGAGCGCGTGGGGGAGGCGCTGGCGCGGATGTTCGAGCTGCCGGGGTAGCGCCGCGGCTGCGCACCGCAACCCTCGGCCCTCATGGCCTGTTGCAGGGATTACGGGACGGACCCCGACGGTCTGCAAGACCGCGTGCGATGGGCGCCGCCGTGGTGCCCGCACGCTAGGTTCCGGGACAGATGCCCGCTCCTGAGCGACATACCCGCCCACGCCATCTGCCGTCCGCGCGCCGTCGCGCGCAGGGTCAGCCGGTGGCTCCGCCGGCCCGCGCCGCGGACCTCCCGCCGGACGCTCGCAACGTCATCGAGTTCCGCAACGTCTGCATGCACTACCCCGCCGGCGACATCGGCCTCGACGGCGCGACGTTCAGCGTCCGCCGCGGCGAGTTCGTCTTCATCGTCGGCTCGACCGGCTCGGGCAAGTCGACGATCATGCGCCTGCTCATCAAGGAGCGCGAGGCGACGTCGGGCTCGATCCGCGTCGCCGGCCGCGACCTCAGCGAGATCGACCGGACCAAGGTCCCGTACTACCGCCGCAACATCGGCGTCGTCTTCCAGGACTTCAAGCTCCTGCCCAACCGGACCGTGTACGACAACGTCGCCTACGCGCTGTCGGCGACCGGCGCGACGCGCAAGGAGATCCGCGCGAAGGTCCCCGACGTCCTGCGGCTCACCGGCCTCTCGACGAAGCTCCACAACTTCCCCGATCAGCTCTCCGGCGGCGAGCAGCAGCGCGTGTCGGTCGCGCGGGCGTTCGTCAACCACCCGCCGCTGCTGCTGGCCGACGAGCCGACCGGCAACCTCGACCCCCACACGTCGCTGGGGATCATGCAGCTGCTCTACCGGATCTACCGCGCCGGGACGACGGTGCTCGTCGCGACGCACGACTCGCACATGGTCGACCGCATGCGCCGCCGCGTCATCGAGCTGCAGGGCGGCCTCATCATCCGCGACGAGGCCAGCGGCCTCTACGCCCAGCGCGAGCAGACGACCGACGAGTTCTCCGACATGCTCGGCGACGCGTACTACGACGACGGCCGCCGCTTCGACGCCCATCCGCCGCCGCCCCAGCCGCGCGCGCCGCAGCTCCCGCGCGAGCCCGACCCGTCCCGCCGTCCCGACCCGTCGCGCGGCGGCTTTCGCAACTACTGATGCGCGTCTCGTTCTTCCTGCGCGAGGCCACCCGCTCGCTGCGGCGCAACGCGGTCCCGTCCTTCGCCGCGATGGCGTCGGTGCTCGTGACGATGCTCGTGCTCGGGGTCTTCATCCCGATGGTCCAGGCGACGACCGGCGCCGCCAACGAGGTCCGCGGCAAGGTCCTCGTCGACGTCTTCCTGAAGACGAACGCGACCGACGCCGACGTCGAGCGCGTCCGCCGCGTCCTGACGCAGGACACCGCGCACGTCGGCAACGTCACGTACGTCTCCAAGGCCGAGGCCTACGCGAAGGAGAAGCGCCAGAACCCCGAGGCCTACGAGCTGCTGGGCTCCAACCCGCTGCCCGACACCTTCCGCGTCAGCCCCGACAGCCCGGGCAACGTCGGCAAGCTCCGTGACGCGCTCGCGCCCGTCACGCCCAGCGGCGAGCGCACCGTCGCGGACCCCGCGATCGACGAGGTCAAGAACCGCCGCGACGAGACGACGAAGATCCTCTCGGCGACGCGCGTCGTGAAGCTCAGCATGGCGCTCCTCGCCGGCCTGCTCGTGCTCGCGTCGATCCTCCTGATCTCCAACACGATCCGGCTCTCGCTGTTCGCCCGCCGCCGCGAGGTCGAGGTCATGAAGCTCGTCGGCGCGACCGACTGGTTCATCCGCTGGCCGTTCGTCATCGAGGGGATCATCGTCGGCGCGATGGGCGGCGTCATGGCGATCCTCCTGCTGCTCATCGGCAAGGTCGCGTTCATCGACCCGCTGAAACAGGACTTCTCGCTCATCGCCGCGCCCGAGACGCTGAACTTCGGCGTGCTCATCATCGTGCTGCTGCTCGCGAGCGTCGCCGTCTCGGCCGCCGGCTCCGGGCTGTCGCTGCGCCGGTTCCTTCGCGTCTGACGCGCCTTCGTGGCAGACTGCCCGCCGTGTCGTCGTCAAGGCTCGGGGGACGGTGCTGGACCGTGGCGTTCGCGTGCGCGCTCGCCACCGCGCTGCTCGCCGCCCCGGCGCCCGCCGCGAGCCCCGCCGGCGCGACGATCACGCCGGATGCGAACTTCACCGGCTCGGTGAGCTGGACGGGCACCGCGAACGTCGGCTCCGAGACGCTCGTCGCCGACGAGGGCGCGAACTGCTTCGGTGGCGACCGCAAGCCCAATCCGGCGTCGGGCTGCGACGTCTTCGCGCTCGACGTCAACGTCCCCGCCGACTTCTACAAGGACCATCCCGGCGCGGTCTCGATCAACGCGAGCGGTTTCGGCCTCGCCGATCTCGACCTCTACGTCTACAAGCGCAACGCCGACGGCACGCGCGGCGACTTCGTCATCGGCGACGGGCAGATCCTCGGCTCCGAGGAGAACGCGTCGATCGACAAGGCGTCGCGGGTCCTGTACTACGTCGTCGCTGACGCCGTACACGACCGTCGGCCCGCAGAGCTACAGCGCGACCGCGACGCTCATCACCCGCAAGGGCCCGAACATCGCCGAGGCCGAGCGCAACGCGCCGCCGGGCGTCCCGAACTTCCGCGCCTCGCGCGACGACTACACGTCGCACTCCGAGCCGACGATCGCGATGGACCCGCTCGACCACAACCACCTCATGGCCGCCTCGAAGATGTACGAGAACAACGACAAGTACCTCTTCAAGATCGGGACCTACGAGTCCCACGACGGCGGGCGCACGTGGGAGGACCAGGGCCAGCTCCCCGGCTACTGCGTCAGGCGCCGGGCCAGTGCGACCCCGGCAACGAGGCCGCGTACCGCACGACGTCCGACGTCGACGATCGACTTCGACGACGAGGGCAACGCCTACGCCAACGTCCTCGACGCGCCCGGCGGGACGGCCGCCTTCCAGGGCTTCAACATGACCGTCCACACGAAGAAGCCCGGCCAGCCATGGAGCCGGCCCACGACGGTCGCCACGACAACCGCGTCAACGCGCTGACGACGCGCCTGTTCCTCGACGACAAGAACTGGATCGCGGTCGACAACCACACCGACGTCAACGGCGGCCCGAACGCCCCGCGCGACGGCAAGATCGGGACGATGTACATCTGCTGGAGCTTCGACGGCACCGGCGCCGTGCCGCTGCAGCAGATCGTCGTCATGCGCTCGCTCGACGGCGGCAAGACGTGGGGCGGGCATCACCCCCGGCGACAACATCCCGTTCCCGGTCAGCCAGAAGACGCTGATCTCCGGCATCGGCTGCCACATCGCGATCGGGCCCGAAGGGCGAGGTCTACATGACGTGGTACGACAACCAGCTCAACGCGCTCATGCAGGCGAAGTCCTCGAACCGCGGCGCGCTCTGGACGCCGGCCGTCGCCGATCGCCGGGATCGCGGGCGTCAACGCCGCGTTCGCCGGCGAGTCGTTCCGCAACCTCTCGATGCCGACGACCGCCGTCGACGGGCGGGCACCGTCTATGTCGTCGGCCGCCTCGCGAACGCCGCCGGCAACCCGCTGCTGCCGCAACCTCTTCGCGCTCGGCAAATCAGATCAAGTCGGGCGGGATCGCGGATCCCGGACCTCGAGGCCCTGCTGACGACGCAAGAAGGCCAACAACCTCGCCGGCAAGCACTACAAGGCCGGCGGTGACGGGCTCGGCCCGATGTCCGGCGCCGACATCGTGCTCTTCAAGTCGACGAACGGCGGGCGCTCGTACACCGGACCCGGTGCGCGTCAACCAGGACCCGCGCAACGGCGACGCCGACCAGTTCCAGCCGTGGATGGCCGTCACGGAGTCCGGCCAGGTCAACATCTCGTTCTTCGACCGCCGCAACGACCCCTCGAACTACTTCATCGACACGTAGCTCGCCCGCTCGGAGGACGGCGGGCGGACGTTCACCGACCGCCGCGTGTCGCAGCGGATGTGGGATCCCGGCGGTCAACGCGCCGACCTCGGTGTCGGGCAAGTTCATCGGCGACTACCAGGGCCTCGTCGCCGACGACGAGGTCGCGATCCCGTTCTGGAACGACACGCAGCTCAACGAACCTCCCGCGAGCGACAAGGAGTTCTCGCCCTACCAGGAGGTCTTCTCCGCCCGCGTGGCCAACGGCGCCGTCGAGACGCCCGCCGAGCAGACAAGCTGCTTCGGGCGCAGGCTGAACATCGGCGCGCGCTCGATCGGCGGCCTGTCGGTGCGCTCGACGCGCGAGCTCGTCGGCCGCCGCTTCGGAGCGCCCGCCCGCACCGCGCGCGGCGTCCTGCGCTACTGCGTCAGGGGCGGCGGCAGCGTGCTCGCGGCGTTCAACTCGAGCGGCCGCGTGAGCCTCGTGGCGACGACCGCCGCGGGGCCACCGGCGCCTGAAGATCGGCCGCGGCAGCTCCGTCAAGACGCTCTCCAAGCGCTTCGGCAAGCGGCTGCGCACGAGCGGGATCCCGGGCGTCAGGCGGATCTCGAGCGGCTCGTCACGGCAGGTGCTGTTCGGCGTGCGCCGCGGGAAGGTGACGTTCGTCGCCGTCGGCGACACCGCGCTGTTGCGCAACCGGACCGCGCTGCGCACCCAGCTGCGCCGCGCCGCGCTCGTCCGCGCGCGCTGACTCGCGCTCGACGAGCTCGCGCATGCGCCTGCAGGCGCGCCGCGCGAAGCGCTGCTGCTCGCGCCGGCCGACGAGCCGGAAGCCGAGGCGCACGATCGGGTTGCGCACCGTCGCCCGGCGCGACACGACGTGGATGCGGAACTCGACCGCGCCGTCGTCGAGCCACTTCCACACCATCCAGTCCATCTGCCCGCGCTCGACGTGGCCCTCGAGCGTGCCGTAGCTCCAGCCCCAGACGCGCACGCGGCGGCCGTCCACCGTCCGCGTCTCGTCGGTGATCGCGCCGACGCGGCAGCCGAAGTAGAAGCGCAGGGGGCCGAAGCGGACCTGCAGGAGCATGTTGCGGTTCGCGAGGCCGCCGGCCGGATCGAAGACGGCGCGGACGACCTTCGGGTCGGCGAACGCGTAGTCGCACATGAGCTGCCTGGCGATCTCGAAGCTCCCGCCGGGGACGGGCTCGCCGGGCGGCTCGCCCGGCAGCGGCTCGCGGTAGTCGTCGATGTTCCAGCCGTCCTCGCGGGTCGCGGCGGCGATCGCGAGCGGATCGAAGTTCAGCGCCCGGTCGGCGAGGTCGGCGAGGGCGCGCTGCGCCCGCGGCGTCGCGGCCAGTCGCTCATCCAGCACGCGCGAGCTCCGCCTCGTCCACGCGCTTCGTCGTGATCGCGACACGGCCGTCGCGCCTGCCGCCCGACATCTCGATGAGCTGCTCGAGGACCGAGGTCCACATGTGCAGCTGGACCTCCTTGTTGACGCGCAGGCGGTCGAAGAGGAGGTTCGACAGGCGGTCGCCGCCGCGCGCCCAGGCCTCGATCCGGATCTCGAGGCACCCGGGCCCGAGATCTGTCGCCTCGAAGCGGATGCGCCCGGCCTCGAGATGGCCCTCGAGCGTCACGAAGCCGAAGCTCCGCGGCCCGGCCTCGACCGCGCGCACCGGCCCGTCCCAGGGGCCCGGCATGCGGACGGTGAACTCGTCGCCGACGCGCAGCGCGCCGTCCTCGCCCTCGAGCTTCACGAAGCTCGCGAGCGCCGTCGGCGAGGCGCTGTTGGGCTCGCACGCGAACGCCGTGATGAGCTCCTCGGCGGTGCGCTCCGCGTCGCGGACGCGCGTGACGTAGCTGCGGTGCATGAGCGGGCCGAAGCCGTCCTCGATGCCCTGGTGCTCGTCGCGGTCGGTGCCGGGCGGCAGCGGCGGGGGCAGGTCGTCGGGCACCGAGCCGGCCTCCTCGACGCGGTGCATCGGCGTCGTGCGCCAGAGGTAGTCCCAGCCGGTCTTCAGGACGCCGAGCGGCCAGCGGGCGGCGGTCGTCACGCGGCGGGAGAGGGGCAGGCTCGGCATCGCCACGGCCTACCCGGCCGCATGGCAGCGCTCACGCCGGGGAAGGAGGAGCGGACGATGATCACGAAGACGATCCACTCCGCCGGCCTTCGCAGCGACCACCTGTACCTCATGTCCTTCGGGACGGTCGGGCTCTGCGTCACGCTGTGGATCCGCGCCAAGACCGTCGATCAGGACGAGCGCGGCAACGCCGAGCGCCGGGCGCTCTTCGTCGGGCTCTGGCCGCCGACGATGTGGCTCATCGGCGACACGCTGCGCCGCGACGAGCGCACGCTGCGCCGCCGGCGCTGAGCCGCCGAGAGAGGGCGATCAATACCGTGTGGGCAGCGTGCCAAGCCGCTTTCCCTCGCTGACGGTCTTCCTGGTCGTCGTCATGCCGCTCCTGCTCGTGCTCGGGATCTGGCTCGGCGGCCACCCCCGCTGGCTGCCGGAGCCGATCGCCGACGCGATCGTCGGCCAGGACGAACGGCGGGCGACGCTCGACGGGCTCGACCTCGTCGAGGAGCGCTACTACCGCGACGTCCCGCTCGGCGAACTGTCCGATGCCGCGCTCTCGGGCGCCGTGCGCAGTTTGGACGACCGCTTCTCGGCCTATCTGTCGCCGAAGGACTACGGCGTGTTCCAGGAATCGCTCAACAACGCGTTCGAAGGCATCGGAACCGCGATCCGCGGCGTCGACCAGGGCCTGCGCATCGAGACGGTGTACGAGGGCTCGCCCGCGGAGCGGGCCGGCCTGAAGCCCGGCGACATCATCGTCGAGGCGAACGGGCGCAAGCTCGCGGGACGCTCGGAGGCCGCGGCGACCGCGCTCATCAAGGGCCGCGCGGGCACGACGGTGAGGCTCCGCATCCGGCGCGGCGACAGCGTCTTCACGAAGACCGTGACGCGCCAGAAGATCTCGATCCCCGTCGTCAGCTCCCGCATCGCCAACGCCGGCGGCGAGCGTGCCGCGTACGTCGCGCTGTCGACCTTCGGCCCGCGCGAGACCGACACCCAGGTCGCCGATGCGATCCGGCGCCTGAAGCGCCGCGGCGCGAAGGGCATCGTCCTGGACCTGCGCGGCAACGGCGGCGGCCTCGTCACCGAGGCGCAGGAGGTCGCGAGCATGTTCCTCGAGGACGGCGTGATCGTGACGACGCGCGGGCGGGCGGTGAACGAGCAGACGCTGCGCGCGCTCGGTGAGCCGATCGCGGGCGACCTGCCGACCGTCGTGCTCGTCGACCGCGGCACCGCGTCGGCATCGGAGATCGTCGCCGGCGCGCTCCAGGACCGCAAGCGCGCGACGCTCGTCGGCACGCGGACGTTCGGCAAGGGCGTCTTCCAGGAGATCATGCCGCTCGACAACGGCGGCGCGCTGGACATCACCGTCGGCCAGTACTTCCTGCCCAGCGGGCGCAACCTCGGCGGACCGGGCACGAAGCCCGGCAGCGGGATCGAGCCCGACGTCGAGAGCCGCGACGATCCGGACACCCGCACCGACGAGGCCCTGAAGCGGGCGCTCGCCGTGCTCGCCGGAAAGCTCTAGATGGCGCGCGCGCCCGACCGGGCGCGGGAAGCCGGCCGGCCGCGGCAAGCCGGCGGCGCACGGCAAGCCGCCGCCCCACAAGCCGCCGCGCGAGACCCCGCCGGCGCCCGGCGGCGAGGGCACCGTCGCCGTCGTCGACAAGCGCGGCCGCTTCCTCGTCGCCGAGCCGTTCTTCGAGCGCGGCGGCCGGATGGTCCTCGACCGCGACTCGCGGGCCCGGCCCGGCGACCTCGTGCTCGTGCGACCTGCCAGCCGCAGCGGCGGGCACGCGCGGATCGTCCGGACGCTCGGGCGCCCGGACGTCGCCTCCGACGTGCTCGAGGCGCTGATGCTCGACCGCGGGCTGCGCCGGCGCTTCGATCCCGCCGTCGAGCGCGCGGCCCGCAAGGCGCGCGACGCCGGGGTGGGCGGGGACGCTCGCCGCCGCGACCTCACCGATCTGCCGACGTTCACGATCGACCCCGCCACCGCCCGCGACTTCGACGACGCGATCTCCGCCGAGCGCCAGGACGACGGCACGATCCGCGTCTGGGTCCACATCGCCGACGTCAGCGCGTACGTCGCGCCCGGCTCGCTCCTCGATCGCGAGGCCGCGCGCCGCGGCACGAGCGTCTACGTGCCCGGCCGGGTCGAGCCGATGCTGCCCGAGGCGCTGTCCAACGACGCCTGCTCGCTCGTTCCCGGGGAGGACCGCGCGGCCGTGACGGCGCAGCTGGACTTCGACGGCGGGCAGGTCGTCCGCGCCGCGTTCATGCGCTCGACGATCCGCTCCGACGCGCGCCTGGACTACGACCAGGTCGACCGGATCTTCGCCGAGGAGGAGCCCGCGCTCGATCCGTGGGGCACGCCGCTGCACCACGCGCGGACCGTCGCCGGCGCGCTGCACGAGCGGCGGCTGCGCCAGGACGCGCTCGAGCTCGAGACGAGCGAGCCCGAGTTCCGCTTCGACGTCGGCGGCCACGTCGCCGAGTCGCGCCCGAGCGCGCAGACGGAGTCCCACCGCCTCGTCGAGCACCTCATGATCGCGACGAACGAGCAGGTCGCCAGGCTGCTCGACGGCCGCTCCGTCCCGACGCTCTACCGCGTCCACGAGCGCCCCGACGGCGAGAGCGCGCTGCGGCTCGTCGAGCAGCTGCACTCGCTCGGCGTCCCGACGCCGCCCGTCAAGGAGCACATGACGCCGGTCGAGGCCGCGGAGACGATCGCCGCGTGCTCGCGCTCGGTCGCCCGTCACGTTCTGCGCACCGGTCACGGCCGGGACGGGCTGACGTTCCTCGTCCTGCGCTCGCTCAAGCAGGCCTACTACAGCCCGAAGAACCTCGGTCACGCGGGCCTGGACCTCACGCATTACCTGCACTTCACGTCGCCGATCCGCCGCTACCCCGACCTCGTCGCCCACCGCGCGCTGCTGAGCGCGATCAACGCCGGCGAGCAGCAGCCGCGCGCGTCGGACCTCGAGGAGCTCGGCGTGTGGTCCAGCGCGCGGGAGCGCGAGGCGATGTCGATCGAGCGCCTCGCCGACCGCGTCACCCGCGCGTTCCTGCTCGAGCGCGAGCTCTTCGAGCAGGGCTGGGACGGCGTGTTCGACGGCGAGGTGACGGGCGTCATCGGCGCCGGCGCGTTCGTCCGCTTCGGCGACGGCCACGAGGGGCTGCTGCCGGTCCGGCGGCTGCGCGGCGACTGGTGGGAGCTCAACGAGCTCGGCACGATCCTCACCGGCGAGCGCAGCGGCCAGACGATCAGGATCGGCGATCCGATCCGTGTGAAGGTCGAGCGCGTGGAGACCGCTCGCGGCCGCGTCGACCTCGTGCCCGTGCTTGCCGACGAGCCGGAGTAGCCCCGCGCCGCGTGACGTTCATGGAGCACGCGTTCGGGTAGTGCTATGAGCGAGTCGTGGCCGGGCGATGACCGGCTTCGACCCCGCTGTACCCGCCGGAAGCGCACCGTGGGCGATCCCCCCTAGCGCGGCCATCGGAGCCCGGAGTGCAACCGAGGGACGGGACAGCACATGCTCCACGAAGCAGCAGCACCGCAGGACGCCGCAACCCCGGACGACACGAGCGCCGCCGAGGCGCTGGATCGGCGCGGCCGCACCGACCGCATGCTGTTCGCGCGTCGCGACGCCGGTGATCCGCGAGCACGCGACGAGCTCGTCGAGCGCTTCCTGCCGCTGGCACGGTCGCTCGCACGCCGCTACGAGCATTCCGGAGAGCCGTTCGAGGACCTCATGCAGGTCGCCTCGATCGCGCTCGTCAAGGCGATCGACCGCTACGACCCGGCCCGCGGCTTCGCGTTCTCGAGCTTCGCGGTGCCGACGATCGTCGGCGAGCTCAAGCGCCATTTCCGCGACCGGACGTGGACCGTGCGCCCGCCGCGCGCGGTGCAGGAGCTGGCGCTGCGCGTCGAGGGCGCGTCGTCGCGGCTGTGGCAGGAGCTCGACCGTGCGCCGACCGTCGGCGAGATCGCGGCGGCGCTCGGCGTCTGCGACGAGGAGATCATGGAGGCGATGCAGGCTCGCGGAGGGCGCGGCGCCCTGTCCCTGCAGGCCCCGAGCGGCGGCCGCGACGACGAGTTCGAGCTCGGCGACAAGCTCGGCTTCGACGACGCCGGCTTCGAGCTCGCCGAGATGCGCGCCGAGCTCGACGCGCTGCTGACCGCCATCGCGCCGCGCTCGCGCACCGTCCTGCGCCTGCGCTTCGAGCACGACCTCACGCAGGCGGAGATCGGCGCGAGGCTCGGCGTCAGCCAGATGCAGGTCTCGCGGATCATCCGCCAGGCGCTGGAGCAGCTCCGGGCCGCCGCCGAGCAGTCCCAGCAGCAGCAGCTCGCCGGCGTGATCTGAGCTCGAGCGCGCCCGAGCGCGCCGCCGAATCGACCATCTAGGCTCCTTGGGCCCATGGCCAAGTCCAAGAAGCGCAAGGTCGCCCCCGGCGACGTCGCATCCAACCGCTACGCGAGCTACCGCTTCGAGCTGCTCGAGCGGCTGGAGTGCGGCATCGCGCTGCAGGGGACCGAGGTCAAGGCGCTGCGCGACGGCGGGGCGCAGCTCAAGGACGGCTACGCGCTCGTCCGCGACGGCGAGCTGTGGCTGCACAACGTCCACATCCCGCCCTACGGCCCGGCCGCGCGCGAGAACCACGAGCCCGAGCGCGACCGCCGGCTGCTCGCCCACCGCCGCCAGATCGACAGGCTCTCCGCCCAGGTCAAGGAGAAGGGGCTGACGCTCGTCCCGACGCGGATGTACTTCGACGACGGCCGCGCGAAGGTCGAGATCGCGCTCGCGAAGGGCAAGGACCGCTTCGACAAGCGCGAGTCGATCAAGGAGCGCGAGACCAAGCGCGACATGGACCGCGCGCTGCGCGACGTCAACCGCTGAGCAGCGCCGGCCCGGTCGCCCGCGGCGCGCGGGGGAGCCGCGCCGCGGGCTTGTGACCGGGAGGAGGCTCAGCGCATGGCGGGCGCGGGCCGGGCGCGCCACCAGGCGAGGCCGCCGGCGAACGTCGCCAGCAGCCCGAGGCTCGCCGACGCGATGATCACGACGACGCCGTTGTCCAGCGCCGACAGCGACGGCTGCACGCCGCCGCCGCTCGTGATGACCGCCGACACGACCGCCGTCACGACCGCGCCGCCGACCTGGAACGACGTGTTGACGAGCCCGGAGGCGAGGCCCTGCTCGTGGTCGGCCACGCCTGCCGTCGCCTGGATGTTCAGGGCCGGGAACCCCACCGCGAACCCGACGCCCGCGAGCAGCACGGTCGGCAGGATCGCCAGGACGTAGGTCGGCGAGCCGCCGACGCCGAGGAACAGCAGGTAGCCGGCGACGAACGCGAAGAGGCTCGCCGTGATCGCCGCGCCGGTGCCGAACCTGAAGATGACGGGGGCCATCCGCGGGGCGCCGAACGCGACGAGCACGCCGGCCGGCAGCAGCGCGAGCGCGGTCTCCAGCGCCGACCAGCCGAGCACCGACTGCAGGTAGATCGTGAGGATGAACTGGAAGCCGAAGTACGAGCCGACGACCGCCATCGCGGCGAGGTTCGCGCGCACGAGCGGTCCCGAGCGCAGGATGCCGAGCCGCACGAGCGGGTGCGCGACGCGCCGCTCGATCGCGACGAACACGCTGAGCAGCAGCGCGACCGCGGCGAAGGACAGCAGCGTCCGCGGCGAGCCCCAGCCGGCCCCGGGGGCCTCGACGATCGTCGCGACGAGCAGCAGCATCGACGCCGTGACGGTCACGGCGCCGGCGGCGTCGTAGCCGGACCGCACGCGCTCGACAGCCACCGCGGGCACGAAGCGCCGCGCCGCGAAGAGCAGCCCGAGCGCGATCGGGACGGGAGCGATGAAGGCCCAGCGCCAGCCGACCTCGGTCAGCAGCCCGCCGAGGACGAGTCCGAGCGAGTAGCCGCTCGCGCCGCAGGCGGTGAAGATGCCGAGCGCCTTGTTGCGCGCCGGGCCCTCGGCGAACGTCGTCGTGATGATCGACAGCGCGGCCGGCGCGGTGAACGCGGCTGCCGCGCCCTTGAGGAACCGGGAGGCGATGAGCAGGGTGCTGTCGTCGACGAGCGCCCCGACGAGCGAGGCCGCCGCGAACGCCGCGAGGCCCCAGATGAGGACGCGGCGGCGGCCGAGCAGGTCGGCGGCGCGCCCGCCGAGCAGCAGCAGGCCGCCGTAGCCGAGCACGTAGCCGCTGACGAGCCACTGCAGCGACGACGTCGAGATGCCGAGGTCCTCGCCGATCGACGGGAGCGCGACGCCGACCATCGAGATGTCGAGGCCGTCGAGCAGCACCACGCCGCAGAGGACGATGAGCAACGACCAGGCGCGGGAGTCCCAGCGGTCGCCGGTGACGTGTGGAGGTGCGGAGAGAGCGGTCATGGGCGAGAACAATACATGCATACGCATCTAATGCGTCAGCAAATAATGCAAGAGCACAGTATGCAAGCGGATTGGCTATGCTCCGCCTCATGACCACGGTCGGCCAGAACGAGCTCGCCGAGGAGTGGCGCGGGCTCATGGCCCGCCACGCCCAGGTGACCTGCGCGCTGAGCGCGGCGCTGAGCCACAGCCACGGGATCGGCGTCCACGAGTTCGAGGTCCTCGAGCACCTGGCGACCACCGAGCGGGGCCAGTGCCGGATGCAGGACCTGGGGGAGGCCGTCTCGCTGAGCCAGAGCGCGCTGTCGCGGCTCGTCGCCCGTCTGGAGAAGGAGGGCCTCGTCGAGCGCTGCATGTGCGAGCTCGACCGCCGCGGGATCTACGCGAGCCTCACCGCGGCCGGGCGCACGCGCTTCGAGCAGGCGCTGCCGACGCAGCGCGAGGTGCTCGCGCGGACGCTCGCCGCTACGTGATCTCGCGCTGGCGCGTCAGGACCATCCCGGCGATGCCGAGCACGAGGACGTACGCCGCCGAGCACGAGCCCGCCGTCGACCTGGCTCAGCAGCGTCGTGTCCGCCCCGGGCGTCCCGTTGAGCGCGAGCAGCGACTCGCCCGGGAAGTACTGGCCGACGTCGTTGCCGATGAACAGCGCCGCGGTGCCGGCGAGCAGGAACAGCACCATCCCCGTGACGACGGTGAGGATCTGGTTGCGCAGCAGCGCGCCGAGAGCCACCCCGAAGAGGCAGCCGAGCACGAGCCCCACGCCGACGCCGATGTAGACGTCGACGGCCTTGTCGGCGTCGACCTCGACGCCGCGGTTGGAGAGGATCGACAGGCCGAGGCCGGCGTTGACCGCGATGTAGAGCAGCGCGCCGACGATGCCCACGACGAGCCCGACGGCGAGCTTCGCGAGGATGACCCGCTCGCGCCTCGGCGTGACGACGAACGTCGAGTTCGCCGTGCCGTGGCGGAACTCGTTCGTCGACAGCAGCGCGCCGAGCGTGAACATGAAGACGATCGCGAGGTGCGTGCCGATGATGAGCGTCGCGACGTCGCGCTTGCGCAGGTCGTCGACGTCGCCGAGCGACGTCAGCAGCCCCGCCGCGAGACCCTCGATGAGGATCATCGCGCCGAGCAGCGCCCACGTCGTGCGGACCGAGACGAGCTTCAGCCACTCGGACTTCAGGACGTTCATCGCGACGTTCCCGCTCTCGCCGGTGAGCTCGAGGAAGCGGTCCTCGAGCGTCGACAGCTCGTGCGTGAGCTCGAAGATCGGGATGCCGTGCTCGGCCGCGAGCGTGCCGATCTGCTCCAGCGACGCATGCTGGACGAGCATCGCGTCCGGCCGCCCGTCGAGCGAGACGGTCGCGCCCTCCTCCTCGAGCAGCTCGCGCAGCTCGTCGATGCGCGGCGAGCGCACGAGCGCCGGCCGGCGGTCGCCGCGGATGAGGTCGGCGAGCGTGCCCTGCATGACGAGGCGCCCGGCCCCGATGACGACGACGCTGTCGACCGTCTGCTCGACCTCCGACAGGACGTGGCTGGAGATCAGCACGGCGCGGCCCTCGGCGGCCAGCGCGACGAGGATGTCGCGCAGCCAGCGCATGCCCTGCGGGTCCAGGCCGTTGGCGGGCTCGTCGAGCATGAGGATCTTCGGGTCGCCGAGCAGCGCTGCCGCGAGCGCCAGGCGCTGGCGCATGCCCATCGAGTAGCCCTTCACGCGGCGGTCGCGGGCGGGCGTCAGCTCGGTCATGTCGAGGACCTCGTCGACGCGGCTGTTCGGCAGCCCGGCGGCGGCGGCGAGCGTCCGCAGATGGCCGCGGCCCGACCTCCCCGGATGCACGTCCTTGGCGTCCAGCGACGCGCCGACCGCCCGCACCGGGTTGCGCAGCTCGTGCAAACGGCTTGCCCATGACGAGCGCCTGGCCGCTCGACGGGCGGATGAGGCCCAGCAGCGCGCGCAGCGTCGTCGACTTGCCCGAGCCGTTGGGCCCGAGGAAGCCGGTGACGCGGCCGGCCTCGACGGTGAACGACAGGTCGTCGACCGCCAGCGTCTCCCCGTAGCGCTTGACCAGGCGCTCGACCGTGATCTCGGCCATCGCTCAGGAGGGGATGTCGCGCTCGACGAACGTCAGCCCCATGCCGACGGCGCAGACGACGATGAGCCCGATGTAGACGGCGAGGATCGCGAGGCGATGCGACGGCTTGACGCGGTAGTAGGCGGCGACCTCGTCGCCGCCGGCCTTGCGCGCCTTCCAGCGCTTGTAGGTCTCGTAGGCCGCCAGCAGGAGGATGAGGATGATGATCGGGTTGGGGTAGGCGAAGGTCAGCACCGCCATGACGAAGAGCCCGACGAACCACATCCACGGCGACAGCGCGGCCATCGCCCGGCCGCCGTCGAGCGGCACGACGGGCAGCAGGTTGAAGAGGTTGAGGAACAGGCCCGTGAAGATCAGGGCGTACCAGAAGTCGTCGCCGGTCGAGAACGCGAGCGGCAGGAGCGCGAGCGTGCCGAGCGTGCCGAGGATCGGGCCGGCGAGGCCGACGCGCGCCTCGGCGGTCGCGTCGTTGCCCAGCGACTTCGCCATGACGGCGGCGCCGAGGAACGGGATGAACATCGGCGCGCTGGCCTCGATGCCCTCGCGGCGCAGCTGGATGACGTGGCCCATCTCGTGGACGAGCAGCAACAGGACGAACCCGAGCGCGAACTTCCAGCCCCAGATGAGGCTGTAGGCGGCGATCGAGACGAGCATCGTCGCCGACGTCGTCAGGACCTTCGCCTTCGGGATCAGCAGGAGCGCCGGCTTGCCGAACTTCACGAGCAGCGCGCCGATGACGAACAGGAACCCGAGGCTGCGCCGCCACCAGGGGCGCCGCTCCTCGGGCGGTGCGGCGATCGCGGGCGCGGAGGCGCCCGCGCCGGGATCAGGCTCGGTGGGTGGGGGGCCCTCGGCGGGGACGGGCGGGGCTGGCCAGTGCTGACTCACCCCTCCATTGTGGCAAGGGTGGATGCCGCCACGCTAAACAGGCGGACAGGTCTACGAGGCGCGGGCCAGCGCCTCGTTGGCCGCCGCCTCGGCCTCCTCGAGCTGCGCCTCGACGAGATCGAGGCCGCTGTCCCAGAAGCCGGGGTCGGCGAGATCGATCCCGACGATCGCCCCGAGCTCCTCCGGGCTCTTCGAGCCGCCGGCGCGCAGGAGCTCGAGATAGCTCGGCACGAACGAGGAGCCCTCGTCGACGTAGCGCTTGTAGATCGACAGCGCGAGCAGCTGCCCGTAGGCGTACGCGTAGACGTAGCCGGGCGTCGAGATGAAGTGCGGCACGTAGGACCACCACGAGCGATAGCCCTCGGTGAGCTCGACGCTGTCGCCGAGCATCTCCTCCTGCGACTGCGCCCACAGCTCGTTGAAGCGGTCGATCGCGATCTCGCCCTCGTCGCGGCGCGCGGTGTGGACGAGCTCCTCGAAGTGGTTCATCGCCGTCTGGCGGAAGACCGTCGCGATCGAGCCCTCGATCGACTCGGCGAGCAGCGACAGCCGCGACTCCGGCGTCTTGGCCTCGTCGAGCAGGCGGCGGAAGACGAGCGTCTCGCCGAACACCGACGCCGTCTCGGCGAGCGTCAGCGGCGTGTGCTGCTCGAGCACCCCGCGCGGGCGGGCGAGCTCGGCGTGCAGGCCGTGGCCCATCTCGTGGGCGAGGATCAGCACGTCGCGGCGCTTGGCGGTGTAGTTCAGCATGAGGTACGGGTGCTCGGACGGCACCGTGTAGGCGGCGAACGCGCCGCCGCGCTTGGCCGGCCGGGGCGGGGCGTCGATGCGGTTGTCGTCGAAGAACGCGCGCGCGGGATCGCCGAGCTCGGGCGTGAAGTCGGCGTAGGAGGCGAGGACGAGCTCCTTGGCGTCATCCCAGTCGACCGGCACGTCGTCGTGGGTGACGGCGGCGATGCGGTCGTAGTCGGCGAGCTTGTCGAGACCGAGCAGCTGGGCCTTGAGGCGATACCAGCGGCGGGCGAGCTCGTAGCGGTTGCGCACCGCGGTCAGCAGCGCCTGCACCGACTCGTCGGAGGCCTCGTTGGAGAGGTTGCGCGCCGCCAGCCAGTTCGGGTACTTGCGCAGGCGGTCGTCGGTCGCCTTGTCGGCGAGCAGCGTGTTGAAGATGTAGCCGCGCGTGCGCAGGCCGGGCTCGAGGGCGGCCGTCACGGCCTCGGCCGTGCCGCGGCGCACGTCGCGGTCGGGCGACATGAGCTGGGCGAGCGCGCTGTCGAGCGAGACCGGCTCCTCGCCGCCCGGCAGGTCGACGGTGATCGCCGAGACCTGCTCGCTGAACAGCCGCGACCAGGCCGCGCTGCCGCTGACGGTCTTCTCGGCGAGGATCTTCTCCTCGGGCTCTGAGAGCAGGTGCGGGCGGTAGCGGCGCGCCGAGCGCAGGAAGTGGCGCGCCGTGTCGAGCCCGTCCGCCGCCAGCAGCTCCTCCGCGCGGTCGTCCTCCAGGGCCGCCCACTCGAGCTCGAAGAAGATGAGCTTCGTCTCGATCTGCGTGCCGGCCTCCTGCACGCGGGCGAGCAGCGCGCCGAGCGCGGGATCGGCGGTGTCGATGCTGAAGCGCAGCATCGCGTAGTTGCCGGCGCGCGAGGCGAGCTCGGAGATCTCCTGCAGCTCCGTGACGGCGGCGGCGAAGCTCGGCGGGTCGAGCTCGCCGATGCGGCCGGCGTGGCTGTCGGCGAACGCCTGCGCGCGCTCGGACGCCGCGGCAAGCAGGCGGTCGACGCCGGCGTCGCCCTCGCCGTGGACGAGTGGTGAAAGGTCCCAGGAAACGTCTTCGACGGTCATGCTCGAAGACTATTTCACCCAGAATGCGGGGTTCGTGCGGATCGGCTCTTGCACCGCTCGCGAGGCCGTCGAATACGGTCGTCTTGCGACGCGGAACTGGAGCCGCAAAGAGCGAGGCCACCGAGGTGTGAGGCCGCGCCACCCAGACGCAGGGGCGCCTCTTCGGAGTGCGACCCAGCAGAGGGTTCCTCAAACGGCCCTGGAACCGCGTCGCACTTGTTAAGCCCCGGGCGGTCTTGCGATTAGCCCGACCCGCACCTGGGCAGCGCGAGTCGGGATGTCTGCCTATCCCGACTCCTCCTCACGGTCCTCGCCGCGCGCCTCGGGCGGCAGCGGCGTGGACCTTCCGACACTCCTCGCGACCGCCGCGGCATCCGCCGCGGCGGCGTACACGTGCTCGCAGCTCTGGCCGCCGGGGACGCTGGCCTCGGCGGCGTTCACCCCGGTGCTCGTCGCGGTGCTCAAGGAGGCGTTTCTGCGCCCGACGCAGGTCGTCACGCGCGCCGTCCCCGTGCGCGGCGTCGTGCGCAGCGCGCCGCCGCCCGGGGCGTCCGGCCACGATCCGCCGCCCGAGCAGCCGACGCTCGAGCGCGTGGCGCAGCAGGGCGAGGTCGCCGGCGCGTCGGTCGCGCTCCCGCGGCGCTGGAAGGTCGCGATCGTCACCGGCCTGCTCGGCTTCGTCCTGGCCGTCTGCGTCCTGACGGTGCCCGAGCTCGTCGCCGGCCAGTCGGCATCGGGCGGCGGGCGCAGCACGACGCTGTTCGGCGGCGACGAGGAGCGCAAGAGCACCCGGACCGAGACGACGACGGTCGAGGAGCGGACGGTCACCGTCCAGTCGCGCACGGTCGTCGTGCCGCCGGCGAAGACGACCACCGTCCCGGCGCCCACGGTGACGACGACGACCCCGACGACGACGACCACGGCGCCCGAGCCGGCGCCGACCGTCCCGGCACCGCCGGTCGTCCAGCCACCCGGCTGAACCTCGATAGACTGGCGGAGCACCGACACGGGGACGACATGGCTTCGACGTGGTCGAATTCGTGCCGGTGGTTGCGAGTCGAGGTGTCAGGAGGCCTCGTAAAACACCTGACAAAACCATACGTGCGGACTCTCACGAGCTCGCCCTCGCTGCCTAGCTCAAACTAGGCGAGTGAGGTTCTGGCCCCCGCCTGCCGACCGTGGGGATCGCCGGAATCAGATGTCGGCTCATCCGGGGAGGTCCGCTCCCGCCGAACCGGAGAAATTTCAGGGAGCTGGCCCTCAGGAACCCCGCCGGCGAGGCGACCTGAGGGCGAGATCAGAGCGCCGGATACGCTCGTAGACACCACCGCCACGCGATCGCGGACGCGGGTTCGATTCCCGCCGTCTCCACTGTGACAGCTAGACGCAAGGATTGCCACGTCAGTGCGGGGCGCTTGCTGTCTTTCGTCGTTACTGCCCATCCGACCAGTAGTTGTCGTAGCCCACGCATCGTACCGCCCTGGTGGGTCTGCGTCGCAGTTCGCCGTGGCAGGCTCGTCGGTGCCGTCGTCAGTCGCTTCTACGGGATCGTCATCCGGATGATTTCTCGGACCACGCGCCGCCGCACTGTCACGCGGTGTACAGCGGCGAGGAGGCCGTCATCGCGATTGCGACAGGCGAGGTCATTCGCGGGGGACTGCCCGGACCGAGCGTCGCGGGTCTTGCCGAGCACATGCGCAGGCGTCCAGCACGACGAGCTGGTGGAAAACTGGGCCCGATCCACGGTGCGCGACTCCACGCAGACGAGGTCGAGCCGCTCCCATGAACAGCCCGCGCAGCCGCACATGGTCATTCATGTCGAGCCCCTCACGGGGTTGATCCGTCTGGCTTCTCGGCGACGGCCCAGTCGCATCGAGATCGATGTCTCAGCGCACCTCGCCGTCGGCGGCGTCTTCGCTGCGATTCGCGACGATCGACGACGTCCCGCAGCGTCGCTCGTGACCAGGAGTTCGGACGGCCGTCGAGTGGCCCGGCGAGCGTGGATCTGGATCCGGACGTGCTCCGCGGCGACCAGGAGCCCGCATCCGGCGCGGAGATACGCGCGCCGCGTCGTGCAACCGGCCTGAGTTCGCTGAGCGCTCAGCCGGGGGCCTGGGCCTTCTTCCACTCCTGCTTGTGCACGCGCTTGGCCGCCTGGTAGTCGGCCAGCGCCTGCGGCGAGTCGACGTCGCCGAGCGTCGGGTGCCACGGCACGAGCTCCTGCGCCGCCTCGACGCCGAACTGCTTGGCCAGCACCGCGCCGAGCGCCTTGATCTTCATCTCGCCGAAGCCGGGGAGGGCGGCGATGTTCGCGCGCAGCTCGTCGGTGTCGGCGGCGCCGGTCCAGACGCGTGCGGCGTCGCCGTCGTAGCGCTCCTGGATGTGGACGGCGAGGTCGTGGACG
Organism: uncultured Actinomycetes bacterium; assembly: GCA_963830085.1. GTDB lineage: Bacteria > Actinomycetota > Thermoleophilia > Solirubrobacterales > Solirubrobacteraceae > CADCVQ01. The sequence goes on along the minus strand of CAWHLF010000010.1, from coordinate 258,976 downwards.
CGCTGGGCCATCGCGCCGGGGAAGCGGTGGATCGCCGGGCGCTCGCGGAAGACCGGCTCGAGGTCGGCGGCGGCGATCGTCGCGGCGTCGAGCGAGCCGAGGCGCTCGCGCAGCGCGAGCGGCCCGGCGAACGCCTTCTGGACGGTGACCTGCTGGTCGAGGACGAACCCGACGAGCAGGGCCATCGGGTCGGTGGCGATGAGGGCGTTGGCGTCCTCGGACTCGGTGAAGTGCAGCTGCTCGGGCATACACGCGATCGTATCCCGCGGCTCGCCCGGGGGCCTAGGATTGGCGCACCCCGCCCACCAAGGAGGTCGCGCTGACATGACCGAGGTGCTCGTCGGAACGAAGAAGGGCCTGTTCGTCCTCGAGGGGGATCCCGCGGCCGGCGGGGAGTTCGAGCTCACCGCGCGCGCGTTCGCCGGCGAGCCCGTCGAGTACGCGATGCGCGACCCGGCCAGCGGCCGTCTCGTCGCGGCGGTCACCTCGGCCTGGCACGGCCCGAAGATCTTCCTGACCGACGACCCCGGCGGCGAGTGGGAGCAGGCCAAGGGCGTCGAGCTGCCCGAGGGCGGCGACGCGGCGCTCGCGCGCATCTGGGTCATCGAGGCGGGGGAGGGCGAGGATCCGACCCTCTACGCCGGCGGCGACCCGGGCGTGCTCTTCGAGAGCAACGACGGCGGGGCGAGCTGGGAGCTCAACGCGGCGCTCTGGGAGGAGCCGTCGCGCCCGAAGTGGCAGCCCGGCGGCGGCGGGCTGTGCCTGCACTCGATCGTCCCGTGGCCCGGCGACCCCGATCGCCTCGCGATCGCGGTCTCGGCGGCGGGCGTCTGGCTCACCGACGACCGCGGGCAGAGCTGGACGCGCGGCAGCGGCGGCGGCATCGTCGCCGGCTACATCCCCGACGACGCGCGCGAGGGCGCCGTCGACCTCTGCATCCACCACATGGAGCGAGCGCCGCTGCAGCCCGAGCGGATCTTCATGCAGTTCCACGGCGGCGTGTACCGCTCCGACGACGCCGGCGACACGTGGGAGAACATCGGCGCCGGCCTGCCGGCGGAGTTCGGCTTCCCGCTGGCGATCGATCCCGCCGACCCCGACAGCGCGTTCGTCATCCCGCTCGTCGCCGACACCGACCGGGTCACCCCGGAGGGGCGCGTGCGGGTCTACGAGACCCGGGACGCGGGCGCGAGCTGGACCGCCCGCGGCGACGGCCTGCCCCAGCGCAACGCGTATCTCACCGTCCTGCGCCAGGCGTTCGACCAGGCGTCGGAGGGCGAGACGCTCGAGCTCTACTTCGGCGCGACGTCGGGCGACGTCTTCGGATCCGGCGACGCCGGCGCGACGTGGTTCACCGTCGCCGCAAGCCTGCCGCCGGTCAGCAGCGTCGTCGCCTCCGCCTAGAAGTAGACGTGCGTGTTGTCGGGGAAGACCGCCATCGAGAGGATGACGCCGAGCATCACGAGGCCCGCCAGGATCGCGAGCAGAAGCTGCCAGGGCTGCACCATGTTGTTCCCCTGTCGTCACGGCCGGTAGCCGGCCCGCGCGGCCGATTCCGCCCGGGCGCGCGCAACGCTACGACCGGCGGATACGCCGTGGGCGCCATCTTCGCGCGCGCCGTGCTCATGGCGCGAGGGCGCTCGCGGTGCTCCGAGGGCGGCGGCTCGCGCCGCTGAGCGGGGCCGGCTACGCGCAGAGGCGCCGGGCCATCGCGACGAGCACGTCGGCGCAGCGCTGCACGCTCTCGATCTCGGCGTACTCCTCGACCGCATGGGCGCCCGCGCCGCCCGGCCCGTAGACGACCGTCGGGATGCCGGCCTCCGACGTCAGGGCCGCGTCCATCCACGGGTGGTCGCCGACGACCGGCGGTGGCTCCCCGAGCGTCTCGGCGGCGGCCGCGAGCAACGTCGTCACGACGGGGGAGGCGGGATCGACCTCGAACGGCTCGCGCGACAGCGTCAGCCGCAGCTCGCTCTCGACGCGCGGGTCGGCGACCGTCGCGAGCGCCAGCAGCCCCGCGAGCTCGCGCTCGACGTCCGCGACGGTCTCGCCCGGCAGCGTCCGGCGCTCGACGGACAGCACGCAGCGCGCCGGGTAGCTCGACATCTCCTGCCCGCCGCCGACGAGCGACGCGTGCAGGCTCCCCGGCCCGAGCAGCGGGTGCGGCCGGCGCTCGAGGTCGGCCTGCAGCGCGGCGAGGCCGGCGAGCACCGGCGCCATCGCGACGATCGCGTCGACGCCGAGATCCGGCCGCGAGCCGTGCGCCGCGCGGCCGCGCAGCTCGAGCTCGGCCCAGACGAAGCCCTTGTGCGCGACGCACGCGCGCAGCGACGTCGGCTCGGTGACGACGCAGGCGTCGGCGGTCCACCGCCGCAGCACCGACTGCGTCCCCTCGCTGGAGTGCTCCTCGTCGGCGACGGCCGTGACGACGACGTCGCCGCGCAGGCCGGCGCCGGCGCAGGCCGCGCCGGCGAGCATGATCGCCGCGACGCCGGCCTTCATGTCGTACGCGCCGCGGCCGTGCAGGCGCCCGTCGGCGATGACCGGCTCGTGGGGGCTCGCCATCCCGTCGACGCCGACCGTGTCGAGGTGGCCGTTGAGCATGAGGCTCGCGCCGCCGCCGGTGCCGCGGGCGATGCCGACGACGCTCGGGCGCCCGGCGACGCCGTCGTCGAGCGTCACGTCGAGTCCGCGCTGCTCGAGCCAGCGCGCGACGAACGCCGCGATCTCGGCCTCGCCGGCCGCGCCCGGGGACGAGCGACGGGTTCACCGAGTCGATCGCCACGAGCGCGGCGAGCAGGTCCGTCGCGGCGGTGCTCAGGGGGGGGGGGGGGGGGGGGGGGGGGGGGGGGGGGGGCCCCCCGGGGGGGGGGGGGGGGGGGGGGGGCGGGGGGGGGGGGGGGGGGGGGGGGGGGGGGGGGGGGGGGGGGGGGGGGGGGGGGGGTGTGGGGGGGGGGGGGGGGGGGGGGGGGGGGGCCGGCGGGTGTTGGGGGGGGGGGGGGGGGGGTGGGGGGGGGGGGGGGGGGGCGGGGGGGGGGGGGCCCCGCGGGGGGGGGAGCGCCGGCGCGCGTCTTGGGGGGGGGGGGGGGGGGGGGCTGCGCGGCCTCCTGCTTCTCGAGGTCGCTGCGGGTGCCGTCGCCGCTGAGCGCGCTCGCGCGAGCGAGCCAGTGCGTGGGCAGGACTGCCGGGGAGCGCCGAGCGCATGCGAGAGCGGGGCTGGCTGATCTGGGCGGCGGCCTGGCACACCGGCCCGGCGATCGAGCGGACGGGACGGCGTACTGCCCGGCGGCGTCGGACGAGATGCCGTCCGGCGTCGGCGGGACCTCGCGGGCGTGGCGATCGCAGACGGCCTGATTGAGCGGACGCAGCTCTCGTGGCCTCTGGCCACATGCGCATGTCCCGGCCCTGCCGTTCGAATAACTCACGACATCGCGAGTCTATGCGCATCGGCCGGTCACGGCGCAAATCCGGCGCGCGGCCGGCAGCCGCCGTTGGTCCGCGGGCGGCGCTGTGCGCTCCGCGGCCGGCCGCGACCTGTCGATACCCCCGGCCATGCGGGTCATCTCCTCGAACCTCCGTTGGATCCTCGCGGCGCTCGCGCTGGCGCTCGTCGTCGCCATCGTGCCCGCGACGGCGGAGGCCGCGAAATGCTCCAAGCGCGGAACCGCGGGCGCGAACCGGATCGTCGGCGGCTGGCTCGGCGATCGCATCTGCGCGCTCGGCGGCAACGACCTGCTCTTCGGCGAGGCCGGCAACGACCGGCTCAACGGCGGCTCGGGCAACGACCGCCTGCGCGGCGGCAGCGGCGACGACGAGCTCATCGGCGGCGTCGGCGACGACGAGGTCGGCCACGGCTCGGACTTCGGCGCCGAGCGCGGCGACGACACGCTCGACGGCGGCCCCGGCAACGACGTCCTCAACGCCGGCCAGGGCGACGATGCCGCCGACGGCGGCGACGGCGACGACATCGTGCTCATGGCCTTCGGCGACGACCACCTCGGCCTCGGCGGCGCCGGCAACGACCGCGTCGACGGCGGCAACGGCAACGACGGATCGACGCTCGACGACGTCGGCGGCCTCTTCGGCGGCCCCGGATCGGACCTCGTGACGGGCGACGGCGGCGACGACCGCCTCGCGGGCGACGGCACCTCCGGCCCCGGCGCCGACGACGTCGTCTTCGGTGGCGGCGGCGGCGACGAGATCGACGGCGGCGACGGCAGCGACCTCCTGCTCGGCGGCAAGGGCGGCGACGAGATCGCCGGCGGCGCGGGCGACGACGTGCTCGTCGGCGGCAGCGGCGCCGACACGCTCGTCGCCGGGCCCGGCGACGACCTCCTCTGGGCGACGGACTTCGAGCGCAACTCGACGACCGTGCTCGACCCCTCGAACTTCACGGCGCCCGGCGACAACGCCCTGGACTGCGGCGACGGCAACGACATGGCCGTCATCGACCTCGCCGACGAGCGCAGGCTCGTCACCGGCTGCGAGCGCGTCGTCGTCCTGCGCTCGCCCGCGTCGTCGTGCGCGCAGGTCTCGCGCTGGCTCAACGGCGGCCCGGTGAAGGCCGGCTCGCTGCTCGGCGGCGAGCGGTTCCCGGCGAACGCCAACCGGGTGCTCGCCAACGCCTCGCCGTTCGCCGAGAAGCCCGCGCTGCCGACCGACGAGGCGGCGATGAGCTCGTGCGCCGAGTACACCGCGCGCCACCTGCTCGATCCGACCGACGACCTGCGGCCCAACGTCCGCGGCACCGACGGCGCCGACGAGCTCTTCGCCGTGCCGGCCGGCCAGGCCGCGAACCCGCGGACGCTCGTGCCCGCCGGCAGCCCCGACGGCTCGAGCGTCTTCAACGCCGGCGCCGGCGACGACGTCGTGGCCGGGTCGCCGGGCGGCGACACCGTGCTCGGCGGCGACGGGGACGACGAGATCCGCGGCGGCGACGGCGACGACGTCAGCCTCGAGGGCGAGACCGGCGACGACCTCGTCTGGGGCGGCCCGGGCGAGGACGTCGTCTTCGGTCGCACCGGCGCCGACCGGATCTGGGGCGAGGACGGCGACGACTACGTCGAGGGCGGCCGCGGCGACGACGCGCTCAACGGCGGCGGCGGCGCCGACCGGCTCTTCGGCGGCGTCGGCCGTGATCGCCTGCGCGGCGGCGACGGCGACGACGAGCTCAACGCGTTCGACAACGCCGCCGATGTCGTGAACTGCGGCGCCGGCAACGACGTCGCGGTCGTCGATCGCCGCGACCGCGTCATCGGCTGCGAGCGCGTCGTCGCGCCGCGGTCGGCCCGCAAGAAGAAGGGGTAGCTGGCCTAGACTGCCCGCCGTGTACGCCGACGACCTGCTGGCTCCGATGGTCGGAGCAGACCATGGGGCTGCTGCCGCCGGTGACGCTCTTCGACGCTCACACGCACATCGGGGTCAACGACCCCGACGGCTTCAAGTGCACGACCGAGCAGCTGCTCGCGACGCTCGCGCCGATGGGCTCCAAGGCCGTCGTCTTCCCGATGCACGAGCCGGACGGCTACCCGCCCGCCAACGACCACGTCATCGCGGCCGCGGAGGACTCCGGCGGCATCCTCGTGCCGTTCTGCCGCGTCGACCCGAAGGCCGATCCCGTGGCGGAGATCCGCCGCTGCCTCGACAGCGGCGCGCGCGGGATCAAGCTGCACCCGCGCGCGGAGAACTTCGGGATGCTCGACCCGGGCGTCCGCGAGATCGTCGAGGTCGCCGAGGAGCAACGGCTGCCGATCCTCATCCACGCCGGCCGCGGGATCCCGGCGCTCGGCGCGCACGTCCTGGACTACGCGACGGAGTTCCCGCGGGCGCGGTTCATCCTCGCCCACGCGGGCGTCTGCGACCTCGCGTGGATCTGGCGCTCGGTCGCGGAGCACCCCAACGTCTTCTTCGACACCGCCTGGTGGAGCGCGCCCGACCAGCTCGCGCTCTTCTCGCTCGTGCCCCCGGGCCAGATCCTCTGGGCGACCGACATCCCGTTCGGCACCCCGCAGCAGGGCGCCGTGTCGACGTTTCGCTGCGCGCTGCAGGCCGGGCTGACCGGCGAGCAGCTCGAATCCGTCGCCTGCGGGCAGCTCGAGCGGATCCTCGCGCGCGAGGACACCCTCGATCTCGGCCCCGCGGTCGCGCCCGAGGGCACGCGGCACGACCCGCTGCTGCACCGCGCGGAGTACTTCCTCACGTGCGCGTTCTCGACGGCGCTCGCCGGCGGCTCGCCGCTGGAGTTCCTCGATCTCGCGCGCCTGGCGTGCAAGGTCGGCGCCGGCGACCCGCGCGCGGCGCACTGCGACGCGATCGTCGAGCTCGTCGACCTCGCGCTCGAGCAGCCGCTCGGCGTGGATCTGCACGAGCGCTTCGCGCACATCCACGTCGTCGTCACGGCGGCCGCGATCGCGGCGACGCCGGACGTCCCGCTGGGCGCCGCGGAGGTCCTCCAACGGGCCTCGACGGGGCTCCCCGAGGGGTCGTCGGAAAAAGAATGATGGGACGTCAGCGCGGCGACGGGCCATCCGTAGGTAACCTGGTGTCAGTGACTGGCGATTCGTCAGCCGAGATGACGGCCGAACCTGACGGCCGGACGGCGATCCAACCCACGGGGGAGAGCGAGACCGCGCACGCGGACGACGCTCCGAGCCTCGACGCTCCGGCCTCCCCGGAGAGCTCCGAGGCTCCCGATCCCGCGGCCTCCAACGGCGCGTCCGAGTCGCCGGCGCCCGCCGAGGAGCCGGTGGCGCAGGAGCCCGTCGCCGCCGAGGAGCCGCCCGCTGCCGAGGCGCCCGCCTGCTGCCGTGGAGCCGCCCGCTGCCGAGGAGCCCGCTGCTGTCGTGGAGCCGCCCGCTGCCGAGGCGCCCGCTGCTGTCGTGGAGCCGCCCGCTGCTGAGAGCCCGCTGCTGTTGTGGAGTCGCCCGCCGCCGAGGCGCCCGCTGCTGCCGAGGAGTCGCCCGCCGCTGCCAGAGCCCGCTGCTGCCGTGGAGGCGCCCGCTGCCCGCTGCCGACGAACCCGCCGCCGCCGAGGCGCCCGCTGCTGCTGCCGACGAACCCGCCGCCGCCGAGCAGCCCGCTGCCGAGGCGCCGCCGGTCATCACGCCCGACACCGAGCGTCCCGCGGTCGGCCCGAAGATCCTTGGCGTCGCTCAGGACCCCAAGCCGCTGCCGACCGTCAAGGCGACCCTTCCCAAGGAGCGCAAGCCGCGCCGCCGCCGGCCGTCGGCCGCCGAGCGCCATCGCCGCGCGTTCTTCTCCGCGCTGACCGATCTTCGCCGCGGCGGCCCGGCCGCCGCGGCCGCGACCGATGCCCCGGCCGCCGACGCGCAGCCCGCCGCCGACGAGCAGCCGGTCGCCGAGGCGGCGCCCGAGACGCCGGCCGCCGAGACGCCGGCCGCCGAGACGCCGGCCGCGGAGGCGCCCGTCGCCGAGACGCCGCCGCGGATGCGCCCGTCGCCGCGACGCCCGTCGCCGAGCGCCGGCCGCGGAGGCGCCTGTCGCCGAGACGCCTGTCGCCGAGGCACCGGCCGCCGAAGCGCCCGACCGCGAGGCTCCGCAGGAGGCTGCCGACGAGTCGCAGCAGCCGCAGGCCGAGGGCCAGGCCACGCAGCCCGACCGCTCACCCTCGTCGCCCGCCCGCGTGACCGCGGCGATCGAGCGCGTCGGTGGCGCCGAGATCATCAAGGAGGCGCTGAAGCCCAAGCAGGACGAGAAGGGCCAGCCGCTGAAGTGGGCCGCCGTCTGCGCGCAGTCCGCCGAGGGCCTGAAGCCCGGCGACCCGGTCTTCAACGCCTGGGTGCGCCTCGCCGCCACGCCCGTCCGCGAGGTCAAGGCCCAGCTTCCGCGTCCCGCCGAGCCCGAGCGCGGTGGACGCCCCGCCGAGTCCGGCGGGCGCCGCCCCGGCGGCCAGCGCCCCGGCGGCGGCCGCGACCGGCCACGGCGCGACGACCGGCCGAGCCGCCAGGAGTTCGCCTCGCACGCGCAGGACGGCACGTTGCGCAAGAGCATCCGCATCGTGACCGGCCACGACGAGGACCAGGAGCGCCGCGAACGCGAGCGCATCCGCAAGGAACAGCGCGAGGCCAAGCGCCGCGCCGAGCGCGAGCGTCTCGCGCGCCTCGGCTACTGATCCGCACCGGCCGGCCCGCCGCGCTGGGCCCACGGGATAGCCTCCTCGCATGACCGCCGGGGACCTGCGCGGCAAGACGATCATGATGTCCGGCGGCAGCCGCGGGATCGGGCTGGCGATCGCGCTGCGCGCGGCCCGCGACGGCGCGAACGTCGCGCTGCTCGCGAAGACCGCCGAGCCGCATCCGCGCCTCAGCGGGACGGTCTACAGCGCCGCCGAGGAGATCGAGGCCGCCGGCGGGCAGGCGCTGCCGATCGTCGGCGACGTCCGCGACGACCGCGTCGTCGACGACGCCGTCGAGCAGTGCGTCGCGCGCTTCGGCGGGATCGACATCGTCGTCAACAACGCCAGCGCGATCGACGTGAGCCCGAGCGCGACGATCTCGATGAAGCGCTACGACCTCATGCAGGACATCAACACGCGCGGGACGTTCCTGCTCTCGAAGATGTGCGTGCCGTATCTCCGCGAGGCCGCCAACCCGCACGTCCTGACGCTCAGCCCGCCGCTGAGCCTCGACCCGCGCTGGTTCGGCCCGCACCTCGCCTACACGCTGGCGAAGTTCGGGATGAGCATGTGCACGCTCGGCATGGCGGCCGAGTACGCCGACGACGGGATCGCGTTCAACTCGCTCTGGCCGCGGACGATCATCGCGACCGCCGCCGTGCAGAACATCCTCGGCGGCGACGCCGCGATGGCGCGCTCGCGGCGGCCGGAGATCGTCGCCGACGCCGCGCACCACATCCTCACTGCGCCCGGCGGCGAGACGACCGGCAACTTCTTCATCGACGACGAGGTGCTCGCCGAGGCGGGCGTCACCGATCTCACCGCGCTACGCCTACGTCGACGACGCCGACCTGCTCCCGGATCTCTTCTTCAAGTCCTGAGGGCTCCGGCCCGGCGTCAACGAACCCTGGTGAGCGTCAGGTCGTAGAGCCGGGGGTGTGCGAGGACGGCGCTCCTGGCGTCGTGGGCGACCCAGACGTCGTGGTCGCGTTCGAGCCTGAACGCGTCCTTCGTCTCGACCACGAGCGTCCGCCCCGTTCCGGGCGAGCGGAGGGTCAGCTGCATCGAGGCCGCCGGCGGGCAGGCGCTGCCGATCGTCGGCGACGTCCGCGACGACCGCGTCGTCGACGACGCCGTCGAGCGCGCCGTCGCGCGCTTCGGCGGGATCGACATCGTCGTCAACAACGCCAGCGCGATCGACGTGAGCCCGAGCGCGACGATCTCGATGAAGCGCTACGACCTCATGCAGGACATCAACACGCGCGGGACCTTCCTGCTCTCGAAGATGTGCGTGCCGTACCTCCGCGAGGCCGCCAACCCGCACGTGCTGACGCTCAGCCCGCCGCTGAGCCTCGACCCGCGCTGGTTCGGCCCGCACCTCGCCTACACGCTGGCGAAGTTCGGGATGAGCATGTGCACGCTCGGCATGGCGGCCGAGTACGCCGACGACGGGATCGCGTTCAACTCGCTCTGGCCGCGGACGATCATCGCGACCGCCGCCGTGCAGAACATCCTCGGCGGCGACGCCGCGATGGCGCGCTCGCGGCGCCCCGAGATCGTCGCCGACGCCGCCCACCACATCTTCCTGCAGCCCGCCTACGAGACGACCGGCAACTTCTACATCGACGATGAGGTCCTCGCCGACGCGGGCGTCACCGACCTCAGCGGCTACGCCTACGTCGATGACGCCGACCTGCTGCCGGACCTCTTCCTCGAGTCCGTACGGCCGCGACAGCGGCCGAAACCTCCAAGACGGCCGCGCAGCGCGCGCCTAGGCTGAGCCGCATGAGCATCGATCTCCCCGCGGCCGCCGCCTTCATGGCCGCCCACGCACGCGTCCTGGACCGCCGCCGCTTCGAGTCGCAGGCCGGTGCCGGCGACCCGGACGCGCTGCTCGCGGCGCTCGACGCCTACCGCAACCCGGACGGCGGCTACGGCTGGGGCCTGGAGCCCGACCTGCGCGCGCCCGAGAGCCAGCCCGCGGGCGCGCTGCACGCCTTCGAGGCGATGGAGGACGTCCTGCCGGCGACGACGCCGCGCGCCGCCGAGCTCTGCGACTGGCTCGCGTCGGCGTCGCTGCCCGACGGCGGCCTGCCGTTCGCCCTGCCGGTCGCCGACGGACGGGGCAGCGCCCCCTTCTGGACCACCGCCGACCACGCCGCCTCCTCGCTGCAGATCACGGCGTACGTCGCCGCGATCGCCAATCGGATCGCCGCCCGTGATCCGGCGGTCGCGAGCCACCCGTGGCTCGCCGCGGCCAACCGCTACTGCCTGCAGGCGATCGACGAGCTCGGTGACGCGCCGCACGCGCTGGCCGTGACCGCGGCGCTCGGGCTCCTCGACGCCGTGCACGACACGCACGCCGACGCCCCCGCGCTGCTCGAGCGCCTCGGCGGTCGCATCCCGCCCGACGGGCGCCTCCGCGTCGCGGGCGGCCTCGAGGACGAGGCCGTGCGCCCGCTGGATCTCGCGCCGTCTCCGGGCCGCCCGGTGCGGGCGCTCTTCGCGGCGGACGTCGTCGAGGCGGACCTTCGGCGTCTCGCCGCCGGCCAGCAGGACGACGGCGGCTGGCGGGTGGACTTCAGGAGCTACTCCCCGGCGGGTGCCCTGGAGTGGCGCGGGCACGCGACCGTGCGGGCCGTACAGATCCTGCGGCGCCAGGATCGGATCTAAGTCCGGCGGGGCGCTACGATCTAAGTCGGCGCGTAGCAACTAATGCTTGGTAAGCGCGTTCGCTACAGTTGCGCATGCAACGAAAGGAGCCGCTTCACACCATGTCCAAGCTGTTGCTCATCCCCCTCGACGACATCGTCGTCTTCCCCACGATGGACATCAACCTTCCGGTCGACGCGACCGGTGAGGATCGCGTGCTCCTCGTGCCGCGGCACGAAGGCCGGTACGCAAAGGTCGGCACGATCGCCAAGGTCACCGACTCCATCCGCCTTCCCGGCGGCGCACGCGGCGTCTCGCTGGAGAGCCTCTCGCGCGGCGTCATCGTCGGCGCGGCCGAGGCCGACTCCGAGGGCCGCCTGCGCGCCGACGTCGAGGAGCACCCCGACACCAAGCCCGTCGACATGCGCACGCGCGAGCTCGAGCGCGAGTACCGCGCGGTCGTCGAGGAGATCCTCGTCGAGCGCGAGGCCGACGAGCGCGTCTCGGCGTTCCTGCGCAACGTCTCCGAGCCGGGCGCCCTGGCCGACACGGCCGGCTACAGCCCGGACCTGACGTTCGAGCAGAAGGTCCGCCTCCTCGAGACGCTCGACGTCACCGAGCGCCTCGCGCTCGCCGTCGAGTTCCAGCGCGAGCGCCTGACCGAGCTTCAGGTCCGCAATCGCATCCGCAACGACGTCGAGTCCGGAGCCCAGAAGCAGCAGCGCGAGTACTTCCTGCGCCAGCAGATGGAGTCCATCCGCCGCGAGCTGGGCGAGGACGAGGGTTCGGTCACCGACGAGTACCGCAAGAAGATCGCCGAGGCCGGCATGCCGGACGCGGTGCGCGAGCAGGCCGAGCGCGAGCTCGGCCGCCTCGAGCGCGCGGGCGAGCAGAGCGGCGAGTCGTCGATGATCCGCACGTACCTCGACTGGCTCGTCGCGGTCCCGTGGAGCAAGAGCTCCGACGAGGTCCTCGATCCGGTCCACGCGCGTGAGGTGCTCGACGCCGACCACGCGGGCCTCGAGGACGTCAAGGACCGCATCACCGAGTACATCGCGGTGCGCAAGCTGCGCATCGAGCGCGAGATCGAGGTCGACCGCAAGGCCGGCGCGATCCTCACGCTCATCGGGCCTCCGGGCACCGGCAAGACCTCGATCGGCGAGTCGATCGCCCGCGCGACCGGACGCGAGTTCGTCCGGATGTCGCTCGGCGGCGTCCGCGACGAGGCCGAGATCCGCGGTCACCGCCGGACGTACATCGGCGCCCTGCCGGGCCGGCTCGTCCGTGCCCTGCGCGACGCCGGGACGATGAACCCGGTGATCATGCTCGACGAGGTCGACAAGGTCGGCGCCGACTGGCGCGGCGATCCGTCGGCGGCGCTGCTCGAGGTCCTCGACCCCGCGCAGAACCACGCCTTCCGCGATCACTACCTCGACATCGAGATCGATCTCAGCCAGGTCCTGTTCATCGCCACGGCGAACGTCGCCGAGACGATCCCCGGGCCGCTGCTCGACCGCATGGAGGTCATCCGCTTCGACGGCTACACCGTCGCCGAGAAGACGGCGATCGCCCGCGACTACCTGTGGCCTCGCCAGCGCGAGCGCAACGGGCTGCGCGAGGACGAGGTCGTCATCGAGGACGACACCCTGAAGCTCGTCGTCAGCGAGTACACCCGCGAGGCGGGCGTGCGCCAGATCGAGCGTGAGCTCGGGACGCTGCTGCGCAAGACCGCGACGAAGATCGCGACCGATCCGGCCGTCGCGCCGGTGACGGTCGACGTCGACGCGGTGCGCGAGGCGCTCGGCCGCCAGAAGGTCTTCCAGGAGGCCGCGGCGCGCACGGCGGTGCCGGGCGTGGCGACGGGCCTCGCGGTGACCGGCGTCGGCGGCGACGTCCTCTTCATCGAGGCCAACGCGATGAAGGGCAAGGGCGGCCTGACGCTCACCGGACAGCTCGGTGACGTCATGAAGGAGTCCGCGAAGATCGCGCTGACGTACGTGCGCGGCAACGCGGAGGCCCTCGGCATCGACGAGGACGCCTTCGACGAGCGCGAGTTCCACGTCCACGTCCCGGCCGGCGCGATCCCGAAGGACGGCCCCAGCGCCGGCGTCACGATGACGACCGCCCTGGCATCGCTGCTCAGCGGGCGCCCCGTGCGCCACACCGTCGGCATGACCGGCGAGGTGACGCTCCAGGGCCGCGTCCTGCCGATCGGCGGGCTGAAGCAGAAGGTGCTCGCCGCCCACGCGGCGGGGCTCACCGACGTCATCCTGCCCGAGCGCAACCGCGCCGACCTCGACGACGTGCCCGAGGACGTGCGCGAGGCCATGACGTTCCACCCCGTCATGACGATCGACGAGGTGCTCGCGGTGGCTCTCGAGCCGGCGCGCGCCGAGGCGATCAGCGCGTAGTCCGACACCCTCCACAGACCAGGACCCGGCGGGGGCGCTTCGGCGCCCCCGTCGTCGTTCTGGCTCAGCCTCAGCCGACGGTCGTCGCGCAGGCGGCCGTCTGCACCGGCCGCAGCGCGTCGTTGCCGGCGAAGATCGCCTGCGTGTTCCAGCCGCCCGGTGCGTTGGGGTTCGCCGCCTCCTGCGCCGTGTAGTTGCCGGCCGCATCGGTCGTGACCGTCTTGGAGGTGTCCGCCCCGCTGGGCTGGATGAAGCGAACGACCACGGCGTTGCCCGCGCCGCTGGGAGAGAGCGTGCCGCTGACCTCGATCGACTGGCCGGGCGCGACCCGCCCGGGGCAGGAGATCGTCAGCTGCGACGCGAGCGGCGCCGGCGTCGGCGTCGGGGTCGCGACCGGCGTCGGCGACGGGCTGGGCGTCGCGGTGGCCTGGGGCGACGGGGTCGGCGTCGCCGTGAGCGTGCCGCCGACGACGCCCGCGTCGGAACGCCCGACGGCCTTGACGACGACGATGCTGCCGCGCGGCGCGCCCTGGACGCGAAGCCGGTGCAGGCCGGCGGCGCGGCGCGCGGTTCTCAGCAGCCTGCGACCGCCGGCGGACTCCACGACGATCGACGCCCGCCGCCGACATCGCGACATCGAGCCGCGCGACGCCGCCGGTGACCGAGCGGACCGCGCCGAGGATGCCGACGAGGCGGGCGCCGCCGGCCGTTGCGCCGGGCGCCAGCGGCCTGACGGTGCGAGTCGACGCGCCGGCCTTCGCGGTGCAGCGCGTGATGCGGTGGGCGTCGAGGTCGACGATCCGCGCCGCGACGGTGTCGCTGCTGACGCCGCCGAGCGTCCTCGTCGACGCCGACCCGCGCGGGCGGCAGGTGAAGGTGACCTTCGTCGCGGCCCGGGCGCCGGTGATGGATGTCAGGAGCACCGCCCCGCGCGCGGAGTCGACGAGCGCCGTGGCGCCGACGCGGACGCCGTCGCCCGCGCCCGACGCGCGCGGCAGGAGCGCCGGCAGGGCGAGCGCCGCCAGCGCGAGCGCCGTGGCGGCCACGACCGCGGACTTCGTCATCAGCGAGCGGTGCATCGCGGCTGGACAGTAGCCGCCGGCGTCCGGAGTGCCAAGATCGCGGCGTGACGACGGCGCGCCACGCCGAACGGGCCGGCTGGGCGGTGCTGCTGCTCAGCGCGCTCGTCGTGCGCCTCGCCGGCCTCGGCGACCGCCCGTTCCAGCACGACGAGGCGCAGATCGCGTACTTCTCCTGGCTCTTCGCCGAGACCGGCGACTACGGCTACCAGCCCGTGCTGCACGGGCCGTTCATGTACCACGCGGTCGCGGCCGGCTTTCGCGTCCTCGGCGACGGCGACCTCGCCGCGCGGCTGCCGATGGCGCTCGCCGGGGTGGTGGTCGTCGCGCTGGCGCTGGCGCTGCGGGACACGATCGGCCGCGGCCCGGCGTTCGTCGCCGGCGTGCTGTTCGCGTTCGGCCCGACGGTCCTGTACTACAGCCGCTTCGCGCGCGAGGACATCATCGTGGCGGCGGCGACGCTCGCGCTGGTCATCGCCGTCGGGCGCCTTCTCGAACGCCCGCAGCCGGCGCTCGCGCCGGTCATCGGCGTCCTGCTGGCGGTGTCGTTCACGATCAAGGAGACCGCGTTCATCACCGTCGCCGTGCTGGGCAGCTTCGTCGTCGCGCTCGCCGCGCTGCAGTGGCGCCGGCACGGGCGGCTGCGCGAGACGCCGCTCGCCCGCGCGCTGGCGGTGCCCGGGCGCCGCGGCTGGCTGCTGTCGGCGGGCCTGTTCGTGCTCGTGTTCGCGGCGCTCTTCACGACCTTCGGCACGAACCCCGGCGGGCTGTGGGACGCCGTCTACGAGGGCCCGAAGTACTGGCTCGAGCAGCAGCCGGTCAACCGCGGCGGCGAGCGCTGGCCGTTCCATCTCCTGCTGCTGGGGTCGCTGGAGTGGCCGGTCCTGCTCTTCGGGCTCATCGGCCTCGCGGTCGTCATCCGCCGGCCGACGCCGATGGGCGCGTTGCTGGCGTGGACGTTCCTCGGGTCGCTGCTGATCTACTCGTGGGCGTCCGAGCGCTTCGCGTGGCTCACGCTGCACCCGCTCGTCGCGCTCATCCCGCTCGCCGGGATCGGCGTGACCGCGGCGGTCACGGCGCGGCCGGCGGCGCTGCGGGCGTCCGGCATCGCGCTGGCGGTCGCGGGCGCGGCGTACCTCGGCGTGTCCTCGTGGGTCGCCAACGACGCCGAGCGGGTGGACCCGCGCTCGCTGCTCGTCGCGCCCCAGACGACCGAGGCGGCGGTCGCGGTCCGCGACGAGCTGCTCGCGCTCGACGGGCGCGCGCAGCGCGAGCTCGGCCGCCGCCTGCGCGTCGACGTCGACACGAACGACAGCCTCGCGTTCCCGTGGGCGTGGTACCTGCGCGGCCTGCCGGGCGGGTTTGTCGACATGCGCGCGACGGGCTACCGGCCGGACGCCGACGTCGTGATCCTCAGCGACGGCGCGCGCCAGGCGATCCGGCGCGACCTCGGCGGCTACCGCGGCCGGCGCTTTGACCTGCGCGCGTTCTGGGGCCGCGACTACACCCGCCTGGGCGTGGGCGCCTGGTGGCGCTGGGTGACGCGCCACGAGCCCTGGAGCCCGCTCGGCGCGACCCCGGCGTGGCTCTACGTCAAGCGCGACCTGCGGCGCTGAAAGAGGGCCCCACCCGCGCGCCACCGCCGGGGGAAGCGGCAAACGCGCGGAGAGTGGGGCGTGACTCGCGGGGTGTGGGGCGGTGGCATCGGTCCACCGCCCCCACCCTCGCGGTCTGCGGTCGCGTCAGGTATCGGGAGCGCGATCCGCGGTTCCTTGCTCACCATCCCGGCTTGGACACCGGGACGTAGGCGATCGGGCTGGATGGGGGAGGGGTCTCCAGTCCGACGAAGAGGAACCTGCGCCGCATTTTGTCCCCCGTACCTCAACCCCCGGTAAGGGAGGGGTGAGCGTGCCTTTAACTTTCGCGGCGGCGGGTCGCGTGCAGCGTCCAGACGACGAGCAGCGGCTGGATCGGCAGCCGGGCCCACAGCAGCGCCCGCGGAATCGTCGGATAGCGGTCGGGGTGCAGCGCCATGTGCACGTTGGCGGGGAAGATCGTCACGAGCACGGCGGTCAGCCACCAGCCCGCCGCGCGCCGCGCCGGCGGGAACGCGAGCGCCGCCGCGCCGGCGAGCTCGGCGACGCCGCTGGCGAGCACGAGCTCGCGGTGGGCCGGGACGTAGTCGGGCATGATCTGCTCGTACATCTCGGGACGGGCGAAATGCAGCGTGCCGGCGCCGAGGAAGAACGCGCCGAGCAGGCGCTGGGACGGCGTCATCGGGCGCGGAGCCCGTCGAGCGCGACCTCGAGGTAGCGCCGCCAGTCCATCGCGGCACCGGCCCGCTGGGCCGTCGCGACGTGGCCGAGGCCGCACATCATCGCCCGCACGTCCTGGACGGTCGCGTCGGCGCGCATGGCGCCCGCGGCCCGGGCGCGCTCGATGAGCGCCGTGGTCGCGATCCCGAGCCGCTGCTGGCCGCGGGCCGCGCCGGCGATCGCGGTCGGATGCCCGGCGATGAGCTCACACCAGGCCGCGTCCTCGGCGCCGGCCTCGGCGGCCCGCCAGATCGCGCTCGTGAAGATCTCCCACGGGTCGCCCTCCTGCGCGAGCGCGGCCTCCATCGTGTCGGCGAGGCGCTCGAAATGCGCCTCGGCGAGGGCCGTCACGAGCGCGTCCTTCGTCGGGAAGTGCCGGTAGACCGTGCCGACGCCGACGCCCGCGCGGCGCGCGATGTCCTCGACCTGGCTCTCGAGGCCGCTCTCGCCGAAGACCTCCGCCGCGGCGGCGAGGAGCTTCTCGCGGTTGCGGCGGGCGTCGGCGCGGAGTGGGCGGTGGGCGATGGTTGACAAGCGGAATGAGCCTTCCGTATGCTGGCGCGCAAACGGAACCGCCCCTCATGTTAACGCGCTCAACCCTGGAGCACCACCCATGACAGACGCCGAGGCCGCCCAGCGGCGCAAGTGGCTCGCACTGGCCCTCCTGGCCTCCACGCAGTTCGTCATCGTCCTCGACGCCGCGATCGTCAACGTCGCGATCCCGTCGATCGGCCGCGACCTCGACTTCTCGCCGGAGAACCTCACGTGGATCCCGAACGCCTACGCGCTGACGTTCGGCGGCTTCCTGCTGCTCGGCGGCCGGATGGCGGACCTCCTCGGGCGCCGGCGGCTGTTCATGTACGGGCTCCTGCTCTTCTCGGTCGCGTCGCTGCTCGGCGGCCTCGCCGCCAGCGAGACGCAGCTCATCGCCGCTCGTGCGCTGCAGGGCCTCGGCGCCGCGCTGCTCGCGCCGGCCGCGCTGTCGATGGTCACGACGATGTTCGCCGAGGGCGCCGAGCGCAACAAGGCGCTCGGCGTGTGGGGTGCGGTCTCCGGTTCGGGCGGCGCCGCGGGCGTGCTGCTCGGCGGCGTGCTGACGGAGTACGCCGGCTGGGAGTGGGTGCTGTGGGTCAACGTCCCGATCGGGATCATCGCCGCGATCCTCGCGCCGCGCCTGCTCGTCGAGAGCCGCAAGGAGGCCGAGACGCGGACGTTCGACGCCCTCGGGGCGATCACCGTCACGGCCGGCCTGTCGCTGCTCGTCTACGCGCTCGTCGACGCCGTCAACGCCGGCTGGGACTCGAGCCAGACGATCCTGCTGCTCGCCGTGTCGGCGGCGCTCATCGCGGTGTTCGTCGTCACCGAGCTGCGCTCGCGCGCGCCGCTCATGCCGTTCCGGATCTTCCGGCTGCCGACGCTGACGGGCGCGAACATCGTCGGGCTGCTCGTCGGAGCGTCGCTGTTCGCGATGTTCTTCTTCCTCTCGCGCTACATGCAGGAGGTGCTCGGCTACGACGCCCTGAAGGCCGGGCTGTCCTACCTGCCGCTGGCGATCGCGATCATCGTCTCGGCCGGCGCGGCGTCGGTGCTCGTCACGAAGCTCGGCTTCAAGCCCGTGCTCATCGCCGGGATGGTGCTCGTCGCGATCGCCCTGCTGTGGCTCTCGCAGGTGCCCGTCGACGGCACGTACGCCGGCGACCTGCTCGGGCCGATGGTCATCGCGGCCGTCGGGCTCGGCCTCGCGTTCGTACCGGTGACGATCGCCGCCGTCAGCGGGATCTCCGACGACGACTCGGGCCTGGCGTCGGGGCTCATCAACACGTCCCAGCAGGTCGGCGGGGCGCTCGGCCTCGCGATCCTCGGGACGATCGCGAGCTCGCGCACGACCGACCTCGTGACGGCCGGCCAGGGCAATCCCGCGGCGCTGCCCAACGCGCTGACCGAGGGCTTCCAGGTCGCGTTCCTCGCGGGCGCGGGGTTCGCGATCCTCGGGATCATCGCGACGCTCGTGCTCGTGCGCGACGAGGACTCCAAGGCGATCGTCGGCGCGAACCCGGCCGAGCTGCCGATGGCCTGAGCGCGCCGCGCCGCGCCGCTCAGCAGTCCAGGGCGTACTCCTCGTCGCCGATGAGCACGACGAGCGGCTCGCCCGCGCGGCCGGCGATGCCGAGCGGCGTCTGCGGGTCGTTCGTCTCGTAGTCGGCGGCGACGACGCTGCGTCCCGGCAGGAGGGCCGCGATGTCGCGGACGGCGCGCCCGAGCGCCTCGAGGCCGCCGAGCGCGCCGGCGACGCTGCCCTCCTCGGGGTCGACCTCGAAGCGCCCGAGCCGGCGCATCTGCGGCAGCTCCGGCAGCGGGACGCCGGCGGCGGCGTCGTGCGCGAGCTCGCGCTGCCCGTCGTCGTCGTGGACGACGATCGCGCGCAGCCGCGGGCACTCGACGACGGCCGGGCGGTCGCCGTCGAGCGCGACGCTGACCGAGACGGCGCCCGAGCCGTGGAGGAGCTCGCGCGCGAGCGCTATGGCGAGCGCGAGCTCCTCGTGGATCTCGGGCGGGTCCGGCTCGGTGTTCAGCTCGGCTTCGTCTTCGTCAGCTGGCCGCGGATCGCGCCGGCGCCGAACGCTGCGTTGTGGAGGTTGACGTAGTACTGCGCGGGCTTGGACTTCACGGCCGCGATCTGCGAGGCCGTGGCGGCGTGACAGCCGGTGAGCTTGCCCTTGCTGACCTTCTTGGGCGCCTCGAAGAGCGCGACGAAGACGTCTCCGGCCTTGCCGCGGACGCCCTTGTGGATATGACCGGCGGCGAACGTCAGGCCGGCCTTCTTCGCGGTGATCGAGTAGCAGATGCGCTTGGACTGCAGCGTCAGCGTGGCGACGCCGCTGCCGTCGGATCGCCGGCGCTCGGCTTCTCCTGCTTGCCGTCCATCTTCGCGTAGAGCTTGCTGCTCGTGGCCGACCCCGACGAGACGGTCGTCAGGACTGCCATCGCTGTGATCGTGGCGCAGAACGCGATCACGATGCGGGTGCGATTCATGGCGCTACCTCCTCCTTCATCCGCTTGCCCTCGACGTTTCTGAGGCTAACACCGCTACGTGTCCCCGAAACGGGCGTGCGCGAAGCGATACGCCGGGGCCCGCGTCCAGGCCGCGTCGCCGTAGCGCTCGCTCAGCGCCGCGGGAACGCTCGCGTGGTCGTAGGCGACGCGGCGATGCGTCAGCGACCCGTCCTCGGCGAGGAGCGCGTAGGCGGCGCGATGGTCGCCGTCGAAGGGCATGCCGACGCTGCCGGGGTTGAAGAGCTCGACACCGCTCACGGACGAGCGGTGAAACGGCAGGTGCGTGTGGCCGAAGATCAGGCGGCGCTCGGTGACGCCCTCCAAGAGCTCGGCCTCGTCGTCGCCGGGCTCGGGGGTGAAGGACCGCACGTCGCTGACGGGCGAACCGTGCCAGGCGCGCGTGCCGTCGCCGAGGTCGGCGCTCTCGGGCAACGCGGCGAGCTCTTGCGACGAGCTCGTCGCCGAGCGCCTCGCGCGCGGCGGCCGTCGCGCCGCGGACGGGCTCGGGCGCGGACTGCGGGTCGGCGGTCCAGCGCTCGCCGTTGCCGCGGATCCAGGTCGTGTCCTCGAGCTCGCGCAGGCGGGCGACGGTGGCTTCCGGCCACGGCCCGAAGAGCGCGACGTCGCCGCCGATGAGATAGGCGTCGGCGCCCTGCTCGAGCGCGTCGGCGAGCACGGCTTCCAGCGCGCGGACGTTGCCGTGGACGTCGTAGATCAGCGCGAGCATCCTCGTAGTCTTACCCGCCGTGAGCGACCTCGCCGTCACCGGCCCGACGCTGCGCGTGCGGATCCCGCGCGAGGGCGACGCCGCGGGGCTCTTCCGCCAGGCGTCCGATCCGGAGGTCACGCGCTGGTTCTCGTGGGGCCCCTACGGCTCGGAGAGCGAGGCGCGCGCCTACCTCGCGCGCCTGCCGGCGCAGCGCGCGCGGGGCGAGCAGCTCGACCTCGTCGTCGAGCACCTCGAGGCGGGCACGATCGGCGTCAGCGGCCTGTCGGAGTTCGCGCCGCGCGATCGCCGCGCGACGCTCGGCACGTGGCTCGGCCGCGAGTGGTGGGGGACCGGCGCCAACCGGGAGTGCAAGGCCCTCATGTGCCACGTCGCGTTCGAGCTGCTCGGGCTCGAGCGGGTCGGCGCGTACGCGAACGTCGACCACGCCCGCTCGCAGCGGGCGCTCGAGCGCATCGGCTTCGAACGCGAGGGCATGCTGCGCGGCTTTCACCGCCACGACGGGCAGTCGCTCGACGTCGCGGTGTTCAGCCTCCTGCGCGACGAGTGGCTCGGGGGCGCGCTGCGCGAGGTGCCGGTGAGCGTCGAGGGCTCGGCGCCCGCGGCGTTCGTCGTGCACGACTAGCCCCGCCGCGCCTCCCAGCTGAAGCCGCGGATCGCGAGCACGACGCCGAGCGCCGCCCAGACCACCACGACCGCGAGATCGGCGAGGTGGTCGCCGAACGGCGCGCCGGTGACGAGCGCGGCGGAGAGGCCGTCGATGAGGTGCGTCAGCGGCAGGACCTCGGCGATGTCGCGCAGGAACGCGGGCGCCTCCTCGGCATCGAAGAAGACGCCGCTGATGAAGATCACCGGCAGGAAGATCGCGTTGACGTACGCGGGCGCGGAGTCGAAGTTCGGGATCGCGTGCGACAGCGCGACGCCGAGGCTCGCGAAGCACACGACGCCCGCGGCGGTGAAGATCACGAGCGCGATCCAGTCCTCCGGCATCCCGACGCCGAAGAGCGCCGCCCCCGCCACGACGACGAGCCCGATCTGCACCGCCGTGTTCGTCACGGCGTTCGCCGCGACCCCCGCGAGGTAGGTGCCCGACGGCAGCGGCGTCCCGCGCAGGCGCTTCAGCACGCCCTGCTCGCGCAGGAAGACCATGTTCATCGCCAGCGCCGTGAACGTCGTCGACATGACGCTCATCCCGGCGATCCCGGGCACGATGACGTCGAGGTCGTCCTGGCTGCCGGCGAAGACCGCGCCGAAGAACCCGAGGAACAGCAGCGGCAGCAGGAAGTTGAAGAACGCCGCGCTCGGGTTGCGCCAGAACATCTTGCGCTCGAGGCGGTACTGGCGCCAGGTCAGCGCGAGCGACTCGTTCATCGCGCGGGCTCCTCCTCCTCGACCGGCGCCTCGGCCGTGAGCTCGAGGTAGACGTCCTCCAGCGACGGCCGCGTGACGCTGAGGTCGCTGAGGCCGACGCCGCGGGCGAGCGCCGCGCTCGTGAGCTTGTGCAGCAGCGCCGTCGGGTCGTCGGTCTCGCGGGTGGCGAGCTCGCCGTCCTCGTCACGCCAGCTCACGCGGTAGCGCGACGCCGCGCCGACGCCGAGCTCCGCCGGGGCGCCGACCGCGAGGATCCGCCCGTCCTTGACGATCGCGACGCGGTCGCAGAGCGCCTGCGCCTCGTCGAGGTAGTGCGTCGTGAGCAGGACGGTCTTGCCGAGATCGGCGAGCGCGCGAATCGTCTCCCACGCGGCCCGGCGCGCAGCCGGGTCGAAGCCGGTCGTCGGCTCGTCGAGGAAGATGAGCTCGGGGTCGCCGATGAGCGCGAGCGCGAGGTCCAGCCGGCGCGCCTGGCCGCCGGACAGGCGGCGGGAGCGGACGTCGGCGGACTCGCGCAGGCCGCGAGGTCGATGACCTCGTCGACGTCACGGGGCGCGGGATAGAAGCCCGCCCAGTGGGTCACGAGCTCGCGCACCGTCACGTGGCGGTAGATCCCGCTGTCCTGCAGGACGATCCCGACGCGCTCGCGCAGCGCGCGCGGCCGCCCGCCGGGGTCGTGGCCGAGGACGGAGACGATCCCGCTCGTGCGCTCGCGATAGCCCTCGAGGATCTCGACGGTCGTCGTCTTGCCCGCGCCGTTGGGCCCGAGCAGGCCGAAGACCTCGCCGCGGGCGACGTCGAAGTCGATGCCGCGGACGGCCTGGACGGCGCCATAGGACTTGTGCAGATCGCGCACGAGGATGGCCGGAGCGGCGAGGTCCATTGCGGCAATCATGACAAGATCGGCGGGCACCCCCGTGGCCCGTTGCGCCTGCATCGACATCGGCTCCAACACGACGCGGCTCCTCGTGGCGATCGCCGATGGACCGCGCCTGAAGGAGGTCTTCGCCGAGCGGGCCTTCACGCGGCTGGGCGCCGCCTGCGACGGCGACGGCGCGATCGACGGCGCGAAGATCGACGAGGTTGCGGCGGTCGTCGCCCGTCAGTGCGAGATCGCCCGCGAGCTGCGGGCGCAGAGCGTGCGCGTCGTCGCGACGGCGGCGATCCGCCAGGCGCCGAACGCGCCGTCGCTCGCGGCGGCGATCACCGCCGCCTGCGGCGCCGAGCTCGAGATCCTCTCCAGCGAGGACGAGGCGCGGCTCGCGTTCGCCGGCGCGGTCGGCATGCTCGCCGACCCGCCGCCGGGCAGGCTCGGGGTCGTCGACGTCGGCGGCGGCTCGACCGAGCTCGTCGTCGGCACGGTCGCCGGCGGCGTGACGTGGTCGGTGTCGCTGCCCGTCGGCTCGAGCGTCGTCACCGAAGCCGACCTCCCGACCGACCCCCCGTCGCCCGCGGAGCTCGCGCGACTGCGGCGCAAGCTCGCCCGGATGTTCGCCGGCGTCCAGGCGCCGCGCCCGGCGACCGCGTACGCCGTCGGCGGCAGCGCGACGTCGCTGCAGCGCCTCGTCGGCGGCGTCCTGGAGCGCGACGCGCTCGCGCGCGGGCTGCAGGCGCTCGTGACGCGTCCCGCCGCCGAGATCGCGCTGGCGCTCGGGCTGCATCCCGAGCGCGCGCGCCTGCTGCCGGCCGGCATCCTCCTGCTCGACGCGGCCTCGCGCGCGCTGCACGCGCCGCTGGAGCTCGCCGGGGGCGGCCTGCGCGAGGGCGTCGTGCTCGAGCAGCTCGCGCTGCTGCGCGCGAAGCCCGCGTGAACACGAATTTCACGTCGCGCGCCTGGCTGCCCATATCCTGGTCGGCATGTCGATGAGCGCCACGAGATGACCGCACCGGAGACCGACACGCCGCTGCAGGACTCGATCAGCGCGAGCGAGCCGGCGCCCCCGCCGCCGCAGCCCGAGGACCTCGATCTCCACGACACGTCGCTGTACTTCGGCCGCGAGCTGTCGTGGCTGGACTTCAACGACCGCGTCCTGCAGCTCGTCGAGGACCCCGGCCAGCCGCTGCTCGAGCGCGTGAAGCTCGCCGCGATCTGGAGCTCGAACCTCGACGAGTTCTTCCAGATCCGCGTCGCGGGCGTCCACGACCAGATCGACGCCGGCCTCGTCGAGACCGGGCCCGACGGGCTGACGCCGTCGCAGACGATCGACGCGATCCGCCATGGCGTCCTGGGCCAGCAGCAGCGCCTGGAGGACGTCGTGCTCGGCACGCTCTTCCCGGCCCTCGCCGAGCACGGCATCCGGATCGTCGGCATCGACGACCTCGACGACGAGGACCGCGTCGAGCTCGGCGAGCGCTTCCGGCGCCAGATCTTCCCGGTCCTCACGCCGCTGGCGGTCGGCCAGGGCCGGCCGTTCCCGTACATCTCGAGCCTGTCGCTCTCGCTGGCGGTGCTCGTCCGCGACCCGCTGCGCGACGAGCAGACCTTCGCGCGCGTGAAGGTGCCGACCGAGATGCTGCCGCGGTTCGTCGAGCTCGAGGGCCACCCGCTGACGTTCGTCGCGCTCGAGGAGGTCATCGCCGCGAACCTCGAGTCGCTCTTCCCGGGGATGGAGATCGTCGACCACGGCGTCTTCCGCGTCACGCGCGACGCCGACTTCGAGGTCTCCGACGAGGCCGACGACCTCCTGCAGGCCGTCGAGGCCGAGCTGCGCCGCAGGCGCTTCGGCGAGGCCGTGCGCCTCGAGGTCGGCGTCGGCATCGATCCGAGCGTCCGCGAGCAGCTCAAGGACGCGCTCGACCTCGAGGAGCGCCAGATCTACGAGGTCGACGGCCTGCTCGACACCGGCGACCTCTGGCAGATCCACGGGCTGCGCGGCTTCACCGAGCTGCGCGACCCGCCGTGGACGCCGGTGACGCAGCCGCGCCTGCAGGGCAAGGAGTCCGAGCACGTCAACGTCATGTCCGAGATGCGGCGGGCGGACATCCTCGTCCACCACCCGTACGACTCGTTCGCGACGTCGGTCGAGCGCTTCGTCGAGCAGGCCACCGCCGACCCCGACGTCCTGGCGATCAAGCAGACGGTGTACCGGACCTCCGACGACTCGCCGCTCGTCCCGGCGCTCATCCGGGCGACCGAGCGCGGCAAGCAGGCGGTCTGCATGGTCGAGCTCAAGGCGCGCTTCGACGAGCGGGCGAACATCACGTGGGCGCGAGCGCTCGAGGAGGCGGGCGTCCACGTCGTCTACGGCCAACCCGGGCTGAAGACGCACGCGAAGTGCATCCTCGTCGTCCGCCGCGAGGGCGACGGCGTCCGCCACTACGTCCACATCGGGACCGGCAACTACCACCCCAAGACGGCGCGCCTGTACACCGACTTCGGCCTCTTCACCTGCGACGAGGAGATCGGCGCCGACGTCGCCGACATGTTCAACTTCCTCACCGGGCTCGCGCGCCCGGAGGGCTACCGCAAGGTCCTCATCGCCCCCAACGGCATGCGCGAGGGCATCATGGACGAGATCGACCGGACGATCGACGCGCACAAGCGCGGCGAGCCGGCGGCGATCAAGCTCAAGATGAACTCGCTCGTCGACCGGCGCATCATCCGGGCGCTCTATCGCGCATCCCGGGCGGGCGTCTCGGTGGACCTCAACGTCCGCGGCATCTGCTGCCTGCGCCCGGGCGTCGAGGGCGTCTCGGAGAACATCCGCGTCGTGAGCATCCTCGGCCGCTTCCTCGAGCATTCGCGCGTCTACATGTTCGAGCGCGACGGCGACGTTCGGGTCCTCATCGGCTCCGCCGACCTCATGCCGCGCAACCTCGACACGCGCGTCGAGCTCGTCACGCCCGTCGAGGACCCCGCGCTCTGCGAGGACCTCGTCGACACGATCGAGCGCTCGCTGGCCACGGACGTCGGCGCCTGGGACCTGCAGTCCGACGGCACCTGGGCCAAGCGCACGCCCGGCGACCCGCCGCGCTCGGTCCAGCAGGAGCTCATGATCCAGCACGCCGCCCGGGCCAGCGAGTCCGCCCAGGCCGAGGAGTGACCGACGGCGACGACGTGCGCGCGGTGCGCACGGCGCCGGAGGATGCGCGCGTCCACGCGCCGGCGCGCGGCAACCGGCGCCTGCAGAGCCTGCTCGACGCGGTCGACGCCGACCTGCAGATCAAGGGGTGGTGGCATGCGGCCGGCGTCAACGCCGAGCGGCTGCACATGTCCGACCACTCGTGGGTCCACATCCAGATCGTCCTGAACATCGCGCTGCGCCTCTCGCGGCTGCTGTTCGGGCGCGGCGTGACGCCGAGCATCGTCGCCGACCACGGCCTCGAGGTCCGCGACGCCGAGGTCGTCATCGCGGGCGCGGCGCTCCTGCACTGCGTCGGGATGTCGATCCACCGCACCGACCACGAGGCCTACTCGCTGTTTCTCACGGCCGACAAGCTCAACGGCCTGCTGGCCGACGTCTACCGCGAGCCGACGCGCTCGATCGTCGTCGCCGAGACGATGCACGCGATCATCTCGCACCGCACGAAGGGCGACCCGTTCACGATCGAGGGCGCGATCCTGCGCGTCGCGGACGCCCTCGACATGGCCCGCGGGCGCTCGCGGGTGCCGTTCGAGGCCGGGCACACGAACATCCACTCGCTGTCGGCGTACGCGATCGAGAAGGTCTCGATCGGCGCGGGCGACGACAAGGCCGTGCGCGTCGAGATCGAGATGTCCAACTCGGCCGGGATCTTCCAGGTCGACGAGGGCCTGGGCTCGAAGCTGCGCGGGACGCTGCTGGAGCCGCACATCGAGGTCGTCGCGCGGATCGAGGCCGAGCACGAGCAGCGGCTCGTCCCGATCTTCCGCATTTAGACGACCGGCGAACGCCAACGCGCCACGGCGTGATCTGGGACGGGGATTGGCACGCAACCGCCTGCAATGCCCACCAACTCCGATCCCGGAAGGCCCACCGTGAACGACTCTGCACTGCGTGAGCTCGCGGACGATCCGTCCTCGCGCAAGCGCTTCTTCAAGATGCTCGGCGGAGCCGGCGCGGTCAGCGCCGCCGCCGTCCTCATCGCCGCCTGCGGCGACGACGACAAGGACAGCTCGACGACCGGCGCCGCCGCCGCCGGTGGCGACACCAGCGCCGCCGACAACGCCTCCGACCTCGAGATCGTCAACTACGCGCTGACGCTCGAGTACCTCGAGGCGACCTTCTACCAGGAGGTCCTCGACAGCGGCGTCATCAAGGACAAGAAGATCGGCGACCTCGCCAAGGGCCTGCAGCAGGCCGAGCAGGAGCACGTCGACGCGCTCATCGCGACGGCGAAGTCGCTCGGCGGCAAGCCGGCGTCCAAGCCGAAGACGAAGTTCAGCGAGACGATCGAGAAGGGCCCCGAGACGATCCTCATGACGGCCGCGACGGTCGAGAACCTCGGCGCCGCCGCCTACCTCGGGCAGGCCGGCAACATCAAGAGCAAGGACATCCTCGCGGCCGCTCTGGCGATCCACTCGGTCGAGGCGCGGCACGCCGCGGCGCTCAACCAGCTCGTCGGCCGCGGCTTCGGCGGCAAGGGCGGCCTCGAGGGCTCGCTGCCCGACGGCGCCTTCGCCAAGCCGATGGACATGGACGCCGTGCTCAAGGCCGTCCAGCCGTTCCTGGCCTAATCCACCTCGACGACGAAAGCGAGAATTCACATGGCTTCATCGCGACCGGTGGCTGCTGAGCTGTCCACCATCAAGGTTCACGGCATGACGCGGGAGTCGTTCCTCCTGCGGTCGACCCTGGCGGCAGGCGCCGCCTACACGAGCATCTCGGCGACGGGACTCATCTCGCGCGCGCTGGCCGATTCCGGCGGGGGCGACATCGACATCGTCAACTACGCGCTCACGCTCGAGTACCTCGAGACCGAGTTCTACACGCTGGCCGCCAAGCAGGTGAAGGGGCTCTCCAGCGACGAGAGCAAGCTCACGAAGGAGCTGCGCGACAACGAGGCCGAGCACGTCGACGCGCTCATCGCGACCGTCAAGCAGCTCGGCGGCAAGCCCGCGGCCAAGCCGACGTTCGACTTCGGCGGCGCATTCGCCTCGCGGGCGGCGTACCTCAAGACGGCGAACGTCCTCGAGGACACCGGCGTCAGCGCCTACAACGGCGCGGCGACGCAGATCGAGTCCGTCGACGTCCTCGCCGCGGCGGGCGGCATCGTCCAGGTCGAGGCGCGCCACGCGGCGCTCATCCGCCTGGCCCGCAACAGGCCGCCGGCGCCGCTGGCGTTCGACAAGGCCTCCGAGATGGAGCAGGTCCTCGCGGCTGTCAAGCCGTTCATCATGGCCTGATCGGGATGCAGGGACAGCGGCGGTTGGCATCATGCTCAGCCCGGACTAGGGTTGGGTAGGAGAGACAACCGCCGCTGTTTCCCTTTGAGAGGCCTCGACATGCCGACAGTCTCCTCGCCGGCCCCGTACACGCCCCACCGCGACGTCGACGACGACGACTTCGACTACGTCTGGAGCGCCGGCAGTCTCGAGGTCCCGATCCCGCGCTGGCTCGCGGAGATCATCGAGGTCAACATCTGGGTGCGCCTCGAGCTCCTGCTCATCGGGTTCTGCATCGGCCTGATCGTCGCGATGGTCGCGGTGATCATCGGCTTCTCGGCCGCCTGACCGGCTCGACGGCGCACCGCGCGGTCCGGCGTTACCTCGGCCGCCGCGGCTAGGCATATGGGCCGAACTCGGCGTACTCGGTGGGCTCCTCGACGAGCTTGCGAAGCGCGGCCTTGCCGCGGTTGGCGACCGGCGCGCCGTGCGCGAGCAGCAGCATGTCGAAGTCGCGCAGCAACAGCCCGCGAAACGCCTCCTTGTAGCGCCGCCGCAGCCGGTCCGGGTGGCTGCCGAGCAGGTCGTCCGGAGGCAGGCCGATCGGCGCGCCGGCCGGGTGCACCAGCGTGTCGCCGAACACCGCCGCTCCCTCGCCGTGAGCGACGTGGAAGAGCGTCTCCTCGGGAAGCGCGTGCCCGATCGTGATCGCGGTGATCCCCCACGCGACCTCGTCGCCGTCCTCGAACGGCTCGGCCTCGAGCCCGTCCGTCTCGGACACCGCCCGGGCGCCGATGCGGACAGCGCAGTCGAACGCCTCCCGGAACCGCTCGGCCTCGCGGCGGTGCCGGCGGTTTGTCAGGAGGATCTGCTGGGGCCGGACGCCGAGCCCGTCGAACGCCGTCATTCCGTCCTCCGGCACGACCGGGTCGACGAGCACGCCGGCGGGCTCGACGTAGTGCGAGTGCACCGGCGCGCGCACCTCCGCGTCGTGCCCCGTCCAGTGGTAGATGCCGGGCTGGACCTGCTCCATCGTCAGCCGGCCCGACGCGGGGGGAGGTCGGCGAGCCGTGTGCTTCCGGTGGTGACCGCGATCGCGAGGATGCCGACCGAGATAGTCCGCCGCGCGGCGCGGTCAAGCGCGCGAGGGGCTTGATGTCGGGCGTGTTCGCCCTATCGCATGGCCGGTGGGACCGATTCTCGTCGGCTATGACCCGCGCAGTCTCGATCGCGCGCCGGTGCACTTCGGCGTCGCGCTGGCGCGCCTGACCGGCGTGTCGCTGGTCATCGCGTCGGTCCAGGCCGAGGCGCCGGCGGCGGTCTCGGCCGAACGCGAGAGCGACCTGCTCGACGATTGCACGGCCGCGCTGGACGACGTCGAGCCGCTGCTGCGCGTGAGCGACATCCACGCGGACTGCGTCAAGCTCGAGGGCGTCCATGCGGCGCGGGCCCTGCACGAGGAGGCCGAGCGGATCGACGCCGCGCTGCTCGTCGTCGGTGCCGCGGCGCGCGAGGCGTCCGGGCGCGGGCGGCTCGGGTCGACCGGCCGGCGGCTTCTGCACGGTTCCCCCTGCCCTGTTGCGCTCGTGCCGGCCGGCTGGGCCGAGCGCGCGCAGTTCGCGTCGATCGGGGTCGGCTACGTCGACACGCCCGAGGGCAACGCGGCGCTGCGCGAGGCGCACGCGCTGGCGCGCAGGACCGGCGCGGTGCTGCGCGTGGTCCATGTCATGCGCGTCACGCCCGGGATGCACCTCGAGATCGAGACGTACGTCGCCGGCCAGATGGGCAAGGGCCTGGAGACGGTGGAGGGCGAGCACAAGCTGCGCATCGAGCGCGAGCTTCAGGCGAAGCTCGCCGAGCTCGGCGATGACGTCGCGGTCCAGATCGACGTGCTCGTCGCCGACCCCGACGGGGATCCAGCCGACCACATCGTCCTGATCGCCGAGCATCTCGACCTGCTCGTCCTCGGCTCGCGCGCCTACGGGCCGCTGCGGGCGACGCTGCTGGGCAGCGTTTCGGCGAGCGTCACCGCGCGGGCGACGTGCCCGACGATCGTCGTGCCGCGCGGTGTCAAGGCCTCGCTCGGGGCGCTGACGGGCGAGCGAGAGCATGCCGCGCCCCGCGCAACGGCGCGCGCCGCGACCGGGGCGGCAATGACCGCGGACCTGCGACCAGGGACGTAGCGACGACACGCGCCGATCTCGGCGCCGGCGGCGCGCGGGCCGAGAACGCCGCGGGCGTGCGGGTCAATGCGGCTGGTGCACCCTCAGCCCGTCGAGCATCCCGTGCAGGTGTGCCGCCGCGCTCTCGATGTCGAAGTGCTTGTACTGGGCGGCGCGGACCTCGGCGCTCAAGACCCCGCAGCGATGCACGTTCTCGAAGTCCCCGTACGGGAACTTGTGGTGCGCCTTCGTGTCGTCGGCCTCCTCGTCGTCCAGCCCGAGGTACCACTTCCCGTACTCGCCGTAGCCGTGCTGCGCGAGGAACTCGTTCTCCTGCGCGGCGGTCGGCCGGTGCTCGCTCCAGTCGTCGCGCTCGTCGAGGACGACCTTCTCCTCCGCGATCAGCCGCTTGGCGTGGTCGTAGGCCCTGCGATTCAACCTGACAGCCATGTCCTGCACCTCCCAGTCCGGAATCTCATATCGGCCACGACTGCTACACCCCGAACGGGTAGGTCTCCGGCAGCTCGCCCGCCTCCCACTCGCTGCTGCGCTCGAGCGGCTCGAGGGCGGTCGTCTCGTCGAGGTGGATGATCGGCGTCGTCTACCGGCCGGAGACCGAGCGCATTTCGCACTACTTCCACGCGCGCATGGGCGCGCAGTTCGACGCCGTCAGTGACGGTGCCCGTGTAGGTCGTGAAGCCGACCAGCAGCGCGTCATCGCCGTGTCGCTCGCGCACGAGCTGCCCGACGTTCAGCTGGCCGGCCTGCCCGATCTCGGTCGCGCGCTCGTCACCCAGATGCGAGTTGTGCTCCCACACCGCCACCTTCGCCGGGCCGCCCGCCTGCTCGAGGTGGGCGACGAGCTCCTCGAGCGTCTCGGCCATGTGCCGATCGCGCAGGTTCCAGCTCTCCACGCCGCCGCGGAACATCGCCCGGTAGTACCGCTCGGCGTTGACGACCAGGCGCGCGTTCTGCTCGGCGAAGAACCGGCCGTCGTCGTCGAGCAGCCGCTCGCGATCGGCCAGGGCGCTGGCCGTGCGCAGCTCGGCGAGCTGGGCGACCGCCTGTTGCTCGCACGGCTCGGCGCCGCCCATCCCGGCCTCGTACGCGTAGATCTGCGGGTCGCGGCCGAACTGATCAAAGCAGGCGTAGCGCTCGCGGGCGCGCTGCGCGGCCTCCGGGTCGACCTCCTCGAGGACCTCCACGACAGCCTCCATCGACCGGTGAAGGCTGTAGAGATCGAGGCCGTAGAAGCCCACCTTCTGGGCCCCCTCGGGCAGGCCGTCGTTCCAGCCGCGCAGCCACTGCACGAACTCGGCGACGACGGTGTTGCGCCACATCCAGACCGGGAAGCGCCGGAAGTCGGACAGCGCCTCCTCGGCGCTTGCGTCATCGCCCACACCACGGACGTAGCGGTTGACGCGGTACGCGTCGGGCCAGTCCGCCTCGACGGCCACCGCCGTGTACCCCCGCTCGGCGATCAACCGCTTCGTGATCTCCGCACGCTCGCGGTAGAACTCGTGCGTCCCGTGCGACGCCTCGCCGACGAGCGCCAGCCGGCAGGCCCCCGCCCGTTCGACGAGGTCGTCGTAGTCGGACGGACCACCCGTGAGCTCGCGCAGCGCCCGCGGCCCGCCGGCCGCCGGGGGGCGTCGCGCCCGGGCGAGCAGCTCGCGGACCTCCGCGTCGTCGGTCTCCGAGAAGTCCTCGTACCACACGCCGACGGCGCGCAACGGCTTCGGCGTGCTCAGGCACACGACGTCGTCGGCCACCTCGCGCAGCGCCTCGCACACGTCCGGATCGGCGACCGGGACCGCGACGACCACCCGGGCCGGCTCCTCCTGGCGCACAGCGTGCACCGCCGCCCACATCGTCGACCCGGTGGCCAGGCCGTCGTCCACGAGGATGACCGTGCGCCCCGCCAGCTCCGGCGGCGGCCGGCCCTCGCGATACGCGCGCTCGCGACGCTCGAGCTCGCGGCGCTCCTTCGCATCGATCGCCTCGAGCAACTCGGCCGGGATGTCCAGCGACTCGATGACGCGCGTGTTCAGGACGCGCGTGCCGCCCGTCGCGATCGCGCCCAGCGCGGCCTCCTCGTGCCCCGGCACCCCGAGCTTGCGCACGACGAACACGTCCAGCGGAGCGTCGAGCGTGCGCGCCACCTCAAACGCGACGGGTACGCCCCCTCGGGGCAGCGCGAGGACCACGACATCGTCCCGCCCCGCGTACTCGCGCAGCCGCTGGGCGAGCAGGTGGCCCGCCTCGCCCCGGTTCTTGAAGCGCTGTGCGACCGTGGACATCGCTATCCCTTCGAACCACTAGACCAGCGGCCCGGCAGCGCAAGACCACCGTGTCACCTCCTGGCGAGCAGCTCGACCAGGCGAGCTGCTGACCGCGCGGCGCTCAACGGCGGCGACGAACCGCCCGACCACCCCTCCCATTCAAACCGCTAGCAGCTGCTAGCGCAGGGCTAGCACCTGCTAGCACGGCCAGCAGGCTAGTTGTCGCAGCCCAGCCGATCCCAGAGGTAGAGCTCGATGCATTCGGACGCGAGCTCCAGGCAGCGCTCGCGGGACAGTGGGGATGAGATCGCGCCGCCGGCGCCAACCGCCTTGACCTCGGTGCGGCGCGGCCTACGCACCGGCCCATGAGCATCTCCGTCACCGACCCCACCCAGACGACCCACCGGCTGCACTGGATCGACTTCGACCAGACGCCGATCATGTTCGCCAACCAGTTCATGGTCCAGTACGAGCCCGACGAGTTCATCGTGACGATGGGCCAGGCGACCGGCCCGCCGGTGGCCGGCACGCCGGAGCAGATGCGCAACCGCGTCGTCGAGAGCACCGAGGTGCCGATCCTGACCCTCGCGCGGCTCGGCCTGACCCGCGTGCGGGCGAACGAGCTGATCGGGATGCTTCAGGAGGCGATCAAGGAGCACGACCGGTTGTGACCGCGCCGGCGCCGGCCTGAGCGGGGCCGGCGCCGACAGCGTCAGAACTCGATGAGCCTGCCGTCGCCGTCGAGCCTGACGACGTCGTACTGCTCGCGCACGGCGGGCAGTTCGTAGGTGTTCGGCTCGACGAGCGACTTGAGGTTCTGCGCCATGATTGGTCTCCCGTGGTGGTCGATGAACACTCGTCGCCAATAGGACGGGACGGCCCCGTAGCTAGCGTTTCGGGGGCTATTCGCGCATTGCGAAAGCCCGGTTTGCGGCGTCAGTTGTCGGCGGGGAGCAGGCGAAACGGCTTGTCGTTGGCCGCAAGCAGGCGAAAGTGGCGCTGGTCGAGCGTCAGGACGTCCTGGATCTTGTGGCGGGCGGCGAGGACGACGATCGAGGCGTCCGCGAGGCTGATCGCGAGATCGGCGTGGCGTTCGATGATCGCGACCGCAGCCCGTACGTCGATCGCCGAGAACGTTTCGAGGTGGAGTGCTCCGCGCTGCACCTCGCGCAGCAGGCTCATGCGTGCCGCGGAGCCCACGCGGGTCGCGAGGAGGTAGTCAAGCTCCGCCAGCACGAACGGGGATAACAGCAGCGGCGGCGCGGCCGCTGCCAGGCTCGCCGCGGCCGCGCGGTGCTGTCGCTGCGCGGCATCCAGCGCGGCGAGCAGCCCGCTCGTGTCGACGAGGATCACTCGCCGAAGCCGGCGAGCTCGTCGTCGACGCGCTCGGCCAAGGTCGGATTGCCGCTGTCAAACAGCGGGATACGCAGCGTCGGGGCCGACGACTCGGCGGTTGCTGCGATCAGGGCGTGGCGCACGACCTCTGCCTCGCTGGTGCCCTGCGCCGCTGCGGTGCGCTCCAGCGCGAGCTTGAGTTCATCGGGGAGATAGATCGTTGTGCGTCGCATGCCATACATCATGCCATACGTAAGACACGCCTCTACCGGTCGTCGTTCCAGCGGAAGGTAACGCCGGAATGCCTGCAACCCCGACAATGGGCCACATGCTCGATGTCCTCGCATTCGTCCGCGCCGCGCTTCCGGCGCCGCCCGCGGACGTGCTCGAGATCGGCGCGGGTGACGGGAAGCTCGCCGCCGAGCTGCGCGTCGCTGGGTACGCGGTCCATGCGATCGATCCCGCGGCCGCGGACGGCAGCGGCGTCGAACCGATCGAGCTCCTCGAAGTGGCCGGGACGTTCGATGCCGCGGTGGCGGTCGTCTCCCTGCACCATGTCGAGCCGCTCGAGGCGTCGTGCGCGCACCTCGCGACGCTCGTGCGGGAGGGCGGGACGCTGGTCGTCGACGAGTTCGACGTCGCGCTGCTGGACGGCCGCGCCGCCGAGTGGTGGCTGGCCCAGCGGCGCGCGCGCGGCGCGGCCGAGGAGCGTGACGCCGAGGAGATCGTGGCCTTCATGCGCCACCACGTCCACTCGCTGAGCTCGCTGCGCGAGGCCCTGCGACCGCACTTCACGCTCCGCGAGTCCCCGCCCGGCCCGTACCTCTACCGCTGGAACCTCGGGCCCGAGCTGCGCGCCGAGGAGGAGCGGCGCATCGCGGCCGGCGAGCTGCCCGCGACCGGGGTGCGGCTCGTCGGGACGCGCCGCCCGACGCCGTAGGGCCTCTGCGACCCGAGCCCTCCTGGATCGCCGCGCGGATTGAGCGGCGATGCTGTTACCGGGCGTGATCCAGTGCTGTGTGGTCGTGCGCGACGTTGCTCGTCCTGCCTCTGGTTCGAGATCGATGTGACATGAGGCGACCGCGGCCGCGGAAGGCGCGGCCGCGGATCGCCGCCAGACCTCACGGGCAAGCGTCCTTCGGCGCGTGTGCGAAGAGCGTCACGCCGCCCTGCCCGAAGTTCGGCTCGTACACCTTCGTCAGGGTGCTGATCGTCTCGCCGAACGTGCCGGCGCTGTGTGGCGCCAGGGCCGTCGCGAAATTGGCGACGCACGATTCGTTGTCCGACGCGGCGTGGGCCGGCGCCCCTGCAGTTGCGAGCGCGCATGCCACGGCCATTGCGAGTGCTGTCCGTCTCATCTGCTGCGACCTCCTCGATGGTTTGTGCGGCCGATCGCCGCTGTTGTCGACGCATTTACGGTGAGTGCATGTGGGGCCGGCGGGCGTGGGCGCGTCGTGCCGGCCAAACTAGGCTTGGCCGTACGCGGGCGCATCGGTATCCGATACGGGTTCAGATACGGACATCGCAGATCGGCCGGGCCGTCGGGCGGCTCGCCGGTGGAGGTCCACGTTCCAGGCTTGCCACCGGGTGGGGGCGCCCTAGAATCGAACGGTGGGAGCGCAAGATCGTGGCGGGTCGTGGCGGACCAGATTGGTCGGGCGCGCCGCCGAGATCGAGCGTCTCGACGCGGAGCTGCGGCGCGCCGCAGACGGCGAGTTTCGGGCGCTGCTCCTGCTTGGCGAGGCCGGGGTCGGGAAGACGCGGCTCGCGACCGAGTTCCTCTCGCGCCAGCGCGCGGAGGTCACGGTGCTGTCGGCGCGCGGGCACCCGCTGTCGGTGACCGACTCCTTCGGTTTATGGTCAGAGGCGCTCGGGCGCCATCTGCGCGACCTGGACGAGGCGGACGTCCGCGCGATCTGCGGGGGTTTTCTCAGCGATCTCGCCACCCTGCTGACGACCGTCGCAGCGGTTCACGGCTCACTGCCCGACCGGGAACCGCCTCGTCACCGCCTACTTCAGAGCCTGGCCCTGGTGCTCAGCAACCTCGCCCGCCGGGGCCCGCTGGTGATCCTCCTCGACGACGCGCACGAGGCCGATCCCTCCTCATGGCAGGCGCTTCACTATCTGGCGCACGACCTTCAGGGTGCGACCATCCTCGTGATCGTCGCGGCACGCCCGGCCGAGCTGGCGACGCAGTCGCTGGCGCAAGGGGTCTCGCAGGGTCTGGAGCAGGAAGGCCTGCTCGAGCGGATGAGCGTGCGCGAACTTCAGGACGGGGAGCTGACGGAGCTCGCCCGGGCGATGCTCGACCGCCGGCCACCGGCTCCGCTCGTGACCTGGCTCGCGGCCAGATCGCGCGGCAATCCGCTGTTCGCGCTCGGGCTGCTGCAAGCGCTGACGGAAGAGGGAGCGGACCTGGCGGCTCCCCGCCTGGAGCAGATTCCCGAAGCCCTGGCAGAGCGCATCAACCAGCGCGTGGCGGGCCTGCCCGGGAACGCCCGCGCCACGCTGGACCTGCTCGTCGTCGTCGGTCGCCCGGTCGCGATGCCAGAGCTCGTCGAGCTCTCCGACCTGTCGCTGGACTCACTCGGCGACGCGCTCGACATCCTCGCTCGCTCACGCTGGATCACGGAGCGCGAGCGCGGGCCCGAGCTGGCGTTCGAGATCACACATCCCTTGGTTCAGCAGACGATCTACGAAGGCATCGGCGCCGCGCGCCGTCGCGGGCTGCATCGGCTGATCGCCGGCGCACTGCTGGCCGCGGGCCGCCTGGGCGAGGCGGCGCCTCACTCGGCCCGCTCGGCGGACATCGGAGACGACCAGGCGGTCACGGTCTTGCGCGACGCGATGCAACAGGCCGAGGACCGCGAGGCATGGCGCGAAGCGCTGACGATCCTCGGCGCGCTCGTCGAGGTCCTTCCGCCCGGCGACCCGCGCTGGATCGACGTCATCGGCGCGATGTCCTGGCAGGCCGAATGGGTCGTCGATCGCCGCGCGGACCTCCATGCGCTGCTGGGTATCCCGGCGATGTTGGAGATCGACTCGGCGCTCGAGGGGTTCCCCGACCTGGTGCCCCGGGCGGCCGTGAAGTTCCGGCTGGCGAGCTTCCTGCTCTGGGGAACCGGCGAACTCGAGGCTGCGGAGCGCTGGTGCCGGGAAGCCATCGAGTTGTTCAGGGAGGCCGGCGACAGGCGCAGCGCGCTGCTGGCGAAGAACGATCTGGCGCACGTCCAGGGCGCCATGGGAGACCTCGACACCATGGCTCCGGCGCAGAGGACGTACTCACCGCCGCCGAGGCCGGCGGCGACCGGTTCGTGATGATTCATGCCCTCGGACCGTTGCGTGGGGGGCTACGGCGCGGGCGGACTTCGAGCTGGCGGTCGCCGCCCACAGCCGCGGCATCGCGATCGCGCGAGAAGACGACAGGCTGTACCGGGTCACCTGGTGTCTCGTGATGCTGGCGCTCTGCCGCGCTCTCGAGGGCCGAACCGACGACGCGCTTCGCCTGCTTGACGAGGCGCGGTCGCTGAATCCCGGTTACCAGGAGAGCGTGCTGCTGGAGTGGGCGGCGATCGTGGACTGGGTGCGGGGCGACTTCCCTGCCGTGCTGGCCCACGCTCGTGAAGCGCTGAAGTGGAGTCCAGAAGGGCTGGCGAGGCGTCGCGGACTGGGGGTGGCGTTCGCGGCCGTCGCGGCGGTCGAGAGCGACGACCTGATCGAGGCCGGGGACTACGTGCGGAAGCTCGAGGCGGCATACGAGGGCCGGGATTGGTGGTTCTTCGACGACTACCGCCGCTGGGCCCAGGCGGCGCTGGAGCGGCGATCGGGGAGGCTCGAAGACGCGAGCGCCAGCCTTGTCGAGGTGACCGAGCGCCTGGCGGCGATGGGGGCGTGGGGGTACCTGCCGTTTCCGCTGCTCGACCTCGCCGAGGTCGCCTGCGAGCGCGAAGACGTCCGGACAGCGCGATGTGCGGCGTCGACCATGGAAGAGGTGGCTCGGCGCGCGAACCGGCCCCTGCACGCTGGGCTGGCGTCGATGACGTCGGCGTGGGCCGCCCTCGCGGCGAAGGACACGCAGAGCGCGGCATCGCTCGCACAGCAGGCGGCGCTCCAACTTGCGCAGACGAGCTGTCAGGCCCTCCTCGGCCGGGCCCTGGACTGCCTGGGAAAGGCGCTCGCGCCCAGCGACCGTGGCGCGGCGGTCGACGCCTTCGAGCGCGCC
Source organism: uncultured Actinomycetes bacterium (assembly GCA_963830085.1). Lineage (GTDB taxonomy): Bacteria > Actinomycetota > Thermoleophilia > Solirubrobacterales > Solirubrobacteraceae > CADCVQ01. Next base: position 220,928 of record CAWHLF010000010.1, on the reverse strand, counting down.
GCAACGATCTTCGACGGCTGCGGCGCCTCGTGGCGGAGAGATTGCGCACTGCAGAACCTGCGCGCTCTCGGTACGCGCGGGCGGAGGGTCGCTGCCGCGCTCGGCCCCGAGGCCCTTACGGGCCGCGAGCAGGAGATCGTGGATCTCTCGATCCAGGGTCTCACCGCGAAGGAGATCGGACAGCAGCTCTTCATCAGCAAGCGCACGGTCGAGACCCACCTCGCTCACGCCTACGCGAAGCTCGGGGTCCGAACCAAGCGCCAGCTGATCCAGCGATGCGCCGAGGTGGGGGTTCAGTGAGTCCGTATCGGGATCCGTACCTGATACCGATGCGTCCCCGGCCGACGACAGCTACGGTCGCATTCGAGTCGGCCCGTCGAGGAGGTGGGGATGCACGAAGACCCGAAGGCGCTCGCCGTGCGCTACCACACGGACATCTTCCAGGCGCAGCAGCTGGACGTCGCCGACAAGATCATCGATGTGTCGTTCAGGGTGCACGGGCCCGGTCTGGCGGCCGAGACCTCGCTTGGCCCGACGGGCGTCAAGCGGCTCGCCAAGGCGATGATCACGGGCGCTCCCGACCTGCGAATCACTCATGACGAGGTGATCGGAGAAGGCGACAAGGTGCTCGTTCGCTGGACGATGACCGGAACTCACGAAGGCGAGCTGTTCGGCGTCCCATCCAGTCATCGCTCCTTCACGATCACCGGGCTCGATCTCTATCGGATCGAGGAAGGGCGGATCGCCGAGCTCTGGCAAGGATGGGACCAATTCGGTCTGCTCCAGCAGATCGGCGCGATCCTCGCTCCTGCACCGCTGTGAGCGACGCACGTCCTGACGTCACGAGGACCATCGCTGACCGCTTGACGAACCCCAAGGGAGCCGTGCAACTGGATCTCGACCCGGGCTTCTTCTTCATCGGCGGCGAGGAAGTCGCCCCGAGCACGAGCCGGCGGATCCAGATCGTCTCGCCGAGCACCGAGGAGCCGATCGGCTCCGCTCCCGAGGCAGCGGCCGCCGACATCGATGCGGCGGTCGGCGCTGCTCGCCGGGCGTTCGACGACCCCGACGGCTGGTCCGCGTGGGAACCCGAAGCCCGCGGCGACGCGGTCGGACGGCTCGCGGACGCCCTCGAACGTCGCGGCGAGGAGCTCGCGCGGACCGTCTCCATGCAGAACGGCATGCCGATCGCGATCGCACGCCAGCTCGAGGCCGCCTACCCCGTCGCCGTGCTGCGCTACTACAGCGCCCTGATCCGCGAAACTGCGATTACCGAACGGCGCGACGGCTTGCTGGGAGGCACGATCCTCGTCGAGCGAAAGCCCGTTGGCGTGATCGGCGCGATCGTGCCGTGGAACTTCCCGCAGGCTCTGGCCGCGCTCAAGGTCGCGCCGGCGCTGGTCTCGGGATGCGCCCTCGTCCTCAAGCCCTCCCCGGAAGCCATGCTGGACGCGTATCTGTTCGCGGAGTGCGTCGTGGAGGCAGGCCTGCCCGCCGGCGTGGTCAACATCGTCGCGGGTGATGCCGAGGTCGGCGCTCATCTCGTCGCGCACCCCGGCATCGACAAGGTCACGTTCACCGGGTCCACGAGGGCCGGCCGACGGGTCGCCGAGCGGTGCGGGCGGCTCTTGCGTCCCGTGACGCTCCACCTCGGCGGCAAGTCGGCCGCGATCGTCCTCGACGATGCCGACCTCTCCGACGCGGCCGAGGACCTGATGGAGCGACACTTCTGAACGGCGGGCAGACCTGCTTCCTGGGCACCCGGATCCTGGCCCCACGCTCCCGATACGACGAGATCGTCGATCTCTTCACCGAGCTGGCGGGCGCCGCGCGCGTGGGGGACCCACTCGATGACGAGACCCATGTCGGCCCGATGATCAGCGCGCGCCAGCGCGAGCGCGTCGAGGGCTACATCGCCAAGGGCCGCGCAGAAGGGGCACGCTTGACCGTCGGCGGTGGACGTCCGAGCCACCTCGACAAGGGGTGGTTCGTGCAGCCGACGGTCTTCGCGGACGTGCAAAACGACCAGGTGATCGCCCGGGAGGAGATCTTCGGCCCCGTGCTCTCGGTGATCGCCTACGAGGACGACGACGACGCGGTCTCGATCGCGAACGACTCGAACTACGGGCTCGGCGGCACCGTGTGGAGCAAGGACCCCGAGCGCGCACTGTCCGTCGCCCGTCGCGTACAGACGGGCACGATCGGGATCAACCGGTACCTGCCGGATCCGGCGGCGCCGTACGGCGGAGTGAAGGACAGCGGCCTCGGCCGCGAGCTCGGTCGCGAAGGACTCGCCGCCTACCAGCAGCTTCAGTCGATCTACACGGCCGGCTGCACACCTTCGGCTCCTACCAGTGCACGCCCTTCATGATCGTCGCCATCGCGATCTGCTCCATGTTCGCCTTCTCGGCCTGGGAGGGGTCCTTCTCGCCCTTGGACGCCGCCGAGTCGGGGAAGACCTTGTAGGCCATGTGGAGGATCTGGTCCATGACCTTCGGCGCGAGCGCGTGCAGGACCTCGCCGGTCGTGCCCAGGCGCGTGTTGATCTCCTTCGGCCGCGAGCGCATCGCCTCGCAGATGAGGTCGGCGGCCTCGTCGGGGCTGATCGTCGGGAAGTGGTCGTAGAGCTTCGTCGGGGCGATCATCGGCGTGCGGACGAGCGGCATGTGGATCGTCGTGAACGTGATCCCGTGGCCGACGGTCTCCGATGACACGACGCGCGTCCAGGCGTCGAGCGCGCCCTTGGAGGCGACGTAGGCGCTGAAGCGCGGCGGGTTGGTCTGCACGCCGATCGAGCTGACGTTCACGACGTGGCCGAAGCGGCGCTCGCGCCAGTGCGGGAGCAGCGCCATGATCATCCGGATCGCGCCGAAGTAGTTCAGCTGCATCGTGCGCTCGAAGTCGTGGAAGCGGTCCTCGGAGAGCGCGATCGAGCGGCGGATCGAGCGGCCGGCGTTGTTGACGAGCATGTCGATCGACGGGTGGTCGGCGAGCATCCGCGCGACGACGTCGTCGATCGCGTCCATGTCGGAGAGGTCGGCGCTGTAGACGTGCGCGGTCCCGCCGGCGGCGGCGATCTCGTCGCGCAGCGCCTCGAGCTTCTCCATCCCGCGCGCGACGAGCAGCGGGATCCCGCCGGCCGCGGCGACCTTCAGCGCCGTCGCCCGGCCGATGCCGCTCGACGCGCCGGTGATGACGACGGTGCGCCCGTTGATGAGGTGCGCGAACGAGCGGTCGCGGTAGAGATCCGGGTCCAGCGTGCGCTCCCAGTAGTCCCAGAGCTTCGCGGCGTAGGTGTGCAGCTCCGGAACCTCGATGCCGGAGCCCTCGAGCACGCGCTGGGTGTCGCGCGTGTCGAACTGCGGCCGCAGGGCCATGTGCTCGATGACCTCCTCGGGGATCCCGAAGTCGGCCAGCACCGTGCGGCGGATGTCGCGCGCCTGCGGGAGCTTCATGAGCATCGACAGCGTGCCCTTGGGCAGCGCGTCGGTCAGGCGCTTGTCGACGCGGATCGCGAGCTTCGGCGCGTGCGCGGCCTCGGCGAACGCGTTGAGCGACTCGCCGACGCGCATCGCCTTCGGGTTCGTGAGGTGGAAGGCCTGGAAGTTCAGTCCCGGCTGATGGGCGATGTGGTCCATCGCGGCGGCGACGTAGTCGACCGGCACGATGTTCGTGTAGCCGAGCTCGGGGCCGATGAGCGGGAACCACTCGGGCAGCGCGAAGCGGGCCTTCTTGATCGCCTTGAAGAAGTAGTAGGGGCCGTCGATCTTGTCCATCTCGCCGGTCTGCGAGTGGCCGACGACGATCGCGGGGCGGTAGACGCGCCACGGCACGCTCGCCCGCTCGCGGACGAGCTTCTCGGACTCGAACTTCGTGCGGTGGTAGGCGGACGGGAGCTTCTGGCCCTCGTCGAACATGTCCTCGCGGAAGAAGCCCTTGAACTCGCCTGCCACCGCGACCGAGGAGACGTGGTGCAGCGCGCCGGCGCCGAGCGCGTTCGCGAGGTCGACGGCGTTGGCGGTTCCCTCGACGTTGAGCTTCTCGTTGGCCTCGGCGGGCGCGGTCATGTCGTAGATCGCCGCGAGGTGGAAGAAGTGGTCGACGCTGCCGGCGAGCTCGGCGACCTGCTCGTCGGAGAGGCCGAGGCGCGGCTCGGCGAGATCGCCGATGACCTTCCGGATGCGCTCGGGCCGGCCCCAGCGCTCGATGAGCCTGTCGAGGCGCTCCTGCGAGCCTTCACGGACGAGCACGTGGATGTCGCCCTCACGCTCGAGCAGCCGCTCGACGAGATGACGACCGATGAACCCGGTCGCGCCCGTCACGAAGTACGTCATTGCTCTCTACCAGCCGCCCGGGGCCTGCGCGCGCGCCTTCGCGGCGGCCTTGCGGCGGTCCTTGCGCTTCTCGAGCTTCCACTGCAGCATCGAGGCGAACAGGACGAAGAGCGGGAAGAAGATGATGAGGATGAAGCCGGCGTTCGTGACGACCTTGTCGTTCGTCTCGCCGTACCAGCCCTCGCCGCCGTCGTGGCCGGTCGCGGCGAGCGCCGGCGCGGCGGCGACGAGCAGCGTCGTGAGGGCGAGGACTAGGGTTCCCGGTACGCGGCTGAGCACGGCGGCCAGTGTACCGATCGCTCCCGTCCGGTAACGGGTAGCCGTGAGGGCAATTCGACCTCTGGGAGAAGCCATGGAGCGCGCCGACGACACCGACGACGAACCGGACTTCGAGACTCGCGAGGAGTGGCTCGCCGCGGCGGAGGCCCGCGCTCTGGGCGGCCCGCCGCGAGGCCGATCTCGGCCCGGCCGGGACCGGCGAGCCGATCCCCGAGGCGCTGCGCCCGGTCTACGAGGCCGGCGGCGGCGAGCAGGACGGCTTCGAGCTCGCCGAGCACGACCTCGAGCGCAACGCCAGCCACGACGACGGCGAGGCGTTTCCCGAGCGCGACGCGTTCACCCCGGAGCGCGAGTCGGACCGCTCGACGGCCGAGTACGGCGAGGCCGACGAGGAGGAGCACCGCGACCTCTGAGTCGCGCGCGCCGGCCGAACTACCATGGACGCGTGGCCGTCCTCATCGCCTCCGACCTCTCCAAGGACATCGCCGGCTCCCCGCTGCTGCGCGGCGTCTCGTTCAAGCTCGAGCGCCGCGAGCGGCTGACCGTCGCCGGGCGCAACGGCGCCGGCAAGACGACGCTGCTGCGGATGCTCGCGGGGGAGTCGTCGGTCGACGGCGGCGAGCTGTCCTTCCAGAAGGGCTGCCGCGTCGCGCTGCACGACCAGCGCCCGCCGCGCGACCGCGAGCTGACGCTGCGCGACTACGTCCTCGGCGGCTGCGCCGAGCTCGTGCAGCTCGAGGCCGACCTCACCCGCCTCGCCCAGGAGATGGCCGACGGCAGGGAGGCGGCCTTCGATGCCTACTCGCGCGCCGAGGCGCGCCTCGAGCACGCCGGCGGCTGGAACTGGCGCGAGCGCGCCACCGCGATGGTCCGCGGCCTCGGCTTCGACGACGAGGCCGACCTCGACCGCTCGCTGAAGACGTTCTCCGGCGGCGAGCTCACGCGCGCCTCGCTCGCCCGCGCGCTCGCGGGCGATCCCGACCTCCTGCTGCTCGACGAGCCGACGAACCACCTCGACATCGAGTCGCTGGAGTGGCTCGAGAAGACGCTCGTCTCGCTCGACGCCGCGGTCGTCCTCGTCGCCCACGACCGCTGGTTCCTCGAGGCCGTCGGCACCGCCGTGCTCGAGCTCGAGGCCGGCCGCTCGCGCTTCTTCCCCGGCACGTGGACGCAGTGGCGCACCGAGCAGGCGGCGCGCGAGATCGCGCTCGGCCGGGCGATCGACAAGCAGCAGGCCGAGATCGCGCGCCTCGAGCGCTTCGTCGAGCGCTTCCGGGCGAAGGCGACGAAGGCCAAGCAGGCGCAGTCGCGCGTGAAGCGGCTGGACAAGATCGAGCGCATCGAGCGCGATCCGCGCGATCGGGAGGCGCTGAAGTTCGACTTCAAGGCGCCCGAGCGCTCGGGCCGCGTCGTCTTCGAGATGACCGGCGCGCGGATCGAGGTCGGCTCGCCGCCGAAGGTCCTGCTCGACGGCGCGGAGATCTGGCTCGAGCGCGGCGAGCACGTGTCGCTCGTCGGCGCCAACGGCAGCGGCAAGACGACGCTCGTCGACACGCTCGCGGGCCTGCGCCCGCCGGCCGCCGGCAAGCTCAGCACCGGCCACAACGTCAAGCTCGGCCACCTCTCACAGCACGCCGACGAGCTCGGACGCGGGCCAGGGGGCAGGGCCCGGACCGTCATCGAGGCGGCGGTCGTCCACACCGGCCTGACCCCGAACAAGGCGCGCGCGCTGCTCGGGCGCTTCCTCTTCAGCGGGGAGGAGGCCGAGAAGCCGCTGGAGGGGCTCAGCGGGGGAGAGCGCCGCCGCCTGTCGCTCGCGATCCTCGTCGCGTCGGGCGCGAACGTCCTCATCCTCGACGAGCCGACGAACCACCTCGACCTCGAGAGCCGCGAGGCGCTGGAGGACGCGTTGCTCGCCTACGAGGGCACGCTGCTGCTCGTGTCCCACGACCGCGCGCTGCTGGAAGCCGTCGGGACGCGAACGGTCGCCGTGCAGGACGGGACGCTGCGCTCCTACGTCGGCGGTTGGCAGGAGTACCTGCGCGTGCGCGAGGAGCGCAGGCTCGCCGCGCGCGCGCCCGCGCCCGCCAGGGCGCCGAAGCCGAAGCCGAAGCCCGCGCCGGCCAGGCCCAAGAAGCAGGCCGCCGAGCCCGGCTGCGCGAGCGATCGCATGGCCGCCGCGACGATCAACGGCAACGGCGCCGGGACGACGCTGTCGAAGAACGCCCGCCGCCACATCAAGAACCTCGAGCGCGAGATCGAGACGGCCGAGGAGGCGCTGAAGGCGATCGAGGAGGAGCTCGCGCTGCCCGAGGCGTGGGCGACGCCCGATCGCAGCGCCGCATCGAGCGAGCGTCACGCGGCCGCCAAGCGCGCCGTCGAGGAGGCCTTCGCCCGCTGGGAGGCGGCGGCGTCCTGACGGCGCGGGAGCGCGGGTCCGGCGGTCAGGCGTCGTCGCTGCCGGTCTTCGTCGCGCAGCGCGAGCCGGCGCAGGCGGTGACCTTCAGCGCGATGACGGTGTCGTTGCCGTCGCCGCCGCGGGCGTCGACGGTCCGCGCCCAGTTCTTGCCGGCGGTGCGGGTGGCCTTGTAGCTCACGCCGCGGTAGCGGATCTTCACGGACGTCACCGACGCGCCGCGCGCGGCGACCTCCGTGCGCAGGCGCAGCCTGCCGCCCGAGAGCGAGTCGACCTCGATGTCGGAGATCAGCGGCGCGCGCGGGGTGCCGCTCGTCGTCGTGCCGGTCGTCGTACCGGTCGTCGTCGTGCCGTCGTCGGCGCCGTTCTTCGCGGAGGCCGTGGTGACGGCGGCGGTCGCGCCGGCGGCGCAGGCGAGCAGTGCGACGGCGCCGAGTCGCAGCTTGCGGGCGAGGTCGTGGGTCTGGGGGGTCATCGGGGCTCCTGAAAGGTTCTGGTCAAGGGTCGATCCAGTGTGCCGCGCGCGTGGTCGCAACCGCCAGGGGACATTGGTCACCACGGGATTGCGACCGCAAGGAGCGCGACGACAGAAAGCGTGGTTCGTTCGCAGCCGAACGCAAGATTCGCACTCAAATCCCGCTGAAACGACGGAATCTTGCGTGAGGTTGCAAGGTGGCGGTCTTGGCGCGGGCGCCCGCCGGTGTCACCGTGTGTCGATGCGCCCCGAGCTCTCCTGGGGCCGGCACTACCTCATGTGCCCGCCCACGCACTTCGACGTCACCTACGCGATCAACCCGTGGATGGACCTCGCGGTCGGCGTCGATCGCGAGCGCGCCCAGCGCCAGTGGGACGCGCTCGTGCGGACGCTGCGCGAGGCGGGAGCGACCGTCGACGTCCTCGACCCGCTGCCCGGGCTCCCCGATCTCGTCTTCACCGCGAACCTCGGCCTCGTCGACGGCACGACGTTCGTCCCCGCGCGCATGCGCCATCCCGAGCGCCGTCCCGAGCCCGCCCACGCCGAGGCCTGGTTTCGCGCGCACGGCTTCGACGTCCGGCGCCTGAGCGAGGACGTCGTGCAGGAGGGCGCCGGCGACGCGCTGCCCTTCGGCTCCACGCTCGTCGCCGGCTACCGCTCGCGCTCGTCGGCCTCGGCCTACGTCGAGCTCGCGCGGCTCGTCGAGGGCCGGATCCTGCCGGTCGAGCTCCCCGACGAGCGCTTCTACCACGTCGACATCGTCTTCTGCCCGCTCGACGCGGACACCGCCCTCGTCGCGCCGGGCGCCCTCGACGCCGACGGCCTGCGAGCGATCGAGCGGCTCGTCCCGGACCCGATCATGCTCACCGACGAGGAGGCGCGCGCGTTCTGCGCGAACGCGGTCGTCGTCGGGCGCACGGTCGTCATGCCGGCGTGCCCGCCGCGCCTGGAGCTCGAGCTGCGCGAGCGCGGCTTGGAGCCCGTCGTCGTCGACGTCTCGGAGTTCCTCAAGGCCGGCGGCGGCCCGCGCTGCCTGACGCTCGCGCTCGACACCCGGCTCGGGCGCGAGGACGCCGCCGCCGTCGCCGAGCGCCACACCGCCCACAACTACCACCCGCTGCCGGTGACGGTCACGAGCGCCGAGGGCGCCTGGGTCCACGACGACCGCGGCCGCCGCTACCTCGACGCGCTGTCGGCCTACTCGGCGCTGAACTTCGGCCACCGCCACCCGCGGCTCGTCGCCGCCGCCCGCGACCAGCTCGACCGCGTGACGCTCACGAGCCGCGCGTTCTCCAACGACCAGCTCGGGCCGTTCGCGCGCGACCTCGCCGCGCTCTGCGGCAAGGACCGCGTGCTGCCGATGAACACCGGCGCCGAGGCCGTCGAGACGGCGATCAAGACCGCGCGCAAATGGGGCTACGAGGTCAAGGGCGTCGCGCCCGGCCGGGCGACGATCCTCGTCTGCGACGGCAACTTCCACGGGCGCACGACGACGATCGTGTCGTTCTCCGACGACCCGCTCGCGCGCGACGGCTTCGGCCCGTTCACGCCCGGGCTTCCGCAGCGTGCCGTTCGGCGACGCCGCGGCGCTGGCGCGCGAGCTCGCGGCGGACCCCGACATCGTCGGCTTCCTCGTCGAGCCGGTGCAGGGCGAGGCGGGCGTCATCGTCCCGCCGACCGGCTACCTGCGCGAGGCGCGGCGGCTGTGCAGCGAGCACGGCGTCCTGCTCATCGCCGACGAGATCCAGTCCGGGCTCGGGCGCACGGGGCGGACGTTCGCGTGCGACCACGAGGGCGTCGTCCCCGACATCTACGTCCTCGGCAAGGCGCTCGGCGGCGGCATCCTGGCGCTGTCGGCGATCGCGGCCGACGACGAGCTGCTCGGCCTCTACACGCCCGGCTCGCACGGCTCGACGTTCGGCGGCAACCCGCTCGCGTGCGCGGTCGGCCGCGCCGTCCTCGACCTCCTCGCGACCGGCGAGCCGCAGGCCAACGCGGCGCGGCTCGGGATGCGGCTGCGCACGGCGCTGGACTCGGCGGCGCCGGTGGCGCTCTGCGAGGTGCGGTCGCTCGGGCTCTGGTTCGGCCTCGACGTCCACCCGCGCGAGCCGCGCAGCGGGCGCGATGTCTGCGAGGCGCTGCTGCAGGCGGGCGTGCTGGCGAAGGACACGCACGAGCGCACGATCCGCCTCGCGCCCCCGCTGACGATCACGACCGCCGAGGCCGACTGGCTGCTCGAGCGCCTCGTCGCGGTGCTCGACCGCACCGACCGGATCCGGCTCGTGCAGCCGCCCGGCCCGGCATCCTTCGCGGCATAGACGAGATCGACCGCCGCATCGTCGCCGAACTGCTCGAGGACGGGCGCCTGAGCCTCGCGCTGCTCGCCGAGCGCGTGAACCTCTCCTCGCCGGCCGTCAAGCGGCGCGTCGACCGCCTGCGCGCGACGGGCGTCATCACCGGCTTCACCGCCCGCGTCGAGCCGGCCGCGCTCGGCCAGCACACCGAGGCGTTCGTCGAGGTCTACTGCGTGGCGAACATGAGCGTCACCGCGCTGCGCGAGACGCTCGCCGGCGAGCCGGAGGTCGTCGCCGCCTACACGGTCACCGGCGAGGCCGACGCGCTCGTCCACCTGCGCGCGACCGACGTCAGCCACCTCGAGGTCACGGTCGAGCGCATCCGCGCCAACCCCGAGATCGCGCGGACGAAGACGATCATCGTCCTGAGCCGGCTCATCGCGCGCGACTGACGCCGGCCGACCACCGCACGCGATAGCTTGCCGCGGGTGATCGGGAGGGGTCTCGTGTTGCGTGTGGCGCTCGCCACCCTGTTCGTCGCCGCGCTCGCGGCGCCGAGCTCGCACGCCCACCCGGGCGAGGTCCACGGCGCGCAGGCCGGCCCGCTCGGCTCCAAGGCGCTGTCCGCGACGCGGGTCGGCCCGCGCATGGCGGAGGCCGCGGCCGCGCTGTCGAGCTTCGCGACGCCGCGCCAGGCGCCGCTGCCCGCCGGCCCGTGCACCGCGGAGGCGGCCAGGTCGATGCCGGCCGGCGAGGGCCACGACCACGACGACATCAGCCAGCACGACTTCAGCTGCCGGATGGAGCAGGTCGCGTTCCTGTCGCTGCGCGAGCAGCTCGCAGACCGGCCGAACACGATCATCGGCGAGATCGACGTCAAGCAGGACATCGCCGCGGTCGCGATGACCTACCCGCTGGGCGGCGTCCTCTTCTTCGACGTCTCCGACCCGGCCAAGCCGCGCTTCCTCTCGCGCTACGACGCGACCGAGTGCGACCAGCTCGTGGAGGACATCAACTGCGGCGCGTTCGTCGACCTGTCGGCGGACGGCAAGACCGCCTACCTCTCGATCCAGAAGCTCAGCCTGCTGCCGACGCTGCCGCTGAGCCTCAACTCGATCAACCAGACGGGACCGGGCGTCGACGTCATCGACATCGCCGATCCGCGCAGGCCCAGGCGGGCGCAGTTCTACCCGATCCTCGGCCTCGGCGGGGTGCATACGGTGCGCTCGCACACGATCCCCGCGGGCCCGTCGGGTCCCGGCCGGCCGCGCGCCCCGGGCGAGTACGTCATCTCCAACCAGAACGGCGTCGGGATCGACATCGCGAAGGTCACGCGCACCGCCGGCCAGCGCCTGCTGACGACGGTCCGCCAGATCGGCAAGATCGACCTCCTGGCGACGATCCAGAACAACGAGGTCCACGACACGTTCATCCAGAACGACCCGCTCGACGGGCGGACCTACCTCTACAACGCCGCCGGCTTCGCGACCGGCTTCAACGTCTACGACATCACCGATCCGGCGCGCATCACGCAGGTCGCCGAGTGGGATCTCACGCCCGAGTGCGAGGCCGACTGGTACGCCCACACGATCGACGTCACCCATCGCGGCGGGCGCCGCTACGTGACGCTGCCGGCGGAGATGATCCTCGACGGCGACAGCAACACGCCGGGCGCCCTGGCGGAGATGTCCGACGACGACAAGGCCGAGGGCTGCGGCTTCTACGTCGGCAACGGCGACAAGCCCGGTCCGCTGTGGATCATCGACGCGACCGACTTCTCCAAGCTCGGCCCGGCGAACGACAAGAAGTCGCCCGAGCAGGCGGCGGCGACGGACGCCGCGCTGAAGAAGGCCTCGCAGGACGCGCTCGTCGCGACGTGGACGAACCCCGCCGGCCGCGCGGGCGGCAACTTCACGTTCTCGGTGCACAACCAGCAGATCGTCGGCGACAGGATCTACCTGTCCCACTACCACGGCGGCGTCTACGTGCTCGACGCCTCGGCGGCCTTCGCCGGCAGGCGCGAGCGGCCGAGGGAGCTGGGCTTCATCGTGCCCCACGGCGATCGGACGCGGCCGCTGCTCGGCCAACCGCCGCTGACGGGCCTGCTCGGGCGCGGCTTCACGGGCCACTCGCTCGGGCGACCGGAGATCTGGGACATGGTCGCCTACAAGGACCACATCCTCGCGTCGGACATGACCGGCGGCTTCTACTCGCTGCGCTTCGACGACGGCCCGCTGCCGCTGTGCGCGGACGCCAAGACGCCGCGCTCGGTCCTCAGCCGCGCGCGCTCGACCCTGCGCACGACCCGCATCCTCGTGCGCGGCACCGCGAGCGACCGCGGCTGTGCCGCGACGCCCGCGACCCGCGAGCGGCCCGGCGCGCTGCGCCGCGTCAGCGTCGCGGTGGGGCTCAAGGCCGGCGGGCGCTGCCGCTTCGTCGGCAGCTCCGGCAGGCTCGGCGCCGCCCGCAGCTGCCGCTCGCCGCGCTTCGTCACGGCCCGCGGCAAGAGCCGCTGGCGGCTGGATCTCCGCGGCCGCTTCCCCAAGGGCACGTACGCGGTCACGGTGCGCGCGGTCGATGCCGCGGGCAACGCTCAGCGCACGCCGGCGGCCGCGTCGCTGCGGCTGCGCCGCTGACACATCGCGACCAATAGAAAAGCGGGCGTCACAAACGCCGGTATACCCCGCATAATCTTCAGTTTGACGTGGACTTCGGTTGCGCATACCCCGGAAGCGAGTCTCCGACCATGTCGCTGCCGATGCGCCGTTCGCTTCCCGCCGTCCCGGCCTCGGTGCCGATGCTTCGTGCGGCCGTCGCCGAGGTCGTGCACGCCGCAGGCGTTCGCGAGCCGCAGCTGGCGGCGGTCAAGCTCGCGCTCTCCGAGGCCGTGACGAACGCCGTCATGCACGCCTACGTCGAGGAGGACGCGCCGGGGGAGGTGCATGTGGCGACCGACCTGCGCGGCGGGACGGTCTACATCACCGTCAGCGACGACGGCGTGGGGATGACGCCGCGCCTCGACAGCCCCGGCCTCGGCGTCGGGCTGCCGTTCATCGCCGACGCCGCCGACACGCTCGACATCGGGACGACCACGGGCGGGGGAACCGAGCTGCGGATGTCCTTTCGCATCGCTGGGCCGCGGGGCCGGCGGTGGTGCGTCATGAGCGTGCGCTTCGCGAGATCGCAACACGACACGGGCCAGGACCGCCTAGGTTCACGAGCGATGCCTCCCCTGCGCAGGGCGCTGGCGCCTGCCCTGGTCGTCTTCGCCTGCGCATGCGCGTTCGTCGTGCAGGCCCCGGGCTGGGCGCAGACCTCGTACATGGCGCTCAGCAAGGCGCTGCACGGCGGGACCGCGCAGATCGACGAGTGGCACTGGGAGACCCACGACATCGCGTGGACCGACGAGCACTACTACTCGGTCAAGCCGCCGGGCCTCGTGTTCGCGACGTTCCCGCTCTACGCCGGGCTGCGCGCCGCCGGGGCGCCCGAGCTCGCGCGTGACGCGCGGATCCGCGCGGAGAACGACGGCCAGGCGCTCTGGGGCGCGCGAGTGCCGCCGATCGAGTCCTACGGCTTCAACCGCGACCGCGCGATCGCGGCGCGCGCGGCGATCGCCAACGACGCGCCGCTGACCTGGGCCCTCGGCCTGCTCGGCGTCCTCGTCCCGGCGCTCGTGCTGCTCTGGCTCGTCGCCCGCTGCGCCGAGCGCGTCGCGCCCGGCACCGGTCCGGCGGCGGCGCTGACGCTCGGCGCATGCACGCTCATCCTGCCGTTCTCGACGCTGTACTTCTCGCACGTCCTGAGCGCGCTGCTGGCGTTCGCGGCGTTCGCCATCGTCTGGACCGACCGCGAGCGGACGGGCCGGTCGCGCCTGAGCCGGCTGGCGCTCGCCGGCCTGCTCGCGGGCTTCGCGATCGTCTGCGAGTACCCGCTCGCGATCGCGGCGATCGGCGTCGGCATCTACGCCATCGCCCGGCCGACACCGGGGTTCGGCGTGCTCGCCCGGCGCGCGGCGTCCTACGGCGCGGGGCTCGCGGCGGGCGTCGCGCCGCTGCTCGCCTACCAGTGGTGGGCGTTCGGCTCGCCGCTGCACACGACGTACACGAACGCCGTCGCGAAGACCGGAACGAGCGGGCACGACGTGCTCGGGCTCAACGACGGCGGCTTCTTCGGGATCACCGCGCCGCGCCTGGAGGACGGGCTGTCGCTGCTCGTCGGCGGGCGCGGGATGCTGACGCTGACGCCCGTCGTGATCATGGCGGTCGCCGGCGTCGTGCTCATGTACCGCTACGGGCGCCGCCCCGAGGCCCTGACGATCCTCGGCATCTCGCTGGCCTACCTCGTCTACGACGCCGGCTACTGGCTGCCGTTCGGCGGCGGCTCGCCGGGCCCGCGCTTCCTCATCCCGATCCTGCCGTTCCTCGCCATCGGCCTCGGGCCGGCCTGGCGGCGCTGGCCCGCGCAGACGCTCGCGCTCGGCGTCGTCTCGGCGGCGACGATGGTCGTCGCGACGATGAGCTATCCGATGATCGGCGTCAACGACACCGGCGAGTGGGTGCGCCGGATGGTCGACCTCGGCGCCTTCCAGCACAGCGTGCTCGACCTCGCCGGGATCGCCCACGGCTTCGTGTCGATCCTGCCGTTCGCGGTGCTCGTCGCGGTGGCGCTCGGCCTCGGCGTCGCGACGCTCGGCCGCCACGTCGCGCTGGGCTCGCGGCGGGTCCCGGCGACGATCGGGATCTGGGCGCTCTGCGCGATCGTCCTCCCGCGTCCCGGGCAGCTGCCGTCGGACGAGGCGATCGCGCTCATCGGCGCGACCGCGGCGCTCGGGCTGCTCGTCGTCGGCGTCGCCCGGCTCGTCGCCGGCCGCGTCGAGTCAGCGCAGCACGAAGCGCACCACGCCGCCGCGCACCTCGCGCTCGAGGCCCAGCCCGCGCAGCGGGCGGGCTGACGCGCGCGCCAGCCGCGTGCCGCGCGCGCGGGCGAGGTGCACCGTGACGCTGCGGACGCCGAGGCGGCGCAGGTAGCGCACCGACCGCGCGTCGGGGAAGTCCGCGACGACGCGCATGAGCTGCTCGTACTGCGTCGGGATGAAGCTCGCCCGGCCGTTGACGAGCTTCGGGAAGCCGTCGGTGGACCACAGGACGTAGCGGCGGTTGTCGAACGCGCCCATCGGCAGGTGCAGCGCAGGCTGCGGCGCGGTGCTCTGGCCGGGCGGCGGCAGGGGCACGGTCGGATGGTCGGCGAAGCCCCAGCCCTCGGCGAGGACGGCGGCGGTCAGCGCGACCGTGCAGGCGGCGGCGGCGAGCGCGCCGCGGCGGGCGCGGACGTGCGCGGCGAGGGCGGTCGCGCCGCCGGCCGCGAGCAGCGCGAGGCACAGCGTCGTGAACGTGTGCAGCCGGCCCGGCACCCTGATCCCCTGCCATCCGGGCAGCACCTCGTAGAGCCAGCGGTACGGATACAGCCAGCCCCAGCCACCCTCCGACAGGCCGACCGACAGGACCGCCGCGCCGAGGGCGCCGGCCCCGAGCCCGATCCGCAGGCGTCTGTCGAAGGGCGCCATTCGCAGCCCGAAGAGCGCGAGGGCGAGGATCGCGAGGCCGGGGAAGAGCGTCTGCTCGGGGATGAAGTCGAGCGTGTCGCGCACCGGCGCGGTCGCGGCGCCCCAGACGCGGCTGTCCTCGGAGGCGGCGGCGAACTCCTGCACCGGGCCGGAGAACGCGGCGACCTCGGCAAGCGTCCGGCGCGCCTCCGGATGGTCGTGCAGGACGCGCAGGTACGGGCGCGCGAGCAGGCCGGCGACGATCGCGAAGCACAGCATCCCGCTCGCGGTCGCGACGAGCACGCGCCGCGGCGGGCGCGGGCGCCCGCGCCGCCACCAGAGCACCGCGACGGCGAGCGTCGCGGCGGCGATGAGGTAGGAGAACGGCAGTCCGAGCGTGAAGCCGAGCGAGAACTGCCAGGCGGCGACGAGCCAGCCGGCGAGGATCGTCGGCGCCGAGCCGCGGCGGTAGCCGCGCAGCAGGAGGAAGAGCGCGAGCGCGATCCCGCCGCTGGAGATGACGTGCATGTGGCCTTCCTGCTCCAGGCGCCACGGGGCGTAGGCGAACGCGGCGCCCGCGACCGCCGCGCCGGCCCGGCTCGCGCCGAGCTCGCGCGCGAGCAGCCACGCGCCGGCGAAGCACAGCGCGAAGGCGAAGAGGAAGAGCAGGTCGTAGCGCGCGACGGCGGCGTGGACGCCCTCGCCGACGAGCCCGGCCGGCGCGTAGCCGACGAGCGCGTCGGAGAACGCGAGGCTGTCGGGCTGCGGCCAGAAGTGGTTGGCCTGGAAGAGGCGCGCCGGCTGGGTCGTCAGCGCGTGCCCGTCCCACGCGACCTGCCACGCCTGGACGAGCGGGTCGCCGAGGTCCTGGGCGATGTCGTCGCCGAGATGCAGCGCCAGCGGCCAGTGCATCGCGAGCGCGAGCACGACCGCGAGCAGGCCGACGCCGAGCGAGCTCGGAGCGAGAGATCTCGGGGACTGCGCGTCATCGCGCGGGGGATCTTGTCGGCTTCCGGCGGCGCGTGGCGCTCAGCGCTCGGCGAACACGACGTCGCGGTCGCGGTCGACCGACCAGCGCCCGCGCCGCCACGACACGCGCGTGCCGTCCGCGAGCCGGACCGCCGCGCTGCCGAG
Organism: uncultured Actinomycetes bacterium; assembly: GCA_963830085.1. Classification (GTDB taxonomy): domain Bacteria; phylum Actinomycetota; class Thermoleophilia; order Solirubrobacterales; family Solirubrobacteraceae; genus CADCVQ01. The sequence continues at coordinate 204,451 of CAWHLF010000010.1, read as the reverse complement.
CCGCGGCTCGCCCCAGAGCGTCGCCTCCAGCGGCCGCTCGGCCTCCGGCGTGTCGCCGAGGCCGGCCGCGACGTGCGCCGCGGGGTACGTCACGACGATCGAACCCGATCGCACCCACACCGGGATCGTGTCGCGCGGCGCCGGCGCCAGCACCTCGCCGCCGCCGCGGACGCGCGCGCCCGACCACGTCTCGATCCAGTCGCCCCGCGGCAGCACGACCTCGCGCGAGCGGGCGCCCTCGTCGAGCGCCGGCGCGACCCACAGCGCGGGCCCGAAGCCGTAGGCGTCGGCGACCGTCCAGCCGCGGTCGTCGCCCGGATCGACGAGGTGCAGCGGGCGGATGATCGGCAGCCCGCAGCGCGCCGCGGTCGCCGCGGCCGCGCGGATGTAGGGGACGAGCCGCTCGTGGAGCAGCACGTAGGAGCGATAGATGCGCAGCGTGCGCTCGTCGTAGGTCCACGGCTCCTGGACCTGGCGCCCGTGGGCCTGCATCAGCGGCGTGAAGCAGCCGAGCTGCGCCCAGCGCACGAGCAGCTCCGCCGGGCAGCGCTCGACGAGCCGGTGCCCGAGGTAGCCGCCGACGTCGTGCGACCAGTTCGAGAAGCCGGTGGCCGACGGCCGAGATCGTCGCCGCGACGAGGACGCGCAGCGACCAGAAGTCCGACACCTGGTCGCCGCCCCAGAGCATCCCGGTCGCCTGCTGGCCGGTCCAGCCGCTGCGCCCGAACAGCACGCCGCGGCCGGGGTGGACCTCATCCAGGGCGCGCTGCATCGAGCGCCGGTACAGCCCGCCGACCCGCCAGGCGGCGCTCGCGCCGGTGCTGCCGTCGGCGAAGCGCACGTCGTCGGGGAAGTAGTAGCCCTCGCCGTCGTCGGCCTTGATCCCCTCGACGCCGAGCTCCAGCGCGCCCTTGGCCTGCGAGCGCCACCACTCCTCGGCGGCCGGCGACGTGAAGTCGATCGGCGAGCCCGTGCCCATCCACCAGCGCGCGACGAACGGCTCCCCGGCGCCGTCACGGACGTAGTGGCCGCCCCGCGAGCCCTCCTCGTAGTTCGAGGCCGGCGCGCGATGCAGCGCGCGCGACTCGCGGTCCATCGGCATCTGCCCGTCGGCCGACTCGATGTTCACCCACGGCGTGACCCAGACGACCGTGCGCACCCCCGCCGAACGGAACTCGCGCACCATCCCGGTGAAGTCCGGGAACTGGTGCGGGTTGGGGATCCACGTGTTGTATTGCGTCTCCCACGGCGAGTCGAGCACGACCGCGTCGAGCGCGATGTCGTGCCGCGCGCAGCCGTCGACGTCATCTTCGACCTCGTCCTGGTGGGCGTAGACGTCGCGCGACTTCCAGAACCCGTAGCCCCACTCGGGCAGCACCGGCGGCAGGCCGGTGGCGCGCAGGTGGCGCCGCAGCCGGGCGGCGGGCGACGGATCGGTGAAGAGCCACAGCCGCAGCGGTCCCGCGCGGGCGCGCGCGGAGACGACGGTGCGGTCGTCGCCGAGGTCGAAGCGCATGCCGTTGCCGTGACCCTCCGCCCAGACCGCGTAGCCGCGCGAGGACTGCAGCCACGGCGCCGGCGCGTAGTCGCCCTGCGGGATCCCGCCGACGGCGAGCATGTCGGCGGGGCAGTCGGGTCCCGTGTAGGCGCGGTCGGCGCCGAGCTGGATCTCGTGGCCGGCGTGGTCGACGCGCAGCGCGTGGCGCGCGCCGAGCCCGGCGAAGTGCTCGTCCGTCCGGCCGTCCCAGTCGGCGGCGAGGCGCAGCGGCGCGCCGTCGAGCTCGAACTCCAGCAGCACCGTCTCGGCCGCCGGCAGCGTGATCCGCAGCCGGCCGCGGCGGCCGCCGTCGCAGCGCACGGCGAGCTCGACGCCGTCGGCGAGGTGCTCGGCGACGCTGACCGCGACGACGCGCTCGGGGATCTCGAGCTCCTCGGACGCCATGACGCCCTCGGTGAACTGGATGAACTGGTCGCAGATCTCGCCGTCGGCGCCCCAGAGCCCGAGCGCGCGCACGAGTCGCCGCCCGCCGCGACGCACGTGGACGCCGAACGGCAGCTGCGCGACCTCGACCTGCAGACCCTCTCGTTCGAGCACGAGGGCGCCCGACACCGTCGCGGTCTGAACCGGCATGGCTGCAGCTTCGTCAGCACCTGCCCGAACCCGTCCATCGTTCACACGAAGATCACGCGACAAACCCAATTCCTTCACGAAAGAGCGCCGTTTGCAGCCGAAAGTGCAGTGCAGACTACGACCGGATTCCAACCCCAGGGAGCGACGATGACCCCCTCATCGACCAGCCGGGTCGACCTGCACTGCCACTCCACCGCATCGGTGGTCTCCAAGCTCGGCGTGCAGCGTGCGCTCGGGCTCCCGGAATGCGCGACCCCGCCCGAGGACGTCTACGAGCTCGCCAAGCGGCGCGGCATGGACTTCGTGACGATCACCGATCACGACGTCATCGACGGCGCCCTCGAGTTGGCGGAACGGTACGACGACGCCTTCGTCTCCGAGGAGCTCACCGCGTGGTTCCGGGGCGAGGAGCAGGCCGTCCACATCCTCATCTGGGGGATCACCCCGGATGACCACGAGCGCCTGCAGGCGCTCGCCGGCGACGTCGAGGCCGTCGCCGAAGAGCTTTCGGAGCGCGGGATCGCATGCGCGCTCGCCCACCCGTTCTACGCCGTCGAGGCGCCGCTCATGCCGCGCCATCGCCGCCGCCTGGCGCAGCTCTTCCCGATCTGGGAGACGCGCAACGGATCCCGCGCGCGAGAGCTCAACTCGCCGGCGCAGGTCTACATCGAGACCCACGGCGGGACCGGCGTCGGCGGCAGCGACGACCACGCCGGCGTCGACATCGGGCGCACGTACACGCAGACGCCGGTCGCCGCGACGTGGCGCGACTTCCTCGACCACATCGTCACGGGCGACGCGATCGCGCGCGGGGAGCAGGGCAGCGCGGCGAAGTGGACGCACGCCGCGATGGGCCTCGCGACGCGGGCGCTCGGCCGCGGCGCGGCGGGCGCCGATCCGGACCCGCAGGCGGTCTTCACGATGGTCCAGCGCCTCATGCGCGAGGGCGACGCCCGCAGCAGCTCGATCGGCACCGGCCTGTGCCCCGACGACGCGCGGGCGCTCCTGCGCGCCTGGCTGGCGGCGGTCGAGCTCGACCTCGACGAGCCCGACCTGCTCGCCTACCTCCAGCACGACGACTTCAGCCACGCCGACCTCTTCCGCCGCGCGCGCCGCCAGCACGAGCGCAAGCTCGCCCGCGCGGTCGAGCAGATCGCGACCGCGACGCCCGGCAGCGGCGAGCTCGTCGAGACCGCGCAGTCGCTCTTCGACGCCTGCCTCGCGGCGATCCCGTACGCGCCCGCCGCCGCGTTCCTCGGCCGCGAGAAGGCGAAGCTCGCCCACCGCGACGGCGAGCCGCTGCGGGTCGCGCTCGTCGCCGACGCGGTCGGCGGCATGCACGGCGTGACGCACACGCTCGACGAGCTGCGCGAGCGCGGCGTCCCCGGCTTCGAGGTCGAGGTCGTCGGCACCGACCACAACGTCGACCGCCGCCTCAGCGCCGTCGCCGAGATCGACATCCCGTTCTACGCCGGGCTGAAGGTCGGCGTCCCGAGCCTGCCGGCGATCGTCGAGACGCTCGCCGAGGGCCGCTACGACCTCGTCCACCTCTGCTCGCCCGGGCCGTCGGGCGCCGCCGCGGCCGTCATCGCCCGCGCGATGGGGGTGCCGATCCTCGGCAGCTACCACACCGAGCTCGCCGCCTACGCCGGGCTGCGCTCGCAGGACCCCGCGCTGGAGGCCGCCGCGCGGATGGCGATCGGCGCGTTCTACGGCCAGTGCCGCCGGGTCCTGTCGCCGAGCCCGGCGTCCGACGAGGTCCTGCGCGGGATGGGCCTGCCCGACGAGCGGATCGGCCGCTGGGACCGCGGCGTCGACCTCTCGCGCTTCTCCCCGGACCGCCGGGACGAGCGCCTGCTTCCCGGCGAGATCACCGTCCTCTACGCGGGCCGCCTGACCCGCGAGAAGGGCGCCGATCTGCTCGCCGACGCGTTCCTCGCCGCGCGCGAGCGCGACCCCCGGCTGCACCTCGCGCTCGCCGGCGGCGGGCCCGAGGAGCACGTCCTCCGCGAGCGCCTCGGCGAGCACGCGACGTTCCTCGGCTGGCTCGAGGGCGACGAGCTGGCGACGCGCCTACGCGAGCGCCGACATCTTCCTCTTCGCGAGCCGGACGGACACGTTCGGCCAGGTCCTGCTCGAGGCCCAGGCCAGCGGCCTGCCGGTCGTCGCGGTCGCCGAGGGCGGCCCGACGAGCATCGTCGCCGACGGCGTCACCGGTCGGCTCTGCCCCGCCGACGCGGAGGCGCTCGCCGGCGCGGTCGTCGAGCTCGCCGAGCGCCCGGTGCTGCGTGAGCGGCTCGCGCGCACGGCGCTGGAGGCCGTCACCCAGCGCACGTGGGAGCGCTCGCTGCAGCGGCTCGCCGACGGCTACCGCCGCGCGGTCGATCCGGCCGCCGTGCCCGCGCAGACGCGCCGCGCCGCCTGACGACGACTACGCCCGGCGCTGATCGGCGTCAGTCCGGCAGCCCGTGGTTCGCGACGCCGCGGTCGTAGTTCATCCGCAGCATCGCGATGACGTCGAGGACGTCGTCCTCGGACTCGATGCGCCGCGACGCATAGCCCGGCTTGCCGGGGAAGACCGGGTGGTAGTCGATCCGGCCGGCGTCGTACAGCTCGTGCCAGACGCCCTTCGGGAAGCCGATGTGCAGCACGCGGTCGCCGTGGAGGTGGCCGATCTCGCGGCGGCCGAGCGTGAACGCCCACTCGCCGCGGCTGCCGAAGCCGGCCGTGACGCCGGGCCACGCGGTGACCTCGTCGGTGATGTGCTCGCTGGCGGTCCGGGTCGTCGTCACGATGGCTCCTCGAGGCTCGGGGACTGACGCGGCGATACTAGAAGCTCAAGTGAGCTTGAAGTCAAGGCCCGGATGTGATGTCGTCCGCCCATGCCCGAGCTGCTGACGATCGGCGAGGTCTCGCGGCGCAGCGGCGTCGCGTCCTCGGCGCTGCGCTTCTACGAGGACCGCGGGCTCATCGCGTCCGAGCGCGCGGGCTCCGGCCACCGCCGCTACAGCCGGCCGGTGCTGCGGCGCATCGCCTTCATCGTCTTCGCCCAGCGGGTCGGGCTGACGCTCGAGGAGATCGGCGCCGAGCTCGCCAAGCTGCCGCCCGACCGCGCGCCCACGCGCCGCGACTGGGCACGGCTCTCGAGCACGTGGACGGCGAGGATCGACGCCCGCATCGCCGAGCTCGAGCGCCTCAAGGGCAGCCTGACCGAGTGCATCGGCTGCGGCTGCCTGTCGCTCGAGCGCTGCAAGCTCGCCAACCCCGGCGATCGCGCGGCCAGCCTCGGGCCGGGCCCGCGGTACTGGCTCGGCGGTCGCTGACCGTCAGAGAGGTCGGGGTAGGCGGCCTCGAAGCCGTCGAGGATGCGCTCGACGTCGGCCTTGTCGCGGGAGTAGAAGGAGTTCGGGACGCCGCCGGTCGGCCAGCTCTCGTCGACGCGGCGGTCCTTCGGGCCGGGCGAGTAGGCGCCGACCGACGAGGCGTAGACGAGGCTCGGCACGCCGGCGGCCGCCGTCGCGGCGAAGACCCGCCGGCTGCCCTCGACGTTCACGGCCCGCGTCGTGGCGCGGTCGCGCGAAGGCTGGATGAGCCACGCGAGGTGGACGACGGCGTCCGCTCCCGCGAAGTGCGGCGCGAGGTCGTCGCGGGCGACGTCGGCGGTGACCCACGTCGTGCGCGGGAGGCTCAGCTGCGGCCGCCGCCGCGCGAGGCCGACGATCTCCTCGACCGCAGGGTCCCGTGCGAGCGCCTGCAGCACGCTCGTCCCGACGTTGCCGGTCGCTCCGGTGACGACGACGCGCATGGGTCCGCCGCTCACAGAAACCGCGTCGGGCGGGTCCCGCGGCCTGTGCGGGGCGCCCGGCGGGGCCCTGTCGAGCGCATCGCCATGATGGCCGCGGTCATCGCCGCCTGCATGGCCCGTCGTTGTGCGGCCGCCGTCTTGGAGGGCGTGGCCTGGATGTCCTGCCGGCCCTTGTCCGACGCGGCGCCGATGTCTCTCGCAGGAATCACGAAGCGCTGATTACCCGGCAAATTTCGACCTCGAACATGAATTGGCGCGCGTCCGGGCGGGTCCCTCCGGCAGCCGATCCGCCGTCCGGCGGATGAGGCGCGCAGGCGCGGGTAACCGCAAAGCACCCGCGATCCAGACCGCCCGAGGAGGGTGCATGCACGACGACAACGGACACGAGGCGCCGCCGCACGACAAGGATGCGGACGAGCCGCTCGGCCCGCTGACACCGGATGACGAGACGCCCCTGGGCGACACGCCCGAGGCGCACGACGAGATCAACCCGCACGACCTGCCGCCGGACCATCCCGGACGCGCCGAGGCCGAGCGGATCGCGGACGATCCCGACGACGGCACGACCCGCGGGAACGTCTGAGGCGTCCACGGCGGCGGCGCTGCGGCCGTCGCTCCGCCGCCGTTGCGCGGGCGATGGCAGACTGTCGCCGATGGCGCCGCCGGCGATACAGCTGCTGCTGCCCGACGGCCTCGCCGCGGGCGGCGTAGCCGACGCGCTGGCCGACCGGCTCGCGGTCGTCACGCAGCGCGCCCACGCGATCGAGCGCGAGTTCTGGGACACCTTCGACGGCCGCGTCCACGGCGCCGGCCTCGCGCTCGCCGCCGCCGGCGGGCGCCTCGTCCTCAGCGACGCCGCGTCCGGCCAGGAGCAGGCGTCGGGCGAGCTGACCCGCGGGGCCGAGCGCCTCTTCATCGGCGATCTGCCCGCGGGCGACCTCCGAGACCGCCTCGCGCCGCTCGTCGAGATGCGCGCGCTCGTGCCCGTCGCGCGGGTGCGCAGCCGCTTCCTGCCGGTCAACGTCCTCGACGACGTCGGCAAGATCGTCGTCCGCCTGCGCGTCGAGGAGCCCGTCGCGCACGCCGGCAAGGTCAGGACACCGCTGCCGTCGCGCCTGCACGTCACCGGCGTCCTCGGCTACGACCGCGAGTTCGAGCGGGTGCGCGACGCGCTCTGCGGCGAGCTCGGCATGAGCGCCGCCAAGCGCCCGGTGCAGGACGACGCCATCCGCGCCGGAGGCGGCGCCGCGGGCGGGGTGTCCTCCAAGCTCAAGGTCCAGCTGCGCCCCGGCGACCGCGCCGACGCCGCCGCGGTCATCATCAGCCGCCGGCTGCTCGACGTCGTCGAGGACAACCTGCCCGGCACGCTCGCCGACGTCGACAGCGAGTTCCTCCACGACCTGCGCGTCGCGGTCCGCCGCTCGCGGGCGCTGCAGCGCGAGCTCGCCGGCGTGTTCCCGAGCGAGCCGCTGCGCGTGTTCCGCGAGGGCTTCAAGGAGATCCAGGCGATCACCGGCCCGACCCGCGACCTCGACGTCCAGCTGCTGGAGTTCGACGACCTCGCGGCCGGCCTGCCGGAGACCGAGGCCGGCGACGTCGCGCCGCTGCGCGGGCTGCTCGAGGACCACCTGCGCGTCGCGCGGGCGACGATGGTCGCCGAGCTCAGCTCCCCGCGCACGCGCGCCCTGCTCGACAACTGGGGCGAGTTCCTCGCCGCGCTCGTCGCCTCCGACGAGAGCGACCGCCCCGACGCCGCGCGCCCGGTCGCCGACGTCGCGGCGGAGCGGATCGCCGCGGTCTACAAGCGGATGGTGCGGATGGGCGGCAGGATCGACGAGGACAGCCCGGCCGAGGCGCTGCACGACCTGCGCAAGAAGGGCAAGGAGCTGCGCTACCTGCTCGAGTTCTTCGCGACGCTCTACCCGCCGGAGATCGTCAAGCCGATGGTGTCGTCGCTGAAGGGACTGCAGGACGTCCTCGGCCGCTTCCAGGACCGCGAGGTCCAGGCCGACTACCTGCGCTCGCTCGGCGGGGAGGTCGCGGCGCTCGACGGCGGGGCGCCCGCGCTCATGGCGATGGGCGTCCTCGTCCAGGGGCTCACGGCCGACCAGGCGGCTGCGCGGGCCGAGTTCCAGGAGAGCTTCGCCGCGTTCTCCGCCAAGGAGCAACGGGCGCTCGTCAAGCGGACGTTCGCATGACCGTCGTCGTCGCCGCCTACAACATCAAGGGCGGCGTCGGCAAGACCTCGGCGTCGGTGAACCTCGCCTGGCTGGCCGCGGAGGGCGGCGCGCGGGTGCTGCTCTGGGACCTCGACCCGCAGGGCGCGGCGACGTTCATGCTGCGCATCAAGCCGAAGGTCAAGGGCGGCGGGCCGCAAGCTCGTGCACGGCAAGAGCGACCCGGCGGCGCTGCTGAAGGGCACCGACCACGAGCGCCTCGACCTCCTGCCCGCCGACTTCTCCTACCGCAACATGGACCTCGCGCTGGATGCGACGAAGCGCCCGACGCGCGGCCTGCCGCGGGTGCTCGCGCCGCTGGCCGGCGACTACGACTACGTCTTCCTCGACTGCCCGCCGGCGATCTCGCTCGCGTCCGAGAGCATCTTCGAGGCCGCCGACGTCCTGCTCGTCCCGCTCATCCCGTCGCCGCTGTCGCTGCGCACGTACGACCAGCTGCGCGCCTTCGTCGCCGACGAGGTGGCGCGCCCGCCGCGGATCCTCGCGTTCCTCTCGATGACCGACGGCCGTCGTCGCCTGCACCGGGAGATCCTCGCCGACCTCGCGACCCGCGACGGCGTCCTGCGCACCGCGATCCCGTCGGCGAGCGACGTCGAGAAGATGGCCGTCCACCGCCGCGTGCTGGCGGAGTTCGCGCCGACGCGGGCGGGCCGGACAGGCGTACGCGCGGCTCTGGGAGGAGCTGCGCGAGATCATCGCGCCCGTCTGACCCGCGCGTGACCCGAGCCGGAGCGGCCCGTAGACACCTCGTGTGGAGCGCGTCTGGGACTACCCCCGCCCGCCGGCCGTCGCGCCGTGCGAGCGCCGCATCCGGGTGGAGCTCGGCGGCGAGGTGCTCGCCGACTCGACGGCCGCCCTGCGGGTGCTCGAGACGAGCCACCCGCCGACGATCTACCTGCCGCCGGCCGACGTCCGCGCCGACCTCCTGACCCTCAGCGACGGGACGCTCGACGTGGTGTGAGTTCAAGGGCGCCGCGCGCTACCTCGACGCGGTCGTCGGCGAGCTGCGCGTTCGCGCGGTCGGCTGGACCTACCCGAGCCCGGCCGCCGGCTACGAGGCGCTGCGCGACCACGTCGCGTTCTATCCCGGCCGCGTCGACGCCGCCTGGGCCGGCGACGAGCGCGTCGAGGCGCAGCCGGGCGACTTCTACGGCGGCTGGATCACCGCCGACCTCGTCGGGCCGTTCAAGGGGCCGCCGGGCACGCTGGGCTGGTGAGCAGTCGAGCACGGTGATGCGAACGATCGCTCGCCTGCGGACGTTCATGCACATGATGCGCCCGCGATCGATCGTCCTCGGCCTCCTGCTCGCTCGCGCTCGCGGGCCCCGCGCAGGCGCAGGCGCTGCGCCGTCGTCCCTCGCCGTTTGGATCGGGGGCGCGGGCCGACGTCAACGAGGCCGGCCAGGGCGTCGTCGCGTGGGCGGGGCCCGGCGGGGTGCGCGCCGTCGGCACGACCCGCGGCGGCGGCTTCGAGGCGCGGTCGCGCAGCTGTCGCAGCGCCGCGGACGTCGTCGCCTCGCCGCAGTCGCGATCGACGACCGCGGCGACGCGATCGTCGTCTGGGAGACCGCGCGGACGCTGTCCGCCGGCTGCTCGACGTGCGATGCGCCGCGGTCTCCAACGGCGTCTGGGCCGCGCTGCGCCCGGCGGGCGGGCAGTTCGGGGCGCCGGTCGCGCTCGCGCCCGCGTTCGCCGACCGCCGGTCCTCGCAGCTCGCCGATCCGCGGCTGGCGATGAGCCGAAACGGCGAGGCCGTCGTCGCCTGGAGCGACGCGACCGGCGCCTTCGTCGCCCTGCGCGCCGCGGGCGGCGGCTTCGGCGCCTCGCAGCTCGTCGCGCCGTCGACTTCGTCGTGCGCAGCCTCGCGCTCGGCGGGCAGGGCGACATCCTCATGGGCGACGGCGACGGCCGGATCGTCGCCGGCTCGCGCAGCGGCGGGTTCGGCGCGCCGCAGTCGCTGCCCGGCGGGCAGACCGCGTCCGGCGACCGGACGCTCGTCGCGGCCAACGCGCGCGGCGATCGGCTCGTCGCCTACCGCGGCGTGCAGGGCTTCCTCGTCGACGCGGCGCAGCTCCCGGCGGCGCGTGGAGCGCACCCGAGTCGTTCGCGTCGGCGCCGCGGCGCGTCGCTGCGCGCCGCCGTCATCGCCGACACCGGCGAGGGCGTCGTGACATGGGCGCAGAGTGGCACGCGCACGGGCGTCTTCGCCGCCCGCTTCCCGGCGCCCGGGCGTCGCCGGCGCGCCCGCGCATCGCGCGCGTGACGCCCGGCGACCTCGACGCGGACATGAGCCTACGGGGCGCGGGCATCGACGCCGCCCCCGGCGGCGACGTCGCGATCGGCTGGGACCGCTACGACGTCGCGGACATCCTCTTCGGCCGCCGGGTCGCCCAGTTCGCGGTCGCCCGAGCCTGGCGGCGGCTTCGGCGCGCCGGTCACGCTCACCGCCGCCGGCGCCGAGCACGCGCTCGGCGACAGCACGGACGTCGCGATCAACAGCGGCGGGCGAGGTGCTGGCGACGTGGACCGACAACCATCCCGGGTCAGGCGCGCGTGAAGGCGCGCTGGCTGACCGCCGGCAGCGCGGCCCCGGCGGTCGTCCTCGACGCCGGCGCGATCGTCCAGTCGCTGCCGCGCTCCGACGCCCGTCGGCCATTTCGCCCGGCGTCGGCGCTGCAGTCGAAGGTCGTGCCGAGCCGCGCCGGGCGCATCGCCGTATCTGCTGCACTGCGTCAGCAACGACCTCAAGGCCTGCACCGGCACGCTGACGCTGGCGCTCCGGCATGAAGACGAAGGTCCGGGCAGGCCGGGCGCGCTTCAAGATCGGGGCGCTGCGCTCGCGCCGCGTCTACGTCCAGCTCACGAAGCGCGCGCGGTCGATCGTCAGGCGCCGCGGTCGCCTCACGCTCGTCGCGACCGCCATGACGACGAAGCCCGGCGGACCGATCCGCCGCACGCAGGAGCAGGTCTTCGTCGCGCGGCGCTGACCGGCGCATCGTCGATACTTGCGCCGATGCCCGAGCGAAACGTCCTGGGAGCGCCGCTCGACGTCTGCGGCACCGAGCCGCTGACGGGCTTCTACCGCGACGGCTGCTGCAGCACCGGGCGCGAGGATCTCGGCAGCCACACGATCTGCGCCGTCGTCACCGCCGAGTTCCTCGAGCACCAGAGCTCGATCGGCAACGACCTCAGCACGCCGATGCCGCAGTACCACTTCCCGGGCCTCGTGCCCGGCGACCGCTGGTGCGTCACCGCGCGCAACTGGCTGCGCGCGCACGAGGACGGCGCCGCGGCGTACGTCGTGCTGTCCTGCACCCACGAGCGGGCGCTGGACATCGTGCCGCTGGAGGTCCTGCGCGAGCACGCCGTCGACGTGCCCGCCGATCTCGGCGACCTCGGCAGCGCCGAGTAGGCGGCCGCGCTACTCGCTCTTGTGCGCGGCCGACGCGCGCGTGACCGGCACGCGGATCGCGTACTTCGACGGCTTGAGGCTCACCGTCGGGTTGTCGATCTTGCCGAGCCGGTCGATGAGCTTGATCCACTGGTTCGGCTTCAGCACCGCGTCGATCTGCGTGCGAGCGGCCGAGCCCGGCGCGTACTCCGGCTGGAAGCCGACATGGATGTGGTCGGCGTGGTCGCCGAGCGCGAGCGTGTTGTCGGCGCCCTCGTACTTCATGAGGCTGATGATCTGGTGGGGCTTGGCCGTGCCCTGGAGCGTCAGGAGGCGGCGGATCGTGATGTCGGTGATCGAGCCTTCGCCCTGATGGCCCATGACCGGGATCCCGTTGATCATCGCGATGTCGACGGCGCTGCCGGAGGAGTGCTCGGAGACGTTGCCGCCGGCCGTGTAGTAGCCGTGGCCGCAGGTCAGCGACGTGATGGCCGGCTTCAGGCCGCTGGCGGCGAGGAACTCGAGCGTCGCGAGGACCCGGCGGTCGATGAGGCCGGCCTCGATGTCGCGGCGGCCGCAGGAGTAGATCTCGATGCGCGGGTTGGTGAGGACACGCTGGGCGAGCGTCGCCTTGCTCATGAGCATGATCTGGCCGATCGATGCGCTCGAGCTGTTGTGGAGGAGCGGGTTCTTGCCCCGGGCGCGGTAGATCGCCGTCGACTCGAGCAGCTTCCAGCCGTCGAGGATCGGCTTCGGGTCGATCCGCGGCGCGCCACGGCCGGCGGGCCGGATCTCGAAGTGCAGGCGCGGCGAGAGCTTCTTCGACGTCGCGCCGATGCGCCCGAGGATCGTGCCGGCGATGACGCGCCGGCCCTTGACCAGCGGCTTGAGGACGACGTCCTTCTCGTCGAGACCGTACGCGCCGGTGAAGTAGGACTTCAGCGTCTCGCCGGCGGCGAAGGCGGACTCGCTGTCGAGGATCTGCTTCGCGCCGCCGTGCTCGAGCGCGTTGGGCCGCGAGGGGTGGGCGAAGAGCCGCTGCTTGACGACGGTGGGCTCCGCGGCGGCCTCCGTCTCGCTCTCGACGACGTCGGTCGCGGTGACCGGCGCCTTGGAGGACTGCTTGCCCGCCGATGCGGCCTGCGTCGGCTTCGGGTCGCGCTCGGGCAGCTCGAGCTCGTTGGCGATCGACGCCTTGCTCTGCGTCTTGGCCTTCGGGACGGGCACGCGGGTCGCGAGCTTCTTCAGGCGCGAGTACGTGTAGACGTTGCCGTAGGCGTCGCGCAGCCTGACGAACCGGCCGAGCTTCTTGGACTTGCCGGTGGCGACGATCGTGCCGTCCTGCACCGCGATCGCGGGGGCGCCGGCGTCGGCGAAGATGTCGATGCCGCGCCGCGTGGCGTCGGACTCGACCGGCACGGCGACGTTCTTGCGGACGGCGATCCGCTCGGCGGCGCGCCGCTCGGCGATGTCATCGGCGTAGCGCGCCCGGGCGAAGACCGGGAAGAGGCCCTGCGTCAGGGCGCTGAGCGAGCCGACGAGATCCGCGGGCAGGCCGCCGATGAGCCGGGCCCGCATGAGCACGGACTCGACGTACCAGTCGGCGTGGTTGTAGGCGAAGATCGCCTTGCGCAGGTCGTCCTCGGCGCCGGCCGCCTTGAGGTAGCGGGCGGCGGCGAAGATCGCGTCGACGGGGTTGAAGGGGTCCTTGCGGCCGTCGCCGTTGGCGTCGGTCCCGTAGGCCGCCCACGTCTGGGGCATGAACTGCATCCAGCCGAGCGCCCCGGCGGAGGAGATGTTGAGGTTGCGCCCGTAGTCGGTCTCGATCTCGTTGATCGCGGCGAGGACCTCCCAGCGCACGCCGTACTGGATGCCGGCGGCCTGGTAGATCGGAAGCAAGAACGGCGGGATCGTGAACTTCTCGATGAAGAAGTTCGGCACCCCGACGGCCACCGGGCCGGGGATCGCGATCGACGTCGTCGGGTTCGTCACCGTCGGGAGGCCCCGTTCGTTGCGAAGCGGAGCGGGATCGGTGTGCTTGGGCGCCTTGATGCGGTCCGGCGCGATCGTCTCGCGCGCCTTGGCCTGCGTGCAGTCGGTGCGCGTGCCGCCGCCGCTGAGCTTGCCGACCGCGCCCTTCGCGGCCTTCGCTGCCGTCGGCACGCCGCAGTCCGTCGCGCGAGGCGTCCCGGCGGGACCCGCGAAGCCGTTCGAGCGGCAGCGGCTGGGATCCCTGCGGCCGGGGGTCGCGGCCGGGCGCGAGCGGGGAGGTGAAGGTCGTGCCGTTGGCGGTCGTCGTCTGGGTCCCGCCGGCGGAGGTCTTGCCGGTCTGCGTCCCGCTGTCGCCGGACGTCGCGCCTGAGGGCTTGTCGTTGGACGTCGAGCCGCCGGGGGCGTTCGTGGTCTGCCCGGGGGTGGTCGTCGTCGTGCCGCCCGGAGTGGTCGTCGTGCCCGTGCCCGTGCCGGTGCCGGTGCCGGGATTGGCGGGCGTCGGATCGGTCGTCGTCGCGCCGCCGGGATCGGTCGTCGTGCCCGGGTCGGTCGTCGTGCCGGGATCCGCGGTGGCGCCGGGGTCGGTCGTCGTCGCCGGGTCGGTCGCCGGAGCGTCGGCGGGCGCCGGCTTCGTCTTGGGCGTCGGAGGCGTCGGCTTCGCGGGCTTCGCCGGCTTCGCCGGTGGATCCACCGGCACCGCGTCGACGGCGATGAGGTTGCTGCCGAACGCGACCGCGACGACACCTGCGAGGCCGAGCCCCGCGCTGATGCGCGCGCGCGCCCGGCTCCGCGTCGTCCCCTTCGTGTCGTTCGACATCATGTCGCCTGCAAGCTCGCTTTTCCCGGTTTGCCGCCCGGCTGGGCGATGGCCCTGCTATCGGCGAGTCCTCGAGCATCCTTGATCGCTCATACGCCGGACTGGCCCGACCGTCCGCAGCAGGCTAGCCGCGACACACCTGTCGCCGCGCAAATGCTGCGCCATCTCCCACGCGCAGATTGCAGGTTCTCGCACCCGAAACGGCCCAGATCGGCGTTTTCCGCGCATCTGGGGGTCAATCGTGCATCCGCGGCGCGCGGCGCCGCGTGCGCGACCCGCTTCACACGATCTTCACGACGACTTCACGCCTGGGTAACGGTGCCGGTCGCCGGCCCCGCCAAGGTGCGGGTCATCGATGGAGGCAGGGCATGGGGAACTGGTCAGGATCGGCGATCTCGAGATCCGGGCGCGCGAGGGACTCGTGCTCGCCAGCGGCCGGGCGCTGACGCTCTCGGTCCGCGAGTTCGACCTCCTCGTGGCGCTCGCGCGCAACGCCGGGCGCATCGTCTCGCGCGAGGAGCTCTACCGCCTCGCCTGGGGCGGAACGCTGCGCAGCGGCGACCGCTCGTGCGACGTCTACGTCCATAAGCTTCGAGCCAAGCTCGAGGGTGCATTGCCCGGAACCCGGTTCATCCATACGCACGTGGGCTTCGGCTACCGCCTGGACCCCGCTCCTTCACATCCTTTTCACACGGCGGCGACCGGTCGGTAACAGGATCGCGGGCGGTCGCTGAGACGGTCGTCTGCCTATGGCACTCTCACAGGAGGACACACCTTGAAGCTCCAGCGCGTCACCGCGGTGGTCGTGGCCTGTAGCGCCCTCGCCTTCGGCGTGGCGGCGTGCGGCGACGACGAAGACAGCGCCGGCACGGGCGGGACCGAGACGTCGGCGGCCGTCGACGAGAACCTCAGCGGCTCGATTCGCATCGACGGCTCGTCGACGGTGCAGCCGATCGCCGAGGCCGCGTCCGAGCTGTTCCAGTCCGAGGCGCCGAACGTGCAGATCACCGTCGGCGGCGCCGGCACGGGTGACGGCTTCGAGCGCTTCTGCCGCGGCGAGATCGTGATCGCGGACGCGTCGCGCGCCATCGAGGAGGACGAGATCGCGGCCTGCGAGAAGGCGAAGATCGTGCCGGTCGAGGTGCAGGTCGGCATCGACGGCCTGTCGGTGGTCACGAACAAGGATCTCGCGATCCCGAACGACTGCATCACGACGAAGCAGCTCGACCAGCTGCTGGACCCGAAGTCGAAGGTCGCCAACTACAAGGAGCTCGGCGCCGGATTCCCGGACGAGAAGGTCTCGTTCTTCACGCCGGGCACCGAGTCGGGGACCTACGACTACTTCACCGAGGCCGTCCTGGAGACCGACGCCGAGCAGCGGACGAAGGACGTCCAGACCTCGGCTGACGACAACCAGATCATCACCGGCATCGAGGGCACGAAGGGCTCGCTCGGCTACGTCGGCTTCGCGTTCGCGGAGTCCCAGAAGGACAAGCTGAAGATCCTTCAGGTCGACGGTGGCGACGGCTGCGTCGCGCCGGCGGTCGACACGATCGCCGACGGCACGTACAAGCCGCTGTCGCGCCCGCTGTTCATGTACCCGAACGAGAAGACGGTCGCGCAGCCCGAGGTCAAGGCCTACATCGGCTTCATCCTCGACAACAACGAGAAGGTCAACGAGGCCGGCGGCTACGTGCCGCTGACGGACGAGCTCCTCACCGAGGCGAAGTCCAACCTCGAGGCAGGCAAGGGCAACGTCGAGGCCCCGGCCTAGCTCACGTGGACGGCGGACAGGAGATCGTCGCGCGGCCGGGGGCGACCTCGGCCGACCCGGCCGGGCTGAACCGGACCCGGACACGTCGTTCCGCCGGCGAGCAGGCCATCAAGGGCCTGCTCGCCGGCGCCGCCATCCTGTCGGTCCTGACGACGACGGGGATCGTGCTGACGCTCGTCATCGAGTCGCTCCCGTTCTTCGAGCAGATCCCGTTCGGGGACTTCTTCCTCGGCACGGACTGGGCGCCGCTCGCGGGCGGCGAGTCGCAGTCCTTCGGCGTGCTGCCGCTGCTCTGGAGCACGCTGTACCTCACGCTCATCGCGCTGGTCGTCGCGATCCCGCTCGGCCTCGGCGTCGGGATCTACCTCGCCGAGTACGCCTCGCGGCGCGTGCGCCGGATCTTCAAGCCGATCATCGAGGTGCTCGCCGGCATCCCGACGATCGTCTTCGGCTACTTCGCGCTGACGTTCTTCACGCCGCTGCTGCAGGAGCAGCTCGGAGTCGAGCTGCAGGTCTTCAACGGCCTGTCGGCGGGCATCATCCTCGGCATCCTCGTCGTGCCGACGATCGCGTCGGTCAGCGAGGACGCGATGTCCGCGGTGCCGCAGTCGCTGCGCGAGGGCGCCTTCGGCCTCGGCGCCGCGAAGTGGCAGGTCGTCCTGCGCGTCGTCTTCCCGGCCGCGCTGTCGGGGATCGTGGCCGGCCTCGTGCTCGGTGCGTCGCGGGCGATCGGCGAGACCGTCGTCATCCTCGTCGCGGCCGGCAACAGCCCGAACCTCACGACCGACCTCGCGGTCGCACACCAGAACATGGCGGCGTTCATCGCGAACGTCGCGCGCTCCGACGTCTCGGCGGGGAGCATCGCCTACAACACGATCTTCGCGGTCGGCCTGACGCTCTTCGTGCTGACGCTCGCGCTGAACCTCATCGCGATCCGCTTCGTGCGCAAATACCGGCAGGTGTACGAGTAATGGGCGTCGCCGAGCTCCCGCTCACGCGCAAGGTCGTCGAGCGGGCGTCGCGCGGCGAGCGCACGCGCGACGTCCTGTTCCGCCTCGGGTTGCTGCTGTGCCTGTTCATCGCGGTCGTGTTCCTCGCCGCGCTCATCATCGACGTGGCCATCGACGGCGCGCCGCTGCTGAGCCCCGACTTCGTGACGTCCTATCCGTCGCGCCTGACGCCCGAGATCTCCGGGATCCGCTCCGCGCTCATCGGCACGCTGTACCTCATGGCGCTCTGCGCGCTGTTCATCGTGCCGATCGGCGTCGCGGCGGCCGTCTACCTCGAGGAGTACGCCAACCCGGACCGCTGGTACAACCGCCTCATCGAGGTCAACATCCAGAACCTCGCGTCGGTTCCGTCGGTCGTCTACGGGATCCTCGGCCTCGCGTTCATCGTCCGCGGCCCGGTCGACGTCTTCGGCCTCGGCAAGGGCCAGCCGACGCTCCTGGCGGGCGCGCTGACGCTCGGCCTGCTCGTCCTGCCGGTCGTCATCATCGTCGCGCGCGAGGCGATCCGCGCCGTGCCGCCGTCGATCCGCGAGGGCTCGCTCGCGCTCGGCGCCACGAAATGGCAGACGATCTGGAAGCAGGTCCTGCCGGGCGCCGTCGCCGGCATCGCGACGGGCGTCATCCTCGCGCTCTCGCGGGCGATCGGCGAGACCGCGCCGCTCATCCTCGTCGGCGCCGCGGCCTTCCAGCGCTTCGATCCGGTCATCGACGGCCAGTTCTCCGCGCTGCCGATCCAGATCTTCAACAACGTCGGCGAACCGGACGCTATTTTCAGGGACCTGGCCGCGGCGACGATCCTCGTCCTGCTGTTCCTGCTGCTGCTCATGAACTCGGTCGCCATCTATCTACGAAATCGTTATGAAACCAAGTGGTGATGACATGGACTCGACGACTTCCGACGCAACGGGATCCGAGACGAGGCCGGGCGTGAGCGCGTCGGCCGGGTTGCCGCAGGCGCTGCCGAAGCTCGGCGTCGACGGGAAGCCCGCCCCGGCCAGCAAGCCGATCTTCAAGCTCGACGACGTGCGCGTCTCCTACGGCGGCGTCACCGCGGTCGAGGACGTGACGTTCGATCTCGCCGAGCACGAGATCACCGCGTTCATCGGGCCGTCCGGCTGTGGCAAGTCGACGCTCATCCGCTGCCTGAACCGGATGAACGACCTCATCCTGAGCGCGCGCGTCACCGGCAAGGTCCTCTATCACGACCAGGATCTCTACGGACCGAACGTCGACCCCGTCCAGGTGCGCAAGCGCATCGGCATGGTCTTCCAGAAGCCCAACCCGTTCCCGAAGTCGATCTACGAGAACATCGCCTTCGGGCCGCGCGTCCTGGGTATGAAGGGCGACATGGACGAGATCGTCGAGGGCGCACTGCGCAAGGGGGCCCTCTGGGACGAGGTCAAGGACCGCCTGAAGACCAATGCCTTCGGCATGTCGGGCGGCCAGCAGCAGCGCCTGTGCATCGCGCGGACGATGGCCGTCGAGCCCGACGTCATCCTCATGGACGAGCCGTGCTCGGCGCTGGACCCGATCTCGACCGGCGCGATCGAGGAGCTCATGCTCGAGCTCAAGAAGAACTACTCGATCGTCATCGTGACGCACAACATGCAGCAGGCCGCTCGCGTGTCGGACATGACGGCGTTCTTCAACGTCGACAAGCTCGAGGAGGGCAAGCGGGTCGGCAAGCTCGTCGAGTTCGCGGCGACCGAGAAGATCTTCACGAAGCCCGACGACATCCGCACCGAGGAGTACGTCACCGGGAAGTTCGGCTAGCCGTGCCCGAGCGGCGACTGCACTTCCAGCGCCAGCTCGCCGAGCTCGAGGTCAGCGCCCTCGGCGGCCTGGATCTCGTCTGCGAGCAGCTCGACCGCGTGCTCGAGGCGCTCGAGCATCAGGACGTCGAGCTCGCGTCGATCGTCGTCGCCGACGACGATCGCCTCGACGGGCGCTACCTCGAGGTCCACCAGGGGATCCTGTCGCTGCTCGCGCTCCAGGCGCCGGTGGCCGGCGACCTGCGCCTCGTCGCGGCGCTGCTGCACGTCATCAAGCACGTCGAGCGGATGGGCGACCAGTGCGTGAACGTCGCGAAGCTCATCCCGCTGTCGGGTCACGAGCCGCCGGTCCAGGAGGAGATCCTCTCCAAGGCCGTGCAGATGGGCCGGTTCGCCCGCGCGGAGGTCGTGCAGTGCAAGCGCGCGTTCGCCGAGCGCGACATGTCGATGGCCGAGGACCTGCTCGAGCGCGACGCGACGACGAACCGTCTCAACCGCGAGATCTTTCGCCTGGCGCTCGAGGCCGGCGACGATCACGACGTCCGCGAGTGGGCGATGATCATGACGCTCGTTGCGCGCGCCTTCGAGCGGATCGGCGACAACGCCGTCGACATCGGCGAGCAGACGGCGTTCGTCGTGACGGGGCTGTTCCGGGAGTTCACCGACTCCTCGTCGCCTGCCGCGCGCTGATCCAGGCTGAGACCGCCTGTTCTCCCGCACGTTGCGAACGTTCGGCTGTAAAAAAGTTGTGATCGAGACTGTGGCGGCATCGGCCGGGGCGCCTACACTCCGCCTCACATGACAGATACGAACATCGCTGCCGCCGCCGGCGGCACATTGCGGGTCGCGATCAGTGACGGCGACTCGGGCTTCGTCCAGGTTCTGACGAAGCGGCTGGACCGGCTTGGCTGGGAACACCGCGTGCTCGCCGGCGCCGTGTCCCTGGAGCAGCTGGTCTCGATGCGGCTCGGTGCGCTCGTGCTGGATCTGGCGCTGCTCGGGCCGGGCGCCTGGGAATACCTCGAGCGCGTGACGACGCAGCTGCCGGCGCTGCCCGTGGTCGTCTGCACCGGGCAGTCGACGGTCGCGCAGCGCGTGCGCGGGCTTCGCATGGGCGCCGACGACTGGGTGACGAAGCCGTGCCACCCGGAGGAGCTCATCGCGCGCATCGAGGCTGTGTCACGGCGGCGCCGTGCCGCCGACGGTCTCGCCGCCACGACGTCGGTGCTCGCCGGGGAGATCGAGGTTCGCCCCGACCAGTTCCAGGCGTTCGCGCATGGGCGCTCGATCGATCTGACGCGCCGCGAGTTCGAGCTCATCCAGCTCCTGGCGGCCGCCGAGGGCCGCGTGCTCGAGCGCGAGGAGATCTACCAGCGCGTGTGGGGCTACACGATGGCCCACGGCGACCGGTCGGTCGACGTCTTCGTGCGCAAGCTGCGCTCGAAGCTCCAGCAGGCCTCGCCGGACTGGAACTACATCCACACGCACTTCGGCGTGGGCTACCGGTTCGCCGCGGAGTCGGCTCTCGAGGAGGCGCCCGCGGCCGCCGCTTCGCCCGCGACCGCCCCGCCCGTGACGACCCCGGCGACGGCGCCGGACCCCTCACGCGAGCTGCACGCGCTCGTGTAGACGCGTCGCCGGCGGTCGCGCCCGGCTAGCCTTGTCGGCATGTCAGTCGAGCTCGCGCGCAACATCGGGATCATCGCGCTCCTCGCGCTCGTCGTCTGGCTCGCGCCGGGCGGTGGCGAGGGCGCCTCGTTCATCCAGCAACTGCTGAACGCGATCTTCATCGTCGTCATGGCGCTCATCGTCGGGGCGCTCTACCGCCAGTACCGCGGCGAGATCTTCTCCCTCGGCGACACGTGGCGGTTCGCGCTCTACGCGGCGGTCGGGATCGCGATCGTGACGATGGCCGCTTCGCGGCGGCTCTTCGACGCCGGCGCTCCCGGCGCGCTCATGTGGTTCGCGCTCATCGGGGGCGCGTCGTACACGCTGTACCTCGTGTGGCAGCGGTACCGCTCGTACACCTGAGCCTGAGCCTGAGCGCGCGTTCCGCGTCGCGATCACGCGTGAATTGCCACGAACGCGTGTAGTTTCGTAACGCGCGTCGCGCAAGCCTGCGGGCATGGCTCCCGTGCCCCGCACCGTCCCCCGACCCGCCCGGCGCGAGCGCGGGCAGGCGTCCGTCGAGCTCGTCGCGCTGCTGCCGCTCATGGCGGTGCTCGCCGGCGTCCTCTGGCAGGCGAGCATCGCCGGCCAGGCGATCTGGCTGGCCGGCTCCGCGGCCCGCGCCGCCGCGCGCGCGAGCGCCGTCGGCGCTGACGCGCGCAGCGCCGCCCGCGACGTCCTGCCCGGCCGCCTGGAACCGGGGCTCGCGGTCGACCGCCTGCCCGGGGACGCCGGCGGCGTACGCGTGACGATCGCGATCCCGGCGATCGTCGGCGGCAGCCTCTCCCGTGTCTCCGCCCGAGCACAACTGCAGGACCAGACGTCATGAGCGCCGCCGCGCAGTCCGGTCAGGCGTCGGTGGAGCTCGTCGTGCTCGCACCGCTGCTCATCCTCGTCGCGCTCGTCGCGGCGCAACTGCTGGCCGCCGGCGCGGCTGGCTCACAGGCAGACCACGCCGCCGAGGCAGCGGCGATCGCGCTGCTGCAGGGTGCCGATCCGGCGGCCGCCGCTCGCGCGGCCGTCCCGAGCTGGTCGCGAGGGAGGCTCGCGGTCCGGATCACGAGCCGGCGCGTCCGCGTGCGCCTGCGACCGCCGGCCGCGTTTCCGGGGCTCGCCGGCGCGCTCGAGCGCACCGCGGAGGCCGACGCGGGCCCGGCGCCATGAGCCTGCGCCGGCAGATCTCCGCGCACTTCCTGCGTCCCGCGGACGAGCTCGCGGCGGCGGCGGACTTCGTCACCCCCGGCGAAGCGCCGGACGAGGCGTGCGCGGAATCCGCGCCGCGTACGCCCTCCGGTGCCGCCGCGCCGGCGGCGCCGCGCATGGCTTCCGGTGCCGGCCGAGCCGGCGGCGCCGCGCATGCCTTCCGCTGGCGCCGCGCGGACCTCGGCGGCGGCGCCCGCGCCCTGCGGTGTCGCCGTGCTGAGCTCCGCGCACGACGCGCTCGCGCTCGGCGGCGCGGTCGGCCTCGCGGTCGCGCGCAGCGTTCGCGCGCCTGTGGTCGTGCTGTGCGTCTGGACCGACCAGCCTGCGTCATGGCCCGCGTGGCGCGCGCCGGCGCTCCCGGGCGCCACGCGGATGGCGCAGCGGCTCGCCGCCCGCGGACACGACGCGCGCCCGACCGGCCGCCTCGCGATCGTTCGCCTGGACGACGGCGCCTGCGCGCGTCGCGTGCTCGCCGCGGCGGGGGCTGCTCCCACCGTCCTTGCGATCGGCGGTCCGCGAACGCCCGCGATCGACGAGCTGCTCGCAGATCAGGATCTCGTCGTCGTCGGCACGCGCGGGGAGTCCGTGGCCGCGCTGACGGCCCTGACGTTCGCCGGTCTCCCACATCCCGCGCGCGCGTGCGCGTGCGAGGTTCCGGCCGCGCACCCGGGCCGCTCGCTGGCCGCCGCCGGCGTGCTGCTGCTGCCCTCCGTGCGCCGAGCCCTCGCGCCGGCCGCCGGAGCGTTGTCGTGAGGCTGCCGGCAGAGCTCCGCGCCGAGTCCGGCCAAGCCACGATCCTCGTCCTCGGGCTCGCGATGGCGCTGCTTGCCGGCGCGCTGCTGCTGGGCTCCGTCGCGCGCGGTGTCGATGTCCGCGGCAACCAGCAGCGCGCGGCCGATCTCTCGGCGCTCGCGGGCGCACGGGCGATGCACGAGGCGTATCCGGGACTGTTCGAGGCGCCGCTGCTCGGCGGGCGCTCGAACCCCGCGCACCTCGAGCGCGATGCCTACCTGGAGCGCGGCCGCCGCGCAGCCGTCGAGACCGCGCGGCGAAACGGCGCCGCGCGCGTCGCGGTGCGCTTCCCCGACGGCGCGACGTTCGCGCCGGTCAGGGTCCTCGTCGAGGTCCGCGACGACATCGAGATCGGCTCCGGGGCGGCGGTTGCGGCGGGCGCCCGTGCGGAGGCCGAGCTGGCGCCGCCGGCCGAGCTCGCCACCGGCGACCGCGGCGTGGGGGAGTACAGCGGCCCGCTCGCCCAGCGTCAGGGCAAGCCGATGCGCCCCGACGTCGCTGCGGCATTCGACCGGCTCTCGGCCGCGGCGTCGCGCGACGGCGTGCAGCTCGTCGTCGTCAGCGGGTTTCGCTCCAACGCCGAGCAGGCCGCGCTCTTCGCGAACCACCCGGATCCGAAGTGGGTCGCGCCGCCCGGGCGCTCGCTGCACCGCCTCGGAACCGAGCTCGACCTCGGCCCACCGGCCGCCTATGGGTGGCTCGCCGCCAACGCGCCACGGTTTCACTTTATTCAGAGATACTCCTGGGAGCCGTGGCACTGGGGATTTACCTTAAATTCCGGCAGCTCGTCGGTGGGCTTCGGCGGGAAACGAGCGGGCCGGGGTCAGGGCGGCGACGGCGCGGCCGGCGCCGCCGTCCCAGCATTCGTCCCCGCGCGCTTCGCCGCGCCGCTCGCCCGGGCTTCCCAGCGCTGGAACGTCTCGGCCGCGCTGCTCGGCGCGCAGCTCTACGCCGAGTCGAACTTCAACCCGTTCGCCCGCTCCAGCGCAGGCGCGCTCGGGATCGCGCAGTTCATGCCCGCGACCGCCCACGCCGTAGGTCTGCGCGATCCGTTCGACGCGACGGAGGCGATCGACGCGCAGGCGCACCTCATGCGCGACCTGCTGCGCCGCTTCGGCGCGGTCCCGCTCGCGCTCGCCGCCTACAACGCCGGCCCCGGGCCGGTGGCGGCATGCGGCTGCGTGCCGCCGTACCCCGAGACGCGCGGATACGTCGCCCGGATCCTCGGCCTGCTCGGCGGCGCGGGGGAGACCGTCGCCGGCGGCGGGTTGGCGGTGCGACTTGTGCGCTGAGCCACAAACGGCGGTCGGGCGTGCGTCGGATCGCGCGGGGGTCGTAGAAAGGAAGGTCGGTTGCGAGTTCCAGCCATCGGATGTGCGGCGGACCGCGATGCAGCCGCGCATGTCCACGCTGGTCACGGGCACCGGCGGGCTGCAGGATGCTCGCAGCCCGTGTGCCCCGCAGCCGACATCCGCAGGCGCTCGGACGGCGCGAACGCGACGGCCGGCGCCCCGTCTGCGCGGATCCCGCTGCTGCTCATCATCGGACCCCCGAGCGTCGGCAAGAGCTCGGCCGCGCGGCAGGTCTGCCGCCTGCTCGAGGACGCGAGCATCCCGTTCGCCTTCGCCGACCGCGACGAGTTCGGCGTCGACGGCCTGCTGCACGCCGACCCGCTCGACGACCTGCGCCAGATCCTCGAGTCGCGCCGCTCGTCCGGCGCCCAGCGCCTCGTCGTCGCGTGGCGGATCGAGTCGCGCGAGCAGCTCGTCCGCTTCCGGGCGGCGCTCCCGTGGGCCGACGTCACGGTCTGCCGGCTGCGCGCGGAGACGCACGAGCTCATGGATCGCATCGCCGCCGACCAGGAGTCCTTCCAGGCTCTGCACCTGCAGGCGATGGCGCGCGAGATGGCACCGCGGCTCGAGCGCCAGGCACCCGAGGACATCCTGCTGGCGACCGACCACGCGTCACCACATGCGGTGGCCGTGGGCGCGTTCACCCAGTGGGCGATCGGCACCCCGCTGAGGGCGCTCGCCGCCGGCTCAGCCGGCTGAGATCACTGCGGCTGCGTCGCGCCCTCGCGGCGCCGGCCGGCGCGCGGGTCGGGCAGGGGCGTCAGGCGCGCGGCGATCTCCTCGCGTCGCGGCTCGAGGAACGGCGGCAGGATGAGCTTCGTGCCGAGCTCCTCGACGGGACCGTCGACGGTGAAGCCGGGCTCGCGGGTCGCCAGCTCGTAGAGGACGCCGCTGGGCTCGCGGAAGTACAGCGAGTGGAAGTAGTGGCGATCGACGTAGCCCGAGTTCGGGATCCCGGCGCTCGAGACGCGGTCGATCCAGGCCTGCATGTCGGCGTCCTTCGTGCCCCACGCGATGTGGTGGACGGTGCCCGCGCTCGTGCGGCCGCGGGCGGGCGGCGGCGCGTCCCACGCGATCCAGCCTCCGCGGGCGTCGCCGCGCAGCTCCCAGGTGTTCTCCTCGCCCTCGCGGGCGTGCGCACCCATGAGCTTCTCGAGCACGAGCGCGCTGTTCGAGCTGTCCGCGCTGTACGCGCGCACGCCCTCGAAGCCCTGCAACGCCATCTCGGCCGGGACCTCCGGGTGCTCGGCGGTGAGCGGCGGGTCGCCGGTCGTGTCGACGACGAGCTCGTGCGCGAGCCCCTCGGGGTCGGCGAAGATCAGGCTTCCGTCGTCGCCGCGCTCGGTCGCCGCGCCCTCGTCGCCGAGGCGCGCCGCCCAGAAGTCGATCGCCTCGGGCGACCCGACGCGCCAGACGATGCGGTGCACCATCCCGGCGCCGGCGCGGCCGGGGGCGGCGCCCGGGTACTCGAAGAACGTGAGGTCGGCGCCCGGCTGGGCGTTCTCGTCGCCGTAGAAGAGGTGGTAGACGCTGGGGTCGTCCTGGTTGACGGTCTTGGCGGTCATCCGCAGGCCGAGGACGCGCGTGTAGAAGTCGACGTTGCCGGGGGCGTCACCGGTGATCGCCGTGATGTGGTGGATGCCGTCGAGGTTCATGTCGGTCCTTTACCCGGGTCGTCGCTGGGATCATCGACTATAGCGAGACTGGTTGCACGTACAACGACCTTCGGGAGGCGTTCCCGCCGCGCGGCCTATCCTCGAAGGGATGGCCACGACGCCCGCCTCCAAAGCCTCCACGCGCATGCGCGAGCAGCGCCGCAGCCTGCCCGACGGGCCGGGCGTCTACCTCTTCCGCGACGAGCGCGGCAAGGTCATCTACGTCGGCAAGGCGAAGTCGATCCGCAAGCGCGTCGCGAGCCACTTCTCGAACTCGGTCACGCGGGGGGCCGTCGAGATGGTCGACCTCATCCACCACATCGACTTCCTGCTCGTCGCCTCCGAGGCCGAGGCGCTGCTCACCGAGCAGAGCTTCATCAAGCAGTACAAGCCGCGCTTCAACATCCGGCTGCGCGACGACAAGTCCTATCCGTTCCTCGCGATCTCGATGGACGAGGAGTACCCGCGCGTGTACTTCACGCGCGAGCGCCACCGCAAGGACCGGCTGTACTTCGGCCCGTACTCCAACGCGAAGAAGGTCCGCGGCACGCTCGACCTCCTGCAGAAGGTCTTCGCGTTCCGCTCCTGCCCGGGCTCCGAGCCGGGGCGGCGCAGCGGCTCGCCGTGCCTGGACTTCTACATCAAGCGCTGCGGCGCGCCGTGCGTCGGCTACCAGTCGCCGGAGGAGTACCGCCGGGCGATCGACGGGGTCGTGGACTTCCTCTCCGGGCGCTACCGCCAGATCGAGCGCGACCTCGAGCAGCGGATGAAGGCCGCCGCGCGGGCGCAGGAGTTCGAGCAGGCGGCGCTCGAGCGCAACCGGCTGCGCGCGGTCCGCAGCCTGCTCGAGCGCCAGCGGGTGTCCAACGAGGCGGTCGGGACGCTCGACGCCGTCGCGGTCGCAGTCGACGGCACCGACGCCAACGCGCAGGTCTTCCAGGTCCGCGACGGCGTGCTGTCCGATCGCCAGTCCTTCTACCTCGCCAACGAGGCGGGCCTCGACATCGGCGAGGTCGCGGAGGAGTTTCTCCTGCAGTACTACAGCGACACGATGGCGATCCCGGGGCAGATCATCGTCCAGCCGCACGTGCCCGATCGCGAGACGCTCGGCGACCTGCTCGGGTCGCTGCGCGGCACGCGCGTCGAGGTCCGCGCGGCCGAGCGCGGCGACAAGCGCCGGATCCTCGAGCTCGCCGAGCGCAACGCGGCGCTGGCGCTCGACCAGGAGCGCCTGCGCGACGAGCGCCGCCGCCAGCAGCGCGTCGAGGCGCTCGACGGCCTGCAGGAGCTGCTCGGGCTCGACGCGCTGCCGCTGCGCATCGAGTGCTTCGACATCTCCAACCTCATGGGCACGAACACCGTCGCGTCGATGGTCGTCTTCGAGGGTGGCGCTCCGAAGAAGAGCGACTACCGGCGCTTCAACATCCGCTCGACGACCGAGGGCGTGCCCGACGACTTCGCCGCGATGGAGGAGGTCCTGCACGCGCCGGCTCGCGCGCTGGGAGGCCGAGCAGGACCTCAGCCCGAACGACCCGAAGCGCAACGAGTCCTTCGCGACGCTCCCGAGCCTCGTCGTCATCGACGGCGGCCCCGGCCAGCTCGCCGCGGGGATGCGGGCGTTGCAGGGCTTTCGCGACCGCGGCGTGGCCGTCATCAGCCTCGCCAAGCGGATCGAGGAGATCTTCGTTCCCGGCGCGCGCACGCCGATCGTGCTCGCCCACGACACACCCGAGCTCCAGCTCCTGCAGCGCGTCCGCGACGAGGCCCACCGCTTCGCGATCACCCACCACCGCTCGCGCCGCGACCGGCAGATGACCGAGTCGGTGCTCGACGGCCTGCCGGGCGTCGGGCCGAAGCGCAAGCGAGCGCTGCTGACGCACTTCGGCGCGCCCGACGCGGTGCTCGATGCGTCGCGCGAGCAGCTCGAGGCCGTGCCCGGGCTCCCGTCGAAGGTCGCCGGCGACCTCTACGCGTATCTGAATCGGACCAGCGGATGACCGGCGCTCCCGGCAGAATGGCCGGCGTGACCGTCGCCGCCGATGCGCCCGCCACCTCGAGCCTCGAGGACCTCGTCATCATCACCGGCTTCTCGGGGGCCGGGAAGTCGACGGCGATGAACGTCTTCGAGGACGACGGCTACTTCTGCGTCGACAACCTCCCGCCGGAGATGATCCGCGGGCTCGTCGACCTCTTCGTCCACGGCGGCTCGAAGGTCCGCCGGGCGGCGGTCGTCTCAGACGTCCGCGGCGGGCAGCTCTTCGACGCGCTGAGCGTCGTGCTCGACGACCTCGACCTGCTCGGCGTGCCGCACCGCGTGCTCTTCCTCGAGGCCGACGAGGACACGCTGCTCGGGCGCTACAAGGAGACCCGCCGGCGCCACCCGCTGAGCCCGACGGGGTCGGTCTCGTACGGGATCGCTGCCGAGCGCGCCGCGCTGGCCCCGTTCAAGGCGGCCGCCGACCTCGTGCTCGACACGAGCGGCATCAGCGCCGCGACGCTGCGCCGGCGCATCGGCGAGGACTTCCTCCCGCGCAAGACGCGCTCGAAGCTCGCGGTGACGTTCTCCTCGTTCGGCCACAAGCACGGCGCGCCGCGCGACGCCGACATCGTCTTCGACGTGCGCTTCCTGCCCAACCCGCACTGGGAGTCCGAGCTGCGCGCGCTGACGGGCTTCGATCCCCAGGTCGTCGACTACATCGCGCGCGAGGGCAAGCTGCAGGCGTTCTACGATCACCTCGAGCCGCTCATGGACTTCCTCATCCCGGAATACATCGCCGAGGGCAAGGCCCATCTCGCCGTCGCGATCGGCTGCACCGGCGGCCGCCACCGTTCGGTCGCGATCGTCGAGGCGCTCGCGGGCCGCTACCGCGGCCGCGACGACGTCGAGGTCGAGGTCTCCCACCGCGACGTCGGACGGCTGGCACGGTGACCGCGCGCCATCGCTCGACGGTCGTGGCGATCGACCCGCGACGCGGGTCCTCGCGATGATCGTCCACGTCGCCTTCGAGGTGTCCGACCTCGATCGCTCGGCGCAGTTCTACGACGCGGTCTTCTACGCGCTCGGCGCGCGGCGGATGTTCGAGAGCGACGGCGCCGTCGCCTACGGGCACGACCACGAGCAGTTCTGGATCGTCGAGCGCGGGCGCACGCCGGCGCCCGGCTACGGCCACGTGGCGCTGGCGGGCTCCGGCCGCGCGGCGGTCGACGGCGCGCACGCGGCGGGGCTCGCCAACGGCGGCAGCGACGACGGCGCTCCCGGGCCGCGTCCCCGCTACGGCGCGCGCTACTACGCCGGCTATCTGCTCGACCCCGACGGCCTGCGCGTCGAGCTCGCGACCGGCGCCTCCTAGTCGCTCGCGACGAGAGCCGGCGCGGGGCCTGCGCGACGGCGCTCGGCCCGCGCGACCTCGATGACGCTAGAGCCGGCGCGTCGGCTCGGTCGGCGGCGTGGCCGCCGCGCGGCGGCGCGACGTCGGGATCGACGACCCCGCCGCGGCCGAAGCGGTTGCGGCGCGGCACCGCGGGCCCGGCGTCCCCGACGTTCAGGGCCACCGAGATCCGCGCGACCGACAGGACGGTCCCGGCGAGCATGAGCGCCGCGCCGATGAGCGCGAGCCAGATGCCGGTCGTCGGGTCGTTGCCCGAGCCGCTCGCGGCCGGCGGATGGTCGACGAGCGCCATGACGACGACGACGAACGCGACCACCGCCGGGCCGATGAGCCAGCTGCTCGGGCGCGGCGGCCCGTAGCCCATCCGGCCGGCGACGGCGACGAGCGCGGCGATCGCGAGCGCGGCGAGCACGATGTCCCAGACCTCGAAGACGTCCCAGGCCTCGATCCCCGGCTCGTACCACTCGAGGAAGAGGCTGATGAAGAGCAGGAGCGCACCGGCGGCGACGAGCAGCAGGCCCGCCTCGAAGTTGCGCGGACCGGCGACCGGCGTCGTGTCTGGTCCTGTGATCGGCATGAGATCCTCTCGCGTTCGCTCGTCCCGGCGTGCAACGGGTACCCGCCCGGCAGCGCGCCCGAACACGGCGCCGGTGGATCCGGACGGGTCCACTAGTCTCGGAGGGCAGGCGGCATGGCGAGCGATACGAGCAACGAAGATGGCTGAGGCCCGGCTGCGCGGCGGGGTCGACCTCGGCGGGACGAAGATCCAGGCTGTCGTCGTCGACGCCGCCAACGTCGTCGCCGGCCAGCACCGCGTGCCGACACCGACGGCCGGCGGGCCCGCCGACGTCGCCGCGGCGATCGCCGAGGCGATGCGCGCCGCGGCCGAGGCGGCGGGCGTCGAGACCGCGAAGCTCGCGCATGTCGGGGTCGGCTCGCCGGGCGGCGTCGACGCAGCAGCCGGCACCGTCACGAGCGCGAAGAACCTGCCGGGCTGGGATGGCGTCTTCCCGCTGCGCGACGAGCTCGCCACGCTGCTCGGCACGACGGTCGCGCTCGGCAACGACGTCCAGGTCGCGACGGACGCCGAGGCGCAGCTCGGCGCCGGCCGCAATTACAGCTCGATGCTCGGCGTCTTCTGGGGCACCGGAGTCGGCGGCGGGATCGTGCTCGACGGCAAGCCCTGGCTCGGCCAGGGCGGCGCCGGCGAGATCGGCCACGTCGTCGTGAAGCTCGGCGGCGCCCGCTGCCCGTGCGGGCGCGAGGGCTGCATGGAGGCCTACGCCGGGCGCAACGCGCTGGAGCGCCGCGCCCGGGAGCTGCACGACAAGGGCGAGCCGACGGAGCTCTTCAAGATCGCCCACAAGAAGGGGCGCGAACGGCTGACGAGCGGGATCTGGGCGGCGGCGCTCGAGCGCGGCGACGCGCTGGCGACGAAGCTCATCGACCGCGCGATCGAGGCCCTCGGCGCCGGCGTCGCGTCGGTCGACAACGTCCTCGACGTCGAGATCATCATCCTGGGCGGCGGCCTCGGCGTCCGCCTCGGGCAGCCCTACGCCGACAGGATCGCCGAGGCGATGCTGCCGCACCTCTTCCACGACCAGCGCCCGCCGCCGCTCGTCGTCGCCGAGCTCGGCGACCTCGGCGGCGCCATCGGCGCGAGCCTGCTCGACCCCGACGCCTAGGTGTTGCTCGGCGCGCTCGCGTCCTCGACGGCGTGTTGTTGCCCGCGGCGCTTGCGACCGGCATCTCTGAGGGTGTGAGTCCGGCTCGCCCGTGGCTCGCGCGGGGGGGTCTGGTCTGAGCGAGACGCATATGGTCCGAACTGGACCACACCCCCGGTTGCGCGGGGGTCTGGTCTGAAACGCCGGCATACGCGACGTTTCAGACCACACCCCCTCCGGGCGCTCGCTTCGCATCGCGGGAGCGCCCCTGCGTGCAGGTCACCTTCCTCAGAGATGCCGTTCGCCGGCGCCGGAGTCGTGCCGAGCTAGTGCGGGCGCGGCCAGACGGCCTGCTGCGCCGCGCGCAGCTCCGCGTCGGGCTCGAACTTGAACGACATGCCGTGCAGCGTCGCCGGGTCGGTCTCGATCCCGCGCTCGGCAAGCTCGGCGCAGATGCGCTCCCAGGCCTCGAGGCGCACGCCGGTGGGCGCCGTGCGCAGCCGCAGCGACATCTGCACCGACAGCTCGAGCGCCGCGAGCTTCGTGCGCTCGATCCGCACGCTCGTCGACGCGGGCTGCGGGTCTGCGACCTGTTCGCCGGCGTCCGTCAGGGCGAAGAGGCGCAGGTCGACGACGGCCATGTCGGCGTCCCCGGGGACGTCTGGGTTCAGCGACGCGAAGGCGCCGACGCTGCGGATGGCGGCTGGCATGACACGGACGGTAGTCAGGTCCGCGCGGCGGCGCGTTGCGGACGGCGCAGATGTGCTCGGGAGCCGTGCGGGTCCCGGCGTCCAACCCGGGCCGGGGTGATCGCACCCGGCCATATAGGGTTGCCCGTCCCGCCGGGCAGGGAAGGATGACCCTCGCCCTCCCGCGCGACCCCCAACACCCAGAACCACCTGAGGAGTCAGACACCCCGCATGTCAGTACGAGTTGGCATCAACGGCTTCGGCCGCATCGGACGTAATGTGTTCCGCGCCGCGCAGGCAGCGGAGGCCGACATCGACTGGGTGGCGGTCAACGACCTGACGGACAACGAGACGCTGGCGCACCTGCTGCGCTACGACTCGATCCTCGGTCCGTACCCCGGCACCGTCGAGCTGTCCGACGAGGGTCTCGTCGTCGACGGCAAGGAGCTCAAGGTCTTCGAGGAGCGCGATCCGGCCGCACTGCCATGGGGCGAGCTCGGCGTCGACGTCGTGCTCGAGTCCACCGGCTTCTTCACGAAGCGCGACGGCGCGGCCAAGCACCTCGAGGCCGGCGCGAAGAAGGTCATCATCTCGGCGCCCGCCACCGACGAGGACATCACGGTCGTCCTCGGCGTGAACTTCGACCAGTACAACCCCGACTCGCACGACGTCATCTCCAACGCGTCGTGCACGACGAACTGCCTCGCGCCGTTCGCGAAGGTCGTCCACGAGGCGGTCGGCATCGAGCACGGGCTCATGACGACGATCCACGCCTACACCGCCGACCAGAACCTCCAGGACGGCCCGCACAAGGACCTCCGCCGCGCCCGCGCGGCCGCGATCAACCTCGTGCCGACGTCGACCGGCGCCGCGAAGGCCGTCGGCCTCGTGCTCCCCGAGCTCAACGGCCGCCTGCACGGCTTCGCCGTCCGCGCCCCCGTCCCGACCGGCTCGGTCGTCGACCTGACGTTCGTCGCCGGCAAGGAGACGACCGTCGAGGAGATCAACGCGGCGTTCGCCGCCGCGGCGGAGGGCCCGCTGCAGGGCATCCTCCAGTACACCGAGGACCCGATCGTCTCCAGCGACATCGTCGGCAACCCGCACTCGTCGATCGTCGACGGCCTGCTGACGTCCGTCATGCAGGGGACGCTCGTGAAGGTCGTCAGCTGGTACGACAACGAGTGGGGCTACTCCAACCGCTGCGTCGACATCCTCCAGAAGGTCCTGTAGTGCGGACGCTGGACGATCTCGGGGACATCGACGGAAAACGGGTGCTGGTCCGGGTCGACTTCAACGTCCCGGTCGACGAAGGCAAGGTGCGCGACGACATGCGCATGCACCGTGCGCTGCCGACGCATCGAGCAGCTGCGTGAGCGCGGGGCGAAGCTCCTGCTCGTCTCGCACTTCGGCCGGCCGAAGAACCACGAGCCGGAGTTCTCGCTGCGGCCGATCGCCAAGCACGCCGAGGACCTGCTGAAGACCGAGATCGGGTTCGCGGAGGACATCGACGACGTCCCCGACGGCGACGTCGTGATGCTCGAGAACATCCGCTTCGAGCCGGGCGAGACGAAGAACGACGACGCACTCGCGCAGAAGCTCGCCGGGCTCGCCGACCACTACGTCAACGATGCCTTCGGCACGTCGCACCGCGCGCACGCGTCGACCGAGGGCATCGTCAAGCACGTCAAGCACTCGGCTGCCGGCCTGCTGTTCCAGACCGAGGTCGAAACGATCAGCCGGGTCATCGCGCGCCCGCACCGCCCGTTCCTGGCGATCATCGGCGGCGCGAAGGTCACCGACAAGATCGGCGTCATCGACAAGTTCCTCTCCCGTGCGGACGTCGTCCTGCTCGGCGGTGCGATGGCGACCCCGTTTCTCAAGGTGCTCGGCCACGACGTCGGCGAATCGCTCTGCGAGGAGGCGGGCCTCGAGCCCGCGCGCGCCGCCCTCGAGGCGGACGGCTACCCCAACGGCAAGCTGCGCCTGCCGATCGACCTCGTCATCGCGGACAAGTTCGCCCGCCGTGCCGAGGTGCAGGTCCCCCAGGGCCTCGACGTCCCCGAAGGCTGGATGCAGCTCGATATCGGCTCGCGCACGCGCACCTCCTACGTCGCGGAGATCCGCAACGCGCGGACGATCTTCTGGAACGGCCCGATCGGCGCCTATGAGCACAAGTCGTTCGCGGCCGGCTCGCTGGCGATCGCCCAGGCGATGGCCCAGACCGACGCGGTGACGGTCGTCGGCGGCGGCGACTCGGGCGCCGCGGTTGCGGAGTTCGGCCTCGGCAACAGCATGACCCACCTCTCGACCGGCGGCGGCGCGTCGCTGCAGCTCATCGAGGGCGAGCCGCTACCGGGCCTGGACGCCCTCTCGGACTAGGCTTCGGAGCCGATGAGCCGCACGCCCTTCATCGCCGGCAACTGGAAGATGCACAAGACCGTGAGCGAGGCCGAGGAGTACATCCAGGCCCTGCTGCCGCGCGTCTCCTCGGCCGACGGCGTCGATGTCGCGATCTGCGTGCCGTTCACCGCGCTGGAGGCGATGGTCGACTCCACGCGCGGCTCTCGCGTGGAGGTCTTCGCGCAGAACATGCACGAGGCGACGCACGGCCCGTACACCGGCGAGATCTCGGCGCCGATGCTCACCGAGATCGACACGCACGGCGTCGTGCTCGGCCACTCCGAGCGCCGCCACTACTACAACGAGACCGACAAGGCCCTGTCGCACAAGGTGCTCACCGCGCTCGAGCACGGGCTCAAGCCGATCCTCTGCGTCGGCGAGACCGAGGAGGAGCGCGAGCGCGGCGACACCGAGCGCAAGCTCCGCCACCAGGTCCAGGAGGGGCTCGAGCGCCTGACGGCCGAGCAGATCGCCGAGGTCACGATCGCCTACGAGCCGATCTGGGCGATCGGCACCGGCAAGGTCGCGACGCCCGACCAGGCGCAGGAGGCGATCGCCTTCGTGCGGGCGCTCGTCGGCGCCAAGGCGCCCTCGGCGGCGCCGGTCGCGCGCGTCCTCTATGGCGGGTCGGTGAACGCCGACAACGCAGCCGAGCTGCTCGCGCTGCCCGACGTCGACGGCGCGCTCGTCGGCGGGGGGTCCCTGGACGCCGAGACCTTCGCGCAGATCGTGAACGCCGCGGTCGCGCTCGTGCGGTGACCGGGCTGCCCGCGGTCTGCGTCGTCGTCCTCGACGGGTGGGGGCTGGCGCCCGACGGGCCCGGCAACGCGGTCTCGCTCGCCTCCACGCCCGTCTTCGACGCGCTGTGGGAGCGCTACCCGCACACGACGCTCACCGCCTGCGGCCGCGCCGTCGGCCTGCCCGACGGGCAGATGGGCAACTCCGAGGTCGGCCACCTGAACCTCGGCGCCGGCGCGGTCGTCAAGCAGGACCTGACGCTCATCGACGAGGCCGCCGAGCTGCCCGACTTCGGCGGCAACGAGGTGCTGCTCGCGGCGATGCGGGCGTCGCCGCGGGTGCACATCGCCGGGCTCGTCTCCGACGGCGGCGTGCACTCGAGCATGAAGCACCTCGAGGCGCTCATCAGGATGGCCTCCGATCACGGCGTCGAGGACCTCGTCATCCATGCGTTCACGGACGGCCGCGACACGCTGCCGACGTCGGGCGCCCGCTTCCTGGAGACCGTCGAGGGCTGGTGCGCGCAGATGGGCACGGGCCGCATCGCGAGCGTCGTCGGGCGCTACTACGCGATGGACCGCGACAACCGCTGGGACCGCGTCCAGGTCGCCTACGACCTCCTCGTCCACGGGCTCGCCGTGCACGAGGCCCCGACGGGCCCCGACGCCGCCCGCGCCGCCTACGCCCGCGGCGAGACGGACGAGTTCGTCGCGCCGACGCGCGTCGGCGCCGAGGGCAGGATCCGCGACACCGACTCGGTCATCACGCTGAACTTCCGCCCGGACCGCATGCGCGAGCTCTGCTGCGCGCTCGCGGCACCGGAGTGCCCGCAGATCGACCGTCGCGGCGCCGGCCCCGTCGCGCGGCTCACGACGATGACCGACTACGGCGGCATGGTGCGCGACCACCCGGTCGCCTTCCTCGCCGCCCGCCCGGCGGTCACGCTGCCGCGCGTCATCAGCGCGACCGGCGCACATCAGCTGCACGTCGCCGAGACCGAGAAGTACCCGCACGTGACGTACTTCTTCGCGGGCGGCAAGGAGGAGCCCGAGCCCGGTGAGCGGCGCGAGCTCGTGCCCTCGCCGCGCGACGTGGCGACGTACGACGAGAAGCCGGAGATGAGCGCGCCCGACGCGACGGACGCCTTCGTCCGCGCGTGGCTCGAGGAGGACTTCCGCTTCGCGATCATCAACTTCGCCAACCCCGACATGGTCGGACACACGGGCGTCATCCCCGCCGCCGTCAGGGCGATCGAGACCGTCGACGCGTGCCTCGGCCGCGTCGTCGAGGCGGTGCACTCGTCCGGCGGCGCGTGCATCGTCACCGCCGACCACGGCAACGCCGACCACATGCTCGAGCCCGACGGGTCGCCGAACACGGCCCACTCGCTGAACCCGGTGCCGTTCATCGCGACCGTCGACGGGGCGGCGCTCGACCAGGCGGGCGGGATCCTCGCGGACGTCGCGCCGACCGCGCTCGAGCTGCTGGGCATCGACCAACCCGTGGAGATGACCGGCCGCTCGCTGCTGCACGTGCCGTGATCGCGCTCGCCGCGGGAGCCGTCTTCCTCGGCGCAGCGCTGCAGTCGGCGACGGGCTTCGGCTTCGCGCTCGTCGCGGCGCCGCTGCTGTTCGCGCTGCTCGGGCCGCAGGAGGCGGTCACGGCGGGAGTCCTCCTCGGGCTCGGGCTCAACCTCATGACGCTCGCGGCGGAGGGGAGGCGCCCGCGCGTGCTGCGCCCCGACGCGGTCGCGCTCGTCGTGCTGGGCGCTGCCGGGGCTCGTCCTCGGGGCCCTCGCGCTGCGCTCGCTGCCCGATCGCCTGCTGTCCGCGCTCGTCGCGCTCGGCGTCGTGGCAGCCCTCATCCTGCGGTTGCGGGCGCGGCGGCTGTCCGTCGTGGCGCGCCCGCCGCGCCGGTGGATGGCCGCGCTCGCGGGCGCGAGCAGCGGCGCGCTGGCGACGTCGACCTCGCTGAGCGGGCCCCCGCTCGTCTTCTACCTGCTCGGCCGCGGCGTCTCGCCCGAGCAGATGCGCGACACGCTCGCGGCGGTCTTCGTCGCGCTGTCGCTCGCCGGGGCGCCGGCGCTCCTGGCGACCGGCACGTTCGACGTGCCCGCCGGCGTCGGGTGGCTCGTCCTCGCGGCCGCCGCCGGCCAGCTCGCCGGGCGCCGCGCCTTCGCCTGGCTGACCGGCGAGCGCTACGAGGCGGCGGTGCTCACGGTCCTGGCCGCGACGGCGCTCGTCGCGCTGGCGGCCAGCTCGTTCTGAGCCGGCGGCTCAGTGCGAGCCGTTGGCCGAGTGCCCGTTCTGGCTCTGGGCCTGGAAGCTCTGGCCGAGCTCCTCGGCGGCCGCCGGCGCGGCGCCCCCCGGCTGCGCCTCCGGCACCTTCACGCCCCAGCCGTCGAAGCGGCACTCGCCGTTCTTCGCGCCGACCGTGACCATGAACGTCACCCAGTCGTTGAGCATCTCGACCGAGGCCGTCGAGGGCTTCGTCTGCCCGATGACGCGCCACGTGCGCTTCAGGCGCGGTCCCTCGGGGTGGATCTCGCAGGCGAAGCTCGTGCGCTGGCGCAGGATCCGCATGAGGTACTTCGCGGCGTCCTTGCTCGGCGCCGTGAAGTAGAAGTCGATGACGATGGGCGTCTTGGAGTCGACGCCGCGCTGCTCGAGGGCCGCCCACGTCCGCGGGTTCATCTCGAGCTGGCGGTCGAGCAGCAGGCGGTAGGGGTCCAGCTCGTCGGCGTCGGCCATCCCGGAAGCCTAGATGTCTACGTCGCGAACTGCGCGACGCGCTGTGAGACCCACTCGACCATGAGCGGCAGCGTCCGCGGATCGAGGTGATGCCCGCCCTCGTGCTCGTGGTACTCGACGGCGAGACCGGCGCGCTCGAGGCGCTCGCGCGCGTCGCGTGCGAACTCGACCGAGATGACGGGGTCGCGTGTTCCGTGGGTGATGAACACGGGCAGCCCGGCGCGCGCCTGCAGGTCGGGCTCCCAGCCCTCGACCGTCGGGATGAAGCCGCTCATCGCGAGCACCCCGGCGGGGGAGGGGCGGCCGGGACCCAAGGCGGTCGCGTAGGACATGACGCAGCCCATCGAGAAGCCGCCGACGATCGTCCGCGACCAGGGGATGTCGCGCTGCTGCAGCCAGCCGTCGAGCAGGCTCGTCAGCGCGGCGTAGGCGGCGTGGAAGGACTGCGGGTCCGGGAAGCCGACGCGGGGCACGTGGTACCACCAGCGCCCGCCCTGCGGCGGGGTCAGCGGCGCGCCGGGCGTGAGGCCGACGAGCCGGCGCTCGGGGTCGAGGATGTCGAGCACGGGCACGAGGTCGTGCTCGTCGGCTCCCCGGCCGTGCAGGAGCACGAGCGCGCCCTCGGGCTCTCCGGCTGCTTCGCGGACGAGATGTACGAGCTCCATGGGCGGCGAACGTTAGCCAGGTGAGCAGGCCGCCCGCCGGCCGCCGAGAAATGTCGTTGTGTACGCAATCAGAAGGCTCTATGGTTGTCGGTATGGCGACGACCTCCGACACCTCGACGGCGCGGCAGCTGACGCCCCCGGAGCTTCGCGCCTGGCGCGGCATGCTGCGCGCTCACGCCGCGCTCGCGAAGGCGCTCGACGCGCAGCTCGAGGCCGAGCACGGCCTGCAGCTCAGCTCCTACGAGGTGCTCATGTACCTCGCCGACGCCGAGGAGCAGCGCATGCGCATGTGCGACCTCGCGTCCTCGATCCTCCTGAGTCGCAGCGGCCTGACGCGGCTCGTCGACCGGCTCCAGCGCGAGGGCCTGCTCGAGCGCGTCGCGTGCCGCGACGACGCGCGCGGCGCGTTCGCGAAGCTCACGCCGCTCGGGCACGACCGGCTGGCCGCTGCGCGGGTCACCCACCTCGCCGGCGTCCGCGCGATGTTCCTCGACCTCTTCACGCCCGAGGAGCTCGCCGCGCTCGGCGAGTCCTGGGACCGGGTGCTCGAGC
This sequence comes from uncultured Actinomycetes bacterium, assembly GCA_963830085.1. Lineage (GTDB taxonomy): Bacteria > Actinomycetota > Thermoleophilia > Solirubrobacterales > Solirubrobacteraceae > CADCVQ01. The sequence goes on along the minus strand of CAWHLF010000010.1, from coordinate 166,005 downwards.
GGACCGGCTGGGGCTGCTGCAAGATCTGAGCGCCCTGCAGATCCTTCACCGGGACCCCGGCTCGCGCGCCCGAGCCGGGGTCCTTCGCCTTGCGCACGGGTCCGTGCGCACGCCGGCCTTCGTCCCGCTCGCGACGAAGGGGACGGTCAAGGGCCTCGAGCCGCGCGAGGTCGCCGCGCTCGGCTACGACATGGTCCTCGGCAACACGTTCCACCTCTTCCTCGACCCGGGGGCGGAGCTCGTCGCGCACTTCGGCGGGCTGAACGAGTTCATGCGCTGGCCGCATCCGATCATCACCGACTCGGGTGGCTTCCAGGTCTTCTCGATGGGCCACGGGACGGTCGCCGACGAGATCAAGGGCCGCGCCCCGGCGGGCCCGGATCGGATGGGCAAGGTCCTGTCGATCGAGGAGGAGGGCGTGCGGTTTCGCTCCTACATCGACGGCGGCGAGCGCTTCATCGGTCCCGAGACGTCGATGGAGGTCCAGGCCGCGCTGGGCTCCGACATCGCGCTCGTCTTCGACGAGTGCACGCCGTTCAACGTCGACCGCGACTACACCGCGCGCTCGACCGAGCGCTCGCACCGCTGGCTGGACCGCTGCCTGGACTGGCATCGCGACCACGGGCCCGAGGGCCAGCTCGTCTACGGGATCGTCCAGGGCGGCGTCCACGAGGATCTGCGGATCGCGTCGGCGCAGGAGGTCGCCGCGCGGCCGGTCGGCGGGATCGCGATCGGCGGCTCGCTCGGCGCCGACAAGCCGCAGATGTACGAGGTCGTCGACTGGGCGATCTCCGCCATCGACGAGGCCCGCCCGCGGCACCTGCTCGGCATCGGCGACGTCGACGACCTCATCCGCGGCGTCGAGCTCGGGGTCGACACGTTCGACTGCGCGATGCCGACCCGGCTGGGGCGCCACGGCGTCGCGATCGTCCCCGAGCCCGAGCGCCGCTGGCGCGTGGATCTGACCGGCGCGCGCTGGCGCGAGAGCGACGAGCCGATCATGGCCGGCTGCCCGTGCCCGGCGTGCGCGGGGGGCGGGTTCACGCGCGGCTACCTGCGCTACCTCCTGCGCAATCAAGCGAGTTCACGGGCGCGCGGTTGCTGACGCTCCACAACCTCGCCTACATCGGCCGGCTCATGGCCGACCTGCGCGACGCGATCGCGGCCGGCACGCTCGCCGAGCGCGCCGCTGCGCTGCGGGCCGGCGACGCGCCGCGGGTGCTGTCGTAGGGGCGACTCGCGGTCGCCCGCGCGCGTGCGACGCTGTGCGAGTGTTGACGCGGAAACGCGACCACGTCCGTCCGGAACCCGGCCTCAGCGCGTGTTGTCGTCGATCAGCGACGTCATGTCGTCGACGAGCTCGGTCGCGCTCGACCCCTCCACGGGCCGGGCGTCGACCGAGGTCGACCCGCCCTGCGAGTTGCCGATCGCGAACGCCAGCGCCGCGGCGATGAGCGCGGCGACGAGCAGCAGCGCGATGATGGCGCCCGCGCCGCGCCGGCGCGGCTCGGCCGCCGCCCCGCCCGAGTACGAGCGAGGGGCCACCGGCTCGGGCTCGTGGACCGGGACGGGCGCGGGGCGGGCCTCGAGGCGGCGCGCCCGCGGTTCCGGCGCCGCGCGCGTGGCGGACGTCCGGCGGCTCGCGAGCATCGCCGTCGCGGCCGTGTCCTCGCCGCCCGCGGGCGCGATGCCGCGCGCGCCGTCGTGCAGCGCGGCGCGCATCTCCTCGGCGCTCGCGTAGCGCTTGGCGGGCTCGATCGCCAGCGCCCGGTCGATCGCGAGCGCGAGCGCGGGCGGGACGTCGCGCGTGAGCTCGTCGAGGCGCGGCGGGCGCTCGCGCTGCTGCATGAACGCGAGCTCGGTCAGCGAGTTGGCGTCGTAGGGCAGGCGCCCGGCGAGCAGCTGGTAGCTCACGACGCCGAGCCCGTAGAGGTCGGCGGGCGGGCCGACGTCGCCGCCGGTCGCCTGCTCGGGCGCGAGATACGCCGCCGTGCCGAGGACCGATCCGGCCTGGGTGATCTGCGACGTCTGGCCGACCATCGCCTTGGCGATCCCGAAGTCGGCGAGCTTCACGGCGCCGTCGTCGGAGCGCAGGATGTTGCCGGGCTTGACGTCACGGTGGACGACGCCCATCCGGTGCGCGTGGGCGAGCCCGCGGCAGGCGCCGTCGACGAGCTCGAGCGTGTCGGCGACGCCGAGGCGGGTCTCCTCGCGCAGGATCTCCGCGCCCGAGCGCCCGCGGATGTACTCCATGACGATGTAGTGGCGGCCGCTGGCCTCGTCGAGGCCGAAGTCGAAGACCTGCACGATGTTCGGGTGCACGAGCCGGGCAGCCGCGAGCGCCTCGCGGCGGAAGCGCGAGATGAACTGGCTGTCGTCGGCGAGGTGCTCGGCGAGGAGCTTCACCGCGACCTGGCGCTCGAGGCGCCGGTCGAGCGCGACCTGGACCGTCGACATGCCGCCGTGGCCCAGCCGCTCGCCGAGCTCGTAGCGGCCGGCGATGAGCGCCGAGGCCATCACGGCAGCTCGGGCTCGACCCCGCCGCCGGGGCCGATGGCGGGCGGCGGGACGGGCTCCGGCGGCGGCGGAGGCTCGACGGGCGGCGGCGGCGCCGTCGTGAACGTCTCGGTCGGCGGCGTCGTCGTCGTCGTCGGCGGCGTGGTCGTCGTCTGCGTCTCGCGTCGGGGTCGTCTCGACGGTCGGCGTCTCCTCCGGCACCGTCTCGGTCACGGTCCGCGGGCGGTTGGACTCGCAGTCCTGCAGCGCCGTGTCCTGCAGGCGCTGGGCGCCGTCGCGCAGCGACTCGACGAGCCGGTTGTCGACGTCGCGCGGCAGCTCGTCGATGCGCTGGTCGACCTGGCGCAGCTGGCCGGGCAGCTCGTCGCAGTTGCCGTTCTCGACGCGCTCGCGGACGTCCTCGAGCTGGCTCTTGAGGTCGCCGGCGTCGGCCGCCGGGATGCCGCCGCGGGTGCTGTCGCCGCAGGCCGCGAGCAGCGCGGCGCCGACGCCGAGGACGGCGGCGATGAGGTAGGGAAGGGTTCGTCGCATCGTCATTGACCGTACCCAAGCCGCTCGGCGAGGGAATCCGGCAGCCGTGCGGCGCGGATCGCCGCCGCGGCCCCTGCGATGTCGTATTCGACCCGGCGCCAGCTCGCCCTCCAGAGCCCGACGTCGAGCATGAGCCAGGCGGCGCGCGGGTCGCCGTCGCGGGGCTGGCCGACGGAGCCCGGGTTCAGGAGCCACTCGCCGCGCGCGATGTCGAGCTCGTCGCCGTTGCGGCGCGGCTCGCCGGTCGCGACCTCGCCCTCCGGCCGCACGAACGACAGCGCGACGTGCGAGTGCCCGATGAGCGCGACGCGCTGAGGCTGGACGTCGAAGCAGAGCTCGGCGAGCAGGGCGCTGAGGACGTACTCCCAGACCGGGTCGCGCGGGCTCGCGTGGTAGAGGCCGATCCCGTCCTCGTCGCCCTGCGGCTGCAGCGCGCGGAGGAACTCCATGTTCGCGTCGCCGATCGTCTCCTGGGTCCAGCGCGCGGCGATCGCGGCGCCGGTCGAGAACTCGTCGAGGCCGATCTCGCCGGTGACGCCGAGGTCGTGGTTGCCGGCGAGGCAGATCGCGGCGTGGCGGCGGGCGAGCTCGACGCAGGCATCGGGCTCGGCGCCGTAGCCGACGAGGTCGCCGAGGCACCACATCTCGTCGGCGCCGGCGTCCTCGGCGTCGGCGAGCACCGCCTCGAAGGCGTGCCGGTTGCCGTGGATGTCGGAGAGGATCGCGACCTGCATCTCGTACAGTGAGATCGTGGACCGGGGACGACTCCGTTGGGCCGTGGCTGTCGGTGCCGCCGTCGTCGTTGCTGAGCTCGCCGTGCTGCTCCTGCGCCCCCGCGACGGCGTCATCGAGCCCGCTCCTGTGCAGGCGCAATCGTACTTCAGCGACTCGCAGATCGAGCGGGCACGCGACTACCGGCGCCCACAGCTCGCGCTCTACGGCGGCGTGCTGGTCGTCGAGCTCGGGCTGCTCGCGCTGCTCGTCGCCCGCCCGCCGAGCAGGCTGCGCGGGCCCTTCCGCCGCCCCGTGCTCGCGGGCGCGGTCGCCGGCGCCACCCTGTCGGTCGCCGTCTCGGCGGCCGTCCTGCCGCTGAAGATCGTCTCCCGCGAGCGGGCGAAGGACGTCGGCCTCGTGACGCAGTCCTGGACCGGCTACGCCCGCGACACGGCCGTCTCATGGGGGATCGGCGGCGTCATCGCGGGCGTCGGGGCGGCCGCCGGCCTCGCGCTCATCCGCCGCTATCCGCGCGGCTGGTGGATGCCCGGCTCCGCGCTCGTCGTCGCGTTCGGCGTCGTGAGCATCTACGCCGGGCCGGTCGTGCTCGACCCGCTCTTCAACAAGTTCACGCCGCTGCCGGCCGGGCAGGCACGCGCCGACGTCCTCGAGCTCGCCGAGCGCGCGGGCGTCGACGTCGGCGAGGTCTACGAGGTCGACGCCAGCCGGCGGACGACCGCTGCCAACGCGTACGTCACCGGCCTCGGCCGGACGAAGCGCGTCGTGCTCTACGACACGCTCCTGAAGAACTTCGAGCGCGACGAGCTGCGGCTCGTCGTCGCGCACGAGCTCGCCCACGTCCACCACCGCGACGTGCCCAACGGGCTGCTGTACCTCGCGATCGTCGCGCCCTTCGGGGTCTTCGCCGTGTCGCGCCTGACGATGCGCCTCGCGCCGCAGGCGGGCAAGCCGGGACCGGTCATCCTGCCCGCGCTCGCGCTGAGCCTCGTCGTCATGACGCAGACGATCACGACGATCTCCAACCAGCTCAGCCGCGAGGTCGAGGCGCGCGCCGACTCCTACGCGCTCGGGCTCACGAAGCAGCCCGAGCCGTTCATCTCGTTCGAGCGGCGCATCGCGCTGCGCAACCTCGCCGATCCGGACCCGCCGGGCTGGCAGACGTTCCTGCTCGCGACCCATCCGCCGATCATCGAGCGGATCGGCATCGGCGTGGCGTACGAGCGCGAGCGCGGCGAGCGCTGACTAGCCGTTGATGATCGTGATCTCGCGCGGGTGCGGGTGGTCGCTGCGCGCGAGGGCGAAGAGCCAGACGGCGTCGTGATCCTCGGGGTGGAGGTTCGCGGGGTCGATGAGCTCATGCTCGATGTCGTCCATGCCGGCGCCGTCGGCGACGGCGCTCTCGATGAGCGTCCTGAGTTGGGGCGGGATTCCGTTCATGGCCTCGATGCTCGCGCACCCATCGAAGATGCGCAAGGGTGGATAACGTTGTGTCTACGACTCGTTGCGCCGGAGCCCGAGGGGCCCCCGCCGAACTCGGGCAGGTTCTTGATGCCCTCGCGCGTCTGGTGCTTGGACCAGGAGTCCTCGAGCGCGTCGGCGAGCTCCCGCATGAACTTCGGCGAGAGGTTGACGCGCGATACGACGATGCCGGGGATCTCATCCGCGTCGATCTCGTGGTCGACGCGCGCGAACGTGATCGTGAACTCGTAGTCCGAGAAGGACACGTTCGCGAAGTTCGCGTACACCCCGCCCATGTCCTCGGGCGAGAAGTGGATGTTGATATGACGCTCGGGTTGCTCTTCGGCTGCCATCGCAGAACTAGTATCGCAGCGTGCGCATCATCGTCCTCGCGGTCGGCCGCCTGCGCCCGCCGTATGCCGACGACGTGCAGCACTACCTCAAGCTCCTCGCCCGTCACGCGCGCGTCGAGATGATCGAGGTCCGCCAGGAGGAGCGCGTCACCGGGCGCATCCCCGACCGCGCGTTCGTCACCCTCCTCGACCGCGGGGGCGAGCAGTTCGACTCGCTGTCGTTCAGCCGCTTCCTCGAGGACCGGCGGCAGGCCGGGCGCGATGTCTGCTTCGTCGTCGGCGGTCCGCTCGGCCTCGAGATGGAGAACGTCGACCACCGCTTCTCGCTCGGGCCGCTGACGCTGCCCCACCAGCTCGCGCGCGTCGTCCTGCTCGAGCAGCTCTACCGCGGGCACAAGATCCTCGCGGGCGAGCCGTACCACTACTGACCGTTACGCTGGGACGCGTGCCGAACCCTCTCGCAGAGCTGCGCGACGCCGTCGACGCGGCGTCCGGCGCGGTCGCCGGGACCAACGGCGGCACGCGGCCGCGGGCGACGCTCGAACGCCCGAAGAAGGCCGGCTTCGGCGACTACGCGACGAACGCCGCGATGCTGCTCGCGCCCGCGGCGGGCGCGCCGCCGCGCGAGGTCGCCGGGCGCCTGGCAGCCGAGCTCGAGACGCGTCTCGGGGCGGCGCTGGACCGCGTCGAGGTCGCGGGCCCCGGCTTCCTGAACCTCTTCCTCTCCGACGGCTGGTACGTCGGCGCGCTGGCGCACGTGCTCGCCGCCGGCAGCGAGTTCGGCGCGGGCTTCGCCGACCCGCGCGAGCGCATCAACGTCGAGTTCGTCTCGGCCAACCCGACCGGCCCGATGACCGCCGCCGGCGGGCGTCACGCGGCGTACGGCGACTCGCTCGCGCGGCTGCTGGAGTTCGCCGGCCACGAGGTCTCGCGGGAGTACTACATCAACGACTTCGGCAGCCAGGTGCGGCGCCTGGGCGAGTCGATCCAGGCGCGCGCCCGCGGCGAGGAGCCGCCCGAGGGCGGTTACGAGGGCGAGTACGTCGTCGAGCTCGCCCGCCGGATCCCGAACGCCGCGACCGACGACGTCGACGTCGTCGCCGAGCGCGGGGTCGAGCTGCTGCTCGAGCAGGTCCGCGCGTCGATGCACGCGATGCGCGTCGACTTCGACGTCTGGTTCTCCGAGCGCACGCTGCACGAGGGCGAGCCGACGCAGGTGCAGCACGCCTTCGCCGAGCTCGACGCGCGCGGCGAGACCTACCGCAGCGACGGCGCCCTCTGGCTGCGCACGAGCTCGCACGGCGACGACAAGGACCGCGTGCTCGAGCGCTCGACCGGCGAGCACACGTACTTCGCCTCGGACATCGCCTACCACCTCGACAAGCTCGAGCGCGGCTATGACCGGTTCATCGACGTCTGGGGCGCCGACCACCACGGCTACACCGGGCGGATGCACGCGGCGTTCGAGGCGCTCGGCCGCACCGGCGGCGGCGCGCTGGAGCTCGTCATCATGCAGTTCGTCAACCTCATCGAGCGCGGCGAGCGCGCGTCGATGTCCAAGCGGCGCGGCGACTTCGTGACGCTCGACGAGCTCATCGCGCTCATCGGCGTCGACGCCGCGCGGTTCTTCATGCTCCAGCGCTCGCACGACACGACGGTCGATCTCGACCTCGACCTCGCGCGCGAGCAGTCCAGCGAGAACCCCGTCTACTACGTCCAGTACGCGCACGCGCGGATCGCGTCGATCCTCAAGAAGGCGGGCTGCGCCGCGCGTGCAGGCGGCGCTCGCGGAGGCGGCCGGGTACGCCGGCGAGCTGCATCCCTCCGAGCGCACGCTCGTCAAGAAGCTGCTCGCGTTCGCCGAGGAGGTCGCGGAGGCGACGGAGCGGCGCGCCCCGCACCGGATCGCGCGCCTACGCGCTCGAGCTCGCGCAGACGTTCACGGCGTTCTACCGCGACTGCCAGGTCGTCGGCGCCGAGGGCGAGGGCGTCGAGTCCTTCCGCCTCGCGCTGAGCGTCGCGGCGCAGGCGACGATCGCGCGGTCGCTCGACCTCCTCGGCGTCAGCGCGCCCGAGAAGATGTAACCGGCTTCGCCTGTGGTTTCGGCCTTCGGTCCTCGCAAGCTCGGACCTTCGGACGACGTTACCCGCCGTAGCGGGCGAGATCCTCCTCGAGGCGGCGGGCGTCGGCGCTGCTGAGCGCCGGTTCGTCGCCCGGCGGCGCGTCGGGCTCGCGCCGGCGCCAGCGCGGCACGAGGACCGCGAGCCCGCCGCCGAGCAGCGCGAGGAGCGCGAGCGGCACGAGGTAGGCCGTCAGCCCGACGCCGTCGCTGCCGGGCAGCGCGAGGACGTTGTCGCCGTACTGCGCGACGAGCTCGGCCTTGATCTCGTCCTTCGTCCTGCCCTGCGCGATGAGGCCGCGGATGAACTCGCGCTGGCGGTCGGGCTGCGGGCCCTCGGCGATATTCAGGGGGATCTTGCACGTCACGCACATGACCTCGTCCTCGATGTCGACGAGCGAGGCCTGCGGCGCCTGCGCGCGCGCCCCCGCGGGCGCGAGCAGCACCAGCGCGAGCGCGAGCGTCACGAGCGCGCGCCTCATGTCAGCGCCCGGCTCAGCGCGCGGTCGACGAAGGCCTGGTCGATCTGGCCGCGGAAGAGGTCGACGATCCGCCCGTCCTTGCCGATGACGAACGTCTCCGGCACGTTCTTCGTGCCGTAGCGGCGGGCGAGCTTCGTCCCGACGTCGCGGATGTTCGGGTAGTCGAGCCCGTGCTTGCGCACGAAGCTCAGCGAGTCGGGCGTCGAGTCGTCGTACGTCACGCCGAGGACCGTCCCGGCGCCGGACGTCGCCAGGCGCTTCTGCGCGGCGGCGAGCACCGGCGCCTCGGCGACGCACGGCCCGCACCACGACGCCCAGAAGTTCAGGACGACGACCTTGCCGCGCAGCGCGGCGGGCGACATCGTGCCGTCGCGACCGAGCACCGGCAGCGCGCTGCTCGGCGCCACGGGCCGCTGCCCGGCGGCGACCGCCTGGTCGAGCGAGGTGTCGTCCGAGCGCGCCGTCAGGCCGTAGACGAGCAGCGCGACGAGCGCGACGGCGACGACGGCTGCGAGCCCGGGAACGAGGAGGCGCTTCATCACGTGCAGCGTAGAGCGGCGTGTCGGCGAGCCGCGTCGGCACTACAATCAGCGCCGCTGCGGACGTAGCTCAGTTGGTAGAGCGCGAGCTTCCCAAGCTCGAGGTCGCGGGTTCGAAGCCCGTCGTCCGCTCTGACGGTGATCGGCCTAGGATGCGTGGCGTGTCGCGACCCGCGCAAGCCGTTGCGAGCCTGGTCGCGGCGCTGCTGTGCTGCCTGGCGGCGGGCGACGCGGCGCAGGGCCGCGGTCGTCAGCACGACGCGCACCGAGATCCCCGGGTTCGTCGACAACAACCCCAAGGCGCCGTCCAGCTCGCTGGCGCGCACCGTCTACGCGCTGTCGATCGCGGCGGGCGCGGGCGAGACCAACGCCCTCGTCGTCGAGCGGGGGCCGGGCGCGATCGTCGTCCGCGACGTCGTTGCCATCACCGCCGGCGCCGGCTGCGAGCTCGCCGACGCGACGACCGCGCGCTGCCCGACCCCGTCCGCGCCGGGCGCGCTCGTCGAGCAGAACGTGGGCAGCGTGACGCTCGGCGACGGCGACGACAGCTTTCACAACCCCCCGAACCCAGCGCTCTCCGAGCTCGCGGTGGTCGACGCCGGCAGCGGCGCCGACATCGTCAGCGGCGTGGAGACGGCGATCGGCGGCCCGGGCAACGACCAGCTCGTGGCGTCGGGCGCCGACGGCGGCGACGGCGACGACGTCATCTCGGCGCGCCAGGGCACCGGCGGCGACGGCCAGGACGTCCTCTCCGGCTATCCCGGGCCGGGCACCACGAAGCTCAGCGGCGGCGCCGGCAACGACGTGCTGACGGGGACCGACTTCCAGAACGGCTTCGGTGACGTCGACGTGCTCGACGGCGGCGACGGCGACGATGTGCTCCGCGGCGGAGAGCATGCCGACCAGCTGCTGCCCGGGCCCGGCGCCGATGTCATCGACGGCGGCGGCGGCGCGGACTTCGTCTCCTTCGCGTACGCCACCGGACCCGTCCGGGCGGACCTCGCCAGCGCCGGCCCGATCGACCCGACCGGCGAGGGCGACGTCATGACCGCGATCGAGTCCGTCGAGGGCGGAACCGGCGACGACGAGCTGCTGGGTGGCGAGGGCGACAGCATCCTCATCGGCGGCGCGGGCCGCGACCGGCTTGCGGGCCGCGGCGGGCGCGACGTGCTCGACGGCGGGGCCGGCGACGACCTGCTGGCGGGGGCGGCCGGCAACGACCTCGTCGTCGGCGGCACGGGCGCCGACACGCTCGACGGCGCCGCCGGCAACGACGAGCTCATCGCCGGCAGCGCGACGGTCGACGCCCCGCGCGGGTCCTACGTGCTGCCCGAGAACGACGCCTCGCCCGACCGGGCCACGGGCGGAGCGGGAGCCGACTCGCTGCTGGCGGTCGGCAACGGCGACAGCGCCGACGCCGGTCCGGGCAACGACCAGCTCGAGGGCGAGGGGCGCCCGGCCCTGCTGAGCTGCGGCGCGGGCCGCGACACGTTCGACGGCGGCGCGCTCGCACCGCGCAGCTGCGAGCTCGCCGGCGTCCTGGACAAGGTCATCCCGGTGACGCTGCGCCTGCGCGGCCGCGTCCTGTCGCTGCCGCATCCGCGGCGGCGACGAGGCGCGCGTCGCCGTCGTGCTGCTCGTCGCCGGCCGCCCGCTCGCCCGCGCGCGCGCAACCGTCCACGTCGCCGGCGACGCGGACGCTGCGCCTGCGGCTCAGTCCCCGCGGCGCGCGTCTGCTGCGCAGGGCGCGGACGCTGCGCCTGAACTTCACCGACGTCTCGGCAGACCCGCGCCAGCGCGACAGCACGCTCCTGCCGGCTGTCCGCTGAGCGCGACGCCGCTCAGGTGGCCGTCTTGCGGCCCGTGATCGGGTCGTAGCGCAGGCGGGTGATCTTCGGCGGACAGCTCGTGTCCGACGAGTCCTCGGCGGTGAGCTCGCGCGTCCAGCGAAACGCCTTGCCGTCGAAGCGGACCTCGTCGAGGACGGTGTTGCAGACCTCTCCCGCGGCGCCCTTGTCGAGCTGCTGCTGTCGCCCGGACGCGATGCCGCCGATGTACAGGCCGACGCAGCCGCCGAAGCAGAAGTCGTCCTCCCACAGGCCCACGACGTGCTTGGGGCCCAGGGCGAGCTGCGCCAGCAGCCCCTCGCGGCGTGGGCGGCCGGGCAGGGTCCTCACGCCGCCGCGCCCGGCGGCGGAGGGGCCGACGCGCAGCCGGGAGCTGGAGGCGGGACCGGTCTGGAACGCAAGCCGGTCGCCCCAGATCCGTGGGTGGGTCTCGAAGCCGTCGCTGCCCTCGAGCGTCTCGGTCGACACGCCCCGGCGGATCGTCCCGAGCCCCGCGACCCTTCGCTGCGTGCCGTTGGCGAGGTCGACCGCCCAGATCGAGCAGCTGGCCCCCGAGCAGCGCTGGTAGACCGCGGTCGGACGGCCGGTCGGGCCCGGGCCGGCGCCGGGGTCGTGCGTGATGAAGCCGCTGGGCGCCGGCAGCTGCTTCGTGCGGCCGGCGTTGCGCGCGAAGAGCGTGTACCGGCCGTCGATCGTCTGGCTCCAGACCGTCCAGCCGGCGTGGCGGGCGACCCACGAGGAGTCCGCCGGCGTGGGTTGCTCCACGGCCGGCGTCGTCTGCCCGCGTGCACCCACCGCCGCCGACAGCGCGACCAGTCCGGCGAGACCGGCCACGATCGGCGCTCGGCGCACGCGGGCAGGCTACCTCAGGATCCGCTCAGCTTGCGGTCTTGCGACCCGTCGCCGGGTCGTAGCGCAGACGGGTGATGTCCGAGCGACATCTCGTGTCCCCCGAGTCCACGGCGGTGCGCTCGCGAAACCAGCGGAAGGCGCGGCCGTCGAACTCCACTTCGTCGATGATGTTGAAACAGAACTCGCCGGAATCGTCGTCGAGCTTCTGCTGGCGACCGGATGCGATCCCGTTGATGTACAGGCCGGAGCAGGCGCCGCTGACACAGTTTTGGATCTCCCACAGTCCGACCACATGCTTGGGCCCGATCGCGAGCTCCGCGAGCAAGCCCTCTCTGGAAGGCCTGAACCTGCCGGGCAGGGTCTTCACGCTGCCGCGCCCGGCGGCGGACGGGCCGACACGCAGCTGCGTCTTGGCGGCGGGACCGGTCTGGAACGCGACGCGATCGCCCCAGATCCGCGGGTGCGTCTCGAAACGGAGCTCGGCATCGCGCGTCGCGGCCGAGTTGCCGCGGCGGATCTGCCCGAGCCCGCCGACCTTGCGCTGATCGCCCGACGCGAGGTCCACGGCCCAGATCGAGCAGCTCGCCCTCGTGCAGCGCTGGTAGACCGCGGTCGGCTTGCCGTTCGGCCCGCGGCCGGCGCCGGGGTCGTGCGTGATCGAACCGGGCGGCGCGGGCAGGAGCTTCGTGACGCCGGCGCTGCGCGCGAAGAGCGTGTAGCGGCCGGCGACCTTCTCGCTCCAGACGGTCCAGCCCGCGTAGAGCGACATCCAATCGGTGTCGCGTGGGGTCCGGTCCTGCAGGCCGGAAGGCGCCTCGCCGCGGGCACCCACCGCCGCCGACATCGCGACGAGCCCGACGAGACCGGCTACGGACAGCGCTCGGCGCACGCGGGCAGACTACATGCGGGATCCGCTCCCGGGTGTGAACGTGGATATCCTCGCCCCGCCGCGATGGCCGCCTACAGCTTCCTCACGACCTGGTGCTTCGATGCTCCGATCGGCCCCGTCTGGAAGCTCGTCTCCGCGCTCGAGCGCTACCCGGAGTGGTGGAAGGGCGTGGAGTCGGTCACCGAGCTCGAGCCCGGCGGCGAGAACGGCGTCGGCGCGTTGTCGCGCCTGGCGTGGCGCAGCAGGCTCCCGTACACGCTCGAGTTCGACGTGCGGGTCACCCGCTCGGAGCCGCCGTATCTGCTTCAGGGGCAAGCCGGCGGGGCGCTCGAGGGCGTCGGGATCTGCCGGCTCTACGAGGGCGCCGCGGGCACCGCGATCGTCTACAGCTGGGACGTCTCGACGACCCGCGGCTGGATGCATCGCATCTCGCCGATCGCGCGTCCGGCGTTCAACTGGAACCACGATTACGTCATGCGCCAGGGCGCTCACGGTCTCGCTACGCAACTCGGTGCGAAGCTCGTCGCGTTCGACTGAGGAGCACGAACCGGGGGTAAGGCGTGGCTAAACCTTGGCGCAAATTGCTGGACACGGGGGCCGTCGTGGCTCACCATGCAGCGTCAACGCGCCGACCGTCCGACTGCGAGGGCACTCATGGCTGTTCAGACCCAGGGTCCCAACCTTTTCGAGCTGTCCTACGAGGACACGAAGATCGTCTACGCCATCGACGAGACCAGCGGCTCTCCCCGTCTGGAGTACACCGGCCCGATGGGCCGCCACAGTTTTGAAGGCGATGCGATCCGGACCGAGGACAGCGCCCGCGGCCGGGAGATCAGCGTCACGCTCGACGGCGTCTCGCACCTGCGGACGATCACGCTGACGGTCTTCGTCCCCGACGTCGAGCTGCGCGACGCAAGCGAGCTGAGCTTCCGCACGATCGGCATCCATGCCACCCGCCGCCGCAGCATCCGCGACGCGCCGGGCGCGGAGCTCACGACCGAGCCGATGGAGTTCGACGGGCTGGCCAAGCTCATCGAGTTCCGCGCAGCCGAGTCGCCCGCTCTGCTGTAGGGCACCGCTACCAGGCCTGCTCTGTCTTGCAGTGCGGGCAGTGCACCGAGGCCGAGACGGGGGCCTCGAAGTAGAAGCCGCAGCCGCACGAGTAGCACGCGCGGTCGTGCGGGCCGCCGGCGTCGCGCAGGCGCCGCTCGTCGGGGTGCATCGGCTCGGGCCGGGGCTCCGGGGTGGGAACGATGTGAAGTCGCCGGCGCTTGGGAACGCTGGGCGAGGCTGCGGGGTGTCGGATGGACATCGGCTTCATGGGTCTATCGGCCAAGACTCGCCAACCACGCAAGAGTTTCTGTGTTGGGGCGACTTTTCCTCGGCGCGGCGGCGAGCGCAGGCGCGCCGAGCAGCGTGGTTCGGGAGCCCGAATGCGATACTTGACGGCGCATGGACCCCGGCCGCAAGCGCAAGATCCGGCTCGTCGTCGCCCTCTCGGCGGCCGTCCTGCTCGCCACCGCGCTCGTCGTCACGAGCTTCAGCGCGTCGAGCGAGGCGGTGTCGCCGAGCGACCTCGCGAGCGCCCAGGCCGGCGTGCCCTACCAGCTCACGGGGAAGGTCGAGGACGGCTCGGTTCGCACGACGTCCGACGGCGTCGACTTCCGCGTCCGCGACCGCGAGGGCTCGGCCTCGGTGCCGGTGAGCTACAGCGGCGCGGTGCCCGACCCGTTCCGCGAGGGCCGCGAGGTCATCATCACCGTGCGCAAGCAGGGCGAGACGTTCGTCGGCGAGCGCGACACGCTCATCACGAAGTGCCCGTCGAAGTTCACCGAAGACAAGACCACGCGCAGCTAGCCTCTTGAGCATGGCGACCGTCGGCCGCGCGCTGCTCATCCTCGCCCTCGTCGTGGCGGCGTACGGCATCGCCGCGTCGATCTACGGTGCGCGCCGTGGCCGCCCGGAGTGGGTCGTGTCGGGGCGGCGGTCGGTCTACGCGGTCGCCGCGCTGTGCACCGGCGCGTTCGCGATCCTCGAGATCGCCTTCCTGCGCTCGGACTTCAGCTTCGCGACCGTCGCGAGCCACTCGTCGACGACGACGCCGACGTTCTACAAGGGCGCCGCGGCGTGGTCGTCGCAGGAGGGCTCGCTGCTGCTGTGGCTCTGGCTGCTGTCGCTGTGGTCGAGCCTCGTGCTGTTCCTCACGCGGCGCAGCCTGCGCATCGTCGCGCCCTACGCGACCGCCGTCCTGCTCGGCTTCGCGATGTTCTTCGCGGCGCTGCTCGTCTTCCTCGAGACGCCGTTCGGCGTCCTGGCGGCGGTGCCGGCGGAGGGCAACGGCCTCAACCCGCTGCTGCGCCACCCGAGCATGATGATCCACCCGCCGATGCTCTACTCGGGCTACACGCTGTTCGCGATCCCGTTCGCGTTCGCGGTCGGCGCGCTCGTGACGCGGCAGGTCGGCGCCGCCGACTGGATCCGCTCGACGCGGCGCTTCGCGCTCGCCGCCTGGTTCTTCCTCGGCATCGGGATCCTGCTCGGCGCCCGCTGGTCGTACGCCGAGCTGGGCTGGGGCGGCTACTGGGCCTGGGACCCGGTCGAGAACGCCTCGCTGCTGCCGTGGCTGACCGGCACCGCGTTCCTGCACTCGCTCATGCTCCAGGAGAAGCGCGGGATGCTGAAGATCTGGAACGTCTCGCTCGTCCTCGCGACCGGGATCCTCTCGATCATGGGGACGTTCCTCGTGCGCTCGGGGATCCTCGACTCGATCCACGCGTTCGGCGCCTCCACGCTCGGCGTCCCCTTCGTGATCCTCATCGGGGTGCTCGTCGCGGGCTCGATCGGGCTCGTCGTCTGGCGCCGGGAGGCGCTGCGCTCGGAGAACAAGCTCGACTCGATGCTCTCGCGCGAGGCGATCTTCCTCGCGAACAACCTCGTCCTCGTCGCGCTCGCGTTCGTCGTCTTCTGGGGCACGTTCTGGCCGCTCATCGCGGAGGCGCTCACCGGCAGCCGCCGGGCGCTCGGGCCGCCGTGGTTCGATCGCTACACCGTGCCGCTGGCGATCGTGCTCGTCCTGCTGAGCGGCATCGGGCCGGTCATCGCGTGGCGGCGCGCGACGGCGGCCAACGCGCGGCGCAACTTCCTCGTGCCGATCTGCGTGGCGGTGACCGCCGGCGTCGTGCTCGCGGCGCTCGGCGTCGCGGAGCGCCCGCTCGCGCTGGCGATGTTCGTCTGCGGCGCGTTCGTCGTCGCGAGCGTCGGCCAGGAGTTCTGGCGCGGTGTCGGCGTGCGGCGGACGATGACCGGCCAGGGGCCCGTCATGGCGCTCGGCTCGCTCGTGGCCCGCAACCGGCGGCGCTACGGCGGCTACCTCGTCCACGTCGGGATCGCGGTGATGTTCGTCGGCGTCGCCGCCTCGACGGCGTTCAACGACGCGCGCGACATCCGCCTCGACGTCGGGCAGAGCACGCGCGTCGGCGGCTACGACTTCGAGTACGTCCGGCCGACGGCGGGGATCTCGGCGACGTCCGCGGGGAGCCTCGAGAAGATCTCCTTCGGCTCCGTGGTCGAGGTCCGGCGCGACGGCAAGCTCGTGACGACGCTGCGGCCCGAGCGCGGCTACTTCCCGTCGCGCGACGAGGCCGGCCTCGGGCCGGTCGGGCGCTTCTTCGAGGGCGAGGCGACGAGCGAGGTCGGGTTGAAGGCCGGGATGCGCCGCGACGTGTGGGCGGCGATGACGCCCGACGTCCGCGCGCTGCTGCCGATCATCGAGCAGGGCGACAAGGTCTTCGCGCAGGCGGCCGGCAAGCTCACGCCGCAGGCCGAGGCGGCGGCGCTCGGCGCTGCGCTGCGCGGGCTCGTGGACCGCTACGCCGAGAACCCGCCGCCCGCGACGTTCCGGCTCATCACGTCGCCGCTCGTGACGTGGATCTGGCTCGGCGCGCTCATCGTCTTCGGCGGCGCGCTCATCGCGATGTGGCCCGGCGGCGACCGCGCCCGCGGCCGCGTCCGGGCGAAGTACGCGGCGCGCGTGGCCGAGGAGCTCGGCGGCTCGCCGGCGGGCGACGAGAAGCGCCCGCGTCGCTGGCGTAGGACTCAGATGGACGTCGCCGCGCTGCTCGTCATCGTCGTCGTGCTCGGCGGCCGTCGTCGTGTTCGTGACGGCGCCGGTGCGCGGTCGCGGGCGCCCGGACGAGGGCGGCGGCGAGACCGACGACCGGATGGCCGAGCTCGAGGCGCGCAAGGAGGCGAAGTACCGCGAGATCCGCGACGCCGAGATGGATCTGCGCACCGGCAAGCTGTCCGAGGAGGATCACCGCGTCCTCGATCGCCAGCTGCGCGCGGAGGCGATGGACGTCCTGCGTGAGATGGACGAGGCCGCGGGACGCTAGGATTCCTCGCCGTGGAGACGATCCTCTCAGTCGTTCAGGTCGCCCTGTCGATCACCCTGATCTTCCTCGTGCTCATGCACTCGGGGAAGGACGCGGGCCTGTCGGGCGCCTTCGGCGTCGGCACCGGCGCCGGTCCCTTCGGCGGCGGCTCGCTCGTCGAGCGCAACCTGAACCGCTGGACGGTCGCGTTCGCGATCGCGTGGGTCGCGAACACGATCGTGCTCCTGAAGATCTAGGCTAGGCCCGACGGCGTCCTCGAGCGCACGATGCGTCGCCTCCGCCGCGACGCGCACGCGCTCGACGTCGTCGGTCGTGACGCCGGCGCCGGACTCCGCCCGCGCTCGCAGCCCCTCGCAGACGTTCGCGAGGCTCGTGGCCCCGAGCGCCAGCCCGCCGCCCGCGGTGCGGTGGGCGACCCGCGCGACCTCGGCCGGATCGTCGCGCTCGAGCGCCTCGCCGATCGCATGCAGCGCGATCTGCAGGTCGGCGTGCCACTCGGCGATGACGTCACGCATCTCGGCCGGCTCGAAGAGCTCTGCGAACTCGTCGAACAGCGCGCGGTCCAGCAGTGTGTCGCGATCACCCATCGATCGAGTGTGGCAGGTCAGCAACGCCGACTCGTAGAGGTCGCGGAGCTCGTCGCGGTCCGGTCGGGGCGGGATGAGATCGAGCTCCGCGCGGCCGGATGCGACGTCCGCGCAGACGTCGAGGACCGCTGCGTCGACGCCGAGATCGCGCAGGCGAGAGGCGCCTGCGCGCCGTGCGAGACGCGTCGCGAGCGCGATGAGCTCGCCGGTCCCGGGAGCCCCGCGGCGCGCCGAGCGCGGGCAGCGTATGGGGAAGCATCGCGGCGTTCGCCTGGCCGTGGCCGACGCCGCCGAAGCGCGCGAGCGTCTGCGACAGGACGTGATGCAGCCCGTAGCCGCAGCCGTCGATCGCGTAGCCCGACAGCAGCGCGCCGAGCGCGAGCTCGTCGCGGTCGGGCTCGCCGTCACCGGCGTACGCCGAGCCGATGAGGCGGGCGGCCTCGCGTCCCGCGAGCGCCGGGACCGGGCTCGCGCGGGTCGTCGCGGGCCCCTCGGCGGCGTGGCCGAGCGCGTTGGCGGCGCTCGCGGCGAGCGCCGCGTCCGGCTGCGAGGCGCTGAGGGCGGGGTCGTTGATGACGATCGCCGGGCGCACGCCCGGCAGCGAGCCGTCGGCGCCGGCGGCGCGGCGGTGGATGGCGGTCATCTCGGCCGCGCTGAGCGTCGTCGGCACCGCCGCCACGCGGGGCCGCTCGCCGGGCGGCCGCGCCGCGGCGAGCGCCTTCGCGACGTCCACGATCCGGCCGCCGCCGAGCGCGACGATGAGCTCCGCGGGATCGACGACGTCCAGCAGCGCGCCGGCGAGCTCGTCGACCCGTCCGGGTGCGACGTCGTGGGTCGCGGCGGCGCCGGCGGCGAGCTGTGGCGCCATCGCGCGCGCCCGCTCGGTGCTCAGCAGCGTGTAGCCCGTCCCGAGGATCGCGGCCGCGTCGTCGAGCGCGCCGCGACCGAAGTGGATCGTGCGCTCGCCGTCCTTCCAGGTGAATCGATGCGGGTCGATGCCCGACATCTCATCACGACCGCGAGAAACGACCACGCCGCGCTCGTCGAGGCGTCCTTGCCCGACCGAGCGCGGCGTGTGGTGCCCCCGCGATGCCACCCCTGGCTGCTGCGGAAAAGCGTCTTCGACGTCCGTGTCCTCGGAAAGCATCGGTGATCGCGCGCGCGCCGCCAATCAGCCGACGACGCCATTGCGGGGAGGGTCCTGACGTCCACCGACCGCCGCCGGCGGGCTCACCCGATCGGATGAGCGGGCTACTCGAGCAGCCCGCGGCGCATCGCCTCGGCGACCGCGGCGGCGCGCTCGGAGACGCCGAGCTTCTCGTAGATGTTGCGCAGGTGGGTCTTGACCGTGGCGGTGCTGATCTGCAGGTCCCTGGCGATGTCCGGCGCGCTGCGCCCGTTCGCGGTGAGCGCGAGGATCTCGTGCTCGCGCGGCGACAGCGCCGGCCGCTGCTCGACCTCGCGCAGGCGCACCTCGTCGGCGAGCCCGGCCTGAACCTGCGGCGCGAGGACCGTCTGCCCGCGCGAGACGGCGGCGACCGCATCGCAGATCGTCGCCCGGTCGGCGTCCTTCGTGAGGAACGCGGCGACGCCGTTGGCGACGGCGCGAAACACGACGGCGCTGTCGACGGACGCCGACAACATGACGACGCGGGTCGTGAGGTGGTCGCGGCCGATCGCCTGCAGGACCTCGTTGCCGAGCAGCCCCGGCATGTTCTCGTCGAGGATCGCGACGTCGGGTGCGAGCCGGCGGATGTCCTCGAGCGCCCGGCGGCCGTCGTCGGAGGACCCCACGACCTCGAACTCGGGCCGCTGGCGCAGCGCGCGGACGAGACCCTCGAGATAGATCGGGTGGTCCTCTCCGACATAGACCGAGATGCGAGGCGTCATGGGCAGCGCCAACCGTACGCGATGCGCGCCCACCCGCGCGGGGCAGATCGACGTCAGGCTCAGGCTGCGTCGGGCGCGGGGCCCGCTGCGGGCGTCGCCTGCGCGAGGATGTCGCAGATCTCCCGGCGCGGCGTGGTCTTGTCGACCTGGTGATCCATCCCGCACGCGCGGGCGCGGTTGATGACGTCGTCGCTGAGGAACGCGCTGACGAGGACGAAGCGGGTGGGGTTGTCGGGCGGGTCCTCGTGCACGCGGCAGCAGACCTCGACGCCGTCGAGCGCCGGCATCTGCAGGTCGAGGAGCGCGACGTCGGGCTGGTGCTCGAGGATCGCCGCCAGCGCCTGGGCGCCGTCGGTGGCCTCGGCGACGAGCGCCAGTCGCTGGTCGGCCTCGATCGCCCGCTTCATCCCGCGCCGGTAGACGTCGCTGTCGTCGGCGAGCACGACGGTGATCGCTCGCGCGCGAGCGGCCGGATCGGGTTGGATGGGGCCGGCGAGGTTCACGGTGACAAGCATGACCGCGGGAAGCCCGTTAATCCATCCTGCTGGCGCGGAGACAAGAGATGAGGGCGGGTCATCCGATCGGATGATGTCGCCGGCACGTGCGGGCCCCGCGCGCCGCCGCAGCGTCTACGCTCCAGCAATCGGCGAACCGTAAGCAGTTTGGAGTCTGAGAGCCATGGAGCGGCTGCGCGGCACGGGGAGGAGCTACACCTCAGCGGAGGCGTTCGCCGCGCTGCGGATCGCCGCTGCGATCGTCGTCGCGATCGCCGTGCTGGTCGGGCCCGACGAGGCGGGCGCCGGGTTCTTCGTCACGCTCGCGCTCGGCGGCGCCTACGCCGTCGTGCTGGCCGTCCTCGCCGCCCGCGGGCGCCTGCGCCCGCCGCTGCTCTGGGTCTCGCTCGTCGACGTCGCGCTCATCGTCGCCCTCGTCGCGTTCAGCGGCGGCGCGACGTCGGAGGCGCGCCTGCTGCTCGTCGTCTATCCGCTCGCCATGGGGCTCGCCCACCGGCCGCCGGCGATCGCGCTCGTCGCGGCGCTCGCGGGAACCGGCTTCGTCGCGGTCTCCGTGCCGGGCCTCGACGGCGGCGCCGAGGAGACCGCGTTCGCGGAGACGCTCGTCGCGCTCCTCATCGTCGGCACGGTCGGCGTCCTGCTCGCGCAGGCCGTGCAGCGCCGGACGCGCGAGGTCCAGGAGCTCGGCGTCGACCGCGCGGCGCTCCTGCACGAGGCGCTCGATGCCGAGGAGCGCGAGCGCGCGCGGATCGGCGAGCGGCTGCACGACGACACGCTGCAGTCGCTGCTCGCCGCCCAGCAGGACGTGCGCGAGGCGCGCGCCGGCTACCTGCAGTCGCTGGAGTACGCCGACGAGGCGCTGACCGACGCCGTGCGCGCGCTGCGCGAGACCGTCCTCGGCCTGCACCCGACCTCGCTCGCCGATCGCGGCCTGGCCGTGGCGCTGAAGGTCGAGCTCGAGCGGGTCACGCGGCGCACGAGCCTCGCGGTCGAGCTCGACGTCGATCCCGACGCCGTCGGCCCGCACGACGCGCTGCTCTACGCCGCCGCGCGCGAGCTCGTCACGAACGCCGTCAAGCACGCGGCGGCGACGCCACCTCGAGGTCCGCCTCGAGCGCACCGCGGAGGCGATCGTCCTGACGATCGCCGACGACGGCCTCGGGATGGTCGCCGGCGAGCGCCCGGAGCAGGCGCTGGCGGCCGGCCACGTCGGGCTCGCGTCCACGCGCCAGCGCGTCAGCGCCGCCGGCGGGCAGCTCGACGTCAGCTCGGCGCCGGGCGAGGGGACGACGGTGCTCGTGACGGTCCCCGCCCGCGTCGTCGAGCGCGCCGCCGTCGCCGACCAGGCCGACGATCCGATGCGCCTGCGCGAGCTCCAGGCGACGGGGCTGCTCGACGCGCCGCCCGACGAGAGCTTCGACGCGCTCGTCCGGCTCGCGGCCCGGCTGCTCGACGCGCCCGTCGCGCTCATCTCGCTCGTCGACGCCGAGCGCGAGTTCCTCGCGGCGCAGCTCGGCGTGCCCGAGCCGTTCGCCAGCCGCCGCGAGTGGCCGCTGACGCATTCGCTCAGCCGCTACGCCGTCGCCAACAAGGCGCCGCTCGCCGTCGCCGACGCGCGCGCCGACCCGGTGCTGCGCGACAGCCTCGCGATCGCCGAGCTCGGGATCGTCGCGTTCGCCGCCGTCCCGCTGAACGCCGCGTCCGGGCACGCGATCGGCGCCATCGCGGTCGCCGACCGCCGGTCGCGGTCGTGGACCGAGGAGCAGCTCGAGCTCCTCCACGAGCTGGCGGGCGTCGCTCGCCAGGAGCTGCTGTGGGCCGAGCGCGCCGCGCGCCGCGGCGGCGACGGGGTCGAGTCCGAGCGCCGCTTCATCGCCGCCGTGCTCGAGAACCTCGGCGAGGGCGTCATCGCGTCCGACGACCGCGGCGAGCTGCGGATCGTCAACGCCGCCGCGCGGGCCTACGGCGAGGACGAGCCGCTGGCGCTCGGCGATCTCGCCGACCAGGGGCGGCTGCGGCTCATGGCCTCCGGGGAGACGGTCGCGCGCGAGGATCTGCCGCTGCAGCGAGCGCTGCGCGGGGAGGCCGTCGCCGACGAGGAGTACCTCGCCGGCGATCCCGCCGGGACGTACCGCTGGCTCGTCCTCGCCGGGCAGCCGATCGCCGCCTCCAACGGCGCGCGCGGCGCGATCATGACGATCCGCGACGTCACCGAGCAGCGCCTGGCCCAGCGCGCGTCGCAGGAGGCCGAGGAGCGCTTCCGCGTCGCGTTCGACCACGCGCCGGTGGGCATGGGGATCGCGGGCCTCGACGGGCGCTTCTGGTCGGCGAACCTCGCGCTCGCCGAGCTCACCGGCCGGCGGCCGGAGCACCTGCGCCGCGCGACGCTCGTCTCGCTCCTGCATCCCGACGAGGCGCAGTCCAGCGCCGAGGGCCTGAGCGCGCTCGCGCAGGGCGCGACGGCGGTCCACGTCACCGAGAAGCGGCTGCTGCACGCCGACGGCCACGAGATCCCCGCGGCGGTCCACGTCGCGGTCATCCGCGACACCGCCGGGCGCCCGCAGCACCTGCTCGTCCAGCTCCAGGACCTCACCGAGCGCCGCCGCGAGGAGGCCCGCCTGCGCACGCTCAGCGACCGCGACGAGCTCACGCTGCTGCTCAACCGCGCCGGCTTCGAGCGCGAGCTGCGCCGGCACGCCGCCCGCGTGGACCGCTACGGCACCGACGGCGGCGTCCTCATGCTCGACGTCGACGGCCTGAAGGCGATCAACGAGGCGCTCGGGCGTGGCGGCGGCGACGACGTCCTGCGGCGCTTCGCGGCCGCGCTGGAGTCGCGCGTGCGCCGCAGCGACTTCGCCGCGCGCGTCGGCGAGGACGAGTTCGCGGTCCTCGTGCCGCACTGCGATGCCGCGAGCCTCATGGCGCTCGCCGAGGACCTGCTCGCGCGCCTCGAGAGCGCGCAGGCGGACTCCGCGGGCCGGATCGGCGCGCCCGTGACCGCGAGCATCGGCGGGGCGATCTTCGGAGCCGGCGCGACGGAGGCCGACACGGTCTGGCAGCGCGCCTCGACCGCGATGCACGCCGCCTCGCGCGCCGGCGGCGGCCGCGCGACGCTCTTCGGGCCGTCGCTGCTCGCGTCGCCGCTGGACTGACGCTACGCGCCGCCCGCCAGCTCGTACATCACCGTCGAGTTCGACCGCGCCCAGTCGCGACCGGGGCGCCACCCCCGCAGGCGCCGCACCCGGCGAAAGCCGGCGTCCAGCAGCATCTGCTGCTCGACCGGGTTGAGGTAGATGACGCGCAGGCGCCGCGGGCGGCGCCGCGCCGACGCGACGAGGCCGTCGACGACCGACTGGAAGATCGGTCCCTGGAAGGGGTTGGCGAAGTAGGCGATCGTCAGGTCGTCGGGGATCGCGTAGTGCAGGACGTCGGTCGTGACGATCCGGATGTCGTGGCAGCGCAGCTGGTCGCGGGTGCGGGCGATGTTGTCGGCGGCGACGGCGGCGAGGCGGTCGGAGAGCTCCACGCCCTCGACGCGGCGCAGCGGGTAGCGCGCCGCGGCCTGGTAGAGGATGCGCCCCATGCCGGCGCCGAAGTCGACGAAGACGTCGGATGGCCCGACCTCGGCGCGCGGCAGGATGCGGGCGAGCGCGAACCACGGCGTCGGCTGGTAGCGCTCGCGGTGCTCGGAGGAGAACCCGAGCTCCTCGGGCGCGAGCCGGCCGCGGGTGCTGATGCCCGCGCGGCGCTCCAGCAGCGCGATCGCGCTGCCGCGCGCGGTGACGAAGACGGGCTTCAGCGTCGCGTCGAACAGCCCCCGCGCCTGGTCTCTCATCGCACGCGCCCGACCGCGCGGTGCGCGAGCGGCCGCAGCCGCTCCAGCCGCGGCGCCAGCCGCACGAGCGCCGGGCCGACCGCGCGCCCGTAGCCGCGGTCGTAGGCCTGGGGGAAGAGCGTCGGCGTCCCGCCGAAGCCGAGCTTGAACGCCGTCGGCCCGGCGACGTCCGCGGGCATCGGCCGGCCGGCGCGCAGCGCGGCGAGGGCATCCGCCGAGATGCCCTCGAAGTCGTAGTAGTCGTGGCCGCGGTCGCGCGCCCAGCGCATCGCCGTCCATTGCACGAGATCGTTGGGGCGCAGCGTCGACGCCTCGCCGCGCCACGCGCCGACCTTGTAGATCGCGCTGTCGCCGAACGCGATGACGAGCGCGCACGACAGCGCGCGGCCCTCGTGCTCGGCGACGAGCAGGCGCGCATGACCCGTGGACTGAAAGCCGCGCCACATGCGCTCGTGGTACCTCGCCCCGTAGGCGCTGAATCCCTGGCGCGCGGCGGTCGCCTCGAGGAGCTCCTGAAGCAGCGGGAGGTCGGCCTCGCCGCCCTCGCGCACGACGATCCCGTCGCGCTGCGCCCTGCGCACGTTGCGCCGCGTCGACGGCCGCATCGCGGCGAGCAGCTCCTCGTCGGTGCGATCGCGGACCGCGACCCGGACGGTGCCCACCGGCGCGGCCTCGAGCGCGGAGGCGACGAACCCGCGGCGCTCGAGCAGGCCCGCCATGTCGTGGCGGTCGGTCGGCGGCTGGACCTTGAGGTAGACGATCCGCTCGCCCGCCGCGAGCTCGGCGAGCGCGTCGAGCAGGACGTCGAACGGGCGCGGGTCGCGGTCGCGCATGAGCGGCCCGCGCGGGACGTACGCGATCGCGCCGACGGCGGGCAGCCGGCGGACGAGCAGCTGGCAGCCGCCGGCGATCCGGTCGCCGCGCGACACGAGCAGCCGGATCGCGCGCAGGCCGACGACCTCCTTGACCTGCGCCCACGCCGGCGTCTGCAGGTGGTGGCCGCCGGGCGTGCGCTCGACGAACGCGCTCCACTCGGCGTGCTCGGGTCCGTCGTGCCTGCGAGACGCGCAGCGGCTCAGACATCGAGCACGACCCGCCCGTCCTGCTCGCGCGCGATCGCGACCGTCGCACGGAAGTCCGACGCGCCCTCGATCTCGCCGCCGGCGCCGACGCGCAGCCCCGCCCGCTGGCGCCACCAGCGCGCGACGTCGCGCGGCAGCGCGTGCCAGCCGCCGGTCCGCCCGGCGAGGAAGGCGAGGAAGCGCTCGTAGCGCGCGAGCCGGTCGGGCGCGACGACGTAGTCGGGGTGGACGATGACGTTGACGAGCCCGTGGTTTCGCATGATCCAGTCGCTCTTGGTCACCCAGCGCTCGATGCCCGGCTCGCGGAGGATCTCGAAGAGCGTGTGGTCCTGGACGAGCGTGATCGGCAGCTCGACGACGTCGCCGAAGAAGAACGGCAGGATCGAGCAGCAGCCGCCCGCCATCGGCTCGAACGGGTCGGTGTCGGGGAACGAGCTGTCGTAGCGCACCGGCAGCTCGGCCATCCAGTCGGCGTTGCGGTGGGTCGCGGGGGAGCGGAAGCCGTCGGCGCCCCAGTCGCGCGCGTACCGCGCGATCGCCGGCAGCTCGGCCTCGAAGTGCTCGCGGTCGGAGAACAGGCGGCCGTCGTGGCGGATGCCGTGCAGCCCGATCTCGCAGCCCGCCTCGCGCAGCGCGTCGAAGAGCCCGTCGGGGATCGGGTACCACTCGGCGACGAAGTTCCAGGACGAGACGAACCCGTGGCGCCGCTCGAGCTCGACGACGCGCATGACGTTGTCGATGCCGGCGGGACCCTCGACGTCGTGCGTGAGGATCGCCGCCCAGCGGTGGCGGTCGGGCCAGTGGTTGACGATCGGCGCGCGGCCGCCGGGCGCGGCGCGGACGAGCTCGAGCAGCTCGGCGTCGCGACGCTCGACGAGCACCGGCTCGATCGGCCAGCGGGGGAAGTCGCGGCGCGCCTGGACCGGCGCGTAGGCGCGGCGCAGCGCGAGCTGCAGGCGCCGCGGCAGCAGCGGCTTGAGCGCGTAGTACGCGTCGCGGGCGCGGCCCGCGCGGTCGGCGCCCTTGTAGCGCTCGTGGAGGTAGTGCTCGGCGGCGGTCATCCGACGTGCCGGTACAGCGCCGTCCCGATCGCGCGGCCCATGACCGGCGGGCCGCGCCGGATCGCCGCGGCGAGCAGGCGCGAGGCCGCGCCCGTGCCCGAGCGCGGCGGCCGCGCCGCGAGGTACGTGTAGGCCAGCGGCTCCTCGACGGCGCCCCACGAGCGCTTGAAGGCCGCCAGGCCGGGGTTGTCGAGGTCGGTGCGCCCGAAGTCGAGCGTGTCCAGCCCGTCGTCGCAGCCGAGGCGGATCGCCTCGGCGAACAGGAGGTTGTTCGGGCGCAGCGCCAGGAAGCGCTCGTCCGAGGCGCCGTACTTGTAGGTCAGCGTCCCGCCGCAGCGCAGGAAGAGCGCGGCCGCGACGGCGCGGCCCGCGTGGCGGACGAGCAGCACGAACCCGAGGCCCTGCGCGAAGAGCCGCTCGAAGCCGGCGATGAAGCGCTTGGGCTGCGTCGGGACGCCCTGGCGCCGGCGGGTGCGCAGGTGCAGCCCGTAGAAGGCCTCGAGTCCCGCGCGGCCGGTGTCGCGCTCGACGACGAGCCCGGCGCGCCGCGCCTTCGCGACGCCGCGGCGCACCTGCGAGCGCGCGTCGCGCAGGATCGCGTCGGGCCCGCCGGCGAGCGCGAGCCGGTGCTGGAGGAAGCGCGGGACGACGAACGCGCCGGCGAGGCCGTGCAGCGGCGCGCGCAGCTCGATCGGCAGGCCGGTCCGCGCGCGCTCGGCGACGAGCTCGCCGGCGAGGCGCCGCAGCGCGGCGCCCTCGCCGAGCGGCGCGCAGCGGTCGGAGAACGGCACGGCGACGAGGCGCCGGCCGGTCAGCCGGCTCTCGACCCGCGCGAGCGGGACCCCGGCGGCGATCTCGCGCCGCCGCCGCCGTCGTCCGCGACGCACAGCGCCAGCATCGGGTAGCGGTACTCGTCGCGCAGGAGGCCGAGCCACGCGGGGTGATGGAAGGCGTCGGCGCCGGGCGCGCGCGCGACGAACGCCGCCCAGCGCTCGTCGGTGACGGGATCGAGGCGCAGGACGGTCATCGCCCGGCTCGCCGCAGGCGCCGCGCCGCGTCGACGGCGTCCAGCAGCGCGGGGACCTGGTCGGGCCACATGAGCCCGTCGAGGGCGCGCTCGCGGGCGGCGGCGCCGAGCGCGGCGGCGCGCTGCGGGTCGTCGATGAGCTCCTCGATGCGCGCCGCGAGGTCCTGCGCGTCGCCGGCCCGCGCGTAGAGCGAGGCGTCGCCGCAGACGCGGCTGGTCTCGCGCAGCGGGAACTGCACGATCGGGCGGCCCATCGCCATGTACTCCACGACCTTCGTCATCGTCGAGCAGTCGTTCATCGGGTTGGGCTCGTCGACGCTGACGCAGACGTCGGCGGTCGCCATCCAGCCGCGCAGCTCGTCGCCGTCGACGCGCCCGGGGAACCGCACGACGCCATCCAGGCCGCGGCGCTCGGCGGAGGCCATGAGCGCCTCGCGCGCGTCGCCGGCTCCGACGAGGGCGAACGCGACGTCGCCGCGGCGCGCGCTGATCGCCTCGGCGGCGTCGAGGAGATGGTGCAGCCCCTCCTGCTCGCCCATCATCCCGACCCAGCACACGAGCTTGCCCGCGCCGTCACGGAGGTCCGAGCGCGCCGCGACGGGATGGATCCGCGCCGGATCGGGGCCGTTGCGGACGACGAAGACGCGCTCCGCCGCGACCCCCGCCCGCGCGCGCTCGATCGCCGCGTAGCTGTCGTTCGTCGCGATGACCGCGTCGGCGCGGCGCAGCGCGAAGGACTCGGCCGCGCGCACGAGCGCGCCCAGCACGCGGCGGCGCCCGAACTTCAGCTCGAAGAGCTCGGGGGAGAGGTCGTGGTGATCGACGACGAGCGCCGCGCCGCGGCGGCGCAGCGCGAGCGCGGGCAGCACGAGGAGGTCGGGCGGGCAGCAGACGATCGCGACGTCGACCGGCCGCCTGCCGGCCGCGACGCGCATGAGCCGCGCGAGGCGCAGCAGCGAGACGGCGTACTCGCGGACGTAGCCGAGGACGCTGGCGCCGCCGGCCGGCGCCGGGTAGCGCAGCACCCGCACGCCCTCGACCGTCTCCTCGCGCGCGTCGAAGCCGAAGCCGGTCGGGCCGCAGACCGTCACGTCGTAGCCCGCCGCGACGAGCGCCAGCGCCTCCTGGCGGACGCGGCTGTCGTGCGGATAGGGCTCGTTCTCGAGCGCGATGAGCAGGTGCGGTCCCAACGGCGGCCGAAACTAGACTCTCCTCGTGGTCTCTGTCGAGCACCCGCGTGTGACGGGGGGTCGCATCCTCGTGCTCGTCGGCCTCGGAGCGCCGGCGATCGCCCTCGGCACGGCCGTCGCGCTGGCGCCGCTGGAGACGCTCGTCGTCGTGGCCGCGGCGGTCGTCATCCTCGCGGTCGCGCTGCACCCGATCCTCGGCGCCTACATCCTGCTCGCGGCGACGCCGCTGCTGGCCGGCATCGACCGCGGCGTGCTCATCCCGGTCCTGCGCCCGAACGAGGCGGTCGCGATGCTCGTGGGGGCCGGGCTCGTGCTGCACGCCGTGCTCGCGCCGACGCGCCGGACCGGCTCGGCGCTCTCGTTTCGCTTCCACCGGATCGACGCGGCGCTGCTCTTCCTCGCGTTCTCCGGCTCGGTGCTGCCGCTCATGTGGATGCTCGTCCGCGAGCGCAGCATCAGCGCCGACGACATCTTCTACGCGCTGCAGCTCTGGAAGTACTACGCGGTCTTCCTCATGGTGCGCCTCGCCGTGCGCACGCCCGCGCAGGTCACGCGCTGCCTCTGGGTCGCGATGTCCGCCGCGGCGATCGTCGCGGTCATCGGGATCCTCCAGGCGCTCGGCTTCCCGGGCGCGCAGGACTTCATCCTGCGCTACTTCTCGCCCAACGACCAGGCATCGGACTTCGCGCCCAACCGCGCGACGTCGACGCTCGGATCCTCGTTCGCGGTCGCCGACGTCATGATCTTCAGCCTCGCCGTCGCGGGCGGCCTGCTGCTCGGGATCGCGCGCCATCGCGCGCTGCTCATGGCGCTCGGCGGGCTGTTCGTCGTCGGCGCGCTGGCATCGGGCCAGTTCTCGGGAGCGATCGGCGTCGTCGTCGCGGCGTTCGCGTTCGGCCTCGTGACGCGGCGGCTCGGTCGCAGCGTCGCGGTCCTGGCGGTCGTGGCGATCGCGGCCGGCGTCGCGCTGCAGCCGGTGATCGAGACGCGGCTGCAGGGCTTCGACACCGCCAGCGGCCTGCCGCAGAGCTGGCAGGGCCGGCTCGACAACCTCAACACGCACTTCTGGCCGCCGCTGCTGTCGGACTCCAACGTCGTGACCGGCGTCCGGCCCGCCGGCCGTGTCGCGGCGCCGGAGTCCTGGCGCGACTGGATCTACATCGAGAGCGGCCACACGTGGCTGCTGTGGTCGGGCGGGATCGTCTTCTTCCTCGCGTTCTTCGCGTTCCTCGCCGTCGCGATGCCGACGGTGCTGCGGATCGCCCGCAGCCGAAGAGACGGCGTCGGGGTCGCGGCGATCGCGAGCTTCACCGCGCTCGGCGTCGTCGGCGTCCTCATGACGCTCGACCCGCACCTCACGCTGCGCGGCTCGGCGGACCTGAGCTTCAGCCTGCTCGCGCTCGCGCTGACCGACCGCTTACGGACGGCTAGAAGCCGGGCCGCTCCCAGGCGCGGCCGGCGGCGCGGGCCTTCACGCGCTCGATGTAGGCGAGCTGGTCGGGGTTGTTCCACGGGCTCGGCTGATACCAGCCGCCGATCGACAGCCACTCCTGCGCCGTCGCGTATGCCGCGTTGCTGCGAAACCAGCGGATCGCCGTGCCGTTGTAGAAGAAGCGGATGTTCGCCGCCCAGTAGTCGACGTTGAACGCGGTGGACTTCCAGCGCAGCGGCTCGGTGCCCGGGTGCAGCGAGCCGTCGCTGCGCCACTTGACCTGCATGAGGCCGAGGCTCTCGTAGACGCCCGCCCGCAGATCGCCCTGCTGCGACTGGCGCCATGTCGACTCGGTGTGCGCGACCGCGCGCAGCAGGTCCTCCGGGATGCCCCACTTGTGCGCGGCCCACTGGAGGATCTCGTCGGTCGTGCCGGCGAAGCCGCCGGTCACGTGGCGGCGCTCGGGGATGTTCTCGTCGCCGAGCAGGCCGGATGCCGGCCCCGACGTGTAGCGGGAGGCGTGGAAGGCGGCGAGCTCGCCGGCCGACGGCACGTAGTGGTTGGCGGCGCTGTTCTCGGGGCGGATCTCGGCGCGGGGCGTCACGCGCGCGGCGGCCTCGGCGTCGGTCAGCGGCGCGCTGCCCGCCCGCCAGGCGGTGATCGGCGTGCGCGTGGCGATCGCGGCGGCGCCGCCGTCTCGCCGGCGCCCGGCGCGGCCGCCGCCGGCCCGCCGGTCTCGGTGGAGGGCGCATCGCCGGCGCTCGCGGCGGATCCGCTCCCGGACGAGGTGATCCAGACGACGAGCCGCACGGGCGAGCGACGGCGCGTCGCGGCAGAGCGCCGCGATCGCTGCATCGCGGGCGTCAGCCGCAGCCGCAGGCGGCCGCTGCGGATTCCCGCGCGCACGGTCCCGGCCGCCAGGCTGCGCCGGTGGCTGCCCGTGCGCAGCTCGGCGCGGCGCACGCGCTCGGCGCTCAGGCCCTTGAGCGCGAACGTCGCCACTCGTTTCGGCGTGCCCGCCGCGACGAACGTGCGGGTGCGCTCGGCGCCGGCCACCGATGAGGGGACACAGGCGAGCAGCGCGAGGAGACCCAGGAGGGCGAGCAGGCGTGGGCGAAGCACCCTCCCGTGATCGGAGCCGCCGCCGCCGCAACGGCATTCGCGGGCTCAGGATGGACGGATGTCGCGCCGCGCGGCGAGCGCGCCGGTGAAGAACCCGAGCTCCGGTGAGCGCCAGGCGCGCTGGGCGGCGAGGAACGCGACCGCGCCGACGACGGCCGCGACGAGCATCGTCGCGACCGCCGCGACGCCACCGATGCTCCCGTCGGAGATCGCGGCCGCCGCGACGTACGCGGGCCCGGCCATGAGCGCCGACGCCGCCAGCGCCCGCAGCACGGCGGGTGCGAGGCGCTCCGAGCTCGGCGGGAGGCGGCGCAGGATCCGCCACACGAGGTCCAGCACGCCGGCGGCGTTGCCGAGCGAGACGGCGAGCCCGAGCGCCACGAGGACGCCCGGCCCCGAGTCCACCGACAGCGCGACCGGGACCCCGGCGAGCGTCACGACCGTCCGCAGCACCATCGCGCGAAACGGCGACACCGGGTCGTCGAGGGCGTAGGCCGCGTTCGTGCCCATGACGAACGCCGCCTCGCCGAGGACCCCGACCGCGAGGCTCGCGAGCGACGCGGCGACGAGCGCCACGGCGTCGGAGTTCGCGAGCTCGCCGAAGGACGCCGCCCGCGCGAGCGGCTCGGCGAGCACGAGATAGGCCGTCGCCGCCGGGATGACGAGGAACGCGATGAGCCCGAGCCCGTGCACGAACTCGTCGCGGAAGCGCTCGAGCCGGCCGGACTGGTACAGGCGCGCCAGCCGCGGCAGGAGCGCGAGCGACACCGGCCGCGCCGCGAGCGCGGTCGGCAGGAAGTAGAAGTTCAGCGCGAGCGAGAACGCGACCACGCCCCCGGCGATGCTGTTGGCGGCGACGATGAGCGCGAAGAAGCGGACCGCGTTCAGCGCGGCGTAGCCGAGCGACGGCTTGCCGGCGCGCAGCAGCTCGCGCAGCTCGGGATCGCGCCACCCGCGCCGCGGCAGCAGGACGACGCCGACCCGTCGCGCGCCCCACCACTGCGCCGCCGCGTGCAGCGCGACGGCGGCCGTCGTCCCGACCCCGAGGACGACGAGCTCGGCGGTGCCGACGGACTCGACGTCCCCGCCGGCACCGAACGACACGACGAACACGACCATCGTGAGGATGACGCCGACGTTCTCCAGCGCGGGCGCCGCGGCGGCCAGCGCGAAGCGCCCGTGCGCGTTCATCACCGCGCCCGCGATCGCGGCCACGGCATAGAAGACGACCTGCGGCATGAGCAGCGCGAGGAGCACGATCCCCGTGTCGCGCTGGGCCTCGGCCGTCGCGGGATCGTCGACCGTCGCCGAGAGCAGCGAGAAGAGCAGCGGCGCGCCGGCGATCCCGAGCACGACGATGACGCCGAAGCCCGCCAGCGCCGTCCCGAGCAGCCCGCCCGCGACGCGCTCGGCCTCCTTCGCGTCGCCCGAGTCGACATGGCGCACGAGCGCGGGGACGAGCGTCCCGGCCACGAGCGTGCCGGTCAGCAGCTCGAAGACGAGCGCGGGCATCGTGTTCGTCGCCTGGAACGTGTTGCCGAGGTACGTCGGCCCGAGCGCCGCCGCGACGACGACGACCCGCGCGAAGCCGCTGAGCCGGCTGACGAGCGTCCACTGGGCGACCGACAGCGAGTTGCGTGCCAGCGCGGCGCCCGCGAGTGCACGATCGGGGTCCACGGGCGCGACCCTACTCAGCGAGCGGGAGGCTCAGGCGGTCGCGTGCTCGAGCGCGCCCTCGAGGGCGCCGCACACGCGATCGACCTCGTCGGGTCGCATCCCCGGGAACAGCGGCAGCGACAGGACCCGGCGCGCCAGGCGCTCGGACGCCGGCAGGTCGCCCGGGCCGAGCCCGAGGTGGCGCCACCCGGGCTGGAGGTGGACGGGCGTCGGGTAGTGCACGCCGGTGCCGATCCCGTCGGCGTGCAGCTGCGGCGCGCAGCGCGTCGCGGTCGCCGGCCTCGACGACGAAGAGGTGGTGGACGCTCGTCATGCCGGGCTCGTCCGGCGGCGGCAGGACCAGCGGCAGGTCCGCCAGGCGCTCGCGGTAGCGCCCGGCCAGCGCCCGGCGCTCGGCGTTGTCGTCGTCGAGCGCGCGCAGGCGGGGACGCAGCAGCGCCGCCTGGAGGTTGTCCAGCCGCTCCGTGCGGCCCGGGCGCTCGTGGCGGTTGGCGTCGTCCGGCGCGCTGCCGTGGTGGCGCAGCGAGCGCACGAGCGCGGCGAGCTGCGGATCGTCGGTCACGACGGCGCCGCCGTCGCCCATCGCCGCGAGGTTCTTCGTCGCGTAGAACGAGAAGCAGCCCGCGGTGCCGAGCGCGCCGGTCCGGCGGCCGCCGGCGAGCGCGCCGTGCGCCTGGGCGGCGTCCTCGACGATCGCGATCGCGCGCGGCGCGCAGACCTCCCGGATCGCCTCGCCGTCGGCCGGCCGGCCGTAGAGGTGGACCGGCACGACGGCGACGGTCCGCGGGCCGATCGCGGCCGCGAGCGCGACGGGGTCGATCGTGCGCGTGCGCGGGTCGACGTCGACGAGCACCGGCGTCGCGCCGGTGGCGGCGATCGCCTCGACGGTCCCGACGAACGTGTGCGCGACCGTGACGACCTCGGTCCCCGGGCCCGCGCCGCAGGCCCGCAGCGCAAGCTCGATCGCGACCGTGCCGTTGGCGACCCCGACGCAGTGCGCGCTGCCGCAGAAGGCGGCGAACTCCTCCTCGAAGCTCGCGAGCTCGGCGCCGAGGCTGAACGCGCCCGCCGCCGCGACCCGGTCGAACGTCGCGATCGCCGCCTCGCGCTCGGCCGGCCAGCGGCGCGCGACGTCGAAGAGCGGCAGCCGCTCCGGGCTCACGGCGCGTCGGACGACAGCGACCACGCGGCATCGGGCATCCCGCCGCGGCTGTGGCGCCGGTCGCCGCCGGTCCGGCGGTCGTCGTCCCCGCTCGCCAGCGAC
The DNA here is from genome assembly GCA_963830085.1 of uncultured Actinomycetes bacterium. GTDB lineage: Bacteria > Actinomycetota > Thermoleophilia > Solirubrobacterales > Solirubrobacteraceae > CADCVQ01. Next base: position 132,609 of record CAWHLF010000010.1, on the reverse strand, counting down.
ACCGGCGACGCGTTGAACTCCAGCGACTGCTCGGCGGCCTCGATGATGCGGACGACGTCGAGGCCGAGCTGCTTGCTCGAGATCGGCTCGCGGCCCTCGAGCATCGCGCCGAGGAAGTCGCGCATCTCGAGGCGCAGCGGCTCGTCGGCGTCCAGCCGCGGGCTGAGGATGTCGCCCGAGCGGTAGGACAGCTGGTACTCGCCGAAGCTCTGCGGCTGCAGGACCTCGACGCCGCGGTCGTAGACGCGGACCTGCTCGCTGCTCGTGTCCTCGTAGACGATCATCCGGCCGCTGCCGACGAGGACCGTCCGGCGCAGCTTCGTCGGCGCCAGCCAGGAGAACTCCATGTGCACGAGCGCCCCGCTCGGCATGCCGAGGTCGACGAACGCGACGTCGAGCTGCCCGGAGCCGACCGAGTCGCGCCCGATCGCCCGGACGAACGTCGGCTCGCCGAGCCAGTGCAGGAGCATCGAGAAGTCGTGCGGGCCGAGGTCGCGGACGACGCTGACGTCGCTCTGGTGGATGCCGAGGTTCACGCGGCTGAAGGTGCCGAAGAACAGCTCCCCGAGCTCGCCCGCGTCGAGGAGCGCCTTGACCTTCCGCGCCGGCGGCGAGTAGAGGAACGTGTGGCCCGGCATGAGGACGAGCGAGCGCGCGTCGGCGAGCGCGATGAGCTCGCGGCACTCGGCGCTCGTCTGCGCCAGCGGCTTCTCGACGAAGACGTGCTTGCCGGCGAGCAGCGCCTCGCGGGCGAGCTCGTGGTGCGTCCCGACCGGCGTGGCGAGCATGACCGCCTCGACCTCGTCGTCGGCGAGGACGTCCTCGTAGCGCTGCGTCGTGCGGACGGACGGGTAGCGGTGCGCGATCGGCGCCAGCCGCTCGGGGACCCGGTCGCACGCGACGGCCACCCGCATGCCCTCCGTCTCCCAGGCGTTGCGCAGGATGTTCGGGCCCCAGTAGCCGAGGCCGACGACGCCGACGGCGACGGGCTTCGGGGCGGAGCGCGGCATCGCCGTCACGCGGCCTTGCGCGCGAGCAGCGTCAGCGGCGTGCGCAGGAGGATCCTGCCGTCGAGGGCCGGGCTGCTCGTCCGCGCGTACTCCGCGTCGAGGTCGAGCATCGCGATGAAGCCGAGCGTGCTGCGACCGGAGACCTGCCAGAGGCCGGTGAGGCCGGGGCGCACGTCGAAGCGGGCGAAGTGGCGCGCGGCGTAGTGATCGAGCTCGTAGTCGATCGCCGGTCGCGGGCCGACGAGCGACATCTCGCCGCGGATGACGTTGACGAGCTGGGGCAGCTCGTCGAGGCTCGTGCGGCGCAGGAACGCGCCGACGCGGGTCACGCGCGGGTCGGCGGTGAGCTTCTTGAGCGCCGTGCCGTCCTCGGGGGCCGCTGCGAGCTGCGCGATGTAGTCGCGGTGGGCGTCGGACGAGACGCCGTCGTGCATCGTCCTGAACTTCAGCATCGTGAACGGGAGGCAGCCGCGGCCGCGGCGCTGCTGGCGGAAGATCAGGGGCCCGGGCGTGTCGAGGCGGATCGCCAGGGCGATGACGAGCAGCGCCGGCGCCAGCGCGACGAGCAGGACGACCGCGAGGACGACGTCGAGCACCCGCTTGGCACGCGACCAGCTGGCGCTCGGCCGCGCGGGGCGGGGGCGCGCTCCGGCCACGCCGACCCACACCGGTTCATCCGTGTCCGGTACTACCTCGATGTCCAACTGGTCCTCCCGGTGCATTGGCGCCGTCTGCCCGCGCCGACGTTGCAGAATTTCAACCTAGGCGACGGTCCGGATGCCCAATAGCGGGGTTCCCGCACACGTCCGCGCAGGAACATGCAGTCCTTGGGATCGGGCGCTCATGTCATCCTCTGCCTCGAGATGTCATGAACCCGGATGCACCTCAGCTGCTCGACTCGCTGCGCGCGGTCCGCGATCGCTGGCGCCTCGTCCTGCTCGTCGTCGGGCTCACCACCGCGGTGGCGCTCGTCCTGAGCCTCGCCTCCGAGAAGCGCTACGACGCGACGGCTCAGCTGCTGCTGCGCGGCGAGGAGCCGATCAACTCGCTCCTGGACCCGTCGTCGGCGGGCCGGTCCGACGACCCCGAGCGCGATCTCAACACCGAGGTCGAGCTCATCACGGTCGGGCCGACGGCGCACGCGGTGAAGCGCAGGCTCGGGCTCGGGCGGTCCACCGACGACCTCATCGACCAGATCAAGACCGACACCAGCGCGACCTCGGACATCGTGGGCCTCCGCGCACGCGACCGCGATCCGGTCATGGCGGCACGGATCGCCAACGCGTTCGCGGAGGCCTACGTCCAGTTCCGCGTGAACTCGGCACGCGCCCGCTACCGGCAGGCGGCCGACCTCGCCGCCCGCCAGCTCGCGGCGCTCTCGGATCGTCGACCGCCGGTCCGTGCAGGGCCGCGACCTCCAGGCGCGCCAGCGCGAGCTGCAGATCGCGTCCGCGCTGCAGACCGGCGGCGCCGAGCTCGTCCGGCGCGCGAGCGTCCCCGAGAGCGCGTCGCGGCCGCGGCCGAAGCTCAGCGCCGCGCTCGGCCTCTTCCTCGGGCTCGTGCTCGGCGTCGGCGCCGCCCTCGTCCTGAACCTCGTCGACCGCCGCTTCAAGGACGAGCGCGAGGTCGAGGAGTTCTTCGGCCTGCCGGTCCTCGCCGCGATCCCGCGCCCGACGCGCCGCGGCGGCGAGCTCGGCGACCCCGCGCAGCGCGAGGCCTACGGCCTGCTCGCCGCGAACCTCCGGCTGGCGTCGTCGGGGAGCGCGCAGCTCGGTGATCATGGTGACGTCGCCAGGGCCGGGCGACGGCAAGACGAGCGTGACGCTCGGAGTGGCCCGCGCCTACGCGCAGCTCGGCCTCAGCGTCATCGCGATCGAGGCCGATCTGCGCCGCCCGGCGTTCGGGCGCTACGCCGACGTGTCCGGCTCGGCCGGGCTCACCGGCGCGGTCGACGGCAGCCCGGTCGCCGAGGAGCTCATCTGGCTCGACGCCCGGACGCTGAAGCCGACGCGCGGCGACGACGCCGCGGCCGGCGGCGCGATCGGGCTGCTGCCGGCCGGCAAGGTCCCCGACAACCCGCAGCGCGTGCTCTCCGATCCGGCGATGAACCTCGTCATCGAGGTCGCGCGGGAGATCGCCGACGTCGTGCTCATCGACACCGCGCCGGTGGGCACCGTCAACGACGCCACGATGCTCGCGCGGATCGTCGAGGCCGTCGTCGTCGTCACGCGCCTGAACCAGACGAACAAGGACGCGGCCCGCCGGGCGAACCGGACGCTGCGCAACCTCGACACCGAGTTGCTGGGGCTCGTCGTCACCGACTCGGGCGGCGGTGAGCGTCACGCCTACTACGCCGCCGCGGCCGCGGCGGACGTGCCGGCGCCCGCCGAGCGCGCGCGCAGCGGCGTGCAGGGCGGCCGGGGCTGACCCGCCGCTTCGCAGGGGCGGGGGCGGGGCTGCTCTCGCTGATCCCGGCGCTGCTGCTCGTCCTCCTCGGGTTCGCGTCGGGCGGCTTCCTGCCAGGCCCGGTCGGGCTCGCGGCGGCCGCGCTCGCGCTCGTCCTCGCGGTCCGGCTGACGGCCGGCGGCCGGCCGTGGGGCGCGATCTCCGCCGGCTTCGCCGCCGGCGCCGCCGCGCTCGGGCTGCTCGCCGGCTGGACGCTGCTGTCGAGCAGCTGGTCCGACGCGCCGGCGCGCGCGGTCACCGAGTACGACCGCGCGCTGCTGTACCTGCTCGGGTTCCTCGTGCTCGGCGCCTTCGGCCGGACGCCCGGCGCGCTGCGCTGGGCGGTGCGCGGTCTCGCCGCCGCCGCGTTCGTCGTCTGCCTCTGCGGGCTCGTCACGCGGGTCGCGCCGGACGTCTGGGCGATCGACGCGGCCGTGCAGGCCGACCGCCTGAGCTACCCGCTCGGCTACTGGAACGCGCTCGGGCTGCTCGCGGCGATCGGCATCGTCCTGTGCTTCGCGCTGACGAGCGACGACCGCGAGCCGCCGGTCGCGCGGGTGCTCGCCGCTGCCGCCCTGCCGGTCCTGGCGCCGACGCTGCTGCTGACGTTCTCGCGCGGCGCGATCGCCGCGGGGGCGGTCGGGATCCTCGCGTTCGTGCTCGCCGGCCGGCCGCGCGCGCTGCTCGGCGCGCTGCTCGTCGCGGTGCCGACGACGGCGGTCGCGGTCGTCAGCGCCTACCGGGCCGACCTGCTGGCCACGACGACGCCGACGACGGCGGCCGCGACCGAGCAGGGCCACGACGTCGCGCTCGTCGTCGCGCTCTGCGTCGTCGTCGCCGCGGCGGCGCGTGCCGCGCTGCTGGCGCTCGACCGGCGGACGGTCGAGTGGGAGCTGCCGGCGGCGCTGCCCAGGCCGGCGGCTGCGCTGGGGCATCGCCGGCGCGGCCGTCGCGGGCACGATCGCCGTCGCGCTCGCGCTCGGCGTGCCGGGCACGGTGCGAGCGCCAGTACGACCGCTTCGTCGCGGGCGACCGGCTCGAGACGTCCGAGCAGGATCTGCGCAGCCGCCTCACCGACCCGGCGAACAACGGGCGCGTCGAGCAGTGGCGCACGGCGTGGAGGGCGTTCGAGCGCGAGCCGCTGCGCGGCACCGGGGCCGGGACGTACGCGCTCGAATGGGACCGGGCGCGCCCGTCCGCCTACCAGGTCGAGGACGCCCACTCGCTCTACGCCGAGGTGCTCGGCGAGCTCGGGATCGTCGGATTCCTCCTCGTCGCGCTCGCGATCCTGCTCGTGCTCGGCGGCTTCCTCGCGCGGGCGCGGGGCCCGGATCGCGCGGTCGGGGCGGCGCTGCTCGGCGCCGGCGTCACCTGGGCGCTGCACGCCGGGCTGGACTGGGACTGGGAGATGCCGGCGCTGACGTTCTGGCTGTTCGCGGTCGGCGGCCTCGCGCTCGCGGCGCCGGCGACCGCGGACGCTGCCGCGGGACGTCAGCCGCCGTCACGCGGGCGGGTGCTGCTGGCCCTCGGCTGCCTGCTGCTCGCGCTCGTCCCCGCGCGCGTGTGGCTCTCGGAGGGGCCGCTGCGCGAGAGCGCGCGGGCGTTCGCGCGCGGCGACTGCGCGACGGCGATCGATCGCGCGCTGGACTCGAGCGCGAGGCTCGACGTCCGGCCCGAGCCGTTCATCCTGCTCGGCTACTGCGACGTCCGTGTCGGGCGGCCGGACCTCGCGGTGCGCGCGATGGACAACGCGGTCCGCAAGGACCCGCGCAACTGGGAGGGGCACTACGGGCTCGGCCTCGTGCGCGCGGCGGCGGGCCTCGACCCGCGGCCGGCGCTGCTGCGGGCGCAGCGCCTGAACCCGCTCGAGGGCCTCGTCGTCCGGACGATGCGCCTGCTGGACACCGACGACCCGCAGGAATGGCGGAGGCGGGCGCCGAGCGCCCGCCTCCCCGGAGCGTGAGCTCGGTCAGTCGGTCGTGCGGCGGCGCAGCAGCACGCCGGAGATCAGCAGCGCCATGCCGATGAGGAGCATCGGGATCGCGGCGTAGCCCGTGAACGGCAGCTCGTCGGCCTCGGATGCCGCGAGCTGGCGCGGGGCCTGCGCGACGGCGCTCGGCGCATCCGCCGCGACGCCGGCTGCGCGGCGGGCGGGGCGGCGCTCTGCGCGCGCGTCCCGAGGACGTCGGACGCGCCGCCCGTGCTCTGCGGGCCGGCGGTGTCGGCGGCGACCGCGCTCGCTCGGGGGAGCGGTCTCGCCCGGCGGCGGGCTGGTGAGGTCCGGCGGCGGCGTGGTCGTGGTGGTCGTCGTCGTCGGCGTGCCGTACTGGGCGGAGCCGGAGCTCAGGTCGGTGGACAGCGCCGAGACGCCGAGCGCGGCGCCGCCGCTCGTGGCGAGCAGCCCCGTCGCGAGCATCGCGGTGATCGTCACGCGCGAGCGCGCGAAGCCGCGCGGCGCGCTGCCGGCTGCGCGCCGCTTGACGCGGGCGAGCTCGGGTTCGGTCATGCTCGGCCGGTGCTCCTCGAGCGCGCGGGCGGCGTCGAGGAGGTCGGGCGGAAGGTCGTGTGAGTGGCTCATCACCGGTCTATACGCACGAGCGCCGTCGTTTCCGACTGCGATGATCGAAATCCGATGCGCCGGGCCGACTTCGACCGCGTGTACGAGGAGCACGCCCAGGCGCTGTTCGCGTTCCTCGTGTACCGCACCGGCGACCGCGGCCTCGCCGAGGATCTGCTGGCGGACACGTTCGAGGCGGCGCTGCGCGCGCGCGGCAGCTTCGACCGCAGGCGCGGCAGCGAGCGCACGTGGCTGACGACGATCGCGCTCAACCGCCTGCGCGACCACGTGCGGCGGCGGGCGGCCGAGTCGCGCGCGTACGAGCGCGTGACCGCCGGCCCCGGCCGCGTGCGGGATCCGTCCGCGTCCGCGATCGACGCGGTCGCCGACCGCGATCTCGTCATGCGGGCGCTCGCGCGGTGCAGCGACGAGGAGCGCGAGTGCCTGGCGCTGCGCTTCGGCGCCGATCTCACGCTCAAGGAGATCGCCGCGGCCCTCGACGAGCCGGAGAGCACCGTCGAGGGCCGCGTGTACCGGGGGCTGCGGAAGTTGCGCGACGAGCTGGGGTGAAGCCCGCCGCGCGCTCTCTGCTCAGGTCCGCAGCGACAGCGCGCGCCACGGACGACGCAGGCGCCCGAACGCGCGCTCGTTCGGCGACGCGGCGGCGAGGCGGCCGGCGCGCAGGCGCAGGAGCTCGACGACCTCGGCGGTGCGGACGAACGGATCGGCGGCGACGCTGCCGTCGTCGAGGTCGAGCGCGGCGCGGACGACGCCGTCGACCTCGGCGAGCATCGCGGGGCCGGCGAGGCTCTCGCGGCTGTCGAGCGCGGCGAGGTCGTCGAGCGTGCGCGCGTCGCCGTGGTTGGCGAGGCGGATGACGATGGTGGGCGAGGGGATCATGGCGGCTGGCTCCTGTGTGTTGAACGGAGACCAGCGTCCCAGCGTGAGGTCATGAGCACAAATGACATTCCTGCGGGTTAGCGATAAGGTGCGCTAATGCTCGACGTCAAGCGGTTGAAGGTCCTCAGGGAGGTCGCCGCACGGGGCTCGTTCTCCGCCGCGGCAGAGTCGCTCGCCTACACGCAGTCGGCCATCTCGCAGCAGATCGCCGCGCTGGAGCGCGAGGCGGGGACGGTGCTCGTCGACCGCAACGCGCGCGGCGTGCGGCTGACGGAGGCCGGCCGGGCGCTCGTGCGCCACGCCGACGTCATCCTCGCCCGGCTCGCCGACGCCGAGGCCGAGCTCGAGGCGATCGCCGGCGTGCGCGGCGGGCGCGTGCGGCTCGTGTCGTTCCCGACCGCGGGGGCGACGATCGCGCCGCGGGCGATCGGGCGATTCCGCGATCGCTTCCCGGGCGTCGAGGTGACGCTCGAGCCGCGCGAGCCGCTGGACGGGGTGGAGAGCCTGAAGTGCGGCGACTGCGACATCGCGCTGACGCTCGAGGCCCGCTTCGAGCCGATCAGCGACAAGGCGATCGAGCGCCACCACCTGCTCGACGATCCGATGTACATGTGCCTCCCGGCGTCGCATGCGATGGCGACGAAGCGCGCGGTCCGGCTGGCCGATCTCTCCGAGGAGACGTGGATCACCGGCGTGACCGGCACGTGCCCGGACGCCGTCATCCTCGAGCGCGCCTGCCAGGCGGCCGGCTACGAGCCGCGCGTCGCCTTCCAGTCCGACGACTACTCGGCGATCCAGGGCTTCGTCGCGGCGGGGGTCGGGCTCTGCCTCATCCCGGACCTCGCGCTCGTCGCCGTCCGCGACGACATCGTCATCCGGCCGCTGCTCGGCCGCGCGCCGACGCGCCACATCATCGCCGCGACGCTCGCGGGCGGCTTCACGTCGCCCGCCGCGGCCGCGATGCTCGACATCCTCGCCGAGGTGGGGGCCGAGTTCGAGGCCGACAACCGGTCGCTGGCGCTGGCGTCCTGAGCGCTCTCACTGCTCAGGGCGAGCCGCCGAGTGCTCGTGACAGCTCGGCACGAGACGCGATGTCGAGCTTGCGGTACGCGTGGCCGAGGTGCGTCTCGACCGTCCGCAACGAGATGAACAGCGCCTGTGCGATGTCGCTGTTGCGCCGTCCCCGCGCGGCCAGCCGGCAGATGCGCAGCTCCGAGGCGGTGAGCGATTCGACACCGGTCAGCATGACGCTGCGCGGGCGCGCTCCGAGCGCGGCGAGCTCCTCCTGCGAGCGCTCGGCGAGCAGCTTCGCGCCGCTTCGGAGGCCGCTGTCCAGCGCCTGGTCGAGCGGGCCCCGTGCGTCGCGCCGCCGGCCGGCGCGCCGCAGCGCGGCGCCGTGGTCGTAGCTCGCCCAGCCGTGCTGCACGCGCGCGGGCGAGCGCGCGAACGCCTCGGCCGCCGCCTCGAGATGGCGCAGCCCCGCGTCGCCGTCGGACAGCAGCCCGAGCGCGCGGAGCGCATGACCACGAGCGCGATCGAGATCGCACTCGTCGGCCAGTCGCAGCTCCGCGGCGGCGAGGCCGATCGCCTCCTCGTGGCGGTCGGTGCCGCTCAACGCGCGGGCGAGGTCCGAGCGCCATGGGAAGAGCGCCGGCGTGCGTATCCCGTTCGCCTCGCACAGCGCGCCCGCCTCGGCGAGGACGGTCGCCGCCGCATCGAACCGTCCCTGAGCGAGCAGAGCGGCGCCGTGGCAGTGGCGCAGGTGGGCGGCCATGAAGCCGCGCTCGAACCCGGCTGGAATCCGGACCGCGCACGCCCGCTCTTCGGCGAGGTCCGCCCGGCCGTCGTCGATCAACAGCTGTAGGTGGGTGATCAACGCGACGAGCTCGACGAAGCCCGGGGCTCGCGGCGGTCCGTGCGGCGGACAGGACGGGCTCGATGTCCGCCGCGGCGTTCGCGAGGTCGCCGCGCCGCTGGGCGGTATAGCCGCGCAGCACCGAGAACAGCTCGAACGACCGCCTCCTGCCGCTCGCCGCGGCGGCTTCGAGCAGCTCGGTCCACAGCTCCAGGGCGCTGTCGAGCTCGTCGGTCCAGACGAGGCACATGCCGGGCGCCTGCCGATTTGCGAGGTGCGAGCTCGCCGTGGCGCTGCGGCGAACCTCGTCCAGCGCCAGACCGGCGCGCTCGCGCACCCGCCGGCTGTCAGCGCCGCTCAGGAGCTCGCGGAAGGCGAGGGTCGCGTACACGGCGCCCGCCGCGGCCGAGCCGGCCGGGGTCCGTGCCTCGAGCGACGCGGCGCGATCGGCGGTCGCAGCCAGCATCCCCGCCGCGCCTGCGATCGACAGGAGGTAGGCCTCCAGTTCGAGCATCGCGTCGCTGTCGCTCCCGTCGGTCCGCTCGACGACGTCGCTGAGGGTCGCGAACGCGTCGTCGAGCGCGCCGGCGTTGTAGAGCGCCTGACCGAGCCAGAGGCCCGCGACACCGAGGTCGTCGGGGTGCTCGGCCAGCGCGAGCGCCTCATGCAGATGCTGGATCGCCCGCGGGGATGGCGATCTGGCTCTCGGCGAGGCCGATCGCCAGCAGCAGCTCATGGCGTACTCGCGACGGGGGCTGCTCGATGAGCGCGCGCTCGAGGTAGTCGGCGGCGCCGGCCGGCGCACCCTGGGCGCTCGCCTGCTCCGCCGCGCGCCGCAGCGTCGTGACGATCCAGGGCTCGCCGAGCGGCGGGGCCTGCAGCAGGTGCGCCGCGACCGTGTCGACGGGCATCTCGGCGGCGGCCAGCATGCGCGCGGCTTCGAGGTGCAGGCGGCCTCGTCGCGCCGGCGCGATCTCGCCTTCGACGGCCGCCCGCAGGATCGGATGCGCGAACGCACACGGTGCGACGGATGCGAGCAGGCCGAGCGACAGCAGCGTGTCCGCGGCGGTGACGACGACATCGAGCGCGAGCCCCGACAGCGCGGCGATCCAGCGAAGCTCGGCGCTGGGCCCCAGCAGTGCGATCGCCTCCGCGACAGTCCGCGCCTCGTCAGGGAGGCCGCCGAGCTGGGCGAGTGTGGCGTCGATCACGGTCCGTGGTGTGAGGCCGTCGATCGCCTCGACGTCCGCGGCCCGGCCGGCCACACCATCCTGGCGCAGCGCTCGCAACAGCTCGGCGACGTAGAACGGCGTGCCCCCGGTCGCCGCGCGACAGGCTTCGCTGAACGTCCGCTCCACCTGGTCGCCGAGCGTCGCGCGGGCGAGCAGGTCGACGGCGGCAAGGCTCAGCGGGGCGGGCTCCACGTGCCGCAGCCCGTCGACGGCGCGCAGTCGCTCGAGATACCGGTCGCCGGCGCCCAGCTGCACCGGCCGAGCGCCGAGGACCAGCGCGAGCGGCAGACCTTCGGTCCGTCTGGCGAGATACACGAGCCAGCTCGCGGACGCTGCATCGCTCCAATGCAGGTCGTCGATGACGAGTAACAGCGGACGGTCGTCGGCAATGTTCGCGGTCAGCCAATACAGGCCGTGCAGCACGGTGGACGGCTCGACGACGGTCGCGCGGGGCTCCGCGCGCGGGTCCACGACGGTCTCGGCGTGGGTCGCGGCACCGGCGAGCAGCCGGTCGCGGGTCGCGTCGTCGGCGCGCGCGACCACGGCCTCGAAGAGCTGACGGACGACCCCGTACGGCATCGACAGCTCGAGCTCGCCGCCGCGAGCGACGAGCACGCGCATCCGCCGCTGGCGGGCACGGGTCGCCGCTGTGGTCAGCAGCTCCGTCTTGCCGATGCCGGGAGGACCCTCGACCAGGACCACCGCGCCCTCGCCCGCGCGAGCGGCCCGCAACGCGTCGTCGATCGCCGCGAGCTCCTGCTGTCGTTCGAGCAGCTGACCCCCGGCGCCGGCCATGAGGGCACTGTATGCCGTCGGCCAGGGTGATCAGGCGACCGACTGCGCGTGTCGCGCGGCGATCTGACGCGCGACGATCGGTGCGTCCTCGCACGCCCCGATGAACAGCGCCGACTTGCGCGTGCGCAGGAAGTGCACGCCAGCGAAGTACAGGCCCGGGGCGACCGTGCTGGCGCCCTCCTCGTGGACCGGGAACCCGAGCTCGTCGAAGGCCCCCGGGATCTGCACCCATGACGCATGGTCGGGACGGAACCCGGTCGCGAAGATCACGGCTCCGAACCCGGCGAGATCGATGTGCTCGGGCGGAGCGGCCGTGAACGGCTCCGGAGCGGGGATCTCCGGTGCAGGCAGCCCACGCTCGGCGGCCACCCGCGCGATGAGCCCGACGAGCTGTTCGTGACGCGCATCGGCCCACGCGACGGTCTCCACGAGATCGGATGCGAACCGTGCGCGGTGGCCGTCGGCGCCGGCGAAGTGGCCGAGGAGGGTCACGCCCATCGCGTGCAGCGTCCGGAAGTGCAAGTCGTGGCCACCATTGGTGCCCGATGACTGGACGTTGGCGCCGAACCGCGCGGCCGGGCTCGGCAGCGAGCTCGGCGGCGCGTCGAAGAAGCCCGACTCGACCGCCCACCAGACCGCGTCGCGGCCGCCGATCCTCCGCTGCAGCCAGGGCGCCCGGCCGCAGGCCATGAACACCTCCCGCCCCGCCTCGCAGAGCTCCTCGGCGATCTCGCAGCCCGACTGGCCGCTGCCGATCACCAGCACCGGCCCGGCCGGCAGGCTCGCGGGATTGCGGTAGTCGCCGACGTCGATCTGCAGCACGTCGGCCGGCAGCGCGGCCGCCTCGGCGGGGCGCCAGGAGCGCGGATAGGCACCGGTGCTCAGAACCACCGTGCTCGCGGCGATCTCGCCGGCGGACGTCTCCAGCGCGAAGCCGCGGCTCGCCATCCGCAGCGCGGTGACCTGCACGCCTTCTTGCACGGGGGCGGCGAATCGGGCGGCGTAGGTCTCGAGGAAGCTCACGACGTCATCGCGGCCCATGAACCCGTCAGGGTCCTCACCGTCGTACGCGTGGCCCGGCAGCCGCACGTTCCAGTTCGGCGTCATGAGGCAGAAGCTGTCCCACAACCCGCGCCACGTCTGCGCGATCCGGCCGCGCTCGAGCACGACGTGCTCGACAGCTGCCTGCGCGAGCTCGTGGCTGACCGCCAGTCCGGCCTGTCCGGCCCCCACGACCACGACGTCGATCCGCTTGGTCACGTGGGCCTCAGTCTACGTTCGAGATCGCTTCCCTCCGAACCGAGATCAATGCGGGCTCGGAGGAGGCTCGCCGGCGGTATGGGCGAACGTCTTGCTGACGATGAGCCAGCGATCCTCGATGCGGCACAGCGTCAGGAGGTCGACGAACGAGACGGTCCCCCAGAAGCCCTCCTCGACGATCGTCGCGGCGGCGGCATCGCCGGTCTGGGTGATCGACGTGATCCGCGTGCGAAACGTCCCGGCGACGTCGGCGGGCGTGCCGGCGACGACATCGGCGTACTCCGTGATCGGCACGTCGAAGCGCTGCTCGCCGAGCGCCCCGAACATCCGCGCGTCCGGGTGGAACGCTTCGGCGAGCTTCGCGCGATCGCCGCTCGCCGTCCCGTCGATGTAGAGCTGCAGCGTCTGAGCGATCGCATCCACGTCCTCGATGGTGGTTCCGTCGCGCATGACGTCCTGCTGTCCGGTGGTCATCTCTGCTCCTCGTTGACGTGAGTTTTAGCTCGATGCTTCGGTCGCCGCGATCAGACTGAGTTCTGCGATGCGGCGCGATGCCCATGCCGGCGTCCTTCCAGGTGACGCTGTGCCTGTCTGGGCCAGTCTTCAGGCAGGGGCGAGGATTTCGCATCGTGGGCGGCTACGTACTCTTCGCCCGGGCCGGCGCCGCTCCACAACGATGAAAGCCCCGCATATGCGGGCCTTTCATCATGCGCCGAAGAGGACTCGAACCTCCACGGGGGAATCCCCCCACAAGGCCCTCAACCTTGCGCGTCTACCAATTCCGCCACCGGCGCGCGGGCTCCGCAGTATAGGACGCTTGATTCCATCCGCCGGCACCGCTAGCTTGTGCGAACAGATGTTCGCTTTCGCCGCCACACACTTCCGCGCCAAGGAGCCTGCCTGATGGACCTGGACCTCACCAAGCGCCAGCAGGAGATCTTCGACTTCATCAAGCACTACTCGAAGAAGTACGGCTATCCGCCCACGGTGCGCGACATCGGCAAGGCCGTCGGCCTCGCTTCCTCGTCGACGGTGCACGCGCACCTCGCGAACCTCGAGAAGCTCGGGCTGCTGCGCCGCGACCCGTCCAAGCCGCGCGCGATCGAGATGCTCGACCGGGCCGTCGAGCAGGTGAAGTCGATCGTCCGCCCGGACGGGCTGCCGCTCGTCGGGCACGTCGCGGCCGGCTCGCCGGTGCTCGCCGAGGAGAACATCGAGGAGTACGTGCCGGTGCCGTCGCTGGCCGGGGGCGAGGAGGGCGAGTACGTCCTTCGCGTGCGCGGCGAGTCGATGGTCGACGCCGGGATCCTGCCCGGCGACTACGTCGTCGTCCGCCCGCAGGAGACGGCGGAGGATGGCGAGATCGTCGTCGCGCTCGTCGGCGAGGAGGCGACCGTCAAGCGCTTCTTCCGCGAGTCCGACCACATCCGCCTGCAGCCCGAGAACGCGACGATGGAGCCGATCCGCTCGCGCGACGTGCGCGTCCTCGGGAGGGTCGTCGGGCTGTTCCGGAGCGTGACGTGATGGCGACCGTCACGCTCGCACCGTCGTTGTTCGCATCCGTGCCGCGCGAGGGCCGGACGCTGGAGGATCTGCTCTCCGGCGCCTGGGAGGACCTGAGCGTGCACCGCGCCGCGACGTGCCCGGTCTGTTCCGGGGCGATGGAGCCCCGCTACGGATCTGGGCCGTCCGCGGTCGGTGGCCGCTGCCGCGACTGCCGGACCGAGCTGTCGTGACAGGCCGGGCTCAGCGCAGGATCTGCGCGAGCACGTCGTCGTCGTCGGGCCGCTCGGGTGGTGGCGGCGGGGAATCCGCCCACCCGCCGCCTGAGTCGGCGACGACCTTCGTCTTCGCGGCCAGGTCGCCGAGCCGCAGTCGCCGCTCGCCGGTCGCGAACAGCGTGATGGCGCCGACGATGTAGAGCCCGGGCAGCCAGTCGACGATCCGCACGACGTTGCGGATGAGCGCCGGCGTGGGGGCGAGCCGCGATCCGTCCTCGCCCACGACGCGGATCTTCATGACGCGCTTGCCGATCGTCTGCGCCCAGGCGATCTCGGTGCCGAGGTAATAGGCGAACGTCAGCAGGAAGAACACGGGCCGCGCGCTGCCGCCCTCGGTCTCGACCCAGATGGAGCGGTTGCTGTCGCCCTCGCCCAGCGTCTTGGCGACGACGACGAGCAGGATGAGCACGAGCGCGGAGTCGATGAGCGCCGCGGCGACGCGCCTGCCGATGATCTGCCCTCCCTCCATCGACCGGACCCTATCTCGGCTTGCACTCGCGTGACGCAGCTAAGCCTGGATTCACCGATCCTCGCGGCGAATCCCAGCGCCGATCACGGCCCAGCGCCGATCGGCGGCTTTCGAAGGGGTCACCCTGCGGGGACGCCGCCGATCGACCCTGGACCGCGCCGGCGACAGGGATTCATCCACGATCATCGGCGGATCCAGGCTAAGCTGGATCTGCAGGCCAAGCAGCCGCGGAGGTTCGCCCTTCGAGGAAAGTCCGGACATCACAGGGCAGGGTGGTCGGGAACCCGACCCGGGGAAACCCGCGGGAAAGTGCCACAGAAACACACCGCCGATGGCGCGTCAGCACGTGCGACGCGCACAGGCAAGGGTGAAAAGGTGCGGTAAGAGCGCACCGGCGCCGTGGCGACACGGCGGCCAGGCAAACCCCACCCGATGCAAGGCCAAGCAGGACCGCTTGCAGGCTGCCCGCCAAGGTCCAGGTCGGCCGCTCAGATGGATGGTTGCTCAACGACAGAATCCGGCTTATCGGCGTGCTACGGGACAGGCCCCCAATCGGGGGCCTGTCCTATGTCCGGGCTCGGCGGTCGGTCGAGTCGCTCGCCCGCGGCCTGCCATGATCGCCCGGACATGCGGCTCGCCGATCCTCATCGCCATGCTCGTCCTCGCGTTCACCGCCGCGCTCCGCCGCAGGCGGCCGTGCGGCCGCCGTCCGACCGCTCGCCGCTGGGCACCGAGCAGCTCTCCGACGAGGCAGACGGTCACCCGCTGGGCGCACCCGCTCTTCTCCGGGATCATCCGCAGCAAGCCGTCTCACCAGCGCGCGCGTCGCATGGGACGGCTGCGGATGTTCACCGAGGATCGCGAGTTCGAGGTCTACCTCGTCCTCGCCAGCCACGTCGACGCGATCGGCCGGACGTGGCTCCGCGTCCGCATCCCCCGGCGGCCCAACGGCCGCACCGGCTGGACGCTCGCCCAGAACCTCGACCGCCTCCAGGTCGTGCGCACGAAGCTGCGCATCGACCGCGGCGCCCTGCGCGCGACGCTCTTCAAGCGACGGAAAGGTCATCTGGAGCTCGCGCATCGGCATCGGCGGCCCGGGCACCCCGACGCCCGCCGGGAACTTCTACATCCGCGAGCGGCTGCGCAACCTCGCCGGCAGCGCGGCCTACGGCCCGTGGGCATTCGGCACGAGCGCCTACTCGGGCCTCAGCGACTGGCCGCGCGGCGGCGTCATCGGCATCCATGGCACGAACCAGCCGCAGCTCATCCCCGGCCGCCCGTCGCACGGCTGCATCCGCGTGCCGAACGCGAACATCTCGCGGCTCGCGCGGCTCATGCCGATCGGCACCCCGGTCCGGATCTTCTGACGACGACGCACGAGGGGCCGGTCGCAGACGCGACCGGCCCCTTGCGCTACCCGATCTTCGAGCCGGGCGTCAGCCGGTGAACGCCGGTGCCTGTGCGGCCACGCCGCAGCGGCTGAACGCGTAGGACTGCACGCTCTGCGGCCGGTTCGCCGACGCGGTGAACTGGATCCGCGCGACGAGGCGGTGGCTGCTGCCGGTGCGGTAGCGCGCCGGGTTGATGCGCGTCCCCCAGCGCCCGCCGGTCGCCGTTGGCACGCCGCAGCGTCGCGACGAGCTTGCCGTCCACGTAGAACCGCACCCGGGCGATCCGGCGGCCGATGACGGTCGCGGTGAACGGGCGCGACGCACACCGCGTCGGGCGCAGGAGCCTGGCGCTCGGCGACACGGCAGCCGCGGCCCGGGCGGCCGGCGGCGCCGTCTCCGCGAGGACCGCGGAGCCCGTGACCGGCGCGGGCTCGACCACCGGCGGCGCCAGCGCCGGCGGCGGCTGCACCGGATCCGTGACCGGAACGGGCTGGCTCAGCGTCGTGACCGCGTTGTCGGTCGAGGTCACCGTCGTGTCGAACTCGTCCTTGGCAGTGACGTTCGCGACGTTGTCGACGGACGTCTGCCCGACGGTCGTCTGCACGCTGCAGGTGTACGTCCACTGGTCGACGGCCGGGTCCAGCGTGTCGGGCGAGAGGTCGCCGTTCTTGCTGACGAGCGTCGGTGCGGCGGTGCACAGCGGGTCGGTCACGACGACCGACGAGAGCGGCAGGTCGCCGTTGTTCGTGATGTTGATCGTGTACGGCACGAGGCTGCCGGCTTCGGCCGTGGCCGGGCCGGTCTTGTCGAGCAGGATGCTCGGCTTCAGCTGGTAGTTGCCGAACACGGCGCCGGTCGAGGCGTCGCCGTTGAGCGTGACGCTGTACTCGCACGGCACGGGCGAGGTGCAGACCCAGCCGGCCTGCGACACCTCGCGCACGCGTGTAGGTCCCGGGCTTGACGCCCGTGATCGTGAACGTGCCGTCCGCTGCGCTCACGGCCGAGGGCTCGCCCTGGTCGAGCGCGCCGTTGCCGTCGTAGTCGACGAAGAACGTCCAGCCGGCCAGGCCCGCCTCACCCGCGTCGCGGCATCCGTCGCGGTCGGCGTCGTTGAACTTCTCGCCGCTGACCGTCCCGCACCCGATCGCCTGGATCGGCGTCGAGGCGTTCGCGACGATCTCGCCGGAGTCCGACGGCTTGAGCGTCGCGACGTCCGACAGCGACCCGGATGTCGTGAGGCCCGGCGTGACCTGGATGAGCTTGCTGAACGTCACCGAGCCCGAGGCGCTGACCGTTCCCGGAGTTCCACGTCGAGCGGCCCCGTGAGCGGGGTCGCCGAGCGTGATCGCCGGGTCGAGGCGTCGTTCGGCAGCGCCGGCGCCGTGGTGACCGACTCGACCGAGAACGTCAGGCCGGGGCCGGTGATCGTCTCGACGTCGCTGATCGTCGCGGTGTTGTTCGCCGCCTGACCGACGAGCGTCGTCACCGCGCCCTCGTCAGTCGCCACGATCTGGCCGAAGCTGTCGCCCGCGTGCGGGTCGGTGTACGTCGCGGTCGCGGTGTTGTAGAGCGTGTCGGACGCGGTCGTGACCTGGCGGGTGTAGGAGAACTCCTGGTGGCCGGGGTTCACCTGCTCGGTCTCCGTGAAGGTGTCGAGCTGCGTCCCGCCGTTGCTCGTGAAGAGCGTGTCCTGCACGGACACGTCGAGCGGCCGGTGCGCCGGGTTGTCGAAGATGAACGTCGTCGTCACGGCGACCTGGCCGGCGGCGATCTCGGTCTTCGTCCACTCGACGCGGATCTCGACGGGGCCGGCGGTCGTCGCGCCGGTGCACGTGTCGGGGAAGCCGGCGGGGCCGGAGCTCTTCGTCACGCCCCACACGAAGCCGGTGCCGCGCGCGCCGTCGACGCTCTTGGAGAAGCCCTGCGGGAGGATGTCCTTGACGGGGATCGGCACGCGCTTCTGGCCGATGCCGGCGGAATCGAGGTTCTCGTTGAGCAGGTAGCCGTGCAGCGAGGCGCCGGAGTAGAACGAGGCGCCCAGCGGCGCGTCGACGACGTTGTCGGGCTCGGCGGTGCGGCCCGGGAAGGAGATGGCCAGCCGCATGGCGTAGTCGTAGACGCACGTCACGTTGGCCGGCTGCTCGATCGTGAGGTTCCGGTAGATCGTCGAGTCAGCGCCGCCCGCGACGCCGGCGCCGTACGAGACGGGGCCCGCGACGGCCTCGTTGCAGGCGTCGTCGGACAGCGCGTCGTTGAGCGTCGGCTCGGTGATGTGGTCGTAGCCGAGCACGTCGGCGAGCCGGTAGTCGGCGGCGACGACGACGTCGTAGGTCTGCGCGCCGTTGTTGTTGTCGGCGGTGACGCGGTACGGGACGTAGTCGCCCTCGTTCCAGAACTTGCCGAGGTTGCCGGTCGTGTAGTCGGCATCCGCGCAGATGAACGGGCCGTTGGCCGGGAAGGTCACGGGTGCATCGGGACGGCAGCCCTCGAGCGTGAAGCTCACCTGGTTGGGCTCGACCGCCGCGGCGACGGCCGGGGCAGCGAGCAGGCACACGAACAGCGCGGCGACGAACTTCGCCGTGCCGCGGAGCGGGCGAGCACGACGATGACGGATCACATCGTGCGCCTGGCGCACCACGGGACTGCTCATGAGAGGACCTCCATGTCGAGGGTCCGCGGGACGCTCCCGCGGATGCCCGTCCTTGACCGCGCACTATGGCCGACTTTTATCGACTTCGGACCCGCCGATCGTCCAATACCCGGGGCGTGGTTCGCGCAGTGTTCGTGCGGGAACTCGCAGCCAGAGCTGCGCGATTCGCTCAGCCCGGCTCGGCCGCCGGAGCGCCGAGGTCGGCGAGCGCGGCGTCCAGCGTGTCGTGCAGCGGCGCGGCCCGGGAGAACTCCACGAGCTCGAGCGTGCGCAGCACGATGCTGCCGGGGGGCGTGACGACGAGCACCCGCTGGCGGCGCTCGCGCAGCCGGCTCGTCAGCGTGAAGAGCTTGCGAATGGCCGTCGAGTCCAGAAAGCCGACGCCCGTGAGGTCGACGACGGCCCCGTGCGCGTCGGACGGCACCTCGGCCTCGATCGCCGTTGCGATCGCGGCCGCGTTGAAGACGTCGAGCTCGCCGGTGACGAAGACGACGACGCTGTCTCCGTGGCGCTCGGCGTGCAGCGTCGCGGGCGCGGTCACGCGCGCACCGGCTCGCTCAGCCGCCGCCGCAGCCGGACGACGGTGCCCTCGGGGGTGGTCTCGAGCTGCACGTCGTCCATGAGCGCGTCGATGAGGTCCAGGCCGCGGCCCTGGTCGCTGGGCGGGCGCTGATCGCGCCATTGACCGCGGTCGCGCACCGTGACGTCGACCTCGCCGTCGCGCAGCACGGCCTCGAACATGATCGTCTCCTCGGGCCCGGCGCCCGCGTGCTCGATCGCGTTCGTGCAGGCCTCGCTGCAGGCCATGACGATCGCGTGCATGTCGACATCGGTGGCGTCGGCCTGCGCGAGCCAGCGGCGCAGCAGCGCTCGCAGCGAGCGCAGCGAGCTGGGCTCGCTGGGCATCTCGAGCGCGAGCCGGTCGCCCAGCGGCACGCGCGAGAGCGCCAGCACCGCGATGTCGTCGCTCGTCGCACCGCCCGGGGCGCCGGCGGCGATGAGGCGGTCGCAGAGCGCCTCGGCGTCCAGGGCGCCGCCGGGGGCTGCGACGAGCAGGACGTCCATCCCCTCGTCGAGATGCACGCCGCGACGCTCGATGAGCCCGTCGGTGTAGAGGACGAGCGCGCCGCCGGGCTCGAGCGTCGTGGTCGCCGAGGCGTAGCCCGGGAACGGCAGCACGCCGAGCGGGACCGAGCGCCCGCCCTCGAGCAGCTTCGCCGTGCCGTCGGCGCCGAGCACGAGCGGCGACGGGTGGCCGGCGTTGACCCACTCGAGCACGCCGTCGACCGGATCGAAGATCGCGAGCACGACGGTCGCCATGTGCTCGCGGCCGGGCTCGGCGAGGACGAACTCGTTCAGCCGCTCGGCGATCTCGGCGGGGCCGTGGCCCTCCAGCGCGTAGGCGCGGATCGCGTTGCGCAGGGCGCCGAGCGTCGAGGCCGCCGCCAGGCCCTTGCCCGAGACGTCGCCGAGGACGAGCAGCGCCCGCCCGCCCGACAGCGCCATCGCGTCGTACCAGTCGCCGCCGACCTCGGCCTCCGAGGCGGCGGGCAGGTAGCGCGCGCCGAGCTCGATGCCCGGCAGCGACGGCAGCGTCTGCGGCAGCAGGCTGCGCTGCAGCGTCTCGGCGATCCGGTGCTCGCGGCCGAACGCCCGCGCGTGGTCGATCGCGAGCGCGACGCGGTCGGCGGTGAGCCGCAGCAGGTCGACGTCCTCGGTGGTGAGCCGCCGGGGCTTGCAGGTGCCGATCTCGATGACGCCGATGATCTCGTCGTGCGCGAACAGCGGGACACCGGCCATCGACGAGATGCCGGCGTCGAGGATCGACGGGTCGGCGAGCTCCTCGGGCGGTGGGTCGTCGACGAGCACCGGCGCGCGGGTGGCGAGCACGCGGCCGGCGATCCCCGCGTCCTGCGGGACGCGCTCGGGCCGGTCGTCGCTCGTCGCCGAGTCCGACGTCACGAGCGAGAACGTCCCGTCCTCCTGGAGCAGCAGCAGCGCTGCCGCGTCGGCGTCCATGACCTCGCGCGTGCGGGCGAGGATCGCCGGCAGCAGCGTGTCGAGGTCGCGGTGCTCGAGCGCCGCGTCGGCGACGGCCTGCAGCCGGCCGATCGTCGCGGTCGCGCGCTCGGCCTCGGCGCGCTCGGCCTCCGCGCGCAGCCGCCGCTCGCGCTCCTCCTCCTCGCGCAGGCGGTCGCCGATGTCCGTCAGGCGCGCGTTGAACATCCACTCGCCGTCGCGCTCGACGAGCCAGATCATCGTCTCGCCGTGCAGCCGGGTCCCGTCGGGACGGTCGATCGTCACGCGCAGCGCGAGGTGGCGCATGCCGTCCTCGCTGATGCCCGCCAGCAGCGCGCGGCGGCGCTCGTCGAACTTCGCGTGGACCTGCGGCGGGATCCCGAGCTCCTGAAAGGGGCGGCCGAGGACCTCCGCGCGCGGGCGGCCGAGCAGGCGCTCGGCGGACGCGTTGATGTCGAGCACGCGGCCCTCGGCGTCGGTCGAGATGAAGCCGTCGCGGGCGCTGTCGACGATGAGCCGCGTGCGCCGCTCGCTGCTGCGCAGCGCCCGCTCCTGGCGCGAGCTGCGCTCGATCCCGGCCTTCACGAAGCCGAGCAGGCGCGAGACGAGCAGGCCGACGACGAGCGGCGTCCCGACGACGAGCACGAGCCGGATCGTGAGGTCCGGCGTGTCGTCGACGCTCAGCACCGTGGCGTAGGCGGCGCCGATGACCGCGAGATGGGCGATCGCCGCCGTCGTCGAGAAGAAGAAGAACGCGTAGAGCGCCGGCCACATGTAGATGAGCGGATAGAGCCCCGTGTTCTGGGTGTCGTTGATGACGAGGCTGAGCAGCGCCGTCACGACGACGAGCGCCACGTGCAGGATCCGTTCGCTGGCGCGCGGCGTCCAGTACAGGAAGGCGGCGGCGATGACGAGCCAGAGCGCGGCCGCGGCGACGACCCAGGAGGCGGCCGACCGCTCGCCCTGCGAGATGACGCTCACGAGCGCGCCGGCCGCGCAGAGGAACGCCAGTGAGCGCGCCTTCGTCCGGCTGTCGAACATCGAGGAACCGCGCATCGCGATGCCAGAGCTTACGAGCGCGCCCGACGACAATCCAGCGGTTGCGCGGATGGTCGATCGATGCGAACATGCGTTCGTAGATGATCGTCTGCGTCCTGCTGGAGCGATTTGAGCTCACCGTCGCCGCGGGAGGGCGCGGAGGGTTGTTGAAGGAGCCTGCCGCGCTTGCCCCCGAGCCTGGCCGCGAGCTCTTCGTCGGCGAGGTCTCGCGGGCCGCCGAGGCCTTCGGGATCCACGCGGGGATGCGGATGGGGGAGGCGCTGGCCCGCTGTCCCGCGCTGGCGCTCGTGCCACCGGACCCGATGGGCGTCGCCGAGGCGTGGGAGCACGCGCTCGGGCGCCTGGAGGGCCTCGGCGCGGCGGTCGAGTCGCTGCGCGCGGGCGAGGCGTGCTTCGACGCCACCGGCCTGCAGCGGCTGCACTCGGGCCGGATCGTCCGGATGCTCGCCGATGGCCATCTCGCCGCGCACGGCCCCGAGCGCCTGCGCCGGCTGCTCGCCGGCGTGCGCGTCGGCCAGGGGCCGACGCGCTTCTGCGCGATGGTCGCCGCCCACGGCGCGCGGGTCCGCCGTCCGGCGCGCGTCGACGGTGCTGCGGATCTCGCGTCGCGGCCGGTGGAGCTCCTGCGGCGGCGCCCCGAGACGGTCGCCCTCGTCGAGCCGCTGGAGCGGCTCGGGATCGCGACGCTCGGCGAGCTCGCCGCGCTGCCGCGCGCGGCGGTCGCCGACCGCTTCGGGCGGCCCGGACTGCGCGCGTACGACCTCGCGCGCGGGCGCGACACCCCGCTGCGCGCGCGCCTGCCGGGCGAGCTGCTGCGCGAGTCGCTCGAGCTGCCCGAGGCCGGGTCGGGCGAGCAGCTCGGCCGCGCGCTGGGGCTGCTCGTCGACCGCCTGCTCGCCCGCAGCGAGCGGCGCGGGCGCACGCTGCGGGCGGTCGTCCTGTCGGCGCGGCTCGTCGAGGGCGGGACGTGGCGCGAGCGCGTCGTCTTCCGCGAGGCGCTCTCCGACGCCGAGCGGATGCGCCTCGCGCTCGGCGGGCGCCTGGCGCTGCTGCCCGCGCCGGCCGAGACGCTGCAGCTCACGGTCGAGCGCTTCGGGCCGCCGGCGCCGGACGCGCGGGCGCTGTTCGACGACGGCTCCGAGCGCCGCGACGAGCGACTGCGCGAGGCCGTCCGCCAGGCGCGGGCCGCCGCCGGTCCCGACGCGGCGCTGCGCGTCCTGGAGATCGATCCCGGGTCGCGCGTGCCCGAGCGCCGCGTGATGCTGACCCCGATCGACCCGTGAGCCCGGGTCCCCGACGGGTCGCGGAGCCGCGGCCGGCGGTCGTGCGCGCGGATGGCGCCGGGATGCCGCTGGACGTCGACGGGCGGGCCGTCGACGCCGTGCGCGAGTCGTGGCTCGTCGAGGACCGCTGGTGGACCGACCGCCCGCTGCGGCGGCGCTACTGGGAGGTCGTGACGGCCTGCGGGCGCAACGTCGTCGTCTTCCGCGATCTCTGCGAGGGGCGGTGGTACAGCCAGCGCTGACTTTCTTGACACTCGGGTGGTGTTTCGTGACGTGGCGACCGGCAGCCTCGTCGCATGCGCACGCTGCATACGCATGCGATCCCTGCGGGCGGAGGGCGGCCAGGCGACGGTCGACTACGTGGCGCTCGTCGCGGTGGTCGGGGTCGTCGTCGCGCTCGGGGGGCTGGTCGCGGCCGTGGCGTCACCCGGGATCGCGAACGCGGTGCTCGGCCAGGTCCGGCATGCGCTGTGCATCGTCGCCGGTGGGAGCTGCCCGGTCTCGCCGTCGCGGCCGTGCACCGTCGCGAGCGTCCGCGACGCCCGGAATGTCGCGGTGAACGTCGCGCTCCTCCGGGTCGACGACGAGCGCGTCGTCCTGCGCGAGCGCCTGTCGGACGGCACCGTCCGGCTGACGCTCGTGCATCGCGGCGGCGCGGGCGTCGAGGGCGGTGTCGGCGGTGTGGCGGAGGTCGAGGTCGGCGGTCGGTCGGTCGGCGGCGGGCGCGAGGCGCGGGTGGGCGTCCAGGGGGTGATCGCCCGCGGCGAGGTGTTCTACGCGCGCGGCGAGCGCGAGGCCGACGCGCTGCTGCGCGCGATCCGCGGCGGGGGTGGTGGCCGGCGCGCGCGGGCGCCGGTTGCGCGCGAGGTGATCTTCGAAGGCGGTGTGCGCGGGCTGGGGGCCGTCGACGTCAACGGGGCGCGCGGGCTGAGCGGGCAGTTCGACGGGCTGGCCGGCGCGGTGGTCGGCGCCCGGCGCGACCGGCGCAGCGGCGAGCTCACGGTGTCCCTGGGCGCCGGCGGGTCGGGAGCGGGGCTCGTGGCGATCGCCGTCGGCGGGCCGGCGGGCGCGCTCGACGGGCAGGCGGTGCTCGGGGTGGCCTTCGATCGCCGCCGGAGGCCGGTCGAGCTGTCGCTGACGGCGACGGGCAGCGTCGTGGCGGGGAGCACGCTTCCGGGCGGCCTCGCCCGTGTGCTCGACCCGGCGGCCGGTTCCGGCGAGGCGCTGCATGCGGGTGGACGCCGCTGGGAGCTCGGCGCGCGGGTCGACCTCCGCCTGCCGGCCGTCGCGGCCGCGTGGCAGGCGTTCCGGCGCGCGCCCGGCAGCCCGGCTGCGATCCGGGCGCTCGGCGAGGCGCTGCGCGATCACGCGCGCCTCGACGTGCGCGCCTACCGGGTGCGGTCGACGGCCGACGGCGCGGGCGCGCGGTTCTCGCTCGCCGGGCTGAAGCTCGGCGGCGAGGTCGAGCGCACGATCGACCGCTCGCAGCTCGTGTCGGCGGTGACGCGTCCGCCGTTCGGGTTGTGGGAGGCGCGGGTGGACTGCGTGCGCGTGTGAGGTCGTGGGTGGACTCGGCGCCATCCGCCCCGTCTGCGAACATACGTTCGTATGCCCCGGTACGTCGAGCTTCACTGCCACTCCGCCTACTCGTTCCTCGACGGCTCCTCGCAGCCCGAGGAGCTCGTCGCGGCAGCGGTGGCGCGCGGGCACACGACGCTCGCGCTGACCGATCACGACTCCCTGTCGGGATCGATGGAGTTCGCGCAGGCGGCGAAGGCGCTCGGGCTGCGCGCGATCCACGGGGCGGAGGTCACGCTGCACGACGGCCGCCACCTGACGCTGCTCGTCCGCGACGAGATCGGCTGGCGCAGCCTCTGCCGGCTGCTGACCCGCGCCCACGCGCACACGCGCGACGGCCCGCAGCGCGATCGCACCGAGCCGGCGGTGGGCCTGGACGATGTCGAAGGCCACCACGAGGGCCTCGTCTGTCTCAGCGGCTGCGCGCGCAGCGGCATTCGCGACGAGCCGACGATGCGCCGCCTGCTCGGGATCTTCGGCCGTGACGACTTCCGAATCGAGCTCCAGCGTCCGCTCGCCCGCCACGACCGCGCGCTGAACCGCGGCCTGGCCGGCCTCGCCGCCCGCCTCGGGGTGCCGACCGTCGCCACCGGCAACGTCCACGCCCACACGCCCGAGCGCGCCCTGCTGCAGGACGCGTTCGTCGCCATCCGCGAGCACACGACGCTCGACGCCTCCGAGCCGCTGCGCCGCGGCAACCACGCCCACGTCCTGACGACGCCGGAGGCGATGGCGGCCCGCTTCGCCGACCATCCCGAGGCCGTCGCCGAGACGCAGCGGCTGGCGGAGACGCTGACGTTCGACCTCACCAACGACCTCGGCTACCGCTACCCGGGCGCCGAGGACGAGGCCGCAAGCCGGAAGCTCGCGGAGATCTGCCAGGCGCGCTTCGACGAGCGCTACCCGCCCGGCAGCCTCCATCGCACCGAGGCGGAGGGACGCCTGGAGGAGGAGCTGCGCGTCATCGACGAGCTCGGCCTCGCCGGCTTCTTCGTCCTGCACCGCGACCTGCTCGAGCTCGCGCGCGAGGTCGCGGTCGAGGTCCGCGGGGCATCGGCCGCGCGGGCGCTGCTGCCGCCCGGGCGCGGGCGCGGGTCGAGCGTCTCCTCGATCGTCTGCCACCTCACCGGCCTCAGCCACGTCGACCCGATCGCCAACAAGCTCCTGCTCGGGCGCTTCCTCAACGAGGAGCTCACGGCGCTGCCCGACATCGACCTCGACTTCCCGCGCGACATCCGCGAGGTCCTCATCCCCCGCGTGCACGAGCGCTACGGCCGCGAGCGCTCGGCGCTCGTCGCCGCCTTTCCGACATACCGGGCGCGCGGCGCGATCCGCGAGCTCGGCAAGGCGCTCGGGCTGCCGCCGGGCGAGATCGAGCGCGTCGCGCGCGGCAGCGAGGGCTGGTCGACGCGGGACGTCGACCGCGATGTCGCGACGGCGCTCGGCCCCGGCCGGCTGACCGGTCGCTGGGCCTGGCTGGCGACCCTGGCCGAGGAGGCGCAGGGCCTGCCGCGCCACCTCTCCCAGCACTCCGGCGGGATGATCGTCGCCACGCGCCCGCTCGTGGACTGCGTGCCGCTCGTGCCGGCGGCGATGGAGGGCCGCCAGCTCGCCCAGTGGGACAAGGACTCCTGCGCCGACGCGGGCTTTCTGAAGATCGACCTGCTCGGGCTCGGGATGCTCAGCGCCGTCGAGCGGACCGTCGAGATGATCGCCGCGCGGCGCGGGGAGCGGATCGACCTGTCGCGGATCCCGTTCGACGACCCGGCGACGTACGAGTGCATCCAGAACGCCGACACGACCGGCGTGTTCCAGATCGAGTCGCGCGCGCAGATGGGCTCGCTGCGTCGCACGCGGCCGGAGAACCTCGACGACATCACGATCCAGGTCGCGATCGTGCGGCCGGGGCCGATCGTCGGCGGCGCGGTCAACCCGTACATCGAGCGCCGCCAGCGGCTGCGCGCCGACCCGTCCTTCGAGGTCCCCTTCCTGCACCCGTCGCTCGAGCCGCCGCTGCGCGACACGCTCGGGACGATCATCTTCCAGGACCAGGTGCTCGAGGTCGCGCAGGCGTTCGCCGGCTTCAGCGTGGGGGAGGCCGAGGGGCTGCGGCGGGCGATGAGCCGCAAGCGCTCGGCGGAGGCGATCGAGGCCCACCACAGGCGCTTCGTCGAGGGCGCGATGGCGACGCACTCCGACGTCAGCGAGAAGCTCGCCGAGGAGGTCTTCACGATGGTCTCCGGTTTCTCGGGCTTCGGCTTCCCCAAGGCGCACGGGGCGGCGTTCGGGCTGCTCGCCTACCAGTCGACCTGGCTGCGTGTGCACTACGGCCCGGAGTTCCTCTGTGCGCTGCTCGACGAGCAGCCGATGGGCTTCTATCCGTCCGACGCGCTCGTCCACGAGGCGCAGCGGCGCGGAATCGAGGTCTTCGCGCCCGAGGTGAACGCCAGCGACGTCGGCTGCACCGTGACGGCCGCCGGCGCCGTGCAGATCGGCCTGGGCTACGTCCTCGGCGTGCGGGCCGACGAGGTCGCGGCGCTCGTCGCGGCGCGGCGCGCGGGGGGGCCGTTTCGCTCGCTCGAGGACCTCGCCTCGCGCGCGGGCGCCGGCCGCCCTGCGCTCGAGCGCCTCGCGTGGTCGGGCGCCTGCGACGCGCTCGCCGGCGGCGACCGCCGGGTGGCGCTCTGGCGGCTCGGCGTCACGGCGCCCGGCCAGCGGGTGAGGGAGGGAACCCAGCTCTCGCTCGCGCTCGACCTGCCGGCGGCGCCCGCGCTGAAGGCGCTGTCGCCCTGGGACGCGATGGTCGCCGACTACGCGACGACCGGGCTGACGGCCAAGGGGCACCCGATGGCGCTGCTGCGCGACCGCCTGCGTGCGGAGGGGGCGGTCGACGTCGGCGCGCTCGCCCGCCTGCCGCACGAGGCGCCGGTGCGCATCGGCGGCCTCGTCATCGCGCGCCAGCGCCCGGGGACGGCGAAGGGGATCACGTTCATGCTGCTCGAGGACGAGCACGGCACGGTGAACGTCATCGTCTCGCCGCAGATCTACGAGCGCGATCGCCTCGAGGTGCGCACCGAGCCGCTCGTCATCGTCGAAGGACGGCTCGAGCGCCACGCGGCGGCGGGCGGCGCGATCAACGTCGTCGCGCGCAACGTGCGGCGCCTGGAGGTCAGCGACCGGATCGCTGCGGCGGTCAAGGACTTCTCGCTGCTCGACGCGATCGCGCTGGCACAGGCGCAGGAGCAGGGCGGGGAGGAGCGCGAGCTCGCCGCGACCGGGACCGACGACTTCCGTGCGGTCGCGCCACCGGTCATGAACTTCGGCGCCGGGCGGTCGCGATGACCGCCGCGACCGGCCGGCCACGGCAGCCCGGCGACGCCCCCCGGCCACGCCGTCAAGTAGATTGCGCGCCGCATGGCAGCAGCACTCGTTCTTGCCTTCTTCCTCATCCTCGGCCTCGGCGTCGTCTTCGTGGCGATGCGCGGCGGGCCGCGCGGGGTGCGCGACACGCTCGAGGCCGGCCGCAAGCGGCCGCTGCATGTCGCCGAGTTCGCCGTCGCGGGCGTCATCGCGCTCTTCGGCCTCGCCGTGCCGGCGATCGTGCTGCTCGGCGATCAGGCCAAGGCCGGGCCCGGTGGCACGACGCTGAGCTCCGACCTCGCACAGGGGCGCATCGACTTCAACGCGAAGTGCGCGACGTGCCACACGCTCGACGACGCCAACGCCGTCGGCCGCGTCGGCCCGAACCTCGATCAGCTCGCGCCGACCTCCGGCCTGACGGTGAGCGCGATCCGCGAGGGGCGCGCGCGGGGGGCCGGCCAGATGCCCGCCCAGCTGCTCGACGGCGAGGACGCTCGCAACGTCGCCGAGTACATCGAGAAGGTCGCCGGCAGCTGATTTCAGCTGATCGCGCCGTCGGCTCAGGCCCGAATGCGCGCGGCGACCCCGCAAACTGGGCGGTTTCCGTCCGCGGTATCCATAACACTGCGGATATGCAGGGAAATCGAACGCTGGTACGATGGCGCCGTCAGATCGCCGAATCCTGGAGCTGCAGAGCTCCGGGAGCGGGGGAACCACACGTTGGGGCGAATCGTCCTGGGTCAGGACGTAGCGCAGCTCTCTTTCAGCGCGAGCCCGTCAGCTAACCCCGTAGGCCTCCACAGAAAGAGGACCGGATACGCATGTCACAGACGGGGACCAGGGCCTGGTGGGCAGACGTCCAGCATCTTCGCGATGCAGCCGAGCGGACCGACGAAGCGCGCCGCCGTGCCGATCGCGCCGATCTCGCAGCCCGCCGCGCCGGTCGCGACCGCGGGACCCCGTCCGCCCCGATCGCTCCCCGCCGCGCGCCGCACGATCCGCCTCCCGCTCCGCGCCGCTCCGGCTACGACGTGTCCACCGTCCCGCGCCGCTCCGGCTCCGACGTGTCCGCCGCCCCGCGCCGCTCCGGCGCCGACGCCTCCACGGCGCCCAACGGCCGCCGCACCGTCGAGATCCGCGGCCGCACGGTCCCCGCGCCCGCGATCCCGCGGCCCCTCGACGTCGACCGCCGCCGCCCGCCGCGCCGCCCCGTCGAGCGCGTCGGCCCGCGTCCGGACCGCCTCGCGATGTGGGCGCTGCTCATGGGCATCATGCTCATCCTCGTCGCCGTGACGACCGCCGACGCCGCGACGGTCGCGTCCGTCGCGGGTCGCTGAAGCCCCAAAACACCCGATTGACACCGAGCAACGCGGGGCATGCTGCCCTGCGAGGCCCGGAGCACTGAGCCCGATCCGCGTCACGCGCGTAGTACTGGGCGCGGATACGAACTTGTGTACGCACGGTCTCAGTCGTAGACTTACGTCCCGTAAGCAACGAGACACAAGTAAAGCACTGGCACCGAAGCCACCTTCCCATCGCCACCCCAGAAGGCCACCCCCATGAAGACACCGATGAGTAGATTCCAGATCCACGACGACCTCACCGCCCCCGAGGGTTCGGTCCCGGTCCTGCGCGGCGCCCTGGCGACCGGCGGGCAGCTCCCGAACTTCCTCGGCGCGCTCGCAGGCTCGCCCGCCGCCCTCCGCGGCTACGCGCGCTTCCGCTCGGAGCTGCGCCGGGGCGAGCTCGATGTCCCGATGCTCGAGCGCATCTCGCTCGCGGTCGCCGAGTACCACGGCTCCCAGCCCGGCATCGCGCTGCACAGCCGCACCGCCCGCCAGGCGGGCCTCGCGCTCGACGAGGTCGCGCTCGCCCGCGAGTTCGACTCGCGCGACCCGCGCGCCGCGGCGCTGCTGCACTACCTCAAGGCCGTCGTCGAGAACCCCGGTCGCCCGCCGATGCACCTCCACGAGGAGGCCCGCGAGACCGGCTGGTCGGACGAGCAGATCCTCGAGGCGATCGCCTATGTCGCGCTCGAGCGCTTCACCGCGATGGTGAACGTCGCGGGCGACGTGCCGGTGGACGGCTCCGTCGAGGACACGCGGACGCTCCGGGCAGCGTAGGCCTCATGTCGGGGCTCGAGGATGGCCGGCAGCCGGCGCGCGTGATCGCGCCGGCCGCGCCACCCTCTCGCTGCAGCTCGCCGGAAGGCGGCAGGCCGCCCTGCTGCCCGTACTACCACGAGGCCGTCGAGCTCATCGGCCGGCGCTGGACGGGAGCGATCGTCAGCGTGCTCATCCACCGCACGACGCTGCGCTTCGGCGAGATCGCCGAGGCCGTGCCCGAGCTCTCAGACCGCCTGCTGTCCGAGCGGATGAAGGAGCTCGAGGCCCGCGGCGTCGTGCACCGCAGCGTCCGCCCGGGCCGCCCCGTGCGGGTCGAGTACACGCTGACCGAGATGGGTCGCGAGCTCGCGCCCGCGGTCCGCGAGCTCGAGCGCTGGGCCCGTCGCTGGCTCGCCTGATCTCGGCCGCGAACACCCCCGCGGCGGGCCGGGATCACTAGGCTCCCCGGCCATGCCCGCCGACCGCCCCCAGACGCCCGACGACGTCAAGGCGCTCGTCGCCGAGCGCGACATCCGCTTCATCCGCCTCTGGTTCACCGACATCCTCGGTCAGCTGAAGTCGTTCTCGATCAACCGCGACGAGCTCGACGACGCCTTCGAGGGCGGCATGGGCTTCGACGGCTCGTCGATCACCGGCTTCAACGCGATCGAGGAATCGGACATGCTGGCGATGCCCGACCCGACGACGTTCGCGATCCTGCCGTGGCGGCCGGAGGAGCAGGGCGTCGCGCGGCTGTTCTGCGACGTCCTGACGCCGGAGCGCAACCCCTACGAGGGCGATCCGCGCCACGTCCTGCGCCGCGCCCTGCAGCGCGCGACCGCCATGGGCTTCGACACGTTCAACGTCGGCCCCGAGCTCGAGTACTACCTCTTCCGCGACTCGACCGGCACCGAGGTCCTCGACCGCGGCGGCTACTTCGACCTCACGACGCTCGACGCGGGCTCCGACGTCCGCCGCGAGACCGTCCTCGCCCTCGAGCAGCTCGGCATCCACGTCGAGTACACGCACCACGAGGTCGGCCCGAGCCAGCACGAGATCGACATGCGCTACGCCGACGCGATGAAGATGGCCGACGACTGCATGACGTACCGCATCACGGTCAAGGAGTACGCGATGAAGTACGGCTGGCACGCGACGTTCATGCCCAAGCCGCTGTTCGGCGAGAACGGCTCGGGCATGCACACGCACATGAGCCTCTTCCGCGAGGGCCGCAACGCGTTCTTCGACGAGAACGACCCGTACTTCCTCTCGGACATCGGCAAGGCGTTCATCGCCGGCCAGCTCAAGCACGCCCGCGAGATCTCGTCGATCTTCGCCCAGTGGGTGAACTCCTACAAGCGCCTCGTGCCGGGCTTCGAGGCGCCGGTCTACGTCGCGTGGAGCCGCCGCAACCGCTCAGCGCTCGTGCGCGTGCCGCTCTACCACCCCGGCAAGGAGCACGCCACGCGGATGGAGCTGCGCTGCCCGGACCCGGCGTGCAACCCGTACCTGACGTTCGCGGCCCTCCTGCAGGCGGGCCTGGAAGGCGTCGAGAAGGGCTACGAGCTGCCCGAGCCGATGGAGAAGAACCTCTACCACCTGTCGCCCGACGACCGCCGCCGGCTCGGCATCGAGCAGCTGCCCGAGACGCTCGGCGAGGCGGTCGAGCTGACCTCGGAGTCCGAGCTCGTCCTGCGCGCGCTCGGCGAGCACACGTTCAACCGCTTCGTCGAGATCAAGCGCCGCGAGTGGGAGGACTACCGCGTCCAGGTCAGCCA
Source organism: uncultured Actinomycetes bacterium (assembly GCA_963830085.1). Taxonomy (GTDB): domain Bacteria; phylum Actinomycetota; class Thermoleophilia; order Solirubrobacterales; family Solirubrobacteraceae; genus CADCVQ01. The sequence goes on along the minus strand of CAWHLF010000010.1, from coordinate 101,082 downwards.
GTGGGAGCTGGATCGGTATCTCCCGGTGCTAGTGGACCCGTCCGGGAGTCGACGGGTTCCCGGCGATCCGCCTGACGGCCGCCGGCGACCGGGCACGTGCCAGAGGCACGCACACCGGATCACCGTCGACCGTCAGATCACGGCCGGGCATCCGGGAAACCTCGCCGGACTTCCGGCCAGATCCACTAGGAGGGCTCGGCGTCGCTGAGCGCCGGGCGGGCGGCGGCCCCTCGGCGGTCGCCAGCCGCGACGGCCACCAGATCCGCGGCCCGAGCTCGAAGACGAGGGCCGGGACGAGCAGGGACCGGACGATCAGCGTGTCCAGCAGCACGCCGAAGGCGACGACGAACCCGAGCTGCGTGAGGAACACGAGCGGCAGGATGCCGAGCACGAGGAAGACGCCGGCGAGCACGATGCCCGCGGACGTGATGACGCCGCCCGTCACCGCGAGCCCGCGCAGCATGCCCTCGCGCGTGCCGTGGCCGAGCGCCTCCTCGCGCACCCGCGCCATGAGGAAGATGTTGTAGTCGATGCCGAGCGCGACGAGGAAGATGAACGAGTACAGCGGCAGGCCGGGATCGCTGCCGGGGAAGCCGAAGATCGTGTCGAAGACGACGGCGCCGACGCCGAGCGCCGCGCAGAAGGACATGATGACCGTCGCCATGAGCAGCAGCGCGATGACGACGGCGCGCAGGAGCGCCACGAGGACGAGGAAGACGACGAGGAGCACGAGGGGCACGATGAGGCGGTTGTCCCGGACGGTCGCCTGACGGAGATCGGCCTCCACCGCGGTCGGGCCGCCGACGAACGTCGTCGGGCCGCCGCCCTCCAGCGCGGCCTTGCGGACCTCGGGAATGAGCTCGAAGGCCTCGCGGGAGAACGGCTTGGGCTCGAGCACGACCTCGATGAGGAGCAGCGCTCCCGGGCCGCCGGGCGCCGTCGGGCGCTTGTCGACACGCACCGACGCGACGCCGGGCACGCGTGACAGGGCGATGACGGGGTTGACCTCGCCAACGCTCGACGGCTGGGTGACGACGACCTCCGTCGGCGCGTTGGAACCGCCGGGGAACGACCGGTCCAGGACGTCCTGACCGGCGACGGACTCGACGTTGTCGCGGAACTGGTTTCCGCGCGTCAGCCCGTTGTCGAAGTTCAGCAGCCCGAGGGTCATGACGCCGAGCAGCAGCGCGACGCCGACCGCCACCCGGCGCGGGTCGCGCGCGACGCGCTCGCCGATCGAGCGCCAGCGCCCGCTCGTCTCGTTCGCGCCCGTGCCGCCGACGTGCGGAACGGCCGGCCAGAACGCCCTCCGGCCGGCGATCAGCAGCAGCGCCGGCAGGAGCGTCAGCATCGCCAGCACGGCGACGAAGATGCCGAGCGCGCCGACCGGGCCGAGGCCCGCCGTGCCGTTGACCTCGGCGAGCGTCAGGCACAGCAGGGCGGCGATGACCGTGCCGCCGGACGCGACGATCGCCGGGCCGGCGGTCCGCAGCGCGAGCGCCATCGCCGCGTGGGTGTCCTCGTGACGGCGCAGCTCCTCGCGGTAGCGGGCGACGAGCAGCAGCGCGTAGTCGGTCCCGGCGCCCAGGACGAGGATCGAGAGGATCGAGGCCGCCTGCCCGTTGACGACGACCCCGAGCTCGGTCAGCCCGTAGCCGAGCGACCGCGTCGCCTGCTCCGCCAGCCCGACGGCGACGAGCGGGATCCAGAGGAAGACCGGGCTGCGATAGATGATCCCGAGCAGCACGAGGACGAGCAGGAACGCGGCGCCGAGCAGCTTCGTGTCGAGGTCGCGAAAGACCGTGATCGTGTCGGCCGAGAAGCTCGCGTCGCCGGTGACCTTGACGTCGAGCCCGCCGCCCGGATCGCTCAGACGGTCGCGGACGGCGGTGACGGGCTTGACGACCGTGTCCGATTCCCTGTCGCGCTTGATCTCGGCGCGCAGGAGCGCGGCCGCGCCGTCGTCGGAGTACTCGGGCTCGGCGAACAGCGACGTGCGGCGCAGGTCGAGCTGGTTGAGCGCCGCCCGGTCGGCGGTGATCTTCACCCTGTCGGCGCGGGTGAGTCCGCTGTCGCGCCGGTAGACGACGATCATCGGCGCCTGCTCGCCGCGGACGCGCTGGATGAGGCCCTCCGCCTGCGTGGACTCGGCGTCGCCCGGGAGGAAGGACGTCGACCGGTTCTGCTGGGCGTCGTCGAACTTCGCGGGCAGCTGGGCGGACGACGCCGCGCCGATGACGAGCAGCCAGAGCGCGAGGACGATCCACTTGGCCCGCCGGCCGGCACATGTGGCGAGTAGCGAGGCCATGGGGCTCGACACTTCTACCAGCCCCGGCAGCGGACGGGCCCGCCAGATGGGCCAGGACGGGTTCGGCCGCGCTGTACCGGCGGGCGGTTGGAGTCCTCCTGCGGGGTATGTACAACGGACGGAAGCTCGATCCATGTCCGCCCGCCGCCACACCACGCCCGCGCCGCCCGTCGTGTCCCCGAGCCCGCTCATCGGCCTCAGCACGTCGGAGATGCGCGACCCCGAGCGCGTCCTGCGCGACCCCCACAGCGAGCCCGCCGGGCGCGAGCTCGCCCTCGGGATGACGTATCCGAACGCGATCCGCCGCGCCGGCGGCGTCCCGGTCGTCATCCCGCCGATGGACGAGGCGGCGATCGAGCCGCTGCTCGACGGGCTCTGGGGCCTCTGCCTCTCGGGCGGTCCCGACCTGCATCCTGCGACGTACGGCGCCGAGGCGCACGTCGCGCTCGGCCCGACCGAGCCCGAGCTCGACGTCTTCGAGATCGCGCTCGTCCGGGCCGCCGAGGCGCGCGACATGCCCGTGCTCGCGATCTGCCGCGGCCTGCAGGTCCTGAACGTCGCGCGCGGCGGGACGCTCATCCAGGACCTGCCGACCGACCGGCCGTCCGGCGTCGAGCACCGCCAGCAGATCGCGGGATCGACGCCCACGCACGAGGTCTCCCTGGAGGCCGGCAGCCTGACGGCCGCGTGCCTCGGCGCGCGCGACGGCGTCGTCAACTCCTTCCATCACCAGGCCGTCGACCGGCTCGGCAGCGGGCTGCGGGTCGTCGGCCGCGCGCCGGACGGGGTCGTCGAGGCGATCGAGGCCACCGACCGCGGCTTCACCGTCGCCGTGCAGTGGCACGCCGAGAGCATGGTGCGATCGCCCGACCAGGATCGCCTGCTGGCGGCGTTCGTCGACGCGGCGATCTCCTACGGGGCCGGAGCCGCGCGTGCCGCCTGAGCCGACGAGCGCGCGCCGGCCGTGGTCGAAGTGGTCGCACGCCCACGGGTCGGAGTACACGATCGGCGTCGAGGAGGAGGTGATGCTCGTCGCTCCCGACGCCGACTGGGCGCTGTCGCCGGCGATCGACGAGGTGCTCGACGCCTGGCCCGCGCAGACCCGCGAGCACGTGAGCTCCGAGACGCACTCCAGCGCCGTCGAGCTGCGGACCGGGGTGCACGCGACGGTCGGCGACGCGCTGACCGAGATGGCCGAGCTGCGCTCGGAGCTGCGGCGGGTCCTCGACGGCGTCGGCCTCGCGGCGGCGGGGTCGGGGACGCACCCCTCCGCGGTGTGGCACGAGATGGCGGTCTCGACGCGCGAGCGCCACCAGGACGTCTACGGCTCGATGCGCGAGCTCGCCCGGCGCGAGCCGACGTTCGCGCTGCACGTCCACGTCGGCCTGCCGACCGGCGAGGCGGGCATCGCCGCGTTCAACCGCATGCGCGCGCACGTCCCGCTGCTGCTGGCCCTGTCGGCCAACTCGCCGTACTGGCAGGGCCGCGACACCGGTCTGGCGTCGGCGCGCACGCCGCTGTTCCAGGCCTTCCCGCGCGTCGGCATCCCGCGGGCGTTCGGCTCCTACGGCGAGTACGTGCGCGCCGTCGACCTCCTGCTCGACTGCGAGGCGATCCCCGATCCGACGTACCTCTGGTGGGACGTGCGGCCGCAGCCGAAGCTCGGCACCGTCGAGCTGCGGATCATGGACGCGCAGTGCACGCTGGCGGCGACCGCCGCGCTCGTCGCGCTCGTCCAGTCGCTGACGCGGCTGGAGGTCGTCGACGGCTACGTGCAGTCGGCGCTCGTCCACTCGCCCGAGGTGCTCGACGAGAACCGCTTCCTCGCCGCGCGAGACGGCGTCGAGGCCGAGTTCGTCGATCCGGTGGAGGGCAAGCCGCTGCCCGTCCGCAAGCTCGTCGCCGAGCTCATGTCGGCCTGCGCCCCGCATGCCGCGGAGCTCGGCTGCACGGACGAGCTCGAGTCGCTGGAGGCGCTCCTCGCGCACCCGGGTCCGGCGCGGCAGCGCAAGCTCGGCTCGCGGCTCGGCCTCGAGGGGCTCGTCGCCGACATGGCGATGGACTTCGCCGGCAGCTCGACCCGCGACGAGCGCGACGTCGCGTAGATGTTCTATGCCCGAGGTCCACTTCACGCTTCGCTGGCCGGACGGGACGCTGCAGCGCTGCGTCTCGCCGTCGCGCACGATCGAGGGCGCGATCTGCGAGGGCGGGCGCTACCCGAGCGACGAGCTGCTGCGGCGCACGCGTGCGGCGCTGGAGGCGGGCAGCGAGCGCGTGCGCGCGATCCGCGGCTTCGCCTGCAGCGCGGCCGCGCAGCAGATCGAGGATCTCGAGGACGCGGTCCGGCGGCGGGGACTCGGCGACGGCGACGTCGTGAGCGTCGAGCGCCTGCGCCGCGCGCCGGCGCGCCCGCGCTTCCCCGCGCCCGATGTGCTCGACGGCCATCACGAGGTCGTCGTCGTCGGTGCCGGACAGGCCGGATTGGCGGTCAGCTGGTGCCTGCGCGAGCACGGGATCGAGCACGTCGTCCTCGAGCGCGACCGGATCGCGAGCACGTGGCGGCGCCAGCGCTGGGACTCGTTCTGCCTCGTGACGCCGAACTACCAGTGCCGGCTCCCCGGCCATCCGTACCCGGGCGACGAGCCCGACGGCTTCATGCTCAAGGACGCGATCATCGGATACGTGGAGAGCTACGCCGGAGCCTTCGGGCCGCCGGTGCGCGAGGGCGTCGCGGTGACGCGGGTCAAGCCGCTTGCCGGCGGCGGCTTTCGCGTCGCGACGAGCCGCGGCCAGGTGACCGCCGACAGCGTCGTCCTGGCGGTCGGCGGCTACCACGTCCCGGCGTTTCCGGCGCTCGCCGAGCACGTGCCGGCGCGCGTCACGCAGCTGCACTCGTCGGGCTATCGCAACCCGCAGTCGCTGCCCGACGGCGCGGTGCTCGTCGTCGGCAGCGGGCAGTCGGGAGCGCAGATCGCCGAGGACCTCCACCTCGCGGGGCGCGACGTCCATCTCTGCGTCGGCAGCGCGCCGCGGGTCGCCCGGTTCTACCGCGGCCGCGACTGCGTGGCATGGTTGGAGGACATGGGCCACTACGACATGCCGGTCGCCGAGCATCCGGAGGGCCTCGCGGCGCGCAAGGAGGCCAACCACTACGTCACCGGCCGCGACGGCGGGCGCGACATCGACCTCCGCGCGTTCGCGCGCGACGGCATGCGGCTGCACGGCCGGCTCGTCGACGCCCGCGACGGCGCGCTGCGGTTCGCCGGTGACCTGCCGCGCAACCTCGACGCCGCCGACGCCACCGCCGAGCGGATCAAGGACTCGATCGACCGCTTCATCGAGACCGAGGGCATCGAGGCGCCCGAGGAGGCGCGCTACACGCCGGTCTTCGAGCCCGGCGGCGACGGCAGCGGCACGCTCGAGCTCGAGGCCGCGGGGATCCGGACGATCGTCTGGAGCACGGGCTTTCGCGCGGACTGGTCCTGGGTCGACGCGCCGGCATTCGGCGCCGCCGGCCACCCCGAGCACGAGCGAGGGGTCACGACGGCCCCCGACCTCTACGTCATCGGCCTGCCGTGGCTGCACACCTGGGGATCGGGCCGCTTCGCGGGGGTCGCTCGCGACGCCCGCCATCTGGCCGACCGGATCGCGCTGCGCCGCGCGCCGGCGGCGGACGCGAGGGCGACGGCCTGAGCGACCTGGCGCTGACAGTCGGCTGTGAGTTCGGGCTGCATTCCGTCCAGCCCGCGGTGGCGATCCTGCAGGTCGCCCCACGCCTGGAGGGCGGCATCACGATCCGATCGGAGCGCTGGGAGACGACGTGCGGCCACCACGCCTACGTCGATCACTACGGCAACCGCTGCGAGCGCTTCGACCTCGAGGCCGGCGACACCCAGATCGCCTACGAGGCGGCCGTGCTGCTCGCCGAGCCGGCCGATCTCGTCGTCGCCGACGCGCCGGAGGTCCCGGTCGCCTCGCTGCCCGACGAGGTCATGAGCTTCGTCATGCCGAGCCGCTTCTGCCTGCCCGACGAGCTCGGCCACGAGGCCTGGCAGCGCTTCGGCAACCTCCCGCCGGGCTGGTCGCGGGTGCAGGCGATCGTCGACTACGTGCACGACGAGCTCGCATGGGTGTCGGGCGCTTCGAACCCGTGGACGACCGCCGCCGACGCCTACCGCGCCCGCCAGGGCGTCTGCCGCGACTTCGCGCACCTCGCGATCACGTTCTGCCGCGCGCTGAACATCCCGGCCCGCTACGTCTTCGGCTACATCCCGAACATCGGCAACATCCCGCCGCCCGAGCCGATGGACTTCGCGGCCTGGTTCGAGGCCTACCTCGACGGGACCTGGCACACGTTCGACGCCCGCAACAACACGCCGCGCATCGGGCGCGTCGTCGTCGGGCGCGGCCGGGACGCGGTCGACGTCGCGCTCATCACGTCGTTCGGCCCGCTGACGCTCAACGGCTTCGAGGTGCGCGCCGAGGAGGCCGAGGCGCCGACCATGCTGAAGTGAGGGGTCCGCAGGACCGAGACGAGGAGCTCCCTTGCAGACGACTCATGCCCCGACGTTCACGATCGGCGGCGACATCGAGGTCCACCGCCTCGGCTTCGGCGCGATGCGGATCACGGGCGACGGCATCTGGGGCCCGCCGCCGGACCGCGACGACGCCCGCGATGTCGTGCGCCGCGCGGTCGAGCTCGGCGTCGACCTCATCGACACCGCCGACAGCTACGGCCCGCACGTCAGCGAGCAGATCCTCGCCGAGGCGCTGCACCCGTACGGCGATGGCCTGCTCATCGCGACGAAGGGCGGGCTGCGAACGCTCGGGCCCGGGCCAGTGGTCGCGCAACGGGCGCCCCGAGCACCTGCGCGCCGCCTGCGAGCGCTCGCTGCGCGACCTGCAGGTCGACCGCATCGACCTCTACCAGCTGCACGCCGTCGATCCCGACGTCCCGTACTCGGAGTCGATCGGCGCGCTGCGGGAGCTGCAGGAGGAGGGCAAGATCCGCCACGTCGGCGTCTCGAACGTCACCGCCGAGCGCCTGGAGGAGGCGCGCTCGATGGTCGAGGTCGTCACCGTCCAGAACCGCTTCAACATCGGCGACCGCGCAGCCGCCGAGGTGCTGGCGGTGTGCGAGCGCGACGGGATCGGCTTCTTTCCCTGGTTCCCGCTGGGGGCCGGCAACCTCTGCAAGCCCCACGGGGTCATCGTCGAGATCGCCGAGAACCACGACGCGACGCCCGCCCAGGTCGCCCTCGCCTGGCTGCTCGCGCGCTCGCCGGTGATGCTGCCGATCCCCGGTACCGGCTCGATCGAGCACCTCGAGGAGAACATGGCCGCCGCCGACCTCGCGCTGTACGACCACGAGATCGAGCGGCTGGAGGACGCGGCCTCGTAGTGTGGCTCAGCCCGGCGGCGCGAAGAACTCCAGCAGCAGCGCGTTGATCTCGTCGGGCTTGTCGAGCTGCAGCCAGTGGCTGGCGTCCTCGATGCGCTCGTAGCGCCACGGACCGTCCACGAACGCCGACGACCGGAGCATGGCGTCCTCGGTGAGGTAGTGGTCGCCCGTGCTCCACAGGCCGAGCGTCGGCGCCTGGACGGACGGCAGCGGCGGGCGCTCCCGAAGCTCCAGGTGGGGAGCGAGGTTCGCCCGGTACCAGTTCAGGCCGGCGGTCAGCGCCCCCGGACGCGCGAGATCCGCGAGGTAGCGCTCCGTGTCGCCGTCGCCGCGCAACCACTCGCGCGTGAGCTTCCAGTCGTCGCGCCGGAGCAGCTCCTCGGCGACCCCCTCAAACTGGAAGAGCAGTTGGTACCAGGCCTTCTCGCGCTGCTCGACCGACCGCACGTTGCGGGTGTTCGGATGCCCGACCGACATCGCCACGAGCCGGTCGACGCGGTCGGGCACCGCGCTCGCGAGGGCCCAGGCGACGACCGCGCCGAAGTCGTGTCCCACGACGTGTGCGCGTTCCACGTCCAGTGCGTCGAGGACCGCGACCATGTCCAGGACGCTGCGGATGATCTTGTACTCCGCGACGTCCTGCGGCTTGTCGGACTCGCCCCGGCCGCGCAGGTCCGGGGCGATCGCGCGCATGCCGGCGCCGACGAGCGCCTCGATCTGATGGCGCCAGACGTACGACGAGTCCGGGAACCCGTGCACCAGGAGCACCGGGTGCCCCTCGCCCTCGTCCTGCACCGCCAGCGTGAGCCCGTCACCTGCGACTCGCCGCAGCATGGACTACGGCTTGGATGCGAGCTTCGACGGCGCCCAGATCTTCGGCCCGAGCTCGAACGTCAGCGCCGGGACGAGGATCGAGCGCACGATGAACGTGTCGAGCAGGACGCCGAAGGCGACGACGAACCCGATCTCGGTGAGGAACACGAGCGGCAGCACGCCGAGCACGGCGAACACGCCGGCGAGGACGATCCCGGCCGACGTGATGACCGCGCCCGTCACCGCCAGGCCGCGCAGCATCCCCTCCCGCGTCCCGTGTTGGCGCGTCTCCTCGCGCACGCGCGCCATGAGGAAGATGTTGTAGTCGATCCCCAGCGCCACGAGGAAGATGAACGCGAACAGCGGCAGCGAGGGATCGCTGCCCGGGAAGCCGAAGACGACGTCGAAGACGATCGCGCCGACGCCCAGCGACGCCGCGAAGGACAGGATCACGGTCGCGATGAGCATGATCGGCGCCACGAGCGCCCGCAGCAGCGCGATGAGGATCAGCAGCACGACCGCGAGCGCGACCGGGACGATCACGCGGTTGTCGCGCGCCGACGCGAGGCGCAGGTCGTACTCGACCGCCGACCCGCCGCCGACGAGCGTCTCGGGTCCGCCCGCGCGCTTGGCCGCCTCGCGGACGTCGGGAATGAGCTCGAAGGCCTCCGTCGAGAACGGATCGGGGTCGAGCACCGCGGCCAGCAGGACGCCCTCCGAGCCGCGCAGCGTGGGGGTGACCTCGTCGACGCCGGGCACCGCGGCGACAGCCCGGCGGACCGCGTCCACGCGCGCCGGATCGCGCACGATCACCTCGGTCGGGGCGTTGGATCCGCTCGGGAAGCCCTTCGCGAGCAGCTCCTGGCCGGCGACCGCCTCGACGTCGTCGCGGAACCCGTTGCCGCTCGTGAGCCCGTCGTCGAAGTTCAGCAGGCCCAGCGACGAGCACGGACAGCAGGGCGACGGTTCCGATCCACACCCGCCGCGGGCTCTGTGCGACGCGGTTGCCGACCCGCCGCCAGGTGCCGTGGGTCTCGTCGGTGCCCTCGCTGCCGTAGCGCGGGATGCGCGGCCAGAAGGCGCGGCGCCCCCAGATCACGAGCCAGGCGGGCAGCAGCGTCAGCATCGCGAGCATCGCGACGGCGACGCCGAGCGCGCCGATCGGCCCGAGGCCGGACGTGCCGTTGACGTCGGCGAGCATGAGGCACAGCAGCGCGGCGATGACCGTCATGCCGGAGGCGAAGATCGCCGGACCGGCGGTGCGCAGCGCGAGCGCCATCGCCTCGTGCTTGTCCTCGTGGGTGCGCAGCTCCTCGCGATATCGCGCGACGAGCAGCAACGCGTAGTCGGTGCCGACGCCGAGCACGAGGATCGACAGGATCGCCGAGGACTGGCCGTTGACGGTGACGCCGAGCTCGGTCAGCCCATAGCCGAGCGCTCGCGTCCCGAGCTCGGCGAAGACGATCGCCAGCATCGGGATCCAGAGAAACAGCGGGCTGCGGTAGATCAGCGCCAGCAGGACGAGCACGAGCAGCAGCCCGGCGCCGAGCAGCGCGCCGTTGATGCCCTCGAACACCTTGATCTGATCGGCCGCGTAGCCGGCGGGGCCGGTGACCTTCGCCTCCAGGCCGCCCCCGGGGTCGCTCACCCGCTCGCGGATGTCGTCGACCGGGTCGAGGATCGTCTCGGGCTCGCCATCGCCCGTGATCTGCGCCTGCACGATCGCCGAGGTCCCGTCCGGCGACAGCGCCACACGCCGGAACTCGGACGTCGCGGGGTAGTTCTGGGCGTTGAGCTCGCGAACGTCGGCGGCGATCCGGCGGCGATCGGCCGTCGTCAGCCCGCCCTCGCGCCGGTAGACGACGACGACCGCCGCGAGCTCTCCGCCCTGCAGGCGCTCGGAGATGGCGAGCGCCTTCGTCGACTCGGCGTCGCCCGGCAAAAACGAGGTGGACTCGTTGACCTCGGCGTCGGAGAACTTGCCGGGAAGGTTGGCGGCGAACGAGCCGAAGATCGCCAGCACCCAGATCGCGGCCACGACCCATTTCGAGCGGCGGCCGGCCGAGAACGCGAGGGAGAACATCGCGGACTTCTACCGCACGCGCCGGACCGCTCAGGTTTCCGAGTCGAGAAGCGCGCGCAATTGCACGGGATCGTTCACTGGAGTCCGGCAGCTGAAGCGCTCGCAGACGTAGGCGGCGGGGCGACCGTCGACCGGGGTCCGCCCCTCGAGCAGCGCCACGCCGCCGGTGTCCTCGCCGTCGCCGCCCGCGAGCACGAGGTGCGGGCGGTAGGCCGCGCGGACGACCCGCGCGAGCTCCGAGACGTCGTCGCCGACGAGCGCGACCTCCCGCACCGGCGCGAGGTGGAAGTCGAGCGTCTCCAAGAGGTGGCCGAACGCCAGCGGCGCGCGGCGCAGCAGATCGGCGAAGAGCCGCAGCACGCCGGCGGCCTGCTGCTCGTAGCGCGCCTCGCCGGTCAGCGCGGCGAGCCGCAGCAACCCGAACGCGGCGCTCGACTGGCCCGACGGGATCGGCGCGTCGTCGACCTCCTTGCGCCGCGTGACGAGCCGCTCGTGGTCGTCGGAGGTCTGGAAGAAGCCGCCGTGCTCGGCGTCGCCGAAGCGCTCGACGATCGTGTCGGCGAGCCCGCGCGCGGCCTGAAACCAGCGCGGCTCGAAGGTCGCCTCGTAGAGCGTCAGCAGCGCCTCGAGCAGGAACGCGTGGTCCTCGAGGTAGGCGTTGAGCTTCGCCTCGCCGGCGTTGTACGTCCGCAGGAGGCGGGGCGGTCCGGGGTGCGCGGGCGCGACGGCCTCGCGCATCTCGTCGAGGATGAACGCGGCCGCGCGCCGGGCGGCGTCGAGGTAGTCGTCGCGCTCGAGCACGGCGCCCGCCTCGGCGAGCGCGCTGATCATGAGCGCGTTCCAGGCGACGAGGCGCTTGTCGTCGAGGCCCGGCCGCACGCGCGCCGCGCGCGCCTCCAGCAGCGCCGCGCGGATCCGCGACCGCACCTCGGGCTCCGGCTCGGGCCCGCGCGACTCGAGGATGTTCGCGCCCTCGAAGTTCCCCCGCTCGCTCGCCCCGAACCACGCGATCGCGACGCCGGCGTCCTCGCCGAGCACCGTCGCGCAGCTCGTCCAGCGACCAGACGTAGAACTTGCCCTCGACGCCCTCGGAGTCGGCATCCAGCGCGGAGTAGAACGCGCCCTCGGGACCGGTCATCTCGCGCAGCGCCCAGTCGAGCGTCTCCTCGGCCGTCCGGCGCAGGACCGGATCGCCGCTGACCTGCCAGCCGTGGAGGAACGCGCGGGCGAGCAGCGCGTTGTCGTAGAGCATCTTCTCGAAGTGCGGCACCGTCCAGGTCTCATCCACCGAGTAGCGGGCGAAGCCGCCGCCGACCTGGTCGTTGATGCCGCCGGACGCCATCGAGCGCAGCGTCTGCAGCGACATCGACGTCTCGCCGCGGCGCAGGAGGAACATGATCGTCGAGGAGGAGGGGAACTTCGGCGCGCCGCCCCAGCCGCCGTGCACGGCGTCGAACTGCGCGCGCAGCTGCTGCGACCGCGTCGTCGAGGACGCCCGCGTCGACCGGGCCCTCGGCGGGCTTCAGGCGAGCCCCGCCCGAGAGGCGCTCCACGACCTCGGCGCTGCGCTCGCGGATCTCGTCGCGCCGGTTCTCCCACGCGTCGGCGACCGCGGTCAGCACCATCGGCCAGCTCGGCATCCGCTGGCGCGGCTCGGGCGGGTAGTACGTCCCGGCGTAGAACGGCACCTGCTCGGGCGTGATGAAGACGTTCAGCGGCCAGCCGCCGCTGCCGGTCATCGCCTGGACGGCCTCCATGTAGATCGCGTCGACGTCCGGGCGCTCCTCGCGATCGACCTTCACGCAGACGAAGTGCGCGTTCATGAGCGCGGCGATCTCCTCGTTCTCGAAGGACTCGCGCTCCATGACGTGACACCAGTGGCAGGCCGAGTAGCCGATCGAGACGAGCAGCGGGCGGTCGAGCTCGCGGGCGCGCGACAGCGCCTCCTCGCCCCACGGCAGCCAGTCGACCGGGTTGTCGCGGTGCTGGAGGAGGTAGGGCGAGGTCTCTGCGGCCAGCGCGTTGGCCATGGCGGAGGCGCTACCCCGCGTGGCGCAGCCGGAAGCGGCGCACGAGCGCGTCCACCGGCGGGTCGTCGAAGGCCCGCTTGCCGGCCGCGGCCGCGACGAGGCTGATGGCACGGCCGTCGAGGCGCCCGGTGATGCTCGCCGGCGTGATCGTGAGGTTGCCGCGGGCGGCCTTCGCGCCGCCGACGGTCAGGACCACCGGCGCGCTCGGGTCCAGCGCGACGATGCCCGAGATCGTCACGCCCGGGACGTAGACGACGTTGCTCAGCGTCAGCACGCCCGTCGGCGAGATCGTCGCGCGGCCGCCGCGCAGCCCGCCGACGCGCCGCGGCAGGCGCCCGGCCTCGAGCAGGTCGCCGATGACCTGGCGGCGCATGTCGACGGCCGTCCGCAGGGCGGCGGTGATCGTGCGCCCGGTCTTGCCGCGGCCACCGGTCCCGGGCAGCCGCTCCAGCCGCGTCGGGGCGACGGGCGTGGGGGAGAACGGGTTGTCGGTCGCGGCGCACGGCGTGACCGCCTGGCCGGCGAAGAACTCCGCGACGCCGCGCAGCCCGCAGCGGTCGGGCGTCTGGTCGCTCGCGAGCGCCGAATGGCCCGTGAACGGGATCGCGAGAACCTGCGTGAGGGGCAGCAGCGAGGTGACCGTCCTGGCGTCCTCCAGCGGGGTGCGCAGGTCGGCGCCGCCGTTGACGACGAGCGTCGGGACGTTCGGCAGCGGCCCGGCCGGCACCGGCGCCGGGGAGATCGTCGGCCAGCCGATGCAGAGGTCGATCATCTCGGAGTCGAGCGCGCTCGCGCCGTCGAACGGATAGAACGGGGCGTTGCCGAGCGCCCGGACGAGGCCGCGGGCCTGCTGCGCGCGGACGGCGGGCGCGGCGGTCCGGTTCCACGGGAAGCCGCCCTCCTCGCAGAGCGTCGAGGCGAAGACCGGGTCGCTGAAGTTGCTGCCGGGGGCCTGCCGGCGGAGGTCGATGACGCCGGCCGAGCGTGCCGCGAGCCGGATGAGCGGCGTGGTGTCGCCGCGGCGGGCGGACGTCAGCGCGCCCGGCAGCTCGGCGCGCAGCGTCGGGTTCAGGTCGCCCGTGATGAGGATGTCGAAGAGGTCGTCGCGCGTCATCGAGACCCGCTGGCGGCGCCCGAGGCCGTTCGTGAGGCGGCCGCGCAGCGAGCTGCGCCCGAGGCGCTTGACCTGGCCGTTGAGCTGGCCGACGGGGTTGCTCGAGATGCCGGCGCACTCGTTGTTCGCGCAGAGCTCCGTCAGGACCCGGCGCATCGCGGCGAACGTCGAGCGCTGCAGCGTGTCGGGGCCGCGCGGGAGCACGACGGAGTCCAGGACGAGCGCCTCGACGCGCGTCGGGTAGCGGGCGGCGTAGTCCAGCGCGACCTTCGTGCCGTAGGACACGCCGTAGAGCACGAGCTTCTCGTAGCCGGTCTCGGCGCGCAGCACCTCGAGGTCGTCGACGCTGGCCGAGGTCGTGAAGTGGCCCCGGCGGGCGCCGAGGCTGTTCGCGCAGCGCGTCCCGGCGGCGGTCAGGGTGCGGCCGGCGAAGGCGCAGGACAGCGGGCTCGAGGCCCCGGTCCCGCGCTGGTCGAAGATCAGCAGGTCGCGGGTCGCGAGGGCCGGCGCCATGATCCCGGCGAAGTCGGCCGTCAGCGGCGTCGCCGCCTGACCCGGGCCGCCGGCGATCGCGACGACCGCCGTCGGCGCGGGGTTCGCGGCGGTCACGCGGCGGATCGCCGCGAGGCGGATCGTGCCCGGCACCTGGCCGCTGCGATCCAGCGGCACGTCGAGCGCGCCGCACTGCAGCGACGGCGCCTGCGGGCAGGGGACGAATGCGACGGCGGCGTCCGCGGGTACAGCCGCGACGAGCGAGAGGCCTGCGGCGAGGAGCAGTCCCTGCAGGGCCGGAAGGCGCATCCGGCGGTTCACGGTAGCAGCGCGGTAGCGTGCCTCCCGCCGTTTGCCCGTCCCACGATCGAGGAGCTGAAGCGAACCGTGTCAAAGCATCGCGAGCCCGTGACCGCACTTGGCGCCCCCGCGGCCATCGGCCCCTACAGCCACGCCGTCCGCGCGGGCTCGCTGCTGTTCTGCTCCGGCCAGATCCCGATCGACCCCGACACCGGCGAGCTCGTCGGCGACGCGCCCGGCGCCCAGGCCCGCCGCTGCCTCGAGAACCTCCAGGCGGTCTGCGCGGCCGCCGGCGCGTCGCTCGCGGACGCCGTGCGCTGCACGGTCTACCTCACCGACATCGGCGCCTTCGCGGAGGTCAACGAGGTCTACGGCGAGTTCTTCGAGGGCGACCCGCCGGCGCGTGTCGCGATCGGCGTGGCGGCGCTGCCGAAGGGCGCGCAGGTCGAGATCGACGCGATCGTGGCGCTCGCGGGCTGATCACTCGCCGCCCGCAGCAGCGCGCGGCGGACCTTCCCGCTCGCCGTCTTCGGCAGCTCGTCGGCGAACTCGACGATCCGCGGGTACTTGTAGGGCGCGGTCTGCTCCTTGACGTGGTCCTGCAGCGCGCGGGCGAGCGTCTCGGAGGCAGCGAACCCGTCGCGCAGGACGACGACCGCGCGCACGACGGAGCCGCGCTCGTCGTCGGGCGCCGCGACGACCGCGGCCTCGGCGACCGCGTCGTGGGCGACGAGCGCCGACTCGACCTCGAACGGGCCGATGCGGTAGCCGGCCGAGATGATGACGTCGTCGGTGCGGCCCTCGAAGAAGAGGAAGCCGTCGTCGTCGACGGTCACGCGGTCGCCGGTGCGCCAGATGCCCTCAGGCTCCGGAAAACCCGCGTAATGCAGGAAGAACGTCGGCACCGTCGCCGGGTCGACGACGAGCTCGCCGTCGTCGATCGACAGCGCCATGCCCGGCAGCGGGCGGCCCATCGAGCCGGGGCGGACCTCCTCGCCGGGCGGCATGCCGGTGAGCTGGCCGGTCTCCGTCTGCCCGTAGCCGTCGCGGATCTGCAGGCCCGTGGCCTGCTCCCACGCGCGCAGGACCTCGGGGTTCAGCGCCTCGCCGGCCGCGACGAGCCCGCGCAGCGCCGGGAGCGGGCGCAGCGTCGCGCGCTTGGCGATGACGCGGTACTCCGTCGGCGCCATGCACAGGACGTTGACGTTCTCGCGCTCGAGGAGGTCCAGGCGCTCGGCAGGGTCGAAGCGGGCGTCGTGCAGCAGCGCCGCCGCGCCGCGGATCCACGGCGCGATGAAGGCGTTGCGCGCCGACTTGCTCCAGCCCGAGGCGGCCGTGCACCACACGAGATCGCCGGGCTGCGGCGCGAGCCAGTGCTCGGCCTGCACGCGCTGTCCGGACAGGTAGCGCTGCCCGTGGACGACGGCCTTCGGCTCGCCGGCCGTCCCGCTCGTGAACGTGATGAGGCATGGATCGAGCGGCGAGAGCGACGCGGCCGGCGGAGGCTCGGCCGGCGGCCAGTCGGCGACGCCCGGCACGAACACCGTCGGCCCGTCCCAGCCCGCGGCCTCCAGCACGTCGGCGTTGCGCCCGTCGGCGACGACGAGCGCCGGCGGGCAGACCTCCAGCCGGATCCGCAGATCCTTGGCGCGCAGCTGCTCGTTGCAGGGCAGCACGACGTAGCCCTGCCGGAAGCACCCGACCATCGCCGCGACCCAGTCGGGCTGGTTGCCGACGAGCGTCAGGACCGTGTCGCCGCGCCGCACGCCCCGCGAGTGCATGAGCGCCGCGAACGTCCGCGCCGCCTGCGCGATCGCCCCGAACGTCCACTCCCGCCGCGATCCGTCGCGGGCGAGCTCGACGAGCGCCAGGCGGTCGGCGGGGGCGGACTCGACGATGTCGACGGCGAAGTTGGTCATCGCGGCGGGCAGTCTCGCACGCGGCTCTGCCCGATTCGCGCGTGGCACCGCGCCAACCACAGCGGCCGGAAGTTCTGTGAGAATCGCAGAACTTCCGGCCGCGTGGTCCGACCTCAGTCGCGATCGGCAAGGCGCGGCCGTTCGCAGCGCCGCGCCCGGCCGTCCGACTCGTTACTTGGCGCAGATGACGTACGGGACGACCGTCGTCGTCTGGCCTGTGGTGGTGACGACCTTCACCGTCCAGTTCAGCGGCTGCTGGCTCCGACCGCCTGCGACGGGCGGTTCTGGATGACCAGGACCGCGCCGCCGGCGGTGATGTCGAACCCACCGCTCATGACGACCTCGCCGACCTCTCTGCATCCGGCCGTGGCCGTGATGACGTCGTGTTGTTCGCGGAGACCGAGACCGGTGAGCCCGTACGGATCTTCGTCGTCGCCGCCGCACCCGACTGACCGGTTGCTCCTGTCGCACCCGTCGGACCAGCGGGGCCCCCGGGGCCGATCGGCCCGACCGGAACCTGTCGCGCCCGTCGTACCGGTATTGCCCTTGGCGCCGGCGTCGCCGGTGTCGCCGGTCGTCGCCCTTGTCGCCCTTGGCGCCCTGGATGCCCTGAAGCCCGGTGCGACCCGGTGTCGCCCTGCGGACCCTGCGGGCCGGTCAGCGCCCGTCGCTCCCGTCGGCACCGACAGTGCCGTCCGTTCCCGCAACGCCGTTGCCGCCGATCGGGCCGGCCGCGCCGGTTTCGCCGGCGTCGCCCTTATCGCCCTTCTCACCTTGGATGCCCTGGATGCCCTGGAGGCCTCGCTCGCCGTCGGCTCCGGTCGGTCGCCCTTGGTGCCCGCGGCTCCGTCGGCTCCGTCGGTCGCCCTTGGTGCCGTTGGTCGCCCTGCGGCGCCGGTGTCGCCCTTGGCTCCGTCGGCTCCGGTGGTCGCCGTTGGTCGCCCTTGGTCGCCCTGTCGGCGCCGGTGTCGCCCTTGGCTCCGTCGGCTCCGTTGGTCGCCGTTGGTCGCCCTTGGTCGCCCTTGGCGCCGGTGTCGCCGGTGTCGCCCTTGGCGCCGTCGGCTCCGTCGGCGCCGTTGGTCGCCCTTGGTCGCCCTTGGCGCCGGTGTCGCCGGTGTCGCCCTTGGTCGCCCTTGGCTCCGTTGGTGTCGCCGGTGTCGCCCTGGATGCCCTGCGGCGCCGGTGTCGCCCGGTGTCGCCCGTCGGCGCCGTTGGCTGCCGTTGGTCGCCGGTGTCGCCCTTGGTCGCCCGTTGGCGCCGGTCGTCGCCGGTGTCGCCCTTGGCGCCCGTCGGCGCCGTTGGCGCCGTTGGTCGCCGTTGGTCGCCCTTGGCGCCGGTCTCGCCGGTGTCGCCCTGGTGCCCTTGGATGCCCTGTCGGCGCCGGTGTCGCCCGTGTCGCCCTTGGCGCCGGTCGTCGCCGCTGGATGCCCTGGTGCCCTGCGCGCCGGTGTCGCCCTTGGTCGCCGTTGGTCGCCGTTGGTGCCCGTGGCGCCCGGTGCTCGCCGGTGTCGCCCTTGGCGCCGGTCGATCGCCGTGATGCCGCTCGGATGCCCTGCGATGCCGTCGTGCGCCGGTCGTCGCCCGTTGGCGCCGTTGGTCGCCGTTGGTGCCGTTGGTCGCCCTGCGTGCGCCGGTGTCGCCGTTGACGCCGTCGATGCCGTCCGTGCCCGGCTCGCGCCTGTGTCGCCCGTTGGCTCCGGTCTCGCCGTGCGACGCCCTGTCGTCCCGGCCGGTGTCGCCCGTGTCGCCCGTGAATGCCCTCGGATTCCCTTGGATGCCCGTGGCGCCGGTCTCGCCGGTGTCACCCTGTCTGCGCCGGTTGCGCCGGTTGCGCCGGTTGCGCCGGTCGCGCCGGTGGCGCCGGTCGCGCCGGTCTGCGCCGTTTGCGCCGCTTGCGCCGGTCGCGCCAGTCGCGCCCGTCGCGCCGGTTGCGCCGGTTGCGCCGGTGGCGCCAGTGGCGCCAGTGGCGCCAGTGGCGCCAGTCGCGCCGGTGGCGCCTGTCGCGCCGGTGTCGCCCTTGGCGCCCTTGGCGCCAGTAGCGCCGGTGGCGCCGTGCCCTGCGGACCCGTCACGTTCCAGAAGATCTTGGTGCTGGTGCTCGAGCAGCCCGCAGTGCGAGCCCGCCGTCAGGGGCGAGCCGGTGAGGTCAGCGACCCTCGGAATCCCTGTCGCGATTCCCACGCAGGCGTAGATCACCGGATCTCGCGGCCTGCGCCGTGGCAACGCCGCTTGCTGCAACCGCGGCCGCGGCGGCAATGCCCGCGAGTCCCTTCATCGTGCGTCCTTGCATGAGAAGTCCCTCCGATTGACGGCGATGCACCCCATCCGTGGAGCGACACAAATCCGTTGGTCGCTCCGTCCATCAACGTCAGACGCGCTCGCAGGGCGAGCTCCGAGCGTAGCATGGTGAGGGTCAGCGCCGACGCATCGGCAATAGGCCGAGACGTCACTCTGCGTTCACGTTCATGAACACTGCCGACCGGCCAGCATCTGGACGGTCGTACGGGGAGACCGATCTAGGGTGCAAGCGTCGATGCCAGGACGCAAGCCGGACTCGTCTTGCTCATCTTGGCTCGCCGCCGCGATTGGCTGGTTGCGGCGGCTCCGATGACGAGCGGAGCCGGCCACCGCTCCCGTGCAGACGGTGCAGACCGCAGCAGCGCGACGTCCTCGACACGATCGATGCCCTGCAGACCGCCAGCCGTCGAGGCGACGGCCATGCCGGATCTGCCAACCAGGTCTTCACACGCAGAGTCTCGTGCGCTCGATCCGAGAAGAGCGCGAAGCGCAGTTGCGCCGTCGAGGTGCGCGAGCGTCTGTTCACTCCCGGAGCAGACGATTTCCGTTCGAGCGAGGAATCCGAAGTCAACGGTATCACCGCGTCCGCCGTGATTCGCGAGCAGAACGGCAATCTCTCCACGCTGCACCTCGCTCAAGCAGGCGGGTCGCTGGCGCATCGATCGCGTTACGCCCACAGAACGACGGGCTCGAAGCGTCATGAGCACGAAGCACGACTGCAATCCGGCAGGCGGTCTCTGTCACCGCGACTGATCGTGGTTCTCGCGGTCGATGCGCCATGGCGTTCGACGGCCTGCGGGAAGTCCGACGACGCCACGCAGCCCAAGGATCCGAAGGCAGCCGCAGGAAGCGTCCATCAGGACGGTGTTCGACACAGCTTCAGAAGGCCAGCGTCAGCAGGCGACGGCGTCCGGCATCTGCAATCAGATCTTCACCCCAAAGCTCGCCGACTCCGTCACCAGATCCGCCAAGAGCGGCAGCTGCGCCAAAGAGGTGCAGCAAGAACCTCTTCTCGCCGACCACGAGGCTCGACGTGCAGGCCGTCGAAGTCGCGGATGCCGCCAACGCGACCGCGACCGATCACAGAGGCGTCAGCGGCAACACCTCGACGGTCTTCTTCGTCCGCCAGAGCGGGCGCTGGCGCATCCGTAGCATCCAGCCGGCCTGATCGTCCGGCCGCGCTCTCGCGGCGCCTATGCACGCGCGTACGCGCCACGCCCCGACCCCGGATAAGCTGGGCCGAGTCGAACCCGCGAGATCCTGACCCTGGGAGAACGTCACAGCCATGGCCGTTGCCGCGCCCTACAGCGAGTACACCGACGATCAGAAGGACATCATCGCGATGGTCCGTCAGTTCGCCGACGAGCAGATCCTCCCCAACGCCGAGCACTACGACCACGAGGACGAGTTCCCGCAGCCGATCGTCGACCAGATGAAGGAGCTCGGGCTCTTCGGCGTCACGATCCCCGAGGAGTACGGCGGGATGGGCCTGGACCTCACGACGTACTGCATGATCGTCGAGGAGCTCTCGCGCGGCTGGATCTCGATCAGCGGGATCATCAACACGCACTTCATCGGCTCCTACCTGCTCATGAAGTTCGGCACCGAGGAGCAGAAGCAGAAGTTCCTCCCCGAGATGGCGACCGGCGAGTGCCGCGCGGCCTTCAGCCTCTCCGAGCCGGAGATGGGCTCCGACGTCCAGGCGCTGAAGTCGACCGCGAAGAAGCTCGACGACGGCAACTACGAGATCAACGGCCAGAAGATGTGGGTCACCAACGGCCTGCGCTCGACGATCGTCTTCACGCTCGTGCGGACCGATCCGAAGGCCGATCCGCCCTACAAGGGCATGTCCTGCTTCATCTGCGAGAAGGAGCCGGGCGTCTCGGTCAACGAGGGCGAGTACGCGGGCTTCACCGTCCCGCCGCCGCTGAAGAAGATGGGCTACAAGGGCGTCGAGTCCACCGAGCTCATCTTCGACGGCTACAAGTGCCCGGCCGAGAACATCCTCGGCGGCGAGGACGCGGGCCTCAACCGCGGCTTCCAGCAGATGATGGACGCGCTCGAGGTCGGCCGCGCGAACGTCGCCGCGCGCGGCGTCGGCATCGCCCAGCGCGCGCTGGAGCTCGCGCTGCGCTACTCCCAGCAGCGCAAGGCGTTCGGCAAGCCGATCGCCCAGCACCAGGTCATCCAGTTCAAGCTCGCCGACATGGCGACCCAGATCGAGGCCGCCCGCCTGCTCACGCGCAAGGCCGCGCGGCTGAAGGACGCGGGCGAGAGCTCCGAGCTCGAGGCCGGCATGGCGAAGCTCTTCGCCTCCGAGGCCGGGCGCTTCTGCGTCGAGGAGTGCTTCCGCATCCACGGCGGCTACGGCTACTCCAAGGAGTACGAGATCGAGCGCCTCTACCGCGACGCGCCGCTGCTGCTCATCGGCGAGGGCACGTCCGAGATCCAGAAGATGGTCATCGGGCGCAAGCTCCTGCAGCGCAACAAGATCTAGGCTCGGCTCGGGCGGGGGCCCTGCGGGAGCCCCGCGCCCAGAGCTGCTGGAGCGAGCTCATGCCGGCGACGGCGTCAGGGCCGCCACCGCCTCCTGCACGGACCGGTCGATCGCGACCGTGTTCGCGAGGTCGATGAAGTGCAGCACGCGCCGGACCGGCGCCGCGGGCGCGACGACGAGGCGCAGGCGCTGGCCGGACTCCTCGAGGCGCCGGACGAGCGCGTGCAGCAGGTGCACGCCCGTGCTGTCGAGGTACTCCACGGCGCTGAGGTCGAGCACGAGGCCGCGGTCGCCCGGGCTGACCGCCGCGGCGAGCTCCGCGCTGAGCTCGCCGACCCGCGCGAGGTCGATCTCGCCCTCGACACGCGCGATCGGCACGTCGTCGATGCGCTCGATGCCGAGCGCCGGCGCGGCGGGCGGCGGCGGCCGGTGCGCGCGGGGGCGTCCGGAGACGCCGAGGCCGAAGCGCAGCTCGACGATCGTCCCGGCGTGCGTCGCCGAGATCTTCACGCCGTCCATGAGCATCCGCATGAGCCGCAGCCCGTGGCCGCGGTCGGCGGGCGCGCTCGCGGCGCGCCAGGTCCCGCGGTCGGTGATCGTCACGGCGAGGTCGCGGTGGATGATGCGCGCCCTGATGCGGATCGTCGAATCGCTCGCGGCGCCCGAGTGCTCGATCGAGTTCGAGCACGCCTCGCCGACGGCGACGAGCACGTCGCTGACCTCGTAGCGCGTCGCGCCGGCCTCGCCGAGCCAGGCGCGCAGCTCGGAGCGCAGCGAGCCGAGCGCGGCCGCGGCCGCGGGCATCTCCGTCGAGAAGGAGCCCTCCGGCGGGCCGTGCGCGCGGAGCGCCAGCAGCGCGATGTCGTCGTTGCGCCCGCCGGCGTCGGCGAGCGCCGTCGTGAGGTGCATGAGCTGTGCGGTCAGGTCGCGGGGGGCCGCCTGCCATCGCCGCGCGCAGCTCGTCGAGGCGGCTGTCGATGCCGGCGTCGCGGCGCTCGACGAGGCCGTCGGTGTAGAGCAGGAGGCCGTCGCCCGGCGCGAGCACGAGGCGCTCCTCGGGGACCGCCACGCGGCCGGGCGCCGCGCCGAGCGGCGTCGAGCGGGCGCCCTCGAGGAAGCGCGGCGGACCGGCGGCCGGCACGAGCAGGGGCGGCAGGTGGCCGGCGCTGACGTAGCGCAGCTCGAGCGTGAACGGGTCGAGATCGAGGTACGTCAGCGTCGTGCTGAGCCCGAGGCGCAGGTGGTCGACGAGCCGGTGCAGCTTGCCGATGACCTCGGCCGGATCGAGGCCCTCGACGGCGTAGGCCCGCAGCGCCGTGCGCAGCTGGCTCATCGTCGCCGCCGCGTCGACGCCGCGGCCGACGACGTCGCCGATGACGACGCCCACGCGCCCGTCGGGCAGCGGGATGATGTCGTACCAGTCGCCGCTGACCTCGGCGTCCGAGCTCGACGGCAGGTAGCGGACCGCGAGCTCGACGCTCTCGATCTCCGGCAGCTGCGTCGTGAGCATGCTGCGCTGCAGCGTGTGCGCGACCCTCCGCTCGCTGAGGTCCTGGACCATCCCGTTGAGGTACTGCGGGCGTCCCTCCGCGTCGCGGAAGACCGTGGCGCTGATCTCCACCCAGATCGTCTCGCCGCTCGCGTCGAGGTAGCGCTTCTCGAAGCGCAGCACCGGCGCATCGCCTGCGAGGAGCGTGCGGATCGCCTCGCGCGTGTAGGCGATCGTCCTCGGGATGCGTGATCGCCTCGGGCCCGATGCCGCTGAGCAGCTCCTCGCGCGAGCGCCGCACCGTCCGGCAGTACGCGTCGTTGACCTGGACGAACCTGCCGTCGAGATCGATGCAGCGACATCCCGATCGGCGCCTGCTCGAAGGCGATCCGGAAGCGCTCCTCGCTCGCGCGCAGCGCCTCCTCGGCGGCGCGCTCGCTCGTCATGTCGCGGGCGATCGTCGCGTAGAACTCGACCTCGCCGGCGTCGTCGAGCTGCGCGACGATGACCTGCGAGACCGGGATCTCGTGGCCGTCGCGGTGCAGGCGGGCGAGGTCGCCGCGCCAGACGCCGTCGCGGCGCGCGACCGGCAGCCCCTCGGACAGGACGCGCTCGCGGGCCCAGTCCGGCGAGAACTGGCCGACGCGCGTGCCGGCGATGCTCTCGTCCAGATCGAGGCCGACCATCCGGCGCCCGCCGGCGTTGACGTAGAGGAGCCGCGCGTCGGCATCGGCGATCGACACCCAGTCCGAGGTCGCCTCGATGACCGCGCCGAAGCGCTGCTCGGCGGCGGCTGCGCGCTCGCGCGCGGTGACGTCCTCGTAGACGACGAGCAGCCGCTGCGCGATGCGCGACGCGGAGACGTCGAAGCGGGCGCCGCGGTAGTCGAGCTGGGTGCGCAGCGGCTCGCCGTCCTCGAGGACGGTCACGAAGCGCGCGAACAGCTCGCCGGGGAACTCCGGCAGCGCCTCGAGGATGCTGCGGCCCGGCAGCTCGTCGGCGTCGGCGCCGATGCCCTCGGCGGCGACGAGGTTCGCGTAGGCGAGCACGAAGTCGACGACGTCGCCGGCGTCGTCGCGCACGGCGTCGAGCACGGCCGCCGCCTCCGGCAGCTCGCGGAGCGCCCCGAACGCCAGCCCGACCGCTTCAGGCGCGGGCTCGGCGTCCAGCCCCCTCACATCGGCAGGCTCCATCCATGAATGTTGTACCTGCTGGGTCCAGCCCGCAGGGGATCAGCTGCGAGCGGGCCGCTCGTCCGCGCTCAGCGCCTTCTCGAGCTGCTCCTCGAGGATCTTGTCGATGTCGGGGACGATCTTCAGGCTCCGCGGCGCCGGATACGCGGTGCGCGCGAAGAACTCCTCGGGCGTCGCGGGCGCCGGCCGGTGCAGGACCGCGACGAGCGCGTCGACGACCTCGGGGTCGAACTGCGAGCCCGCGCAGCGGCGCAGCTCCTTGACCGCGACCTCGGGCGACTGCGCGCGGCGGTAGGGCCGCGTCGTCGTGATCGCGCTGAAGGCGTCCGCGACGGCGACGATCCGCGCCGGCAGCGGCACGTCGTCGCCGGTGCGCCCGTCGGGGTAGCCGGCGCCGTCCCAGCGCTCGTGCGACGCGCGGACGATCTGGCCGACCTCGGACATGCTGCCGCCGATCCTGTCGAGCATCCGCTGCCCGGCGATCGTGTGCTGGCGCATGACCATCCACTCGTCGTCGGTGAGCGGGCCGGCCTTGTTGACGATGTCCTTCGGCACCGCGATCTTGCCGACGTCGTGCAGGAGCGCGCCGAACTCGACGAGCCGGCGGTCGTCCTCGTCGAGCCCGAGCTCGTCCGCGATCTCCAGCGACAGCGCGATGACGCCGTAGCTGTGCTCGCCGGTGTACTCGTCGTCGTGCGCGATGACCTCGCCGAGCAGCAGCGCGGTGCCGCGGTAGGCGGCGCTGAGCTCGATCGCCTGGTCGATGCGCGCCGCGCGCTCGCGCGCGAAGACGCGCAGCAGCGCGACGAGCGGCAGGACGAGCAGGAACGCGAGCGGCTCGTCCTGGGCGACGAGCGCGGCCATGAGCCCGATCGGGGTCAGGAGGATGTCGACGAGGAAGACGAGCCCGGTCATCCGCAGCTGCAGGCGCGGCGGGACGCCGAGCACGAGCCGCTCGCGGGCGACGCCGACGGCGGTGTCGGTGACGAACTGGCTGGCGAGCGCGAGGAGGTACAGGGGCCAGTGCTCCCAGGCGATCTCGTCGACGCCGCCGGCGGCGAGGACGAGCGCCGGACCGACGGCGTACCAGGCGTTGCCGACCGCGACGAGCAGCTGGCGCCCGGGGTTGCGGTCGCGCGCGATGTCGCGCAGCCGGCCGACGGCGAGCCCGGCCGCGACGACGAGCGGCGCCCAGGCGGGGTCGATGAGGAAGAGGACCGGGACGAAGACGAGCTGCGTCGGGACCGTGAAGCCGGCGCCGACGTCGAACTCGACGCGCGACACGAGCGCGAGCGCGGCGACGAGCGCGATCGTCGTCCCGAGGGCCGGCGCGGGGGCGCCGGCGACGACCGGCAGGGCGACCCCGATGACGAGCAGCGCGAGCGTGAAGGCCGCCTCGACGATCGTCTCGCGGCGCGCCGTCCGGGCGCGCTGGCGCTCGTGGCGCTCTGCCATGAGCCGCTCGGCGGCGGACGTGAGATGGGGCTTGGCGCTGCCGCGCAGCCGTGAGAGAGCAGGCATGTAGTCGCGGACGGTCAACCCAGTGCTCCTATCGGCGCAGCTTAATGGCTCCTGGACCCCCTCGACACATGTTGTACGTAGCTCGAGGCGGTTTCTGGCGATGAATGAGCGACGCCGACGCTGCCGGGGAGCGGGCAGGCGACACGTCCCCCCACGCAAGGAGCGCGTACCGTGCCCATCCCTCGCCGCCTGTCCCTCCGCACCGGAGCCGCCGCCGCCGTCGCCATCGCCGCGCTCGCCGCCGAGCGCGGCCACCGCGAACGCCGGGATCCTCGTCGCTTCAGCTCCGTCCTGCGACGACCAGGCGCTGTCGAAGACCTTCCTTCCCTGGCTCGATCCCGCCGACTACACGCCGCTCGCGGGCGGCGACTTCGAGGGTGGCGGCGCCGGCTGGTCGACGACCGGCAACGCGGCGATCGCCGCGGGCAACGAGCCCTTCCGCGTCGGCGGCGCCGGCGACTCGAAGTCCCTCGCGATGGCCGCGGGCAGCACGGCGACGAGCCCGGCGATCTGCGTCGGCATCGCGCATCCGACGATGCGCTTCTTCGCCAAGCGCCGCTCGACCGGCCTGCTCTCCTCGCTGTCGACGCTGCGCGTCGACGCGCTGACGGAGACCGCGACGGGCGCGATCCTCACGACGCCGGTCGGCGTCGTCTCGAGCGCCGGCAGCTGGCAGCCGACGCTCCCGCTGCCGATCGTCACGAACCTCCTGGCGCTGCTGCCGGGCGAGCACACCCCGGTCGCGTTCCGCTTCAGCGCCGTCGGCGGCGACTGGTCGGTCGACGACGTCTGGGTCGATCCCTACAACCGCCGCTAGACCGGTGAGCGTCAGCCGCGCGCGCCGCGTGCGGCTGACGCTCCTGCCGTCAGAGCGGCTTGAGCGGACCGCCACGCACGCTCTCGGGCCGGTAATCGACCTTCTCGCAGTTGCGAAACCGGTAGCCCTTCCGGCGCGAGCGGGCGACGTGGTAGATGTCGCGGCCGGGACCGCAGTCGACGAGACCGCGGCCGTAGTGGACCGAGATCACGTCGTTGCCGGCACCGCCGTAGATCGTGTTGCTGCCGTGCGATCCGTAGATGAAGTCCGTGCCCGCGCCGCCGTACATGACGTCCTTCTGCGTCGCGGGCTGCCCGCTGGGGTCCCAGTCGCCCCAGAGGATGTCCGAGCTCTCGCGGCCGCGGAGGGTGTCGGAGCCGTGGTGGCCGAGCAGCTCGTCGGAGCGGGTCGTCCCGCCGTAGGTGACCCCGCCGCCGTTCGCCTTCTTGATGACGCCGTCGATCTTCGGCCAGTACTTGTGCGAGGCGCAGTCCGTGCAGCCGCCCGGCGTGTGGGTCGCGCCTGCGACCGCCGCGACAGCGAGGGTGGCGGGCACTGCGACGAGTAGGGCGTAGAGACGGGGTGGGCGCATCCGCCCAGACTACGTCAGCTACGCGCCCGCCGGGTGCGCTGGCGCTCCTCCTGCTTCTCGACGACGTGGACGATGAGCTTGAGGATCTGATCGACTCCGGTCGCCTTCGCCTTGCCGTACATGAACGCCTCGCGCCAGTCGGCGATGTGCGCCTCCTGGGCCATGACGTTGAAGAACGCCCGCGGCATCTCGACGCGGACGCGGGCGTCCTCGGCGATGCCCTTCGTGATCTTGATGTCCTGCTTGCCGCCGAGCTCGACCCGGTACATCTGCACGTCGCCGCGGCCGCGCAACTCGACGGCGAAGATGAGCTTCAGCGGCGCGAGCGCGGGCACCTCGTCGAGAAACCGCGTGATCGCGGTGTTGATGAGGACCTTGGCGTCGTCGGTGGACATCGGCAGCGCACCCTACCGTCCTTGACCGGGGACCCCGAGCACGACTAGCCTGACGCCGGGGTATGGACGAGGAACGCCTGCATCAGCTGCCTCTCTTCGCCGGGCTGAGCAAGCGCGAGCGCAAGCGCCTTGCGCCGCTGGTCGAGGACATCGAGGTCGCCGCGGGCCGCGAGCTCGCGCACGAGGGCGACATCGCCCACGAGTTCTTCGTCATCGCGGAGGGCACCGCGACGGTGACCCAGAAGGGCTCCCGGATCGCCCAGCTCGGCCCCGGCGACTTCTTCGGCGAGATCGCCCTGCACAACGACGAGCGCAAGCGCACGTCGACGGTCGTCGCCAGCTCGCCGATGCGCCTGGCGATCATCCTCGGCCACGACGTCCACTTCATCGAGCGCGAGCTGCCGGAGATCGCATCCGCGATCCGCGCCGCGATCGACGCGCGCCTGGCGAGCGACGAGCAGCGCTGAGCGCGCCGTTGCCGGTCGTGCCGTCGGCGGCGACTAGAACAGCGGGGTGACGGTGCGTGCTCGTGGCTGCCGCGGGGTTGCCGGCGGCGTCCGTCAGCGAGGGGGCGGGGACGATGGTCACCTGCGGCCGCTGCCGGTCCTGACCCCGCGCGCCGATCGGCGTGAGCGTCCCGAGCGTGACCGTGACCGTCTTGTTGAGGTTGCTCAGCGCGGGCGTCACGGTGCTGGATGCGCCGTCGACGTTGCCGGCCACGTAGTTGTTCGCGATCGTCGACGACAGGATGAGGCCGGGGATCGTCAGCGCAGTCGCTCCTCCCGTCCGCAGTTCCCTGACGAGAACGCTGGACGGCACCGTGCCGTAGCGAGTGCCTCGCTGAAGATCAGCGCGAGCGAGTCTCCGGCCTGCATGCGTCCCGCGATCGTTCCGGGCCCGTTTGCTGACCGTCATCAGCACCGGCGGGGCGAGGTCGCTCGGGCTGGCGGCGGTGAAGCTCGGCCTGGTTGCCGGCGGCGTCGCGAATGCCGCTGGCGCTCGCCGCGAGGGCGACGGTGAACGAGCCGACGGCGGTGTCGGCGGCGCCGGCGCCCTCGGCGATCGTCAGCGTCGCGACGGCTCCGGAGGTCGACACCGCGGTGAGGCTGCCGTTGCTGGGAACGCTCGCGAGCGTCCACGGCGCCGTCGCGGTCGAGGTCTGCAGGGTCTCGCTGAACGTCGCCGTGACCCGATCGATCTTGCCGTTGGCGATGGTGGTGGTGTCGCGCATCTGCAGTGCGATGCGCGCCGGCGCGGCGAGGTCGCTCGGGCCGGTGGCCGTGAAGCTCGCCTGGTTGCCGGCGGCGTCGCGAATGCCGCTCGCGCTCGCGGCGAGGGCGACGGTGAACGTGCCGACGGCGGTGTTGGCGGCGCCGGCGCCCTCGGCGATCGTCAGCGTCGCGACGGCTCCGGAGGTCGACACCGCGGTGAGGCTGCCGTTGCTGGGGACGTTCGCGAGCGTCCAGGGCGCCGTCGCGGTCGAGGCCTGCAGGGTCTCGCTGAACGTCGCCGTGACCTGATCGATCTTGCCGTTGGCGTTCGTGTCGCGCATCTGCAGCGAGTTGAGCGTCGGGGTCGTCGTGTCGACGGTGAAGGTGTTCGCCGAGCTCGTTCCCGTGTTGCCGGCGCTGTCGGACTGCGTGGCCTGGACGGTGTAGGTGCCGGGCGCGAGGGTCGTCGCGGTCGCTGACCATGATCCGGCGGCGGCTGTCGCGGTGCGCGTCTGGTTGAGCGTGCCGGCGGTGCCGGTGCCGTTGTAGATCTTGACGGTGATCGTCGCGAGGTCGCCGGTCGCGGTGCCGGCGGCGCCCGCTGAGCGCCGGCGTCGTGGAGTTCGTGGCCGCGCCGTCCGCGGGCGACGTGACCGTCACCGCGGGAGCGGTCGTGTCGACGGTGAACGTGTTGGCCGTGCTCGTGCCGGTGTTGCCCGCGGTGTCGGACTGTGTGGCCTGGACGGTGTAGGTGCCGGGCGCGAGTGTCGTCGCGGTCGTCTGACCACGATCCGGCGCCGGCGGTCGCGGTGCGCGTCTGGTTGAGCGTGCCGCCGGTGCCGGTGCCGTTGTAGATCTTGATGGTCACGGCGCTGAGGTCGCCGGTCGCGGTGCCGGCGGTGCCGCTGAGCGCCGGCGTCGTGGAGCTCGTCGCAGAGCCATCGGCCGGCGACGTGACCGTGACCGCGGGAGCGGTCGTGTCGACGGTGAACGTGTTGGCCGTGCTGGTGCCGGTGTTGCCCGCGGTGTCGGACTGTGTTGCCTGGACGGTGTAGGTGCCGGGGGCGAGTGTCGTCGCGGTCGCTGACCACGATCCGGCGGCGGCTGTCGCGGTGCGTGTCTGGTTGAGCGTGCCGCCGGTGCCGCGTGCCGTTGTAGATCTTGATCGGTGATCGTCGCGAGGTCGCCGGTCGCGGTGCCGGCGGCACCGCTGAGCGCCGGCGTCGTCGAGTTCGTCGCAGAGCCATCGGCCGGCGACGTGACCGTGACCGCGGGAGCGGTCGTGTCGACGGTGAACGTGTTGGCCGTGCTGGTGCCGGTGTTGCCGGCGGTGTCGGTCTGTGTGGCCTGGACGGTGTAGGTGCCGGGGGCGAGTGTCGTCGCGGTCGCTGACCACGATCCGGCGGTCGCCGTCGCGGTGCGCGTCTGGTTCAGCGTGCCGCCGGTCCCGGTGCCGTCGTAGATCCTGATCGTGATGGTGCGCGAGGTCGCCGGTCGCGGTGCCGGCGGCGCCGCTGAGCGCCGGCGTCGTCGAGTTCGTCGCCGACCCGTCGGCGGGCGACGTGAGCGTCACCGCGGGTCCGGTCGCGTCGTTGACGACCGTGACAGTGTCGGACGCGGCGCTCGTCGCGGTCCACGAGGCGTACGTCGCGACGACGCTGTACGTGTAGGTGCCGTCTGCGACGCCCGTGTCGCTGCACGTCGTCGCCGTCACGAGAGAGCTCGGGCTCGACGCGCAGGCCGCCGACGTCGCGCCGCCGCTCGCATGCCGAAGGACGTAGTAGCCCTGCGGCGAGAGCCCCCCGGCCGGCTCGGACGCGGTCCACGTGACCTGCACGGTCCCGCTGCCGGGCGTGGCCGACGCGCTGACGTCGGTCGGGGCGTTCAAGCTGCCGACGCTCGCACTCGCGGTGGTCGAGCCGGACGCCGTCCAGAACGCGACCGCCACCGTGACGCCGATGGCGACCAGGATCGGCGCGAGGATGAGGAACCGGCGGGCGCGCATCACTTCGTCCCCGTCGCGAGGTAGGTGAGCTTGAAGCTTCCGTTCTTGCAGGCGTCCTGGTTGCGACCGGTGTCGACGAGCCTGATCGCCGGCGACAACGCGGCCGGCAGCGGCAGGCTCTGGTTGGCCGCAACCGTGAACGTGTTGCCGGCTGCGACGCTGCTCTGCTGGATGGCGATGTTGGCCGGGTCGCCGCCGACGGAGCCGGCGGGACAGCCGGCAGGCGAGGCGCTCACCGACGTGGTGATGCTCGACATCACGACCGGGAAGTTGTTGGGGTTGTGGACCGTCAGCGCGATCCGCTGGGCGGGCGCGCCGGGGTAGAGCAGGCCGATCGCGTCGCCGTCGACGACGACGTTGACCGCCTTGAGGACCTTCCAGGTGTAGGTGGTCGTGCTCGCGTTGCCGGCGGCGTCGAGGGCGCTGACGGCGAACTGGTGCTGGCCGTCGTTGGAGACGTCGACGAGCGTCCTGAGCGGGCTCGCGCAGGTCGTGGACGGCTTGTTCTCCAGCGAGCACCGGAACGTCACCGACGCGTCGGAGTCGGTCCACGTGAAGTTCGCGATGCCGTCGCCGTTGGGGTCATCCGGCTTGCTGGTGATGACCGGGGCCGGGGGCGCGATCGTGTCGACCGTCCAGGAGCGGCTGGCGACCGCTGTGCCGGCGTTGCCGGCGGCGTCGATCTGGCGGACGCGGAACGTATGCGCTCCCTGCGAAAGACCCGAGTACGAGGCCGGGCTCGTGCACGCCGCGAAGCTCCCGGTCGACTCGAGCGCGCACTGGAACTTCGCGTTCGCCTCGCCGGTGAACGAGAACGTCGCGCTGGAGGAGTTGACGAGGCCGGTGGGGCCGGCCGTGATCGTGGGCGCGGCGGCCGGCGGCGTCGTGTCGATCGTCCAGGTGTAGGAGGCCGCCGGGCTGTTCGCCTTGTTGTTCTTGTCGGCGCCCTGGACCTGGAACGTGTGCTGTCCCTGGGTCAGGCCGGTGTACGTCTTGCCGGTCTTGGCGCACGAGGCGAAGGCGGCCGTATCGAGCTTGCAGAGGAACCCGGCCGCGCCGGAGAGCGTGTACGTGAACGTCGCCGAGGTCGCGTTGGTCGGGTTCGCCGGCGACGACGTGATCGTCGGGGCCGGGCTCGCCGCCAGCGCCGTCCAGGCGACGAAGCCGCTCACCGCGAGAACACTGAGCAGCGCCGCCGGCTTCAGCAGCCTGGCGCTCCTCGTCGTCCTCTGTGACGTGCGGCCGAACATCGGAATCTCTCGAGCTCCTCGGGGTCGTGGGGGTGGTCGGGCGGGAAGAAGGCGTGCGAAGCGGGTGGAGGGGCGGCTGCGTCGCCGCCCCTCCACCGTGAAGCTGCGCTGCTAGCTGGCGGCCAGGTACAGCGGGACGCTTGCGTTCTTGCAGTCGTCCTGGTTGCCGCCGGTGTCGACCATCTTGAGCGTGACGGTGTTGTTGACGACGGCGCCGGGAGCGAGGTTGCCGGCGTTCTCGGTGTCGTCGTACGCGGCGCCTGCGGCTGCGCCGTTGACGCTGAAGTCGGCGGCGGAGCACGTGCCGGGACCGTCCCACGCCGAGCCGTCGGCGTTCGCGACGCTGACCGTGACCTTGGCGAGGTTCTGCTGGCCCGAGCTCGGGTTCGTGACGCTGTAGGCCATCGTCTGCTCGGTCGAGCCCGCCGGGAGTCAGAGCGGTCGCCGGTCGTGCCGTTGTCGGTGATCGTCCAGGCCGTGGACGTGCCGACCGTCGCCGAGCCCGAGCCCGTGCCGGTCGACGTGAAGTATGCGTATGCACCAGCGGTCACGGCGAGTGCACCGGCGACGGCCACGATGACTGCGCGCTTCTTCGTGAGATGGAACATCGGATCTCCTCCTTGAGGGGACGTGTGGGGTGAGATGCACCCCGCGTCCCGTGTCCGGTGCGGGGGGGTTTGCCTGCCGCGGTGCAAGATGTCCTGTGCGGGCGGTCCTGCCTATGGCCAGGTGGCTTGACTACGTTCACGTGGCTGAACGGCCGCACCGCCCGCTCGGCTACCTGTACCCAGCGTCGAGCGCAGGAAAGGGCCCATTTTGCAGGGCGATCGGTCCGCCCGGTGGCGCCACGGCGTGCTGCTTGTCGGAGGACGCGGACGAAAACGCTGGGGTGGAGCCCCAGGGACTGGGAACCCGCTGAAACGACGAACGGCCGCCTCGTGGGCGACCGTTCGGCGCGGCGCGGGACCCCGGTGGCTAGTGGACCACGAGGTTCCCGCCGTTGAGCAGCTGCATGAGCGTCTTGGTGCCCGACCACCGGCTCGAGTACCAGAGCGCGTTGGTCTTCGTGAACACGGTGATGCCCATCTGGTCCGGACCGGCCGGCCCGTTGGAGCCCGGCTCGCCCCAGTCGACCATGTCCATCTGCACCGTCGCGCCGCCCTCGATCGACACCGGGGCCGCCGGGTTGGTCACGTCCTGGATGCTGGCCTGCCCGGTGAACGTCGCCTGGATCGGGCAGGTCGACGAGGCGTTCAGCGTGCACGGCGTGGCCGGCGTCGCCGTGCAGTTCGCGACGGTTCCTGCCGTCGCTCCCGCCTTGCAGTAGCTCACGCCGAGCGACACGAGGTTGTTCGCCTTGACCTGGTAGACGCGGCCGCCCCTGCGGATGATCGTGTTCACGCGACCCTGGAGGTTCGTGCCCTTGGCGTTGTACTTCACGTTGAAGCCGAAGTTGTTCTTCGACCCGGCGTCGCCCTTGAAGGTGCCCGCCGACGTGCTGTCCAGCAGCAGGTAGCCGCCGCCGGTGATGAACTGCGCCGCGATCGGCTTGGAGATCGTGAGGACCGTGTCGTCCGCGGCCGAATCCGCGATGTAGTGGCCGCCGACGACGATCCCGATGACGGATCGAGTCGCTGTCCGCGGCGCCGATGTTGAACGTCGGGTTCGTCGCACAGGCCGCCGTCGCGGTCTTGAGGTCGCCGGTGTCGATGAGCGTCAGCGTCGCGTTGCAGATGAGCGCGCCGGCGGCGTATCCGGCGCCCGCCTCGACGCGCGACGAACTTCACCGAGGCCTTGCGGATGTCGCCCGCCGACGCGTCGTTGAACGCGGCAACCGCGGTCGCGTCCTGGATCGTCGCCCGCAGCGGCACGGTCACCGTGCCGGTCGAGATCGACGGCGTGAACGTGAACATCGGGCCGGTGTACGTCACGCCGGCGTTCTCCTGGGTGATCGCGAACGCATCCGAGTCCGACGCGGCGGTGTGGTCGCCGTCGCCGGCCCAGCTCGTGACGACGTTGAGGTTCGCCGGCGCCTGGTCGATCTTCAGGGTCGTCTGCGCGACGCCGCTGGCGTTCGTGACGGCAGTGATCTCCTGCGACCCGATGACGAACTTCACGGTCTTGCCGTCGAGCGGCGTCGAGCCGCGCTTGAGCGTCGCGGTGAGCTGCGCCACGTCGCTGTACTGCTTCGTGACGTCGCCGGAGTACACGATCGTCGTGTCCGCCTTCGTGATCGTCAGCGTGCCGCTCGGACCCCTGGACGAACGTGTAGTTCTGCGCGGTGAGCGTGCCGGGCGCGCACGTGATCGCGTTCGTGTAGACGCCGACGCCCGGCCCTGCCGTGGACGCGACCGTGCAGTTGGCGTTGCCCGTGACGTTGGCCGACGAGGCGGCCGCGGTCTCACCGTTCTTGAAGCCGGACAGCGTGTACGTCAGCGTCGGGCTCGTGCCGAAGGGCACCGACTTGCTCTCGGCGTTCACCGCGAGCGTCGCCTTCGTGATGTCCGCGGTCGTCGTGAGCGTCGTGAGGCGAGGCTGTAGTTGCCGGCGCTGGCGCCGCCCAAGGCGAACCCGTTGCCCGTGACGGTCTTGTTGTTCCCGACGTTCTTCGTGTCGAACGTCGCGGTGCCGCCGGTGAGCGTGACGACGTCGCCGGTGATGATCCCGCTGCCCAGAGTGCGGGTGAGGATCGTCGCGGCGGTCGTGCCGTCGTACTCCTTGTTGGCGGCGGTGAAGTTGCCGGTCAGCTGCTTGGCGGTGATGTTCGCGGTCGTTGTCAGCGTCGATGAGGCGAGGCTGTAGTTGCCGGCCGCGGCGCCATCGAGCGTGAACCCGGTGCCGGTGACGGTCTTGCCGGTTCCGACGTTCTTCGTGTCGAACGTCGCGGTGCCGCCCTCGAGCGTGACGACGTCGCCCGTGATGATCCCGCCGATCAGGTTGCGGGCCGTGATCGTCGCGTCGGTGGTGCCGTCGTACTCCTTGTTGGCGGCGGTGAAGTTCCCGGTCAGCTGCTTGGCGGTGATGTCCGCCGTCGTCGTGAGTGTCGATGAGGCGAGGCTGTAGTTGCCGGCCGCGGCGCCAGTCGAGGGTGAACCCGGTGCCGGTGACGGTCTTGTTGTTGCCGACGTTGGCGTTGGCGAACGTCGCGGTTCCGCCGATCAGGTTGACGTCGTCGGTCCCGACCACGCCGGTGAGGGTGCGGGTCAGGATCGTCGCGCCGGTCAGGCCGTTGTAGACCTTGTTGGCGGCGGTGAAGTTGCCGGTCAGCTGCTTGGCGGTGATGTCCGCCGTCGTCGTGAGTGTCGATGAGGCGAGGCTGTAGTTGCCGGCCGCGGCGCCAGTCGAGCGTGAACCCGGTGCCGGTGACGGTCTTGTTGTTGCCGACGTTGGCGTTGGCGAACGTCGCGGTGCCGCCGATGAGGGTCGACGTCGTCGGTCCCGACCACGCCGGTGAGGGTGCGGGTCAGGATCGTCGCGCCGGTCAGGCCGTTGTAGACCTTGTTGGCGGCGGTGAAGTTGCCGGTCAGCTGCTTGGCGGTGATGTCCGCCGTCGTCGTGAGTGTCGATGAGGCGAGGCTGTAGTTGCCGGCCGCGGCGCCGTCGAGCGTGAACCCGGTACCGGTGACGGTCTTGTTGTTGCCGACGTTGGCGTTGGCGAACGTCGCGGTCCCGCCGGTCAGGTCGACGTCGTCGGTCCCGACCACGCCGGTGAGGGTGCGGGTCAGGATCGTCGCGCCGGTCAGGCCGTTGTAGACCTTGTTGGCGGCGGTGAAGTTGCCGGTCAGCTGCTTGGCGGTGATGTCCGCCGTCGCGCGTGAGCGTCGATGAGGCGAGGCTGTAGTTGCCGGCCGCGGCGCCGTCGAGCGTGAACCCGGTGCCGGTCACGGTCTTGCCGTTGCCGACGTTGGCGTTGCGAACGTCGCCGTCCCGCCGATCAGCGACACGACGTCGCCGCTGATGATCCCGCCGGTGAGGGTGCGGCTCAGGATCGTCGCGCCGGTCGTGCCGTCGTACTCCTTGTTGTGCGGCGGTGAAGTGCCCGGTCAGCTCCTTGGCGGTGATGTCCGCTGTGGCGGTCAGCGTCGATGACGCGAGGCTGTAGTTGCCGGCCGCGGCGCCGCCGAGCGTGAAGCCCGTACCGGTGACGGTCTTGCCGGTCCCGACGTTGGCGTTGGCGAACGTCGCGGTCCCGCCCTCGAGTGTGACGATGTCACCGGTGATGATCCCGCCGGTGAGGGTGTGCGTGAGGATCGTCGCGCCGGTCAGTCCGTTGTAGACCTTGTTGGCGGCGGTGAAGTGCCCGACGAGCTGCTTGGCGGTGATGTCCGCCGTCGCGGTCAGCGTCGACGACGCGAGGCTGTAGTTGCCCGCCGCGGCGCCATCGAGCGTGAACCCGGTGCCCGTCACGGTCTTGCCCGTCCCGACGTTGGCGTTCGCGAACGTCGCCGTCCCGCCGATCAGCGACACGACGTCGCCGCTGATGATCCCTCCGGTGAGGGTGCGGCCGGTGATCGTCGCGGCGGTCGTGCCGTCGTACTCCTTGTTGGCGGCGGTGAAGTGCCCGACGAGCTCCTTGGCGGTGATGTTCGCGGTCGTCGTCAGCGTCGAGGACGCGAGGCTGTAGTTGCCGGCCGTCGTGCGCCGCGAGCGTGAAGCCCGTGCCGGTGACGGTCTTGCCGTTGCCGACGCTGGCGTCATCGAAGGTCGCCGTCCCGCCGCTAGCTCGACGTCGTCGCCAGGATCGCCGCCGGTCAGGGTGCGCGTCAGGATCGTCGCGCCGGTCGAGGCCGTTGTAGACCTTGTCTCGGCGGTGAAGTGCCCGACGAGCTGCTTGGCGGTGATGTCCGCCGTCGCCGTCAGTGTCGAGGACGCGAGGCTGTAGTTGCCGGCAGCGGCGCCGGTCGAGCGTGAACCCGGTGCCGGTGACGGTCTTGCCTGTTCCGACGTTGGCGTTGGCGAACGTCGCGGTGCCGCCCGTGAGGTTACGACGTCGCCGGTGACGATCACGCCGGTGAGGGTGCGCGTGAGGATCGTCGCGCGCGGTCGTGCCGTCGTACTCCTTGTTGGCGGCGGTGAAGTGCCCGGTCAGCTGCTTGGCGGTGATGTCCGCCGTCGCCGTCAGCGTCGATGAGGCGAGGCTGTAGTTGCCGGCCGCGGCGCCGTCGAGCGTGAACCCGGTGCCCGTGACGGTCTTGCCGTCGCCGACGTTGGCGTTGGCGAACGTCGCGGTCCCGCCGGTGAGGTCAGACGTCGTCGGTGCTGATCACGCCGGTGAGGGTGCGCGTCGAGGATCGTCGCGGCGGTCGTGCCGTCGTACTCCTTGTTGGCGGCGGTGAAGTTCCCGGTCAGCTGCTTGGCGGTGATGTCCGCCGTCGCCGTCAGCGTCGATGAGGCGAGGCTGTAGTTGCCGGCCGCGGCGCCATCGAGCGTGAACCCGGTGCCCGTCACGGTCTTGCCCGTCCCGACGTTGGCGTTGGCGAACGTCGCCGTGCCGCCGTCAGCGTCACGACGTCGCCGCTGATGATCCCGCCGGTGAGGGTGCGCGTCGAGGATCGTCGCGCGCGGTCGTGCCGTCGTACTCCTTGTCGGCGGCGGTGAAGTGCCCGGTCAGCTGCTTGGCGGTGATGTCCGCCGTCGTCGTCAGCGTCGAGGACGCGAGGCTGTAGTTGCCGGCCGCGGCGCCGTCGAGCGTGAAGCCCGTGCCGGTGACGGTCTTGCCGGTCCCGACGTTGGCGTTGGCGAACGTCGCGGTCCCGCCGTCGAGGTCGACGTCGTCGGTCCCGACCACGCCGGTGAGCGTGCGCGCCAGTGATCGTCGCGGCGGTCGTGCCGTCGTACTCCTTGTTGCCGGCGGTGAAGTGCCCGGTCGAGCTGCTTGGCGGTGATGTCCGCCGTCGCCGTCAGCGTCGACGAGGCGAGGCTGTAGTTGCCCGCAGCGGCGCCGGCGAGCGTGAAGCCGGTGCCGGTGACGGTCTTGCCAGTCCCGACGTTGGCGTTCGCGAACGTCGCGGTACCGCCCGTGAGCGTGACGACGTCGCCGTGATGATCCCGCCGGTGAGGGTGCGGCCGGTGATCGTCGCGGCGGTCGTACCGTCGTACTCCTTGTTAGCGGCGGTGAAGCTGCCGGTCAGCTGCTTGGCGGTGATGTTCGCGGTCGTCGTCAGCGTCGACGACGCGAGCACGTAGTTGCCCGCATCCGCGCCACCGAGCGTGAAACCGGTACCCGTGACGGTCTTGCCGGTCCCGACGTTGGCGTTGGCGAACGTCGCGGTCCCGCCGTCGAGCGTGACGACGTCACCGGCGACGATCCCGCCGGTGAGGGTTTGCGTGAGGATCGTCGCGCCGGTCAGGCCGTTGTATTCCTTGTTGGCCGCCGTGAAGTGCCCGGTCAGCGTGGCCTTCTGGACGGTGAGGTTCGTGCTTCCATTGCTCCCGGTGTGCGTACTGTCCGCGCCATAGGTCGCGCCGATAGCGTGCGTGCCGGTGCCGACGTCGACTGGGGTGTACGTCACCGAGCAGCTGTTGGAGGTCGGGGTCGGCGACCCGAGCGTGCAGGTGTTGCTGCTGAACAGGCCGCTCGCGGCGCCGTGGTCGAAGGTGACCGTTCCGGTCGGAGCGGTCTTGCCGGTCGCGGCGGTGTCGTTGACCGTCGCCGTGCAGGTCGAGCTTGCGCCGTACGTCACCGGGTTCGGGGAGCAGGAAACGCTCGTGCTCGTGGCATGGACCGCCGGCGGCGGGTTCTGCGTCGTCGTCGTCACCTTGGAGACGTTGTTGGCGGGGACGAGATCGATCTGCGGGCTCGCGATGTTGCCCTCGTTGACCGAGGACGCGCCCGCAGTCGACGGCAGCTGCGCCTGGACGGTGACGAACCCGCTGCCGCCGCTGGGCAGCGAGCCGAGGCTCCACGTGAGCGTCTTGGGCGTCCCGACCGAGGGCACGCATGAGTCCGAGCAGCTCACGAACGTCTCGTTCGCGTCGAGGATGTCGCGCAGGACGACGGTCGTGCCGTCGTTCGTCGGTCCCGAGGCGAGGTTCGAGTAATCCAGGCGATAGGTGACCGTCGCTCCCGCTGTGGCGGTGTTCGGGCTCGTCGTGACCGAGCAGCCGACCGTGCAGGTCTTCACGACCCTGAGGTCCGGGTTGCCCGGCGGGATCTGCGCCCCCGCCGGCTTTGCGATCTGGACGTTGCCCATGCCGCTGGGGTCGACGCCGCTGATCGCCATCGAGCTGCCCGTGAAGTTCCGGGCGCCGACCGCCATCAGGGCCTGGAAGGTCACGAACGCCGGGTTGGCGTTGTTCACGGTCCCGGATGTCGTGACGTTGAAGCAGTACGCCCAGACGTCGCCGGTCGTGTCGCACAGCGTCGGGGTCGTGATCGTCACGTTGGCGCCACCCTGGAAGTTCGTCAGCGACTCGATCCCGAAGTTCGTGCCGCTCGCGGGACTCAAGGATCGGTCGAACGAGATCTTGAACGGCTCGTTCGAGAACCCGCCGGTGAGCTTCGTACGCATCGGGATGAGGTCGGTCTCGGCCCAGCCGCTGAGGTTGCCGGGGTCCCAGCCGCCGTCGCAGCCGCCCGCAGTTCCGGTGCAGATCGGCCTCGACTGCCCCTGCAGCGTCGCGGCGGCATCCGTGAACGACGTCCGGGCCACGCCGGACAGCAGGCCGGTCGCGATCACGCTGTAGGTCGCGACGAAGTGGGCCGGGAGGTCGAACTCGTCGACGAACCCTCCGAGCAGGTCGGCCGTCACGTCGACGTTGCGAAACCAGGTCTTGTTCTGGTCGTCCTCGACGAACACGGACACCGTTTCGCCGGGTTGCCAGCCGGCGCCCGTCAGGACTACATGCTCGCCCGGTGCGTAGTCCGCCTTGCTACTGGAGATCGAAGGGCCGAAGGGATCCGCCGGATCTTGAGCCGAGGCGCTGCCGACGGCGCCGAACAGGAGGGCGGCGCTGAGCGCGGACACGGCGATCATGAGCCTGCTCGCTCGCCGGATGCTGCTGTCTGCCGTCACGCGCCGTGTCATCAGTCGCTCCCTCGTGCTATGTCTGCCCCAACCTGCATGGGCTTTGAGAGGTCCGCGCCGGAGTTCGAAGGCCCAGCGGCCGCGTCTCAGATAGATGAGCGCACTATCGCCCGGTGCATTGGGCGTCGCAATGGGACGAGCGGTCAGGATGCGTTCATGTGTATGAACGCCGCGCGCGCGTGCCGCCGGCGCGCGTGCCCACGCCGCCCGCGACCCTCGCACCGGCCGTTCATGAACCTGAACACGAAGCGACCGGGTGGCCTATTG
The DNA here is from genome assembly GCA_963830085.1 of uncultured Actinomycetes bacterium. Taxonomy (GTDB): domain Bacteria; phylum Actinomycetota; class Thermoleophilia; order Solirubrobacterales; family Solirubrobacteraceae; genus CADCVQ01. The sequence goes on along the minus strand of CAWHLF010000010.1, from coordinate 61,060 downwards.
CCGGGCCGTCCGGGGTTCGCGAAGGTCCGCCTTGCGAGTTGCCAGACGCAGCCGCGCGCGGCCGGGAGGGCACTGCGCACATACGCGACCCAGGGAACGAGATCCATGTCGATTCGGGTTTGCATCGCCGATGATCACCAGCTGCTCCTCACGGGCGTGAGGCGTGCGCTCGAGAACGCAGCGGACATCGAGATCGTCGGCGCGACGCACCGTGGCGACGAGGTCGTCGGGCTCGTCGAGCAGCAGCGGCCGGACGTCGTGCTGCTCGACCACGAGATGCCCGGCATCGACGCGCCCGCGTGCCTGACCCTCATGAAGCAGCGCCACCCGGGCATCAAGGTCGTGATCCTCTCGGCGTCCGAGCGGCCGGCGCAGATCGCCGAGGTGCTCGCAGCCGGTGCCGATGCCTACATCGGCAAGCGCATCGACCCCGCCGACCTCGCGTCGGCCCTGCGCCAGCTCGTCGCCGGCGTCGTCTACCTCGCGGGGCCGAACGTCCCGTCCGAGCAGGAGGCCGCGGTCGAGACCGACCTCACCCCGCGTGAGCTCACGATGCTCGACGCGATCTCACGCGGCCTGAGCACGAAGGCGATCAGCCGCGAGCTCTGGGTCAGCGAGAAGACCGTGAAGTTCCATCTCACGAACATCTACCGCAAGCTCGGCGTGCACAACCGCACGGGCGCGATGCGCTACGCGTTCGAGCACAACCTCGCGCCGGTGGCCGAGACGGCCGTCGCGGCCGCCGCGGCCGGCTGATCAGCCGCCGCGACCGCGCCACGGCGGACGGCCGCCGCCCGCCATACCATTGGCGCTGTGGCCTTACCCGGCGACCCGCCCCTGCGCGTCATGGTCGTCGACGACCACGACCTCTTCCGTTCCGGCCTGCGCCGCCTGCTCGACGCCGAGGACGGGCTGCAGGTCGTCGGTGAGGCGCGCCGCGGCGACGAGGCCGTGCAGCGCGCCGCCGAGCTGCGCCCGCACGTCGTGGTCATGGACATCAACATGCCGGGCACCTCCGGGATCGAGGCGACGAAGGGCGTCCTCGCCGCCTCTCCCGACACGGCAGTCCTCATGCTCACCGTGTCCGACGCCGACGACCAGGTGCTCGACGCGATGCTCGCGGGCGCCTCGGGCTACCTGCTCAAGGACGCGACCCTGCCCGAGATCATCGCCGCGATCCGCGCGGCCGGCGCCGGACAGTCGCTCATCGCGCCGAGCGTCACCGGCGGCCTGCTCGAGCGGCTGCGCGGCCATGGCCGGCCGGCCGACGAGCCCGCGCTCGTGTCGACCCTGTCCGCGCGCGAGCTCGACGTGTTGCAGCTGCTCGTCCGACGGGCGCGACAACGTCGAGATCGGCAACACGCTGCATCTGAGCCCCAGCACGATCAAGCACCACGTGTCGAAGATCCTCAGCAAGCTCGGCGTCGAGAACCGCGTCCAGGCAGCGGTCCTCGCGGTGCGTCAGGGGCTCGCCGGCGAGCAGCCCCGCGGCTGACGGGTCAGTCGGCTGCTGCCCCGACCGCGCGATGCTGCATGCGCAGCGCGGCCAGCTCGCGGCGCAGCGCGATGAGCTCGTGCTGGAACGCGGCGTGCTCGCGGACCAGCGCGCGGAGGCTCAGGCCGCGATCCGGAGACGCGGAGCTGTACAGGATCTCGTGCAGCGCCCGCTCGGCGCGCATCGCCCACGCGTCGCCGGCCAGCGCCTCGGCGTATCCCTCGGTGAGCACGTCCTCGACCTCGGCGAGCGAGACCGCGGTCTCATCGCGCGCGGCGGTATCGGCGCGCATCTGCGCCACCCGTGCAGTCATGTCGGCGAGATCCGGCCGCATGCCAAGAAGAGTGAGACCGTCAACCCCATTTCACAATGGGCCAGATGTCCCATCGCAGTTCATGAGCGTGAACGGCCCGTCAGCATCGAGATCGCCGCCGAGCGGTCGGCGACGCCGAGCTTCGCGACGGCCGAGGACGCGTGCCGGCGAACGGTGACGTCCGAGATGCCGAGCGTGCTGCCGATCTCGCTCGTGCGCAGGCCCTCGGCCATGAGCTCGAGCACCTCGAGCTCGCGGTCGGTCATCGACGGGCCGCCCGGGGTCGTCGGCGCGGCACGCCCGCGCTCCCGAGTTCGCAGGCTCTCCATGAGTCGGTAGGTCAGCCGCCGTGAGAGCGCCGCCTCACCCGCGACGACGCCGTGCACCGTCGCCGGCAGCCGCGTCGGGTCGAGGTCCTTGCGCACGAACCCGGACGCACCCGCGCGGATCGCCGAGAGCAGCGAGCGCGGCTCGTCGCTCGCGGTGACGAGGATGATCTTCGCGTCCGGCAGCCGCTGGAAGATCGCGTCCACCGCGATGATCGCGCCGCCGGGCAGGTCCTCGTCGACGAGGCACACGTCCGGCCGCTCACGCAGGGCCGCGGTGAGCGCGCCGCGCGTATCCACGGGCTCGGCGCAGATCTCGATGCCGTCGCTCTCGAGCGCGAGCCTCACGCCGGCGCGCGTCGGTGCGTCGTGGAGCGCGAGCAGCGCGCGCACGGAGCTCACGGCAGCGTCACGACGACCCGCGTCCCCTCGCCCGGCCGCGACTGGAGGTCGAACTGCGCCCCGACGCCCTGCGCTCGCTCTCGCATCCCGGCGATGCCGTGGTGGCCGCCATGCCCGTTGAGCGCCACGGGGTCGAAGCCGACGCCGTCGTCGGCGATCCGCAGAAGCAGGTGCGGGCGATCGGTGAGCTCGAGGGAGATGTGCTTCGCCTGCCCGTGTCGCGCCGCGTTCGTGACCGCCTCGCCGACGATCCGCAGCAGCGCCTCCCGTGTCGCGGGCGCGACGACGATGCCCTCGGTCACGAGCGGCTGGACCTCGGATCCCCAGCGACCCGCGGTGTCCAGCGCGACGCGCGTCAGCGCCTGTTCCAGCGGCTCGTCGGTCGGCTGCACGAGCGCGGCGATCGCCCCCCGCGACTCGCCGAGCGCGCGGCGGGCGGCGCTGGCGATCTCGGCCATCGCCGGGTCCGCGCCGTCGCGACGGTCCAGCTCGCTCGCCTGCTGGACGATGAAGGCGAGGTCCTGTGCCACGCCGTCGTGGATGTCGCGTGCCAGGCGCCGGCGCTCGTCCATCGCGGCGGCGTGCTCGAGCGCACGCTGCGAGATCCGGATCTCATACGCGACGCCGATGAGGACGGCGACGAAGAACCCGAGCCGCAGGACGTCGCCGGTGTAGAAGTACTCCGAGTAGCGCGACGGGAAGAGGAAGTAGTTCAGCCGCGCGAACGCCGCCAGCGTCGCGCCGATGGCGAACCACAGCATGAGCGTGTCCTGCCGGCGCGCGGCCTGGCGCGCGAATCCGACGGCCGCGAGGGCGAAGAGCGCCATGAGGACGAGCTGGTGGGCGAGCAGGACGGGGTTGCCGACGATCCGCGGGTGCGACGAGGACTCGGGCGACAGCGTCGGATCGATCGCCAGCGGCAGCCAGCCGAGCGCGTTCGCCGTGGCGGCGAACGCGGCGATCGCGGCGAGCGCCAGCACGCAGAACGCGGCGAGCTTGCGGACGGCCGGCCCGGGACGCCGGACGCTCTGCGACGTCGCGAACGCCCCGAGCGCGAGCAGCGTCACGGCGAGGAGGCCCGCCAGGGCGGACGCCCACGTCGCGAACCGATCGGCGTCGGCGTTGGCGATCGCCGGGACCGCGGAGAAGAGGAGGTTGAGCCCGGCGAACATCACGAGCGCGCCGGTCAGCAGCAGATCGCTGCGCTCGAGGCTGCGCCGGAAGCGGCCGTACATGAGCTGCGCGGCGAGGAGCGAGATGAGCGCCGCGGCCGTCTCCACCGCGACGTGCAGCGAGGGGCTGCGATAGGCGAAGCTCACGAGCGACGTGACGCTGACGAGCAGCGTCAGCGCCAGCGCGCCGGCAACGGCGAGGCCGAGCCAGACGCGGAGTCGCATGATCAGTCGGCGAACGGGAGGCGGGACTCCAGCCCCGTCCTCTGCAATGCGCGATGAACTGCCTCGGGACCGCGCACGAGCTCGAAGCGGCCCGCCCGCTCGCGGCAGCGGGTGGTGGCGTTCAGGAGGAGCTTGACGCCGTTGGTGTCGATGAACTCCACGCCGCTGAGGTCTACCCGAATCTCCGGCGCGTCCGTGGCCTCGACCCGGATGAGCTCGTCCTCGAGCTCGTCCACGGTGCCGAGGTCGAGCTCACCGACCGGCTGAAGGATGTGCGCAGGACCCTCACGCTCCGAGCGAATCGTGAGGCGCTTGGGGGCTGGGGGGCGATGCCATCGCACGTGTGCGACTCCGATCGAATGTCGAATCTGCAGCCATCCCTGACCCGCATTGCTGCATCCGTGATCACTGAAACGCAGCGCGGCGCGGGTGGTTGGTCGATACCGCGGAAGTTCTCGATTTCGGTCGATCGGTCAAATCGCGCCGGCAAGCGGCCAACCTCCTTTGGTCTAGGACGTTGCAAAAACATGTGGCTTTCTGCGCGCGCGCGCGGTCATAGTGCGCCCATGGACGTCGTCAGCGTTCCCAGGGTTCAGCTCGCGCGTGCCGCGCGCGCTGCGCTTCGGCAGCGCCGACGAGCGGCTCGTCGCGCAGGTCCGCGCCGGCAGCCGCAGCGCGTTCGAGGCGATCTACGACCGCCACAGCGCGGGGCTGCTGTCCTTCTGCAGGCACATGCTCGGCTCGCGAGAAGAAGCCGAGGATGTCGTCCAGCACACGTTCGTCGCCGCCTATCAGGCGCTGCTGGCCGACGACCGCGAGATCGTCCTCAAGGCCTGGCTCTACACGATCGCCCGCAATCGCTGCGTCTCCGTCCTGCGCACGCGGCGCGAGCATGTCTGCCTCGACGACACGCAAGCCGCGCCGGCGTCGACCGCGGGGCTCGCGGCCGAGGTCGAGCAGCGCGACGACCTGCGCGCCCTCCTCGGCGATCTGCACCAGCTTCCCGAGGACCAGCGCGTCGCCCTCATCCTCGCCGAGCTCGGCTCGCACTCGCACGAGGAGATCGCCGTGATCCTCGGCGTGCCCTCCACGAAGATCAAGGCGCTCGTCTTCCAGGCGCGCGAGACGCTCTCCAACCGCCGCGCCGCGCGCGACGCGGACTGCACGGCGATTCGCGAGGAGATCTCCGACCGCCGCGGCGGCGCGCGCCGCCGGCTGCTGCGCCACCACCTCGCCCAGTGCGACGGCTGCAAGGCGTTCGAGGTCGAGGTCCGCCGCCAGCGCGCCGCGATGCGCGTGCTGCTGCCGGTCGCGCCGACCATCGCGCTGAAGCATGGCTCGCTGACCGCGGCGTTCGCCACCGCGCCCGGAGCCGCAGCCGGCGGCGCCGCCGTGGCAGCGGGGGGCGCGTCAGCGCTCGCGGGCGGGGGCACGTTCCTCGGCGCGCAGGTCACCGGCGCGAAGGTCCTGCTGACGCTCGCCGTCGTCGGCGCAGGCGGCGGGTACGTCGCCGTCAACGACATCGTCGCATCGCCGCCCGCGCGCGAGGTTCCCGCGCGTGGCGAGCCGGTCGGGGCGCAGGGGCAAGGCTCGTTCGTTTCGCTGGCGCGCCGGGCGCGCCGGGGGCGACGGGTGCACCGGATTCGGCCGCTGCACTCACGAACGCCGGCGCCGTGGATGCGACCGCGCCGGGCGCGGCCGGCGCCACGCCGGCGGCGATCGGCGCGGACGACCCGTCGAGCCCGGCGGCCGGTCAGGCGCAGGAGCACCCGGCGACGGCGACCCCGGCGTCCGGCGAGGAGGCGACCGGCGCGACTCCGGCTGACTCCTGCCGCGCCCGCCGCGTCCGTCAAGGAGCCCAAGGCGACGCCGGCCGGGCAATCGTCTGCGCCGGACACGAGCTCTGCGGGCGGCGGCGTAGCGAAGGCGCCGAAGGAGAAGAACGCAGCGGCGCCCGACGCGGTCGCGACGGAGTCGGCGCCGGCCGTGCCCGGCACCCCCGCGACCCCGGCCACCCCTGCGACCCCTGCGACCCCGGGCGGGCAGGGGACGCCGGCGACGCCCGCCACCCCGGCCACGCCCGCGACGCCGGCGACGCCCGGCGGCAAGCCGGAGTATCCCGGCCGGCCCGACAGCCCCGGCAAGAGCCCGGTCGACCCGCCCGGGCCGCCGCCCAAGCCCTGACCTGACTACAGCTCGGCGCCGCCGTCGTAGAGCTTGATGACGCGGACCGCGCCGTCGTCGACGTCGAACTCCGCGATGTCGAGGCACAGCCGGCACAGGACGCACTCGTCGACGTTCTTCTCGACGATCTCGAGGCTGCCGTCCTCGTGATGGCGGTAGATGTCGACCGGGCACACCTGGTCGAGATGCGCCGCGAGCTTCGGCTCCGCGGCGAGCGCCTCGTCGTCGACCGCGATGCCGATGAACACGCCGTCCTTGCGCATCAGGCACCTCCCCTGACCCACTCGGGAACCGAGAGCCCCGGCGGCTTGAGGTGCGGCGCGTGGGCGGCGAGCTTCTCCTTCATGATCTCGGGGATCTGGGAGATCTCCTCGGCGACGGTGATGCCGGCATCGGCGAGGCGCGCGATCTTCTCGGCGGCCGTGTCCTCCTTGCCCTCGACGATCGTGCCGGCGTGGCCGAAGCTCATCCCCGGCATCTCGTCCATGAAGCGGCCGGCCATGAAGGCGACGATCGGCATCTTGCAGTCGGTGTCGATGACCCATGCCGCGAGCTCGGCCTCCATGCGGCCCCCTGGCTCGGTGTAGATGACGATGCCCTCCGTCTCCTTGTCGGCCTGGAAGAGCGGCATGAGCTCGGCGTAGCTCGAGCCGATGATCGCGTCGCCGCCGATCGAGACCGCCGTCGACTGGCCGAGGCCCGCGGCCGACAGCGTCGAGGACATCTCGGTCGTCATGCCGCCCGAGCGGCTGATGACGCCGATCGGGCCCGGCGTGTAGGCCTGCGCGGCGTTCTTCGCGGGGCCGCCGATGCCGCCCATCTTGATGACGTCGGGGACGATGATCCCGAGGCAGTTCGGGCCGATGATCCGCGCGCCGTGCATCGTCGCGAGCTCGACCATCTGCGCGACGTCGCGGCGCGGGATGCGCTCGGTGACGATGACGACGATCTTGATGCCGTTCTCGATCGCCTCGAAGACGGCGTCCTTCGTGAACGCCGGCGGAACGGTGACGACCGAGCCGTCGATCGGGCTCCCGTGCGCCTCGACCGCCTGCGCGACGGTGTCGTAGACCGGCACGCCGTGGACCTCGCGGCCCTTGCGGCCGGGGGTGACGCCGCCGACGATCTTCGCGCCGGTGCCGTAGTCGAGGCACTCGCGCGTGAGGTTCACCGCCTCGCGGCCGGTGATCCCCTGGACGATGAAGGTCGTATCGCTGCCGACGAGGATGCTCACGACGACACCAGCGCCTCGGGGCCCGCGATCTTCGCGACCGCGCGCCGGGCCGCCTCGTGCATCGACACCGACCGGTCGGCGTACTCGATGCCGTACTTCTCGAGGATCTTGAAGCCCTCCTCCTCCCAGGCGCCCGGGATGCGGAAGATCGCGATCTTCTCCGCCGGGTCGTAGCCGAGCTCGAGGCAGGCCTTGATGACGCCGCGCGCGACGATGTCGACCCGCGTGTTGGAGACGATCGACATCATGACCGCGATCTTGTCGACGCCCGGCTTGGACAGCACGAGCTTCGCGAGGCCGCAGGTCTTCGAGACCGACGGGTTGCCGCCGATCTCGCAGTAGTTCGCGGGCTCGCCGCCGTGGGCGCGGACGGCGTCGAAGAGCGTCAGCGAGCCGCCGCCGGCGCCGATGACGAGGCCGATGTTGCCGTCGAACTCGGTGACGTTGCCCGCGACGCCGCGGTGGTCGGCGCTGTCGACCTCCTCGCCGGCGAGCTCGAACGGCGTGGGCTCGCGCGCCAGGCGCGTCTCGTCGTCGCCGACGCCGAGGTCCTTCAGCAGCGCCTTGTGGCGCCCGCGGGCCTCGCTCTCCATGTCCATGTGCGCGTCGAGCGCGACGAAGCTGCCGTCGGTCATCTCGCAGAGCGGGTTGATCTCGGCGAGCACCATGTCGTTGTCGACGAAGAGCTGCGCGAGGCGGCGCACGATCGGCGTCAGGCGCTGCAGCGCGCGGCCGGTGACGCCCGTCTGCGCGATGCACTCCTTCGCGACGTAGTCGCTGATCGGCAGGAGGTTGGAGATGTGGACGCGGCCGACGTGGTCGGGGTGCTCCTCGGCGACCTGCTCGATGTCGATGCCGCCCATGTCGCTGAAGAGGATCACCGGCTTCTTCGCCGTGCCGTCCCAGACGACGCCCGCGTAGTACTCCTGCTTGACGTCGGCCTTCGTGTCGACGAGCACGCCGCGCGGCATGTGCCCGCTGATCTCGAGCTTCAGGATGTCGGCCGCGTACTGCTCGGCCTCCTCGGGCGTGTCGGCGAACTTCACGCCGCCGGCCTTCATCCGCCCGCCGGTGAGGACCTGCGACTTGATGACCGTCGGGCCGCCGATGCGCTCGGCGATCGCGCGCGCCTCGGCGGCGTCCGTCGTGAAGCCGAAGTCCGTCACCGGGATCCCGGCGCGCTTGACGATCTCGCGCGACTCGTACTCGAAGAAACGCATGTGCTCCTGACTGACGTCCTGGGCCCTTACAACGACGGCAGCCTATAAGACCCCGCCTTCGCGTCAGGCTGTGGCGGGCTCGAGCTCGTAGGCCTCCGCGAGCTCCGGATCCTTGCGCGCGAGCATCTCCGCGAGGTCGACCATGACGCGGCACTGCTTCCACGTCGCGTCGTCCTGCATCTTGCCGTCGATCATGTGGACGCCGCGCCCGTCGGGGATCGCCTCGATGACCTTCTTGGCGAACAGCACCTCGGCGGGGTCCGGGGAGAAGACCTTCTTCGCGATCTCGATCTGCACCGGGTGCAGCGACCAGGCGCCGACGCAGCCCATGATGAACGCGGCGCGGAACTGCGTCTCGCAGCCCGCGACGTCCTTGATGTCGCCGAACGGGCCGTAGAACGGCAGCAGGTCGGCGGACGTGCAGGCGTCGACCATGCGCCCGAAGGAGTAGTGCCAGAGATCCTGCTGGGCGCTCTCGCGCGGCGCATCGGGGTTCTCCGGGTCGGGGTCGGAGAGGACGCGGTAGCCGGGGTGGCCGCCGCCGACGCGCGTCGTCTTCATCCGGCGGCTCGCGGCGAGGTCGGCCGGGCCGAGGCTCATGCCCTGCATGCGCGGGCTGGCGGTCGCGATCTCCTCGATGTTGTTGACGCCGAGCGCGGTCTCCAGCAGCGCGTGCAGCTGGATCGGGCGGTCGATGCCGGCCTTCGCCTCGAGCTGGGCGAGCAGGCGATCCATGTAGTGGATGTCCCACGGGCCCTCGACCTTCGGGACCATGATGACGTCGAGCTTGTGGCCGATCTCGCCGACGATCCGCGTGATGTCGTCGAGCACCCACGGCGACTCGAGCGAGTTGATCCGCGTCCACAGCGCGGTCGTGCCGAGGTCCATGTCGCGGCCGACGGTGATCAGCCCCTCGCGCGCGGCCTCCTTGCGCTCGACCGGCACCGCGTCCTCGAGGTTGCCGAGGAGGATGTCGACCTTCTTGGCGATGTCGGGCGCCTTGGCGACCATCTTCTCGTTGGAGAAGTCGAGGAAGTGGATCATCCGCGACGGGGTGACGGGCACCTCGCGCATCGGATCGGGCGCGCCCATCGCGAGCGGCTTGAGGAAGGCACGGGGGTTGCGCACGGGCGGGCTCCTGATCGTCGGGGCACGGCGGACGTTCAGCGGCAACCTATCGTCGCCGCCGCGCGCTCGTCGGCCGCGAGGGGGCGCGTCGGACCTCATATCCGGCTTTCGGGCATGATCCCGGACGCCGAGCACCTCTCAAGGAGACCTGGATGAGCGACGACTTCACGACCGACCAAGCCGAGCGCGAAGCCTCGGGCGCGCATCCCTACGGGCGCTACCTCGAGGAGTTCGAGGTCGGAGCCGTGTACAAGCACTGGCCGGCCAAGACGGTGACCGAGAGCGAGGATCACCTCTTCTGCCTGCTGACGATGAACCACCACCCGCTGCATCTCAACGACGTGTACGCGAAGGCATCCCAGCAGGGACGCAACGTCGTCGTCGGCCCGATGGTCTACTCGCTCGCGCTCGGCATGAGCGTCTCCGACGTCAGCGGCAAGGCGATCGCCAACCTCGCGACCGAGGAGCTCAAGCACCCGGCGCCGGTCTTCCACGGCGACACGCTGTTCTGCGAGTCCGAGGTGCTCGAGAAGCGCGAGTCCAAGACGAAGCTCGACCGCGGCACCGTCCGCGTGCAGACGCGCGTGCTCAACCAGGACGGCGTGCTCGTCGCGGAGTTCAAGCGCCTCGTGCTCGTCCCGCGCAAGGACCACGGGACGCCGGCGCCCGAGGGCGACGTCGAGTAGGAGGGCCGCAACGACGAGGGGCGCCCGCAGGCGCCCCTCGAAGCGTGCGTGCCGGCCCCCGGGTCAGCCGGTGATCGAGACGTAGAAGCGCTTGCGCTCGCCGGGCGCGGTGCCCGACCCGTCGCTGTTGCGCGGGCTGACGACGAAGACGTTGCTGCTCGCGGTGCCCGCGGGGGCGCATGCGACGAGGCCCGGCGTCAGGCACTTCGCGGCCGAGATCTCGCCGCTGAACTCCGGATTGCTGTCCGCTCCGGCGACCGTCCCGTTGTTGACGGCGCCGGCGCCCTGGTCGACCTGGTTCTGCAGGGCGATCGTCGCGCTGATGCCGTTGTCGGAGAGGTCCTCGCCGGAATCGATGTAGACGTTGTGACGCGCCGGGCTCGAGCCGGCCGGATCGCCCTGCGGGTAGGCGGTGACGACCGTGAAGCCGCCCGACTGGGCCTCGATCGCGCCGTCGAGCCCGACGAGCACCCAGCGCGTGTCGAGGTCCGACGCGCTCTTGCCGTCGACCTCGTCGGCGTTCAGGCCGGTCGCGACGCCGGTGGCGTTCGTCGTGAAGGGCTTGGTCGCGCGACCGCCGGCGCCGACGGTCACGAGGCCGCCGATCGTCCCGCGCGAGGCGTTGAACTCGAACGCCAGGCCGGCGGAGAGGTTGTTGACGCGGATGCACGGGTTCTGCGGGCGCGGCGTGGCCGCCGAGCCGCCGGCGCCCGAGCGGCAGCCGTAGACCGCGCCGCCGCCGGAGTTCGAGATGTTGGACTGGCGCGTCGCGTAGCCGCCGAGGCGCGTCGTCGACGAGGCGACGTTCGACACGATGCTCGTCTCGCGCACGGTCGTGCCGTTGCGGACGCCCTCGCGGAGGCTGTCGCCGGTGCCGGCGACGGCGAAGGAGGAGATGCCGACGGCCAGCAGGCCGGTGGCGAGCAGGACGGACCTGGTCCGGGGGGAGCGCGTGGGAAGGTTCATGGGCGTACCTACGCTGCCCGGCGCCTTGCAGTTCAACGGCGCGCGCGCCAGAACGACGAGGGGCGCCCGCGGGCGCCCCTCGAATCCGTCGGCCGCGGAGCGCTGAGCTCAGCAGTCCGCCGTGAGGTGGAACGGGCGGTTCTCCGCCGCGCCGGCCGAGTTCGCGGTCAGCACGGCCACGGTCGTGTTCCCGCCCGCGACGACGGGCGTCGCCGTGATCTCGCCGAACTGCGCGCCGGTGATCGTGGCGTTGAACGCGCACTTGCTCGAGGTCGCCCGTGAAGACCACCGCGTAGATGCCCCCGGCGCCCGGCCCGGTCACGCCGCCGGCCGGCACGCCGCGCGTCTCGCCGGCGGTCCCGCCCGCCGACACCTGCGCGAACTTCGTCAGGAAGTCGCCCGAGTCGCGGCCGTCGAGCGTGTCGGCGTCCAGCCCGGTCTTCACGCGCGCCGCCGCGATGATCGCGGCCGCGTCGAGCCCGTCGACCTCGTCGGCGTTCAGGCCGGTCGCGACGCCGGTCGCGTTCGTCGTGAACGGCTTCTTCGTGTCGCCGCCGGTGCCGGCGGTGATGAGGCCGGCGACGTCGCCGCCCGACGCGTTGAACTCGAACGCGAAGCCCTTCGCGAGGTTGTTCGAGCGCAGGCACGGGTTCTGCGGGGTCGGCGTGGCGGCCGAGCCGCCGGCGCCGGAGCGGCAGCCGTAGACGGCGCCGCCACCCGACGAGGAGAGGTTGGACTGGCGCGTCGAGTAGCCGCCGGTCGGCGTCGTCGTCGAGCCGATGTTCGAGATGATCTGCGTCTCGCGCGTGGCGGTGCCGTTGCGGACACCCTCGCGCAGGTTGTCGCCTGTGCGCGCGACGGCGAAGGGGGAGATGCCGACGACGAGCAGGCCGGTCGCCAGCAGCACGGATCGTGTACGCGGGGAGCGATGCTTCATGGGGTGGTCCTCCGTTCTCTGGGGGCTTCGGGGCAGCGACTCGCGCGGGCGCCCCGGAGGACGTCCGTCGTGTCTTGCGGCCGGCCTCGCGGCCGGCCGGGAACGCTGCGTGACCGGTGTTCGCCCCTGCGGGTCACGCGTTCTTCACGTACCAGACCACCAGTCGCGTCGAAGTTGCGCGACAATGGCCCCTACGCATACCGGAGAGACAGAGGAGAGAGCGTGAGCGACACGACGACCGTGCCGACGAAGAACGAGAAGCTGATCCAGTGGGTGGACGAGATCGCCGCCCTGACGAAGCCCAAGGACATCCACTGGTGCGACGGGTCCGCAGAGGAGTACGACCGCCTGACGCAGCAGCTCGTCGACGCGGGAACGTTCACGAGGCTCGCCGACGCCAAGCGTCCGAACTCGTTCCTCGCGCGCTCCGATCCGGGCGACGTCGCGCGCGTCGAGGACCGGACGTTCATCTGCACCGAGACCCAGCACGGCGCGGGCCCGACGAACAACTGGACCGACCCGACGGAGATGCGCGAGAAGCTCGACGGCCTGTTCGACGGCTGCATGCGCGGGCGCACGATGTACGTCCTGGCGTTCTCGATGGGGCCGCTCGGCTCGCCGATCGCGCACATCGGCGTCGAGCTCACCGACTCGGCCTGCGTCGCGGTGAACATGATGATCATGACCCGCGTCGGCCAGAAGACGCTCGACGTGCTCGGCGAGGACGGCGAGTTCGTCCCGTGCGTGCACTCCGTCGGCGCGCCGCTGGAGGAGGGCGAGGAGGACGTGTCCTGGCCCTGCAACGCCGAGAACAAGTACATCGTCCACTTCCCCGAGACGCGCGAGATCTGGTCCTACGGATCCGGCTACGGCGGCAACGCGCTGCTCGGCAAGAAGTGCTTCGCGCTGCGGATCGCCTCGAAGATGGCGCGCGACGAGGGCTGGATGGCCGAGCACATGCTCATCCTCAAGCTCACCTCGCCCGAGGGTGAGGTCAAGGTCGTCACCGGCGCCTTCCCGAGCGCGTGCGGCAAGACGAACCTCGCGATGCTCATCCCGACGCTCGAGGGCTGGACCGTCGAGACGATCGGCGACGACATCGCCTGGATGAAGTTCGGCGACGACGGCAAGCTCTACGCGATCAACCCGGAGACGGGCTTCTTCGGCGTCGCGCCCGGCACCGGCGAGGAGACGAACCCCAACGCGATGGCGACGGTCGAGAAGAACACGCTGTTCGCCAACTGCGGGCTGACCGACGACGGCGACGTGTGGTGGGAGGGCATGACGAAGGAGAAGCCCGACGCATCTGATCGACTGGAAGGGCAACGACTGGACGCCCGACTCCGAGACGCCCGCCGCGCACCCCAACGGCCGCTTCACGACGCCCGCCGCGCAGGACCCGGCGATCGCGCCGGAGTGGGAGGACCCCAAGGGCGTCGCGGTCGACGCGATGATCTTCGGCGGTCGCCGCGCGACGGTCGTGCCGCTCGTCACCGAGTCGTTCGACTGGAACAACGGCGTCTTCATGGGCGCCACGATGAGCTCGGAGATGACGGCTGCGGCCGCCGGCGGCGTCGGACAGCTGCGCTTCGACCCGTTCGCGATGCTCCCGTTCTGCGGCTACAACATGGCCGAGTACTTCCAGAACTGGCTCGACATCGGCCAGCGCGAGGGCGCCCAGCTGCCGAAGCTCTTCTACGTCAACTGGTTCCGCAAGGACGCGGAGAGCGGGAAGTTCCTCTGGCCCGGGTTCGGCGAGAACAGCCGCGTCCTGAAGTGGGTCTTCGAGCGCTGCGCGGGCACGGCCGAGGGCGTCGAGACGGCCGTCGGGATCGTGCCGGCGCCGGGCGAGCTCGACGTCAGCGGCCTGGACATCTCCGACGAGGATCTCGCGGAGGTCGTCACGGTCGACCCCGAGGCGTTCAAGGCCCAGCTCCCGCAGGTGCGCGAGTTCCTCGCGAAGTTCGGCGACGACCTGCCGGACGAGATCGGCGCCCAGATGGAGGCGTTCGAGAAGCGCCTGGACGAGGCGGCAGCCTGATGCTCCAGCTGCTCAAGCGCTGGCTGCGCCAGCGCAAGCGCAAGAAGGCGATGAAGCGTTAGCGCTGAGCGCGCTGTGACGGTCGAGGTTCGCCTGGGCGCTCGCCTGGGGCCCGGCCGTCGCAGCGTGCGCCTGCCCGCCGGCGCGACCGTCGACGACCTGGTCGCGGCGATCGCGCCGGACCTCGGGCGCACGCCGGAGGAGCTCGCCGGGCGTCGCCGTCGCGGTCGGCGGCGAGGTCGTGGGGCGCGAGCGGGAGCTGCGCGACGGGGAGGCCGTCGCGCTCGTGCTCCCGATCGCGGGCGGCTGACCCTACCCGCCGTACTGCTCGTGCGCGAGGCCGTCGAGGCCGCGCGCCGCGAGCGCCTGCACCGGCGCGCGGAACGTCGACCTGCACGACGCCCGGCGCGCGGCCGATCTCGATCGCGCCGCTGATCGTCGCGCGGTTCATGACCTCGGGGACCTCCATCCCGAGCACGGCGGCCGCCCGGCCGAGGCCGTTCTCGACGGCGCTGTTGAGGTCCGGGCCGGTGCCGACGAACGAGACCGGCAGGCTGTCCTCGATCGGCCCGCCGCCGTAGCGCGCCGCCAGAGCCGCGGCATCCGCGCGCTCCTTGCCGGTCAGCGGCCGTGCGAGGAACGGGAGGTCCTCCTCGACCGGGAACAGCACCGGCCCGTCGATGTCCAGGCCCTTGATGACCGACACCTGCAGCGTCACGGTCCCGGCGACGTCGGCGGTGTGGCCGGCGATCTCGCCGTCGCCCTGCATCGCGTGCATGTCGCCGAGGTAGACGCCGCCGCCGGCGACCTTCACCGGGCAGACGAGGATCGCACCGGCGCGCACCGCGTCGATGTCGAGGTGTCCGTCGGTGCGCGCGGCGAGCTGCTCGGCGGTCACGGCGTGACGGTGCGGGGCGCCGACGAGGAACGCGCCGAAGTCACCGGCGTTGTGCGAGTCGGGCAGGTCGATCGCCGGCATCGTGCCGAGCTGGCCCATGAACGGCCGCATCCGCGCGACGACCCCGACGAGGTCCGACGGCGCGAAGAGCAGGATCGGGTTCTGGACCGAGTTGGCCGGGAGGGCCGCGGCGTGCGCGGCGTCGTGCGCGAACGCCTCGGCCTGCTCGCCCGCCACGGTCACGCCGAGCCGGCGGGCGTCGTCGAAGGCCATCGTGTATCCGTTGGTGAAGGCGAAGGGCGCCGCGGGCGCGCCGCACTCCGCGCAGCGCACGGAGTCCTCGCCGATCCCCTCGACGACCGTTGCCTCGTCCTCGGCGCCGCAGCTCTCGCAGACCTTCGCGCAGTACGGGTCGCCGTTGAAGCGCCCGTCGATCATCCGGTCGTTGCCCGACGACGTCGCCATCGACGTCACGTCGATCGAGCGGATCCGGATCGCGATCGCGTCGCCGACCTCGGCGCCCTCGACGTTCACCGGCAGCGTCACCTCGTGGCCGCCCTGGATCGCCGGCGTGATCATCGGGCCCCAGCAGCCCGGGGCGGTGTTCGCGACGATCGTGCCGCCGTCGCGCACGGTTCCCAGGACCTCGGCGTTGGGCCCGATGATCCCGTCGCAGAAGCGATCGACGTAGACGGTCTCGGCGGCGCCCGCGACCCCGGCGCGACGCGACTCGGTGGTGGCCATGACTCGTTCCTTTCAGGTCGTGACGTCGCGCCGGAGATTACGCTCCCGGCCCGGCCCGGTGAACCGCTTGGAGCCGCTCTTCGTGCGCAGGTAGACCTGCCAGGCATACAACGAGCGAAACGCGCGCGGGTCGGTGCGCATGCGTTGCGCGAAGCGCCGGATCGCCCGGACGTACGCGCGCGAGTGGTTGTAGGCGAAGAGCGCGCTGTTCATGTCGTTGCGGGCGCCCGACCGGCGCAGGTAGTTCGCGGCGCCGAGGATCGCGTCGCGCGGGTCGTCGATGTCGCCGCCCATGCCGTACTGGCGCCAGGTCGAGGGCAAGAACTGCATCGGGCCGCGGGCGCCGGCCTCGCTGGCGCTGCGCACGCGTCCGAACGCCGACTCGACGAAGTTCACCGCCGCGAGGATCGACCAGTGCACCCCGAAGCGCCGCTGCGCGGCGTCGTAGTGGCGGCGCAGCTCGGCCGCCGGCTCGGCGGCCGCGACGCGGACGCGCGGCAGGCGGTCGGGGTCGCGCGGGATCGAGCGCAGGAAGCGCAGGCCGAGCGCGAGGTCGCGCGCCTCGCCGCGGACGTCCCGCGGCAACCGCCGCAGCGTCGCGTCGCCGCGCTTCCGGCGCGCGGCGATCGTGCGCAGGATCCGCTGGTGGTGCAGCGCGAGGTACGTGACGTCGCGCGGCACGCGCCCTGCGCCGGTCCAGTCCCCGACGGCGGTGCGCAGGCGGCGTGTCGTTTCGGCGAGATCGGCGGCGAGTCGCGCGGGATCGGAGGCGAGCGCGCCGTCCGGCGCCGGCAGCGCCGAGGCCTGCGCGCCCCGTGCCCGCCCGTCGTCGGCGCGGTCCTGCGCGATGGCGATCGTCGCTGCCGCCACGGCCGCGATGACGACGAGGAGGATCGCGGACCTACGCACCAGCCGCAAGCTCGTCGGCGACCTGTCCACTCCCGCCGCCGCCAAACCCACGAACCGGCATAAACTCAGCGTTCCCGGGGGCCGCGCGCCTGCGGTCTGGCTGCCGCCTCGCCGAGGGCCGCGAGCCGGTCGTCCCAGCGCTCGCCGACTGCCGTCATCCACGCGATCGCGTCGCCGAGCGGTGCCGGCGTCGCCTGGAAGCGCGACCTCGCGGCCGCTGCGCTCGGCATCGACGAGCCGCGCGTGCTCGAGCAGCGCGAGGTGCTTGCTCACGGCCTGGCGGCTGACGGGCAGCCGCGCGGCGAGCTCGGTCGGCGTGCTGGCCTCGCCGCCGGCGATCGTGCGCAGCAGCGCGCGGCGCGTCGGGTCGGCGAGCGCCGCGAAGACCGCCTGCTCCCGATCGGCGGCGCGGCTCACGCCGCGACGAGGTCCCCGGCGCGGCGCAGGCCCGGCGAGCGCGCTGCAGACCGGGGTGCCGGCGTAGCCGGACTCGACGACGACGACGCGCGTGCCGTCGTCGACGGCGACGAGCGAGACCTCGACGAGCGTCGCGAGCTCGTCGTAGGCGTGCCACCACCACGACAGCCGCTCGCCCGGGCAGACGTCCGCGACGGTCGCCCAGCGGGTCTCGCCGTCGCGCAGCACGAGCTCGCCCTCGGCGCCGGGCTCGAGCTCCAGCGAGCCGGCGTCGGTGAGCCAGCGCTCGAGGTCGACGATCGTGTCCCAGGCGGCGCCCGGGTCGACGGGCAGGGTGATCTCGCGGGTGACGTCCATCGCTGGCGGCTCCTTCGTCGTGCAACTCAACGGTTGCGCACATGCTACCGTGCCGCCGACGCACATGCGCAACCTGATGGTTGCTGACCGCGAAAGGAGCCGATCACCATGCCCCTCGTCCCGATGGTCGTCCAGCAGGACCCGCCGCGGCGAGCGCTCGTTCGACATCTACAGCCGGCTGCTCAACGAGCGCATCGTCTTCCTCGGCCAGCCGATCGACGACGAGATCTCGAACCTCGTCGTCGCCCAGCTGCTGCACCTCGAGGCCGCCGACCCCGATCGCGACATCGCGCTGTACGTCAACTCGCCCGGCGGGCAGGTCTACGCGGGCCTGGCGATCTACGACACGATGCAGTCGATCGCCTGCGACGTGCAGACGATCTGCTGCGGCGTCGCGATGTCGATGGCCGCGCTCATCCTCACCGCCGGCGCGCCCGGCAAGCGCCAGACGCTGCCCAACGGCCGGATGCTCATCCACCAGCCGACCGGCGGCTACCAAGGCCAGTCCTCGGACATCGAGATCCACGCCCGCGAGACGCTCGCGCTGCGCGCCCAGCTCGACGAGCTCTACGCCAAGCACACCGGCCGCACGCCGCAGCAGATCCACGACGACTCCGACCGCGACCGCTACATGACGCCGCAGGAGGCCGTCGAGTACGGCCTCGTCGACTCGATCATCGGTCCGCGCAACGGCAACGGCAGGTGAACGTGCCCGCGCGGGCCGGTACGGTCCGCGCATGGCAACCCACGACGTCACGGGCGTCGACGAGCTCGACGACATCCACGCGGGCAAGGAGTGGGGCTCCGAGCTCTACCGCATCGCCACCGACCAGTTCCAGCGCGCGTCGTCGCTGCTCGACCTCGACCCGGAGTTCCGCACCCGGCTGGCCGAGCCGCGCCGCTCGCTCGTCGTGAACTTCCCGGTCCGGCTCGACGACGGGCGCGTGCTCGGGCTCACGGGCTACCGCGTCCAGCACACGCTGACGATGGGCCCGACGAAGGGCGGCTTCCGCTACGGGCCCGACGTCTCGCTCGGCGAGTGCGCCGCGCTGGCGATGTGGATGACGTGGAAGTGCGCGCTGCTCGGCCTGCCCTACGGCGGCGCGAAGGGCGGCGTGCGCTGCGTGCCCGGCTCGCACAGCGTCGGCGAGCTCGAGCGGCTCACGCGCCGCTACGCCGCCGAGCTCATCCCGATCATCGGCCCCGACCGCGACATCCCGGCCCCCGACATGGCCACCGGCGAGCGCGAGATGGCGTGGTTCATGGACACGTACTCGCAGATGATGGGCCACTCGGTCTTCGAGATCGTCACCGGCAAGCCCGTGGTGCTCGGCGGCACGCAGGGCCGGCGCGAGGCGACCGGCCTCGGCGTCGTCTATGTCCTGGAGGCCGTCTGCGAGCGCCTCGGGATGCCGATCCGCGACTCGCGCGTCGCGATCCAGGGCTTCGGCAACGTCGGCTCGGTCGCCGCTCGCGAGCTCTACGCGATCGGCGCGCAGGTCGTCGCGGTCTCCGACCACTCCGCGGGCCTCGTCGATCCCGACGGGCTGGACATCGCCGCGATCGAGCGCTGGACCGAGGCCCACGGCGTCCTCGCCGGCTATCCGGACGCCGGCGAGGTGGGCCCGGCGGACGTCCTCGAAGTGCCGTGCGACATCGTCATCCCCGCCGCGCTCGAGCGCCAGATCACCGAGGACAACGCCGACCGGCTGCAGTGCTCGCTCGTCGTCGAGGCCGCCAACGGCCCGACGACGCCGGAGGCCGAGACGATCCTGCGCGAGCGCGGCATCCTCGTCGTCCCCGACGTCCTCGCCAACGCCGGCGGCGTGACGGTCTCCTACTTCGAGTGGGTGCAGGACCACCAGCGCTACACGTGGGACGAGCTCGACATCCAGGAGCGCCTGCGCCGCCAGCTGCGCGCGGCGTTCGGGCGCGTCACGGAGGCCGCCGACCGGCTCGGCGCCGACTGGCGGATGGCCGCGCTGTCGGTCGCGATCGAGCGCGTCGCCGAGGCCGCGCGGATGCGCGGCATCTACCCCTAGATGGTCAGTGGCGGTCGTCGCCGGTCGCCGCCGGCGGGCGCGACTCCTCGGCCAGCGACGTGATCGCGAGCTGGCCGCGGGCGGCCTCCTCGAGCACCGTCGTGGCCTCCTCGGCCGACCGCGCGTAGAGCTCGACGAGCAGGTGCACGACGATCGAGTCGTTGTCGTGCTTGTGGAAGCGGACGTGGGTGAAGAACTCGCGCGTGCCGTGGTCGCCGAAGGCGGCGTAGGAGAGCGCGTCGCCGGCCTCGGGGCCCGAGCACGTGTCGACGTCGTCGGCGTCGACGGTCACGGTGCATGACGCGACCCAGGGCGTCCCGGCGATCATCCGCTCCCAGCGGTCCTCGATCGGCTCGACACGGCCGTTGTGGAAGCCGAGGTGGGGCTGGTCGTGCATGCACTCCAGGCACTGCACGACGGCCTCCTGCAGCTCGTCGACCGGCTCGGCGCGCTCGCCGGTCTCGGGATCGATCTTGTGGATCCCCTCGTAGTGGACCTGGACCTCGAGGTCGGTCGACCAGCAGCGGTAGCAGCGCAGCCAGGAGCGGGCTTCGGAGGCTTCCATCGGGCCATCTTAGGGTGGCCCGGAGTCGGGCCGCTCGTCCTAGCCGAACGTGAAGGCGTAGCCGGTGACGCCCGGCGCCAGGCGCAGCGTGAGGACGTGCTCCTCGAGGGCGTCGAGCTTCACGAGCCGGTACAGCCGCTGGCGGCGCACCGTCACCGCGCTGTCGCGGACGTCCTCGCCGGCATCCTCGGCGGAGATCGCGCGCCCGTCGAGCAGGACCTCGACCCGCCGCGGCCGGTCGCCGGGCGAGGACAGCACGAGGTAGACGGCGGTCCCGACGACGCGCGCGGTGATCGTCGCGCCGCGGACCGCGCGGGCCGATTCGGGGTTCACCGACCAGCGGCCGCCGAGGTTGAAGACGCTCTGCGGCAGCCGGTCGCCGCTCAGGGCCTCGTAGTCCTTGACGCCGTCGGTCGGCCCGGCGGGCGAGAAGCTCTGCGCCCGGGCGCTGCCGAGGTACGTCTCGGGCGTCGCCTTCGCGCCGACCGTCTCGATCTTGCCGCGCGGCTGCGCCGCCGCGCCGAGGCGCTTCGTGCCCGCTTCGGCGAGCAGCGCGCGGATGGCGGCCTCGGTCTCCTCGTACGCGCCCTCGCCGATGTGCGTGTAGCGGACCTGGCCGTCGGCGTCGATGAGGTACTTCGCCGGCCAGGCGCTGTTGCCGTACGCGTTCCAGGTGCCGAACTCGTTGTCCTGGACGACCGGGTAGCGCACGCCGCTGCGGCGGATCGCGCCGTCGACGTTGCCGGCCTGCTTCTCGAAGCCGAACTCCGGGGTGTGGACGCCGACGATCGTGAGCCCGGCCTTGCGGTAGCGCGCGTCCCAGGCCTTGATGTACGGGAGGGTGCGGATGCAGTTGATGCACGTGTAGGTCCAGAAGTCGATGAGCACGACGCGCCCGCGCAGCCCGGCCATCGTCAGCGGCTTCGTGTTGAACCAGCGCTGGGTGTCGGCGAACTCGGGCGCCCGGCCGAGCACCGGCAGCGCCGGCGTCCGCACGCCGGGCAGCGCGGCGTCGGAGGTGGCGACGGGCGGCTTGGGCGTCTTCTGCGCGTCGAACTTCGCCTCGCCGCGCAGGTCGGCGAGCCGGTCCTCGATCGCGTCGGAGCGCTCGAGGCCGCCGGTCGGGTTCGTCAAGAAGCTCGGGAAGTGGCTGGCGAGCGCGGTCTGGAAGCGCAGGTCGACGCTCGTGAGCATGAGGACGGCGGTCAGGACCATGACCGCGCCGAAGCCGCGCTGGAGCGCCGGGCCGCGCCCGCCGCGGCGAACGCGGTCGATGACCCGGCGGCCGCCGAGCGCGAGGACGAGCAGGACGACCGCTGAGCCGAGACCGTAGGCGATGCCGACGAGCGCGAGGCGCGTCGTCGTGCCCTGCGACGCGCTGACCGAGATGACCGCGGCGAGGATCGGGCCCGCGCAGGGGGCGTAGACGAAGCCGAGCGCGCCGCCGACCGGCAGCCCCGACCAGAAGCCCTCGGCGTCCTTGCGCGGCGCCAGGCGCGCGAGTCCCGACATCCGCTCGGCGATCCAGTGGCCGGCGCGCGGGACGAGCAGCGTCGCCCCGAAGGCCAGCAGCACGACGATCGAGACCGTGCGCAGCGTCCCGTCCGCGAAGCCGACGCCGTCGACGACGGAGGCGATGCCGATGATCGTGATCGTGTGCGTCAGCGTCAGGCCGGTGACGATCCCGAGGGGCCGCCGCCGGCCGCCCGTCCCGCTCGCCGACAGCAGCGCCGGGAGCACCGGCAGGACGCACGGCGTGATCGCCGTGGCGGCGCCGGCGAGGAAGGCGAATCCGAGCAGGATGATCATCGGTGTACCGACTGTTCTCTCATCCGGCTGTTACGGATGCATCGGAAGGTGGTGCGGCCTTGTTGGTTAGTCTGCGCGCCCATGCGCAAGAAGCTCGTCTCCATCCTCAAGCTGCCGGTGCGCCTGCTGCGCCGGATCTTCGGGTTCCTCGGATTCCTCGTGCGCCCGTTCCGAGCGGTGTTCCGCAAGCTCACGAGCCTCCAGGGCCGGCAGAGGATCATCGCGTTCGCCGCGCTGGGCGTGCTCGTCGTCGTCGCCGTGCTCGTCCTGCGCCCCGGACCGGACGAGGAGAAGGACGTCCGCGCGACGCTCGACCGCTACGCGACCGCGACGCGCGACAAGGACTACCAGACGCTCTGCGACGACCTCTACGCCAAGGAGCTCATCGACCGCCTGCAGAGCGTCATCCCCTGCGAGGCCGCGCTGCGCACGGCGCTGGAGGGCGTCCAGAACCCGCAGCTCACCGTGCTCGGCGTCGAGGTCAACGGCGACCAGGCGCTCGCGCGGGCGCGCTCGACGGCGGTCGGCGAGATCGCCTCGCAGGACACGATCCGGCTCGTGAAGCAGGACGGCGAGTGGCGCGTGTCGTCGCTGTCGCAGCCGGGCTCGGACTTCTCCGGCGACATCGCCCCCTGACGCGCGGCGCGGTCTAGCGCCGCAGCAGGACGTAGACGGCGGCCAGCACGAAGGCGATCTGGCCGAACGACATCGACGTCCCGAGGTTCGCGGCCCCGGCCAGCTCGGCGACGATCGTGGCGGCCGCGAAGGCGCCGAGCATGATCGCGAGATCGACGAGCCAGTCCTTCATGCGGCGGCCGCCTGCTCGAGCGCGCGGGTCAGCGCGGGGACGTCGAGGGCCTCGTCCTGGTCGGCGAGGAGCCTCGTCGCGGTGCGCTGGCCGCCGAGCGCGCGCAGCCCGCGCTCACCGTGCTCGGCGACGAAGTCCGCCAGGGCGCTGGCCCGCCGCGCGTGGAGCCTGCGCTCGGAGATGTCGAGGCCGCCGCGGTGCTCGTCGAGCGCCTCGACGAGCTCGTCGAAGCCCGTCACCGGCGCGACCGAGCTGACGGCGACGACCTTCGTGTCGCGCGCGCCGAGCGAGCGCAGCGCGGCGTTGAGGTCGCGGCGGGAGCGCAGCGCGACGGCCCCGAGGTCGGCCTTCGTGACGACGAGGACGTCGGGGATCTCCATGATCCCCGACTTCAAGAACTGCAGGACGTCGCCGCCGCCGGGCTGGACCACGACCGCGACGGTATCGGCCACCTCGGCGACCTCGGTCTCGGACTGCCCGACGCCGACCGTCTCGATGACGACGACGTCGAACGCCGCCGCGAGCGCGTGCGCGGCCTGGCGCGTCGCCGGCGCGAGGCCCCCGAGCCGCCCGCCGGCTGCCGTCGAGCGGATGAAGACGTCGCGGTCGCCGGGGTCGACGACGATCCGCGCGCGGTCGCCGAGCAGCGCGCCGCCGGAGCGCTTGGAGGACGGGTCGACGGCGAGGACGGCGACGCTGCGGTCGTCCTTGCGCCAGGCCTTGACGAGCTCGGAGAGCAGCGAGGACTTGCCGGCCCCCGGCGGCCCCGTGACGCCGACGATGTGCGCGGGCGCCTCGCCGCCGAGCGCGGCGGGGGAGACGGCCCGCAGGAGCGCGGCGATCTCGTCGCGATGCCCCGCGGCGCGGCTCTCGACGAGGTTCAGCACCGCGGGCGCGGCGCCGACGTCGCGCGCGCGCAACCGCCTGCCGAGATCGTCGCCGCTGTCGCCCATCGCGCGCGGACGCTAGCGGAGCGTCGGCGCGCGGTGGATCGGCGACGCTCCGGGCGAGGGTGTGGGCTCAGGGGCGGATATAGCCTCTGAGCCCACGACGTCGCGTCCGCTCGGCGTCAGGCGGCGGAGGCGCGGAGGGCGATGGCGCGGAGCATGTCGCGGCGGATGAGGCCGGAGCCGGCTCGGATCGCGGCCCAGTAGAGGCCGAAGATCGCGCGCGTTCGCGCGTCCGTGGCGGTGACTCGCGTCTCGGTCGTCAGCCGCGTGCCGCCGTTCTCGGGTGTCAGGACGAAATCGAAGCCGCTCTTCGCCCAGCCGGGCTCGCTGAAGTCGCGCAGGCCGGCGGCGTCCAGCGGCGGGAAGTCGTAGCCGCTCGTGAGCTTCCAGGGCTGGATCGCCGCGCCCGCGACCGCGAGCCGCGGCGGATCGCTCGCGAGGAGCGGCAGCGGTCCCTCCTCGAGAAAGCTGCCGCGCATCCCGCCCGGAGAGGTGCGTCCGGCGAGCCGGATCGGCAGCATGCGCACGCTCGTCAGCGCGCGGCTGAGCGGCAGGTCGCCGAGTCGCAGCGCGAGCAGGGCGTCCCAGACGGCCTGCGGCTCGGCGTCGATGTGGCGGCCGTGGCGCTCGCTGAAGTGGGGGGCGGGGAGCACGTCGTCAAGGGTGAGCATGTCGCCTCCATACTGCATGGTATGGTCAGGACCATACCGTACAGTACGGCGATGGGCCTGTCACGCGCGGACTGGACGGAGGCGGCGCTCGACGCGCTCGCCCGCGAGGGGATGGGCGCGGTCGCGATCGACCCCCTGGCGCGCCGCCTCGGCGCGACGAAGGGCAGCTTCTACTGGCACTTCAGCGGGCGCGACGACCTCGTCGGCGCCGTCCTCGAGCGCTGGGAGCAGCGCGACACGACCGACTACGTCGCCGAGCTCGAGCACATCGAGGACCCGCGCGAGCGCCTCATGACGCTCGCGCGCCTCGCGTTCAGCCTTGCGGCCCGCGGGGAGGACGCCCAGGCCGGCGTCCTCGCCGCGGCGGGCGACCCGCGCGTGGCGGCCGTGCTCGCGCGCGTCACGGCGACGCGGCTCGGCGTGCTCGAGCGCCTCTATCGCGACGCGGGCGTGGCCCCCGGCGACGCCGGGCGCCACGCGCGCATGACGTACGCGATGTACGTCGGCATGGGCGACCTCCTGCGCGCCGCGCCGCAGGCGCGCCGCAGCCCCGCCGAGATCGAGGGCGACATCGCGTTCATGGTCGACACGCTCGTGCGTGCCGCGCTCGACGGCGCGTAGCCGTCAGGCGCTCGCCGCGCCGACGCCGTTGCGCTCGGCCACGAGCGCGACGATGTCGCGCATGATGCGCGTGAGGTCGAAGTCCTTCGGCGTGTAGACGGCGGCGACGCCGGCCTCCTTCAGCGGCGCGACGTCGGCCTCGGGGATGATGCCGCCGACGACGACCGGCGCCTGCACGCCGGCCTCCTCGAGCCCCGCCATGACCGTCGGGATGAGCTCGCGGTGCGAGCCCGAGAGGATCGACAGGCCGATGACGTGGACGCCCTCCTGCAGCGCGGACGTCACGATCTGCGCCGGCGTCAGCCGGATGCCCTCGTAGACGACCTCCATGCCGACGTCGCGCGCGCGGACGGCGATCTGCTCGGCGCCGTTGGAGTGCCCGTCGAGGCCCGGCTTGCCGACGAGGATCTTGATCCGGCGCCCGAGCGCGTCGCCGACGCGGGCGACCTCGTCGCGCAGCTCCTCGAGCTCGCCGCCGGTGGCGACCGGCCCGGCGCTCGCCTCGCCGACGCCGGTCGGCGCGCGGTACTCGCCGAAGGCGTCGCGCAGCGCCTGCGCCCACTCGCCGGTCGTCGCGCCCGCGCGGGCGGCGGCGATCGTCGCCTCCATGATGTTCTCGTCCGTCGCGACGGCGAGGCGCCGCAGCTCCTCCAGCGCGGTCTCGACGGCCTCGTTGTCGCGCGCCGAGCGCCACTCCTCCAGCGCGGCGATCTGCTCGGCCTCGACGCCCGGGTCGACGGTGAGGATCCCGCCGTCCTCGCCGGTCGCAAGCGGCGACGGGCGCCGTCGTCTCGAAGCGGTTCTGGCCGACGACGACGAGGTCGCCGGACTCGATCCGTTGGATGCGGTCGCGGTGGGAGTCGACGAGCGCGGCCTTCATGTAGCCGACGGCCTCGACCGCGCCGCCGTGCTCCTCGACGACCGCCATCTCGGCGCGCGCGCCCTCGACGAGCTCGGCGACGAGGCCGTCCATGACCTTCGAGCCCTCGAAGATGTCGGGGTACTCGAGCAGGTCGGTCTCGTAGGCGAGCACCTGCTGGATGCGCAGCGACCACTGCTGATCCCAGGGGCGCGGGAGGCCGAGCGCCTCGTTCCACGCCGGCAGCTGGATCGCGCGGGCGCGGGCGTTGCGGCCGAGCGTCACGGCGAGCGCCTCGAGCACGATGCGCTGGACGTTGTTCTCCGGCTGGGACTCGGTCAGCCCGAGCGAGTTGACCTGCACGCCGTAGCGGAAGCGCAGCTGGCGAGGGTCCTGGACGCCGTAGCGCTCGCGGCCGATCTCCTCCCACAACTCCGACATCGCGCGCATCTTCGCGTGCTCCTCGACGAAGCGGACGCCGGCGTTGACGAAGAACGAGATGCGGCTGAAGACCTTGCCCATGAGCTCCTCGTCGACCCGCGCGCGCACGGCGTCGAGGACGGCGATCGCGTTGGACAGCGCGTAGGCGATCTCCTGGACGGGCGTCGCGCCCGCCTCCTGGAGGTGGTAGGAGCAGATGTTGATCGGGTTCCACTTCGGGACCTCGGTCACGGTGTAGGCGACCATGTCGGCGATGAGCCGCATCGAGGGGCCGGGCGGGAACGCGTACGTCCCGCGGGCGAGGAACTCCTTGATGATGTCGTTCTGGGTCGTGCCCTGGAGCTTGGAGGCGTCGTGGCCCTGCTCCTCGGCGGCGACGATGTAGAGCGCCAGCAGCCAGGCGGCCGTCGCGTTGATCGTCATCGACGTGTTCATCGTGTCCAGCGGGATGCCGTCCATGAGCGCGCTCATGTCGCCCCGGTGGGCGATCGGGACGCCGACCTTGCCGACCTCGCCGCGGGCGAGCTCGTGATCGCCGTCGTAGCCGGTCTGCGTCGGGAGGTCGAACGCGACCGAGAGGCCGGTCTGCCCCTTCGCGAGGTTGTTGCGGTACAGCTCGTTGGACTTCGCCGCCGTCGAGTGACCCGCGTAGGTGCGCATCATCCACGGCCGGTCGCGCTCGGGCAGGCGATGCGCAGGCTGATCGCTCATGGACCTGATCGTATCCCGGACTCGCGTCCGTCAAGGCGCCCGTCGTGGGATGGCATCCACAGACGGCCCGCCAGGACGGTCGATGAGCCTCGAATCGAGGGTTCGGTCGACACGCTCATGCCGCTGCCGGCGACCGTCCGGTTGGCGCGGCTGCGGCTACTGGCGCGTTTGAACGGGTACCGCCCAAGAGAGCAACCTTGGGAGGTCGCATGCAGGACGAGAACGTGACACCAGACGTGTCAGAGCAGATGACCGAGGCCGCCGAGGCCCACCAGGACACCGCCCAGGAGCAGGGATCCGAGGCCTGGGGCGGCGAGGGCAACCAGCCCGCGGGCACCGGCTATGCCGCGCCCGACACCGGCCAGGGCGACAGCGCCGAGAGCGGGATCCCGGTCGGCGTCGACGCGATCGAGCCCGCCGAGGGCGCCGCTGACGACGGCGGCAACGCGCCGCTGGATCTCGCGAACCTCGACACCGGTGACGACGGTGGCGACGAGCCCGCCGGTGAGGCCGGCGCCGTCGACGTCTCGGACGCCGTCGACGCGCCCGCCGCAGCCGACGACGCGGCGCCCGCCGAGGCCGCCGCCGAGCCGCCTGACACCGCCGAGCCGAGGCCGAGGCTGAGCCGCCGGACACCGCCGAGGCCGAGGCCGAGGCTGAGCCGCCGGATACCGCCGAGGCGTCCGCCGAGCCCGCCGGCGACGACGACGAGCCGGTCGGCGACCCCGACAAGTTCAGCGGCGGCGGCGACATCGGGCTCGCCGGCGCGGCACCGCAGTCGGAGGCCGAGGCGGCCGGTGCGGTGCCCACGGAATTCCGCACGCCTCCGGGAATCCCGTCCGGCCTGGACCCGGGCCGGCCCGAGGACCGCGACCAGCGCGTCTGAGACGCGCCCCGAATCACCCGCACCCGCCTGCGCATGCGAGCGCGCAGGCGGTCACCGGGTAGCGTCCTGTGCGTGAGGCCCATCGACGTCCGCCATCTCGGCCGCGAGCACGTCATCTGCTGCTGGCAGGTCGACGACGTGCTCGTCGACCCTGGACCGGAGTCGAGCATCGACACCGTCCTGGAGGCGCTCGACGGCGAGCAGCCCCGCGCGCTGCTGCTGACGCACATCCACTTCGACCACGCCGGCGCGGCGGGCGCGCTCGTGCGCGAATGGCCCGACCTCGAGGTCTGGGTCCACGAGCGCGGCGCCCGCCACCTCGCCGATCCGGCGCGCCTGGTCGCCTCGGCCAAGCGGCTGTACGGCGAGGACTTCGACCGCCTCTGGGGCGAGGTCGTCCCGATCCCCGAGCGCTCGCTGCGCGTCCTGCGCGGGGGCGAGCGGATCGACGGCTGGGAGGTCGCCTACACGCCGGGCCACGCCTCCCACCACGTCTCCTACCGCCACGACGCCAGCGGCTGGGTCTTCCCGGGCGACACCTGCGGCGTGCGGATGCCGGCGGGGAACCTGCTCCTCGCGCCGACGCCGCCGCCGGACATCGACCTCGACGCGTGGGAGACGTCGCTGGCGGCGATCGAGGCCTGGGAGCCCG
Organism: uncultured Actinomycetes bacterium; assembly: GCA_963830085.1. GTDB lineage: Bacteria > Actinomycetota > Thermoleophilia > Solirubrobacterales > Solirubrobacteraceae > CADCVQ01. The sequence goes on along the minus strand of CAWHLF010000010.1, from coordinate 32,391 downwards.
AGCGGCTGGCGATCACGCACTTCGGCGACTACGGCGACGTCGCCGCGCATGTCGCGCGCATCCGCGAGGCGCTCGCCCACTGGGGCGAGCTCGCGCAGCGCGTGGATCGCGAGACCTACGCGCAGGCGCTGCGCGCCGCATTCCGCGAGGCGCTCGACGAGCAGGGAGCGCTGGCCTTCGAGCAGGCGATGCCGCCGGAGGACCAGTGGCTCGGTCTCGACCGCTATTTCGCCCGTGCCCGCGAGGCTGGCGCGACGGGCTGAGCGTGCCTATCCTGCACGGTCGATGACGCAGACGATCGAGAAGCCACGCACGGGCCCGCCGGGCAGCGGGCTCGGCGGCCAGTGGCGCGTGATCGTGCGCAACGACGACCACAACACGTTCGACGGCGTCGCCCACGCGCTCGCGCGCTACATCCCGGGCATCACCGTCGATCGCGGCTATCGCATCGCCGATCAGATCCACCGCAGCGGCCAGGCGATCGTCTGGAGCGGCCACAAGGAACCCGCCGAGCTGTACTGGGAACAGCTGCACGGCGCGGGCCTGACGATGGCGCCGCTCGAGCAGGGGTAGCCGGGCTCGCCGGCTACTCGTACCGCGGCCCGCTTGTGGCACGCTGTACGCGTCGTGAGCGAGCCAGCGGGCGCAACCACCAACGCCGAACGAGCGGTACGGGAGCGGGAGCTCCTGCGCCGCTATCACGTGCGCGGCGACACCCGCGCACGCGACATGCTGGCCGAGGAGATGGTCCCGCTGGCGCGGGCGCTCGCCGGCCGCTACTCGGGCCGCGGCGAGCCGCTCGACGACCTCGTCCAGGTCGCGTGCGTCGGGATCATGAAGGCGATCGAGGGCTTCGACCTCGACCGCGAAGTGCGCTTCTCCTCCTACGCGACGCCGACCGTCCTCGGCGAGATCAAGCGCCACTTCCGCGACAAGACGTGGGCGATGCGCGTCCCGCGCGGCATGCAGGAGCTGCAGATCGAGCTCGCCAAGGCCCGCGACAAGCTCACGACGGAGCTCGGCCGCTCGCCGACGGTGCAGGAGCTCGCCGACGAGGTCGACCAGCCCTTCGAGGAAGTGCTCATCACGATCCAGAGCCAGGAGGCGCGGCGCACGCGATCGCTCGACGAGCCGACCGGCGAGGACGTGACGCTCGCCGACTCGATCGGCGCCCGCGACCCCGAGATCGGCCGCGCGGAGATGCGCGTCCTGCTCGACGACGCCTTCGACGTGCTCTCCGACCGCGACCGCGAGGTCCTGCGCCTGCGCTTCGCCGAGGACCTCACCCAGACGGAGATCTCGAAGATCGTCGGCGTCTCGCAGATGCAGGTCTCGCGCATCATCCGCCAGGCGCTGCGCAGCCTGCGCGCCGACATCGAGCGCAACGACGAGCGCATCGACGCCGCGTAGGCGACGGTCACAAGATCGGGCCGGTCGGCTAAGAACCGTCATGGACCCCAGATGCCGATGACCGCAGCGACGAGGCGCTGCTGCTCGCCGCCCGCGAGGACCCGGAGGCGTTCGCGCTCTTCTACCGCCGGCACGTGCGGGCGCTGGCGGCGTACTTCTGGCGCCGCAGCCGCGACGCGGAGACGACCGCCGACCTCACCGCCGAGACATTCGCGGCCGCGCTGGACGGCTGCCGGCGCTTCGATCCCGACCGCGGACCGGCGATCGGCTGGCTCTACGGCATCGCCAACCGCCAGCTCGGGCGCCTCGCCGCGCCGCGGCGCGGTCGAGAGCGCCACCGCCGCAGGATGGGGATGGCACGGCTGGAGCTCGTCGACGAGCAGCTCGAGCGCATCGAGGCCGACGCGCTGCGGGAGGGCCCGCACACGCGGGTGCTCGAGGAGCTCGCCGGGCTGCCCGTCGACCAGCGCGCCGCCGTCGAGGCGCGCGTGCTGCAGGAGCTCGACTACTCGCAGATCGCGCTCGCGTCGGGTGCATCGGAGCTCGTCGTGCGAAAGCGCGTCTCGCGCGGGCTGTCGGCGCTGCGCGACCGCCTGGAGAGGAGTGGACCATGACCGACTTCTACGCCCAGCTCGAAGAGCAGCTCCTCGTCGCCGGCCGGCGCCGCGGCGCCCGTGGCCCGGCCCGGCGGGCGCTCGCCGGACGCGGTCGCGTCCTCGCGCTCGCCTGCGTCGCGTCGGCGGCGATCGGCGCCACCGCGGTGGCGGTCATCGGGGGCTCGGACAGCTCGCCCGTGGGCCTCGGTACGCCCGCCGCACCGAGCGGGCGGGCGCTGCCGGCGCCGTCCGCGCGCGGCGATCTGGAGGGCATCCGCGTGGCGGTCCTCAACGGCACGACCGCGCGCGGCGTCGCGCGGGCGACGGCCGATGATCTTGCCGCCCTCGGCGCGCGCATCACGTCGATCTCGAACGTCAGCGATCCCGGTGGTGCCCTCACCGAGATCCGCTACAAGCGCGGCGCGAGCGCCGAGGCGCGGCGAGTCGCGGGGGTGCTCGGCGTCCGGCGGGTGACCTCGTACACGACATCGCCGCCGACGATGGCGCAGGTCGACGTCATCGTCCTCGTCGGGGCCGACCGCCTTCGCCGGACGAAGCCGGCGCCCGGGCCGCCGGTGGTGACGGTGCCGCGGGCGCCCGCCGCTCCGCGGCCGACCACGGCGCCGGTCACGCCGGCGGCGACGGTGCCGCGGGCGCCCGCCGCTCCGCCGCCGACCACGGCGCCGGTCACGCCGGCGGCGCCCGCCGTCCCGGCGGGGCCGTCGCGCATCGTGACCGTGCCGCCGGCTCCCGCGCCCTGAGGTGTGCGACTCCGACACCCAGGTGCATCGACGCCGGCCGCCGGATGACGCAGGATGTGCGTGGGGAGCTACCGCAAGGAGCCATGCATGTCGTCATCACGTCTCATCCGGGCGGCCGCCGCGGCCGTCGTCGCGGCGCTCGCGGCCACCGCGACCGCCGTCGCGCAAGCGCCGTCTGACACGACGATCAGCGTCTCGCCGCGCACGCTGATCGCCGCGCCGCAGGACAGCCCGATCAGCTTTCCGGGCGTCGCCGGCGCGCGCCAGGGACAGCCGCTGCCGAAGGGCTACGTCGCCGTCGCGCGCGACGTGCGGATCACCCGCGGCGCCGAGACGGCGTTCGCCGCGATGCGGATGACCTGCCCGAAGGGCAAGACCTGGCGCACCGGCGGCGCCGCAGGCGAGATCGGGGTCAGCATCCTCGACCGCCGCGTCACCGGCAAGCGATCGGTGCTCGTGCTCGTCAGCGCCTCGTCACAGGTCGCGCGGGGAGAGGCCGCAACCGGCACGGCGTACGCGCTCTGCCGCTGAACCCCAGCTCAGGACTTCGCGGCGCGGCGATCGACCCACTCGCCGACCGTGCCGACCGCGGTCACGGCGCCGTGCAGGACGCGGCCCGCAACGCCGCCGGCCGTCCCGCCGACGGCCGCGTCGGGCCGGTCGCCGAGCGTGATCGCCGCCGCGCGGACGGCGTCCTCGTGCGCGCGCATCCGCGGCGCCCAGCCCGTGAGGAATCGCCTCGAGGTCCGCGTCGCCGTCGGCGCGCGCGAGCGCGGCGAGGTAGTCCAGCAGCGTCACGACGTGGACGACGTCCAGCACCGCGAAGCGCAGCGCCTGGTTGACCTCCAGCGAGGTGTCGAGCAGCAGGTGATGCATCGACGCCAGCCGCGCGCCGAGCCCCTGCGCGGCGGGTCGCCCGTGCAGCCCGCGCGCGGCCGTGACGTCGGTCAGCTCGCCGATGAGCGCCCGCGCCTCGTCCGATCCCGCGCGCAGCAGCGCCGCCTCGTCGGGCGCCACGGCGTCGAGGCGGCCTGCGAGCGCGCGCCAGTGGTCGCGCAGCTGGCGGGCCATGACGTACAGCTCGCGCAGCCCGCGGTGCTCTGCCGGGTGCACCGAGTCGGAGACCTTCCCTACTCCTCGAGGTCGCCGGCGGCGACCGCGTCGCGCACCTCGCCGAGCGCGACCTGGTCCTGCCAGACGTAGAGCAGCGGGACCGTGTACCACGACGAGCAGGCCGCCCGCCAGTCGGTGAACTCCTCGCCGAACCAGAAGCGGTCCCAGCCCGACTTGTCGTCGAACTCGATCGACATGAGGAACTTGTAGCGGTCGTCGCGCGAGCGGGTGACCTCGTAGCGCGAGGCGCCGTAGCGCAGCGAGATCGGCGCGAGCTGCTGGAGCGAGGCCTCGATGTCGTCGCCGCGAAAGCCGGTCGCGTAGACGGGGAGGTGCAGGATGTTCGTCATCAGGCGCCGACCTCGGCCCGGATCGCGCCAGGGCCCTCGGCGGTCTTGCCCTGGCCGGTCTCCGTCGCGCCCACGAGGATCGCGATCTTGCCGGAGTGCTTGTTCTCGTACATGAGCTGATGGGCCTCGGCGACGCCCTCGAAGGGCATCGTCTTCCACAGCACGGGGCGGATCTTCGACTCGCGGATGAGGTCGTTGGCCTTCGTCGCCTCCCACGCGTTGGCGAAGTGCGAGCCGATGATCTGCTTCTGGCGCATCCAGAGGTAGCGCACGTCGAAGTCCAGCTGATAGCCCGACGTCGCGCCGCAGATGACGACCTTGCCGAACGGCTTGACGACGTAGACGCTCGTCGGGAACGTCGCCTTGCCGACGTGCTCGAAGACGATGTCGGGCTTGTCGCCGCCGAGCAGCTCCCTGACGCGCTTGTCGAACCTGCGCATCTCCTTGAAGCGGGCCTTCTCCTCGTCGGGGGACTCGCCGCCCTTGCGCATCATGCCCGCGAACTCGTTGCGGTTGATGAAGGCCTTGGCGCCGAGCTGCTCGACGAGCGCGCCCTTCTCGTCGCTGGAGACGACGCCGACGCAGTCGGCGCCCGTCAGCGCGCAGAGCTGCGTCGCGAAGACGCCGAGGCCGCCGGCGGCGCCCCAGATGAGGACCTTGTGGCCGGCCTGCAGGTCGCACTGGTCCATGAGCATCCGGTAGGCGGTGAAGTACGTCAGCCCGTAGGAGGCCGCCTCCTCCCAGGTCAGGTGCTCGGGCTTGGCGAGCAGCTGCTGGGCCTGGACCTTGCAGAACTGCGCGAACGAGCCCCAGCTCGTCTCGTAGCCCCAGATCTTCTGACTCGGCGCGGCGAGCGGGTCGAGGCCGTGGACCTCGACGTCCTCGTAGGAGGCCTGGTTGCAGTGGATGACGACCTCGTCGCCGACCTGCCAGCGCGTCACGCCGGGACCGACCTTCCAGACGATCCCCGAGCAGTCCGAGCCGCCGATGTGGTGGTCCTCCTCGGGGTGGGAGTTGAAGACCGACACGGGCTTGCCGAGCGACGCCCAGACGTTGTTGAAGTTCACGCCGGCCGCCATGACGCGGACGATGACCTCGAAGGCCTGCGGCTCCGGGACCTCGATCTCCTCGATCTGGAAGGCGTCCTTCGGCTCGCCCTCGCGCTCCTGGCGGATGACCCACGCGGTCATCGTCGCGGGCAGCTCGCCCGGCTCGGTTTCGACGCTGGAGACTTGGCTGAGATCGACGGCCATCGGTTGCTGGTACCCCTCGGTTCGGTTGGCTGACCGGGCGCAATCCTACGCGCCGGACCGCCTTTGCACGTCGTGCTGCCCTTCGGGACCTTGCGCGCGCGCCGGACTTGGCCGTACGGTGGCCTCGGCGTGGCGCGCATCTTCATCAGCTACCGGCGCGAGGACTGCGCCCCCCATGCCGGGCGGCTGGCCGACACGCTCGGCGTGCGCTTCGGCCCCGACACGGTCTTCATGGACGTCGACACGATCGACCTCGGCGTCGACTTCGTGCAGCAGATCGAACGGGCGATCGGCGACTGCGACGTCGTCCTCGCGATGATCGGCGACGACTGGCTGACGGTCGCCGACGAGCAGGGGACGCGGCGCATCGACAAGCCCGACGACTTCGTGCGCATCGAGCTCGCGGAGGCGCTCGCGCGCGACGACGTCCGCGTCATCCCGGTGCTCGTCGAGGGCGCCGAGATGCCGAGCCCCGAGGAGCTCCCGGAGCCGCTCGTGCCGCTCGCGCGGCGCAACGGCATCTCGCTGACCGACACGCGCTGGCGCTCGGACACGGGCGTCCTCATCGACGCGATCGGCCGCGCCATCGGGTCAGCGCCGCCGCCGGCCCCCGTCAGCAGGCAGGCCGAAGCCCGCCGCCGCAGCATCGAAGCCCGCCGCACCCGCGCCCCGGACGGCCATCGCGGCCCCGGCGTCGTTCGTGTCGAAGTACCTGTGGATCGTCCCCGCGCTCGTCTCGTTCGGGTGGTTGACGTTCCTGTACATGGGCGTCAAGGCGAACGAGCGCCGCTGGCTCGTCGCCGGCGGCGTCTACCTGCTCCCGCTGATCGCCGCCTTCGTCGTCTCCGAGGACGACCCGGCGCTCGACGTCGCGATCATCGTGTACTTCGTCGCCGCCCTCGTCGCGATCATCCACCTCGTCGCAGTGCGCCCGCGCTACCTCGAGAGGGTCGGCGCGGCGACCTCGCCGGCCGGCGGCGCCTGACGCACCGCGCCGCCCGCGAGCTCGGGCGAGATGAACTTCCAGGCCACGGCCGCGCCGGCCGCGGCGACGAACGCCCCGATGAGCAGGCCGTTGCCGAGCGAGGCGACGAAGTCGGCCGTCGAGTCCGTCGAGCCGATGAACGTGCCGAGGACGGCGACGCCGAGGACGCCGCCGATCATCCGGTTCATCGAGAGGATCCCGGAGGCGACGCCGGCCTTGCTCTGATCGACGGCGTTCATCGCGGCGGTGCTCATCGGCGACATGACGAGCGCGATCCCGATGCCCATGAGCACGAAGCCGGGCAAGAGGAAGCCGAAGCCCGAGTCGACGGTGAGAAACGACTGCCACAGCAGCGAGGCCGAGACGAGCATGAGCCCCGTCCCGACGAGCGGGCGCGGCCCGATGCGGTCGGTCATGCGGCCGGCGAGCGGCGCGATGACGATGACCATGAGCGTCGTCGGCAGGAAGCGGATGCCCGCCTCCAGCGGCGAGTAGCGCAGGACGTTCTGCATGTAGAGCGTCAGGAAGAAGAACATCCCGAGCATCGCGAAGGACACGACGAACGCGACGACGTTCGTCGCGAGGAACGTCGGCGAGCGGAAGAAGCTGAAGTCGACCATCGGCACGCGCACGCGGCGCTCGACCCAGATGAACGCGACGACGCCGAGCGCGAAGAGGGCGAACAGGCCGAGGATCCGCGGCGAGCCCCAGCCCCAGGAGTGGGCCTCGACGAGCGCGAGGACGAGCGCCGTGAGGCCGATCGTCAGGGTCGCGACGCCGGCGAGGTCGACCTTCGGCAGGACGGTCTCGTCGCGCGACTCGCGGGTCGCGAAGAGCGTCACCGCGACCGCGCCCGCCGCGACCGGCAGGTTGATGAAGAAGATCGACTGCCAGGAGACGTGCTCGACGAGCAGGCCGCCGAGCACCGGTCCGATCGCGAGCGCGAGCGCCGAGACGCCGGCCCACGTGCCGATCGCCGTGCCGCGCTCGTGCGGGGGGAAGGCGTTCGTGATGATCGAGAGCGTCGCGGGCATCATGAGCGCGGCGCCGACGCCCTGGATCGCGCGGCCCCCGATGAGCCAGGCGGACGTCTGCGAGAAGCCGATGAACGCGCTCGAGGCCGCGAAGAGGACGACGCCCATGAGGAAGACGCGGCGGCGGCCGAAGATGTCGCCGAGCCGCCCGCCGGTGACGAGCAGGACGCCGAAGGCGAGCATGTAGGCGTTGACCGTCCACTCCAGCCCGGCGATCGACGTGTGCAGGTCGCGCTGGATCGACGGCAGCGCGACGTTCACGACGGTGTTGTCGAGCATGACCATGAAGAGCGCGAAGCACATGGCCGCGAGCGTCCACCAGCGGCGGTTGCCGTCGTTGAGGGCGATGCGCTTGGTCACGCGCGCTCCCGGGCGTGCTCGATGCCCTCGACGATCGGGCGCAACGCCGCGGACAGCCGCTTGCGGTGCGCCGGCGCGAGCGTCGCGCTGAACTGCTCGAGGCCGGCGAGGCGGGCCTCGTCGAGGCGCTTGAGGGCGTCCTGGCCGGCGGCGGTGCAGCGCACGCGCTTCATCCGGCGGTCGTCGGTGTCCTCGCGGCGGTGCAGGAGGTCGCGCTCGACGAGCGCGTCGACGGCGCGGCTGGCCCCGGGGAGGGAGAGGCCGAGTCGCTCGGCGAGCTCCTTGACGGTCAGCTCGTCACGCGCGAGCGCGGAGAGCGCCTTGACCTGCGTCAGGGTGAGCTCGAGCTCCTCGAAGATCGCGTAGGCCGCGACCCCGCCGCTGCCGATGACCTCGCGCCAGAGCGCGAGCAGCTGCCCGGCGAGCTCGGCCGCGGTGGCTTCGGACGGCGAGATAGATGCTTGCATGCACGCAAGTATTGCATACGCGCAGTGGTTGCCGTCGCAACCACCACCAGGGCCGCGGCCGGCGCCGGCAGGTCAGGCGGGGCCGTCGAGCTCGATCGTGTCCTGGCGCTGCAGCGACTTCGCGCTCGCGCTCCAGATGTACTCGCGCTGGGTGATCTTCGCCGGGCAGCAGATGTCGTCGCCCTCGGCGAACTTCGGGGTGCGCAGCTTCACCGTCGTGCCCTCGAGCTCGACGCTCGCGCGGTACAGGCGCTGGGAGCGGTAGACGGCGCGCAGGTCGCTGTCGGCGGCCTCGCCGTCGGTGCTGAAGACGTAGAACGCGACCGCTCCGGCGACCCCGCCGGTCTCGACGAGGACCATCGCGTCGGCGCGCGAGTCGCCCGTGATGTCGGCGAAGACGGTGTCGGGCGCGACGAAGCCGCCGCCCTCCTCGAGCAGCTTCTTGATCGCCGGCGTCGTCTTGGCGTCGTCGAGCAGCGTCTTCTTGAAGAACGCCTGCGAAGCCGTCGGCTCGGCGGGGGACCCGGTGCTCGACACGAGCACGACCCCCGCGGTCAGTGCGAGCGTCGCGAGCGCCGCATGAAGGAACCGGTGCCGGCGCATTGCGCCCATTGTCGCAAGGACGACGGCGCCGCGCTACGGCTGCAAGAGTCGATCCTCGCCGCCGGCGGCCTTCGCGTCGACGACGATCTGCGCCGGGTCGATCGCGGACGACAGCGCGGACACGACGTAGCTGCCCTGCGTGAGCTCCGCCTTCAGCGACGCGGTGTCGCCGGGATTGATCGGCCCCGTCGTCTGCTCCAGCGCGTCCGCGCCGCCGCGGCTGCGCAACGTCAGGCGCTGGGAGCGCGAGGTCTGGTTGCTCGCGATGAGCTCGATCGTGCCGGCGCCCAGGCGCGACGGGGAGACCGTCACGCGCGCCGGGAGGATCGCGGCGCTCACCGTCACCGCCGCTCCCGGACGGGAGTCGTTGGCGAAATCGTCGTCGCCGCCGCAGCCGGCGAGGCCGAGGCCGAGCGCGACGACGACCGCGAGGGCGGCCCCGGGCATCCTGCGCTGCGCGTCTACTCCAATCACCATCCTCGTGACAACCCGGGGAAACCTACCCGAGAGCGGCGAGAACGGGACTATGCGGCGGACCAGTCAGGCTGACGGCGGGGTCGACGGCACGAGCGCGGCCCGTTCGGCTTCCAGCTCGCGCAGCGTCGCCTGGAGCTGGTCCCAGGCCGCGGCCTCTGCGTCGTCGTAGTCGGCCCCCTGGAGCTCGCGGAGGTCCTCGCGGTAGGACGCCCATGCGCTGCGGACGCTCGCATCGAGCTCCGCCAGGCGGCGCTCCGTCTCGGGCTGGGCGGCGAAGGTCGTCATCACACTCCTAGTTCGACCACGGACTGCTGGTGCTGGAGGCTACCCCCGCGTGCGGTCGGCGTATGAACGATCGCTGCAACCCGGCCTGCATCGCGTCTTCCCGACGCGCAAGGCTTCAGCCGATGGATCTGCTCGCGCAGCCGCTGGCCACGACCGAGTTCCTCGCCGTCGACACCGAGACCAACGGCCTCGCGGGTGAGGCCTGCGAGCTCACGGAGGTCGGGGCCGTGCTCGTCGGCGGCGGCGAGCTGCACGACCGCTGGGAGACGCTCGTCGCCGGGGTCGCGCCGCTGTCGCGCTCGATCCAGCGCTTCACGCAGATCACGCAGGCGATGGTCGACGCCGCCCCGCCGGCGGAGGCGACGCTGCCCGACCTCGCCGAGCTCATCGGATGCCCGCCCACCCGCGTCCTCGTCGCCCACAACGCCGCGTTCGACCGCCGCGTCCTCGCGCAGGCGTTCGCGCGGGCGGACCTGCGCTGGCCGAACCCGCCGACGCTCTGCACGGTCGCGCTCGCGCGGCGGTTCGCGCCGCTCGTCCGCCAGCGGCGCCTCGCGTCGCTCGCCGACTCGCTCGGGATCGAGGTCGAGACGACGCACCGCGCGCTCGCCGACGCCGAGACGTGCGCGCGCGTCTTCTGCGCGCTCTTCGGCCGCCTCTGCGCCCAGGCGGGGACGGTGGCCGAGGCGCTCGCCGCGCTGAATCCTCCCCGCCGCCGCGCGCGGCCGCGGGCGGGCCGCACCCTCGCCGGCGGCACGACGAAGCGCGCCGCGCCGTCGACCGCGGGCGTGCCCGACGAACCCGGCGTCTACATCATGCGAAACGCGGCCGGCCAGGTCCTCTACGTCGGCAAGTCGGTCTCGCTGCGCACGCGGGCGCGGGCGCACTTCGCGCCGTCGGCGCCGCACGAGGGCTGGGCCGAGCAGGCGGCGATCGTCGACCATCGCACGACGAACTCCGAGCTCGGCGCGCTGCTCCTCGAACACCGGCTCATCCGCGAGCTGCGCCCGCCCGGCAACGTCATCCACAAGCGCGACGACGCCTTCGTCTACCTGCGCTGCCGCCTCGACATCGCCTATCCGGTCCTCGAGGTCGCGCGCGAGCCGGCCGCCGGACGGGCGGTCACGATCGGCCCGCTGCGCAGCCGCGCGGCCGCCGTCGAGCTCAAGGAGCAGCTCGACTCGCTCTTCGGCCTGCGCCACTGCGGCCGCAAGCTGCGCCTGCGGCCGTGGCCGTCGGCCTACGGGCAGATGGGGCGCTGCATGTCGCCGTGCCTCAACGACCTCGACCCGAACGTCTACCGCCGCCGCCTCGACGAGGCGCTCGCGCTCTTCTGCGGCGAGGGCGACGGCGGCGCGGCGCTCGTCGAGCACCTCGACTCGCAGATGCGCGCGGCCGCCGCCGAGCAGCGCTACGAGCGCGCGGCCTGGCTGCGCCGCCGGCGCGCGCGCATCGCGGCGCTCGTGCGCGCGCTCGACGGCGCGCTCGCGGCGACCCACGCGCGGCCGCGGCTCGTGCTCGCGCCGCACCCGCGAGCGTCGCGCTTCGACGCGCTCTGGCTCGTCGGCGGGCGGGTCGCCGACTGGAGCGTGCTGGAGGACGCGGGCGACCTCCACGCGCGGACGCTCGCGGCGCTGCGTGCCGGCGGCGCGGACCTGACGCCCGACGCGGTCGCCGAGGCGCGCATCGCGCAGACGTGGCTGGCGTCGCACGACGCGCCGTCGCTGGCGCTGGCGCCGGTGCCTGCCTGTGGTGTCCTCGAGGCGTTCGTCGCGGCTCAGGCGAGCGCTCAGGCAAACGGGAGGTCGACGACCTCCGCAGCTCGCGCCGCCCTCGACGTCGACGGTGTCCCCGACCGACGCCTCGCGGCGCACGAGCGCCAGCGCGATCGGGCCGTAGGCGGGCGAGACGAGCGAGCTCGCCAGGCGGCCGACGACGCGCTCGCCGAGCCGCAGCTCGGCGCCGCTCGCAACCGGCTCGGACAGCCGCAGGCCGCGCAGGTGGCGGTTGGGCTTGCCGCGGTAGAAGAGCCGGGCGACGGTCTCCTGGCCGACGTAGCAGCCCTTCGTGAAGCTCACGGCGCGCTCGTTGAGGCCGGCCTCCTGCGGGATCGTCGAGTCGTCGAGCTCGGCGCCGTAGCGCGGGCGCCCGCGCTCGACGCGCAGGATCTCGGCGGCGTCCTCGGAGACCGGCTCGGCGCCCGCGTGCAGCAGCGCCGCCCGCACGGCCTCGGTGTCGGCCGCGTCGCAGAGGACGTCGATGCCGGCGTCGGTCGCGACGAGCCGGACGGGCCGCCCGCCGATCTCGCCCGCCGCGTGCGCGTGCTCCTCCTCCGGGAGGTCCTCGGCGCCCGCGACCCGCCGCGCGGCCGGTCCGGCGAGCGACAGCAGCCCGCGCTCGACCGTGCGCTTGTGCAGCTCGACGTCGTAGCCGATCTTGAAGCGGCGGATCATGTCGAAGAGCGCCTGGAGCGTCGGGCGATCGGTGTCGAGCAGCAGCTCGGGGTCGGGCTCGCCGACCGCCAGCACGCGCAGGTCGCCGAGCATCTTGCCCTTCGGCGTGAGGAACGCCGCGTAGCAGCCGCTGCCGTCCTGGAGGCGGACGATGTCGTTCGTCACCTGCCCGGCGAGGAACTCCCGCGCGCCCGATCCGGTGAGGGCGAGCTTGCCGCGCTCGGAGCGATCGAGCAGGCCGCAGCCGTCCGTCAGCACGCCATAGTCGGTGACGAGGTCGTCGGTGAGGGTGACCATCGATCCGAGGATAGCCCTCGGCGCGTGCGCGCCGGCGTCCATCGACTAGCCTGCCCGCCATGGGCCTCGCGGAGGAGTTCTCGCAGATCGTCGACTCGCTGCCCGACGACTGGACCGACCTCGAGCTCGACCTGCGGATCGCCGACGAGCGCCGCTACATCGACGCGGCGACGTACCTCGTCACGGCCAACGCCCAGCCCTACTCCCAGCACGACTGGCACTGGCGGCTGCTCGTCGCCCACCGCTTCGGCCACGCCGCGGCGGCGCCGACGGTCCACGGCACGCTGAAGCTCCTCGACGAGGCCGGCATCGAGGGCGAGCTCGCGCTGCGCGAGCTGCGCTCCGGGCGCGTCGAGGTCAAGCAGATGTGGGGCCGGCCGCAGTCGGTCCGCGACGAGTTCAAGCGCAGCCGCGCGCAGTAGCCGATGGCGCGCGTGATCGCGCACGTGCCCGACCTGCTCTGGGGATCGAAGGTCCAGGGCATGCTCGTCGCCGCCGGTCATGACGTGACGTTCGCGGGCAACGAGTCCGCCGTGCGGGCCTCGATCGGCGCGAACGAACTGCTCGTCGTCGACCTCTTCTTCGAGCCCGATGCCGGGATCGCGCTCGTCGAGGGGCTGAAGGCCGACGGCATGCTCGGCGAGGCGCGCGTGCTCGCGTCCTACGCGCACACGGCGCCGGACGTGCGAGCCCGCGCGCTCGAGGCCGGCTTCGACGTCGTCGTCCCGCGCTCGAAGATGGCGCGCGAGGGCGCCGCGCTCGTCGAGCGCCTCGTCCCCGCGGGTTAGCGGAAGCGGACGCTGACGCGCACGTCGTCGCTGCCGGCGGCGAGGAAGCCGAGCAGGCGCATGCCCTCCTCGGCCAGCGCGCAACGATCGTCGCGCTCGATCGGCGAGAACGGCGACACCTCGATCGCGAGGATGTCGCGGCTGCGGATGAGGCGCCAGGTCCCGCCGACGAAGCCGTCGATGAGGAACGTCTTCGGCGTCGTGACGCGCTTGCTGTCGGCCTCCGCCGCGATCCGCGAACGGTCGGCGTACGCGAGCACGGCGTTGTCGAACTCGGGCAGGAAGCGCGGCGGCGCGGGGGTATCGGGATCGGGGAGCGGGCCGTCGGGCACGTCGAGCAGCTCGCGCCCGCACTCGTCGCGGAAGCTCCGCAGGCCGGGACGCAGCCGCTCGACGACCGCGCTGAGGCCGGTGAGCCCCGACCAGGCCTTGATGTCGGCGACCGACGCGGGGCCGAACGCCGCGAGGTAGCGCAGCACGAGCTCGTCGGGCTGCGTGTCGCGTGACAGCGGGCGGCCGAGCCAGCGCTCCGCGGTCGTCTGGACGGCGCGCCCGTTGCGGCCCCACATCCCGCGCGGCGGGACGTGGACGAGCGGCGCCAGCGCCGCCAGCGCATGGCCGAGGACGCGCGGCTCGTGGCCGGGCCACTCGATCGCGAGCGTGCGCCCGACATCGCCGAGCGTGCGCGGCTCCTGCTCGAGCAGCGTGCGCCCGAGCGCGGCGAGCCGCTCGAGCTCGACCTCGCCGAGGTGGCGGCCGAAGCACGCCTGCATCCGGCGGTCCAGCACGGGCTGCACGACCGGCCGGATCGCGACGCAGTCGCGGGCGGTGACGAGGTGCAGCGTCCAGCGCATGAGCGCGATGCGCACGACCTTGCGCGCGCCGATGAGCGAGGCGAGGTGGTCGGGGTCGAAGTCGACGAGGCGCGACCACAGCGCGACGTAGGGGGCGTTCGGGTTCTGCGCCTGGAGGCCGACGAGATGGTCGAGCGCCTCGGCGGCGCCGAGCTCCTGGCGCTGCAGGAGCATCTGGCGATGCAGCAGCGCGCGGTTGAGCGCACGCGTGGACAGGACGGCCCCGGCCTGCGGCCCATCGGTCCTCGTGAATGCGCCCTGTGTCAGCAGGTCGGTCACTCCCAGCACCAGCCTACCCCTCATCGCGTCGGTTGTATGCCCGACCGGCGCGCGGCGGCGGCTGGTTGACTGCGCCCGGCATGCACGTGCGCCGCGCGACCCCCGACGATGCCGAGCCGTTCGCCGCGGTCGTCGCCGCCGTCGCGGCGGAGGGTCGCTGGATCGGGACCGAGGCGCCGGTCGACGTCGCGGCGTTCGCCGCGCGCATCCGCGGGGAGATCGAATCCGGTGAGAACCCGCGCTGGGTGCTCGAGGACGACGATGGCCGCGTCGTCGGCACGATGGCCCTGAGCACGACCACGGCGGGCGTCAGCGGACTTGGCATGTGCATCGTCGAGGAGGCCCGCGGCCGCGGCGGCGGGCACCTGCTCATGGACGCGGCGCTCGTCCAGGCGCTCGACGACGACCTGCACAAGATCGAGCTCGAGGTCTGGCCCGACAACGCGCGCGCGATCGCGCTCTACGAGGCCTACGGCTTCGAGGTCGAGGGCCTGCGCCGCGACCACTACCGCCGCCGCGACGGGACGCTGCGCTCGTCGCTCATCATGGCCCGGCTGCTGGCCGGCGCCGGCGCCGGTCAGTCGCGCCCGGGCGCCGGCACGTAGCGCCCGTCGAAGGCCAGCCCGACGTCGGGCACCGCCTTGACGAGTCCGAACCGCTGCTCCCAGCGCGCCCACGCCCGCAGTCGCTCCCGGTCGAGCTCGCCGAAGCCCCGCGCGCCGGCCGTGAACGACGGCATGACGGCGTCGAGCTCGCGCTGGACGGCGTCCTGCTTGAGCCCGTGCGTCTGCGTCACGAGCGCGCTGACGCCGTTCTCGGGGTCGATGAGGACCTCCTCGTAGCCGCGCGCGAGCGCCGCGACGGTCGCGCGGACGAGCCCCGGCTCGTCGCGCAGCGTCTCGCGGGTGACCGTCAGGACGAGCTCCGGGTACGCGGGCGCGCCGTAGTCGTCGACGCGGAACTCGCGGATGTTCGGCCGCTGCGCGCGGACCGCCACGCCCTCGGCGTTCCAGAACGCGGTCGCGCCGGCGACCCGCCCGGTCAGCAGGCTCGGCACGGCGCTGAAGCCGATCGTCGTCTTGCGGACCTTCCGCGGGTTGCCGCCCGCGCCCGCGACGATCGACCGCAGGACGGCGTCGTCGCTCGGCAGGCCCGTGACGCCGACGCGCTTGCCCTCGAGGTCGCGCGGCGTCCGGATCTGCGGCTGGGCGAGGATCGCCGCCAGCGGGGTCTGGACGATCGCCATGACGCCGACGAGGTCGCGCCCGCGCTCGCGGGCGATCGCGAGGTCGTGGATGTCGAGGATCGCGAACTCGCTGCGGCGCGAGACGAGGAGCTTCACCGCGTCGGTCGAGTCGGTCGGCGCCCGGACCTTCAGCTGCACGCCGAGGGCGTCGTCGTAGCCGCGCGCGACGGCCGTGTAGATGCCGGTGTGGACGGCGTTGGGCTGGAAGTCCAGCAGCAGCGTCGCGGCGACGTTCGGCGCCCGGTCCTCGTCGGCGGCGCCGCAGCCCGCGAGGACGACGGCGCCCGCGAGCAGGAGCGCCGTGAAGCACCGGGGGATCATGCGCAACGAGGATACGGTGGCCTCGCGACGATCGGCGGGCCAGCGGGCGGCCACGTCGGGCTTAGACTCCGCCCGGTGCGCCGGCGCGTCACCTTCAGCCGCAACGTGACGCTCTCGCTGTCGCGGACGTGCCGCTGCTACTGCAAGTACTGCGCGTTCGCGACGCACCGCACGCACCTCCACGCGCCCGACGAGGTCATCGCGCTGCTCGACGGCGCGGCGCGCCGCAACGTCAAGGAGCTGCTCGTGCTGACCGGCGAGCGGCCGGAGGTCGACGCCGGCGTCCGGGCCCGGCTCGCCGAGCACGGCCACGACGACTTCGTCGGCTACGTCGCCTGGGCCTGCGAGCGCGCGCTCGAGCGCGGCCTGCTGCCGCACACGAACCTCGGCGTGCTCGAGCCGGCGGACCTCGCGCGGCTGCGCGAGGTCACCGCGTCGCAGGGCCTCATGCTCGAGTCCGTCAACCCCGGCCTCGTCGCTCATCAGGGGTCGCCGACGAAGCATCCCGAGCGGCGGCTGGCGACGATCCGCGCCGCGGGCGAGCTGCGCATCCCGTTCACGAGCGGGATCCTCGTCGGCATCGGCGAGAGCGAGGACGAGCGCGTCGCGGCGCTCGAGGCGCTCGCCGCGGCGCACGCCGAGCACGGCCACCTCCAGGAGGTCATCCTCCAGAACTTCGTCCCGCACGCGAGCTACTACGGCCGCGAGCCCGCCGAGATCGCGGGCGCCGCCGCGCGCGAGCTGTGGCGCACGGGAATCGGACCCCACCCACCCGACGGCCCCCGCCTCGACCTCCCGGCGTGGGCGACGCCCGTCTCGATCGACGACATGCGCCGGCTCGTGCGGGAAGCCCGGCGGCTCATGCCCGACGTGTCCGTGCAGATCCCGCCGAACCTCGCCGACTGGTGGCCCGAGCTCGTCGGCGCCGGCGCGACCGACCTCGGCGGCCTGAGCGCCAACGGCGACCACATCTCGCCCGAGCACCCGTTCCCCTCGCCCCACCAGGTGCGAAAGCGCCTCGCGGCCGACGGCGTCGCGCTGACCGAGCGCCTCTGCGTCTACCCCCGTTACATCGATCCCGAGTGGCTGTCGCAGACCGTGCTCGACGTCGTCAAGGCCCGCTACTGGAGCTTCATCCCGCGGCGCGGCAGCGGCCGCACGCAGCCGCCGCGCCCGCTGCGCCCCGACCTCGTCGCCGGCGCCGTCGCGCGCGCCCGCGACGGCCGCGAGCTGACCGCCGACGAGCTGACGGCGCTCTTCGCCGAGACGCGGCCGGAGGCGATCGAGGACATGCGCCAGGCCGCCGACGAGCTGCGCCGCGAGCTCGCGGGGGAGACCGTGACGTTCGTCGTCAACCGCAACGTCAACGTCTCGAACGTCTGCGTCGTCGGCTGCGCGTTCTGCGGCTTCGGCCAGGGCAGGCGCTCGCCCGACGCCTACGAGCTCGCGCAGGAGGAGTTCGTGCGCCGCGTCCGCGAGGCCGTCGCCTTCGGCGCCAGCGAGATCTGCATGCAGTCCGGGATCCATCCCGACTGGGGCCTCGAGGACTACGAGGGCTGGCTGCGGCTCGCCAGAGACACCGCGCCGGAGCTGCACCTGCACGCCTACTCGCCGATGGAGGTCGCGCACATGTGCGACGTCAGCGGCCTGCCGCCCGGCGAGGTGTTCGCGCGGCTGCGCGACGCGGGGCTCGGATCGACGCCGGGCACCGCCGCCGAGGTCCTCCACGACGGCGTCCGCGAGCGCATCAGCCCGAACAAGCTCCCCGTCGCGCGCTGGGTGCAGATCATCGAGGCCTCGCACCGCGCCGGCCTGCGCTCGACGGCGACCGTCATGTTCGGCCACATCGAGGAGCCGTGGGAGCTCGCCGAGCACATGCGCGTCGTCCGCGGCCTGCAGGAGCGCACCGGCGGCTTCACCGAGTTCGTGCCGCTGAGCTTCATCCCGTTTCACACGCTGCTCGGCCGCACGCACGGCGTCGCCGAGATCTCACGCGAGGAGAACCTCAAGCACACCGCCGCCTTCCGCCTCGCGCTCGGGCGCAGCGTGCCGAACCTCCAGGCGAGCTGGGTGAAGATGGGACTGGACGCCGCGACGGAGGCGCTGAGCTGGGGCGTCAACGATCTCGGCGGGACGCTCATGGAGGAGAACATCAGCCGTCTCGCGGGCAGCTATCACGGGGTGCGCCTCGAGCCGGCGGATCTCGTCGCGGCCGCCCATCGCGCGGGCCGGCCGGCCGCCGAGCGCACGACGCTCTACGCGCTGCGCCGACGCTACGAGCACGATGCCGCCGCGGCGTGAAACGATGTCGGCCATGAACCGGATCCTCCTCACGGGATGTCTGCTCGCATGCCTCGCGGCCGCGGGCTGCGGCGGCGACGACGACGACGAGCAGGCGACGAAGTGCCTGTCGACCCCGGCGGCGCTCGAGGCCGCGGCCAAGCAGCACGCGAACGTCATCGTCGTCGGGGCGAAGGCGCTCGACAGCGAGGCCGGGAGCGTCGAGGTCAAGGCCTGCCGGACGTCCGACGACGACGCGACCGCGACGGTGACGGTCAAGGACATCCCGGACGACTCCATCCGCGACCAGCGCCACCAGCTCACGCTCGAGCGCAAGAACGCCCGCTGGGTCGTCGTGCGCGACCTCGACACGCAGCGCTGCCGCGAGGGCCGCGGCCACGAGGACTTCTCGAGCCTCGTCTGCACGTAACAGGTCACATCGCGCTTTGCTGTGAAAGCGCGTTCACAACTGCCGCTAGTCTCCCTCGATGCCTGAACCCGAGTTGATCACCCCCGAGGGGCTCGAAGCGCTGCGCGCGGAGATCGCAGATCTCGAGTCACGGGGGCGCAACGAGATGGCTGAGCGCATCAAGGCGGCGCGCGAGCTCGGTGACCTCAAGGAGAACGCCGAGTACCACATCGCCAAGGACGACCAGGCGCATCTGGAGACGAAGATCCTGCGCCTGAACCAGCGCATGCGGGCCGCCCGCGTGGCCGAGCGCCACGAGGGCGCCGACATCGTGGAGTTCGGCTCGACGGTCGGCGTCGTCGACGAGGCATCCGGCCGCGAGCTGGAGTTCACGCTCGTCGGGCCGACGGAGGCCGACCTCAAGCTCGGCCGCCTCTCGGCCGAGTCGCCCGTCGCGCGGGCGCTCGTCGGGTCGCGCGCCGGTGACACGGTGTCGGTCGAGACGCCGGGCGGCCAGCGCCGCTACGTCGTCAAGCGCGTCGCGTAGCGCTCACAGGAAGAGGTCCTCGCTGCGGGCGCGCACGAGCGCCGCGGCGCCCGGCCCGTCGCCCGCTGTGACGTAGTCCTCGAGCCCGCGCACGAGGACGGCCGGCTCGCGGCTGTCCTTGCGCCGCACGAGGTCGGCGGCGGCCGCGGCCTCGTCGGCGACCGCGACGATCGTCGCCGTCAGCTCGCGGTCGCCGGCGTCGCCGCGCCCGCGCCAGTCGTCGACCGGCGCGAGCCCCGCCGCGCCGATCGCGATGTCGACCTGGCCGACGCGCCACGCGCGCCCGAACGAGTCCGAGACGACGATCGCCGGCGCGACGCCGGTCAGCTCGCGCAGGCGAGCGCGCAGTGCCCGCGCCGAGGCATCGGGGTCCACCGGCAGCAGGACGAGCCGGTCGGGCCCGCCGGCGTTCGAGGCGTCGACGCCGGCGTTCGCGCAGACGAAGCCGTGGTGCGTGCGGCAGATGAGCACGCCCGGGCGCGACCGCACGATCTCCGTGCTCTCGCGGAGGATGACCTCGACGACGCGCGGGTCCTTGCCGTGCTCGGCGCCGAGCTCGCGCGCGCGCTCGCCGGGCCTCGACGTCGCCGAGCTCGACGATCCGCCCCTCGGCCTTCGAGATGACCTTGTGCGCGACGACGAGCACGTCGCCGTCGGCGAGCGAGCGCGCGGCGTTCGCGAGCAGGGCGGCGAGGTCGTCGCCGGGTCTGACCTCCGGCAGCCCGGGCAGCGCCGCGGCGACGATCACTGATCGGCGGCCGGCGGGCGCACCCAGCCCGCGAGGCGGCTGAGCATCCCGCGCGTATGCGCGGCGCCGCCGCGGCGGTCGGCGAGCGCCTGGCGCAGCGCGATGAGGTCCTCGGCGGTGTCGACGTCGAGCGCGAGCGTCGGCAGCTCCTCGACGCTGCACGGGACCCCGGCGGCGGCCGCCAGCTCCTCGTGACGCTCCCGGCTGCCGGGCCCGAAGGCCGGCTCGATGACGTCGGGCGGGGAGAGCAGCAGCGCGTTGGTCCCCGTCCCGTGGCGGTCGGGCACGATCGTCACCGACCGCGCCGAGCGCCGGGCGGTCCAGCAGCGCCGTGACCTCCGCCGGATCGAGCGCGGGGCAGTCGCCGGGGACGAGCAGGACGCGCGTCGCGCCCTCCTCGATCGCGCGCGCGATCCCGATGAGCACGGCCGCGCTCTGCCCCTCCTCGACGTCGTCGTGCAGGACGTTGGCGCCGTAGCCGCGGCCGATCGCCTCGGCGGCCGGCTCGGACGTCACGAGCAGCACCTCGTGGACCTCCTCGGTCCGCCGCAGCGCCATGAGGACGTCGGTGACCATCGCCTCGGTGAGCGCGCGGCGCGTGCCGCCGGAGAGCTCGTCGCCGAGCCGTGCCTTCGCGGCGACGAAGCGCTTGACGGGCAGGATCGCGAACGTCCGCTCGGGCGTGCGGGGCATCAGGCGAGCGCCTCGGCGAAGCGCAGGGTCTCGCCGGCGACGCGGCGGCGCGCGTCGGGGTCGTCGAGCAGCGTGTCGATGCGCAGGACCGGCAGGCCGTCGACGTCCTCGTCGGCGACGAGCCCGTCGACGAGCCCGGCGTAGCAGCCGGCGATGCCCGCGGTCGTCGCGGGCAGCCCGGCGGAGTCCATGAAGGCCGCGGTCGGGCCCTTGAGGACCTTGCCGCCGACGATCGGCGAGACGGCGACGACGGGTGCCGGGCTGTCGAGCAGCGCGTCGCGCATGCCCGGTACTGCGAGGATCGGCCCGATCGAGATGACCGGGTTCGACGGGCCGATGACGATCGCCCGCGCCCCGGCGAGCGCGGCGAGGACCTCGGGCGTCGGCTGCGCCTCGGGCGCGCCGCGGAGCTTCGTGTCCTGGATCGGCCCATCCCCGGCGCGGATCATGAACTCCTGAAACGCCATCCAGTGCCCGTCCTTGCGCACCCACGTGCGAACGGGGTCGTCGGACATCGGCAGGACGCGGCCGCGGAGGCCGAGCGCGGCGCCCAGTTCGCCCAGCGTCTCGGTCAGGCGCGCGCCGTCGGCCAGCCGCCGTGCGCGCTCGATGCCGATCGCGAGATCGCGGTCGCCGAGCGAGAACCAGACGTCGACGCCGAGCTCGCGCAGGCCGTCCATGACGGCGAACGTGTCGTCGCGCAGCCCCCAGCCGCGGTCGTCGATGCGGTCGGTGAGCCAGAACGTGCAGAGGTCGGGGTCGGGGCTGACGTAGGCGCCGTAGATCTCGATGTCGTCGCCGGTGTTCGCGATGACGGCGAGGTCGTCGCCGGCGACGTCGAGCATCCCGCGGGCGAGCTTCGCGCCGCCGGTACCGCCTGCGAGGACGACGACCGAGGACATCAGGCGGCCGGCCACAGCTCGTCGGGCAGGCTCGTGATCTTGATGCCCGCGCGCGTCTTGTAGCGGACGTTGACCGAGATCATGAGCGCGGTGAGCTGCTCGGTGAGGCGGGCCATCTCCAGGCGGCCGACGTCGACGCAGCGCAGGCCGTCGATCGAGTCGATGAGCGCGGCCGCGCGCCGCTTGTCGGCCTTCTTGTCACCCGCGAGGAGGACGTCCTCGTCGAGCGCGTGGCCGAGGTCGCGCAGCAGGGCCGCGCTCACGGTGTGCAGGGCGCTCACGACGGTCACGCCCTCGGGCACCATCTCCTGGGCCTGCTGGGCGGCCGATCCCTGCCAGACGCCGAGCGTGCGGGTCGCGCGCCCGCCGACCGCGGCTGCGAGCGGCACCGTCGCGTCGATGACGAGCTGCCCGGGGCGCAGGACGTCGCGGAGGTTGTGCAGCGTCTCGGACTGGTTGCGGAAGGGGACGGAGAGGATCACGAGCTCGTTGGCCGCCGCGGCCTCGGCGTTGGCGACCCCGGTGAACTCACCGCTCGGGACCGCGGCGCTCGCGCGCTCGGCGGCCTCCTCGGCGCGTGCGGCGTCGCGCGAGCCGATCGTGACGGCGCTGCCGGCGCTGGCGAGTCGAACCGCCAGACCGAAGCCGAGCGCTCCGGAGGCGCCGATGATGGAAATCGGCTCGGGCAAGGACGCCGCGAGCATATCCGCCCGCCCGGAGGCGCCGCCGGGCGAGTCGCTCAGCGGCCGGCGAAGTCCGGGGCGCGGCGCTCGGCCACCGCGCGGGTCCCCTCGCCGAAGTCGTCGCTGCTCGCGCAGAGCTCCTGCGCGGCGACCTCCTGCTCGAGGGTCGCCGCGAGGCCCGGCCGCGCCGCGGCGTTGAGGATGCCCTTGGCGAGCCCGATCGCGACCGGCGCGCATGCGAGCAGCTCGCCGGCCAGCGCCTCGGTGGCGGCGTCGAGCTCGTCGGCGGGCGCCACGCGGTTGACGAGCCCGATCCGCTCGGCCTCGGTGCCGTCGATGAGCTTCGAGGCGAGGATGAGCTCCTTCGCCCGCCCGAGCCCGACGAGCGCGGGCAGCCGTGAGCAGCCGCCGACGTCGGGGATGAGGCCGACGCGGGTCTCGACGAGGCCGATGATCGCCTCCTTCGCCATGACGCGCAGATCGCACGCCAGCGCGAGCTCGGCGGCGCCGCCGAGGCAGGCGCCGTGGATCTGGGCGATCGTCGGCTTGGACATGTCCTCGCAGAGGTTCCAGATCGCGAGGATCGCGGCGCGGAACTCGCGCAGGCCGCTCGGATCGGCGGCGAGCGCGGCCAGATCGCCGACGTCCATGCCGCTGGAGAACATCGCGCCCTCGCCGCGCAGGACGACGCAGCGGACGGCGGGATCGGCGGCGGCGGCGCCGAGCTGCGAGCCGAGCTCCTCGATGACGGCCCGGCTCAGCGCGTTGCGCTTCTCGGGGCGGTTGATGACGACATGGCGGACCGCGCCGCGGTCCTCGGAGACGACGAGGGTCATGAGCGCTGAGGATAGTCTTGCGTCGCATGGCCACCGCGGCAGCACGGAGCGCCGCGACCTCGCCTTCGCCGGCGTCGCGCGCCAGGCAGAGCTCGTGCGCACGGGTCAGCTGTCGCCGCGCGAGCTCGTCGAGAACGCGCTGGAGCGCATCGCGCGCCTCGATCCGAAGCTCAACGCCTTCCGCGCCGTGTTCGCCGAGCGCGCGCTCACCGAGGCCGATCAGGCGGCGGGGCGCGCGGGCGCGGGCGACAGCCGGCCGCTGCTCGGCGTGCCGATCGCCGTCAAGGAGGACACGGGCGTCGGCGGATCGGTGCGCTCGATCGGCTCGACGGCCTATGACACCCCCGAGCCCGAGGACTTCGAGTTCATCCGCGACCTGCGCGCGGCCGGGGCGATCATCATCGGCATCACGCGGATGCCCGAGCTCGGCGTCTGGGGGTTCACCGAGACGGCGCACGGCGGCGTCACGCGCAACCCCTGGAACCTCCAGCGCACGTCGGGCGGCTCCAGCGGCGGGCCGGCGAGCGCCGTCGCGGCGGGGCTCGTCCCGGCCTCGACCGCGTCAGACGGCGCCGGCTCGATCCGCATCCCGGCCGCCTGCTGCGGGCTCTTCGGCCTCAAGCCCCAGCGCGACCGGATCACGACGGCGCCGCTGGAGGAGATCTGGGGCGGGCTGTCGGGCTTCGGCTTCCTCGCGCGCACGGTCGCCGACACCGCGCTGCTCTACGAGGTCGCGACGGGCAAGCCGTACGTCGCCGCGACGCAGAGCCCGCCGCCGAAGCTGCGCATCGCGCTGTCGCTGAAGATCCCGCCCGGCAGCACGGGCCGGCTGCATCCCGACTGGCGCCGGGCGGCCGAGGACACCGCGGAGCTCCTGCGCACGCTCGGCCACGAGGTCGTCGAGCGCGATCCGGCGATCGGCCAGGCCGGCATCAACACCCTGACGCGCTACCTCGCGGGCGCCCACGCGGAGGTCCATGCGGCCGACCATCCCGAGCGCCTGGAGCGCCGCACCCGCGGTCTCGCCCGCCTCGGCGCGGCGGCGCGCCGCCGGATGCCGGCGATGGCGGCCGCCGAGGCCCGCGACGCGGCGCGGATCAACGCGATCTTCGACGAGGTCGACGTCGTGCTCGGCCCGACGCTCGCCCGCGCGGCGCTGCCGACCGGCCGCTACGAGGGCCGCGGCGCGCTCGCGACGCTCAACGGCATGACCCGCTGGGTGCCGTTCAACGGGCTCTGGAACCACCTCGGCAACCCGGCCGCCGCCGTTCCCGCGGGCTTCGACGGCGAGGGGATGCCGCTGTCGGTGCAGCTCGTCGCGCGCCCCGACGGCGAGGCGACGCTCTTCGCGCTCTCGGCGCAGCTCGAGGACGCCCGCCCCTGGGCCGACCAGCGCCCGCCGGTCTCTTGACCCCGCCGATCAGCGCCACCGAGCTGCGCGTCATCGCCGCCGAGGCCGCGCGGGCGGCGGGCGAGCTGCTGCGCGAGCGCTTCGTCGCCGGCGGCGAGCGGGCGACGGGGTCGAAGTCGACGCCGACCGACCTCGTGTCGGAGGCCGACCTCGCCGCCGAGCGCGCGATCCGCGAGCTCATCGCCGCGCGCCGCCCGGGCGACGCGATCCTCGGCGAGGAGGGCGGCGAGACGCAGGAGGGCGAGGGGCTGCGCTGGGTCGTCGACCCGCTCGACGGGACGGTGAACTTCCTCTTCGGCGTGCCGCAGTGGTGCGTGAGCGTCGCGGTCGGCGACGACGACGGCGGCCTCGCGGGCGTCGTGTTCGACCCGCTGCGCGACGAGCTCTTCGCCGGCGAGCGCGGATCGCGGGCGACGCTCAACGGCGAGCCGATCGCGGGCTCGGTGTGCTCGGATCTCGCCACCGCGCTCGTCGGGACCGGCTTCGCCTACTCCGCCGAGGTCCGCGAGATCCAGGCGCAGGCGGTCGCGCGGGTGCTGCCGCGCGTGCGCGACGTGCGTCGCATGGGCAGCGCCGCGCTCGACCTCGCCTGGACGGCCGCCGGGCGCTACGACGCGTTCTACGAGCGCGGGGTGCAGGCCTGGGACACGGCTGCCGGCGAGGTGCTCTGCACGTGCTCGGGCCTGGAGATCCGCCCGCTGGATGCGGGCGCCGTCGCCCCGGCCGGCGTCATCGTCGCGCCGCCGGGGCTCATCGACGCGCTCCACGCGCTCGTCGTCTGACGCGCGCGGGCGGGGTGGGGCGCCTTACGCACGGATGCCGTGCGCAAGGCGCCCCGGGGTGGTCCGCTCTACCGCTGGAAGTGCGAGCCCTTGCGCTCGCCCTCCCGCTGAGGCGTGCCCTTGCCCTTGCCCTCGCGGGCGTAGGCGTAGACGGCGGTCGCGTGCGTCGCCCCGTCGGCCAGCTCCTCGAGGCCGGTGAGGTTGATGTTCGCGATCGTGTCGCAGGCCTGGTGGTAGCAGGCGTCGTACGGCGCGCCGGCGGCGCCGCCGAAGATCGCGGCCTCCTCCGGGCTCTTCAGGCCCTCGGCGCCGCTGAACAGGCCGCCCGCCGGGATGCCGACGGCGATGAACGGGCCGTAGTCCGAGCGGCCGTCGAAGGCGGTCGGCACGGTCGCGAGGTTCTGGGACGCGAAGTAGCTGTTGAACACCTGCTCGATCGCGTCCGAGCCGGCCGGGCCGGCGGTGCCGGTGGCCGAGCCGTCGCCGTCATAGACGAAGCGGACGTAGTTCGGCGACGCGAGCATGTCGAAGTTCAGGTTCAGCCCGATCTGCGCGATCTCGGCCTCGCTGAGCGACGCGACGTAGTGCTCGGAGCCCAGCAGGCCCGACTCCTCGGCGCCCCAGAACGCGAAGCGGACGGGGTTCGCCGGCTCGCTTGGCCTGGGCCATCTCCTCGGCGATCTCGAGGATCGCGCCGGTGCCCGAGCCGTTGTCGTTGATGCCCGGACCCTCGACGACGGAGTCGAGGTGGGCGCCGACGACGACCGTCTTGCCCGCCTTCTTGGCGTCCTTCGCCGGGAGGTCGGCCAGGACGTTCCAGGTCGGGCGCGTCTCGGACTCGGTCTGCGTCGTGATCGAGACCGTCGTGCCCGCTGCCGCGAGCTCCTGGCCCAGCGGGAAGCTCACGCTGATCGCCGGGATCTGCACCGGCGCGCCGAGCGTGCCGCTGAAGAGGTCGGTACGCGGCCCGGGCTCGTTGCCCTGGTTGAACACGATCGCCGCGACGGCGCCCGCGTTCTGGGCATTGACGACCTTCTCGCCGAACGTGCACGTGCCGCGCTGCAGCAGCGCGATGTTGCCGTCGGTGAAGTCGGCGAAGTCGGCCGCCTCGCAGCCCGAGGTGATGACGCTCGGGTCGGCGAAGTTCACGTCGACGGGCTGGACGGTTCCCGCCGCGGTGCCGTTGCCGGAGTAGTCCATGACGTTGAACGTCTCGCCCTCGACGAACGTCGTCGCCGGATCCGACGTCCGCGCGAACGACGCGGGGCCGGTCTTGCGGAAGAAGTCGAAGTCGAACTGCTGGACGGTGGCGTCGAGGCCGGCGTTCTCGAGCTTGTTCACGACGTAGTCGCGCGAAGCCGCGAAGCCGGGCGTGCCGGACGCCCGCGTGCCGCCGTTGGCGGTCGCGATGTTCTGCAGGGCCTGCAGGTGCTCGTTGATGCCCTGCGCGGAGACCGCGGCGCGCAGCGTGCGCGAGACGTCGTTGGGATCCTGGGCGGCGTGGGCGGCCGGAGCGGACAGCAGCATGACGGCAGCGGCGCAGACGACAGCGCGTGCCGTTCGGACTGAAGAGACCAAGTGGCCCTCCTCGGTATGTGGGGTTCACGACTTCCGCCGGACCCCCGGGGGCCCCTGGCCCCCACTACCGGTCCGAACGGTGCCGTTCGTTGGGCGGGCCCTACCCGGCTCGCGCGCCCCTAACCGCCGCGGCATACCCGGGGTGGGATTCGAACCCACAATCCCGTGAGGGCAATCGGTTTTGAGCCGATCCTGTATTCCAGTTCCAGCACCCGGGCGCGGGTGTGATTCTAGGTGCGACCCACTACGCGGGCTGGGGCGCGTGCGGCCCGGGCCCGCCGCGCTCGACCTCGACGCTCCACTTCTGCGAGAAGCCGCGGGCGGCGAAGAGGATGAGGATGAGCTGCAGCGGGACGAGGAGGATCGTCAGCAGGCCGAGGATGCTCTCGTCGAGCGCCGGGTCCGCGAAGCCGTCCTTGTCGCGCGCGAACCACTGCGGACCGCTGATCGCCGCGAAGATCAGCAGCACGATCGCGAGCGCCGCCGCGACCGGCAGCAGGCCGCTGCGCCAGCGGGCGATCTGGAAGGCGAGCACGACGTAGATGAGGATGTAGGCGATCTGCAGGGACTTCGCGCCCTGCAGCGCGTCCCAGCCGCCGACGGTGATGATCGCCATGAGACCCGCGCTGACGACGAGCAGCGCGACGACCATCGTCCGCGTCGCTCGTGACTCGGTCTTGTCCCGATTGGGATGTTCTATGACCGCTGAGCCTGGAGCCATATCCAGCCAATATACGATTCGCGGCGGCGATGCGTGACGTTTCGCCGTGACCGCGCGCGGGCGTGGTGGAATCGGTAGACACGCCGGCTTTAGGTGCCGGTGGCGCAAGCCATGGGGGTTCAAGTCCCTCCGCCCGCATGAGTCATTCGCGATGAAAGGATGGAGGCCGTCGTCGAAGCACCTGACCACGCTGGCGATGAGCAGGAGCGGCCCGGCGGGCTGATCGCGCTCGTGCTCGCGGGTGGGGGCGCGCGGGGCGCCTACGAGATGGGCGCGCTGTCGGTGCTGGCGCCGGTCCTGGAGGAGCGGGGCGAGCGGGTGGCGATCATCGTCGGTACGAGCGTCGGCGGGATCAACGCCGCGTATCTCGCCGCGAACGCGCATCTGTCGCTCAGCGAGGCGGCCGCGGGCGGCGTGGAGGTGTGGCGCGGGCTGCGCTTCCGCGACGCGATGCGCTCGTTGCTGTCTCCATCGGCGCTCCTCATGCTGCTGCGCTTCATCGGCACGATCCTGAGCCTTCCCACGAAGGCCGTGCCGAGCCTGCTCGACACGGCGCCGCTGCGAACGACCCTCGCCCGGATCATCCCGTTCGAGCGCATCGCCAAGAACATCGCCGACGCGACGACGCCGCTGCGCGCGGTGGGCGTCGTCGCGACGTCGTACGAGACGGGTCGCAGCATCGTCTTTCATCAGGGCGGCGAGACGCCTCCCGTGAACGAGGCGCGCGCGATCGACTACGTGGAGACCGAGCTCACCGGCGTACACGTGCTCGCGTCGGGGGCGATCCCGGTGATCTTCCCCGCCGTCGAGGTCACCGAACCCGCGTCGCATCGCGGCTGGTACGGGGACGGTGGTGCGCGGCTGAACACGCCGCTCGATCCCGCGCTCGCGTTCGGCGCCGAGCGGGTCATCGTCATCGGCCTGAACTCCGCCGACGTCCCCGAGGACGTCCCGCCGAGTACCAGGCCCGACGTCTTCGACGGTGCGTCGTCGCTGCTGGCCGTGCTCGCCGACCAGCTCACGAACGACGTCGCCACGCTGACGGCGATCAACGAGGCGGTGCAGCAGGGCGACGATCCCGGTGAGGAGGGCCCCCGTCGCAAGATCCCGTACATCTTCGTCGTGCCGTCGGATCGGACGCGGATCGGCCGCATCGCCGTCGAGGTCTACAGCCGCCGGTACAAGACCGTCCGCGGCATCCTGCGCTCTCCCAACCTCGCGCTGCTGGGACGCATCACCGATGCGGTGCGCAATCCGATGCACGGCGAGCTCTACAGCTACCTGTTCCTCGACAGCGAGTTCCTGCACGAGCTCATCGAGCTCGGCCGCACCGACGCCCAGCGCTGGCTGGACGGCGAGCACGACGAATGGCCGTGGCGCGTGGAGCGCCCGGATGAGGGCACGATCGGCGACCCGAGCGGGTAGCTCCTGCGGGCCATGAGCCGGCTCGGGACCGGCGCAGCGCAGCGCCTGCGCGGGCGACCGCGGGTCCTTCCGACCCCCTGCCGGCGGGCGATGTACTGTAAGGCGGTCGATTGGATGGGGGTGGGCTCGCCGAGCCAGCTGCCCACCCTTGGAGTCCGCCGTGCCCGGCCTTTCGTCAGAGGAAGCCTCAGGGGGAACTGAGGTTCAAAAACAAGCGGGCGAGCGCCGCGACCGGACCGGCGAACGTCGAGACCACGCCGGGCACGAGCGCGATGACGCTGCCGACCGGCGCGACGATGCCGCCGACCAGCGCGACCAAGCCGGCGGCGAGCGCGACGACGCCGGCGTGCGCCGCGATGCGGCCGGCGTCGAGCGCGATCAGGCGGGCAGGGAGCGCGACGACGCCGGCGTGCGCCGCGATGCCGCCGGCGCGGAGCGCGATCTGGCGGCCTCTGAGCGCGATCTGGCGGCCTCTGCGCGCGACCTCGTGGCCGCAGCGCGCGACGCGGCCGGAGCAGAGCGCGACGCGGCCGGCGCCGTCCGCGACCATGCGGGGGCGCAGCGTGACGCGGCTGCCGAGCAGCGTGACCGGGTCGCGGAGGAGGTCGATGGGCGGATCGCCGCGGGGACCGGGACGCTCGTTCTCGAGCGCTTGGAGAAGGCTCGCACGGAGGCCGCATCCGACCGCTTACGAGCGTCGGAGGACCGCCTCGCCGGGGCCAGCGAGCGCAGCCGCGCCGGGGCGGATCGCGACGGCGCATCGGCCGATCGCCACGCGGGCGCGGGCCAGCGCACACAAGCCGGCGCCGATCGTGACATCGCGTCGGCTGATCGCCTGGCGGGTGCGGAGGAGCGCACGGATGCCGAGCTCGATCGTGACACGGCGCTTGCGGACAGGGGCGCCGGGGCCAGCGAGCGCACGGAGGCCGAACTCGATCGTGACACGGCGCTTGCGGACAGGGGCGCCGGGGCCAGCGAGCGCACGGAGGCCGAGCTCGACCGCGATACCGCGCTCGCCGATCGCGGCGCGTCGGCACGCGAGCGCGAGGACTCGTCGCTCGATGCCCTGACGGGAGCCTATCTGCGGGGAGCCGGGTTCCAGGAGCTCGCACGTGAGATCGCCAGGGCGCGACGGACGGCGGAGCCGTTCGTCCTGGCCTTCGTCGACGTCGACGGCCTCAAGGCGATCAACGACTCGGGCGGGCATGCGGCCGGTGACCAGATGCTGCGCGAGACCGCCGACGCGATGCGGGCACACCTTCGCTCGCACGATCTGATTATTCGCTATGGCGGAGACGAGTTCGTCTGCGCCGTAGCGGGCCTGAGTCTCGCGGACGCGACCGCGCGGCTGGGACTCGTCAACACAGCTCTGGCCCGAGCCCCGCAGCCCGGCTCGATGACGGTCGGGTTCGCAGAGCTCCAGCCGGAGGACTCACCGCAGGACCTCATGGCGCGTGCGGACGCCGAGCTGTATCGCGAGCGCGCGGGCAAGCGGGCGGCCACCGGCTGACCGGACACGATCGCGGCGCGGCCGTGATGCGATCAGGCGGGGAGCCTGCTGCCGGGACCTCCCGCCGCTTTCCACCCGTACTCCTTCCGTGGGCCGCGATGACCCTGGATCCGCCGAGGCCGGAGATGACCTGCTCGCGTGGCAGGCTGGCGGGCGTAGTGTCGCGGTCATGCCGGCGCTGCCGGACATCCTGGGCCGCGACCACGCCGGCCGGAGCCGCGCGCTGACGCGCCGCGGCCAGCTCGGCGAGGCGGCGCTCGTGCGGGCGGCGCAGCGGGGCTCGGAGGAGGCCGTCGAGGAGCTCTTCTCCCGCCATTGGGGCGCGGCCTACCGCGCCGCGCTGCTCGTCACCGGCGACCGCGCGGCCGCCGAGGACATCGCGCAGGAGGCGTTCCTCGCGGCGCTGCGCGCGCTGCCGCGCTTCGACGTCCGCCGGCCGCTGCGCCCGTGGCTGCACCGGATCGTCGTCAACCGCGCGATCGACTGGTCGCGGGCGCGCGCGCATCGCCGGGAGGTCGGCGCCGAGGCCGCCCCCGAGCCGCAGAGCGCCGACCCCGCCGACCCGCATGCGCTGCGCGACGACGTCGCCGCCGCGCTCCTGCGGCTCGCGCCCGAGCAGCGCGCGGTCATCGTCCTGCGCTACGTCCTGGAGTTCACGCCGGGCGAGATCGCCGCCGCGCTCGACCTTCCCCGCGGCACGGTGAACTCGAGGCTGCGCCGCGGGCTCGACGCGCTCGGCGCAGAGGTCGACCCATGAGCCGGCGCCTCACGCTGAAGCGCGACCTCGAGCGCGCCGCGCCCGAGGACCCCGCCGCCCGCGAGCGCTCGTGGCGCGTCGTCCAGGCCGCCTACGC
Source organism: uncultured Actinomycetes bacterium (assembly GCA_963830085.1). Classification (GTDB taxonomy): domain Bacteria; phylum Actinomycetota; class Thermoleophilia; order Solirubrobacterales; family Solirubrobacteraceae; genus CADCVQ01. The sequence continues at coordinate 1,080 of CAWHLF010000010.1, read as the reverse complement.
CGGCTACGAGCCGCGCCGGCGCCGGCGGCCGTGGGCAGCCTTCGTCGCGGTCGGGCTCGCGGTGCTCGCGGGCGCGGCCGGCGTCGCCGCCGCCAGCGCGCCGCGCAGCGACGTGGGCCGGCTCGTGCGCGACGTGCTCGGCGTCGGGGAACCGGGCGCCGAGCGGGCGCTCGTCCGCGTGCCCGGCGGCGGGCGGCTGCTCGTGACGGCGGGCTCGAGCGCGTGGATCGTGTCCGACGACGGCGCGCGCCGGCGCCTCGGCGCCTACGAGGGCGCATCGTGGTCGCCGCGCGGGCGCTTCGCGATCGCGTGGGGCGGCGGCGCGCTGACCGCCGTCGACCCGCAGGGCGAGGTCCGCTGGACGCTGCCGCGCGAGGTCTCCCACGCGCGCTGGGCGCCGGGCGACGGCGTTCGCGTCGCCTACGTCTCCGGCCGCTCGCTGCGGGTCGTGTGGGGCGACGGGACGAACGACCGGCGCGTTGCCGGCGCGCGCGCCGACGTCGCGCCGGCGTGGCGGCCTGATGCGCCCCACGTCCTCGCGTACGTCGACCGCCGCGACCGGGTCGCCGTCGTCGCCGCCGACAGCGGCGAGCGCGCGTGGGTCAGCGAGCCGATCCGCGGGCCGGTGCAGCTGCTGTGGTCGGCGGACGGCGAGCGGCTGCTCGTCGTGCAGGCGCGGCTGCTCACCGTCTACGACGCGCGCGGCCGGATCGCCGGCGGGCGCGACGTCCCGCCCGGCTTCGTCGCCGAGCATGCCGCCTGGGCGCCACGCGGCAACCGGCTCGCCGTCGTGCGCACGAGCCGCGCGGCGGGCCGCAGCGAGGTCGTCGTGCTCGACGGCGCCGGCGCGCAGCTGCGCGAGCGCCTGCTGCCCGCCGGCCCGGGCCGCTTCGGCGCGCCCGCGTGGTCACCCGACGGACGGCGGCTGCTGCTGCCGTGGCCGGACGCCGACCAGTGGCTCTTCCTGCGCCCGGCCGGCGCACCGCCGGTGAGCGCCGTCGCGAACATCGCCGAGCAGTTCGCCCCCGGCGGCGAGCGGCCCGCGTTCCCGCGGACCGTCAGCTGGTGCTGCCCGGGCTA
>CAWHLF010000009.1:0-585554 GCA_963830085.1 uncultured Actinomycetes bacterium | reverse complement strand
AGCGCGATCGCCCGATCCCGCGGCGACTCGCAGCGTTCGACGGCGCGCAGGAAACGCCGCAGCTCCTCGGGCGACAGCGCGCGCGGCGCCGCCTGCGCGAGCTCCTCGCGCCGCACATCAGGTCGGCCAGCGCCGAGGTAGCGATAGAAATGATCGACAGTCGCAAGCGCGAGGTTGACCGACGCTGGTTTCGCGAGCCGCACCTTCTTCAGATGGCTCTTGAAGTCTCGGACCGCGTAGTCGCGCGCATGAGCGTCGGCGAGCGGATTCCCACCCTCCCCCGGCCAGCTCGCCAAGAACTCCACGAACCGGCGGGCATGCCCGCGGTAGGCACGCCGTGTTGACGCCGCGAGCGGCTGGGTCTCAAGCCAGACCTCGTAGCCGGCGAGCTGCTGGACAGGGTCGATCGACTCCACCCGTGCTTGTTATCAGAAGCTCCCGACGCCATGTCGCCTGCGTCCGGTGCTGCGTTATCGGTAGACCAGGCCGCCGATCGCTTCCGATAACGACTCTTCTCAGAAGCGGCAAACTCGCTTCGCCGAGGTCGGTCTCATAAGCGAACGCCTACCGGGAAGCGCGGTGGTGGATCGGCCGTGGCATAGCCGGCCGTTTGCGCAACGTTCGGCTAGCGAGCCAGCGGGTGATGGTCACGCAGCCGTCATAGGTCTAGGCTCACGTGCGTGGGTTCAGAGGTTCGCCAACCCCGTACTGCCTTCTGGCTAGCCAGCGTTGCCGTCGCGTGGGCTCTCGGAGCCACGGGATGGGTGCTGACGGCGTCGTTCTATGAGCCCGGGGGACAAACGATTCTCCAAGCCAACGAAGAGCTTAGTGTCCGTGTCGCGCTGTTCGTGCCGGCAGTGGCTTCGGTGGTGGCCTGGCTCGCACTGCATATCGCCTGCCGCGACGGCAAACGCGCGCCTCGCATGACCGGGCTCGTGGTCGGCTCGCTCCTCGTGCTCTTCACCCTCATCACCGGCTTCACGATCGGGACCTTCTTCTTGCCCGGCGCGATCGCGCTTACGGTGGCCGCCGTGATGACGCCCACCGGACCACCTCGCGGCGTCCCCGCTTGACAAGCTGCCGGCGGGATGGCCGGCGCGTACTGCGAAATGGGCGGGATCCCACCACGGGAACCGCTACCGGGGATGCGAGCCGTCCGAAGTGCCGGAAGGCGGAGCGTCGCGTGCTCGGTGGCGCTATCCCACCAGGCGCCCGCAGTGCGGGACTCGCCGCAGACCAACCCCCAAAGGCACAAGCGAGGCGAAGGTCGCATTGCGCGAGACCCGGGCGTGCTCCGTCTTGATCGCAGCGTCCGTTCCGCTAGCTGAGAGGCACACTCGAGACACCAATGGAGCTGATCGGGTCCTGGCCGAAGTAGAGATAGCGATTGGGGGCGATGCGGCCGCTGCAGTAGCGATAGACGGGAACTGGCGGGTCGATCGTGCTGCCCGTCGACGATCCGCAGCGCAAGGTCGGGTACGCGCGTCGAGTGCTCTCGAGTGGATCTCCGACCTTGATGCCGGCGGTCGTCTTGGCGCCCCGGGTCGCCACGAGGAGGATGAACGCTCGGTCACGGCAGAAACTCGCTGTCGCCCAGCGGTAGGAAATCTCCGTCACGCCGATGTTTGCCGGAAACGCGCCCCTGTCGCCTGCATCCGGGTAGCCATCGCAGGGCGCGGCAAAGCCGAGTTCGCGGGCGCACCGATCGCGTCTGCGTCTGCGTCGATGGGAACGCTGGGGTCAGACGCGCGTCCGCGCCCGAAAACTCGTGCCACTACGGCGCTCGTAGCGCCTAAACGAACCGAGCCCACCGCGCCGACTAGGGGGTCGACCGAAACGCTGGGCCCGTCCACACCTTCGGCGCTGTCAGCGAGCGACGGCTCACCGCAGCCGCCGATCGCCAGACAGCACACACCCACGGCCAATGTGGAGACCCTGGGTGAGAACGCTTTGAACATCGCGGCCATCGTGACGCACCGAGGGCCTGCAACTGCGCCTGCCCAAGTCCCAGCCGCAGGCCGTTAGCCGTCGCTGGCGCGCGTTCCGCGGTCGAACCGTTGCCGGGACGCCGGATAGCCGCGTCAATCGCGCTCACCTCAGGCAGATCACCCGATCTACCGGGTCGCAAGGCAATCGCGGTAGTCCTCAATCCACCGCGCCTCCGCCCAGGCGCCTTCGCCGTTGCGCTGAAGCTCGCGCAGCACGATCTCCGCGGTAAGGCACCGCGGAAGTTGCGGTCCGACCTCCTCGAGGACACCGCCGATCTCCGATAGCTGCCGGCGGAGGTGACCGTCGTCCATCTCATCGGCGGGCCATCGGCCGAGGTTGTGAGGCTCATAGCGGTATCGCTTCAGCAGCCGCCGGCGTCCTGATGGCCGTGTCTTGACGGGGTACTCCGAAGGGTTGGGAGACCGTGGCGGCGGGCAGCGGTCATCGAAGTCGCGCAGGCAGTCGTGCCCCGCGACGAGCGTGAAGCGAAACGGCCAGATGTTGCGCGTCTCGGTCCGAAGCACGGCGACCCGCACTCCGTCGTGCTGCATCCACAGCCCCTTCCCCCACGATTCGAAGCCGCCCCGACGAGCGGGGGCTCTGCAACAAGCTCCTCGAAATGCTCGCTGAACTTTGTGGCGTCCACAGGCCCACAGCTTGCCGACTCCCCGAGCCCAAGGTATCGGCCGATAGCCGGTCCGCGAACCAACGACTACCGGACACCGTGGCGGTTCCCGGGAGCGCCGATGTGTCAGAACGGGGCAGCGCGCAGCTACGTTCGCGCGCCGTGTTCGGGCGATGGCGACGTCGGCTGGGCTAACCCGGTTCTCCGCACCCCCTCGTAGGGTCACGAGCCACGTCTGACAAGCTCGGCCGGTGAACATGGCACGCCGACGATGGGCGATCGCGTTGACGGCACTCGCTGCCACGGCCTTCGCGGCCGCCGCGCTGGTAAGCCTCAGGTCCGATGAGCCGTCCGACGACGTCCCGACGAAGCTCGTCGGGGAGCCCCCGGCCTTCCGGCTCACCGGCTACGAGGGCACGGTCACGAACACCGATGCGCGCTACGTCGTGATCTTCAAGCTCAACCGCGACCCCGTGATCAAGATCGACCCCCACCGCGAAGGACCAGACGAAGACCGCGGGAGCTTCGGACTTGAAGGACGGCTTGGGTTTCTACGGTGAGGCCGAGAGCTTCGGCGGTCGCAAGCACTGCTTCGCCGGCGTCGTCGAGACCGCGGGCGATGAATCTCTAGGACCCCGAGGTTGCGCGGCTCGACCGGGTACCGCTCGGGGGGCGCGTCGAGGTGGCGCTCCAGCCGCTTACGCCGTCACCGGCGGCCGGGAGGTTCGTGCCCGGCCGACTGTACGTGCGTCACCCCCGCATCCAGTCCGGCGATCACCGTCTTGTCCACGGCGAGGTCAGTGAACGCGACGAGCCGAAGCTGAGCGCCATCGGCTGCGGCTAGCAAGTGACGCCCGCGAGCAAAGCCATTTCGAGCCACCTCCGATAGCAGTCGACGCGGTCGAAATCGGTGCTCGCTCCGTCAGCGGAGCTACGTCTCGATGTTGAGCAGGCGGCGTTCCGACGGCAACGATGCGGCTGACGCCGCCGGCCATCGCGCCGCGTCCGGAGCCGCAACCCCTACCGGCCGAGGCGAGGCGCATCGCTGGACCTTGAGCGCACGCACGCGGGACGAGCTCAGGGCAGCATGCCGGCGTGCTGGTGGCCGTTGGCCATCCAGGTGATTGCGTCGTCGGTGACGCCGACGCCGGCGATCGCGCCCGAGGGCTGGTTATCGATCGACGCGCCGGTGTCCGCCGCCAGGCGGCCGGCGTAGAGGACATCGCGGGGCACCGCCGACGCACCACAGACCTACAAGCTCAACCTCGATCTGCCCGAGGGCGCCGAGGTGCGTCGCACGCAGACCGACGATCCGATCCCCGGCGACCCGCCCCGCACCTTTGAGATCGTCGACAGCGACGGCCGTTAACGATAGCTAACGGGGGAGCTTGGTTTGAAAGACCTGCAAATCGCCGTTGCGGACGCGACCGTGCCGGACGACCTACGATCTTGACGACATGCGCCGTTCGTGTTCCGTGGTGCGGCGTCGTCTTACCGGCCTCGCGACCGAAGACGTTAGTTGCGTGGGATGTTTAGGTCGACGTACTGCTTGGCGGTTTGCGTCTCCGGGGCCCGGTCGCCGGCGGCGCGGTTGGTCTGCGTGAGCTGGTACACGAGCGTTAGGTCGACGGACCGCTTGCCGTGGCGTCTTGCGGCGGACCGGATCGTGCTGCGTGTCGATCGCTTGACGTTCAGCTTGATGTGCTGCCGGGTGGAGTCGGCATGGCCGGTGAAAGGGGGGAGCCGCGCAACGGTCTCCACTGCGATCTTGAAGTAGCCCTTAGCGACGTAGTCGTATTCGCGGTGTTCGTCGACAAAGCCCACGACTTCGGTTACGTACAGCGTGGTCAGCAGGCGAAGGGCGTCGGAAAGTCAAACGGAAGACGGGGCCAAGCCCGTCGGCGCGGCTGGCCGCGGCGGCCAGCGCCAAGGCGAAGACGGTAACGACCATCGTGATCGCTGTCGTGAGCGTGAGGTGGGTGCGACGGGTCATCGGATTCGGCTCCTGTGGTGGAGGGCTTGAGAGCGGTGCCGCCACAAACACGGCCTCTCCTCGTTAACGCCCGGAGCATGCGAGGGTTGCTCAGCGATTCGTTTGGAGGGTGGAGCGCCTCATGACCCAGTAGTTGCCATCGGTCGTGGGGTACTTGGCCACGTAGCGCCACCAGAAGCGGGAAGAGCCCGCGAAGCTCTCGTAGGCTCCGATGCTGCGCCACGCCCCGTTCGGCTCCTTGATGATGTCATCGACCGTCCAGACCTTGTAGTGCTCCACCCACGCCGGTTTCGAACGGGCTAGAGACAGCTGTAGGGGATGAACACCCACTTTGCGTCACCGTCGGCGACGGCGCGATCGCGTCCCTGGTTCGGCAACCAGGGGCGGACGTTGCCGACGACCAAGCACGCCTTCCGGTTTGCGCATGGGTGTCCCCTTGCACTCAGGTTGGGTGGGCGTCGGGACCCTGCAGCCGTCGTACCAGAGGTCGCCATTAGAGAGCTTGAGGATGAACTCGCTCGAACCGAGCGGGAGCGCACGGGCCTGGCCGGCACCGTGTTGGGGCGCCTAGTGTCGTCTCAGGTGGCAGGAGGGGCCAAGGGGCTTTCAATCATGCGCGGCTTCCCGACGTAGCCGCCGGAGGCCCCCAGGTATGTAGCGAGTAGCGCATCAGCCCAGCGCTCGAACGCCACCGCGCCCTCACTGGTCATCTCGAACTGCTGGCGGCCCACCTCCTCATCGGCCGAATGCTTCGCCAGTGCTAATGCCAGGGCGATGTCTCCCGCGAACGCAAGCGTGATGACGGGCTGCTCGCTTCGATGGTCGAGATGCATCTCGCATGGGCGCGCGCATGCCGACCAGCACGTTTCGAAGCTGCTCGTCGGACGATGGTGTGTAGCTGGTCTTCGGGGACGGGGAGTGGAGGTGCTGTTGCGTACCTGATCCAGCACCTTGGGACCGACTCTCTGAAGGACGCTGCGGGCTTTGGTCAGCTGTTTCTGCGCGCTGGTGGTAGCGCGGGCAATCAGCCTCTTGATGTCGTCCTCCTGGGAGTAGGCGTTGAGGCTGTCAAGCGCTTCGACCAAGTGAGAGGTGGCGAGCCGAACCCGGTACGTGAAGTCGGGGCGGTCCTCTTGGGCGGCGGCGATCCCGTCTCGCAGCGCGACTTCGATGTCGCTGCGCGCCATCGCCATCGCTACGACGAAGCGCGCGTCGATGCGGTCGGGGTCAAAGACGTCCGGGATCGGTCGCCAACGGAAGGATCGTCTGGCATGGGGCGACCCTAGAGGACAGCTGCTGATCCGCTTGCCGGCGCATTTTTCGGGCTTCACAAAGGAACGCTCAAGGGGGACGATGCGGCCGCGGCCGGCGCTACTGCTATAAGCCTCGACGCAGAACTCCTAAAGCAGCACGCGGCGCGCATCGAACTCTCTTGAGGTCTGTTAGGGAGGTCATGACCAAGCGCTTGCTGTGCGGGCTGCTCCTTCTGGCCCTGCTCGCATCGCCCGTGGAGGATCGTCAAGCGCGACGCAACGGCGGCCGTGTGCTGATGTTGGAGGCCAGCTGCTGCGGGAGTCGGCGAGCGCCGTCGTCAAGGAGGCAACCGACGGCAGCGGCGGCCTCGTGCTCTGCCACCGCCGCCTGCGGCGGGTCACGAAGATCGCCGTCGATGCCGACGGCGCCCTGCTGTCGCTGCGCGGGACCTGGCTGATCGCCTATGGCACCGACTGCCTGAGCTCCGACGGTCTTCAAGCGTGTCCCTACAGGCTGCAAGTCGCCGACGCGACGACCGGGACGGGGGCGATCCCGCGAGGACCCTGCGCGGACGGCCTGTGCGGCGTCGTCGAATCGGTGGCTGCAGGGAGGGCGGGCCGTGCCGCTTGGTGCGCGAGGTCCGCCGACGGTCAACGGCGGATCGTTGGCCGGCCGCCGACCGGCGGCAGCCGCGTCATCACCACGTCTTCACGAATCCGGCCGAACTCGTTGCGTACGAGCCGGGACGGGCGGAAGGTGCTGTGGCGCACTTCCGTCGCCGGGCCTATCGATCAGCTGCACTTTAACCCGGGGGAGGCGTTGCTCCTCCTCGGCGCAGAAGCGGCAGCGCGAGCGCAGCATGACGTGACCGCTGCTTTCGGCCCTAAGGGAGCAGCGCGGGGCTTGTCGCGCCGTGGCTCTGCAGGCGACGGGACGGCGACGTCGGCCGGGCTTACCCCGGTTTCCGCACGACTCTCTATAGACCCCAGGCTTTGCGGCGCTTGTTCCGTTTTCTGGAAGAGCTGGCCTCCGCTGACAATCGGGACCTCCGGGACTTGGTGGCCGAGAGCATCATCGAGCGGCTCAAAGCTGATCCACAGGGAGCGCTCGCGCCCGGCAGGCGAAAGCGAAGTGGCAGCGACACTGCACCTTCTGCCCTACGCAGGTTTGATGACGCCGGACACAACGCGCTTGTTCTTGACGCCCGACCCGTTGATGAGCCGGAAGGTCAGCTTGACCGGCAGTCGGCCATGTCGCCGCACGAGCTTGCGGCCGTAGGCGTTGAGCGGCACCGACATCGTGCTGATGACGTTCACATCCCGTCTCGTGCAGGTGTATCTGCCGGGCAGGGTGCCACCCACCTGCTTGCCGCCAACCTGAGCGATCTTGACCGTAGTCGCTGCCGTCTGGTTGCCTCGCACGCCGATTCGGACCTGACCCGTGTCCCTCAGGCGGAGCGAGGTGACCGTCACCGTCGGAGGGGTCTGGGTCATCGCCATTCCCCACGCGCCACAGCCAGCGTTGGCAGGGGGAAAGGTGTCGTTGGTCTGCGCCAACGCCGATGCCGCGAGGACGCCCGTGAGTCCGAGCGTCGGAACAAGGACATGGAGTCGCATAGCAACACAACGCTCCAGGCTCAGGCGAGTTGCGTCTTTCAGCACCGAGTGGACACATAGCCGGGATGGTCAGGGCACGTCATCGGGCGGCTCCTGCTTTCGCCTGCAGGGGTCAGTCTCGTCGAGCGTGCCGCTGCCGGCCGATAGTCGGTCCACGAGCGGGATGCCCAGCCGGGGGACCGCGTTCCGCGGGCGAACCGTAACCGGGACGCCCGCTGATTTGCCCAGCGAGCGCTAACGCGCCTCTGCTTCGACGCAGCAGTACGGTCGGCGGGATGCGCCATCGACTCGCCGTGTCCGTGGCCGCCATCTGCCTGGCGATGGCGTTGACATCGGGCCCTTCTGCTGGGCGCGCTGACTCCACCAGCGCGCCGGGGTGCGTGCCCGCCGGCGCTGCGGTGCTGCTCAGCAACAGCTCGGCGGCGATCTACCGCTCCAGTGGATTCATTGTGGGCTGCGCCGCCAACGGCACCCGGTACAACCTGGACATCGCCGAACTGGCGTACAAGCCGCCGATCATGGCACTCAGCGGGGAGATGACCGCCATCGTCGGTGACTCCGACGAAGCCGGCATCCAGATCCGTACCCTCGCATTGCGTCCTGGCGCTGAGGCCACACCGATCGGCCGGCCGGAAGAGCGGATCGGCAGCATCCGCGTCAGGCCCGACGGAACAGTCGCCTGGATCGCCTGCCCACTGGGACCCGACGCCGATCCAGACAAGATCATCATCAGTCCCAAGCCCGAGTGCGTGCGGCCGCGACGCGCGCGCAACCGCGTCCTGCTGTTCCGCCCGGCGCAGGGGTTTCGCGACGAGCGCATACGGGAGCTGAGCGCCGCGAGCCGGGTCGATCCTGCGTCACTCAGGATGAACGCGACGACTGTCTCGTGGACGCACAGTGGCCGCATCATGAGATACCGCTACCGCTGAGGCGATGGTCGCTTCGAGTTGCAGGTCAGCCAGTCCCGCACGCGAACCTCGACCGGCAGATCGTCCGAGCCCCCGGTGGATCCCGCTCGCGAACGACGCCGGGTTGCGCTGCCGGCGTCGCATGACTCATCCATTTACGCCTCGGCGCAACCCAAATGTCGGTTAGGGCGTTGGAGCAGTGTGCGTACGTCGCTTGCTCCACTGCTGGTCGCGCTCCTGGTCCTGCTCGCCGGCTGCGATCGCGACGACGCGCCATCGGCTGGCGCCGTAGCCACAGCGACGCAGCCGAAGCCAACACACGGCACCACTCCTGGAACACAGGCGGCCCCGAGGAAAGCCCCACCAATCGCCCGAAGCGAACCCACACGCCTGCTCGGCGGCCCGCTCGTCTTCAGAGTCAACGGAGCTCCGCGACCCACGGAATCAAACGTGACGCCGCAGCTTCGCTACGCGGTCGTCTTCAAGCTCAACCGCGACCCCTACAGAAGGCGCGACGGCTACGCAGTCGTACGAGACCCGCGGGGCAACTTTTCGCTGTTCGACATGGTCGCGTTCACGTTTGACGCACCGATCGAGCCGCTGGAGCTCCCAAACTGCTTCGTCGGCTACATCGACACCGCACACACCGACGTCGTCGCCAAGCTAGACGCGCTGTCGGCCGGGGCACGCGTGCCGGTCAGGCTCCGTCCGGTGACACCGACGGCCGGTGGCCGGAGCGAACTGGGTCGCGCCTACTACAGGACTCCGCCTCTCTTGACGACGGACTACGCGCTCAAGAACGCAACGGCGCGAGTACACCTGGCCCGCATCGGCTGTTCCGTCTCCAGCCTCTCTTACTGACGCAACGTGAATGCCGCGCACGCGTGGCGTTGCGGCGCCGGCAGTCGATGTTCCCAGACCGGCGCGAGCCGCCGGCCCGATGTGGATCGTCCTCCGCAGTAGCGATCGTGAAGATGCTTCGACCTGCACGGCGTATGCCGCCGTGGTTCCAGCAGACCGGTCCGGATCGACTTCCGGGACGGCGGCCTCATACGGGTAGCTCTCGCGGACGACGCGACGCGGTCATCGCCGCATCGGTCTCGCAGAGGCTGTGCGCGATCGCAGCTTCTATCAACTCGATCAGTCGTTCTCGCCCGGGTCAGCCAGTCGACCCCACGAAAGGCTCATCGCTTCGTCTGGCGCTGTCACATTGCGTGACGCGCGCCTGTCTCAGCTCGCTGACGCCTCACACGCAGAAGAGCCGGTTCGGCTTTACCGGCTCGCTTTCACCACATCAAGGACGGCATCGATCACCGCGCCAGGGTCTTCCTCTTCCACCGCATGTCCGGTCTTCACAACGACTTGTTTCGCGCGCGGGCTGAGGACAAGCCACCCCCTCTGGCGCTCGACGTTTCGACGCATCGCTCTCTGCTCAGCCGGGAAAGGCGACTCCTTTATCGCAGCGGTCGGGAACTCGACGGTGATGACCGTCACGGGGATGTCAGCGATCCGCTTACGGGCGTTCCATGCGTCGTTCTCAACCTGCAGAAAGTCGCGCTTCTCGACGTTCTCCGGGTTATCTGGGTCGGTCTCCTTCACGATCTCCTCGGGCGGATCTTTGAGGGGGGCGCCGGTATCGACGAAAACGAGGCCGGCGACCGTGCGCGGATGGGCAAAGGCGTATCCCGCCGTGATAAAGCCGCCTCCGGAGGTCCCCACCAGCACATAGGGCGCCGGGATCCGCGCGGTCTTCAGAAGCCGCTCGAGATCGCCGACCAGCTCTGACAGTCCGCGGGGACCAGGCGCTGGATCGCTCTGGCCGAGATTGGCCCGGTCGTAGACGCACGTCCGCGTCACCTTCGAGACGTCCGGTTCGGCGAATGCGTACGAGTCGCTTGCGTCCCCATCGCCCCCCTCCATGACGACGGTCGGCGAGCCAGTCCCGGTGCACCTCACGAAGAGCCCACGGTCGCCATCGATCTTCACCACGCGCGCCAGACGCTTGGCTGCGGAGGGGGTGGTCACCGAACTCGAATCGCTGCTAGGGGCGCCCGAGCCCGAGTCATCGTCGTGCCCACAGCCGGCGAGCCCCATCAGCAGCACGGCGAGGACGAACGAATGAACCGGTGGGCGCATCCAACCTCCAGTGGCCAATCAGGATGACGAGCGTAACACGGGATGCCACAGCGGCTGGGACTCAAGCCAGCGCTCGAAGCCGGCGAGCTGCCCGGCGGTGTCGCCGGCTGGCGGGCGCGTCAGAGATCGTGCCCATGTCGCGTAGCTCCAGCGCCGCGGCGAAGCGCTCCCATCCGGCATGGGGCGACCCAGGCTGTCGCGCCAAGGAAGTCCGGCCGATCACGCGGTCCAAGCCGTCGCCGATCCGCGACCGGGGCCCTCCCAACGACCCGCCGTCAACCCCCGCGCAGCTCCACTGTCATTCGACTGGCGGTCTACAGCCGCCTTCGCGCGCGTCCTCCTGCCACTCGTCGGCCTGCGCCTGCTCGTCCTTCGCGCCGAACTCGACGTCGGGCTCCGTCGCCGCGTCGGCTTCCTCGTCGGGGACGACCTTGTCGGGCAGCGGCTCTTCTTCGTGCACGGCGTCCTCAATCGCTCGGGTCGTGCAGCGTATCCGGCCCCTCCTGACGTGGCGACCGTTCGAGCCCTATTCGTCCAGACCAGTGTGAGGGGCTCCTATGTGCGTGCGGTGGACCGATGGGTGGCTATGCGCCAACTCCCTAGCAAGCTCTTGCTGCTGACGGCGTGGGCGCTTCTTTGCGTGCTGTCAGGTGGGCTGCTGCTGAGCGCGCAACGCCAGGGCGAGCGGGACATCACGCGCGTGTTTGACGACCGCACAGAAGTGGCGGCGCGCTTGACGGAGACCTATACGCGCGATCTGCTCGATCAGGAGCGCCGCGTTGCACTGCGTGAGCTGTCGGCGCCGAGCGTCAGCGCACGGGATTTCGAGAGCGTCACGAATCTCTTCGGCTACGAAGCAGCCGTGCTGCTGGACGCGCAGGGCCGAGTGCTTCGCGTCGCCCCGGCCGAGTTGTCGCTGATCGGCCAGGACCTCACCGGCAAATACGCGCACCTGCGCACCGCCGCGACAGGCCGCACGGCTGTCTCCAACGTGGTTCCATCGGCGGCCAAGGGCATCCCGATCGTGGCCTTCGCGACGCCGTTTGAGTCCAGGCACGGCCGCCGCGTCTTCAGCGGTGCCTTCGACGTGCGCACAACGCCGATCGGCGCCTACCTGCGCAAGGTGACACCGCTCGAGGGCGCTCATGTCTATCTGTATGACCACGCCGGGACGATCGTGGCGAGCAGCCGCAACGACCTCGTCGGGCTGAAGACCCTCGCCCGCGCCGATCCAGACCTCGCTCGCGCGATGACGCGCGCCGCGGCCGGCCGCACCGTCGGTGGCTACCGATTTTCCAGCCGACCTGTCGCCGGGGCGCCGTGGCGGCTGGTGATCGCGGTGCCCGAAGCGCAGCTTTTCGAGCCGATCGAGGGCGCGCGGCGCTACCTCCCCTGGGTGCTGTGGGCGGCCGCGGTGCTCGGGGGGCTTGCCTGCTCGCTGCTGCTCGGCAACCTCATCGCTTCGCGTGCGAAGCTGCGCAACGCAAACGACAACCTCGACAAGCTCGCGCGCATCGACGCGCTGACCGGTCTCTACAACCGCCGGCAGGTCCAGGAATCACTCGACGAAGCGAGTGCCAACGCCCACCGGTACAAACAGCCGCTCTCCGTGCTGATGATCGACGCCGATCATTTCAAGCAGGTCAACGACACCTACGGCCATGACATCGGTGACGACGCGCTGCGCCTGGTCGCGAGCGTTGTCCGCACGACGCTGCGGGCCGGAGACGTGGTCGGCCGGTGGGGCGGTGAGGAGTTTCTCGCGATCCTGCCCGGGACCGACGGCAACGGAGCCGCGCGCGTCGCCGAGCGCGTGCGCGAAGCGGTCGCCTCGACACCGCTGATCGTTGCCGAGCAGCTCGTCTCGCTCAGCGTCAGCATCGGTGTTGCCACGCACAGCGACCAGCCGACCGTTGCGCTTGTCGCGGAGGCCGACACCGCCATGTACGCCGCCAAAGCCGGCGGGCGCGACCGCGTGCGTGCGGCCGGCTAGTCACGTTCTCGCACGACCGCGTCGAAACTGCGCTGGCCCGCGGCCAGCGCAGCGCGGGCCGCCTCCCCCGCCGGTTCACGCACCCGCGCGGGTGAACGTCATATGCGTGACCCCGCTGGGCGACGACGTGGCCTCGATGTCGAAGTCCTTCTCGAGGCCCTCCAGTCCGTCCCAGAGCCGAACGCCCCGGCCGAGCAGGATCGGGACCACCACGACGTGCATGTGGTCGACGAGGCCGGCAGCAAGGAAGTCGCGGATCACCGTGGGGCCTCCGCCGACGCGCACGTCCTGGCCGTCCGCGGCCTCGCGGGCCGTCTCGAGCGCCTCTTCAGGCGACGCGTCGAGGAAGTGGAACGTCGTGCCGCCCTCCATCTCGATCGACGGGCGCGTGTGATGGGTGAGGACGAAGACCGGTGTGTGGAACGGCGGGTTTGGGCCCCACGCGCCCTTCCACTCCGGGTCGTCCTCCCATCCGGGGTGGCCGAACTTCCCGGCCCCCATGATCTCGGCGCCGATTCCCCGATCGTGGCGCTGGACGAAGGCGTCGTCGACACCGCCGCTGCCGCCGGGCTTCCACGACCGTGTGTTGAACAACCACGTGTGCAGCCGCTCTCCGGCATGACCGAAGTGCAGGTCGCGGGTCTGACCCTCACCGGTGCCGAAGCCGTCGAGTGAGATAGAGAAGAAGTGGACGTAGACGAGTGACATGGCTGATGCTCCTTCGGGTGATCGGGGTCGTTGGCTGTCGTGCGGTTCGATCGACGTCGCGTAATAGCGGCGGGCGCTGGAGCCGATGCGGGTGACGTCGGTGCCGTAGATGTGGATGGAGATCGCCGTCGTGTCGCTGGTGTTGTGCACGCGGTGGATGTCGCCGGGCGGGGCGAAGCCGCTGACGTCGCCGACGTGGTTCTCGCTGCGGCCGGCGAGGTTGAGGTCGGCGTCGAACAGCTCCTCGTGCTCGACGCCCTGGATGACGCCGAACACGCACCACGTGACATGGTCGTGGATGCGCGTGAGCTGACCGGGCCGCCAGACCAGGCCGACGATCGAGAACGATCCGTCGGGCTCGACGTACAGCGTGTGGCCGCGGTAGCCGTCCGGCGAGCCGAGGCGCTGCGCGGCGGTCAGCACGTCCGTGGTGGGCAGGTGCCGGCGCAGCTGGCCGGCGACGAGCTGGGCGGTCTCGGCCCAGCCGGCATGGCTCTCGACGGCGGTGCGGATGCCGTCGACGAGTTCGCTCAGTTGGTGTCTGGGGCGGATCAGGGTCGCGGTCATGCGTGCAGCTTGCGCCCGATCGTCTCATACGTCCAATGCCAACTTTCGTGGGTAACTCATCGATAGAGTTGATGCATGCTGGACGTCAACCGGTTGCGCGTGATCGACGCCGTCGCGCGCCCCGGCTCGGTCACGGCGGCGGCGAAGGAGCTGCATTACTCCCAGCCCTCGGTCACCCACCACCTTGGCCGGCTCGAGGCCGAGACCGGCGCGCAGCTCGTGCAGCGGGTCGGCCGCGGGATCCGGCTCACCGCGGCCGGGCAGCTGCTGGCCGACCGCGCCGCCGAGATCATCGGGCGCATCGACGCCGCCGGCGCGGAGCTGTCCGCCCACGTCGGACTGACCGCCGGCCGCGTGCGCCTGGCCGGCTTCGCCTCGGCGATCGGGTCGCTCGTGCCGGCGGCGGTGGCGGCGCTGGCGAGCCGGCATCCGGGCCTGGAGGTCAACCTGACCGACACCCATCCGCCCGAGGCGATCGAGCTGCTGCGCACCGGCAAGGTCGAGGTCGCGATCATCTTCCGCTACGAGGAGACCGAGCCCGAGCCGGCCGGGGTCCGCCTGCATCACCTGCTCGACGACTCGGTCTACCTGCTGTCGACGCGTCGCGAGCGCGGGCTGGACGCCCTGCGCGACGCGACCTGGATCGCCGGCTGCGACCGGTGCCGCAGCCACCTGCTGTCCATCTGCGCCGACGCCGGATTCGATCCGCGGATCGGCTACAGCTCCGACGACATGGTCGTCATGCAGGCGTTGGTGGCCGCCGGGCTCGGGGTGGCGACCCAGACCGGTCTGAGCCTGCGCGCACATCACATCGACGGCGTCGTCGCCACCGAACTGCCCGGCTCCAAGCGGCACATCTACGCCGCCACCTACGGCGCGCCGCCCGACCCGCCCGCCACCGCGGCCCTCGTGGCGGCCCTCGCCGAGGCCGCCTTGGCGGCGAGTTCGCCGGCCGTCACGTCGTCCGGACATCGCCTCCCCCGGCCGGCCGCGGACCGCTCCGCCTAGACCGCCGATCTACATTTCGGTCACCCCGGGGAACGGCTGCACACGTGGATGTTCAACACCCGAACGTGGGCGCCCGGCGGTAGCGGCGGCGTCGACGACGCGTTCCTCCAGCGCCACGATCGCGGCATCGGTGCCGAGATCATGGGAGCCGGGAAGTTAGGGGCGGCGCAAGCGCCGCCCCTCCGAACACGCCCGGCCGGCTAGCGCTTCGCCGCCGGTCCTGTCGCCATCTCGCGTGCGTTGCTGGCCATGAAGCTGCGGTTGCCGCGAGCGCCGTTGATCGACGTGTTGCTCTGTGCCAGCCTGATCACGGCAGCTGCCGCTGCGTCGGACATCTGATCCAGCGCGACGTCGTTGATGTTCTCGATCGTGTCGCACGCCTGGTGGTAGCAGGGGTCGAACGCCGCGCCGGCGAGGCCGCCGTACAGCAGGACCTGCGCAGGCGTCTTCCGTTCCTCCGCGCCCGTGAAGAGGCCGCCCGACGCGATTCCCTCGGCGATGAACGGGCCGTAGTCCGAGCGTCCGTCGAATGGCGTCGGCTCGTAGGCGAGACCGCGGGATTCGAGGTAGTCGTTGAAGACGGTCTCGATCGCCCCGGAGCCGTTCGGCGCACCCTTGGCGCTGCCGTCATAGACGAAGCGCGCGAAGTTCGGCGACGCGACCATGTCGAAGTTCAGCATCGCGGAGATCTGGCCGAGCTCCCCGTCAGACAGTGAATCGACGTAGTGCTGCGCGCCGATCAGGCCCGACTCCTCGGCGCTGAACCAGATGAAGCGGACGTGGTTGCGCGTCTCGGTGTCCGCCATCTCCTCGGCGATCTCGAGGATCGTCCCGGAGCCCGAGCCGTTGTCGTTGATGCCCGGCCCCTCCAGCACGCTGTCGAGGTGTGCACCCACGACGATCGTGTCGTCGACATCTCCGTATGGGCTGTCGGCGATGACGTTGCGTGTCGTCAGCGTCTGAGAGAAGAAGTCGACCACGAGGCGGACGGTCGTCCCGGTTGGGCCGTCCGTTTCACCGTTGGCGAGCTCGATGCCGACCGCAGACGACGCGGCGGCCGCCGGGATCGTCGCACCCGGAAGCGCCGGGTTGAAGTCCAGCTCCGTCCGGTCGGGCGCGTTGCCCTCGTTGAAGATGATCACGGCCGAGGCGCCCGCCTCGGTGGCGTTCTGAACCTTGACGATGAAGTCGCAGGTCCCGCGCTGGATGAGCGCGATCGCGCCGCGAGGGAAGCCTTCGAAGTCGGCGTCCTCGCAGCCGCTCGTCGAGCCGCCGACAGCCGGGAGCACGAGGTCGACCGCGACGAGTTCCGCCGTCACGTCGCCTTCGGGGGTCTGGTCGCTGCCCACGAACTCCGTGAAGAAGCCGCGTGTGTAGGACTTCTCGGGTGCAGGCGCGAGCCTCGTGAGCGTCGACTGGTCCTCCAAGGCGTCGTACTCGAACTCCTGGATGGTCACGTCGTAACCCGCTGCGCGCGCGCGCGCAGCCACATACTCCGCCGACGCGTCATGGCCGGGCAGACCCGCGAAGCGATTGCCGTCGTTGGCATCCGCGATCGCTGCAAGCGCGTTGAGATGCTCGTAGATGCCGCCGACCGTCACGTCCTGCGTGAGCTCCGCGACGTCGGTGTCGACCGGCGGAGCTGCCCCGGCGATGGCCGGACCTGCGAAGACGAGCGCCAGCGCCACGAATGCGGCGCGCGCGAACCTCGGATGCATGTGACTCCTCATCGTTGTGATCCCCGTAGATCGCAGCGGGCTCCCGCTGCGGCCGAGCATGAGGGCACGCTGGCCGGCGGCGAGCCGGCGCACGAGCCCGTGCCCTTATAGCGGTCGACAAGCCCTGCTCGCGCCACCCGAGCCAAGTCTCGGCCGTGAGGTGAGGCTCGAACCCGAGGCGTTCGTATACGGTCCGTCGAGCGAGCGCCGACCAGATCTCGGCGTGAGGTGCGACTCGAATTGCCGATGAACCGCGGGCTGAGCTGTCCTACGCCGCCCAGCGAAAGCCGGTCGCCGTCAGGGCGCGGCGCCAGCGGGCTGGCCGGCAGTCCGCCCGCCGGCTCGTCCTCGTTGTAGGCGCTCGGCGCCACGTCGTTGGGCGCGTCGGCGTGAAACAGCGCGGCGAGCAGCTCGATCTGCCCGCGGCCCACGCCCAGCTCCCCCATGCCACCGCCGTACATCGGCCGCCGCTCCCGCGCGCAGCGCGCGTAGACCTCCAACAGCGGGCGCAGGCTGCCGATCCGCGACGGCTTGACGTTCACCACGCGCGCGGCCAGCGGCGTCGCGCCGATGTCCTCTGCGCTGTGGATCGGCGAGTCGTAGGACACGCGCTCGAGATGATCGCCGAGCCGCTGCGCGACCTCGGGCAGGTCGTGCGGGTCCTCGAGGTATGCGTCCGGGAACGCGGCGAGCACGTGGTCATACAGCGCGGCCAGCGCCTGCGGATCCTTGACCTCGAAGCCGTAGTGGCCCTTGAAGTCGATCGTGTCGACCGCTCCGGTCGCCGCGACCTCGTCGACGAGCGCCGGCGTCCAGCTCGCCTCCGCGTCGAGCTTGAAGCGCACGCCGGGTGAGCGGGCGAGCCGCCGGCGCACGGGCTCGATCGAAGGCTCCTCGCCGAGGCCGAGCGAGTTGACGAAGCGCACCGGCTGCGCCTCGAGTCCGAGCACGTCGTGCAGCGAGCGGCCGGCCTGGCGCAGCGCGAGGTCGAGCGCCGACGACTCGAACGCCCAGTTGCGAAGGCGCAGCGCGATGTCCCACTCCGGCGGCTGCGGCCACAGCTCGAGCGTGGCGAGGTGCTCGCAGAAGCCGGCCAGCGTCCACTCGCCCTCGAGCGGCAGCGAGGGCCGCGTCTCGTGCAGCGTGGTGCCGTCCTCGTGGAACACCGAGACGTCCTCCCCCAGCCCCTCGGCGCCGGCGCCGGCGAGTCGCACGTGCGTCGTGACGCGCTCGAACGCGTCGACCTGGACGGCGTGCAGGCGGTCGTACTCGCACGTCTCGATGACGAGCGACAGCCCCGCGAGCCGCGGCCACAGCGACTCGCCGTCCATCGTTGCGCTTGCGGAGCTCACCGCCGGCATTGTCTCATCACGTGCGCCGCACGCCTTCGCCGCCGGCAGCTCGTTGCCCGCTCGAACGCTGACGCTAGCCTGCACGGATGACCGCGCAGCCGCCGGCGTCGCAACCGCAGAGCCTCTACGACGCGGTCGGCGGCGAGCCGACGTTTCACCGGATCGTCGCGCGCTTCTACGAGCTCGTGGCGGTGGACGAGGTCCTGCGCCCGCTGTACCCCGAAGCGGATCTCGGGCCGGCCGAGGAGCGCCTCAGGCTCTACCTCGTCGAGCATTGGGGAGGTCCTGCGGCCTACACGCAGCTGCGCGGGCCGGCGCGTCTGGCGGCGCGCCACATGCCGTTCCGGATCGCGCGGATGCATCGGGATGCCTGGCTGCGGGCGATGCGCATCGCCGTCGACGAGGCCGGCCTCGCGCCGGCGCACCGCGATCGCCTCTGGGGCCACCTCGAGACGGTCGCGACGAACCTGACGACCCACGCCACCCCGTCGACGCTGCGAATGCGCTAGACGAGCTTCTTCGCCGCCGTGTAGCCGGTAAGTCACGCTCCCGCGCTTCGTATGGCGCGGGCTGGTTACCGCATCGAAGGATGAGGCGTCGACATGACGGACGGTATCTGCTTCGCCGGGCTGGATGTGCATGCCCGCAAGACCCGGCCGCGGCGGTGGTGCTGGGCTCTGGTGAGGTGTTCAAGGCGCAGCTTTCGGGGTCGCCGAGGGCGGTTATCGAGTGGCTGGTGTCGCTGCCGGGGCCGGTCAGGGCGGTCTATGAGGCCGGGCCGACGGGGTTCGGGCTCGCGCGGCAGGCCAGGGCCGAGGGGCTGGAAGTGATGGTCTGCTCGCCCGGCGCGATCCCGCGTCAGCCCGGAGATCGCATCAAGACAGACACTCGTGATGCGCTGAAGCTCGCCAGGCTGCTGGCTGCTGGGCAGCTGCGACCGGTCGTCGTGCCGGCGCCCGAGCTCGAGGCGCTGCGCGACTTGGTCAGGGCGCGTGAGGACTTGCGTGGCGATCTGATGGGCGCGCGCCATCGCATCAGCAAGCTGCTGCTCAGGCGCGGGTTCATCTTTGACGGTCCCGGCGAGACGTGGTCACAGCGTCACCTGACGTGGCTCAGTCAGATTCGCTTCGAGCAGCCGCTCGTCGAGGTCGTCTTCGGCGAGTATCTCGCCCATCACGGGTGCTGCTCGCGCGGCGCGATCGCCTCGATCGGCTGATCGTCGAGCAGTCGCTGCAGGGACCGTGGGCACCGACGGTTGGCCGGTTGCGGTGCCTGCGCGGCGTCGACACGCTGACCGCGGTCGGCCTCGTCGCCGAGATCGGCGACGTCGCCGCGTTCAAGCATCCCAAGCAGCTGGCCAGCTACCTCGGCCTGGTGCCGTCCGAGCAGTCCTCGGGCACCAAGCGCGCCAAGGCTCGATCACGAAGGCCGGCAGCAGCCACGCCCGCCGTCTGCTCGTCGAGGCGGCCTGGCATTACCGCCGAGCAAATACCACGAGGACAATGCCGCGGAGGAGCATCCCGACTACTGTCGTCGGCATGACTTCAACCGATTGGCTCGTTCTTTCCGAGGGCGACCGCCCCAACCGCGTCGTGCCGATCATCGGCGGCCTGTCCGTCGGGCGCGCGCGCGCCGGCGAGAGCGCCTCGCCGCACCTCCTGCTCGACGACCCGGCGATCTCGCGCAATCACTTCGAGCTGCGCGTCGATCCGGCGGACGGCGTCGTCCTCCTCGATACCAGCACGAACGGCACCCGCGTCAACGGCCGCCGGGTCCAACGCGACGAGCCTCGCTCGCTGACCGACGGCGACTTCATCGAGGTCGGCACGATCCGCCTGAGCTTCCGGTCGCTCGACGCGGCCGACCGGATCTCCGACGACGTGCGCGCGGTGGTCCGCTCGATCGAGCACGCGCACGTGGCGACCGTCGTCGGCGACGTCGTGGACTACACGGCGATGACCGAGCGCGACGGCGAGGATGCGGCCGCCGCGGCGGCCGACGAGCTGTTCGCGGCCCTGGCCGAGCTGCTGGCCGACCACGGCGCCACCGCGAGCAAGCGCGACGGCGACTCGCTCTTCGCGGCCTGGGATGTCACCGGCGATCCGCAGGCCGCCGACAAGGCGGTGCGCTTCGCGCTCGCCGCGGGCAAGCTCGTCGAGGACACGACGCTGCACATGGGCTGGGGCGTGACGCTCGGCGATGCCGTCCCCGGGCATCCGTCGATGGCGCGTCACGCGGTCGACGCCGACGCGATCAACCTCGCCTTCCGCCTTGCGGACGTCGCCGCGCGCGACGGCGAGCCGCCCGTGCTGGTCAGCGCCGAGGCGGCGACCGCTGCGCCCGACGCCGCGGACTACGGCGACCTGCGCGAGATCGCGATCCGCGGACGCGCCGCGCCGGTCCGCGTGCAGGGAGCCGCGAGCGCGGAGTAGCCAGCCCGGCGGACTCAGCCTGGCTCAGAGATCGTCGAGGCCCGAGTCGACGTTCTCGAGCGCCGCTTCGAGCTCCTCGATCACGAGGCGCTTGCGCGTCTCGGCGACGGTGTCGCGAGGCAGGTTCGGGAGCTTGAACGTCGTGATCCCGAAGTGGCCGGCGAGCTCGGCCTGCGCCGCGTTGTATGCCGCCCGCGCGAGCTCCCAGTCGCTGCCGTAGCCGTTGAGCTGGAGCCGGTCGCCGGCGTAGCGCAGCGTCACGCGCGCCGCGTCCTCGTCGATGTGCGAGACGACGATGTCCATCGACAGGACGCGGTTGCGCCCCAGGTGCTCGCGCGCCTCCTCGAACGTGTCGACCGTGAACGGGTCGAACTCCTCGTTGAAGACGATCTCGCAGATCGCCGGATCGAACGGGCCGGCCTCGATGGCCGCGCGGGCGGCGACGAAGATGACGTCGAGATCCTTCCAGCCACACCACCGCTCGCTGATCTCGAAACGCTTCACGAGCGAGATCGTAGGCGCTCGTGGTCGCCGCGCAACCCCTTTTCGCCCTGAGGCTCGCACGCGCGCCGATCTCGCGCAGTCCGGCGCGCAGCCCGTGGGAGATAGCGGCAGAATCCCCTGCGTGGGCCGACCGGTCCGCCAACCACGGGAGGATCGATGCGCACGATCACGTTGACGACGACCGCGGCGCTTGTGCTCGTGCTCGGTGCTTCCGCGCACGCCCAGGACACGACGATCACCGGCGGCCTGACGCCGAACACGCCCGGCGACGGCTCACGCGTCCACATCGAGGTCGGCGGCGCGGCGCCCGAGATCGCGGGCTCGCTGCCGGAGTCCATCGCGCTCGGGGTCCAGCGGGGGTTCGTCCTCGACCTGCGCGCCGCCGGCGCACGCTGCACCGGGGACGCGCTGACGACCGGCGCATGTCCGGCCAAGAGCCGCATCGGAAGTGGACAGGCCGTCGTGGCTGCGAGCGGGCTGCTCAACCAGGACATCCCGGCGACGCTCGACGTGTTCCTCGCCGGCCCCGTGCAGCAGGGCGACTTCGCGAGCGCCGTCGTGCTCATCCGCGGCGCGGGCCTGTCGCACGCCGTGCGGACCCGGCTGCTGGCGCCCGCGAACGGCCCGATCGGCTACGAGCTGCGCCTCGAGGGCATCGCGGGCGCCGTGCCGGCGGTCCCCGGCGTCAACCTCGCGCTGCGCTCGCTGACGCTCGACCTCGGCGCGCGCCGCAGCGTCACGAAGACGACGACCAAGCGCGTCCGCGTGACCCGCGACGGGCGGCGCGTCACGGTCCGCCGCAAGGTCAAGCGCCGCGTGACCTACAACCTCCTGCGCAACCCGAAGACGTGCAACGGCGCGTGGGCCGTACGGCTGACCGTCCGCGTCGCGGGGGCCGACCGGGTCCGCGACGTGCGCGTTCCCTGCGCCTCCGCCTGAGTCCCCACGGCAGGTTCCGGCGGCGATGGGAACTCCCGACCTCGTGCACGAGGGACAAGCCGCGCTGGCGCGGGCCGACTGGGCCCGCGCGCGCGTGTGCTTCGAGGGGGCGCTCGAGCGCGACGCGCGGGACCCGGAGGTGCTCGACGGGCTCGGGCGCGCGCTGCATTTCCTCGGGGACTACGACCGCGCGATCGAGCTGACCGAGCGCGCGTTCGCCGCCTACATGCGCGCGGGCCGCGGCGTCGACGCGGCCGACCGGGCCCGCTGGCTCGCCTTCCTGCACGGCGCCGTCAACGTCAACATGGCAGCCGCGGGCGGCTGGATGGCGCGCGCCGAGGCGGCGCTCGACGGCCTCGACGAATGCGCCGCCCACGGCTGGCTCGACCTCGATCGCGCCCCCTTCACCGAGGCGATCCGCGAGCGCGAGCAGCTTGCCGTCTCGGCGCTCGCGATCGCGCGGCGGTTCGGGGACACCGACCTCGAGTACGACGCGCTTGCCCTGCTCGGCGAGGCGTACGTCGCGGCGGGCCGCGTCGCGGAGGGCATGAAGCTCCTCGACCGGGCGATGACCGCCGTGAGCAGCCAGGAGATCAGCAGCATCGTGGCGGTCGGCGACGTCGTCTGCCGCATGCTGAGCGCTTGCGAGCACGCGCTCGACCTGCATCGCGCCGAGGAGTGGATGCGGGCGGCGCCGGTGTTCGACGCGTGGAAGGACTGGGTCTCCCCCGTCTGCCGCAACCACTACGGCGGCATCCTGCTGGCCGCCGGGCGCTGGGCCGAGGCCGAGGCCGAGCTCGAGTCGGCGATCCGCACGTTCGAGCGCGGCTACCGGATCATGCGCGAGTCGCCGCTCGTGAAGCTCGCCGATCTGCGCGTGCGCCAGGGCCGCTACGAGGAGGCGCGCCGGCTCGTCGAGGGCCACGAGTCGCATCCGCTCGCCCGTCGCGCGCTCGCGGTCATCGCGCTGGGCCGCGGCGACCTCGACCTCGCCGAGGACCTCGTCGCGCTCTGCCTGGAGAGCGAGGGCGACGCCTATCCGGGCTGCGCGCCGGTCATCGAGCTTCAGGTGCGCGGGCGCCTCGCGCGGGGCGACGTCTCCGCCGCCGAGGAGGCGCGCGACCGGCTCGCCGAGCTCGCGAGCGCGAGCGCCGACGAGCGCGCGGGCGCGTACGCCGACCTCGTCACCGGCCTCGTCGCCGCGGCGAGCGGCAAGCCCGCGACCGCGGCGCTCCAGTCCGCGGTGCGCCGCTTCGGCGCCCTGTCGCTGCCGCTCGAGGCGGCCCGCGCGCAGCTCGCGCTCGCACACGCCCTCGCACCCGGCAAGCCGCGCGCGGCCGTCGCCGAGGCCCAGCTCGCGTTGCGCAGCTTCGAGCGGATCGGCGCGCGCCCCGACTCCGACGCCGCCGCCGCGCTGCTGCGCGAGCTCGGCGCGACGGGCCGCACGGGCGTGCGCGGGACCGGCACGCTGACGGCGCGCGAGGCGGAGGTGCTGTCCCTGCTCGCGCACGGCTGCACGAACGCCGAGATCGCCGAGCGGCTCGTCATCAGCCGCCGGACGGCGGAGCACCACGTGGCGAGCATCCTCTCCAAGCTCGACCTGAAGACCCGCTCCGAGGCGACGGCCTACGCGCTGCGCGCCGGGCGCGAAGACGGGTACGCAGACCCGTAGTCCTACCGATGCCGGCGCGCCGGCCCGCGGCGATCCTCCTCCCCGTCGACCAACCCCCACGGAGGAACGTCATGACCGCTTCAAGCCAGCAGAACGAGGACACCGTGCGCACGTGCCTGACCGAGGCGTCGCAGGGCAACTACGAGGTCTTCGAGACCATCCTGTCGCCGGACTACGTCGTGCACCCCGAGGAGGTCCGGGGCGCGGACGGCCTCCAGGCCGTCGTCGACGGATACCGGGCCGCGCTCGGCGACCTGCGCGTCGACGTCGAGCAGCAGTTCTCGGCCGGCGATCGCGTCGCGACCGTCTCGACGATCCGCGGCGTCCACGAGGGCGAGCTCATGGGCACGGCGCCGACCGGCCGCGAGGTCGCGTTCTCGATGATCACGATCAGCCGCTTCGAGGACGGCCGCATCGCCGAGGAGTGGGAGATCGCCGACACCGTCTCGCTGCTCGCGCAGATCGGCGCGCTGCCGGAGCCCGCGCACGGCTGACGGGCGTTCGTGTTGTCACGAACGCGTGTAGTTCCGTGACACCTGGGCGGTCACGATCCGCTCGTGTTGCGATTTCCAGACGATCATCGTCCGAAAATCGCAATGCGAGCGGACGTGCTCGCCGCGCGGGTCGCCGGAGACCAGAACGGCGTCATCGCGACACGGCAGCTCACGGGGTGCGGGCTCAACAGCCGCGCGATCACGGCCCGGGTACGACGCGCGCAGCTGCACCGCGTCTACCGCGGGATCTACTCGGTCGTGGCCGGCGACCTCACCCTCAAAGCCCGATTCACGGCCGCCGCCCTCGTCTGCGGCGACGACGCGGTGCTCAGTCACTTCGCCGCGGCCGCGTGGCACGGCCTGCTGCGCTGGTCTGACCGCGCGGTCGAGATCATCGTCTCCGCGGCGCGGGCCGCGCGCTCGACGACGTCAAGCCGCGCTGGGCCCGCGGCCTCGATCGCGACCGCGACGTCTGGCGGCGCGACGGGATCCTCGTGACGTCGCCGGCGCGCACGGTGCTCGACCTCGCCAACGAGCTACCGGCGAAGACGCTACGGCGCGTCGTGCGCCAGGCGCTCGCCGAGCAGCGCCTCAGCGTCCGCCAGCTCGCCGACGTCCTCGCCCGCTACCCCCGCCACCGCGGCGCACCGGCCCTCAGAGCGCTCATCGCCGACGGCCCCGTCCCCACCCGCAGCGAGCTCGAGGACCTCGCGCTCGACCTTCTCGAGGACGCCGGTATCGAGCGCCCCGCGGTCAACCCGACGCTCGTGCTGCAAGGCCGCACGATCCAGCCCGACCTGCTCTGGCCCGACCTCGAACGTCATCGTCGAGCTCGACGGCGCCGCCTGGCACGACGAGCGCCTCGCGCGCGAGGACGACGCCGAGCGTCAGGCGATCCTCGAGGCCAGCGGCTACCGGGTCCTGCGGATCACGTGGCGCCAGCTCGTCGAGCAGCCGCGCCAGACGCTCGCGCGGATCCGCGCCGCGCTGCACGTCGACCCGTAGCCGGACTCCGACCCGAGCGGCTCGCCGGGCGCCACCTCCACAGCCGGGCGACCGTCGATGGCAAGATCGTGCAGCGCCGCCCCGCCGCGGCAGCTCGGACGCCCGCGATGAGTTCCGCGCGCGTGCGCGGTCTGTAGTGCGCCACCCCACACAGGAGCGACCATGACAGAGACAGCGGGCCCGGCCGTCCTGGCCGAGGGCCTCGTCAAGCACTACAAGGGCCGCGACGGCACGGTCGAGGCCGTCCGCGGCGTCGACCTCGAGGTCTCGGCCGGCGAGATCTTCGGCTTCCTCGGCCCCAACGGGGCCGGCAAGTCGACGATGGTGCGCATGCTCACGACGCTGCTGACGATCACGTCCGGTCGCGCGGAGGTCGCGGGCGTCGACGTCGCGCGCGACCCCGACGCCGCGCGTCGCAAGATCGGCGTTGCGCTCCAGGAGGCCGGCCTCGACCCTCGTCAGACCGGCCGTGAGCTGCTCGTCCTGCACGGGCGGCTGTTCGGGCTCTCCGGTCAGGATGCCGCGCGCCGCGCGCAGGAGCTGCTCGCGCTCGTCGAGATCGAGGAGGCCGCCGACCGCGTGACGAAGGGCTACTCCGGCGGCATGAAGCGCCGGCTCGACCTCGCGGCCGCGCTCGTGCACGAGCCCGAGGTCCTGTTCCTCGACGAGCCGACCACCGGCCTGGACCCCGCCAGCCGGCTGACGGTCTGGGACGAGCTGCGCCGGATCAACGGACACGGCACGACGATCTTCCTCACGACGCAGTACCTCGAGGAGGCCGACCAGCTCTGCGACCGCCTCGCGATCATCGACGACGGCCTCATCGTGCGCGAGGGCACGCCGGCGCAGCTCAAGGCCGACCTGCGCGCGCGCCGCGGCGACGACCAGCCGGTGACGCTCGACGACGTCTTCCTCGACGCGACCGGGCAGAACCCGTGCCCGCGCCGCCGGCGAGGTCCAGGAGGTGACGGCATGAACGCCACGCTCGCACTCGGACGGCGCTCGCTGCGCGAGGCGCTCCGCCAGCCCGACGCCCTCTTCATGACGTTCTTCATCCCGATCTTCTTCCTCGTCGTCAACACCGGCCAGGCCGCGGAGATCTTCCCGTCGGCGTCGACCGACTTCCTCAAGGGCCAGGGCTACGGCGCGTTCCAGCTGCCGATCACGCTGCTGCTCGCCGGATCCTTCGGCATGGCGGCGCTGTTCCTCGTCGAGGAGATCGAGGGCGGCTACTTCGACAAGCTGCGTGCGATGCCGATCCCGCGCTACGCGATCGTGCTCGGGCGGCTCGCGGCGGAGGGCGTGAAATGCGTCGTCATCGCGGCGGTGATCGTGCTCATCGCGCTGCCGTTCGGGATCACGATCGCGAGCGGGTTCTTCGGCTTCCTCGTCCTCGTCGCGCTGACCGCGTCGTGGGGCGTCGTCTACGCCGGCTTCATGCAGCTCATCGCGCTGAAGACGCGCAGCGCGGCGGCGACGAACTCCGGGGGGCTCATCTTCTTCCCCCTGCTGTTCCTCACGCCGAACTTCGTGCCGCGCGACATGCTGACCGAGCCGATGGAGGTCGCCGCGACGATCAACCCCGTGACGTACCTCATGGAGTCGATGCGGTCGCTGATCCTCGACGACCTCGACTGGGCGGCGGTCCTGCCGGGGTTCGGCGTCGTGGCCGCGCTCGGGGTCGTGATGCTCGCGCTGACGGTCCGGATGATCCAGCGCTACGACTGAGCCTGGCGATCGCGCCCACGCGCTCCACGGACGCTGACTTGACGCCGGAGCGCCGGGGCGCATAGCGTCCGCGTCATGGCGTACAAGGTTGTCTGCATCTCGGCTGTCGACGGAGCGCTGGCCACGGAGATCGGCCCGCCCGTCGCGGCGGCGCTCGGGTTCGCCTGCGTCGACGAGCAGATCGTCGCCGGCGCCGCCAAGGAGGCCGGGATCCCGACCCACGAGATGGCCGACGTCGAGCAGCGCCGATCCGTGGTCGGGCGCATCATCCACGAGCTCCTGGGCACGAGGCCGGGCTCCGTCGGCCACGGCTTCACGGTTCCGGTGGCCGTCGACGCGACGCCGCCGGTCGAGAACCTGCGCGGGCTCATCCGCAGCGTCATCGAGGAGATCGGCGCCCGCGGCAACGCGGTCATCGTGTCGCACGCCGCCTCCCACGCGCTGGCGGGGCGCCCCGACACGCTGCGCGTCCTCGTCACCGCTTCGCCGGACGACGCGCCGCGAGCGCCTCATGAGCTCGCGCAAGGTCAGCGACAAGGACGCCGACAAGCTCGTCGGGCGCGGCGACGCCAACCGCGCCGACTACATCAAGCGCTTCTACGACATTCCCGCCGAGCTGCCGACGCACTACGACGTCGTGCTGAACACCGACCGGCTGTCGGCCGAAGAGGCCGTCGCCGTCGTCGTGCGCGCGGCGACCCTCGACTGACCGCGCGCCATCCGGCGTGCCGCTGCGGCGCCCGGCGCCGCGACGCCTACCGCAGGCGGCCCACGGCGATCGCCGGGAACGCGACGACCGACAGCAGCCCCGCGGCGATGAGCGCGGCCGCGCCGGCGGCGTCGACGGCGCCGAGCTCGAGGCCGATCGCGGTCGCCGCGACGATGAACGGCAGCGACGTCGCCTGCAGCAGCGCCGCGGGCAGCACCCGCTCGGCGCCGACGAGCGGCCGGTACAGCAGCGCGGGCAGGCCGCGGATGAGCAGCAGCGCAAGGAGGAACACCGGGACCGCCGTCAGCGCCGAGCTCGAGTCCAGGAGCGCGTCGAGGTCGTAGCGCACGCCGCTGGCCACGAAGAACACCGGGATGAAGACGCCGAAGCCGATCGCCTCGAGCTTCGCGCGGAAGAGCGGATGGGTCATCTCGCGATCGGTGTCGACGAGCGTCACGATCGCGCCCGCGAGGAACGCGCCGAGGATGACCTCCAGGCCGAGTTCCGTCGCCAGCGCGGCGAAGCCGATGAGCAGGACGAACGCGCCGCGGATGCGGATCTGGGCCGTCGTGTCCTGGAGGCGGCGCAGCGTCGCCGACAGCGGCCGCAGCCGCTCGGCGCCGGCGATGACGATCGCCGACCGCGACGACGACGAGCGCGAGCGAGCCGAGCAGGATCAGCGTCGCGGTCGTGCTGCGCGCGTCGCGCGAGAAGAACAGCGAGAGCAGGATGATCGTCGCGAAGTCGGCGATCGTCGCGCCCGCGATGACGAGCTGTCCGAAGGGCGACCCCGCCTCGCCGCGGTCCTTGAGCACCGGGATGACGATTCCCAGCGACGTCGCGCTCAGCGCGATCGCGACGAACACGACGTCGTCGACGATCCCGACCGCCTTCAGGCCCGCGCAGACGACGAGCGCGATCGCGAAGCTCACCGCGAAGCCCGCGCTCGCGACGCGCAGCGCCCGCCCGCGCAGCTGGTGGAAGTCGATCTCCAGGCCGGCGAGGAAGAGCAGGAACGCCAGGCCGACGACCGACAGCACGGCCACCGGCTCGTCGATCTCGACCCAGCCGAGCACGGACGGCCCGATGACGATCCCGAGGACGATCTCCAGCACGACGGCCGGCAGCCGCAGCGACGGCGCCAGCCCGAGGAGAAACGGCGCGGCGAACGCCACCGCGCTGACGATCAGGAGGTTGGTGAACCCGAGCTCCACCGCCTCATCGGTGCTCGGGGTTGGCGTTCGAGTCCTTGCAGCCGGCGTCCCACTCGGCCCGGACGTTGCCGTGCGCCGGGATCCCGCCCGCGTCCTTGAGCATCCGCGCGAGGTGCAGGAGGTTCCACGTCATGAAGTGGGTGTTGCGGGCGGTGAAGTCGTTCTCGGGGCCGCCCGAGCCCTCGTCGAGGTAGCTCGGCCCCGGGCCGGCCTCGCCGATCCAGCCGGCGTCGGCCTGCGGCGGGATGACGTAGCCGAGGTGCTGGAGCGAGTAGAGGACGTTCATCGCGCAATGCTTGATGCCGTCCTCGTTGCCGGTGACGAGGCAGCCGCCGACGCGCCCGTAGTAGGCGTACTGCCCGGCGTCGTTGAGGATGTGCGAGTTGCCGTAGAGGCGCTCGATGACCTGCGTGCAGACCGACGACTTCTCGCCGAGCCAGATCGGCGTCAGCAGCACGAGGATGTCGGCGGCCATGACCTGCTCGTGAATCGCGGGCCAGTCGTCGTGCTCCCAGCCGTGCTCGCGCATGTCCGGCCAGACGCCGGTCGCGATGTCGTGGTCGATCGCGCGGATGACGTCGACCTCGACGCCCTCCTCGCGCAGGATCGCGATCGAGGTGTCGGCGAGGCCCTGCGTGTTCGACAGCTCCGGCGAGCGCTTGAGCGTGCAGTTGATGTACAGCGCCTTCAGGTCTGAGTAGTCCATGCGGCCTCTGTCTCGCGAGCCACGGATTCGTAACGCGCCAAGCGCAGGAAGGACCCAGTGTCCGCAGGAACCCGCCAACCGACCCGGGAGGTCCCCGTGCTCTGTGCCCACACCGTCCGCCGGCTGAAGCCCGGCAGCTACGACGACTTCGTCAAGGCCTTCGCCCCGAGCGAGGCCGACGCGCCCGCCGGCTGGGTGCGATTCCACGTCCTGCGCGGGCTCGCCGACTCCAACGAGGTCGTGACGTTCGGCTTCTTCGACGGCACGCTCGAGGAGCTCCAGGGCAGCCAGGACGCCTCCGACTTCGACGAGCGCCGCGCCGCGATCGACGAGTACGTCGAGGAGGTCGTCGTCAACGGCGTCTACGACATCGCCGTCAGCGTGGTGATCGAGGGGTAGCCGCCGACGGGCGGGCGCGGGCTCAGCCCGCGCCCGGCAGGCCCAGCCGCCGCGCGAGCCAGTCCGCCTGCCAGGCGCGCTCGCGCCCGACCGCCTCGAGGTCGTCCTCGGCGAACGCGGCGGCGTGCGACGCGATGAAGCCGTTGACGGCGGCATGGGTCGGCGCGGTCGACGGCGCGGCGATCGCGCCGAGCACGTGCCGGGCGGTGTCCCCGGCGTAGCCGGCCGCCCGCTCCTCGCGCGCGTCGAGCCCCGTGAGCTGCGCGCAGGCGGCCGCCAGCTCCTCGGCCGTCGCACACCCGGCGAGCGCCGCGTGAGCGGGTGAGCCGGCGGCGAGCACGGTCAGCGCGGCGTCGCGGGCGCGCAGCGCGCAGGCCTCGGCGAACTCCGCCATGAGGGCGGCGTCCCAGGCCTCGACGCGCTCGACGAGCCGGCCGCGGTCGGCGACGAGCTTGCCGCAGTCGACGGTCACGTCCCCGTCGAGCTCGACGCGCCACAGCTCGCTGTCCATCCAGTCCGCGAGGTCCTCGACGCGGCAGGCGTGCACGCGGCCGATGCAGGCCTGCGCGCCGCCGGCCTCCAGCCACTCCCCCACCGCCGGCCAGGCGACGCCGGAGAACGGCCCGACCTGCCCGTCGCGCAGGAACTTGTAGGCGATCACGACCGTCCCGCCTGCCACGCGCGAAACAGCCCGACGAGCTTCTCGCGCTGCGGGTCGCCGAAATCGTCGTCCGCGGCCGCGGCCCGGCCGAGCAGGTCGATCGTGCTCTGCATCTGCTCGACGTAGGTCGAGCACCCGCGGCAGATGACGATGTGGCGCTCGATCTCCGCGCGCTCGGCGGGATCCAGCGCGTCCTCGAGGTAGTCGGTCAGGACCTCGACGAACTCCTGGCACGTCAGATGTTCGACGTCTGCGCTCAACCCGTTGCTCCTTCGGCGAAATAGCGTTCGAGCGCGGCCCGCACCTTGCTGCGCGCGCGGTGCAGGAGGATGCGCTGGTTGCCGTCGCTGATACCCAGCGCGGCGCAGACTTCCTCGGGCGGCCAGCCCTCGACGTCGCGCAGCACGATGACGTCCGCCTGGCGCGGCGGCAGCGCCTCGATCGCGTCGCGGACGCAGGCGAGCGTCTCCTGGCCCAGCAGCCGCTCCTCGGGCAGGTGGCTCCAGTCCGACGGGGCGGCGGCCCAGTGGCCGGCCCAGCGATGCCCCTCGCCGCGGAAGCGGTCGGCGTCGACGGCCGTCTCGTCGTCGTCGCCCTCGGCGCCGAACGACGCGAACGGCGCGCTGCGGCGCTCGCGCACGGCGCGCGTCCGGGCGCGGTTGCTGAGGATCTGGAAGATCCACGTCTTCAGCGACGAGCGGCCCTCGAAGCGGTCGATCCCGCTGAGGACCGCCAGCCACGTCTCCTGGACGACCTCCTCGGCGACGGCGCGGTCGCGGACGAACGTCCGCGCGAGGCGCAGCAGCGCGGCGCCGTGGCGATCGACGAGCGCGACGAAGGCCGCCTCGTCGCCGCGCCGCAGCGCGGCGACGAGCGCGCGCTCGTCCTCGTTGTCGGACCGGCGGCCCGCCGGGATCGCAACTGGCTGCACCGGCTCAGAGTCTGCCGCACGGCGCCGCGCGTTACAGGCGCGTAACACCGGCGCTGCGGCGAGGACGCCGGGGCGATGGCTGTCACCGGGCCCGCCCCGATCCCATGACCGAGCTGCACGCCCCGCGCCTGGCCTGCCGCGAGGTCGTCGAGCTGCTGTCGAACTACCTCGAGGACGCGCTGCCCGCGGCCGAGCGCGCGCGCGTCGAGGCCCACCTCGAGACGTGCCCGGAGTGCATGGCCTATCTCGCGCAGCTGCGGGTGACGATCGGGACGCTCGGACGGCTGCGCGAGGAGGACGTCCCGGCCGGGATCCTCGAGCGGCTCGTCGCGGCGTTCCGGGGCTGGCGGCGGGCCGGCTGAGGCCGCGCGCGGGCGTTCTAGTAGTCGGTGTAGAAGACGAGCCCGTTGGAGTAGCCGCCCATGCTCGACGCGCCGCTGCCAAGGAACTCGTGCCCGTCCTCGACGCCGAACAGCGCGTAGCGGTCGGGGTCCGTCGAGTAGCAGCGCATCCGGGAGAACAGCCCGCCGCACATCCCCCAGTTCTGCGCCTTGACCTGCGCGTTGGTGTCGGCGATCGCGTTGAGGAGGTGCCCGCGCGTGATCGCGCCGGCGTACGAGTTGCCCGACGGCTGTGCGCCGAGCACGGTCGTCGCCGCGCCCCAGTTCTGCGCGTAGCGCGTGCCGGCGGCGGTGATGTCGGAGACGACGGCCGCGAACGTGGCCCCGCTCGCGCCGATGTACGGGTTGCGAAAGACGATCGGCGTGTCGTGCTCCGGCCCGCTCCACGAGCGCCAGACGCGCAGGCAGTACTCCAGGCGCTGGGAGGTCCCGGTGTCGTGGAGCATCGCGCAGAGATACGCCCAGCCGAGGTTGCCCGAGTACCGGTGCACGTAGCGGTAGGCGGACATCACGAGCTTCGCGTTCGGTCCGAACGCGTTGCCCCATGGCCTGATCGTGGTCGCCTGCCCGGTCGAGACGTCGTGGCGGACCCCGCACCAGTGCGAGCAGTAGTTGTTGTTCGTGGCCGCGTTGGCCCAGAAGCCCCACGTCGAGCCCTTGGCCTGGCAGGCCGAGGAGTCGGTCTGCGCGTTGTGGCGGAGCTGGTGCTGCTCGCGCGGCACGCCGGGGTCGAAGCCGGTGAGCCCGCCGATGTTCACGTCGCTGACGGTCGAGAAGGGCGCGCTGGTCTGCGGCGCGCTCGGCTGGGCGAACTTGTACGCCGTGCAGTAGTCGCCGGCGGCCATGTTCCACGGCGTCGGCGCCGGGTACTCGTTCGGGAGCGTCCCGGCGCCGCCGGAGACGGCGTGCCCGGAGAGGGCGCCGGCGCCGGCGTTCGGTGGGCCGTAGTACATGACCGTGGCCGCGGGCGCGGACGCCGGCAGCGACGCGCCGGCGAGTGCGGCGACGACGGCCGGGAGCACACGACGAACGCTGCGCCTCGCGCGTCCGCCAGTGCCATCGTGCCGCAGCTTCAGCGGCATGGGTACCCCCTGATCGGTGCAGCCTTCCCCGTCCTGCCGGTGATACCCAGCTTCACGGTAATCATTGCCGATTCATACTTTTCTCCTCCTGTCGTGGTGAGGACGGCGCGGCCGTATCATCGGGGCATGTGCCGCACTCGGCGCCTCGCCGCCGTCCTCGCGTGCGCGGCGTCCGCGCTCGGCGTCGCGGACAGCGCGGTCGCCGGTACTGCCTCCGGTCGCCCCGCGCAGTTCACCGCGGCCCCGGGCGAGCGCAACGATCTCGCCGTCGACGCCGGTTCCGGCGGGGCCGTGCAGTTCGCCGATGCGGGCGCGCCGATCGCGGCGGCGCTGCCGTGGTGCACGCCGTTCCCGCTCGGGCAGGCGCTCTGCGACCCCGACGGTGACCCGCGCGACACCGACGGCGGCGGCGTCGGCGTCGACCTCTCCGATGGCGACGACCGCCTGCTCATCCGCTGGATCCCGGGAACGGGCCCGCGCCCGGGCGCGATCAGCGTCGCCGCGGGCGCCGGGAACGACCGCATCGAGAACCAGGCCAACGGCGTCATCCGCTTCGACGGCGGCGCCGGCGACGACACGCTCCTCACCGGGCCGACGGCCGGCGCCATCCTTCGCGGCGGCGCCGGCGCCGACCTCCTCGACGCCGACGGCGACTGCTGCGCGACCGCCGGCTACGACGATCACGACGCCGCCGGCGTGCGGGTGACGCTCGACCGGACCGCGAACGACGGCGCCGCCGGCGAGGGCGACGACGTCCGCACGAGCGGCGTCGTCGGCAGCCCCGGCCCCGACGCCATCACCGGCGACGCCGGTCCCAACGCGCTGACCGGCTTCGGTGGCGCCGACGCGATCGCGGGCGCGGGCGGCGACGACAGGATCGACGCGACGGTGCAGCAGGGCGCCGACGAGCGCGACAGCGTGACGTGCGGCGCCGGCCGCGACGACGTCACGGCCGACGCGGACGACGCGGTCGCCGTGGACTGCGAGCGCGTCGGCGTCGGCCGGATCGCGGTGCCGAGCTCGTGCTCGACCTCGGCGCCGCGCGTGCCGCCCGCGACGGGACGGTCCGGGCCACCTACCGGGTGCGGTTCCCGAACCCCGACAACGCCCTGGCGTCGAGAAGCACGTTGCGCCTTGCTCGACACCAGGGGCCGGGCCGTCAGCTCGACGGCGCGCTTCGTGCTCGGCGCGGCGGCGAGCACCGCCCGCGTGCGCGTCACGCTCGGTCGCGCGGCGCGCCGCCGGCTAGCGCGCAGCCGATCCGGCCGGCTCGCGCTCGTCGCCCAGCGGGTGAGCCGCAACGCCGAGGCCGAACTCGCGGCCGCCGGCTACGAGCGGGTCAACGTCGCGGTGACGATTCGCCGCGCCCGCTGACGTCATGTCGCGGACGATGACCGCGAGGTTGCGACGGCGCCGGCGCCGACGATCGCGGCGACCGGCGCGAGCAGCCCCTCGGTCGAGGCGAACCCCAGCTTCGAGTTACGGTGACGAGGCGCGCCGCCGCCGCTTCACCCGCCGGCGCCACAGCAGCCCGGCGACGAGCAGCGGGATGATCGCGACGAGCACCCAGTGCGCGATCGGCTCGACGACGCCGGCGACGTCCGACCACTGGCTGCCGAGCTGCTGGCCGGCGAAGATCAGGGCCGCGTTCCACACGAGCGATCCGATGAACGTCAGCGCGAGGTAGCGGCCGTACGGCATCCGCAGGAGCCCGGGCGGGAGCGAGACCGCGCTGCGCAGGCCGGGCACCATCCGGCCGAGCACGACGATCCACGCGCTGTGGCGCTCGAAGCGGCGCTCGGCGCGCTCGAGGTCGTCGGGTTCGAAGCGCAGGACGCCGCGCAGGCTCAGGACGAGCGGGCGTCCGCCGCGCCGGGCGAGCGCGTACAGGACGCTGGCGCCGATGAGCGAGCCGAGCGTCGACGCGGCGAGCGCGCCGGCGTAGCTCAGGTTGCCGCGGCCGACCTCGAAGCCGGCGAGCGGCAGCACGAGCTCGGAGGGAATCGGCGGGAAGATGTGCTCGACCGCCATGAGCACGACGAGGCCGGCGTAGCCGAGCTCCTGGACGAGGTCGCCGGCGACGTCGTCGATGCTCGCGATCACGGGCGGGTGTCAGGCGGTGGGCACAAGGTCGGCTCGCATCTTGCCGGGATCGCCATGCGCGGCGCGCGCGCCCGGGGCCTACGCGAACGGGTCGCGCGGGCGCGGGTCGCGCTCGTTGAGGATGCCGTCGTGGTCGCTGTCGAAGCCGGGCGTCCAGTAGGCGGGCGCCGGGGTGGACCCGGCGAGCAGGCCGCCGGAGATCGCGGCGTTGTTCGCGCCCACGATCCCGGCCGCGACGTCGTTGAAGGGCCCGGGCGCGACGGGGATGGCCGGCGCCGGGACGGCCGTGCCGTTGTCGTCGATCCAGGTCCCCCCGAGCTCCGGGACCGTGGTCCCGCCGACGAAGCCGCCGGCGCTGAGGTCCGGGGTTCCGCCGACGAAGCCGCCGGCGCTGAGGTCCGGGGCGCCGCCGACGAAGCCGCCGGCGCTGAGGTCCGGGGCGCCGCCGACGAAGCCGCCGCCGAGGTCGGTGGTTCCGCCGACGACCGACGGGCCGAGCAGCGTGCCGGCGGTCAGCGGCGCGGCGGCCGGCTCGGGCAGCGCAGCGGGTTCGGCGACCGGCGTGAAGGAGGGCGCGGGCGCGGGAGCGATCGGCTCGGGGAAGATCTCGGCGGGGGGCGCAGCGACCGCGGCCGGCTCGAAGGCGGGCAGCGGCGCCGGCTCGGGGATGGCGACCGGCTCGGGGACGGCGGGCTCGCAGCAGCAGCAGCTTGGGTCTGTGTAGGTCTCGATCATGCCTTCACTGACGCAACGGGCGCCGGAAAAGGTTCCACGTACTCTGTCTTGCGTCAGGCACGGACTCGAACTCGGAGGCAGGAGCTCGAACATGAGCAGGGCGCGGAAGAAACCGACGAAGGCCCAGCAGAACAGCGCGCGCAAGGCCGCCTCGCGCCAGACCGGTGGCCGCCCGGACTCGATCGCGACGCTCGAGCCGCTCGTGCGCGAGCGCGAGCGCAGCCTCGGTCCCGACCACCCCCGGACGCTCGGCACCCGCAGCGCCCTCGCCGACGCGTACGCGGCCGCCGGTCGCATCCAGGATGCGATCGCGATCCTCGAGCCGCTGCGCAGCGACGTCGAGCGGCTCGCCGGCGCCGAGCATCCCAACGCGCTCTTCACCCGCAGCAACCTCGCCGGCGCCTACCAGGCCGCGGGCCGCGGCGAGGACGCGATCGCGATCCTCGAGCCGCTCGTCGCCGATCGCGAGCGGGTCCTCGGCCCCGATCACCCGGACACGCTCGCGACGCGCGGCAACCTCGCCAACGCCTACCACGAGGCGGGGCGGATCCAGGACGCGACCGGCATGTACGAGGCGCTGCTCGCCGACTTCGAGCGCCTGCTGGGCTCCGACCATCCCAGCACGCTGCGCGCGCGCAACAACCTCTCCAACGCCTACCGCGTCGCGGGGCGCGAGGATGCCGCCGCGATCCTCGAGCCGCTGCTCGCCGACCGCGAGCGCGTGCTCGGCGCCGACCATCCCGACACGCTGAGCACGCGCGGCAACCTCGCCGGGGCCCACCAGGCGGCGGGCCGGCTCGACGAGGCGATCGCGATCTTCGAGCCGCTGCTCGCCGATCGCGAGGAGATCCTCGGCGCCGAGCACCCGGACACGCTCGCCACGCGCGCGAGCCTCGCGACCGTCCTGCACGCCTCCGGCAAGGTCCAGGACGCGCTGAGGATCTACGAGCCGCTGGTGGAGGACCTCGAGCGGATCCTCGGCGCCGAGCACGCCGACACGCTGACCGTTCGCAGCGGCCTCGCGACCGCCTACCAGGACGCGGGCCGGCCGGCCGACGCGATCGCGGTCTTCGAGCCGCTCGTCGCCGACCTCGAGCGCGTCCACGGCAACGAGCATGCGACGACGCTCGGCACGCGCAACAACCTCGCGAGCACGTACCAGGACGCCGGGCGCATCGACGAGGCGATCGCGCTCTACGAGCCGCTCGTCGCCGACCTCGACCGCGTCCTGGGCGCCGATCACCCCGACACGATCGGCACCCGCGGCAACCTCGCGAACGCCTACGAGGCCGCGGGCCGCAGCGAGGAGGCCGAGCGCGCGCGGATCCGCCCGGTCGGCGACGGGAACACGTTCATCGTCTGACCGCGGGCGTCAGGTCGCGCTGTAGTCGTGCAGCTGGTCGTCGCCCTGCGTCGAGTGGACGCTGGCGTTGAAGGAGATGATGATCCGCTCCTTGTCGCCGTCGTAGGGCATCGCCTGATGCGCGAGCCACGACGGGAACAGCAGCAGCTGGCCGGGGATCGGCTCGATGTCGAGGCTCGGCGGCTGCAGATAGGCGTTGCCGACGTCGACGAAGGCGCCGCCGAGATGGTGAAACGGCGGCCCGTAGAGGCGCGTCACGCCGTTGGCGGCGCCGTAGACCGGATGGGCGACGCGCTGCTCGGGCTCGTCGATCTGGACGATGTAGGCCGACGACCACGAGCAGTTGCCGTGCGTATGGACGTCGTGGAACGCGCCGTCGCGGCTGCACTGAAACCACATCCCCTCGATGCCGACGCGCAGCTCCATGTCCCGGCCGCCCCAGGCGTCGCGGTTGGCGGCCTTCACGGTGTCGCCGAGGCTCGCGACGACGAAGCGGACGAAGTCCTGCCACTCGGGGATCTTCACGCGGTGCAGGAGGTCGTCGTCGCTGGCGAAGAACGGGCCCGGCTCGACGCCGCGCTGCGCCTCCTGCGCGGCCCGCCCCTCGGCGAACGCGCCGACGAGCAGCGGGTTGAGCGTCGCGGCGTCGGCGTAGCGGTGGATCCCGATCGGGGTCGGCCACAGCCAGTGGGTTCCGGCCTCGATGCTCATCCGCTCGTGCTCCTGTCGTCGCTGGTACGGGCGACACATCTAAGCGGGCCGGGCGCGTGGGCGGCGGCGCCGCCGCCCACGCCGGCGCTCAGCCGCTCGCGCCGGCTGCCGTCTCGGCGGGCTCGGGGTCCGGCTCGCCGGCCTCGGGCTGCTCGAACTCCTCGTCGTCGGTCTCGCCGAAGGCCGGGTCCGGCCCGTCGGCGACCTCGGCGCCCTCGTCGAGCGGCGCCGATCCCTCGACGCCCTCCTCGTCGTCGAGCTCGCCGATCGCCTCGTAGACGTAGACGTCGAACTCGCCGAACGGCGGATCGGGCTCGTCGGGGAGCTCGAGGAGGTCGATCGGCTCGTCGACCGCGATGCCCTCCTCGTCGCCCATGCCGGTGAGCTTGTTGATGTACGCGAAGCGCGCCTTGCGGTTGGCCTTGTTCCAGCCGGACTCCTTGGCGGCGGCGGCGATGTCGCGGGCGCAGCGCTTGAGCGTCGCCTTCGCTTTCGACGCGCGCTCGAGGTGGCTGTCGTCGACGTGCTCCCAGCCGCCGTGCTTCTTCGCGACGCGGCGCTCCTTGACGAGGACATCGCGGGCGGCGCGCTCGCGGTCGTTCATGACGTGATAGGGGTGGACATGCTTGGGCTCGGCGGGCGCCTTGAAGGCGCCCTGGTGGTACATCGAGTGCCAGGCCTCGGAGGGCGCGTCGGAGCTCATCTGCCCACCCCGGATGCCCCAACCGAACTTGTGGCCGTGCGCGCGCACCGCGGCCTGCATGTCGGCCCGCGGGAGATCGACGGCGATGCCCCAGCCGTGGTTCGAGGTCCCGGGCTTGGCGGCGATGGCGCCCCCGGACTGGAAGACCCGCCAGAAGTGCTCCTGCTCGGCGAAGGTCCGGTACGCCGTCCGCGTCGAGGTCGGGCAGATCCAGACGTCCTGCTGCTTGCCGATGTGCCGGCGCATCGCGAGCCAGGCCGCGGCGGCGTCCTTGCGCAGGCGCCCGCCGGGGATCGTCGAGAGGTCTCCTGCCGGAAGTTTGCCGTTGATGCTCATGTTCCCCACCTCCGTCGTGTCGTCAGTCACTGGTGCGCGCCACCGAACTGGTGACCGCGACGCGACGCTACATCGCGGGTGAGCCGCCGCAGTGTCGATCACGTCACACACGATGCGGATCGGGCCGGCCGACGTAGCCGCGGCAGCCGCTCAGCCGCTGACCAGCCCGAGCTCGCCGGCGCGGTGGGCGGCCTCGACGCGCGAGCGGCAGCCGAGCTTGCTCAGCGTGTTGCGCACGTGCATGTCGACCGTCCGGCGGCTGAGGAAGAGCTCCTGCGCGATCTCGGCGTTCGTGCGCCCGACGGCGACGAGCCGCACGACCTGCAGCTCGCGGCGCGAGAGGCCGGCGCCGTCCGCGTCGGCAGCCGCACGGGCGCCGAGCCTCCGCGCGACGGACTCGCCGAGCGCGGCGACCTCCCGCGCGGCCTCGGCCGCCAGCGGGCGCGCGCCGAGCTTGCGGGCCGTGCGGTAGGCGCCGGAGAGGCGCTCCAGCGCGGGCTCGCGCTCGCCCGCCGCCGCCAGCGCGACGCCGGCGCGCAGCTCGATCTGCGCTCGCTCGAACGGCATGTCCAGCCCCCGGTGCAGCTCGACCGCCCGCGCGCTGTGCTCGACCGCCGTGCCGGCGTCGCCGTCGAGCAGCGCCGTCTCGGCCAGGGCGCAGCCGAGCGCAGCGAGCGCGTCGGGGTGCGCCGTCCGCGCGGCGACGCGGCTCAGCGCCTCGGCGCACGCGTGTGCGCCCCGCGCGTCGTCGCGGCCGGCGAAGAACGTCGCGCCCCAGCGCAGGCCGGCGAGCGCGTAATGGTGGTCGTCGCTGTCCTCCCAGCGGGCCATGACCGTGCGCAGGAGCTCGGCGGCCTCGTCGCCGGCGCCCTCGGCGGCGGCGATGCGCGCGAGCGCGGTCGTCGAGTCGACCGTCATGTTGTAGTGGCGCACCTGCGACGAGACCGCCAGCGACGACGTCAGCAGGCGCCGCCCCGAGCTCACCCGCCCCTCCCAGGCGTGGATCGCGCCGAGGATGCCCTCGGCCACCCACGACCGCGGTGCCGGTCGCGATGAGCTCGCGGCACATCTGTGCGGCGCGCCGCCAGTCGCCGCGCTCGCGCAGGACGTAGGCCAGGCACGTGACGCACGCGACCTCCACCCCGCTGTCGCCGGTCGCCTGGCAGAGATCGAGCGCGGTGTCGAGCGCCTCCTCGGCGCGGCGAAAGTCGGCGGAGTCGTAGAGCGCGACGCTCAGGCGCTGGTAGAGGTCGGCGGCGACCGTCGTGAGATCGTGCTCGAGCGCGACCGCGAGGGCCGCGCGCACGATCTCGACGCCCGCCTCGTACTCGCCGTGCTTCGCCGTCGCGAGCCCCTCGAGCCCGAGCGCGCGCAGCTGCAGGTCCAGGCGCCCCGCGCGGTCGGCGTCCTCGCGCGCTCGGACGGCGAGCTCGATCGCCTCGCCGTGCAGCGCCGCCGACCGCCGCTGGTTGGCCATCGCGAGACGCTCGACCGCCGCGTCGGCTGGGGCCCCCTCGGCGGCGTACGCCTCCGCCGCCGCGGCGCGCGCCGTAAACGCGCCGTCGCGGTCGCCGCGCAGCTCGAGGACCGCCGCCAGCCGCCGCCGCGCGTCCGCCGCCTCGACGCCGCCGAGCACGGTGGTCAGCTCGCGCCACGCCCGCGACGCCTCGGCGAGCTGCCCCGAGAGCTCGGCGCAGCGCGCGTAGCGGGCCAGCGCCTCGGCGCGCAGCGCCTCGTCCTCGCCCTCGGGCCAGAGGTCGAGCGCCTGGCGGCCGGCGGCGGCGGCGTCGCGGACGGCGAGCACCGCCTCGGACTCGGCCGCCGCGCGCAGGAGGCAATCGCGCGCGCGGGCGGCGTCGCGGGCGCCGAGCCAGTGCGCGGCGGTCGCGCCGCTCGGCGCGCCGGCCGCTTCGAAGGCCTCGGCGAACGCGCGGTGCAGCGTGCGCCGGCGCATCCACGGGACGTCGGCGTACAGCGCGTCGCGCGTCAGCCCGTGACGGAAGACCGCCGTGCCGAGGTCCTGCTCGCGCGCCATGCCGCGCGCGAGCAGTTCGGCGACGCCGTCCGGACTCGAGAGCGAGCCGACGAGGTCGAGGTCGAACGCCTCGCCGGCGACCGCCGCCGCCTCGGCCGCCGCGCGGCCGTCGTCGCTGAGCTCCGCGGCGCCGACGAGGATCGCGTCGCGCACGGTGTCGGGCAGCGGGACCGCGCCGTGGCGGGCGAGCTCGAGCCCGTCGCGGCCGCTCTTCAGCAGCCCGCCGACGCGAAGCGCCGAGCACAGCTCCTCGACGAAGAACGGCGTCCCCTGCGTCGCGTCGTACACGGCGCGAACGAGCGACGCCGACGGTGCCGCTTCGAGGTGCGCGGCGAGCAGCGCGGCGAGGTCGGCGGGCTCCAGCGGCCCGATCGCGAGCTCGTCCAGCAGGCCGGCGCGCCGCAGCTCGTGGCGCAGCCGGCGCAGCCCGTGGTCGCGGGCGAGGCCGTCGGTGCGGTAGGTGGCGACGACGAGGACGCAGGCGCCGGTGAGCGGCTCGGCGAGCGCCGACAGGAGCTCGAGCGTCGCCTCGTCGGAGCGGTGCAGGTCGTCGAGCACGACGAGGACCGGCGCGTCCCTGGCGAGATGGGTCAGGGCGCAGCGGATCGCCTCGAAGAGCGTCGGCCGGTCGGTCGCGGTGGCGGCGACGCCGAGCTCGGGCAGGATCATCGCGAGGTGCGCAGCGAGCGGCCCGCAGCCCGCGAGCGCGTCCGGTTCGGTCCGCAGGCGGTGGCGCAGCGCGGCGACGACCGGCCCGTACGGCGCGCCGCCGCTGTGGCTCGCCGAGCCGATCAGCACGAGCGCGTCGCCGCAGCATGCGGCGAGCTCGGTCGTCAGCCGCGTCTTGCCGACGCCCGCCTCGCCGGCGAGCAGGACGAGGCCGCCGCGGCCGGCGCGGGCGCGGTCGAATGCCGCGACGAGGCGCTCGAGCTCGCTGTCCCGACCGATGAGTCCGGTCACCGAGCGTGATCCTAATTACGGCAACCCGCGACGCAAAGTACGGTCATCGCACCGTCGTCGCGGTCGGGCGCCGGACGTAGGTTCGTCCTGTCAACAAGCGGGGGCGCAGGGCCCCCGAGGGAGAGCACGATGAACCTCTACATGATCGTCCGCCGCAACGGCTTCGCCAACGGCCCCGACCTCGAGGCCGCCGCCGCCCGCTCCGCCGAGGCCGGCGAACAGCCCGACTCGGGCGTGCGCTGGATCCGCTCCTACGTCACCGGCGAGGAGAGCGGCGAGCTCGGCACGTTCTGCGTCTACGAGGCCGACAGCCCGGAGGCGATCCGCGCCCACGCCGCGGCCGCGACCCTGCCGGTCGACGAGATCGTGCCGCTCGTCGACACCGTCATCTTCCGCCCGGACCCGGAGAAGGTCACCGCCTGACGCGACGCCGGGATCGCTCCTCGCGACTATCGCCGAGCACCGCGGCCGCCACGCGCCGCGGTGCCTCCAGCGGCGGCCAGTGCCCGACGTCCTCGAGGGCCGTGAACGGCGCGTCCGGCCGCCGCTCGCGGATGCGCTCGGCGATGTGCGCGCCGGAGATCGGGTCGAGCATCCCCCAGACGAAGGCGAGCGGGACGTCGGTCGACTCGAGGGCCGTGACCCACCGCTCGGCGTGGCGCACGCGGTCGGGCATGTAGCGGATGAGCCGGTGTGCGAGCAGCTGCCCCGAGTCGCGGCTCATCGCCTCCCAGATGTCGGCGCTGTCGGCTGCGGCGTCGAAGGTCTCGGGGAACGTCGGTCGCAGCGCTCCGGCGAGCAGCTCGGCGTTCAGCAGCGCGCTGATCTGCGGTCCCTGCTCGGGATCGAGCAGCGCGGTCTGGATCGGCTCCGGGCGATGCAGGTCCGGGTACAGGCCGCCGTTGAGCAGGTGCACGCCGGTGAGCTCGACGGCCAGCGCCCCCTCGGCCCGGCGCGCGAGCAGTTCCTGCGCGACCGACACGCCGTAGTCGTGGGCGACGAGCCGCGTCGCCGTGACGCCGTCGTGGGCCCACAGCGCCTCGACGAGGTCGGCCTGCTCGTGCAGCGAGTAGTCGTGTTCGGCCGGCTTGTCGGACGCGCCGAATCCGAGGAAGTCGGGCAGCAGCAGCGCGTGCGCGCCTGCGAGCAGCGGCGCGACGCGCGCCCAGTCGTGTGAGGAGCTC
Organism: uncultured Actinomycetes bacterium; assembly: GCA_963830085.1. Taxonomy (GTDB): domain Bacteria; phylum Actinomycetota; class Thermoleophilia; order Solirubrobacterales; family Solirubrobacteraceae; genus CADCVQ01. The sequence continues at coordinate 542,680 of CAWHLF010000009.1, read as the reverse complement.
GGGAAGCCGTGCAGCAGCGTCATCGGCGAGCCCTGCCCGATGCGCCGGACGAAGATCCTGCGATCGGCGCCGCCCAGGCGCAACGGCACCCGTTCTCCCGCGGACCACCACTCGCCGATGCGGCTCATCCCGACATCATCCTCCGCGCATCGACGCGACGAGCTCCTCGATGATCTCCATCTGCTCCTGGACGCCGGACTCCATCCCCGTGCTGAGGATCATGTCGCGGGTCTCGGTGTCCGGCACCTCGGTGAGCAGCTCGAGCGTCGTGCGCCCGCCGGTCTCGGTGAACGTCACGGTGATCAGCGCCTCGCCCTCGGGCATCGCCTCGAAGACCTCGGTGTGGACGATCCGCTCGTCCGGGACGATCTCGCGGTACTCGCCGTGGAAGGCGACCTCGAAGCCCGCGGAGGCGGTCATGACGTAGCGCCACGTGCCGCCGACGCGCAGGTCGATGTCGGCGATCGTCACCGTGCCGCGATGACCGCTCCACCAGCGCTTCACGAGCGCGGGCGTCGTCCACGCCTTGTAGACGAGGTGCTTGGGAGCGTCGAACTCCCGCGTGATGAGGATCTGCTCGTCGGTCGGGAGCGTCACCTTTGCGCGTGCGCCGGTCGCCATCTCAGTCATCTCCTTGCTCCTTGTGCTTGAGGTCTTCCAGGACGAGATCGAGTTCGCCGAATCGCTCCGACCACGTCTGCTCGTAGGTCTTCACCCAGTCGTGGATCGGCTTCAGCGCGTGGCCGTTGAGGCGGTACAGCCGCCGCCGGCCGTCGTCTCGCACGTCAACCGCGCCGACCTCCCGCAGCACCCGCAGGTGCTTGGAGACCTGCGGCTGCGCGAGGCCGAGCTGCGCGACGAGGTCGTTCACCGGGCGCTCGCCCCCGGCCAGCAGATCGAGGATCTGCCGGCGCCGGGGCTCGGCCACCGCGTTGAACGCATCCGCTGTCGTCGCTGCTCGTGCCATGCGGACAATCATATGCCGATATCGGCATATGTCAAGCGAGCGACCAGCGCTACTGCGGCGCCGCCCGCCCGCCGCGGACGAGCTCGTACGCGAAGACGCCGATGGCCGCGCCGACGAGCGGGCCGGCGAGGTAGAGCCAGAACTCCGTCCACGTCCCCGACGCGAGCGCCGGGCCGAAGCTGCGCGCCGGGTTCATCGAGGCGCCGGTGATCGGCCCGCCGAAGAGCGCGTCGAGCGCGACGGTGCCGCCGATCGCGATCGCCGCGGCGACGCCGACCGCCCGGGTGTCCGTCGCGACCGCCGTGATGACGAACATCAGCACCGCGGTCAGGACGATCTCGTAGAGCAGCGCGGTGCCGGCATCGACGCTCGGGACCGTCGCGCCGAGATTGCCGGGCTTGTCGCTCCAGGCGGCGAGCAGGAGCAGCGCGCCGGCGGTCGCGCCGGCGACCTGGGCGGCGACGTAGGCGACGGCGTCGCGGATCGGGAAGTGCCGTCCGAGCGTGAACGCGATCGTCACGGCCGGGTTGTAGTGCGCCCCGGAGAGGTGTCCCCCGGCGTAGATCATGACCATGATGACGAGCCCGAAGACGAGGCTGATCCCGACCGTCCCGAGCGCGCCGTCGCGGGTGACGTCGGTGACGACCGCGCCGCAGCCCGCGAAGACGAGCGCGAACGTCCCGATCGCCTCCATGAGCGCCCGCCGCGCGAGCTCCGGCGTTGCCAGTTCCATAGACGGCAACCTACTGAATAGATGGATGCCGAGGCTAGTCCGCTAGCCTGGGTCGATGGCCGTCGATCTGGAGCTCACACCGAAGATCAAGCGCCCGAAGGGCGAGCGCTGCTGCGAGCCGGTCGTCTACCCCGAGGTCGAGCGCGCCCAGGCGCTGCGCCTCGCCGAGGTGGCCAAGGCGCTCGGCGACCCGATCCGCCTGCAGCTCGTCGACGTCCTGCGCAAGCACGCGGGCAAGGTCTGCGTCTGCGAGCTCGTCCCGCTCTTCGACGTCTCGCAGCCGACGCTGAGCCACCACCTCAAGAAGCTGCGCGACGCCGGGCTCGTCGACTCCGAGCGCCAGGGCCTCTGGGCGTACTACTACGTGATCCCGGAGCGGCTCGAAGAGCTCTCGGCCTGGCTGGCCTGAAGCAGCCTGCGCGGCCTCGATCCCGTCGAGCTCGGCGACGAGCAGCTCGACGCGCGAGGCGATGTCGTCGCGGGTCGCGCGGACCTCGTCGAGCGGCCGGCCCTTGGGGTCCTCGAGCTCCCAGTCGAGATAGCGCTTGCCCGGGATGTACGGGCACTCGTCGCCGCAGCCCATCGTCACGACGACGTCGGCCTGCTCGGCGAGCGTCGGTCGTGAGCTGCTGCGGCCGGCGGTCGGCGAGGTCGATGCCGAGCTCGCGCATGACCGCGACGACCGGCGGATGGACGCGCCCCTCCGGGTCGGCGAGCGTGCCGGCCGACAGCGCCGCGTGGCGGCCGTCGGCGGCGCGTTCGAAGAGCGCCGCGCTCATCTGCGAGCGCCCGGCGTTGTGCAGGCAGACGAAGAGCGCTGTGGCCATCGCCCAAGCCTATGCACCCCACCCCCCGCCCCGGTGTGAACGTCAGGTGACCCGGGCGCCTGAGACGAGGTTGAGACGAGGTCGACACTGACGCGGCGCGCCCGGCGACATACGTTCGCGGGCGACTCGCTTCGCGCAACCAAAAGGACCCGCTCATGTCGCCCGCCAGGCTCGCGCTCGCCGCCGCCGTGCTCCTCGCCGTCACCACGCTCCCGGCCGCGACGGCCTCGGCCCAGTACCCGTCGCCGCTGCCCGACTTCGCGCACCCCGCGTCACCCCATGCCCCGCTGCTGTCGCCCGCCGGCGGGTCCCGCGACCGTCCGCTGCTGGCGCTCTACCTCGCGTTCGAGGACCTGGACTTCAACGCGAACGTCGACGCCGCCGTGCTCTCGCGGCGCGTCTTCGGCACCGGTCTGCCCGGCAGATGGCCGAGCGCGATGGAGTACCTGCGTCGGGTCTCCTTCAACCATCTCGAGCTCTTCCCGGCGGCCGAGACGGACACGTCGCGCAACGGCGCGGTCAACGACGGCGTCGTCGCGCTCCAGATGCCGTTCACGGACGCCGAGTACAAAGCCCTCGGACCGACCGGCGAGATCCAGACTGCCCTCGAGGCGCTCGGCGACAGGGTCGACTTCCGGCAGTTCGACACGAACAACGACGGCGCGATCGGCAACGACGAGCTCGTCATCCAGATCTTCAAGACCCTCGTCGCTCCGCTGCCGGCGGGTGATGGCGCCGTGTTCCCGCAGGGGCAGCACCCGCCGCTGGACGTGACGGTCGACACGAAGAAGATCACGGGGCGCGGCGGGCCGGTCTCATCGCCGTGACGACGAACCTCATGACGATCGCCCACGAGACAGGGCACATCGCGTTCGACATGTTCGACATGTACGACTACCCGACCGGAGTCGGGCGCTTCGACATCGCCGGCGCCACGGTCACCGGCGTCGACAGCCTCTGGGCTCCCGCCGCCTGGTGGAAGATCCACCTCGGATGGATCGCTCCGATCGTCGTGACGAAGGACGGCTACTACGACGTCCGCCACGCCGGCGATCAGTACCCCGACGCGTTCCTGCTCTATGACCCCGATCACGGCGTCGAGGAATACTTCCTCGTGGAGAACCGGCAGAACGTTCCCAACACCTCCGACGCCGACCTCAACAGCAACGGGCTCGCCGTGTGGCGCGTCCGGGACACCGGCGCGAGGGCCGGCAATCCGGCCGGCGCCCCGTTCGAGATGATGCGCCCGGACGGCACGAACGTCGTCAAGGGCGATGACACCGACGCGTTCGATCCGGACGACGCTCGCATTCCGCAGCGGGCGATGACGGCACCGTGGAAGAGCGGGCCCGCGGCCAGGGTCGCGGTGCGCGCGATCGGGGGCAGCGCAACCGATGATGCGGGCCTACTTCGACGTGCGCGGCCCCGGCGTGCTCGTGGATCCCTGGGACTTGGACACGGGCCCAGCGACCGCCCCTGAGGACCTCACGGTGCTGTTCCCCGGCGATCCCAACGCTGTCAGCTTCCCGGTCATGAACACTGGCGAAGCCACGGCGAGCTTCGACTTCACGATCACCGGCCCGCCCGGATGGTCGGCGACGACGCACTCGATGACGCTCGCGGCGGGCCAGGGCGCGAACGCGACCGTCCAGCTGACGCCCCCGCTGGAGGCGCGCGCCGGCACGACCTACCCGCTGGAGTTGCAGGGGCGGGCGAGCGACGGCAGCGTCAGCTCGACCGCGCCGGTGCGATTCAGCGTCTACCCGAAGCTCTACGTCGACGACGTCACCGTGACCGAGGGCGATGCGGGAACGCAGGACGCCACCGTCTCGGTGACGCGGTCTGAGGAGGGGCCGCACATCCTCTCGTTCAACATCGCGACGGTCGATGGCACGGCGGTCGCGCCCGCGGACTACGAGGCCCGCAGCACGCGGTTGTCGTTCCCCGGCCACGCCAACACCGAGACGTTCGTCGTCCGCGTCAACGGCGATACGACGCCCGAGCCCGACGAGCACCTGCTGGTGCGGATCTCCGACGCACCCAGAGCCAAGATCGTCGACCCCGAAGGCCGGATCACGATCCTCACCGACCCCGAGCCGTCGCTGGCGATCGACGACGTGCGCGTGACCGAGGACAACACGTCGGCCGCGTTCACCGTCTCGCTGTCGGAGGCCAACAACACGCCGGTGACGGTCCACGCGGCGACGGCCGACAACAGCGCGACGGCACCCGGCGACTACACGGCGACGAGCGCCGACATCGAGTTCCCGGTCGGCGTCACGACGCGGACGTTCACCGTGCCGGTGCACGAGGACTTCGCCGACGAGCTCGACGAGGAGTCCTTCCGCGTGAACCTCACGCAGGTCGCGAACGCCAACATCCGCGACGGCCAGGGTATCGGCACGATCCGCGACGACGACCGCAACGGCCTGTTCAGCTGCCGCGCGACGGGCCTGCGGATCGGCGACTCCGAGGGCGGTGTGGCCAACGGTCCGCGCATCCCGTGCCGGGACGCGACGTCCACGCCGACGCCGCTCGCGCTCGGGCTGCTGTCGGTGACCCTCACCGGCAAGGCCGCCACCGATCAGACGCCCGACGCGCTGGACGGCACGGCCCCGCAGGCCGGCGATCGTGGCACCGCGCACGCCGAGGCCACCGAGATCGTCATCCGCTCCGGGCTGACGGTCATCCGCGTCGCCGGCCTCGTGTCCGACGCGGCGGCGACGTGCACGGGCTCCGGACCGCCGGTCCTGACGTCGAGCTCGAAGGTCACGCTGCTGAGCCTCGCGGGCCAGCCGGTCCTCACGGCGACCGCGCAGACGACGATCCCGCTCGTGCTCGCGACGCTGCGCCTCAACCAGCGCGTCGTCGCCAACGGCGAGGTCACCCAGCGCGCGCTCGTCCTCGACAACGCGCTCGGCCCGGACATCGTGCTCGGCGAGGCGCGCGCCGGGTTCGCCGGAACGGCGGTCCACCCCAGCGGCCACCCGTGCGTCGTCTGATCGGACGGGCGCCGGCGCGGCTCAGGCCGTGCCGGCGGCCCGTTCGGCGGCGAGATACGCGCACACGCGGTCGGTCGCCGTGCGCAGTCGCCGGAAGTACGTCGCCCGGCTGAGGTGGAGCGCGGCGGCGGACTGCTCGTGCGTCGTCGCCGGGCGCAGGTGGCCGTGGATGAACACGGCCTGGAGCCCGCGCTCGCAGGGACTGTCGCCGAAGGCGTCGCTCGGCGGCGTCGCGCAGCAGGGAGCGCACGGATTCGGCGCGCTCCCGGACGCCGGCACCCCGGGCGAGCGGGCTCCGCGCGAGGGCAGCCGGGATCCTGAGGTTTCGCAGCGCGGCGCGGACGAGCTCCTCGAGCTCGGCGCCGGCCGGCTCGGCGACGTCGCCGAGGTCGAGATGGGCGGCGACGACGCGCCGGACGATGGCGTCGAGCTCGTCGGCGACGGCGCTGCGCACCGCGGCTTCGAGCTGCCCGGCGATGCTCGCGGGCCCGGGCGTCTCATGCACGTCCGATCACCCCCTCGAATGGTCGCTGACCGAACCGGCCGGACAGCATCCGTCCAAGCGCTTGCAGAACGCCTGCCGTTCGGTGACGACGAGCATCGCCCGGGTTCTCGTCGGTGTCGTCACCCCTCGGGGGGATCCCCTCCCCGATCCGTCACGCCGTGGATGAGCCGACCCGTGGTCGGCTGCGCCTACTCGGCGCCCGTCGAAGCCGTCGCCGGCTCGCGCGAGCCGTCGAGGACGACGCTCGCGACCTTCGCCGGGTCGTCCCACGTCGGGACGTGCCCACAGCCCTTCAGGCGGACGTGGCGCGCGCGCGGCATCCGCGTGCGAGCGCGCCTGGCCTGACGCGGGAGCAGCACGCGGTCGCGCGTCCCCCACGCCACCGTGACCGGGACGTCGAGGTCGCCGTGCGCCCAGTCGAACGCGACGACGTGCGTGAACGTCGCGTCGAAGCCCGGCGAGGCGGCGAGGTTGTGCGTGGCGCCGATCGCCTCGTCGGCGGGCACCCGCCAGGGGCGCCCGAAGAACTGGCTCTGCAGCAGCGTGCGACCGGCGGCCGTGCGCAGGAGCGGATCCAGCAGGCGGCCGAGCAGCCGCGCGAGCCGGTGCGAGCCCTTCAGCACGACGATCCCGACCGGGCGCTCCCAGCCCTTGGCGAAGCCGATCGGCGACAGCGCGGTCGCGCTGCGCGCGCGGTCCGTCCGCGCGAGCTCGAGCGCGAGCCCGCCGCCGAGCGAGTTGCCGGCGACGTGCGGGCGTTCGAGGCCGAGCTCGGAGATCAGCGCGCCGACGGCGTCCGCCAGCGCCGCGATCGACGGGTCGCACGGCAGCTCGGGCGACCCGCCGAAGCCGGGAAGGTCGATCGCGATGACGTCGCGCTCCTCCGCGAGCCGCTCGAGCACGGGCTGCCACATCTGCCACTGGCTGCCGATGCCGTGGATGAGGACGAGCGGCTCGCCGTGCCCGAGGCGGACGAAGTTCAGGCTGTGTCCGGCGTGCTTCGCGGCGGGGCTCGAGGCGCTGGTCATCGTGCTCATGGCGATTGTCCCGGGACCGATCAGGCGGCGAGCGCCACGGCGCGCGCGTCGTCGCTGTCGGATGCCGGCTGCGCCGACGAGAAGCGCAGCGCGCCGTCGTCGATCGCTGCGTCGCGCAGCGTCGCGATGTCCCTGGCGTAGTTCATGTTGAGCTCCCACGGTGCGCCCGAGCCCTGGCGCGGCAGGCGATCGACCGAGCGCTGGATGTAGCCGGCCGAGAGGTCCAGCAGCGGTCGCGTCGTCATGCCGGGATCGTCGAGGTGCGGCACGCAGGCGTCATGGCCGTGGGCGTCGAGGTGCGCGACGAGGCGGCAGAGGTACTCGCAGACGAGGTTGACCTTCAGCGTCCACGACGCGTTCGTGTAGCCGAACGCGAAGGCGAAGTTCGGCACGCCGCTGAGCATCGCGCCCTTGTAGACGACCGTCTCGGGCAGCGCGATCTCGCGACCGTCGACGACGACCTGCATGCCGCCGAACGCGAGGAGGTTCAGGCCCGTCGCCGTGACGATGATGTCGGCCTCGAGCTCGGCCCCGGACTCCAGGCGGATCCCGGTCTCCGTGAACGTCTCGATGCGGTCGGTGACGATCGACGCCCGGCCCGTGCGCAGGACCCGGAAGAGGTCGCCGTCGGGGACGACGCACAGCCGCTGGCTCCACGGGTCGTAGCGCGGCGTGAAATGCCGGTCGATGTCGTAGCCGCGCGGCAGCGCCGCGCGCTGGACGCCGCGGATGATCCGCCGCACGAGCTTCGGCCGGCGCCGGCTGAGCTCGTAGGCGCGCTGCTGGAGGAAGACGTTCTTGCTGCGCGTCAGGCGGTGGGCGCGGCGCGCGCCGGCGACGCGGCGCAGGCCGTTGGCGATGGCGTCCTTGGACGGCAGCGGGATGACGTACGTCGGCGAGCGCTGGAGCATCGTCACGTGCGCGGCGTCGGCGGCCATCGCCGGGACGAGCGTCACGGCGGTCGCGCCGCTGCCGATGACGACGACGCGCTTGCCGGCGTAGTCGAGGTCCTCGGGCCAGTGCTGCGGGTGGATGATCTGGCCGCCGAAGCGCTCGCGGCCCTCGAAATGCGGCGTGAAGCCCTCGTCGTAGCGGTAGTAGCCGGACGCCCCGAAGAGCCAGTCGCAGGTCAGCCGGACCGGTTCGCCGGTGTCGGTGCGGGCGGCCTCGACGGTCCAGCGGGCGGCGGCGGAGGACCAGCTCGCGCGCTGCACGCGGTGTCCGAAGCGGATGTGGCGGTCGATGCCGTTCTCGACGGCCGTCTCGCGGACGTAGTCGAGGATCGCGGGGCCGTCGGCGATCGTCTTCTCCCCGGTCCACGGCTTGAAGCTGTAGCCGAGCGTCGGCAGGTCGGAGTCCGAGCGGATGCCGGGATAGCGGAAGAGGTCCCAGGTGCCGCCGAGCGCGTCGCGGGCCTCGAGGATCGCGTACGTCCTCCCCGGAAGCCGCGTCTGCACGTGGAACGCCACGCCGATCCCGGACAGGCCGGCGCCGACGATGAGGACGTCGACGTGATCGGTGCTCGTGCGCGGCGTCTCGGCGAAGCTCATCTCGGGATCTCCTCTTCCTGTGCGGGTACGCACGATGATCGAGGAGGACGCGCGCCGGGAGAATGGCAGCGCGCACAGAATTGTCTGCCGCGGATGGGCAATGTGCATATGAGGCGCTACGGTGTCCGGCGTGCCGGCACGCGAGCCCTGGGATCCCCCTTCCGAGCGCGTCGCCGAGCTCATCCGCTCCGCCGCCACGGTGTTCCTCGACAGTCCCGAGCTGCTGCTCGACGAGGTCGACGACGCCGTGCTCGCCGCAGCTCCCGAGCGGCTGCTCGCCGAGCCGGCGCTGACGACGGCGATCCGCGCCACGAACCGCGCGAACGTCGTCCACTGGGTGACCGCGAACCTCCGCAGCCCCGGCATGCGGGTGCCGGCGAACCTCGGCCCGGACGTCATGGACATCGCCCGCGACATCGTGCGCCGTGGGTTCGACGAGACCTCGCTGAACAGCTACCGCGTCGGTCAGAACGTCGCCTGGCGCTTCATCATGTCCCTCTCGTTCGCCCTGACGTCAGACCCCGACGAGCTGCGCGAGCTGCTCGACGTCACCGCGCGCTCGATCTTCACGTTCGTCGACGAGACGATCGAAGGCATCCAGGAGCAGATCGAGCGCGAGCGCCACGAGCTCACCCACGGGACGCACGCCGAGCGCCTGGAGACCGTGAACCTCATCCTCGAGGGCGCGCCGATCAGCGTCGCCCGCGCGAGCGAGCGGCTGCGCTACGAGCTCGGCGGGCGACACGTCGCCGCGGTGCTGTGGAGCCAGGCGGCGACGCCCGCCCACGGCGAGCTCGAGCACGCCGCCGAGCTGCTCGCGCGCGCCGCGGGCGCGCGCCGCGCCTTCACCGTCGTCGCGAGCACGCGCTCGCTCTGGGCGTGGATCGCGGTCGCCGGCGTGGAGGCGGACACGGCTGCGCTGACCGTCGCGCTCGGCGAGGCGCCGGGCGTGCGGGCGGCGTTCGGTCCGGTCGGCGCGGGGCTCGCGGGCTTCCGGCGCAGCCACGTGGACGCGCTCTCGACCCAGCGGCTCATGCAGCGCATGCCCGAGGAGCTGCGCCTCGCGACGTACGACGACGTGCAGCTCGTCGCGCTCGCCGCCCAGGACGAGGAGCTCATGGCCGAGTTCGTGACGCGGGCGCTCGGCGACCTCGCGACCGCCGACGAGGTCATCCGCGACACCCTGCGCGCCTACATCCGCGAGCAGTTCAGCGCCTCGGCGACCGCGCGCTCGCTCTACACGCACCGCAACACCGTGCTCAACCGCGTCGAGCGGGCGAAGGGGCTGCTGCCGCGGCCGCTCGAAGGCCACGGCCTGGAGGTCGGCCTCGCGCTGGAGATCGTCCACTGGCTCGGGCCGGAGCTGCGCTCCGTCTAGGACGGTCGTTGGCCCTGCCTCACGCTGGGGGTGTATAGGTCAGGGCACGAGCACCCACGAAACGGAGTCCCCATGACCCGCAGGATCGGCAGCCATGTGCGCCGCAACACCGTCGCCTACCTGGCGCTGTTCGTCGCACTCGGAGGGACCTCGTATGCGGCGGTGTCGCTGCCGCGTGACAGCGTGGGCACGAAGCAGCTGCGCAACAGCAGCGTGACGTCGCCGAAGGTCAAGAACGGCTCGCTGCTCACGCGCGACTTCGCCGCAGCGGAGCGCGCGGGCCTGAGGGGCGATCCGGGCGCCCGCGGCTCGGCGGGCCTCCAGGGTGCGACGGGACCGCAGGGCGACCCCGGGCCGCAGGGGCCGCAGGGGACGCAGGGGAGGCGGGCGAGGCGGGCGCGCGCGGAGCCGACGGAGCCGACGGCGCCGACGGCGCCGACGGCGCCGCAGGCGGGTTCGTCGCACTGCTGCCGTCCGGGCAGACGATGCGCGGGCGCTGGCTCGTCAACGGCTACGGGACGACGGTCCCGAGCCCGGGAAGCACCGCGATCTCGTTCCCGTTCGCGCTCGCCGCAGAGCCCGCGGGGACACAGGTCTTCAAGGTCGGCGACCCGCCGACGGCCCAGTGCCCCGGCGACGCGGCGCAGCCCGAGGCCACCGCGGGCTTCCTCTGCATCTATCGCTCGGGGTCCGCGAACCTCAGCAACGCCGGCGCGGGGAACCTCATCGTCCTGAACACCTATCGCTTCGGGGCGAACATCGGCGATGCAGGCAGCGGCGGCGGCCCGTTCACGAGCCAGGGCTCGTGGGCGTTCCGCGCGCCATAGCTCCGGCGCGGTGAGCCCGAGGATGAGCTGGCCGCCGAGGATACGAGCCCGGGGCGCTCCTCAGGCGGCTTCGCGCTCGGGGACGCTGCGCATGGCGTCGAGGTGCCGCAGGTCGATCGTCGACTCCACGATCTCCCCGTCGACCATCCGCCGGACGGTCGGCACCCACGGCTCGTCGCCGTTGACGTGGCTGACGACGCCGAGCGACTCGTCGTCGACGACGACGTCGGTGCCGAGCGGATAGGGCATGCAGACGCGGCGGAACGCCGCGCCGATGGCGGGGTCGAAGCGCCCGCGCAGGACGTCCTGCCCGATGATGTTCATCCCGACGACCGGCGGCGCGGCGCTCTTGTACGGCCGCTCGGAGCTGATCGCGTCGAAGACGTCGGCGATCGCGGCGATGCGGGCGAACTCGTGGATCGACGCGCCCTCGCGCCCGGCCGGATAGCCCGAGCCGTCGAGGCGCTCGTGGTGATCGCGCACGGTGGCGACGACGAGCGGCGACGGGTTCGCGGCGCGCAGGAGATCCACGCCGGCCTCGGGATGGAGCTTGATCTGCGTGAACTCCTCGTCGGTGAGCCTGCCCGGCTTGTTGAGGATCTCCTGCGGCACCGCGAGCTTGCCGATGTCGTGGAGGATGAGCCCGATCCCGAGCTTCGTCAGGCGTGCCTCGATGCCGTCGTAGCGCGGCCGGTCCATCGCGTCGCGCCAGCCGTCGCGCTGCCAGAGGCGGCGGCCGATGAGCATGCCGAGGATCGCGACCTGGATCGAATGGCGGTGGGTGTAGGCGTCCGCGCTCGCCAGATCGGCGAGGGCGAGCGATGCCTCGGGGACGTCGGCGAGGCTCGCGGCGATGACGCTGACGACGCTCACGAGGTTCTCGACGTCGCGCTGGGGCAGCGCCGTGCCGCCGCTCGCCAGCATGCGGGCGGTGCGGTCGAAGCTCTCGCAGACCGCCGCCTCGGCCGCGACCCGTTGCTCGGGATCCAGCGGCGCGAGCGGCTCGATGCCGCGCGAGAGCTCGTCGTCGATCCAGACGGTGCACACGCCGAGCGCGCGCAGGCGCGCGATGTACGCGCTCGAGAGCTTCACCCCCGCGCGCAGCAGCGGGACCTCTCCCGGGCGACCCGTCCGCAGGTCGCGCGCGAGGACCATCCCGTCCGACAGCGAGCTGAGTCTGATCAAGCGCATGGCGTCACCCGGTCTTCGACGCCCCGGGTGCGAACTTGAGGGTCTACAGCCGCAGCGTGACCCGGCGCGTCAGCGTCCGGACGTTGCCCGCGCGGTCGGAGGCCTCGACCTCCAGCGTGACAGCGACGCGGCGGCCCGCTCGCAGCGCGCGCCTGATGGCCCTGCGGGCCGCTTGCGAGAGCCTGAGCCGCACGGTCAGCCTGCCGCCCTGGGCGATCGCCGCGCGTCGAGCCGTCAGCGAGAGCGTCCTCGCGCGGGTCCGTCCGACCCGCGGGACGCGGACGGCGCCCGTCGCCGCCGTGAGGCAGGCCTCGTCCGGGCACGCGATCGTCACGGCGATGGTCCTGCCGAGTTGCTGCGACCGGCTTCCGGACAGCAGGGCGCGGGGCGCGAGGCGGTCGATCGCCGGCGGCAGCGGCGCGGGCGCCAGCACCCGGGCGACCGGCACCGGCGCCGGCACGGGCGCCGGCGGCGGCTCGGGGACGCGCAGCTCGTCGCTGCGCGCGCTCGCCGAGCCGGCGACGTTCGTCGCGGTGACGCGGCAGGACAGCGTGTGACCCTGGTCGGCGCTTGCGACGCTGTAGCCCGCGGTGGTCGCGCCGGCGATCGTCGCGCCGTCGCGCAGCCACTCGTACTCCAGCGCGGGCGCCGGATCGCCCGACCACGAGCCCGGCGAGCAGGACAGCGCGCTGCCGACCGCCGGGGTGCCCGACGCCGTCGGCGCGCCGGTGCTCGACGGCGGCGACGGCAGCGCCCAGACGCGGACGTGGTCGACCTGCACGTCGGTCGTGCTCGTCGCGAGCGGGCCGTAGCCGCCCGGCGGAATCGCGCCGGCGAAGTCGTCCCAGACCTCGGAGCTCAGGATGAGGTACTGGCTGCGCCGCGAGATCGGGCTCGTCTGCGACCAGACCTCGGCGTTGTCGACGTAGAAGGTGAGATCGTCCGGCGTCCAGCGCAGCGCATAGGTGTGGAAGCTGCCGTTGCCGAGGCCCGGCAGCGGCTCGCTGAGCGCGACCGCGGCCTTGGAGACCCCCGGCTGGTAGCCGTCCCAGATCTGCGCCATCTGGATGCGGTCGGTGATGTCGTTGTCCGCGGCGCACGTCGCGGCCGGCGTCGGATCCGGCGCCTGGACGCAGCGGGCTCGGTGCTCGGCGATGTCCATCTCGACTCCCGCCGTCGCCGGGTCCCCGATCGGGTTGCCGATCGTCGGCGACTGCAGCCAGAACGCCGACCACTGGCCGGGCGCGCTGTTGAACTTCATCCGCGCCTCGAAGTAGCCGTAGGTCTGCTCGAAGCCCACCGCACCGTTGCGCAGCGTGCTGATCATTCCCGAGAAGTTCTCGCCCAGCTCGGTGTACGTCTTGATCGTCAGCATCCCGCCGCCGACCGAGACCGCGTCGGGCGTGATCGTGGAGTCGTTGCGCACGACCCCCGTCAGGCGATGGCTCCAGCGGGCGAGGTCGAGCGCCGTCCCCGTGAACTCGTCGGCGAAGGTCGGCGTCGTCGGGGGCGGCTGGGCGTGCGCCGCCGCGGCCGGTGCGAGCAGCACCGACGCCGCGGCGAGGCACAACGCCATGAGGCGGCGCGTCGGGGGCATCGCCCTCGTCATCGGCGTCCGGCGCCGCCGGCATGAGTCACGCGACCCGTGCCCCCCATGAGCCGGCGGCGAGCGCCTCGGCCGTGCTCGCGGGATCGCCGTCGGCGCGCTCGACGCCGAGGCGGGTGGCGAGCTCGTCGGTCGCCCCGCGGCCCGCGAGGATCGTGCGGTGCTCGCCGCCGAGGTCGGCGATCGCGTCGGCGGCAGCCGTCAGGTGGCGCTCGTCGAGCGCGCACAGGACGACGGCGTCGGGCTCGCAGCGACGCGGCCGCGCGCGCGACGTCGTCGCAGCGGCGTGTCCGCGCCGAGGTAGGCGATCCGCCAGTCGTGCTCGGCGAGCACGAGCCCGAAGCACAGCAGGCCGAGCGTGTGGCGCTCGCCCGGCGCGCAGGCGAGCAGGGCGCGCGGTCCGCGGCCGTTCTCCCAGCCCTTCGCGAGCGTCAGGAGCCGGCGCTCGACGAGGTGGCTGACGAAGTGCTCGTGGCCCACGGTCAGCTCCCCGCGCTCCCAGCGCTCGCCGACCGCGACGAGCAGCGGCAGCACGACCTCGCGGATGCCCGCGACCCGGCCGGGCGCGAACGCGGCGTCGAGCTGCGCGTCGAAGCGCAGGGCCTCGAACGCCTCGGCCGCGTCCAGCAGCCCGCCGAGCAGCTCCGCCGGATCGGCGGGCACGGCGATCGCGGCTCCCGACTCGGCGACGGCGAGCGCCGCCGCCTGGGCCGCGGCGAGGCCGCGCGCCATGTGCGCCTGCATCGCGCGCACGCGCCGCTCGTCGGCGCCGGAGTACAGCCGGAAGCCGCCGGAGGAGCGCGCCGGCGCGAGCAGGTTGTAGCGACGCTCCCACGCCCGCAGCGTCGGCTCCTGCACGCCGACGATCGCGGCGAACTCCTTGATCCGCCAGCGGTCGTCCCCGTCGCTCACGGTGCTCAGTATCCCAGACTGGACGAACATTGGACAAACCTTATGCAAACCTCGTACAGTGTGCTGCATGATCCCTGTCGCCCCCACCGCCGCCCCCCGGATTCACGACGCCGCCCGGGCCGACGACGCCGAGCTCATGGCGTTCGTCGCCGCCGGTGACGCCGGCCGCCTTCGACGAGCTGTACCGCCGCCACCACCGCCGCGTCCTCGCGCTGGCGCGCAAGCTCTGCGCGAGCAGAGAGCAGGCCGAGGAGATCGCCCAGGAGGCGTTCGTGTCGATGTGGCGCGGCGCGCACCAGTACCGCCCCGCGCTCGGCAGCGTGCCGGCGTGGATGTCGACGATGGTGCGCAACCGGGCGATCGACGCGTGGCGGCGGGCCGCGATCCGGCCGGTCGAGGTCGCGCCCGCGGAGCACGGGCGCCACGAGGCCGCCGGCGCGGTCGTCGCCGACACGACCGGCCCCGAGCGCACGACGATCCTGACGCTCATCGGCGAGCTGCCCCCCGCGCAGAAGGAGGCCGTCTTCCTCGCCTACTTCGGCGGGATGTCGCACAGCGAGATCGCGACCCGCGCGGACGCCCCCGTCGGCACGATCAAGGGGCGCATCCGGCTCGGGCTGGAGAAGCTGCGCCTCGGCTTCGACGCGCCCGCGGTCGCCGGCGGATGAGCCCGAGAACGACGAAGCCCCGCCGGGGCGGGGCTCCGCCATCTGCCGAGTCTTCGGCATAGGCGACCTCCTTGGTCGGGTGCTGAGCTGACAGCACTCGTGTGGCAGCCGTTCCGGCAGTCGCGGGCTGCCAGTGCCACACAGACGCCTACCCGCTCCGCGCTCCGAGGAGCCCTCAGTGGGCTTGCGGCGTCGTGCTGCCGGCTGGAACGGCCGCGGGAGTGTAGAGCGAACTCATGACACCCTCAAGCCCGCGATGGAACTGCTCGAACCCCACGAGGTGCCCGGCTACCTGCTCCGGCGGCGGCTGCTGAGCCGGCGGTCGATCGTCTCCGGGCGGCTGCGGATCACCGACGCCTCGAGCCGCAACCGCAACCTCCGGGTCACCGGCGGGCCCGGGCGAGAGCTACCTCCTCAAGCAGGGGATCGCGGCCGACAGCGCGCAGACGCTCGCCAACGAGGTCGCGCTGTACCGCCGGCTGGCACGGGGCCCCGCGCCGCTTCCGCGCCTCGTCGCCCACGACGACGCGCGCGGCATCGTCATCCTCGAATGGATCGAGGACGGGCAGGACCTCGTCCGCCTGCACGCCGGCCGCGACCGCTGCCCGCCGGCCGTCGCGGCGGCGCTCGGCCGGGCGCTCGCGGCGGTGCACGCGGTCGCGCCCGACGGCGAGGAGCTGCGCGACGACCCGCCGTGGATCCTCTCGCTGCACCGCCCGCAGCTCGACGCGCTGCGCTATCTCAGCGCGGCGAGCATCGAGCTCGTGCAGCTCGTCCAGCGCGACGACGCCGTTCGCCGCGCGCTCGACGGGCTGCGCGAGGACCACCGCGTCGAGGCGCTCGTCCACCGCGACTGCAAGTGGGAGAACTGCATCGCGTGCGCCCCCGCGGGGGTCAAGCTCGTCGACTGGGAGATGGCCGGCTGGGGCGATCCGGCGTTCGACCTCGGCTCGGCGTTCAGCGACTACGTCGCGCACCGTCCGGGCCGGCCGGCGCAGCCGGCGATCGGGCGCCTCTGGAGCGCCTACGTCCGCGCGCGGCGGCTCGGCGCGCCGCAGGCCGCGGAGCTGCTCGAGCGCTCGACCCGCTACGCCGGCGCGCGCCTGCTGCAGAGCGCCTTCGAGCACACGCAGGAGGCGCGCGCCGCCGGCGAGCGCGTCGCGTTCAGCCTGCGGCTCGGCCGCGAGCTGCTCGCCGAGCCGCGCGCGGCGAGCGCCGAGCTGCTGGGGATCGCGGCGTGACCCGCTACGAGGCCCAGGCGCTGGCCGCGCTCGGCGCCGTCGAGGTCCGCCCGCCCGGCGCGTACCTGTGGTTCGGCCGGCGCACCGAGACGGCATCGCTCGCGGAGGCGATCGCCGCGCGGCTGCTCGCCGACTTCCAGCCGGCCGGCGCGCCGCGTCCGCCGCAGGACGAGCCGGACGCGGCGCCCGGCGACGGCGGCTCCTTCGTCCGCGCGCTGTCGCAGGCCAACAACGGGCGCGGCTCGTGGCAGCCCGGCTGGCGGGTGTCCGCGGTCGACGAGGACGCCGTCGACGTCGTCCGCGCCGACGGCCTGCTGCTGCGCGCCCCGCACGAGGACTGCCGCGTGGCCGGCGACACGGCGACCGTGCGGGTCCCGAAGGAGCTCATGGGCCTCGTCCCCGGCTCGTACATCGCCCCCGGCGATCACGGGCGCCCCGCCGGCGAGCTGCTGCGCCTGCACTGGAACCTCGCCGCGATCGGTGCGCCGACGTTCGTCGCCCGCGTGACGTACGCGCTCAACGGCGCCGAGCTGCCCTTCGACCTCGAGCTGCGCGCCGATCCGGAGCGCTACGCGCGCGGCGCCTGCGCCGCGCTGCTCCTGCGCCGCGCGGACTTCGCGCCCGTGATGAAGCTCCTGCGCCCGCTGCTGCGCTCCCTCGGCACGTATCTCGCCGACGGCGCGCCCGCGTTCGCCAAGCCGCTGGCCCGCGGCGTGTCCGTCGCGGAGGAGCCGGCCGCGGGCGAGGGCTTCGCCGAGCAGCGCTGCCGCCTGCTGGCCGAGGCGATCGTCGCGGCGGGCGAGGCGGGACTCGCCGACGACGACGAGCGGGTCGCCGCCGTCCGCGACCGCTTCCGCGCCGCGGGCCTCGACCTCGACGCGCCGTACCTCCAGCCGGGGTCGGCCGACGCCTATGAAGCTGCGTAGCATCGCCCCGCCCGCGGTGGCCCGCGAGGCCGACCCGCTCGCCGCGGCGGCGAACATCGGCGACCGGATCGGGCGCGCGGCGATCTGGTATCGCGGCCGTGCAACTGGGTCGGTCCCGACGGCGCGCGGCAGCGCGCGCTCGGCCCCGCGCTCGGCGAGGGCACGGCGGGCATCGCGCTGTTCCTCGCGCGGCTGCACGCCGCGACCGGCGACGCCGCGGCGCGCCGGACCGCGCTCGGCGCGCTCGCGCACGCGCTCGGCCACGCCGAGCAGGCGCCGCCGCGCGGCCTGCACACCGGCCGGCTCGGCATCGCCTACGCCGCCGCCGCGTCCGCCGCCCTGCTCGGCGAGCCGCGCCTGCAGACCCGCGCCGCGCGGCTCGCCAACGCTCGCCGCCTGCCGCCGCCCGGCGGGCACGACGTCGTCTCCGGGCTCGCGGGCGAGATCACCGGCTCGCTCGCCCTCGCCCGGCTGCTCGGCGACGAGCGCCTCGCGGCCCGGGCGACCGCCCTCGGCGACGAGCTCTGCGCCGCGGCCCGCCGCGGCGCCGAAGGCTGGTCCTGGCCGGCGCCGGGCGCGCGGCGCATGCACGGCCTGTGCGGCCTGGCCCACGGCGCGGCCGGGGCGGCCTGGGCGCTGCTCGAGCTCTTCGCCGCCGGCGGCGACGACCGCCACCGCGAGGCGGCCCGGCGCGCGCTCGACTACGAGCGCCACTGGTTCGACGCGGCGGCGGGCGACTGGCCCGACCTGCGCGGGATCGAGCGCCGCGAGCGGCGCGGCTCGTTCCGCGCGCCGGTCGTCACCTCCTGGCGGCACGGGGCGCCCGGCATCGCGCTCACGAGGCTGCGGGCGGTCGCGATCCTCGGCGACGAGCGGTCGCGCGACGAGGCGGCGACCGCGCTCGCCACGACCGCCGCGGCCGCCGAGCGCGCGCTGCTGCACCACGGCGCCCGCTTCACCCTCGCCGACGGGCTCGCGGGCAACGCCGACGTCCTCCTGCACGCCCCGGAGCACGCGGCGCTCGCGCAGCGCGTCGGCGACGTCGCCGCCGGGCGCTACGCGGGCAGCGTCGACGGCTGGCCCTGCGGCACGGGCGGCGGCCTCGCGCCGGGGCTGCTCGACGGCCACGCCGGCATCGGCCTCTTCTACCTGCGCCTGCACGACGCCGCGATCCCCTCTCCCCTGCTCCTGCGCTGAATGGCGATCCCGCGCAACCTCGTCAACCTCAAGGACGTCGGCAAGGGCTACGGCAGCCGCACGGTGCTCGACGACGTCACGCTCGGGATCGCCGCCGGCGACCGGATCGGGATCGTCGGGCGCAACGGCGACGGCAAGTCGACGCTGCTGCGCCTCGTCGCGGGCGTCGAGGAGCCCGACGCCGGCGCCGTCACCCGCGCCCGCGACGTCGACCTCGCGCTGCTGCGCCAGGGCGACGAGCTCGGCGCCTTCCGGACGGTCCGCGACGCGCTCGTCGCCAACCGCGCCGACCACGAATGGGCCGCCGACAGCGCGTTTCGGTCGGTGCTCGACGGGCTGCTCGGCGGCATCGAGCTGCGCCGCCTGCCGCAGGGCATGGACAGCCCGATCGCGTCGCTGTCGGGCGGCGAGCGGCGGCGGATCGCGATCGCCCGCCTGCTGCTCGACGGGCCGCCGCTGCTGCTGCTCGACGAGCCGACGAACCATCTCGACGTCGAGGCGGTCGACTGGCTCGCGCGTCATCTGGCGGCGCGCCGCGGCTCGCTGCTCGTCGTCACCCACGACCGCTGGTTCCTCGATGCGGTCTGCACGGCGACGTGGGAGGTCGCGAGCACGACCGTCCACCAGTACGACGGCGGCTACGCGGCGTACGTCCTCGCCCGCGCCGAGCGCGACCGCCAGGCCGCGGCGCGCGAGGACCGCCGGCGCCAGCTCGTGCGCAAGGAGCTCGCGTGGCTGCGGCGCGGGCCGCCCGCGCGCACGAGCAAGCCGAAGTTCCGCATCGAGGCCGCCAACGCGCTCATCGCCGACGAGCCCGAGGTGCGCGACCGCGCCGAGCTCCTGCGCTTCGCGACCGCCCGGCTCGGCGACAAGGTCCTCGATGCCGTGCGCGTCTGCGTCGCGTTCGGCGACGAGCCGCTGCTGCGCGACCTCACCTGGCGCCTCGGTCCCGGCGATCGCCTCGGCGCTCGTCGGCGTCAACGGCTCGGGCAAGACGACGCTGCTGCGCCTGCTCGCCGGCGAGCTGGAGCCGGCGAGCGGGCGCGTCGAGCGCGGCGCGACCGTCCGGCTCGCGTTCCTCTCGCAGGACACGAGCGAGATCCCCGGCCACCTGCGCGTCCTGGAATCGCTCGAGGAGGTCCGGGCCGTCGCGACGCTCGGCGACGGCCTCCAGATCACCGCGAGCATGCTCTGCGACCGCTTCGGCTTTCGCGGCGACCTCGCCCGGACGCTCGTCCGCGACCTCTCCGGCGGGCAGCGGCGCCGGCTGCAGCTCATGCGCCTGCTCATGGCCGAGCCCAACGTCCTGCTGCTCGACGAGCCGACGAACGACCTCGACATCGAGACGCTCACCGCGCTCGAGGACCTCCTCGACCGCTGGCCCGGGACGCTCGTCGTCGTCAGCCACGACCGCTACTTCGTCGAGCGCGTCTGCGACGACGTCCACGGCCTCGACGGCGACGGCGGCATCCGCCATCTGCCGGGCGGCATCGAGCAGTACGTCGCGTCGCGGCGGGCCGGCGCCGAGCCCGCGCCGGCGCCCGCCGCCGCGGCCGCGCGCGCCGCTCCGGGAGCCGGTGGCGCCGCCCGCGCGGCGCGCAAGGAGCTGCAGCGACTCGAGCGCGCGGTGCAGCGGCTGACGACCCGGGAGAGCGAGCTGCACGAGGCGATGGCGGCCAGCGCCACCGACCACGAGCGACTGCGCGCGCTGCAGCTCGAGCTCGCCGGTCATGCGGCCGAGCGCGAGCGCCTCGAGGCAGCCTGGCTCGAGCTCGCCGAGAGGCTCGACGCCTGACTGCGCGGATGCGCGTTTGCGCGCGCGTCCTCGGGGGTAGGGGCGCGCCGACCGGCCCGCGAGGACCCGGCACGGAGCGCCATGGACTCTGGGGCACACCTGTTCAGAAAGGGACGACCGTGGCGCGCGACCGATCCTCGAACTCCTTCCACGACCGACGCGGCCCGACCGGCCGCGAGCCGGAGGGTCCCGATGCCGACCGCGGCCTGACCCCCGCCGAGCAGCACGCGATGCGCCGCAGCGCGCCGCTGACGCCGACGCAGTTCAAGGAGCTGCGCCGCCTCGCCGAGCGGGGCGTGAGCCCGCTCCGGCACCTCTGACACCGCCCAACAGCGACAATCCTCGGATCCCCGAGGCCGACAAGATCAGCGTCGAGCTCGAGCGCTGGCTCGAGAGCGACGGACCCAAGACGCTGGGCGGGCTCATCGACGTGTTCGGGGAGCGCAGCTTCGCGGTCATCTTCGCGCTGCTCATGGCGCTGCCCGCCCTGCCGCTGCCCACGGGCGGCGCGACGCACGTCCTCGAGGTCGTCGCGATGCTGCTCGCGCTCCAGCTCATCGTCGGCAGGCGCGAGATCTGGCTGCCCGACCGCTGGAAGCGGATGGAGCTTCGCGGCGGCGCCCGCGAGAAGGTCATCACGACGCTGCTGAAGCGCATCCGCTCGCTGGAGCGCTTCTCGCGGCCGCGCGGCCGGTGGCTCTTCGGGCACCGTCTCACCGGCGTGGTCTTCGGCCTCGTCGTGCTCGTGCTGACGGTGACGGCGTTTTTCGCGCCCCCGTTCTCCGGCCTCGACACGCTGCCCGCGATCGGCGTCGTGCTGCTCGCGCTCGGGGTCCTCATGACCGACGTCGTCGTGGCCGCGGCGGGCATCGCCATCGGCACGCTCGGCATCGTCGTCGTCATCGGGCTCAGCAGCCTCGTCATCGAGCTGACCGGCAAGCTCTTCTGACGGCGGCGGCGGCGCGTCCCGGGGTGGACGACATGCACACCCAGGGTGGCTGGCGCCGCAACCCACCGGCGGCGAAGCTCTCATGAAGCCACCCAGTTCGACCCCGGGAGTTCCCATGTCCACGAAACAGCTCTTCACCGGCGCAGTCACCGCGGTCATCGCCGCCGGCGCGCTCGGCGCGGCGCCCGCGCTCGCCGACAAGCCGCTCGCCGCCGACCCCACCGCCCAGAACGTCACCGCCTACGGCACGACCGCCGCCTGGTCGCGCAAGGCGGCCGACGGCTATCACCTCGTCGTCTCCCAGGGCTCGGTGACGGTCGACGCGCCGGTGCCGGTGTCCTCGACGCCCTATGACCCCGACCTCGGCCCGACGAAGACCAACGGGCGCGCGATCGTCTACGCCCGTGGCGGCGACCTCTACCGCTACGACGTCGGCGCGCCGGCCGAGCAGAAGCTCACGGCGTTCTCGACGGCCGCGACCGAATCGGCGCCGTCGATCTTCAAGGACACGATCGTCTTCAGCCGTACGACGGGCAACCGCACGGGCCTCTACATCAAGCGGCCGAAGCGCTCCCTGACGCGCCTGTTTCGCACCGTCGCCGCCGAGACCGACGTCGCCGAGACGCGCGTCATCGGCCGCTTCGGCGAAGGCACGCGCTCGATCATCCGGATCCTCAACATGAACGCCGACGACGTGAAGATCGTCGCGCGGGCCAAGACGCAGCAGCGCGTCGCGAGCCCGACGCTCACGCGCTTCAACGGCATCTGGCTGCGCATCGGCGCGACCCGGTCGACGGTCGAGCAGGTCGGCGTCAACGACCATCGCGGCCTCGACGTGCTGACCGCCGACCGCCCGCTCGCCGGGCGGGCGACGTCGCTGGCGTCCTACCGGATCCCGACGCTCTACACGAACGAGGCCGGCGTCCAGCGCATCGACCCGAAGCTGAAGTTCTCCTAGCACTCCGTCCGCGGCAGGCCCGCCGGCGCCTCCGGGCGTCGGCGGCCGCGCATCCGGGCATGACCGTAGGACCCGATGCGCGACGACGAACCCACGACCGAGACGCTGCGCCTCGAGCAGGTGCGCCGCGAGCAGGCCGAGCTCAAGCGGGCGAGCGAGGCCGAGCAGCCGGCCGAGAAGCGCTCGGCGGGCCGCCGGGCCGACAAGGCCGCCTACCTGCGCGAGAAGCTCGAGGAGCAGGCCGCGCACCCCGACAAGCCGTCGCGATGAGTTCCCGGCCGCGCGCCGGTCATAGGTGCCACTGGCCACGAGAAGGACCTCCCCTGCCCCTGCGAATTCATCCGCAGCCGGACCCCGCCGTCCTCGTCGTCGACGTGAGTGCCGTGAGCGCCGACCTCGTCGTCGTCGGAACGCTCGCGCGCATGCAGCTCACCGCCCGCCGCAACGGGTGCCGGATCGCCCTGCACGGCGCCTCACCCGAGCTCGAAGCGCTCATCGAGCTCTGCGGGCTCGCCGGGGTCTTCGCGTCAGAGCGGGGGTGACGGCGGCAGCCCGAAGAGCGGGAACAGCCGCGCGGTGTCGAGGAACGCGTTGATCCGCGCGATGCGCCCGTCCTCGATGTCGACGACCTGCAGCGCCCAGGGCTCGTGGCCGCCGTTCGGGCCGCTCGGCCGGTACTGCCCGAAGCGCCGGCGAGCCGTTGGCCGAGACCGGGATGAGCACCGACCCGCGGCAGCCGATGCCGCGGCCGAGGAACCAGTCGGCGACGTCGTCGCGGCCCTGGAGCCAGAGGTCGTAGGGCGGCATCGAGAGCGTCGCGTCCTCGTGCAGCAGCGCGACGAGCGCGTCGATGTCGTAGGACTCGAACGCGCCGACGTAGCGGTCGAGCAGGTCGCGCTCCTCCGCCTGCATCGGCGGCGCGGCGCCGGGGCTGAGGTCGCTCGTGGCGAGCGCGGCGCGGGCGCGCTGCAGCGTGCTGTTGACCGACGCGACGCTCGTGTCGAGCAGCTCGGCGACCTCGGCTGCGCGCCAGCGCAGGACCTCGCGCAGGATGAGGACGGCGCGCTGGCGGGCCGGCAGGTGCTGCAGCGCGGCGATGAACGCCAGGCGCAGCGTCTCGCGGCGTTCGGCGAGCTCGGCCGGGTCGGCGTCCTCGGCCACCATGCGGCTGTCGGGCATCGGCTCGATCCACGTCGCCTCCGGGAGCGTGCCGAGCGCGCCGTCGGTCGTCCCGGCCGGCCCGAGGTCCATCGGGCGCGCGCGGCGCTTGGTCCCGGCGAGCATGTCGAGGCAGACGTTCGTCGCGATCCGGTACATCCACGACTTCAGCGCGGCGCGCTCCTCGAAGGAGTCGATCGCCCGCCAGGCGCGCAGCATCGTCTCCTGCACGGCATCCTCGGCCTCGAACGCCGAGCCGAGCATCCGGTAGCAGTAGCCGGTGAGTCCCCGGCGGTGCTGTTCGAGGCGGCGCTCGAGCGACGCGTCGGCTGTCGTCCCAACCTCTGCCATGTCGTCAGTGAATCGTACGCGAGCGGCAAGGGCGGCAGGCCGACGGCACGAACATCCGCAAACTGCGGGATCGCTGGTATACATCGCGCCAGGGACGATGGTGATCGTGCTGGACCAACTGACGGGGATCGAGCGGTCGGCGCTCGAGTTCGCGCAGGCCTGCCACGCGGGCCAGCTGCGGGCGTGCGACGGCGCGCCGTTCATCGACCATCCGGTCGAGGTGGCGCGCCTGCTCCGCGAGGCCGGCTGCTCGGCCGACGTCGTCGCCGCGGGCCTCCTGCACGACGTCGTCGAGGACACCGACGTCACGCTCGACGACATCCGCGAGCGCTTCGGCGGGAGGGTCGCCGCGCTCGTCGAGGCCGTGACCGACGATCCGCGGATCTTGAGCTACCCGCGGCGCAAGCGCGGCCTGCGCGAGCAGGTGCGCGCGGCGGGCGGCGACGCCGCGCTGCTGTTCGCGGCGGACAAGATCTCCAAGGCGCGTGAGCTCGCCGGCAGCGACGGCCCCGATCGGCCCCAGCGCCTCGAGCATTACCGCGCGAGCCTCGGCATGCTCCAGCGCCTCGCGCCGCAGCACCCGCTCGTCCGCCGCCTGGCGGACGAGCTGAGCCACGCCTGACCTACTCCTCGTCGCGGGCGGCCTTCGCGGTGTCCGGGTTGTCGGAGAACACGCCGTCGACGCCGAGGTCGAAGAACTGCCGGTACTCCGCGATCGCGTTGCCGTACTCCGCCGCGTCGGCGCTCGAGCGCAGCTCCAGCGGCAGGAAGTTGTTCTCGTTGCGGAACGTGTACGCGACGACGTCCAGGCCGGCGGCGTGCGCGTCCTGCACGAACGTCGTCGGCGCGAGCGAGGCGCCGGTGGCGTCGAGTGCTTGAGCTCGGGGACGAGCCCGACCTTGCGGTGCAGCTCGCGGGAGAGCTCGTCGCGCAGGTCGATGACCTCCTGGAACGTCGGGACCTCGTAGCGGCCGTCGTAGATCGTGTTGCGCCGGCGCAGGGCCGGAAGGCGCTCCTTCGCCCGCAGCGTCTTGAGCTCCGCGAGCGTGAAGTCCTCGGTGAACCACTCGTCCGCGAACGTGATGGCGTCGATGACCTTCGTCTTCTTGCGGTCGGCGAACTCGGGGTGCGCGGCGACGTCGGTCGTGCCGCCGATCGCGGGCTCGTGGCGCGCGACGAGCGCACCGTCCTTCGTCGAGACGAGGTCGGGCTCGATGTAGTCGGCGCCCATGCGGGCCGCGAGACGGTAGGACGCGAGCGTGTGCTCGGGCCGGTACCCCGGAGGCACCGCGGTGACCGTAGATCGTGACCTCGTCGTCGTCGCTGCGATGAGCACCGCGCGAGCCCGTCGGTCCCGCGGGGGGCAAGGCCGACGGGCTGCGCTGTGCTCTGGCTCCGCACGCCGGAGGAGGTCGCGACGCGCACGGGAATCCTGTCGGGCGAGCGCGCACGAGACGTGAACGTCGTGCTAACGCGCCCCGAGCGGCGCGCGGGCATCTCCCGCGAGCGCACGATGCGCTCGCCGGGCTCTCCGCTACGCGCTCCACGTCGCGAGCACGCCGCTCTTGTCGGCGGCGCGCAGCTCGTTGAGGCCGCCGAGCGTCTCGCCGTCGACGAGGATCTGCGGATAGCTGTTGAGCCCGGTGAGCTCGGTCAGCTGCGCCTGGAGCTCGGGGTGCTCGCTGAGGTCGACCTCCTCGAACGCCACGCCGCGCTTGCTCAGCAGCGACTTCGCGTGACCGCAGTACGTGCAGGAGGCCGTCGAGAAGAGGACGACGTGGCTGGGCATGGCGACCAGTATCGCCGACGACGACGTACGCTCCACCGGCAATGCCCGCCTCCCGCGACATCGGCCGCCTGCTCGTCGCGTGCGCCGACCGGCCGGGAATCGTCGCGGCGGTCTCGCGCTTCCTCTTCGAGCGCGGCGCGAACATCATCGAGTCAGACCAGTACTCGACCGACCCCGAGGGCGGGACGTTCTTCCTGCGGACGGTCTTTCACCTCGCGAACCTCGCCGCCGTCCGCGACGAGCTGCACGCGTCGTTCGCCACCGAGGTCGGCGAGTCGTTCGGCATGAACTGGCAGCTCACCGACGCCGGCGTCCCCAAGCGCGTGGCGATCATGGTCAGCCGCTACGACCACTGCCTCGTCGACCTGCTCTGGCGCGCGCGCCGCGGCGAGCTCGAGCTCGACGTCGGCCTCGTGATCTCCAACCACGCCGACCTCGCCGACGACGTCCGCTCGTTCGCGGTGCCGTTCGTCCACATCCCCGTGACGCGCGACACGAAGGCCGAGGCCGAGCGCCGCCAGACCGAGCTGCTGACCGGGAACTTCGACCTCGTCGTCCTCGCCCGCTACATGCAGATCCTCTCGGCCGACTTCCTCGAGTCCGTCGGCGTGCCGATGATCAACATCCACCACTCGTTCCTGCCGGCGTTCGCCGGCGCCGCGCCGTACGAGCGCGCCCGCGACAAGGGCGTCAAGCTCGTCGGCGCGACGGCGCACTACGTCACCGAGGACCTCGACGAGGGGCCGATCATCGAGCAGGACGTCGTGCGCGCCTCGCACCGCGACAGCGCGGCGGACCTCGAGCGCCGCGGCGCCGACGTCGAGCGCAGCGTCCTCGCGCGCGCCGTGCGATGGCACTGCGAGGACCGCGTCATCCGCGTCGGCAACCGGACGGTCGTGTTCTAGAAGCCTGTCACGGGGCCGCCCCGGCGCCTACCCCGTGACGAGCTCGCGCGGCGTGATCGCCATCCGCCGCTCCTCGCCGCCGCGGACGACGACGAGCTCGACGGTGCGGCCGATCATCTCGGCGGTCATGAGGCGCTGGAGGTCGGCGATCGTCCGCAGCTCGGTGCCGGCGGCCTCGACGATGAGGTCCTCCGGCCGCACGCCGGCGACGGCCGCCGCCGAGCCCTCGACGATCTCGGCGACCTCGATCCCGCGAGCGCGCCCGAGCCGCGCGGCCGTCCGCGGCGGCAGCGGCCGCTCGCCGCCGCCGATGCCGAGGTACGCGCGCCGGACGCGGCCGTCGAGCATGAGCGAGCCGATGATGCGGCGGGTGTGCTCGTCGATCGGGACGGCGAGCCCGAGGCCGACGCCCGCGACGGCGGTGTTGACGCCGACGACGCGCCCGCGACCGTCGACGAGCGCGCCGCCGGAGTTGCCGGGGTTCAGCGCCGCGTCGGTCTGGATGACGTTGTCGACGACGCGCCGCGCCGGCCCCGACCGGACGGGCAGCGAGCGCCCGAGCGCCGAGATGACGCCCGCGGTCACCGAGCCCGCGAAGCCGTTGGGGTTGCCGATCGCGACGACGAGCTGGCCGACCTGGAGCGTCGCGGCGTCGCCGAGCGGCGCCGGGACGAGGTCGCGCGCCTCGGCGCGCAGGACGGCGAGATCGGACAGCGGGTCTGAGCCGACGACCTCGAACCGCAGCTCGCGCCCGTCGACGAACGACGCGACGCCGCCCTCGTCCGAGCCCTCGACGACGTGCGCCGACGTCACGAGGAAGCCGTCGCCGGCGATGACGAACGCCGACCCTCCGCCGGCGGCGCGGCGGCCGCCCCGGACGCGCCGGTGGACGCGGAGGTTGGCGACCGACGGCGCGAGCTCGCGCGCGACGGTCGTGACGACGGTCGAGTAGGCGTCGAGGGCGTCGCGGTCGGACGGGCGGTCCTGCGGGGCCGACGGCGCGCCGGACGGGCCGTCGACGAGAAGAACGTTGCTCATGCAACGAACGGTACCGACTCGTCCTTCCGTCCAGGGCGGGCGCCGCCGCGCTCGACGAAACGTCTACGGACCTCCCGCCCGGCTCAACGAAACGTCCACGCGGCCGTTCATGGAACAGATGACGCGCAGTTTTCTGGTCGGAGCCGTCGTCGGCCCTCGCACTCGCCCTCGGGGCGCCCGCCGCCGCGCAGGCGCGCACCGCCTGCCCCAACGAGACAGCGACCCCGACCGCGGCCAACAGCGCCCAGGTCTCCGACGCCATCTACTGCCTCACGAACCAGATCCGGGCGAGCTACGGCCTCGCGCCGTTTCGCCGCGACTCGCGGCTGGACACGACCGCGCGGCTGCACAGCGAGGACATGGCCCGCCGCGACTACTTCGCGCACACGACGCCGGAGGGGCTGTCGCCGGGCGACCGCGCCGAGGCCCAGGGCTACACGGAGGGCGTCGGCGAGAACATCGCGGCCGGCTACCGCAACGCCCGCACCGTCGTGCTCGGCTGGATGGCGAGCGCCGGGCACTGCCGCAACATCCTCGGCACGGCGCGCGACATCGGCGTCGGGACGGCCGCGACGCCGCGCACGAACTACACCCAGAACTTCGGCGACTACGCCTTCGGCGCCGAGTCGCAGGCGAGCGCCGGCTGCCCGCACACGATCGACCTCGACACGCTCGAGGTGCCCGAGGAGAAGCCTGCCGGCGCCGATCGCGGCGGTCGTCGCGCCGGTGCTCCAGGCGATCGAGCAGGTCGCCGGCCCCGCGGCGGTGGCGCTCGTCGCACCGGCGCTCGATGCCCTGAGCCTCACGCCCTCGCGGGTGCGGCCCGGACGCGGCGCCGGCATCGTCACCTACACGCTCTCGGCTCCCGCGACCGTCGATGTTCCGCGTCGAGCGCAGGCTGCGCAGCGGCAAGTACCGGACGCTTGCCGGCAAGCTCACCGACGAGGGCGGGCTCGGCGTCAACAGCTTCGTCTGGAACGGCCGGTTGAAGGGTCGCGCGCTGGCGCCCGGGCGCTACCGGCTGCGCGCGGTCGCGACCGACGAGGCGGGCATCGCCTCGAAGCCGAGGCGCATCAGCTTCCGCATCGTCCGCCGCTGAGCCGCTCTCATCGCCGTCTCAGGAACCGGCCGCTAGCGTCGGGGCGCCCGCGATCTCCGAAGGAGCTGCCCGACGTTGTACAGGCGTCTGCTGATCGTGCTCGCTGCGATCGCGGCGCTCGCCGCGTTCCTGCTCGGCGGCTGGGCGCTCACGAGCGCGACAGCACCGCCGTCCCCTCCGCCCCCGCCGGCCGACTCCGACGCCGACCCCGTCACCCAGCCGCAGGCCGATCCGGGCGCGGCGGCCGCAGATCCCGTCGCCGTTCCCGCGCAGCCGGACCCGCCGGTCGCGGGAGCCGCCGGCGACCCGGCGGCCGGCGGCCGGGCGCCGGCCGCCGGCCGCGGCGACGCCCGAGCCGCCCTCCGGCGATGCCGCGCGACGGCGCGCCGAGACCGCGCGCCAGGCAGCCGCCCGCCGCGCGATCGAGGAGCTCAGGCGGGCCGGGGCCGAGCGTCAGCAGGAGGCGACGAAGCAGGCCGAGGCCCTACGCCGGCGTGAGACCGCGAGGCAGGCGGAGGCCGAACGGCAGGCCGCCGCGCAGCCGGGCGCCGCCGATGACGACGGGCCCGACGACGACGGCGACGACGGCGATTAGTGCGACAGGCGCCGGCGGTCGGGACCGGCCCCGAGGCCGGCGCGCTCGGCGACCGACAGCAGGAAGACCGACGCGACGACGGCGCAGACGAAGCCGATGACGTTGAGCTCCATGACGTCGCCGGTGCCGATGAGGTTGGCGATCGTGCCGCCGATGACCGAGCCGATGACGCCGAGCGCGAGTGTCCACAACAGCCCGATGCGCTGGCGGCCCGGGACCAGCAGCCGTGCCAAGAGCCCGATGATGAGCCCGGCGACGATGAATCCGATCATGGGTTGCTCCTTGAAGTTCGTGGGGTGCCGGACCGCCGACTTACCCGCCGGCGGCCATGATCAGCCGTCGTCTTCGTGGCCCGCCCTCCGCAGCGCGCGCCGCGCGCGGGCGTGTGGCAGCGGGTCGAGCGGGTGACGCACGATGTTGCGCCCGACGGCGCGCGGGACGACCCGGGTGAAGAACGGCCCGATCGAGATCGCCTTTCGCACCGCCCGCACGTGATCGCGCGGGATCCCGGACGTGATGACCCCGAAGCTCACCTCGGCGAGGTCGGCGCGGCGGAAGGCCTCGGCGAGCGTCGCGTGCGGGCCGCGATAGCGCGCGAAGCGGTGGTGCTCGGCGACGACGACCGCGAGCTCCGGGGCCCAGGCGGCGCGCCCGGTCGCCTCCAGCCAGGCGTCCTGGGCGCGGATCGACGGCGCGAGGTAGTCGAGGCTGCGAAAGCAGCCGAGGTCGTGGAACGCCGCCGCGATCGCGAGCTTGTCGTCGCGGTCGTCCTCGTCGGGGACGATCGCCCGCGCGAGGTTCAGCACGCGGTAGGCGTGCCCGCGATAGCCCTCCCAGCCCGCGTCGTCACCGAGCGCGTGCTCGCGATGGGAGTCGAAGATCTCCTCGATCAGCGGGTGGCTCTCGAGGATCTCCGGGCTCATCGGCGCCTGACGAGCTTCTCACAGTCCTTCGCCGCGCGGTCCTTCTTCGCGAGCTCGACGGTGTCGAAGCCGGGGCCGCAGCGGACGGTCGTGCGCCTGCGGGCGACCGCGAAGAGCTGGTCGTTGCCGGCGCCGCCGTCGATCCGGTGCGGGCCGGCCCCGCGGGTGCGGATGACGTCGTTGCCGAACCCGCCGCGGATCGTGCTGCGGCCCGCGCCGCTGTTGAGGATGTCGTCGCCGGCGCCGCCGTCGATGAGGTTCGAGCCGGGGCTGCCGAAGACCGTGTCGTTGCCGGGCCCGGCGAAGAGGACGTCGTGCGCGGTGCTGTTCTCGATCGCGTGGTTGCCCCACAGGACGTCGTCGCCGGCGCCGCCGAAGAGGCGATCCGGGCCCGGTCCAGCCAAGCAGCGTGTCGTCCTTCGCGGTGCCGGACTTCGAGCTGCCGCCGCGCTGGGCGATGAACGTGTCGCCGAGCCGCGGGTCCTTCGGCGGCCGCGCCTCGCGGCGGACCTCCTCGCAGTCGCGGACGTTGCCGTCGCGCTCGAGGTTCGTGTCGCTGATGCCGCCGGGGCCGTCGGCGAGGTCGAGGATGACGATGTCGTTGCCGGGCCCGCAGTCGGCCAGCCGGTCCTTGCCGCCCTCGTTGAGGTGCAGCGTGTCGTCGCCGAGGCCGCCGTTGAGCGCATCGAAGCCCGAGTCGCCGTAGAGGTGGTCGTCGCCCTCGCCGCCGTTGACGACGTCGCGCGCGGTCCCGCCGTGGAGGACGTCGTCGCCCGGCCCGCCGTTGACGGTGTCGATCGCCTCGTCGCCGTAGAGCAGGTCGCCGTCGGGTCCGCCGTCGAGCCTGTCGACCCCGAAGCCGCCGAGCGCGATGTCGGCGCCGGCACCGCCGGTGAGCAGGTCGCCGCCGGCGTCGCCGGCGAGCCAGTCCGAGCCCGCGCCGCCGGACACGGTGTCCGGTCCGCCGTCGCCGGTCGCGACGTCGTCACCGCCGTTGCCCTGGACGAAGTCCCTGCCGCCGAGGCCGCTCATCGCCTCCGCGATCCCGAGGCCGCGCAGCCGGTCGGGGTTCGCCGTGCCGGTCCGCGTGCGGGCGGGCAGCGAGGTCGGCTCGCGCGGCGGCAGCGGCGAGGCGAGGTCGATGTCGGCGGCGACGTACGCCGGCAGGACGAAGCCGGTCGGGGCCTTCGGGCTCGGGGCCTCGGCCACGGCGGTGGCCGCGATGCTCGCCGTGCAGACGGCGAGGACTGCGAGGAGCGGGAGGCGCATGCGGCCCGACGATAGCCGCGCCCCTTCGACGGACTGCCGGTTGCGTCCGCTCCGGTGGACGTTCGTTCGGCCCTCGCAGCCCGATCCGGACGGTCCCGAGGCATTGCGCCGAGAAGAGGACTGAGATGACGCTAGGGACCCCAGTCCTTTCTCCGATTCGATGACCGCGCTGCCGAGTCGAGCGACGACGACGAGGACGCTCGCGCGCTGCGGGCGGATCGCGGGACGGGCCGCAGGGACGGCGCTCGTCCGGATCGGAACCCACGTCGCGGACGCCGCGACCGAGCGCTCGCAGCGCGCGGCATCGGCCCCCGTGGCGGCCGCTCCGCGCACGGCCGCCCCGTCGCGCGCGCCCGGCCCGAGCCCGCGCCCGCGCCCGGCCCCGCGCGCATCCCGCTCCCGCGCCGGCCGTCGCAGCCGCGGTCGCCAGGGCCGTCGCCGCCTCGCAGCCGCTCCTGCCCGCCCCGCCGGTCGCCGCGTCCTGCGCCCCGCCCGCCGCTCCCGCCCCCGCCGTGCCCGCGCGCCGGCGCGGCGACGTCCTGGACCTCGCCCTGCGCCTCTTCGCCGGCGATCTACCTCGTCGGCCTGCTCGTCGCCGTCGTCGTCTACAAGGCGGCGTTCGCGCGGATGCTCTTCATCGACCCGTACTTCGCGGCCTACGGCATCGTCGTCGCGGCGTTCATCGTCAGCCGCTTCGCGCTGAGCCTCCTCTACCGCTCCGCGCCGGACGCCGGCCTCGAGCCGCGCGTCGCGATCGTCATGCCGGCCTTCAACGAGGAGCGGGCGATCGCGTCGTCGATCCGCTCGCTGCTGGCGCTCGACTACCCGCAGGGCAAGCTCGAGGTCGTCGTCGTCAACGACGGCTCGAGCGACGACACGCTCGCCGAGATCGAGACCGTCGCGCGCGCGAACCCGCGCGTGCAGGTCATCGACTTCCCGCAGAACCGGGGCAAGCGCGCCGCGATGGCCGCCGGGATCCGCGCGACGAGCGCCGAGGTCATCGCGTTCGTCGACTCCGACAGCGTCCTCGAGCCCGACGCGCTGCGCGTCATCGTCCAGGGCTTCGCCGACGAGCGCGTCGGCGCGATCGCCGGCCACGCGAACGTCCTGAACGTCGAGGAGACGTGGCTGACGAAGATGCAGGCGGTCCGCTACTACGTCGCCTTCAAGGTCTGCAAGGCGGCCGAGTCGGTCTTCAACGTCGTCACCTGCTGCTCGGGCTGCTTCTCGGTCTACCGCCGCGCGGCGATCATGCCCAAGCTCGACTGGTGGGAGAACCAGACGTTCCTCGGCAAGCCGTCGACGTTCGGCGACGACCGCTCGCTGACGAACTGCGTCCTGCGCACATGGAAGGTCCGCTACGAGTCGCGGGCCGTGAGCCACACGATCGTGCCGGCGGACTTCCGGACGTTCATGACCCAGCAGCTGCGCTGGAAGCGCAGCTGGACGCGCGAGTCGCTCATCGTCTCGACGTTCATGTGGCGCAAGAACCCGCTCGGCTCGATCGCCGTCTACGTCGGGATCGCGCTGCCGATCGTCGCGCCCGTGACGGCGATCCGCGCGGTCGCCTTCCAGCCGATCGTGCAGGGCGCCGGCGCGCCGCTGATCTACCTCGCCGGCATCTACATGATGGCCCTCGCCTACGGCCTGTACTACGCCCTGCGCCACGATCGCTACGACGCGCTGTGGATCTGGGGCGTCTGGTTCTGCTTCTTCTACCTCGCGTTCCTGCTGTGGCAGACGTACTACGCGATGCTCACCTCGCGCAGCTCGTCGTGGGGCACGCGCAGCGCGCCACCGCCGCGCGTGCCCGCCGAGCGGGAGGCGGCCCTCGCGACGGCGCCGGCGCGGCTGCCGGTCAGAGCATGAAGGCGCCGAGGCGCCGCATCTCCTGGCGGCTCGCGCAGGCGCTGCTGCTGCCGCTCTCGCTCATCCCGCTCGTCGGCGTCGTCCCGATCATCACCGAGGCCTACTCGCAGTTCGACCGCCGCCATCGCAGCGGGCCGATCGAGCCGCCGACCGTCCGCTTCACGCCGTGGGAGTCCGCGCGCTACAAGCCGCTGCCGGCGCACCCCGACGCGGTGCCGGTGCTGGCCTACCACGGCATCAACGACTCCGACGACGACTACTCGGTCACGCAGGCGACGTTCGCCAAGCAGATGGCGCTGCTGCGGCGGATGGGCTTTCGCTCGCTGAGCATCGCCCAGTACGTGCGCTTCCTGCGCGGCGACCGTCGCGGGCTGCCGCGGCGCCCGCTGCTCATCACCTTCGACGACGGGCGCCTGGACAGCTTCCGCGGCGCCGACCGCGTCCTGCGGCGCTACGGCTTCCGGGCGACGATGTTCGTCATCCCGGGGGCGATCTCGCGCGACAACCCGTTCTATCTCGGCTGGAAGGAGCTCTCGGGGATGGAGGACTCCGGGCGCTGGGACCTCCAGGAGCACGCCGGCAAGGGCCACTACCTCGTGAGCTACGACGCCGCCGGCAACACCGGCCCGTTCTACGCCTACCGGCGCTGGACGCGCAGCGCCGGCCAGGAGTCGCTGGCCGACTGGGAGCGGCGCGTGACGAGCGACATCTACGAGGGCCGCGAGATGCTCGCCGACCACCTCGAGCGCTTCGAGCCGCTGACGTTCGCCGTGCCCTACGGCAACTACGGCCAGCGCGCCACGAACGACCCGCGGATCCCGAAGCTCATGCGGGCGTTCCTCGAGCGCCAGTTCGAGACGATCTTCGTCCAGAAGGACGGCAACCAGCCGCGCTGGACGTCGGCGCGGACGCATCGCGGCGAGGCGGTGCGCTTCGAGGTCCACACCGACACGTCGGTCGACGACCTCTTCCGCTGGCTGCGCGACCACGAGCCCGTGACGTCGACGATCGCCGGGCCCCCCACCCCGCTGCCGTGAGCCGCCGCGCGCCGCTCATCCTCGCGCTCGCCGGCGCGCTCCTGCTGCCGGCCGGCGCCGCCGACGCGCGCGCCGCGAGCTGCGCGGGCAAGCGCCCGACGCTCATCGCGTTCGCGCCGAGCCGCCGCCCAGACCGCGGGCACGCTGTCCTGGAAGCGCCCGCTGCGCCCGCGCGGGGCGAGGCTGCGCTACCGCGTCGTGCGCAACGGCCGCGTCGTCGGCCAGACCGCGCAGCGGCGGATGAAGGTCCGCGTCTCGAGCGGGCGCAGCTACCGCTTCCGCGTCCGCGTCGTGCTGCCGAGCGGCCGCGTCGCCCCCTGCCCCGGCCTCCTGACGACCTCGCTGCGCCGCCCGCTGCCGACGCCCGCCCGCGACCTCGCGGCCGTCGGCCGTCGGCGACACGAGCGCGACGCTGACCTGGACGCCCGGCAAGGCGCGCTCGGGCAGGACGACCGGCACGCGGATCTACCGCGACGGCGAGCCGCTGCGCCAGTCGCGGTCGAGCTCGGCGACGGTGACGCTCGCGCCGAGGCGCAGCTACGTCTTCACCGTCCGGACGGTCGACAGCACCGGCGCGGTCAGCGCGCCGAGCAACGCGATCACCGTGCGGACCGGGCACCGCCCGCCGGCCGCGCCGCACGGGCTGCGCGTCGAGAGCGTGTCGGACACGCGGGCCGACATCGCCTGGGAGCCGAGCGCGCCGGGCACCGGGCGCGTGTCGGGCTACCGCGTCTACCGCGACGGGACGATGCTCTTCCAGGTGCCGGGGACGTCCGCGTCGATCACCGGGCTGGCGCCCGCGCGCGGCTACGCGATCACCGTCGCGGCGGTCGACAGCCTCGGGAACCTCAGCGCGCCCAGCGCGCCGGTGCTCGGTCGCGACGGCGATGCCGTCCCCCTCGCGCGGTCGCGTGCACGCCTTCCTGCTCGCCTCGACCGGCCAGAGCTTCACGGCGCTGCGCGAGCACTTCGAGCGCATCGGGACGGTCTACCCGACGTACTACGAGTGCGCGGCCGACGGCACGATGAGCGGCGGCGACGACCCGCAGGTCACCCGCTGGGCGCAGCTGCGCGCGATCCGCGTCCTCCCGCGGGTCGACTGCCAGAGCCCGACGCGGCTGCACCGGCTGCTCACCGACCCGGCGACGCGCGCGACGGTCATCGCGCAGCTCGCCGAGCTCGCCGCGACCCACGGCTACGACGGGCTGCAGATCGACTTCGAGGCGGGCGCGGCGAGCGACCGCGATGCGCTGACGAGCTTCGTCGCCGAGCTCGCCGGGATCCTCCACGGGCAGGGCAAGCGGATCTCGGTCGCGGTGTCGGCGACGACGAAGGTCGTGACGACGGGGCGCGCCGCGTTCTACGACTACGCGGCGCTCGGCGCCGTCGCCGACACGGTCTTCGTCATGAACTGGGGCAAGCACTGGTCGACGTCGACCCCCGGCGCGCTGGCGGACCTGCCGTGGGCGACCGCCGTCGCGAACTTCGTGGCGACGATGCCGAACAAGAGCCGCTACGTGCTGGGGGCGGGGTTGTACGGCATGGACTGGCCGGCCGGCGGCGGTCCGTCGCAGCCCGCGACCGCGCTCGAGTGGGCCGACATCCAGAACCTCATCGCGTCCGTCGGGGCGACGCCCGTCGTCGACCCGGTCGCCAACGCGCCGCACTTCTCGTATGTCGACGGCGCGGGGGTCGGGCACGACGTCTGGTACACCGACGCGCGCTCGATGGACGCCCTGATCCGCCTCGCCCACGACCGCGGCCTGGGCTTCGGGGTCTGGCGCCTCGGCCGCGAGGACCCGGGGATCTGGGAGCACCCGCTCGTCGCCGATCCGTCGGCCTGGCCCGCGGGCTGAGGCTCTTCGCGGCGGGGTTGTGGGCTCAGGGGCGAATAGCGCCCCTTAGCCCACATACTCGATGCGCGCTGCACAGGATCCTGTCATCGCGCTAGGATCCGCGCATGAGCGACGATCGCGCCGACGCCGGCCACCGCGTTCGCGAGCGGCGGCTCGCGCTGAACCTCACCCAGGACGCGCTCGCCGAGCGCGCGAACGTCAGCCGCGCGCTCGTCGGCGCGGTCGAGCGCGGGCGCCACATTCCTGCCGCCGATGCCGCGATCCGCCTCGCGCGCGAGCTCGACAGCACCGTCGAGCGCCTCTTCGGCGCCGGTGAGCCCGAGCCGGCGCTTCATCCGATCGCCGTGCTCGGCGGCGAGCTGCCCGACGGCGCGCTCGTCCGCACCGCGCAGGTCGCGCACGCGACCGTCGCGCGCGTGCTCGACGGCGTCGCGGCGCTGAGCCCGGCCGGCGCGACGGCTGACGGCATCGTCCTCGACGGGCGCGTGCGGCTCTTCGCGGGCGCGTCCCCGAGCGGCGCCGTCGTCGCCGGCTGCGACCCGGTGCTCGGCATCGCCGAGGGGCTGCTCGACCGCAGCGGCGACGCTCGCATCGTCGCCGTTGCGGCGACGAGCGGCCAGGCGCTCGACGCGCTCGAGCAGGGACGCTGTCACGCCGCGCTCGTCCACGGCCCGCCCCGCTCGCTCCAGGGACGGCCCGGCCTGCAGCGCTGGCACGTCGCGCGCTGGCGCTCGGGGATCGCGACGCACGCCGGGCTCGCGCGCCCGAGCCTCCAGGCGCTGCTCGACGACGAGCCGCCGCTGCTCGTCGGGCGCGAGCGGACCGCCGCCTGCCAGCAGGCCGTCGACCGCGCGGCGCGCCGGCTCGGGGCGGCGTCCCGTCCGGCCGCGCCGGACCGCCGCCGGGCACCTCGACGCCGCCCGCGCCGCGGTCGAGCACCGCGCCGCGGCCGTCACGATCGAGCCGTTCGCGCTCGCGCTCGGGCTCGACTTCTGCGAGCTCGAGATCCACGACGTCGAGCTGTGGGTGCCGGACGCCTGGATCGCGCATCCGGGCGTCCGCGCGCTGCTGGACCTCCTGACCACCGCGACGTTTCGCGACCGCGCCGGCGCCCTGCCGGCGTACGACCTCACCGACACCGGAGCCGCACGATGACGATCACGCCCCGCCCCCGCGCCCTGCTCGCCCTCCTGCTGGCGTTCGCCGCCGCCCTCGCGCTCGCCGCCTGCGGCGATGACGACGAGCCGGGCGGCTCGAGCGGCTCCGGGCAGATCGTCGTGTCCGCCGCGACATCGCTGAAGAAGGCGCTGACGACCTACGGCGACGCAGTACGAGGGCGCGACCGTGCGGCTGTCGTTCGCCGGGTCCGACGAGCTCGCCGCGCAGATCCGCCAGGGCATCAAGCCCGACGTCTTCGCCTCGGCCAACACGAAGCTCCCCGATCAGCTCTTCGAGGAGGGGCTCGTCGAGCGGCCGGTGACGTTCGCGACGAACGGGCTCGTGCTCGCCGTCCCCGCGGGCGCCACGAAGGTCGCATCGCTCGACGACCTGTCCGGCAGCGACGTGACGCTCGCGATCGGAGCCGAGGGCGTCCCCGTCGGCGACTACACCCGCAAGGTCCTCGGCGGGCTGCCCGCCGCGCAGTCCAAGGCCGTCCTCGCGAACGTCCGCTCCAACGAGCCCGACGTCGGCGGCATCGTCGGCAAGCTCACGCAGGGCGCCGTCGACGCCGGCTTCGTCTACCGCTCCGACGTGCTGGGCGCGGGCGGGAAGCTCACCGCGATCGAGCTGCCCGACGACCTGGAGCCGACCGTCGAGTACGGCGTCGCGATCGTCAAGGGCGCGAGCAACCGGGCCGGCGGTCAGGCGTTCGTCGACGGCCTGCTGCAGGGTCCCGGCGCCCAGGCGTTGAAGGACAACGGATTCGGGGCGCCGGCGTTCCACATGAGCCAGTCGCGATGGTTTCCGCCGCTGCTCGCGGTGGCGCTGGCCGTCGCGCTGACGTTCCTCGTCCTGCCGATCGTCGCGATCTTCGTCGACACCGGCCCCGGCGACCTCCTCGCGAGCCTCGACGACCCGGCCGCCATCGACGCGCTGACGCTGAGCCTGTGGACGAGCGCCCTGGCCGTGCTCATGATCGTCGTCGTCGGGACCCCGGCGGCCTACCTGCTCGCCACGCGCAGCTTCCGCGGGCGCAGCGTGCTCATCACGCTCATCGAGCTGCCGCTCGTCCTCCCGCCCGCGGTCGCGGGCATCGGGCTGCTCGCGGCGCTCGGGCCCAACGGCCTCTTCGGGCAGACGCTCGACGACGCCGGGATCCGCGTCGTCCTGACGACCGCGGCCGTCGTGCTGGCCCTGACGTTCGTCGCCGCGCCGTTCTACGTCCGCCAGGCGGAGGCCGCGTTCAGCGCGCTCGACCGGTCGTGGCTCGACGCCTCGCGCACGCTCGGCGCCGGTGAGGCCACGACCTTCGTCCGGATCGCGATCCCCGCCGCGCTCCCCGGGCTCATCGCGGGCCTGGCGCTCGCCTGGGGCCGCGCCCTGGGCGAGTTCGGCGCGACGCTGATGTTCGCGGGCTCCTTCCGCGGCGTCACCCAGACGGTCCCGCTGGCGATCTACGAGCGCTTCTCCACCGACTTCACCGCCGCGCTCGGGCTGTCGGCCGTCCTCGTCGCGGTCTCCGGGGCGATCCTGCTGACCGTGAAGCTCGCGACGCACGTCTCGCCCGCTCGTGTCCTTGCACGTTGACGCCGTCGCGCAGCTCGGCGACCTGCGTCTCGAGGTCGACCTCGACGTCGCGCCGGGGCGGTGCCTCGCGCTCGTCGGCCCCTCGGGCGCGGGCAAGAGCTCCGCGCTGCGCATCGCGGCCGGGCTGCTGCACCCGTCCGCGGGCCGCGTGACGTGCGGCGACGAGGTCTGGCTCGACACCGCGCGCGGCATCGACCGCGAGCCCGAGCAGCGCCGCTGCGGCTACGTCTTTCAGGACTACGCGCTGTTCCCGCACCTGCGCGCGTGGCAGAACGTCGCCTATGCGCTGCGCGACCGGCCACGCGCGGCGCGCGAGGGCGAGGCGCGGGAGTGGCTGGCGCGCTTCGGCGTCGAGAAGCTCGGCGACGCCCGGCCGGCGACGCTGTCGGGCGGCGAGCGCCAGCGCGTCGCGCTCGCCCGCGCGCTCGCTCGGCGCCCGGCGGCGCTGCTGCTCGACGAGCCGCTCTCGGCGCTGGACACGCGGACGCGCGCCGGGGCGCAGCGCCAGCTCGGCGAGCTGCTGCGCGAGACCGACGTCCCGGCGATCCTCGTGACGCACGACTTCACCGAGGCGGCGCTGCTCGGAGACGACGTCGCGATCGTCGACGGCGGGCGCGTCGTCCAGCGTGGCAGCGCCAGCGAGCTCGCGGCGCGCCCCGCGACCGCCTTCGTCGCCGACTTCACCGGCGCCGTCGTCCTGTACGGCGTCGCGAGCCCGGCGGCGGACGGGACGACCGTCGTGACGCTCCCCAGCGGCCGGCAGATCCGCAGCACCGACAGCGCCGAGGGACCGGTCGCGGCGACGGTCTTCCCCTGGGAGATCACGATCGAGCCCGCGGGCCGCGCGACGCCGCGGTCGGCGCAGAACCACCTCGCGACCCGCGTGACGTCGATCACGACGATCGGCGGCCGCGTCCGCCTCGGCCTGGCGGGTGCCGATCAGCTCACGGCGGAGGTGACGACGACCGCGATCGCCGACCTGCACCTCGAGCCGGGAGCCGAGGTCGTCGCGACCTGGAAGGCCGCGGCGACGCGGCTCGTCCCGGTCTCCTGACTTCAGCCCGGGCGCCGCGCGTCCGCGATGAAGCGCAGCAGCTCGCTCGTGGCGCTGAAGCGCGACGGGTTGCGCTTCGGCAACCGCCCGCCGGAGCCGGGCCAGCCGTGGTCGGTGCCCGACAGCCGGACGATCTCGGTGCGCAGGCCGGGGTCGCAGCCGCGGTGGACGATCCGGGTGACGAGGCGGCGCGGCTGCGTCGTGCGCGTCGCGGCGTCGCAGCCGTTGCGCTTCGCCCGTCGCGCGGTGTAGCGCGGAACCGAGCCGGCGCGGTTGTCGGCGGTCTTGCCGTTGTAGGGCACGACCGTGTCCGCGGTCCCGTGGATCGCGAGGAACGAGGCGCGGGCGTCCTGCGGGCAGGGATCGAGCGCGCGGAAGCCGGCGGCCACCGGCACGACGGCCGCAAAGCGCGCCGGCAGCTCGCACGACATCCGCGTCGCCATGCCCGCGCCGTTGGAGACGCCGGTGATCGAGATCCGGGCGGGGTCGACGCAGCCGGCCGCGACGACGCTGTCGAGCAGCGCCGTGACGCGCTCGACGTCGCTCGTGCCCTGCTCGCGGTTCAGCGTCCAGAACCCCCCGCCGGGCCGGGTCGGGTAGAGCACGGCGAAGCCCTTGGGCGCGGCGGCGCGCGCGACCCCGAGGCGGTCGTCGCGGTCGCCGTCGCCGCCGGGCATGACGACGACGACGAGCGGCGTCCTGCCGGGCTGGGCGCCGGCGGGCGTCCGGATGAAGCCGTTCTCGAGCTCCGAGAGTCCCGCTGCCGGGCAGCTCGCGGCGTCCTGCGCGGCGGTCGCGGCCTGCGTGGCGGAGCTCGCCGACGAGCTGTCGTCGGCGCCGCACGCGGCGGTGAGCGCGGCGAGCGCGAGGAAGAGCACGAGACTGCGGCCTGCGGGAGCCTTCACGCGCCGAGAGGCTACCTCGACACCTGCGGTGCTGTGGGCCGCCCGCCGCCGGCGAATCGCGGTGGCGTGCGTCCCGCAGGCCCGACATCAGCAGGGGCGGTCAGTGGCCCGTCCCCGACCTCAGCAATGTACCCGGAAGTTCGGCACGCGATGCAGCAGCAACCCGCAGGCGAGCACTGTCCACGCACGCTGCAGCGGGTCGCATCACGGCCAGGTCCGACAAAAGTCCTAGTGCGGCGTTCCGCAAGCGGCAGGAGCAAGGCGCGGACCGCGCATGAGACCTGACCCGGACTGCCCTCCCGCGCCGGCGCCGCACGCCGCACGATGCGAGCCCCGGAAAATCTTCGCTAGGAGGATTCGTGTCACGGATCGACGATGCAGAACCGAAGGGCTGGACGGTGAGCGCCCGTCGTGGCGGCCACGCGGCGAGCGGCGGACGACTGCGCAAGGCGCAGGCCGTATCGGCGCTCGGCGCGGTGCTCGCGTTCGGCGCGGTCGCCGAGGGTGCGTCCGCGGCGTTCGTCGAGCCGCCCCCGCTGCCGCACGAGATCGTCGCGTTTCCCGACCGCGACTTCGTCGTGATGGAGGGCTACGAGCCCAACTCGCCGTACACGATTCGCGTGCTCCGCAACGGCGTGCAGATCGGCTCAGCTTCCGGCACGACCGACTCCACCGGCTTTCTCGAGGCCAACCATCCCGGCGGCGTGTGCTGGCAGGGCTCGACCCCGAACATCATCGCCCAGGACAAGATCGTCGTCGCGCCGGCCGGCGCTCCGAGCGACACGGGCGACGCGATGACCGTCGCCGACGTCAGCGCCGACCCAGGCCGTCATCGAGGGCACGGACGTCGTCGTCCGCGGCACGGCGCGCAACGCCGACGGCAGCGCGATGAACTTCGGCCTCGTCGAGCAGCGCATCGTGAACCCCGCCTTCCGCGATCTCCCGGCCCCCGACGCCCTCGAGCGGCGTGACATCCGCGCCGTCCTCGGCGGCGACGTCGCTCCCAACGGCGAGCTCGTCCCCGGCGCCAACGGCGAGTTCGCCGCGACCTACGACGGCCTGAACGCCGCGCAGCGGGCAGCCGCCGTCGAGGGCCAGACGCGGGTCCTGGCCTGGCAGGCCACGAACGCCGCGGGCGACCGTCTCGGCATCACGATCCACGAGGTCGGCGAGATCGGCGGCCCCGGCTTCGGCGGCTGCCCGGGCGCTCAGGACTGGGCGGTCACCGGCACCGACCAGCCGGCGATCACGAAGGCGATGCAGGACGCCGGCAGCACGCTGACGGTCAGCGGCGTCTCGCGCGACGCCGTGTCCGCCACCGCGACGCTCAGCGACGGCTCGACGAGCATCACGATCCCGGTGACGACGCTGACGCCGGCTCCCGGCGCGCAGACCTGGAGCGCGACGTTCAGCGCCGCCGATCTCGCGTCGCTGCAGGACGGGACGATCACGGCCAGCGCGTCGTACACCGTGCCCGACACCGAGAACGTCGACCCGGCCGCCACGGTGAGCTTCGCCGGCGTCAACAAGACGCTCGCCAAGGACACGGTCGCGCCGGGCGAGCCCAGCGCCACGCCGGCTCCCGGCACGTACGCGACGAGCCAGGCGGTCACGCTGGAGGGCCCGGACCCGTCGGCGAAGATCCACTTCACCGTCGGTGGCGCGGATCCGAGCTCGGCGAGCAACGTCGCTCCCGCGCAGTTCAGCGTGACGAGCTCGCTGACGATCAAGGCGATCGCGGTCGACGGCGTCGGCAACACGAGCGCCATCCAGTCGTTCGCGTACGTCATCGGCCTGCCGGCGCAGGGTGCCGGTCCCGGTGGCGGGGGCGCGCGGGACGGCACGCAGAACTCGCCGGCGGTACCCAGGACGCCGCCGGCGGCTCGTCGCCGGGCACGTCGGACGCGACCGGCGTCGATGCGAGCTCGCGGCCCAGGCTGGCGCTGCGTGCGCTCGGGACCGCCCCGCGGGTCCCCGAGAACAAGGCGCAGACGACCGGCGTGCGGTTCGTCATGAACCTCACCGACGGCACGGAGGTCGTTCGCATCCGCATCCTCCGCAAGACGAAGAAGGGCCTGAAGCTCCTGTCCGACGGCTACAAGTCGCCGGGCCGGGCCGGGAAGTACCGCGTCTCGCAGTCGCACGCGCAGCTGCGGCGCCTGCTCAAGCGCGGGACCTATGAGGTCCAGGTGACCCCGGGCTACAGCAAGGGCGAGCTCGGCAAGACCTCGAAGTACACGTTCAAGGTCGTCTAGGACGCGGCGTTCAGGAGGCGGCCGCAGCGTGCTCGCGGATGAGTTCCGCGGAGCGCTGCGGCCGCTCCCAGAAGAAGATGTGGCCGGTGTCCTCGAGCAGCTCGAGGCGCGCCCCGGGGATGAGCGAGGCGACGAGATCGCCGTTGACGGCGGCGAGGACCTGGTCCCCGCTGCCGTGGATGACGAGCGTGGGCACCGTCAGCCCGCGCAGCCGCGAGTACGTGTCGTGCGCGAAGACCGCCGCCTGCTGGGACATGAGCAGCGGGATGCCGGCGGGATGGCGGCGCGCGGCGTCGGCGAACGAGGCGTAGTGCTCGGGGTCGGATGCGAACTGCGGCGAGACGACGAGCTCGAACCCGGTGCGCAGCATCCGCTCGCGGTCGCCCGAGAGGACGGCGGCCGTGAGCCGCTGGATGACGGCCTGATCGGTGGCCCGCGACTGCGTCCCGCCGCACGACGTGCCCCCGAGGACGAGCGAGGCGACGCGCTCGGGCGCCGCGAGCGCGAGCTCCTGGGCGATCATGCCGCCCATCGAGATGCCCATGACGTGCGCGCGCTCGATGCCCAGCCCGTCGAGCAGCGCGAGGGCGTCGG
The DNA here is from genome assembly GCA_963830085.1 of uncultured Actinomycetes bacterium. Classification (GTDB taxonomy): domain Bacteria; phylum Actinomycetota; class Thermoleophilia; order Solirubrobacterales; family Solirubrobacteraceae; genus CADCVQ01. The sequence goes on along the minus strand of CAWHLF010000009.1, from coordinate 498,966 downwards.
CGGCCATCCCGGCCGTCGTGAGATCCCCGTCGAACGCCGCGCTGCGCCCGGCGCCGCGGTTGTCGAAGACGACGACCTCGAAGTCGCGCTCGAGCTCGCGCCAGGAAGGGCCGGCCCCAGTGCAGGCTGTTGCCGCCGAGGCCCTGGATGAGCAGCAGCGGCTCGCCCGTCCCCCGGCGCTCGTAGTGCAGCTCGGTTCCCGCGACGGGCAGCGTCGGCACCGCGGGAACGCTAGTGGACGCCGTGGGCGCCGCGGCTGCCGGGGTACCCTCGGTGGACATGACGGTTCAAACGACAAGACTTCGCACGCTCGACGACCTCGGCGACGTCAAGGGCCAGCGCGTCCTCGTGCGCGTGGACTTCAACGTTCCGCTCGTCGACGGCTCCGTCGGCGACGACACCCGGATCCGCCAGGCGCTGCCGACGCTCGACGCCCTGCGCGAGCGCGGCGCGCGGCTGCTGCTCGTCTCCCATCTCGGGCGCCCGAAGGACCGCGAGCCCGAGCTCTCCCTGCGGCCGGTGGCCGAGCGGCTCGCGACCCTCGTGGGCGAGGACGTCGCGCTCGCGCCCGATCTCGGCGACGTGCCCGACGGCGAGATCGTGATGCTCGAGAACATCCGCTACGAGCCCGGCGAGACGAAGAACGATCCCGAGCTCGCCGCCCGGCTCGGCGCGCTGGCCGATGCCTACGTCAACGACGCGTTCGGCGCGGCGCACCGCGCCCACGCCTCGACGGAGGGCGTCGTCCACCACGTGTCGCGCTCCGCCGCCGGCCTGCTGCTCGAGCGCGAGGTCCGGACGTTCGAGTCGCTGCTGGAGGCGCCCGAGCGGCCGTTCGTCGCGGTCCTCGGCGGCGCGAAGGTCAGCGACAAGATCGGCGTCATCGAGCGCTTCCTCGAGATCGCCGACGACGTGCTCATCGGCGGCGCGATGAGCTACCCCTTCATCGCCGCGCGCGGCGAGCCCGTCGGCGACTCGCTCTGCGAGCCGGCGGGCGTCCCGGTCGCCGAGCGGCTGCTCGAGCACGTCGCGCCCGCGGGCAAGCTCCACCTCCCGCTCGACCTCGTCATCGGCGACAGCCTGTCGGCGGACGCGCGGACGCAGGTCGTCGACTTCGGCCCGATCCCGGACGGCTGGGAGGGTATGGACGCCGGGCCCCGCACGCGCGAGCACTACGCCGGGATGATCGAGCCGGCCGCGACGGTGTTCTGGAACGGGCCCGTCGGGGCCTTCGAGGTCGAGCCGTTCTCAGCCGGAACGCGGGCGATCGCCGAGGCCGTCGCGCGGTGCCCCGGGACGACGGTCGTCGGCGGCGGCGACACGATCGCCGCGCTGCGCGCGTTCGGCCTCACCGACTCCGTCACGCACCTCTCGACCGGCGGCGGCGCCGCGCTGGAGCTCATCGAGGGCCGTCCGCTGCCGGGCGTCGTCGCGCTGATGAGCTGATCGCGGCGCCCTGATGGGAGACCGGGCGTGCACTGCCGACGTCCTGACGGCCGCGGCCGTCGCGGGCGTGCTCAGCGGCGCGCCGTCGACGGCGCACGCGCTGCTCACCGGCGGCGATCCGCTCGAGGCCTCGCTCGCCGCGGGCACGTTGCTGCTGCCCGGCGAGGCAGCGGCGGTCGCGCCTGCTGCCCGCCGCGTTCGCGGCGCACGCCGCGCTGTCGGTCGGCTGGGCGTTCGTCCTGGCGGCGGTCCTGCCGCGCCGGCGCGCGACGGCGGTCGCAGCGGCGGCGGGACTGGCGATCGCGGCGCTCGACCTCGGCGCCGTCGGCCGGCGGTTCCCGCGCATCCGCGCGCTGCCGCTCGCGCCGCAGGTGCTCGACCACGTCGCCTTCGCGGTGGTCGTGGCGGTGGTGCTGGAGCGCCGGCGCTCCCGATGATGGCGTTCGCTACCCCGCCGTCACGAGCTCGGCGTTCAGCGCGTCGAGCACCGGGACCAGCGGCGTGAAGCACATCCGCGACCGCGAGCCGACGACGATGACGGCGATGCCGATCGCGCGCACGCTGCCATCCGGGCGCGGCGCGGTGTAGACGCCCGCCCCGCTGTCGCCCTGGCGCGCGCGGATCGACGTGCAGCGCACGAGCGCGCCGGACAGGACGCTGAGCAGCCGCTCGGCGGGCCGGGCGCCGAGCGCCGAGGATCGTGCCGCAGCGATCGATCCCGCTCGTGCGACCCGAGAAGCAGACGCGCCGCCCGGAGAACGGCCGCGCGATCCCTGCGACGGCCAGCGGCGGGCGCGTGATGCCGCGGTCGACGACGGCGTTCGCCGTGCGGTCGTCGCCCTGCGGCACCGGCAGCACGAGCGCGTCGAGCGGGCGCGTGCGAGCGACGTTGCGCACCACGCTGCCGAGCAGCACGCCCGGCTGCGGCGGGCGGCGCAGGACGGCGTTGCGCCGCTGCACCGTGCGGTCGCGGCGCGTCCCGCCGCAGTGCGAGGCGCTGAGGCCGCCGAGGCGGCCGGACGCGAGGCGGACGAGGAAGGCCGACGTGCAGAGGACCGCGTCGCTCGGCGGGCGAGCGCCCGGCACGAGCGTGCGGCGCGAGAAGAGCAGCTCGCGCCCGGCCGACCACCCGTCGAGATCCGGCGGCGAGCCGGGCCGGCGGATGCGCAGCGCGCCGCGCGCCCGCGTGGCGACGATGTCGTGACCCTCGCCGTCGGGAGCGACGAGCGCCCGCAGCGGCGACCAGCCGGCCGCGCGCAGGGCGCCGGCGGCGCCGTCGATCGGCGCGGCGAGCACGGCGGTCGCGACGGCGCGCGCCTCGTCGCAGGTCGCGACGCTGACGTCGATGATCGCGGCCTGGCCGACGCTCTCGCAGCGGGTGTACTCCGGCGCGGGCGCCTGCGCTCCCGCGGGCGCGGCGCCGGCCAGCAGGATCGTGGCGGCGGCGAGCAGGACGGTGAGCTTCATGCGGCGAGCGATGGTCTCAGACCGTGCGCGCGCGGGCGCCGGTCCTATCCGGGGCGCCGCGCGACGAGGCTCGCGACGCCCCGCGGTCCTGCCGGGCCGGCGACGACGCCCTCGCGATAGTGGCGCACGCGCAGCTCCGGGAACGCGTGCAGCAGCTCGTTGTCGCCGAGGACGTAGGCCTCGTTCATCGACTTGCCGAGCTCGTCGAGGTGGGCGCGCCCGAACGTCTCGAACACGAGCCACCCGCCCGGGCGCAGCGCCTGCTCGAGGGCGCCGAAGAGGTCGCGCTGGAGGTAGTTGAAGTTCACGACGACGTCGTACGCCGCGGCCTCCGGCGACTCGCGCTCGAGGTCGACGACGCGCGGCTCGATCGCCAGCGAGCGCTCGTCGGCCGCGGCGCGCAGCGCGTCGATCGCGACGTCCGAGACGTCGATCGCGTCGACCTCGAAGCCGAGCCGCGCGAGGTAGAGCGCGTTGCGCCCGTCACCGCACGCGACGTCGAGCGCGCGGCCGCTGGACCCGAGCAGCGCGCCGTGCTCGACGAGCCAGTCCGCCGGCGTGTCGGGGAACGGCTCGAAGCGATCGGCCGAGCGCCGCTCGTTCCAGCGCTCGCGTGCGCCCTCCTCCCCGCTCATGGGGCCACGGTAGCGGGCGCTCATAGCCCGCGGTGAGACCGGGTAGTCCCATCGGACCGGGGGTCGACGACCTCCGCCTACTGCACACGAGCCAGGGAGGAAGACAATGGACGAGCGCAGCACGGACGATCCAAGGGATTTCCGCGGCGGAGTTCGCGAGCCCGAAGAAGCCAAGGGCAACTGGGCCGACAACGAAGGCGTCGTCCCGCGCGAGATGCTCGACGATCCGCCGCCGCAGGACACATCCGACCCGCAGGCGCTGAAGGACGACGCGCTCGGCGAGGTCACCGGCGACCCGCAGACCGAGGACACGATCGACGATTCCGCCGGCGACGAGGCCGACGCGACGGCCCGCGACGACAGCACCGAGACCGACACCTGGCACACCGATCCCGCGACCCTCAAGGGCCGCACCGGGCAGGGCGAGGCGTAGAGCGTCCGAGCGGGCCTGCCGGTCGAGGCGGGCGCGGAGCGAGCGGAGCTCCGCGCCGAGCCGCCTCGAGCTGCTCTTCTTGCCGCCCTTGCGCCCGGCGGCGGCCTTCTGCGCTTTCGTGCCGCCCTGGCTGCGGTTGTCTCGCTTCTTGCCACTGCCCGACGCCTTGCCACCCTTGCTCGACGAGTCAGGGTCGTTCGCGATCCGCGCCGCGCGTGATTTGCTCATTCCCTTCTTCCGCAGGCCCTCGTACTGCTTGTCGTCCTTGACGCTCGAACCGTGATCCTTGGCCATCGTCGTCCTCCTTCGGTGCTCGCTGCCGAGCGGTTACCCGCCGGCGACAGCGTGGACACGGTGCCGCTCCTCGCGGGCGTGCTCCTGACCGAACAACGGGGCACCCATCAGCCGATCTTCTGCGCCAGCTCGACGATGATCCCCGCCGGGCCGCGCACGTAGCACAGCCAGTAGCTGTTCTCGTAGTTCTCGAGCTCGCCGACCAGCTCGCCGCCATGCGCTCGCAGGCCGGCGAGGGATGCCTCGATGTCGTCGACGGCGAAGAGGATGTGGCGGATGCCCGGGGCGTTGGCCGGCGCCGGCCCGTCGTCGCCCTCGTATGAGGGCGCGCGGTACTTGGCCAGCTCGACCTTGCCGTTGCCATCCGGGGTGCGCAGGATCACGATGTCCGCGCGCACGCCTTCGAGCCCGTTGATGCGGTCGACCGAGCCGCCCTCGACGGACGCCTCGCCCTCCGTTTCGAGCCCGAGCGCGGCGAAGAACGCAGTCGCCGCCGGGAGGTCGTCGACGACGATGCCGATGTGCTCCAGGCGCAAGACGGTCATGAACGGCCGCCGGCCAGCTCCGGCGGCGTGTACTCGTCGAGCAGTAGATACTTCGACATCGTTGCCTCCTGGTGTCGTTGGTCGCGCCTCCCGCGTACCGGTAAGCGCGGTGGTGGGTCGGCCGTCGCATAGTCGGCCATTGCAACATTCGGCTACCGAGGCGGCGGGCCGTGGTTACGCCGCCGTCGCAGGTCTAGGCTGACCTACGTGGGTTCAGCGGCTCGCCAACCCCGTACTGCTTTCTGGCTAGCCAGCGTTGCCGTCGCGTGGGCTCTCGGAGCCACGGTATGGATGCTGACGGCGTCGTTCTACGAGCCCGGGGGCCAAACGATTCTCGAAGCCAACGAAGAGCTCAGTGTCCGCGTCGCGTTGTTCGTGCCGGCAGTGGCTTCGGTGGCGGCCTGGCTCGCACTACATATCGCCTGCCGCGACGGTAAACGCGGGCCTCGCATGACCGGGCTCGTACTCGGCTCGCTCCTCGTGCTCTTCACCCTCATCACCGGCTTCACGATCGGGACCTTCTTCTTGCCCGGCGCGATCGCACTCACGGTGGCCGCCGTGATGACGCCCACCGGACCGCCTCGCAGCGTCCCCGCTTGACGAGCTGCCGGCGAGATGGCCGGCGCGCTGACGCGGTCATGCGAGATCGGGTGGGCTCCCACCACGGGACCTTCAGCGGGACCGCCGCGACCTCGCCGGTCCTCGCGGTTGGCGGCTACCAGGAGAGTGCTGGTCGTGCCTACCAGGCGTTCCCGTGTCGGCGCGTTGCAGCGATCCAGGCGTGATCGGTATCGGAATGAGCGAGGCTCGACGGGTACGGTGGGCGCTTCCAGACGTGAGAGCCAATCGTGCCGAAGTGCTCGCGCAGGTGGGCCACGAGATCGCCGCGGTGCTCCGCGCAGGCGTAGCGCGCCGAGCCGTACAGCCCGCGCCCGTGGAAGACGAGCCAATTCTCGGGCAGCGCGTTCTGATAGGCGCCCCAGGTGTTCTCGCGCATCGCCTTCTCGAGGTTGATCTGGGTCAGCGGATCCGGCTGCGCGTCGCAGAACTGACAGCGGAAGATGAAACGAACCGGCATTCCGACTGAGTATCCCGCTATGGCGGAGTTCTCTCCGATGAGCAGCTGCGGGCGCTCGGCCGTCCGCCTGAAAATGTGGCGCGAGCAAGCAGTGTGTGTCCGGCGGAAATCCGTTGCACGGAGCGCGTCGTTCGACCACGGGTGCTCACCATCACGCTCGACGCCATGTCCCCACGCCGATCCAACAGCGGGCCACGCCAAGTTGCTCATCTGGCTGCACGGCTTCGAGGGCTACCGCGACGACATGGAGCTGCTAAACGCTCGTGAGTTCCCAGACGCAGGAACTGTGCGGATCAGGTCGACCTGAGCATCGGCGGCGCTTCTCTTTCGCCTGAACGGGCGCGCTTGGCGAGCACCGCAAGCCGGTCCACCACCGTCAAGGCCGGTATCGCCGTCACGACCGGGATCGTTGCCGACAGCTCGGAGAACTTCATTGGCTCGATCCCGTGATCGCGGCGAGCACCCGCCGGGCGCGCTCCTGCACGCCCGGCAGAGCCAGCTCGCCGCTGAGCGCCAGCGCCTCGCGCGCGAGGTCGCCGGCCGCCGGCACGTCCTCGCCGGGCACGTCTTGCGCGGAGAGCAGCTCCGCCCAGCCCGCGTAAGTGGCCGCCTGGTGCGCGCGCGCACCGCAGCGCGCGTGCATCTGGGTGGCTCGCGCGAGCCGGCGTCGACGAACTCGCCGGCCCACGGGGCGAGGCGGATCGCGACGATCTGCCACCCCGACCACATCGGGGCATCGGGCTGGCCGGCCGCGATGCCGGCTTGGAACGCCTCAACGGCCAGCCGTTGCGCGTCGACGGCTGTCCGTCGGCTTCACCGACGAGCTGCTGAGCGTCATCGACGGCATCGCGTCGCGTCTGGACCCGACAGCCACCGAGGCGGCTCGGACCGACGCGCTCACGCTCTTCGGACTGATGCTCGGCACCCTGCAGCTCTCCCGCGCGCTGACAGACCGCGACCTGTCCGATCAGCTGCTCGCCCGCAGCGTGGATACGGCCTTGAAGCTGCTCGACGACCGAGCATGACCGCGGCGCAACGACGAGCCCCAATCAGTCGCGGGAGTCGATCACGAGGGGCGTGCAGCGGTCGGAGCGCGCGTCAGGCGGGCTGGAAGAGCTCGATGGGGTTGCCAGAGGGGTCCTCGAGCAGGATCTGCCGGCCGCCCCTGCCGGTGACGATCTCGTTGCGAAAACGCGCCCCCGCGTTGCGCAGGTTCTCCACCTCGTGGCCGAGGTCGTCGACCTCGAGCTGGATCCGGTTCCAGCCTCCCGGTTGCGGCATCTGCCCGTCCGGCATCGGCTGGGTGGCTCCGCCGGCGGAGCTGGTCGCGTTCAGCAGCAGCCGCAGGTCGCCGCGCGAGAGGATCGCGAACCCCGGGGCCGGCTGCAGGTCGACAGCGAAATCGAGCCGCTCACGGTAGAACTCGATTGCCGTCTCGACGTCATGGACGAGGTAGCGCACACGCACGGCCGCCATGTCTTCCTCCTCATTGGGACAGATCGTCAGTGGTACTGAGTATCAGAATAACTGATTAGATGGGCGGATGACGCAAGATGCCGCCGAGCCCGAGCTCCCGGCCGTAGAGCAGCCGCCGGCCGTCCTGTCTGACCAGCTGGGGTTCCTCCTCGGCCGGGCGCACCTGGCCCACCGCGCGATCGCCGAGCGTGCGCTCGCCTCGGTCGGCCTCGGGGGCAAGGAGTTCGGCGCGCTCTGCGTGCTCGTCGACGAGGGCCCGCTGTCCCAGCAGCGCCTCGGTGAGCGGCAGGGAGTGGACAGGACGACGATGGTGGCGCTGGTCGACGAGCTGGAGCGCAAGGGGCTGGTCGAGCGGCGCCGCAACCCCGACGATCGCCGCGCCTACTCCCTGCACGCGACCCCGCCGGCTCGCGGCGTGCTGAAGCAGGCCGGCGAGGCCGCGAAGCGCGCCGAGGATGAGTTCCTCGCGCCGATCCCGGCCGGGGAAAGACGCCGGCTGAAGGCGCTCCTCCAACGGCTCATCTCGCCGTAGCGCCCCGCGAAACCGGCCTTCAGCTCGTCCGGCGGTAGCGGATGTGCGTGGCCAGCGGCGAATGCAGCACCTCGACGGGCTCCAACCCGAGCGATTCGACACCGTCGAAGATCCGCTCGCCGGACCCGAGCAGGACTGGGGCGATGTCGAGCGTGAGCTCGTCGACGACCCCGGCGACGAGCGCCTGCCGAACGGTGGAGGCGCCGCCCGCGATGTCTACGCCGTCGTCGCCGGCCGTCTCACGCGCCTGTGCGTAGGCGGCGTCGAAGCCGTCGATGACGAAGTGGAAGACCGTCCCGCCTTCCATCTCGATCGGCTCGCGGGCGTGATGGGTGAGCACGAACACCGGCGCGTGGTAAGGCGGCTCGGGACCCCACCAGCCGCGCCAGTCCTCCTCCCACTCGCCCCGGATCGGACCGAACATGTTGCGGCCCATGACGTAGGCGCCGCGCGGGCGCATGAGCCAGCCGGCCGCGGTCTCGTCGGCCTCGTTGGCGCGCTCGTCGCCGAGGTGCCAGCCGTGGACCTCCCTTCCGCGCCTCCCGAGCGGGTGCTCGCGACTTTGGTCCGGCCCGGCGACGAAGCCGTCGAGCGAGATCGACATGTGGCAGGTGGTGTCCGGCATCCGCGACCCTTTCGAAGGTGATTGCGATCGGTAGCCCGCAGGCCCTCGAGCAGCCGCAGTGTCTCAACCCGGCGTTTGCGCGCGCCTGAATGCGGCCCTCGCTGATGGGCTTGCGACGGACCGGACACGCGTAGCACAAAACGTGCTACATTGGCCGTGTGGCGCGTTCGCTTCACGTGCGACTTGATGATGTCAGCGCCGCGGCGCTGGATGTCGTGCGTGCCGAAGGGCTGACTGATTCACAAGCGGTTCGCACCGCGCTGCGCGAGGCCGCGGCAAGGCGGCGCAACCGAATGGCGTTGCGCGAGGAAGTTCGCCGGCTCGCCGGCGATGCTGCGGACCTCGACGAGATGCGCGCTATCCGCGAGCAGATGGCGGAGCTCGCACCGTCACCAGAGCAGTAGGCGCGTGGTTCGCGGGGAGGTCTTTCGTCTGCCGGCACCGACTCGGGCGCGGGGCCGTGAGCAGCGCGGCGCTCGCTACGCGGTCGTTGTGCAGGCCGACGAGTTGCTGGGATTGAGTACGGCATTGGTCGCGCCGACCTCCGCCAGCGCACGGGCGGCGACGTTCCGACCCGCGATCAGTCTCCTCGGAACGCAGACGCGCGTACTTGTCGAGCAGACAACCGTGGTGGACCCCCAGCGGCTGGGCGACTCGGCCGGCCGCCTCGACGCGGCCGAGATGCAGGCTGTCGACGAAGCGCTTCGACTCATCCTCGCGTTGTAGAACGCGCGTCCCGCTGCCGAACCCCAGCCGGGACGCCGCTGCGCGCATGACGATGCGTCCGGCGTTATGTGCTCGGCCGCGGCGCCGCACGCGCGGACGCGGTGGCGCTGTGGGCGCTGAGAAGTGTCGTCGCCTCGGCGACGATGCGCTCGATCACGTCGGCGGCGGGTTGCACGTCGTGGATCAGCCCGACCGCTTCGCCGATGACCGTGTTCGACGCGTCAGGATCCCCGGCGAGGAACGCTCGCTTCCAGTCCTCGCCGACCGTGGGTCCCGCGTCGCGGAGCTCGGCTTCGCGGCCGTCCCATGTGTCGCTGAAGCGGTTGCGCAGGACGCGGCAGCTGAAGCGGTCGGGCCACGGAAGGCCGCGGGCGATGTCGAGGGCGCGGCTGAGGGTGGTGGCGTCGCCGTCGGCGGCGAGCGCGGCGTCGTGCAGACCGGTTGGAACCTTCGCCTCCGTCGTCGCCCATAGCCGTGAGCCGACGAGTACGCCGTCGGCTCCGAGCATCAGCGCCGCCGCCAGTCCGCGACCGTCGGCGATGCCGCCCGCGGCGCAGAGCAGGGTGTCCGGCGAGCGGTCCGCGAGCAGGTCGGCGAGCTCGGGGACAAGCGTCAACGTCGATCGGCTATGCGCTCCGTGACCTCCGGCCTCAGCGCCCTGTGCGACGACGACGTCCGCACCCGCCTCGAGTGCGAGCAGCGCCTCAGAGCGGCTATTGACCTGGCAGATCAGCGGCACGCCCGCGTCGCGCACGCGCGCCCCAAGCTGGCGCGGGTCGCCGAAGGACAGCATGACCGCGCGCGGCCGCCGCGCCAGGACGACGTCCAGGACGTCGGGGGAGAGCTCCAGCGCCCAGGTGATGAACCCGCACCCAACGGGGGTGTCGCCTGCCTCGTCGAGCTCGGCGGCGACCCAATCCCGGTCGACATAGCCGCCGCCGAGAAGGCCGAGGCCACCCGCACTGCTCACCGCCGCCGCAAGCCGGCCCCCGGCGGCGACCGCCATCGGCGCCGAAACGATCGGATGCTCCAGCCCGAAGGCGCCCGTCAGGCGCGTCGAGATCCCCACGAACGAAACGTAGCCCGTTGCGCGCCCGCGCGGTAGGGCGTCGTCGCAGTCCGGCCGCCCCGCTCCAGCCTCAGCCCATCAGCGCGCGCAACGCGTCGCAGTCCCCGGCTCCGAAGCGCAATCCCGCGTCCTTGACCGTCTGCTCGTCCAGCACGACATCGTCGTCGGGGTTGTCTGGGTCGATGAGATCGATGCGGACCTGCACCCTGCTGTTGCCCGCAGCCTGGAAAACACGAGTTCCGTCAGACGCGTAGAGGCGGTCAATCCCGGTGACGGTTGCGATGAGTGTGATGACCCCACCGCCCTCGTCGATGATCTTCAGATCCTTGCTCTGGCCGTTGAACTCGGAGAGCACCCATCGACCTGTTGCCACATTCGTCAACCGGATCGACCAGTGCTCGTTGAATCCAGCAAGGACGGTCCCGCCGTGACGCTCTTTCTCGCGGAATGTCCCGTGGAGGAACCCGTCGAGGCGCACCGCCATGCCGCAGAGACCCTGCTCGGCGCCGTCGTACTCGAACGAGAAATGCTCCGGAGGTCCCGCGCTCGCGGGCGTCGCAGCAGCCGTCCCAACAACTGCCGCCACGAGAACAGTTAGACCGAACGGCCTGAAGCCTCTGGCCTTCAAAGCGCCTGCCCCCTGAGCCAACCGCGTCGGAGGTCGCGGATACCGTCATGCTGGCAGCCAACTGTCTCGTGTCAAGGCCGCTCGAAAGTTACCCCAGCGGTCTGTTGCGCTGAGCGGCGGGCCGTGATGCCCGTCGTCGTCCCGATCGAGCCGTCCGGACTCATACCCGGGCACGGGTGTCATCCGGTGCGGACGAAAGGCGTCGAAGCTGGCGCACCGCTCGGCGTCCGCGGCGACAAACGCTGGGCGCAGGATTTCCGGCTGCCATCATTGCGGCATGCCACGACTGAGCATCGACGCCGCCGACGGCCTCACCGTCCAGGACATCCTGCACGACCGGCTCAGCACGCTCCCCGCGACCGCGACGATCGCCGACGTGCGCGACTACTTCGCCGCGAGCGCGAGCCGGCGGCTCGCGTTCGTCGTCGACGACGACCAGCGCTACGTCGGGTGCCTGACCCCCGCGCATCTCGACGGCGGCGACGCGTCGCGCCAGGCCGCCGAGATCGCCGACCCCGGTCCGACCGTCGCGCCCGATGCGCCCGCGACCACCGGCCGCGATCTCGCGCTGCTGACGGACGCACGGCGCGTGCCGGTCGTCGACGGCGACGGCCGCCTCGTCGGCGTCGTCGCCATCACGGGCGATCTGAAGTCCTTCTGCGGCACCGGCACCGGCTGAGCCGCGCGCCGCGGCAGCTACGGCTTGGGCCTGTTGAGCTCGCGCGTCTTGCGCGCGCCCTTCGTCGCCGGGTGGTCGCGGCCCAGCAGCCGCTCGCTGTCGGCGACGACGCGGTCCTGGAGCGCGGCGCCCTCCTCCGCGCGCCCGGCGGCGCGGTAGGACGAGGCCAGCGCGACCCGCGCCTGGAGCGTCTCGATGTCGTCCTCGCCGAACATCCGCGCGCTCTCGCGCGACGATCTGCTCCTCGATCGCGACGGCGTCGTCGGCCTGGTCGGCGTTCCAGTACGCCGAAGCGAGGTTCGAGAGCGCGTCGAGCGTCTCGGGATCGTCGCGGTCCAGGACGCGCCGGCGATCGGCGACGACCTGCTCCTGGACGCGGATCGCGTCGGCCTTGCGCCCGGCGGTCGCGTAGGAGAAGGCGAGGTTCGAGCGCGCGGTGAGCGTCGCGAGGTGATCGGGTCCGAGCAGGCGCTCGGCGTCGGCGAGCACGCCCTCCTCGATCTCGATCGCGTCGTCGGTGCGCCCCGCCGTCCAGTACGAGGACGCGAGGTTCGAGCGCGCGGTGAGCGTCTCGGGGTGCTCGGGGCCGAGCACGCGCTCGCTGTCTGCGATGAGCGCCTCCTCGATCTCGATCGCCTCCTCGTGGCGGCCGATGTTCCAGTACGTCATCGCGAGGTCGGCGCGGGCACGCAACGTGCCCGGATGGTCGGGACCGCGCACCTCGAGGCTCTTCTCCAGCACGCGCTGCTGCTGCTCGACGAGCTTCTGGGTCTCCTCCTCGATCCGCTTCGCCTCGGCGCTCAGCTCCTCCTCGGGGGTGGGCTGCGCGTCAAGCTCCTGCTGTTCTGACTCGCTCATCGATCTCCTCGCCTGCCGACCTTTCGGCAGCGAAGGCTAGCGACGGATGGGCTCCGTTCGAGGATCAGACGAGGATGGCGCGCTCGCGAGCCTCGTCCTCGGCGGCGGCGAACTCGCAGCAGGTGTCCATGAGCCGCCCCGCGAGGCCGCGCAGGCGCTCGATGCGATCGCGCTCCTCGGGCGACTGGTAGCCCTCGAGGTCGCGCCCGGAGACGTAGGCGCCGGAGATCTGGCAGAGCACGTGGGCCTGATCGCGCGTGAGCGTCAGCGGGCGCGCGCTCCTCGTAGTCGGCGGTCGCGGCCAGCATGTCGTCGAGGACCATGAGCGCCCGCAGCGCGAGCACCGCGTCGGCCTCGTGAAGCTCCTCGCGCGACTGCTCGTTGCGCCGCCATGCGAGTGCGTCGGTGAGCGCGCCGACGTCGGCGCGCTCGACGATCGTGTCGCAGACGACGCCGCGACCGTCGGAGCTGACCCTGTAGCTGCGATCCATGAACGAGCTCATACCCATGACATCAGTATCGGCAATCGCCGCGAGTTGCCTTATGGCCCAAGCGCTGGAAATCGGGCATCGCGGTTCGCCCGGCGTCACGGACGACGACGACGGCGGCGTCGCCGTCCGGCAGGCTTCGGCGACGGCCGCCGCGAACGCGTCGACCTCATCGGGCGTCGTGTCCCACGAGCACATCCAGCGCACGACGCACTCGGTCTCGTCCCACATGTAGAAGTGCCATTCATCCTGGAGTTCGGCGACGACGCCGCGCGGGATCACCGCGAAGAGCCCGTTGGCCTGCACCGGCTGCGTGAGCCGGACGCCCGGCACGTCCGTCAGCGCGGCGGCGAGCCGGGCCGCCATGGCGTTGGCGTGCGCGGCGCTGCGCAGCCAGAGGTCGCCCTCCAGCAGCGCGATGAACTGCGCGCCGAGGAAGCGCCCCTTCGACGCGAGCTGCAGCGTCTGCTTTCGCAGGTAGGCCATGCCGTCGTCGAGGCCGGGCCGCAGGAGGACGACGGCCTCCCCCATGAGCAGCCCGTTCTTCGTCCCGCCGAACGAGACCGCATCGACCCCGGCGTCGGTCGTGATCGACCGCAGCGAGACCCCGAGGCCGGCCGCGGCGTTCGCCAGGCGCGCGCCGTCGACGTGCAGCAGCAGACCGCGCTCGTGGGCGAAGGCGGCGAGCTCGCGCGAGCTCGCCGGGGCTGTAGCGGGTCCCGAGCTCGGTGCTCTGGCTGATGCTCACGACGCGCGGCTGCACCGCGTGCTCGTCGCCGATCCGCCCGAGCTGCGGCGCGACGAGCTCGGGCGTGAGCTTGCCGTCGGGCGCCGGCACCGCCTGGAGCTTGCAGCCGGCGATCCGCTCCGGCGCGCCGCCCTCGTCGACGTTGACGTGCGCCCCGGCGGCGCAGACGACCGACTCCCAGGGCCTGCACAGCGCCCGCAGGCACAGGACGTTCGCCGCGCTGCCGTTGAAGACGAGGTAGGAGCTCGACTGCTCGCCGAAGTGCTCGCGCAGCAGCTCGAGCGCGCGCGCCGTCCACGGATCGGCGCCGTAGGGGACCGCGTGGTCCTCGTTGGCCGCGGCGATCGCGGCGAGCACCTCGGGGTGCGCGCCGGCGTAGTTGTCGGAGGCGAAGGCCCGCACGCGCCCAGCCTAGATTGAGCGCCAACGCGCCAACTCCGAGATGGTCCGTTGTCGCGCGCGGGCTCATCCGTCGACAGGGCACAACCACCCACCGCACAAGGAGCTCCCATGAACATTCGCCGCCTCTTCGCCGCCGCCGCCGTCCTCGCCGCCGGAATCGCCGCTCCGGTCGCCGCCGCTGCAGACAGCACGCCGGCCCTGAAGGTCACCGGCGCCTACGCGTACATCGACACGCTCCCGAGCAAGCAGAAGCTCGTGAAGGTCGTCTTCGAGACCGCGTCCGCTCTCCCGCGGCGCGCCGACGGCCTGATCCAGGCCGGGATCTCGATCGAGGGCATCAACCACTCGATCGGCTCGGCCAAGCGCGGCAGCCGCTGCTACACCGGCGGCTCGGAGATCAAGGGCGGGTCGATCCCGGCGCTGCGCGACGGCGACGTCGTGCGCAAGGGCGCGAAGATCGGCCGGACGTTCACCGCCGAGTTCTTCCTGCGCGACGGCACGAGCGTCACGAAGAAGCTCAAGCTCCGCGCCGAGCGCCGCGGCGACGACAGCGGCAAGCCGCTGGGCTGCTGACCCCCCGCCCCGCCTCACGTTCGCAGGATCCGCGGCCCCTCACGGGGCCGCGGCCGCACGTGCAGTGGGGTGTTCGGCCGATGCACCACAACCTTGAGCGTTGGCACGATGCGGACTTCGCCTATCCGTCCAGCGCCCTGGTTGCCCCCTCGTCGCGCTGTCGCACGCCGCCGAAGAGGGGGATGTGCGGATTCCTTCATTGCCCCGTGGCGGCTCCGTCCGCCTGGCGGGCCGTCGACCCTCGTCGACGACCGCCCTCGACATCGGCCCGGATGCGATCGTCGTCCTGCGCTCACCTGGGAACCAGCGCTCCCGCGTCGGGCGCGCCATCGTCCACCCGCTCCCGGTCGGCTACGTCGTCGACGGTGAGGTCGTCAACGCCGAGGGCCTCGCGTTCGAGCTGAGGAAGCTCTTCAGCGAGCACAAGCTCGGGCGCGACGTGCGCGTCGGCCTCGCCCACCCGCGCCTCATGGTCCGGATGGTCGAGCTCCCGCCGGCCCTGCACGGCGCCGACCTCGACGGCGCGGTGCGCCACCTCGCCGGCGATCTGCTGCCCGTCGGCCTCGACCAGCTCGTCGTCGACTACCGCCGCGTCGGCAACGCCCCGGCCGAGCTCGGCGGCCAGCAGCGCATCCTCATGGCGGCCGCCCGCGTGGACGGCATCCAGCGCCTCTCGCAGGCGCTCGAGGGCGCCGGTCTGCGCGCCCGCAGCATCCAGCTCGCCGGGCTCGCGCTGCTGTCCTCGCTCGACCATCCGCCCGTCGGCAACGAGGCCATCCTCTACGTCCAGGCCGGCGCGCTGACGAACGTCGTCATCACCGAGGACGGCGAGCCGCTGCTCGTGCGCGCCGCCTCCGCGGGCAGCGAGTCGATCGCCGCCGCGCTCGCCGAGCGCGCCGAGATCTCCCACGAGGAGGCGCGCATGCGCGTCGCCGCCGTCGGCGTCGGGCGCCGGTCGGGCGACGCGGAGGGGTCCGACGACGAGGTCGGCGACGCCGCCGCCCTCCAGGTCCGCGAGGGCCTGCGCCGCGTCATCGCCGAGATCCAGTCCTCGCGCGGGTTCTACTCCGCACGCCCGGACGCGCGCCCCATCGGGGCGGTCGTCCTCACCGGCGTCATGACGACGTGGCCGGGCGTCGTCGAGGCCCTGAGCCGCGAGCTGCACCTGCCGGTGCTCGCCGCCGGCCGCGACTCCTGGCCCGATCTCGCCAACGTCGTGATCCCGCCGGAGCGCCTCGACATCGCCGTCGGCCTCGCGATCGGCGGCGACGACGAGCGGCCCGACCTGCGGCCCGCGGCCATCGCCCGCAAGCGCGCCCGGGCAGCGGCTCCCGTCGGTCGCATCCCGCAGGTCGCGTGCGCGATGGTCGCGATGCTCGCCGCCGCGATCGTCTACCTCGTCGTCATCTCCAACCAGATCAACTCCGGGCGCGAGCAGGTCGGCGACCTGTCGACGCAGGTCGTCGCCAGCGAGCGCCAGGCGGCCGCGCTGAAGCCCTACGCCGACTTCGCGGCCGCGACGACGCGCCGCCACGACGCGATCGCCAACGTCGCCAAGGCCCGTTTCAAGTGGGACCGCACGCTCACCGAGCTCGCCCGCGTCGCGCCCTCCGGGGTCTGGCTGACGTCCGTGAAGGCGACGCTCTCGCCGTCGACCCAGGTCGAGGGCGGATCGGGCTCCGGCGGGACCTCCGGCCTTCGCGGCGCGCTCACGACGCCCGCCCTCGAGCTCGTCGGCTGCGCGTCGACCGAGCGCACGGTGCCGGCCTACATCGACCGCCTGCACCTCATGACCGGTGTCACCGACGTCGGCTTCGCGCGCACCGAGCGCCTCGCGAAGAAGGGCAGCACGGCGGGTGGCGGCGGCGGCGCAGACTGCCGCGGCAGCGACCCGAACGCCGCCCGCTTCGAGCTCGTGACGTACTTCAAGATGAACGCCGCGCAGGCCGCGGCCGTCGCGGCGGCCGGCACCGCGACCGGGGCGCCGGCGACCGCCGCCGCGCTCCCGGCCGACAAGTCCAAGGCAGCCGCGACCCCGACCGCCGCAGCAACGACGGGAGGCTCCCGATGACCTCGCACGAGCGCAGCATGACGATCCTCGTCGCGCTGAGCGGCCTGGCCCTCGTCGCCGCCCTCTGGATGCTGGCGATCGGCCCGAAGCGCAGCGAGAAGTCGACCGTCGACGCGAACGTCGCGGCGCAGCAGACGCGCCTGCAGTCGGCCCAGACCCAGGTCGCGGCCTACACCGCCGCGCGCAAGCAGTTCCCGGGCATGCTCGCCGAGCTGCGCCGGCTCGACGAGGCCGTGCCCGCCCGTGGCGCGATCTCGTCGCTGCTGCGCCAGATCCAGCGGCGCGCGAACGTCCAGGACAGCGAGCTGCGGCTCGTCGCGTTGAAGTCCGCGACCGCGAGCGCGGCCGGCTCCGCGGTGCCGGTGACCCCCGGCGCGACGGCCGGCCCGGACGGGCTCGCCGCGCTGCCGTTCACGTTCGAGTTCACCGGCGACTACTTCGACCTCCGCGACATCCTCGCGACCGTGCGCCAGTCCGTCCGCGTGCGCTCCGGCGACGTGAAGGTCGGCGGGCGGCTGCTGACGATCGACGGCGTGACCTTCACCCGCGACGACCCGACGTCCGCCGACGACGAAGGCGATCCTCAACGCCACCGCCTACATCGCCCCCGACGGGGCCGCCGTGCCTGAGGCGCCCGCCGGCGCCGCAGCCCCCGCGACCGACGGAGGTGCATGATGATCCGCAACCTGCTCGCCGAGATCGTCCGCCGGCGGCTCTGGCCGATCCCGGTGCTCGCGATCCTCGTGGCCGTCGCCGCGCCGCTGCTGTTCCTCGCAGCCCGCGCCCGTCGGCGCGCCCGCGGCCGACAGCGCGGCCCCGGCACCGGCCGAGACCGTCGACCTGCCCGCCCGCGCGCAGCGCCTGCTCGCGACGACCGAGGCGGCGGCCCGGCGCGGCCGCGCCACGGGCTCGGCCCGCGACCCGTTCGCCCCGCCGGCGGGGCATCGCACGACGACGAAGGCCGCGTCGGGCGGGAGCGCCGAGAAGACGACCGGGGACGACGCCTCCACGGGCGGCTCGGGTTCCGGCGTCACGACGACCGACCCGATTCCCGTCGTCATCCAGAACGCCGACGGCTCGACGCCGTCGACCGGCGACCACGACGACGACGACGCCGTCGGGCCCGACCGTCACCCGGACGCGGGCGTCCGGCGATGCGGCGGTGGACGTGCGCTTCGGCGAGCAGGCCGACGGCCCGTTGCAGCGCTCGATCCCGCGCATGGAGACGTTCTTCGTCCACGGCAAGCTCGCCGCGGTGTTCGTGAAGTACTCCCCCAGCCGCAAGAAGGCGGTCTTCGCCGTCGCGCCCGGGATCCGCATCGACGGCCCCGTGTCCTGCCGGCGGATCGAGTACGTCTGCCGCTACGTCGACATCCCCGCCGGCTCGTTCGCGCGGCTGACGATCGTCACGCCGAGCCGCACGGTCGTGCAGCGCCGGCTGGACGTCGTGCGCATCGATCCGAGCCCGTCCGGCGAGCAGACGACGGCGACCGCGGCCACGGACGCCGGCGAGCAGGCCTGCCTGCTGCGCAAGCTCAGGGCGCTGGACCCCGGCGACCCGCTGATCGACCGCGACGCCTGCGAGCGCTGAGTCGTCCATGACGGGGCGGATTCGTTCCGGCGAGCGCGGCATGACGATCATCGAGGTCGTCGTCGCGGCGTTCGTGCTCGTCGTCGGGATCCTCGGGGTCCTGATGCTGCTGGACACCGCGAACGCCACGACGGCGGAGAACCTCGCCCGCGAGCAGGCCAACACGCTCGCCCGCGACGTCGTCGAGCGCTCGCACCAGCTCCAGTACTCGACGCTCGTCACGAGCACGGCGCCGGCGCTGTTTCGCCAGGCGCTGTCGGACGCGCCGGCGACGGCCGCCGCCGACGGCTCCTGGACGATGAGCCGGCGCGGGACGAGCTACACCGTCTCGATCAAGACCTGCAGCGTCGACGATGCGACCGACGGCAACGGCGTCACCGACGGGTCCTACTGCCCGTCGACCGGCGGCACCGGCGGCGGCGGAACCGGCGGCGGTGGCGGCGGGAGCACGATCGGGGTCAACCTCCTCGGCTTCACGGTCAGCGTCAGCGGCAGCGTCGCCAACGCCGTCTGCAACCTCCTCGGCGACCCGAGCGCGGTCAACGCGCTGCTCGGCGCGAGCGGGCCGCTCGTCGCGACCCAGGCGCTGCTCGGCGCCGGCGTCAGCGTCAGCGTCTGCAGCGGCTACGGGCAGATCGCCCTCGACGAGACGCCCAACGACATGAGCCGCGTCAGCGCGACCGTGCGCTGGACGGCGAGCGGGCAGACGCGCAGCGTCGTCCAGACGACCGTCGTCCCCAACCCGGGCGCATGAGGGGCACCGTGGCACCCCTTCGCGACGAGCGCGGCACGACGATGGTCGAGCTCATGGTCGTCTGCATGCTCTCGGTCGTCCTCATGCTCGCGACGCTCCTGGCGTTCGACACCTTCGGCCGCAACGCGACCCGCAACGAGAAGCTCACGAACGCCCAGGACTCGCTGCGCCAGCGCGTCGACGAGATGTCGGCCGAGATCCGCAACGCGCAGGTCACGGCGACCGGCCTCGACCCGCTGCTGCGCGCCGATCCCAACGACCTCATCGTCCGCAACATCGACAGCGCCGGGACCGCGACGCTCATCCGCTACTGCCTGGCGACCGCGACGCGGACGCTGTGGCGCCAGACCGCGCCCGACGGCACGACCGCCGACTCCGCCTGCCCGGGGACGAGCATCGCGTGGCAGCGCGGGAAGGTCGCCGACGGGACGATCGCCAACAGCGCATCGGACCCGGTCTTCAAGCCGAACACGACGACGCTGTCGGCGATCCGCTCGGTCGAGATCGCGCCGCGCCTCGACACCGGGACCGGCGTCGCGACGACCCCGCTGCGCACCGCGGTCTCCGTGCGCAGCGCGAGCGGCCGGTCGCTGGCCATCGACGCGTCCGCGCTGCGCTCGACCTGCCAGGCCGACGGCACCGCGCTGCTGGAGCTCACCGTCGGCACCGACTCCTCCGGCAGCCCGCTGAGCGCGACGGCGGCGACGGCGGGCTCGGTGTCGGTGGGCTCCTTCAACCTCAGCCAGGGCGCGACGGTCGGGACGAGCGTCCAGGGCACGCTGACGGTCGTCGTCCGCAACGCGCTCGGGCTCCAGCAGATCCTCTTCAAGACGGTGACGTGCCCATGACCCCGGCGAACCTGCGCAGCCGGTGCGGCAGCGAGGAGGGCTGGATCCTCGTCACGTCGGTCGTCGTCTGCGTGATCATGCTCGTCGTCGGGCTCGCGCTGCTGTCGGTCGTCGACACGCAGACGCGCGCCTCGGCGACGCAGCGTCAGGGCGACTCGGCGTTCAACTACGCCGAGGGCGCGCTGAACAGCACCGCCTTCCTGCTCTCGCGCAACTGGCCGGAGGACGTGACGCTGACGCCGACCGGGACGACCGCCTCCTGCGGCAACCAGACGCTCAGCGGCACGATCGGCGCGGCCGACGACTCGACGTTCGCCGGGCGCATCCAGAACCAGCTCACCGACAGCTTCGGCTCGACGGGGTCGGGCGACTACCCGGCGGCGACGACGTCGTGGACCGTGAACATCTGCGACGACACCGGCGCGACGACGTCGTGGAACGAGAGCCTGCTGACCGCGGCGACGCCGGCCTGGGACGCCAACGGCGAGCAGACGCTGACCGCGAACGACTCGAGCTCGGGAGCGAGCTACAGCTACAAGGTCCGCCGCGTCTGGGTCCGGGCGCGGGCGCAGGTCGCCGGCCGGACGCGGACCGTCGTGGGGCTCGTGCAGGTCGGGGTCAAGCCCGTGCTGCCCTCGCGCTACGCGGCGCTCGCCGGCGGGTTCTCGTCGGACCTCATGACCGGCGTGAACTCGCTGCTGACGGGCCCGGCGCTGTCGCCCGTGACGACGTCGCTGCTCGGCCAGCACAAGCTCTACCAGGGCGACCCGACCGTCGCGGGCGGCGGCAAGCTCGGCATCCGCTGCGGCCTGACGTCGGGGTGCGTCATCGGCGGCGCGTTCGCGGCGCTCTCGGCCACGAACCTCAGCTCGCTGCTGCTCGCCAACGAGTTCGTGCAGTTCGGCTCCTCGACGGCCGTCTCCAACGCGACGATCGACGGCTTCCGCCGCGAGGCGAAGATCCGCGGGATCTACCGTGCCACCGTCGCCTCGGGCGGCGCGTGCATCCCCGCGAGCCCGAGCTCGGCGGGCAAGATCGTCTTCGTCGAGCAGGTCGGGACCGGCGACGAGTACTGCGTCATCAACTCGTCGGCCGCGGCCAAGATGCTCGTCGTCGCCAACGGCCGCGTCCAGATCAACGGCGGGGCGACGAGCGCGAGCCAGGTGGTCTTCACGGGGGTCATCTACGCCGGCTTCACGCAGCGCGGCAAGACGCCCGCCCCGAGCAACGACAAGGTCGTCTACATCAAGGACTACGCGAAGGTCATCGGCGCCGTCTACATCGACGGCAACGGCAAGCTCGACGTCCGCCCGCCGCCGTTCAGCGTCAGCGCGCTCATCAACACGCTGCCGATCTGCAGCGGCCTGCTCGCGCTGACGTGCACGCTGCTGAAGGTCGACGCTCAACGGGCTCGGCGTCGACGCCCTGCTGACGCAGCTCATCTCGCTCGTCGGGCTCAACAGCGTCGTCAGCGGCCTCACCGGCCAGCTGTCCGGCTACGGCCCGGCGATCACCGAGAACAAGGCGCTCGTCGACGCGATCACGGTCTACGGCAACTCCGGCACGATCGCCGGGACGTTCCGCCAGATCTCACCGAACTGAGCGGCGCCGCCGTGCCGGGCGAGTGATCCGTCCGCAGATCCGCAACGATGTAGCGGTCATGCGACACATGCTTCTCGCCGTACTGGCGGCAACGGCGGTTCTCGCCGGCTGCGGAGACGACTCCGGCGACGGCGCTGCCGCCCCGCCGCAGACCGACGCGATCGACATCAAGGACTTCAAGTACGCGCCGCCGAAGGCGACCGTGAAGGTCGGGGCGAAGATCTCCGTCCCCAACGCCGACCGGGCGCCGCACACGATCACCGATGCGACCGGGCGGCGGGAGTTCACGACGGGCACGATCGAGGGCAAGAAGACCGGCTCCGTGACGTTCGAGAAGGCCGGGACGTTCGACTACTTCTGCGAGTTCCACCCCTACATGCGGGGCTCCGTCGTCGTCGAAGGCTAAGCGGCTTCGCGCAGCGCTTCGATCTCGCGGACCGAGGCGAGGCGCTCCAGCGCCTTCTCCTCGAGCTTGCGCGTCTCGGGCTGCGTGATGCCCAGGCGCCGGCTCGTCTCGCGCAGGCCGACCGGCCCGTCGGCCCCGTCGACGCCGTAGCGCAGCTCGACGACCTTGCGCTCCTCGTCGGGCAGCTCGGAGAGCGCCTGCCGGATCGCCTCGTCGCGCAGCGCCACCTCGACCTCCTCGGCGGGGCCGGCGCGCTCGTCGCCGAGCAGCTCGCCGAGCGCCGTCTCGCCGTCGTCGCCGACCGGGCGGTCGAGGCTCGTCACGGTTCGGGCGATGTCACCCATCATCTCGACCTGGGCGAGCTCGAGCTCCGCCTCCTCGGCGATCTCCTCGTTCGTCGGCTCGCGCCCGAGCTTCGTCGACAGCGCACGGCGGGTTCGCTGGATCTTGCGCTCGCGCTGGGCGATGTTCGTCGGGACGCGGATCGTGCGCGCCTTGTTCTCGATGCCGCGCTGGATCGCCTGGCGGATCCAGTACGTCGCGTACGTCGAGAACTTGAAGCCGCGGCGCCAGTCGAACTTCTCCGTCGCCCGGATGAGGCCGAAGATGCCCTCCTGGATGAGGTCGAGCAGCGGCAGCTCGTTCTGCGGGTACTTCTTGGCGATCGAGACGACGAGCGCGAGGTTGGAGTTGATCATCCGCTCCTTCGCGGCGGTGTCGCCCTGCTCGATGCGCTTGGAGAGCTCGACCTCCTCGGCGGCCGTCAGCAGCGGGTGGCGGCGGATCTCGTTGAGGAAGAGCCCGAGCGCGTCGGTCGTCGCGTGCGCGAGACCGCCGTTGCCGTAGTCGGTCGCCGGGACGTCGGTGCGCCCGCAGTCGTCGGAGACGTCGATGCCGCGGGACTCGAAGGCCTCGTGGAGCTCGGGCAGGTCCTCGTCGTCGACCTCGAGCCGGCGGGCGATCATGTCGAGCTGGGAGAGGTTGACGCAGCCGTTCTCCTCGCCGCGCTCGAGGAGCGTGGCGAGCGGCGCAGGTGGGTTGTCGAGATCGATGTCCATAGGGTGCAGTGAGGTACCCGGAAAGGGCGAACCGTCAACGACGAGCGTAGCGCGCCGCGGCCCGCGGGCCGCAGTCAGCGCGGCCGGTTGCGCTTGCGCTGCTGGCGCGCGGCCTTCGACTTGTCGCGGCGCTGGCGCTGCTGGCGCTCGCGCTCGCGCGCGGACATCCCCTCCTTGCCCGCGGGCGCATGCGCGCGGCCCTCCTGCACCGGGGCGTGGCGGCGGGCGTCGCGCAGGATGATCCAGGCGATGAAGGCGAGGACGGCCATCGCGCCGCCGAAGATCAGGACGAGCTGCAGCGTGCTGAGACCACCGTCGTCGTCGGCGTCGCTGTTGACCACCGGCGGTGGCGGCGGGTCCTGGATGAGCGGCTCGGGGACGTTCGGACCGAGCTGCGCGGTCGCGACGGCGCACGGCGCGAGGCTCAGGACGAGGGCGACGAGGACGATCAGGGAGCGGCGCACCGCGCGGAGCCTACTTCGCCCGCAGGCGGATGCCCAGCGCGACAGACCGCCCTCTAGACTGGTCCGCGACATGGCCAAGCAGCGACAGGTCCGCATCGAGCAGAAGAGCGCACTGACTGCGATGGCGCAGCTCGAGGAGCGCTCCGACGAGGAGCTCGCGTCCGAGACGAAGTACCGCGCCGCGGCCCAGGCGATCCTCGGCGCACGGGCCTCCGAGCGCTACGACTCGCAGGCCGCGCGCGAGCACTTCCGCAAGGCGATCGCCGCCGCCCGCCCGCAGGAGCGGATGCAGCTGCGGCGCATGGCCGAGGCGTCGCTGGCGCTCGCCGAGCGCCGCCCCGACGACCTGAAGGCCGCCGTCGAGAAGCTCGGCCAGCAGGCGCCGTCCAGCCGCCAGCTCTTCATCCTTCGGATCATGGGGCTCATCGCGCCGCCCCACGGCGCGAGCCTCGCGCTCAAGGCGCGCAGCGTGCTGCTCATCGTCGCGATCGTCGTCGTGCTGCTCGCGGCCGGCACCGGCATCGCCACGCTCATCCTGCTGCCGTTCGGCGGCGGCTCGATCTGGAGCGCGCTCTTGCTCGGCCTGTTCGTCGTCGTCGTCGCGCTCGCGGTCCTCGCGCTCGTCGGCAGACGCAAACAGGCCAAGGCGAAGGCGAAGGCGCGCGCCGCGCGCACCGGCGGCTGATGTGCGGTCGCTACACGCTCGCCTCGACTGACCCGTCCCAGATCCGCGGGCGCTTCCCGGTCGGCGAGCAGCCTCGAGGTCCGCCGCCGCTACAACGTCGCGCCCGGCGACGACGTGCTCGCCGTCGTCCAGCGCCGCGAGGCGGCGCCGCAGGGCGAGCTGCTGCGCTGGGGGCTCGTCCCGCACTGGGCCTCCGACCCGAAGGACCTCGGCGTCAAGACGATCAACGCCCGCGCCGAGACCGTCGCCGAGCGGCCCGCGTACCGCGACGCGTTCTCCCGCAGGCGCTGTCTCATCATCGCCGACGGCTTCTACGAGTGGTCCGGCGGGACGCCGCACTGGATCACGCGCGCGGACGGCGAGCCGTTCGCCTTCGCCGGCCTGTGGGCGACGTGGCGCCCGCGGACGGAGGAGCCGGTGCGAGGCGCTGCGCAGCTGCGCGATCGTCACGACGGCGGCGACGGGACCCGTCCGCGCGCTGCACGACCGGATGCCGGTGATCCTCCCGTCCGGCGCCGAGGCGCTGTGGATCGATCCCGACACGCCCGAGCCCGAGCTGCACGAGGTCATCGCGGCGGCGAGCGGCGAGCTCGAGACGCGGCCGGTGAGCCGCGCCGTCAACGACGCCCGCCACGACGCGCCGGACTGCCTCGACCCGCCCGAGCAGGCCGCGCTGTTCTGAACGGTCGCGGCGCTACCGCGGTCGCGACGAGATCCGGACCCGGCTCATGACGACCGGGTCCAGCGGCGCCTCGGTCGCGGGGTCGGTCGGCACCGCGGCGATGCGGTCGACCGCCGCCTTGCTGCCGACGACCTCGCCGAGCAGCGCGTAGTCCGGCGGCAGCGGGGCGTTGCGCGCGGTGACGATGAAGAACTGGCTGCCCGACGTGCCGCGCGCCTCGGTCTGCGTCTTGGCCATCGCGGCGACGTAGCGGTCGTAGCGCAGGTTGCGCGGCGGCGCCTCGACGACGCTGTAGCCGGGCCCGCCGTTGCCGGTGCCGAGCGGGTCGCCGCCCTGGATGACGTAGTCGTTGCCGCCGGGCTTGGCGACGCGGTGGAACGTCAACCCGTCGAAGAAGTTGCTGCGCGCGAGCGCCGCGAACGAGGACGCGGTCTTCGGCGCGCGGCCGACCGCGAGGCGGATGCTGATCGTGCCGCAGTTCGTCGTGATCGTCGCGGTCCAGAAGCGCTTGCTGCTCAGCCGGTTGCGCGGCCGGCGGCGGTCGGGGTCGGCGGACGGCTCGGGCGGGGGCACCGCGCGGCAGCCGTCGTCCGACGTCCGC
Source organism: uncultured Actinomycetes bacterium (assembly GCA_963830085.1). GTDB lineage: Bacteria > Actinomycetota > Thermoleophilia > Solirubrobacterales > Solirubrobacteraceae > CADCVQ01. The sequence continues at coordinate 473,502 of CAWHLF010000009.1, read as the reverse complement.
TGCGGGGCCGGCGGGCTCGTCGCCGTCGTCGCTGCCGGCGTCTCGGTCGTCGTCGTCGCGGCGGCGGCGCCGTCGCTCTCGCGCTCCTTGCCACACGCCAGCAGGAGGAGCGCCATCGACGCCAGGAGGATGACGATGAGGACGTTGGCGCGGCGCACGGCGCTCATCGTAGTCAGACTGGCGGGCGTGCCGGTCACCCCCCTCGTCGAGCGCTACGACCACGTGCTGCTCGACCTCGACGGCTGCGTGTGGGTCGGTGACGAGGCGACGGAGGGCGCGGTCGCGGCGGTCAGCGCGCTGCGCGCCGCGGGCAAGGGGGTCGCGTTCGTCACGAACGACACGCAGCTCGCCACCGAGGAGTACGTGCGCAAGCTCTGGCGGCTCGGCTTCCAGGCCTCCCTGGAGGAGGTCGTCACCTGTGGCGGAGCGCTGCAGTTCGTCCTCGCCGAGCGCGTCAGCGGCGGCTCGGCGGTCGTCATCGGCTCGGCGGCGCTGCACCGCCACGTCGAGTCGGCGGGCCTGCGGATCGTCAACGGCACGACGTTCGCGAGCCGCGCCGACGTCGTCGTCGTCGCGTTTCACCCGCAGTTTCACTACGACGAGCTGCGCGAGGCGACGCAGGCGGCGCTCCGCGGCGCCTTTCTCATCGGCTCCAACCGCGACGCGACGTTCCCCCAGCCCGACGGGCTCTGGCCCGGATCGGGCGCGGTCATCGCGGCGGTCGAGACGGCGTCCGGTCGCACGGTCCTGACGGTCGGAAAGCCCGAGCCGACGCTCGTGCAGACGGCGCTGGACCGCCTCGGCCCCGGCCGAGCGCTCATGATCGGCGATCGCGTCGACGCCGACCTCGGGGCCGCCCACGCCGCGGGAATCGACGGCGCGATCGTCCTGACGGGCGCCTCGGATCGCGAGGACGCCGAGCGCGCGAGGGATCCGTCGCCGGTCGCGATCTCCGACCGCCTCGAGACGCTGATCCTGGCTCGAGGCGGCCGCGGAGACGCCCGGCGCTGAGGTCCGCTCAGGCGCCGGCGTAGGCCGCGAGGTGCTCGCCGGTGAGGGTCGTGCGGGCGGCGACGAGGTCGGCGGGCGTGCCCTCGAAGACGATCCGGCCGCCGTCGTGGCCGGCGCCGGGGCCGAGGTCGATGATCCAGTCGGCGTGGGCCATGACCGCCTGGTGGTGCTCGATGACGATGACCGACCTGCCGGAGTCGACGAGCCGGTCGAGCAGGCCGAGCAGCTGCTCGACGTCGGCGAGGTGCAGGCCGGTGGTCGGCTCGTCGAGCACGTAGGCGTCGCTCTTCTCGGTCATGCGGGTGGCGAGCTTGAGCCGCTGGCGCTCGCCGCCGGACAGCGTCGTGAGCGGCTGGCCGAGGCTGAGGTAGCCGAGCCCGACGTCGGCGAGCCGGTCGAGGATCTTCTGCGCGGCCGGCACTCGGGCGCCGGATGGCCCGGCACCGAAGAACTCCCCGGCCTCGGTCACCGACATCGCGAGCACCTCGCTGATGTCCTTCCCGCCGAGCGTGTACTCCAGGACCTCGGCCTCGAAGCGCTTGCCTTCGCACTCCTCGCAGGTGGTGGCGACGCCGGCCATCATCGCCAGGTCGGTGTAGACGACGCCGGCGCCGTTGCAGTTCGGGCAGGCGCCCTCGGAGTTGGCGCTGAACAACGCCGCCTTCACGCCGTTGGCCTTCGCGAACGCCTTGCGGATCGGGTCGAGCAGCTTCGTGTACGTCGCCGGGTTGCTCCGTCGCGAGCCGCGGATCGCGCCCTGGTCGATCGACACCACGCCCGCTCCGGCCGGAATCGACCCGTGCACGAGCGAGCTCTTGCCGGAGCCGGCGACGCCGGTGATGACGACGAGCACCCCGAGCGGGATGTCGACGTCGACGTCGCGGAGGTTGTGCGTCGTCGCGCCGCGGATCTCCAGCGTGCCGGTGGGCGCCCGCACCGTCTCCTTCAGGGCGGCCCGGTCGTCGAGATGGCGGCCGGTGATCGTGCCGCTGGCCTGCAGCCCCTCGACGGTGCCCTCGAAGCAGACGGTGCCGCCCGCCGAACCGGCGCCGGGGCCGAGGTCGACCGCGTGGTCGGCGATCGCGATCGTCTCCGGCTCGTGCTCGACGACGAGCACCGTGTTGCCCTTGTCGCGCAGCCGCAGCAGCAGGTCGTTCATGCGCTGGATGTCGTGCGGGTGCAGGCCGGTGGTGGGCTCGTCGAAGACGTAGGTGACGTCGGTGAGCGAGGAGCCGAGGTGGCGGATCATCTTGACGCGCTGCGCCTCGCCGCCCGACAGCGTGCCCGACGGCCGGTCGAGCGAGAGGTAGCCCAGCCCGATCTCGTCGAACGAGCCGAGGGTGTGCCGCAGCGACGCGAGCAGCGGCGCCACCGACGGCTCGTCGACGCCGCCCACCCAGTCGGCGAGGTCTGAGATCTGCATCGCGCAGGCGTCGGCGATGCTGATCCCCAGGATCTTCGACGAGCGGGCGCCCTCGCTGAGCCGGGTGCCGTCGCAGTCGGGGCAGGTCGTGAACACCACGGCCCGTTCCACGAACGCGCGGATGTGCGGCTGCATCGCGTCGACGTCCTTCGACAGAAACGACTTCTGGATCTGCGGGATGAGCCCCGCGTACGTGAGGTTGATGCCGTCGACCTTGATCTTCGTCGGGTCCTTGTAGAGCAGGTCGTGGAGCTCGCGCTTGTTGAACGTCCCGATCGGCTTGTCGGGGTCGAAGAAGCCGCAGCCGCGGAAGATGCGGCCATACCAGCCGTCCATGCTGTAGCCGGGGATCGAGAGCGCGCCGTCGTTGAGCGACTTGCTGTCGTCGTACAGCGCCGTGAGGTCGAAGTCGGTGACGGCGCCACGGCCCTCGCAGCGCGGGCACATGCCGCCGGTGCGGCTGAAGGTCGCCTTCTCGGTCCTCGTCTTGCCGCCGCGTTCGATCGTGATCCCGCCGCTCGCCCGCACCGAGGGGACGTTGAAGGCGAACGCGCCGGGCGGGCCGATGTGCGGCTGCCCGAGCCGGCTGAAGAGGATGCGCAGCATCGCGTTGGCGTCGGTGACGGTGCCGACGGTGGAGCGGGGGTTGGAGCCCATCCGCTCCTGGTCGACGATGATCGCGGTCGTCAGCCCGTCGAGGACGTCGACCTCGGGCCGCGCGAGCGTCGGCATGAAGCCCTGCAGAAACGCGCTGTAGGTCTCGTTGATCAGCCGCTGCGACTCCGCGGCGATCGTGCCGAACACCAGCGAGCTCTTGCCCGAGCCCGAGACGCCGGTGAAGACCGTCAGCCGGCGCTTCGGGATCTCGATGCTGACGTCCTTGAGGTTGTTCACGCGCGCGCCGTGCACGCGGATGAGATCGTGGCTGTCGGCAACGTGCGGCGCAGGCGACTGCGCCTCCGTCCTCGAGGTCGTGCTCATCGTGCGATCTAACCAGCTTGCGCGCGAGCGGCGGTCAGGTTCGGTTACCCGGTGACCCGCGTCTACGCGGGTTCGCCGGGGTGCGCCGTCGACGGCCCGAGGCGGAAGAGCTCGGCGACGAACGGCGGGTCGAGGTGGGTGTGGCTGGCGAACGCGACGACCCGGCGGCCGGTCGCGCGCTCCACGACGGCCTTGAAGGTTGCCGCCTCCGCGGTCTGCACGGCATGCCGTATCTCATGGACGAGGTTGCCCCTGCCGAACTCGATCATCCGCTGTCTCGATCACGGAGAGCTCGATGTCCAGGACCGTGACGACGAGGTCGTCCAGGACGTGCGTGATCGCCTGGATGACCGGAGTCTCGTAGGACTCGGTGTGGATCGTCGAGAGCTGCTCGGAGATCGCCATCCCGGCGGTGACCGGATCCACCCACGGCTCGTCGTGCGAGCTCATCGCGTCGAGCAGGGGTCGTCGTCGTGCATCGTGTTCCTCCCAGGTAAGAGAGACTCCGACGCTCGCACGCAGCTCACGGCCAACCGGCGCGCATCCCGGAGGGATGACAGGCCCCGCCGACCGCCGTTGCCCCCGGCGTGACCGTGCCTTGACCGCGAAGCCTACCGCCGCGCACCCAGCCGCCATGGTCACAACCGGCGACCGGACCGCAGACCTATCCTCCTCGCGTGGATCGCGACGTCGCCCTGCTCTGCAACCCGTCGGCCGGCGGCGGCCGGGCGGCCCGCGTGCTGCCGCAGGTCGAGGAGGCGCTGGGATCGCACCGGATCGCCTTCCACACCGAGACGACGCGCGACCTCGACCACGCCCGCGCGCTGGCGGGCGCGGCCGCCGCGGCGGGTGAGGTCGTCGTGACGCTCGGCGGCGACGGCCTCGTCGGCTGCGTCGCCGGCGCGCTGCGCGAGGCGCCGGGATCGGTGCTCGGCGTCCTGCCGGGCGGGCGCGGCAACGACCTCGCGCGCTCGCTGCGCATCCCGCGCGACCCTCGCGCGGCCTGCGCGGTCATCGCCGACGGCACCGAGCGCCTGCTCGACATCGGCGATGTCGGCGGCCGGACGTTCGTCGGGATCGCATCGCTCGGCTTCGACTCCGACGCCAACCGGATCGCGAACGCGGCGCCGTCGCGCCTGGGCAGCCTCGTCTACGTCTACGCCGCGCTGCGGGCGCTCGCGGCCTGGCAGCCCGCCCGCTTCGAGCTGACCCTCGACGGTGAGACCCGTCGAGTTCACCGGCTATTCGGTCGCCGCCGCGAACGCCCCCGGCTACGGCGGCGGGATGCTGCTCGCTCCCGGCGCCCGCCTCGACGACGGGCTCTTCGACGTCGTCCTCACCGGCCACATCTCCAAGCGCCGGTTTCTCGTGGGTCCTGCCGAAGGTCTTCAAGGGCACGCACGTCGACGAGCCGGCCTGCCGGGTGATCCGCGCCGCGGAGGTCCACGTCACCGCCGACCGGCCGTTCGTCGTCTACGCCGACGGCGACCCGATCGGCGAGACGCCGGTCACGATCCGCATCCAGCCGGGCGCGCTGCGCGTGCTGGCGCCGGCGTGATCCTCGCGGCGAAGATCGCCGTCGCTCGCACGGCGGGCGCGCTGTCGCGCCGCAGCGGCCGCGGCGCCACGAGCCTGCCGGGCAAGCTGCTCATGCGCATGGAGCCGCACGCGATCGGCCGCCTCGCCGGCCGGCTGCGCGACGGCAGCGCGGTCATCTCGGCGACGAACGGCAAGACGACGACGGCCGCGATGGTCGCCGCGATCCTCGAGCGCGCGGGCACCCGCCTCGTCCACAACCGCGCCGGCGCGAACATGGCCGGCGGCGTCGCGAGCTCGCTGCTCGGCGCGGCGCGCGGAGCGGGCATCGACGGCGACGCCGGGCTCTTCGAGGTCGACGAGTTCTGGCTCGACAGCGTCGTCCCCGAGCTGCGCCCGCGCGCGCTGCTGCTCTCGAACCTCTTCCGCGACCAGCTCGACCGCTACGGCGAGCTCGAGACGATCGCCGACCGCTGGGCGGCGGCCGTCGCCGCGGCGCCCGCGACGCGGCTCGTGCTCAACGCCGACGACCCGCTCGTCGCCGACCTCGGGCGCGACGCGCACGAGCGCACGACGTACTTCGGCGTCCAGGACGACGCGGTCGCGCTCGCCGGGATGGCCCACGCCTCGGACTCCAAGCACTGCCGCCGCTGCGGCGCCCCGTACGTCTACGACGCCGTCTACATGGGCCACCTCGGCCGCTACCACTGCCCCAACGGCGACTCGCGGCGCCCGCAGCCCGACGTCTTCGCGACCGGCGTGCGGCTCGACGGCACGCGCGCCGCGAGCTTCACGCTGCACCTCGGGGGCGAGGAGGCGCAGGTCGCCCTCCCCCTCCCCGGCCTCTACAACGTCTACAACGCGCTGGGCGCGGCGGCGCTGGCGAGCGCGCTCGGCGCCGGGCTGGAGGACATCGTCGCCGGCCTCGGGGCGACGCAGGCCGCGTTCGGGCGCGCGGAGACCGTGCAGATCGGCGGGCGCGAGCTCGCGATCCTGCTCGTGAAGAACCCGGCGGGCGCCAACGAGGTCCTGCGGACGCTCGCGCTCGACGACGAGCAGCTCGACCTCCTCGCGATCCTCAACGACCGCATCGCCGACGGCCGCGACGTCTCCTGGATCTGGGACGCCGACTTCGAGCACCTCGCCGGGCGCGTGCGGCGCGTCACCTGCAGCGGCACGCGGGCCGCCGAGCTCGCGCTGCGCCTGAAATACGCCGGCGTGGACGCCGAGCGCCTGCACGTCGTGCCGGGGCTCGAGCTCGCGCTCGACGAGGCGCTCGCCGGTGGCGACGGGCGCCTCGTCGCGCTGCCGACGTATACCGCGATGCTCGCGCTGCGCGAGCTGCTCGTCGCCCGCGGCGCGGCCGAGGGATCGTTCGCATGAGCGCCGAGTCGGACATCGTCTGGCACGACGTCGAGTGCGGCTCCTACTACGTCGACCTGCCGTTCTGGCGCGAGCTCGCCGCGGCCGAGGCCGGCCCGATCCTCGACGTCGGCGCCGGCACCGGCCGCGTCGCGCTGGATCTCGCCGCGCACGGCCACGAGGTCGTCGCGCTCGACATCGACCGCGGTCCTGCTGACCGAGCTCGCGCGCCGTGGCGACGAGCGCGGGCTCATGGTCGAGGTCAGCGCCGGTGACGGGGCCGCGTTCGATCTCGAGGGCCGGCGCTTCGGGCTCATCCTCGCGCCGATGCAGACGGTGCAGCTGCTCGGCGCCGGCGGGCGGGCGGGCTTCCTGCGCTGCGCCCGGGCGCATCTCGCGCCGGGCGGCCTCGTCGCCTGCGCGCTCGCCGACGCGTTCGAGGCCTTCGACGCCGGCCACGTCCTCCTGCCGATGCCCGACACGGCGGTCGTCGCGGGCGTCCACTACGTCAGCCAGCCGGTCGCGCTGCGCGACGAGGGCGATCGCGTCGCGATCGAGCGCATCCGCCAGACGCTCGACGGCGCCGGCCGGCGCACCGCGGCGCCGAACCTCATCCACCTCGACCGCCTCGATCCCGCGCAGCTCGAAGCCGAGGCCGCCGTCGCCGGGCTGCGGCCGGAGCGCATGCGGAGCATCGGCGCGACCGACGACCACGTCGGCTCGAGCGTGGTGATGCTCCGTGGCTGAGCTGCGCGTCTGCGCCCTGTACCCGGACCTCATGAACATCTACGCCGACCGCGGCAACCTGCTCATGCTCGAGCGCCGCTGCCGCTGGCGCGGGATCGGCTTCACCGTCACGGCGGCGGGCCTCGGCGACGCGATCGACCCCGATGCCCACGACCTCTTCTACCTCGGCGGCGGCCAGGACCGCGACCAGCGCCTCTGCGCGCTGGACCTCGTCGAGACCAAGCGCGACGCGCTGCACGCCGCCGCCGGCCGCGGCGCGCTCGTGCTCGGCGTCTGCGGCGGCTACCAGCTGCTCGGCCACCGCTACGCGCTCGGCGACGAGGAGATCCCGGGCGTCGGGCTCGTCGACCTCGAGACCGTCCGCTCCGATGGCCCCCGGCTCATCGGCAACGTCGCGATCGAGGTCACGCTCGACGACGGCGCCGCGCCGCGGGTGCTCGCGGGCTTCGAGAACCACGCCGGCCGCACCCGGCTCGGCGCGGGCGAGGCGGCGCTCGGGCGGGTCCTGAAGGGCCACGGCAACACCGGCACGTCGGGCGCGGAGGGCGTCCGGCGCGGCAGCGTCGTCGGGACCTACCTCCACGGCCCGCTGCTGCCGAAGAACGCGTGGTTCGCCGACTGGCTCATCGCCCACGCCACCGGCGTCGCGGAGCTCGAGCCGCTCGACGACGCGCTCGAGGACGCCGCCCATCTCGAGGCGCGGCGGGCGGCGGGCGCCTGAGCCTGCCCATCGGGATGAACGCGTTCACACGGGGGTAGGATCCGCCGCGTGGGGGACCAGTCCACGCAGTCGTCCGCGGAGCCGCTGGAGTTCCGCAAGGCGACGAAGCGGTATCCAGGAAGCCCGGTCCCGGCGGTCGACGGGCTGACGCTCGAGGTGCCGGCGGGTGAGATCTGCGTGCTCGTGGGCCCGTCGGGCTGCGGCAAGACGACGGCGATGCGGATGGTCAACCGGATGATCGACATCACCTCCGGCGACATCCTGCTCGGCGGGCGCAGCGTCAAGGAGCGAAAGCCCGACGAGCTGCGCCGCCACATCGGCTACGTCATCCAGCAGATCGGCCTCTTCCCGCACCGGACGATCGCCGAGAACATCGCCACGGTCCCGGTCCTGCTCGGCTGGCGCAAGCCGCGGGTCGCCGCGCGCGTCGACGAGCTGCTCGAGCTCGTCGGCCTCGACCCGCGCGACATGCGCGACCGCTACCCGGCGCAGCTCTCCGGCGGCCAGCGCCAGCGCGTCGGCGTCGCGCGCGCGCTCGCGGTCGATCCGCCGGTCATGCTCATGGACGAGCCGTTCGGCGCCATCGACCCGATCAACCGCGAGCGGCTGCAGAACGAGTTCCTGCGCCTCCAGGCCGAGCTGCGCAAGACGATCGTCTTCGTCACCCACGACATCGACGAGGCGATCAAGATGGGCGACCGGATCGCCGTCATGCAGGTCGGCGGCAAGCTCGCCCAGTACGCGCCGCCGGCCGAGCTGCTCACCGCGCCGGCCAACGCGTTCGTCGAGGACTTCGTCGGCGCCGACCGCGCGCTGAAGCGCCTGGCGCTGCAGCGCGTGCGCGACATCGACCTCTGGACGGTCGCGACGTGCCGCGCCGGCGAGCCGATCGAGGCCGTGCGCGCCCGCATGACCGACGCGGACCTCGACATCCCGCTGCTCGTCGACGAGGAGCAGCGCCCGCTCGGCTGGCTCAGCGAGCGCGGCCTGACCGGCGAGCGCGTCCGCCCCGAGCTGCGCTCCCCGGCCGAGCCTGTCGTCGAGCTCGACGACATCCTGCGCGACGCGCTCTCGGACCTGCTCGCGCACGAGTCGATGTACGGGCCGGTCGTCGACGCCGGCGGCCATGTCGTCGGCGCGCTGTCGATCCAGGCGATCTCGCACGCGATCGGCAGCGCCCCGGAGGCGGTCCCGCGCGCGGCTGAGCTCGCGCAGGACGCGCAGGACGCGGAGCCGGAGTGACCGCGCCGGCGGTCATCGCCCAGGGCGGCGGGTTCGTCCGCGACCGCAGCGGCGAGTCCAACTGCGTCGGCGACAACGGCTTCTGCCCCGACTGGATCGTCGACAACCTCGATCGCTACATGGACCCGCTGCTCGAGCACGTCTACCTCGTCCTCGTGTCGGTGGGCATCGGCTTCGTCATCGCGTTCGCGCTCGGCCTGCTCGCCCATCGCAAGCGCTGGCTCATCGGGCCGCTCGCGGGCGTCACCGGCGCGCTCTACACGATTCCGAGCATCGCGATGTTCTTCCTCCTGCAGCCGCTGCTCGGGCGCGGCAACGCGCCCGCGATCGTCGCGCTGGCGATCTACACGCAGATCATCATCTTCCGCAACGTCGTCAACGGCCTGCAGTCGGTGCCCGCCGAGATCGTCGACTCGGCCGCCGGGATGGGCATGACGCCGATGCAGCGCCTCTTCCGCGTCGAGGTGCCGCTCGCGCTGCCGGAGATCCTCGCCGGCCTGCGGATCGCGTGCGCGACGACGGTCGGGCTCGCGGCCTACGCGGCGCTCGCCGGCGCGGGCGGGCTGGGCAACTTCCTCACCGTGTCGAGCCTCATCGTCTTCAAGTCCAACGTCATCGTCGCGGGCGGGCTCGTGACGCTGCTCGCGGCCGCGCTGGACCTCCTCGTGCTCGCCGGCCAGCGGGCGCTCACGCCGTGGCGCAGGGCGGTGGCGGCATGATCCTCGCCTCCCTGCTGTCGGACTTCGGCGACGGCGTCCGCTTCATCTTCGAGGCGCAGGAGTCCAGCGCCGGAACCGTCGAGGTCGGCGGCCTCGGCGAGATCTCCCACCTCGCCGGCAACCACCTGCTCGTGTCGCTGCTGGCGGTGGCGATCGCCGTCGCGATCGCCCTGCCGCTCGCCCTCTGGCTCGGCCACAAGGGCAAGGGCGAGTTCCTCGCGGTCAGCACGTCGAACGTCGGCCGCGCGGTCCCGTCGCTGGCGATCATCGCGTTCTTCGTCGCGTTCCTCGGCACGGGCTTCACGAACATCTGCTTCGCGCTCATCCTGCTCGCGATCCCGCCGATCCTCACGAACACGTACGTCGCCGTCCGCCAGGTCGACCGCGACATCGTCGACGCCGCGCGCGGGCAGGGCCTCAGCGAGGCGCAGATCATCCGCAGCATCGAGCTCCCGCTCGCGCTGCCGACGATCTTCGGCGGCATCCGCCTCTCGTCGGTCAACGTCCTGGCGACCGCGATCATCGCGCCGCTGGCGGGCTACGAGACGCTCGGCACCCCGATCCTCTCGCTCAACGTCTACGGCTTCGACGGGGCGATCGGCGCCGCGATCGTCGTCGCCCTCCTGACGCTCATGGCAGATGCCGGCTTCGCCGGCGTGCAACGACTCACCACACCAAAGGGGCTGAAGGTGACCCGCGGCGAACGCCGCCGCGCGCGCCTGCGGCTCCACTCCCGAAGGAGCGTGCAGATCCCGTGATCCGCAGTCGCATCCGCATCATGCTCGCCCTGCTGGCCGTGCTCGTGCTCGGCACCGCCCTCGCCGCCTGCGGCGACGACGACAGCAGCGACACGACGACACCGGCCGCGCAGACGACGCAGCCCGCCGAGAGCGGAGACATCTCCGCCGACGAGAAGGCCGCCAACAAGATCGCACCGGTGGACGGCGCGTCGAGCGTCTCGCTGACGGTCGGCTCGAAGAACTTCACCGAGCAGTTCATCCTCGGCGAGATCTATGCGCAGGCGCTGCAGGCCGCCGGCTACAAGGTCAAGAAGGACCTCAACCTCGGCTCGGAGCTCGTCGCCTACAAGTCGCTGCGCGCCGGCGACGTCGACGCCTACCCGGAGTACACGGGCACGTCGCTGACCTCGTTCTTCAAGGTCAAGATCGAGGACGTCCCGAAGGATCCGGCGCAGGCCTACGAGGACGCCAAGGCCGAGTACGCGAAGGTCGGCATCACGGCGCTGCCGACGACGCCGTTCGAGAACACGTACCGCATGGCGGTCACGAAGGCCAAGGCCGAGGAGCTCGGCAACCCGACGAAGATCTCCGACATCGCCGACGAGGCGTCGACGATGACGGTCAACGGCTTCCCGGAGTGCCGGCAGCGGATCGACTGCCTGCTCGGCGTCGAGCGGGGCTACGACCTGAAGTTCCAGAAGTTCCTGCCCGGCGAGAACAAGTTCCAGATCCTCGACAACGGCGACGCGGACATCGCGTTCGTCTTCACGACGGACGGCCCGCTGTCGTCGGGCAAGTACGTCGTCCTCGACGACGACAAGTCGATCTTCCCGCCCTACAACATCAGCTTCACGGTTGACGACGAGGCCGCGGAGAAGCTCGGTACCGATGGTCAGAAGGTCGTCACCGACGTCCAGAAGTACATGACCGAGGAGATCATGCAGGAGCTCAACGCCCGCGTCGACATCGACAAGCAGGAGCCGGCCACGGTGGCCGCGGACTACCTGAAGAACTTCGGGTTCACCGCGGCGTCGTAGATCCGGAGGTCCCGCTGGAGCCGAACCCGCCCTCGCCGCGCGCCGTCGCGGCGAGGGTCCGGGTCTCGACGACGTCGGGGCCCGCGACCGGCACGATGACGAGCTGCGCGATCCGGTCGCCGGCGGCGACCTCGAACGCGGCGTCGCGGTCGGTGTTCAGCAGCAGGACCTTCAGCTCGCCGCGATAGCCGGCGTCGACGAGGCCGGGCGCGTTGACGAGCGTGATCCCGTGGCGCGCGGCGAGGCCGCTGCGGGGCAGGACGAGGCCGGCGTGCCCGGGCGGCAGCTCGATCGCGATGCCGGTGCGGATCATCGCGCGCTCGCCGGGCTCCAGGCGCGCGGGCTCGAGCGCGCAGAGGTCGTAGCCCGCGTCGTCGTAGTGCGCGCGCGCGGGCAGCACGGCATCGGGGTCCAGGCGCTGGACGAGCAGGCGCGCGGTCACGAGTGATCCACTAGGCCGGGCGTGCCGTTGACGGAGTAGCGCTCGTAGCGCGCCGCGAGCGTCGCCGGGACCCGGGCGCGGATGCGAACGCCCTCGGGGGTGTCCGTGCGCTCGAGGTCGCCCGCCGCCTCGTGCAGCTCGGCGAGGCGGGCGCCCTCGGCGTAGGGCAGCAGCAGGTCGATCGACCGCAGCGAGCGGCGGAACTCCTCCTCGATGCGGTCACCGAGCTCGTCGAGCCCCTCCCCCGTCGCCGCCGAGATGAGCGTGCCGTCGGGATGCTCGAAGGCGAGCTCCTCGCGGCGGTCGGCGTCGAGCGCGTCGGCCTTGTTGAGGACGAGCAGCCGCGGCCGGTCCCCGGCGCCGACGGACTCGAGCGTCTCGTCGACCGCGCGCAGCATCGCGCGCATCTGCGCCTCGTCGACCGACGCGTCGACGACGTGGAGGATGAGGTCGGCCTCGCGGGTCTCGTGCAGCGTCGCGGCGAACGCGTCGACGACCTGGTGGGGCAGCTTGCGGATGAAGCCGACGGTGTCGGTCAGGAGGTACGGGCGCCCGCTGATGCGCAGCTCGCGGGTCGTCGGGTCGAGCGTGTGGAAGAGCCGGTCGCGGACGCCGACCTCGGCGCCGGTGAGGCCGTTCATGAGCGTCGACTTGCCGGCGTTCGTGTAGCCCGCGAGCGCGATCTGCGGCAGGTGCGCGCGCTCGCGCTCGGCGCGCATGACGGCGCGCGAGGAGCTCACGCCCTTCAGCCGCCGGCGCAGGGCGGTGATCCGGTTGCGCGCGAGGCGGCGGTCGGTCTCGATCTGCGACTCGCCCGGTCCGCGGGCGCCGATGCCGGGCGCGGCCGCGCTCGCGCCGAGGCGCTCGAGGTGCGTCCACAGCCCGCGCATGCGGGCCATGTTGTACTCGAGCTGGGCGAGCTCGACCTGGAGCTTGCCCTCCGCGCTGTGCGCGTGCCCGGCGAAGATGTCGAGGATGATCGAGGTCCGGTCGACGACCGGCAGGCCGAGCTCGGACTCGAGGTTGCGCTCCTGGCGCGGGCTGAGCTCGTCGTCGCAGGCGATGACGTTCGCGTCCGCGGCGAGCGCGGCCGCCTTGACCTCGAGGAGCTTGCCGGGGCCGAGGTACGTGTTCGGGTGGGGCTTCTCGCGATGCTGGACCGTCTGCCCCACGACCGCGACGCCGGCGGTGCGCAGCAGCTCGCGCAGCTCGGCGAGGTCGTCGCCGTCCTCGAGCGCGGCGATGCAGAACGCCCGCTGCTTCGGGCGCCCGGTCGCTGCCTCCGTGTTGCGCGGCTGAGGCTCTCCGACCCGGCCGTTGCGGCTTCGCTCCATGCGGCCAGTCTAGAGCCGTCTCAGGCGCCTCGGCCTGCGCGGCGCAGGACGCGCGTGCGGGTTCGCGCCACGATCTCGCAGCCGCGGACCGCGTCGGAGCGGTCGACGTAGGCCTTGTCGGTGCCCGGCCCGCAATCGACGTCGTCGCCGCCGCCGCCCATCGCGATGACGACGTCGTTGCCGCCGCCGCCGCGCATCGTGTCGTCGTCGAGGCCGCCGTTGAGGCGGTCGTTGCCGTCGCGCGCCGCGCAGCGTGTCGTTGCCGCGGCCGCCCTCGAGGAGGTCGACGCCCGACGCCGCCGTCGAGCTTGTCGTCGCCCGTGCGCCCGTAGAGGCGGTCGTCGTCGGCGCCGCCGAGCAGCGTGTCGTCGCCGTTCTCGCCCTCGAGGTGGTCGTTGCCGCCGAGGCCGACGAGGACGTCGTTGCCGCCGCGGCCGAGCAGCAGGTCGCTGTTGGGCTCCTTCGCGGTCGCGACGTCGAGGCCGGTGATGGTGTCCGGGCCGGCCTTGCCGCGCTCGGTGCGCATGTGCGCGACGGCGAGGCTGCCGAGCGTCGCGGCGGCCGGACCGCCCGCGCGGAAGCCCGCGTTCGTGGCGCCGCCGAGCGGATCGACACCGAGCTCGGTGCCGATCGTCCGCTTGACGGTCTCGCAGTTGGCGATCTGCGCCGGGGCCGTCGCCTCGATCGTCAGCGAGTCCTCGCCGGGCCCGCAGTCGACGAGCCCCGCGGCCGTCGCGCGGATCGTGTCGTCGCCCTCGCCGCCGAAGACGCGGTCCTGGGTGCTCGTCGCGAAGAGGCGGTCGTCGCCGGCGCCCCCGTCGGTGAGGTCCGGCCCGGTGCCGGCGTCGAGCATGTCGCTGCCCGCGCCGCCGTAGAGCGTGTCCTTGCCCGACGCGCCGCGCAGGATGTCGTCGCCTGCACCGCCCTCGAGCCGGTCGGTGCCGCGGTTGCCGTCGATGTAGTCGTCGCCCTCGCCGCCGTCGAGCAGCGCGTCGTCGCCGAGGCCGTCCTCGACGATGAAGTCGCTGCCGAGGCCGCCGCGGACGACGTCGTCGCCGTCTCCGCCGTCGACGCGGTCGTCGCCGGTGCCGGCCTCGATGCGGTCGTTGCCGCTGCCGCCGTCGAGGAGGTCGCCGCCCCCGCCGCCGCTCATGCGGTCGTTGCCGGAGTCGCCGTAGAGCTCGTCGGCGGCGCCGCGGCCCTCGATGACGTCGCTCGCGAAGCCGCCCGCGAGAACGTCGACGGAGGCGGTGCCGATGAGCGTGTCGGGCGACTCGGTCCCGACGGCGACGAGCGCGGATGCCGGGCCGGCGACGGCGCCGGCGACGAGGACGCAGCAGCAGGCGATCATCCGTGATCCGCGCACCGGCCGAGTGTAGGCGCAGGCGCCCTCAGGCGCGCTGCTGGCCGCCGCTGCGCTTCGAGGAGTACATCGCCGCGTCGGCCTGCGCGAGCAGCGCCTCGACGGTCGGCAGCGGCGGCGTCCCGAAGTCCGCGACGCCGATGCTCGCGGCGAGCGAGACCTCCGGCAGCCCCTCGGCGAGCGTCGTCGCGCGCACCTCGCGCACGAGGACCGTCGCCAGCCGCTGCGCGGGATCGCCGCTCGTCGCCCGCAGCAGGACCGCGAACTCGTCGCCGCCCACGCGCGCGAGGACGTCGGTGGCCCGCAGCCGCCGGCGCAGGGAGCCCGCGACAGCCTCGAGCGCGGCGTCGCCGACCGCGTGCCCGTAGGTGTCGTTGATCTCCTTGAAGCCGTCGAGGTCGATCATGAGCAGCGCGCCCTCGAGGCCGTGGCGATCGCTCATCTCGAGCGCCAGGCGGATCGAGCGCTCGAGGCCGCGGCGGTTGGGCAGGCCCGTGAGCGGATCCTCGTCGGCCAGGCGCCGCAGCCGCTCCTCGAGGGCCTTGCGCTCGGTGATGTCCTGGAACTGCCCGAGCCACGTCAGCGCGTGGCCGTCCTCGTCGCGCAGGAACGTCAGGTTCGCGATGACCCAGACCGCGCTCCCGTCGGGGCGCAGGAAGCGCTTCTCGGTCTGCCACGTGTCGATCTCGCCCTCGAGGATCCGCCACGCCGCCGCGACGTCGGACGCTCGGTGATCGGGGTGGGTGAACTCCTGGTCGCGGCGCCCGAGCAGCTCGTCGCGGGGGCGGTCGAGCAACCCGCAGAGGGCGCTGTTCACGCGGAGGTACTCGCCCTCGGTGTTGAAGAACGCCATGCCGATCGGCGCCGTCTCGAACGCGACCCGCAGCAGGCGCGTCGACTCCTCGACGAGCTGCGCGGCAGGGATCTTGCGCAGGAACACGAGCCGGTGCCCGGCGTCACGCGCGGCCGCGCTGACGTCGACCGGAAACGGGATGCCGCTGCGGTGGGTCGCCTCGGCCCGCGCGTGACGCAGCGGCCCGTCGGTGACGGGGTGCAGCGCCGAGCACTGCAGCAGCGACGCGACCTGCTCGCCGACCGGGTCGCAGCCGAACAGCTCCCAGGCGAGGCCGTTCGCGCCCGCGACATCGCCCGCGTCGTCGAGGACGAGCGCAGCGTCGGGCATCGCGTCAAGTGACGCCGGCCACCATTCCCCGTGGTTCATCGTCGCGCGACGCCATCCCGGAATGCCGGTCCCGGACAGCGCCACAACCCCCTTCGCTACATGGACCGACGCACTTTTATCAGGTGCGTCGTGGATCCGGGCGGGTTTCTCAGGCGTGGACGACCGTCAGGCCGAACGGGACGCCGGTGAGCTCCTCGGAGAGCTCCCACAGCCCGCGGGCGGTCTCCGGGTCGCGGGCCGCCAGCGAGCGGCCGGCGGCCGCGGGGTGCCCGCGCAGCTCCCGGAACCCGCCCGGGCCGTAGTAGCCGCCGCCCGGCAGATCCTGGCTCGCGGCGAAGAGCGCCGGCAGCGCGCCCATGTCGCTGCTCTGGGCGATGAGCCGGTTGGTCACGGCCATGACGGCGTTCTGCAGGCCGCTGCCGGTGTGGCTCTGGAGGTTCGTCGCGGCGTAGCCCGGGTGGGCGGCGAGTGCGCGCACCGCTGAGCCGGCCTCGGTCAGGCGCCGCTGGAGCTCGAGCGTGAACAGGAGGTTCGCGAGCTTGGACTGCCCGTACGCGCGCCAGCGCCCGTAGCCGCGGCGCTCGAAGTTCAGGTCGTCGAGGCGGATCCGTCCGGTCAGATGTGCGAACGACGAGATCGTCACGACGCGGTCGGCGATCCGCGGGAGCAGGAGGTTCGTCAGCGCGAAGTGGCCGAGGTGGTTCGTCCCGATCTGCAGCTCGAAGCCGTCCTTCGTGCGCCGGTGGGGGGTCGCCATGACGCCGGCGTTGTTGAGCAGGACATCGATCTCGCCCTCGTGGGCGGCGGCGAACGACCTGATCGAGCTCCAGGTCGGCGAGATCCAGCGCGCGCACCTCGACGTCGCCGGTGATCGTCGCCGCCGCCCGCTCGCCCTTCTCCGTGTCGCGCACGGCCATGACGACGCGCGCGCCGGCGCGTGCCAGCTCGCGGGCGGCGACGAGTCCCAGGCCGCTGTTGGCGCCGGTGATGACGACGGTGCGGCGGTGCAAGGACGGAAGGTCGGCGGCGGTCCAGCGCGCGGAAGAGGTCATGCAGCCAATGTAGACGCTGACAACAATGCTGTCAACGCCAACATTTCGGATAGGCTCCGTCGCGTGGCCGAGCAGCCCTACCACCACGGCAACCTGCGCGCGGCGCTGCTCGACCAGGCGCGCCACACGGTCGACGAGCGCGGCGCGGCGGCGCTGTCGCTGCGCGAGCTCGCGCGCGAGATCGGCGTCAGCCATGCCGCCCCGAGCCGCCACTTCCCCGATCGCCAGGCGCTGCTCGACGCGCTCGCCGAGGACGGCTTCGAGCGCCTCGAGGGCGCTGCTGGAGCGCGCGGTCGTCGAGGCGGGCGGCGACTTCGACGCACGGCTGCATGCGCTCGCGCAGGCCTTCATCGCGTTCGCCACGCGCCATCCCGCCCTCCTCGAGCTCATGTTCGCGGGCAAGCAGCGGCCCGGCGCCGACCGGCTGCGCGCGGCGGCCGACCGCGCGTACGCCCCGGCGCTCGCCGTCATCGCCGAGGCACAGGCCGGCGGGGAGCTCGCCGCCGGCGATCCCGGCCGGGTCGCGATCCTCATGCTCGCGACGCTCCAGGGCCTCGCGGCGATGGCCACCGACGGCCTCATCGCGTCCGCCCCGGTCGGCGACGTCGTCACCGGCGCGATCGACCAGCTGCTCGACGGCCTGCGCCCGCGCGCGGATCAGGCCAGCGGCGAGCGGGCCGGCGGCGGCAGCGGGTCGTAGCGCGCCAGCAGCTCGTCGACGGGCAGCACGATGACGCCCTCGCGCGGATCGCCGACCCATGACCCGCCGCCGCTGGCCAGGACGTAGGCGGCGTAGGCGGCCGCGCAGGCGTCGAGCTCGTCGAGCGTCCGGTGCCAGAGCCCGCCGTCGGCGTCGATCACGCCCTGCTGCTTCAGCGCGGCGATCCGCTGCTGCAACCCCCACGGCGTGCGCTTCGGCGACGGCCGGTGGCCGATCATCGAGCAGAAGACCGCGTCCGGATAGGTCTCGCAGAGGCGCCCGAAGCGCAGCGCGCCGCCTCCGACCCGGCCCTGGACCGCGCCCCCCGCCTCGGGCCGGAAGAGCTCCAGCGGCGCGAGCGCTGCGAAGAGCTCGAAGCCGACGCCGATCCAGCGCTCCCAGGCGGCGAGCGCCTGGTTGACGGACGGGACCGGGTACAGCGGCAGGCGCCGGCGGAAGAGCAGCGCGTCGCAGACGCGGTGGCGCTCGAAGCGCCCGTGCGGCAGGCCGAGCTCCTCGCGCAGCGGCTCGCCCGGCGCCAGGAGGTCGAGGCGATGGCCGGACGGGGCGTCGACCGCGACGACCGCCTCGCCGCCGAAGCCGAGCACCGTGCGCGCGACGTCCTCGACGCTGCCGGGGACGTAGAACGTCGCGACGAGCTCGATCGCGCCGCCGCCGTCGCGGCGCTCGTGCAGCGTGCAGAGCTGCTGGTTGGATCGCGTCGCGGAGACGTCGATGCCGCAGTAGCGCACGCCGCGCTCAGCCCGCGAGGCGGCCGAGGCGCTGCACGGCCTCCAGCAGCCGGTCGTCGGGCGTCGTCAGCGAGATGCGGAAGAAGCCCTCGCCGTTGGGGCCGTAGGCGCCCCCCGGCGAGATGACGACGCCCGCCTCCTCGAGGACGTGCTCGCAGTAGGCGGCCGCGCTCTCGAAGCCGGCCGGGACCGGCGCCCAGATGTAGATCGTCCCCTTCGGCGGCGTGACGTCGACGCCGATGGTCTGCAGCGCGTCGACGACGAGGTCGCGGCGGCGCGTGTAGAGGGCGTTCATCTCCTGCTTGTCGCCGTCGGCATCCGGGCTCAGCGCCGCGATCGCGGCGAGCTGGACGGCCTCGAAGAGCCCCGAGTCGATGTTCGTCTTCAGCCGCCAGTACGTCTCGATCGCCTCGGCGTTGCCGACGATCGCCGCGCAGCGCCAGCCGGTCATGTTGTAGCCCTTCGACCACGAGAAGACCTCGACCCCGACGTCCTTCGCGCCCGGCGTCGCGAGGAACGACGGCGCGCGGTAGCCGTCGTATGTCGTCTCGGAATAGGCGTTGTCGTGGACGGCGAGGATGTCGGTGCCGCCGACGTACTCGACGACCTCGTCGAAGAACCCGGGGCGCACGACGGCGCCGGTCGGGTTGTTCGGATAGTTGAAGAACATGAGCTTCGCGCGGGCCTTGTCGGCCGCCGAGATCGCGGAGAGGTCCGGCGAGAAGTGGCGCTCGGGCAGCAGCGGCATGAGCACGGGCTCGCCGCCCGCCATGAGCGGCCCGCCCGTGTAGACGGGGTAGCCGGGATCGGCGCTCAGCGCCGCGTCGCCGGGGTCGAGGAACGCGAGGTTGAGGTTGAAGATGCACTCCTTCGCGCCGATCGCGGGCATGATCTCCGTCGCCGGGTCCAGCTCGACGTCGAAGCGGCGCATGTAGAAGTCCGAGACGGCCTCGCGGAAGTCGGGCCGGCCGCGGTTTGACGGGTAGCGGTGCGTCTCGGGCTCGGTGATCGCCTCGGCCATCGCCTCGACGACGAGCGCGGGCGTCGGGCGGTCCGGATCGCCGATGCCGAGCGAGATGACGTCGACCCCGGCCGCGCGCTTGGCGGCGACCTTGCGCTCGAGCTCGGCGAAGAGGTACGGCGGGATGCGGTCGAGTCGGCTGCTGGGCTTCACGTGCTCTCCAGTTCGTCGCGGAAGTCGTCGGTGAGCGTGCCCCGGTAGACGGGCGTCGCGGGGCCGCTGAGGTTCATGTGGAGGTCCTCCTCGACCTCGACGACGAGCTCTCCGCCGTCGAGGGAGACGGTCACGGGCGAGTCGCCGCCGCGCAGCGCGTAGGCGACGGCGGCGCCGCTGGCGCCCGTGCCGGAGGACATCGTCTCCCCCACGCCGCGCTCGAAGATCCGCGCGCGGATGACGCCGGGCCGCAGCTCGGCGAACCAGGAGACGTTCGTCCGGTTGGGGAAGAGGTCGCTGTGCACGATCTCCGGGCCGATCGCCGGGAGGTCGAGCGCGTCGAGCTCGGCGAGGTCGGGATGGTGGATCGCGCACTGCGGGTTGCCGACCTGGACGTGCTGGAAGCGCCAGCTGCGCCCGCCCGCCTCGACGGTCCCGGTGCCGTCGGCGTCACCCGAGGGGAAGTCGCTCGACCTGGTCCGCGCGCGCCCCATGTCGAGCGTGCAGGTCGCCGGGCCCGTGATCTGCGGGCGGATCTCGCCGGCGGCGGTCTGGATCGAGAAGCGGTCGGCGTCCGTCCAGCCGCGCCGGCGCAGGTACATGACGGCCTCGCGCGCGCCGTTGCCCGACAGCTCGGCCTCCGAGCCGTCGGGGTTGAAGATCCGCAGCCGCGCGACGAAGCCCGGCGCGTCGGGCTCGGAGAGCAGCAGGATGCCGTCGGAGCCGACGCCGGTGTGGACGTCGCAGATGCGCCGGATGCGCTCCGGGGTGAGCTCGAAGGGCAGCGACGCGGCCTCGAAGATGAGGTAGTCGTTGCCGAGCGCCTGCCATTTCTCGAACGTGATCTCGCGGCTCATGCGGGCGCGGAGTCTATGGCGGCGGCGGCCTCGTCCGGCGCTCGCCCAGTCATGTCGACGAGCTGCACGCCGGGCAGCTTGCGCAGCCACGTGAGCTGCCGGCGGGCGAGGTTGCGGGTGCGCCGCTTCATCGCGTCGACGTCGCCGCGCAGGAGCTCGTCGAAGCCGAGCGCGACCCGTGCGGTCTCCGAGGCGCCGGCGGCGTGGGCGCGGCGGACCTCCTCGACGGCGCCCGCCGCGACCATCTCGTCGACGCGCGCCTCGATGCGCTCGTAGAGCTCGTCGCGGTCGCGGACGAGGCCGACGAGGCGGGTCGGGTGGCGGGTCTCGGAGGTCCAGAGGCGGTTGGGTCCTTCGGGCGGATGCAGCTCGCCCTGCTCGAGGAGCTCGAGCGCGCGCACGATGCGGTGGCGGTCGCGCGGCTGGATCGTCTCGGCGGCCCAGGGAGCCTCGCGTGCCAGGCGCTCGTGCAGCGCCTCGGGACCGCGGTCCAGCAGCTCGGCCTCGAGGCGCTCGCGCACGCCCTCGGGCGGTGGCGGGCGCAGGGCGAGCTCGGCGAGCGCGGCGCGGAGGTAGAGGCCGGTGCCGCCGACGACGATCGGCGTCGCGCCCTCCGCCAGCAGCCCGTCGATCTCGGCGTGGGCGAGCGCCGCGTACTCGCCGACCGAGAAGCGCGCGTCGATCGGCAGGAACGCGATGAGGCGGTGCTCGAGGCGCGCGCGCTGGGCGGCGCCGGCCACGCCGGTGATGAGCTCGAGTCCGCGGTAGACCTGCAGCGCGTCGGCCGACACGGCGACCGGGCGCTCGCCGCGCGCGCGCAGGCGCTCGGCCAGCGCGATCGCGACCTCGGTCTTTCCGACGGCGGTCGGGCCGAAGACAGCGATGACGGACGCCCCCACGCGGCGAGTATCGTGCGCGTCGGATGAGCGTGCGAATCGCCTGCGGCCTGTCGACCGCCGCGGATCCCCGCGGTGGCGCGATCGATGCCGCGGCCAAGGTGGCCGCCGCGATGTCGGGCAGGGACATCGACCTCGCGGTCGTCTTCGCGTCCGGCGCGCACCTCGCCGAGCCGGACGCGACGCTCGAGGGCGTGCACGAGGAGCTCGCGCCCGAGGTCCTCATCGGCTGCGGCGCGGGCGGCGTCGTCGGCGGCGGCCGCGAGATCGAGGGCGGCACGGCGGTCGCGGTCTGGGCCGCGGCGTTCGACGACGGCGAGGTGTCGACGTTCCACGCCGAGGTCACCGAGGTCGAGGACGGGCTCGCCGTCTCCGGCGTCCCGGACCTCCGCGGCGCGGGCGGGGCGATCCTGCTGCCCGATCCCTACTCGTTCCCGACCGACGCGGTGCTCGCGGAGATCCACGGCCGCGCGCCGGGCGTGCCGGTCCTCGGCGGGGTCTCGAGCGCGCGGACGATGGGCGGCGAGGCGGCGCTCTTCCTCGGCGAGGAGGTCGTCTCGGGCGGGGCGATCGGGGTGCGCTTCGACGGGATCGAGCTGCTGCCGTGCGTGTCGCAGGGCGCGACGCCGATCGGGCCCGAGCTCACGATCACCGCCGGCGAGGGGCGCGTCATCCACGAGCTCGCGGGGCGCCCGGCGCTCGAGTCGCTGCGGTCCGTCATCGAGGAGCTCGATCCCGCCGAGCGCGAGATCCTCTCCGAGGGGATGCTGCTCGGGATCGTCGTCGAGCAGGGCCAGCCCGACTACGTCCACGGCGACTTCCTCGTGCGCAGCGTGCTGGGTGGCGACCCGGAGAACGGCACGATCGCGATCGGCGCCCCGATCTCCGCGGGCCAGGTCGTCCGCGTCCACGCCCGCGATGCCGGGTCCGCCGACCGCGACCTGCGCGAGGCGCTCGGGCTGCGCCGCCAGGCGCTCGGCGGCGAGTCCCCGGCCGGCGCGCTGATGTTCACCTGCAACGGGCGCGGGCGCGGGATGTTCGGGATCGCCGACCACGACGCGAGCGCGCTCGCGTCCGAGCTGGGGTCGATCCCGATGGCCGGCTTCTTCGCCGCCGGCGAGATCGGCCCGGTCGGCGGCGAGAGCTTCCTGCACGGGTTCACGGCAACCGTGGCAGTCTTCCCGGCGTGAACGTCGCCGGAAAGAAGGTCCTGCTGACGGGCGCCACCGGCGGCCTCGGCCACGCGATCGCCCGCCGCCTCGCTGCCGCGGGCGCGCACGTCATCCTCTCCGGCCGGCGCGGGGACGTGCTCGTCGAGCTCGCCGGCGAGATCGGCGCCGAGGTCGCGCCCGCCGATCTCTCGGACGCCGCCGCGGTCCGCGAGCTCGCCGCGGCGCACGCCGACATCGACATCCTCGTCGCGAACGCCGGCCTGCCGGCGTCGGGGCGCCTGTCGACCTACACGCCCGAGCAGATCGAGCGCGCGCTCGTCGTCAACCTCCACGCGCCGATCATGCTCGCGCACGCCATCACGCCCGGGATGGTGCGAGCGCGGGTCCGGACACATCGTCTTCATGTCGTCGCTGTCGGGCAAGGCCGCGACCGCCGGCAGCTCGATCTACAACGCCACGAAGTTCGGCCTGCGCGGCTTCGCCGTCCGCGCTGCGCGCGGAGCTCCACGGGACCGGCGTCGGCGTCTCGACGATCTTCCCCGGCTTCATCCGCGACGCCGGCATGTTCGCCGACGCGAACGTCAAGCTCCCCTTCGGCGTCGGCACGAAGTCGCCCGAGCACGTCGCCGAGGCGACGCTGCGCGCGATCGAGCGCAACCGCGGCGAGATCGACGTCGCCCCGCTGGGCCTGAAGCTCGGAACGCTCGTCGGCGGCGTCGCCCCGGAGCTCGCGGCGACCGTCACCCGCAAGTCCGGCGGGGCCCAGGTCGCCGAGCAGTTCGAGCGCGGGCAGCTCGACAAGCGTTCTTGACGCGCTCGCGTTCGCCTGACGTGACTAGCCCGGAGCTGAACGGATGCTCCAGCCGCTGCCGGCGTCGCCCGACCGCTTGACGGTTCCGTCGTGAAGAGCGACGAGCAGCTCGTCTGCCCGCCCGCTGTCGAATGCGGCGGGCTGGCCGCCGATTGCTCCCACCTCCTCCCAGGCGCGACCGACGCGCTCGCGCCGCCATACGCGGCCGTCGCGGGCGGCGAGGAACAGCCCGTCGGCGTTCCACGCCAGCAGCCCGGCGCTCGGGGCGTCGAGCGCTGACCACGAGCGGCCGCCGTCGGCCGAGGCGAAGACGCGCCGATCGCCCGACGCCACGAGGCTTCGCGGATCGTCAGGCGCGATCGCGAGCGCGACGAGCGGCTCGGGGGGATCGAGTCGCTCCCACCTACGGCCTCGATCGCTGCTCGCGAGAAATCGCGGCTCGCGGGTCTCCCAATCGGAGCCGAAGCCGTAGATCCGGGACCCGGCGGCCTCGAGGACATGGAAGTCCACGCTGCCCTGAAGTGAGATTGCTTCCCACGAGCGGCCGGCATCGCCCGACTCGATGAGTCCGAGAAACGGCGGCAGCCGCTCGCGGAGGTCGGGGTGCCCGGAGCCGAGGAACCGGTCCGGGCCAACCACCGTGAAGCCCATCGTGTCCTGGTAGCGGCCGGCGACACGCCGGGCGCGCAGCTCGCCGACTCCGGCTCGGAAGAGCCCCGTGTGCGTCGCGACGAACAACGCGCCGTCGGACGGGTTGACGCCGAGGCCGTGGACGTGGACCGGCCCAGGATCGTCGGCGTCTGCATCTGTGAGCGCACCGGACCCATCCCCGCAGCCCATCAGCGCGGCGGCGGCGAGGATCGTCACTGCCAGCGGTCGCACGCTCAACGCTCGAAGCGCGCGAAGTAGCCGAGCGGCGTGCCGGAGCGCCGCACGAACGTCAGGCCCGCTGCTTCGGCGCGTCGGTGCAGCCGCCCAGGTCGGATCCAGTGCGGGTCGCCGAAGAGCTCGCCGACGACCAATCGCCCGCCGGGCCTGAGCACTCGCGCCAGCTGCCTTAGCGCCGCGTCCTGGTCGGGGATCTCGCCGAGGACGGCGGGGAGGTACGCCGCGTCAAACGACGCGTTCGGGTAGGGCAGCTCTCGTGCGTCCATGGAGCCTCAGTCCTTGTCGCAGCCGTCGGCGCAGGCGCCGGCGGTCTCTCCGAGGCCGGCGAGCGGATCGCCCGAGCACGCGCAGCCCTCGCCGCGCCACGCCTCCAGGCCCTCCTTGACGGCGACGACGGCGATGAGCATGCCGACAAGTGGATCCAGCCACCACGCGCCAAGCGCGGCGTTGCCGAGCAGGCCCAGCAGCAGCGCGCCGGCGAGGTAGGCGCAGAGCATGTTCTGGCGACCCTCGCCCTTGGTCGCCGCCGACCCGATCTGGTCGGCGATGCGCTGCTTGGCGACACCGAGATACGGCATCACGACGAGGCTCGACGCACTCAGCGCGATCCCCAGCCAGCTGATGTCCGGGCGCTCCCCGTTCACAAGCGCCTGGACGGACTCGAAGCCGACATACGGCGCGAGCAGGAAGAACTGGATCGCGACGAGCTTCTGAGCGCGCTGCTCCGCATCCTCGGAGAACATTCGCGCGCCGGTGAACCGCCACACGATGATCGCGCTGGCAAAACCCTCGATCGCCGAATCGATCCCGAAGCCGATCAACGCGACCGAGCCCGCGAGCACCCCGGCCAGGATCGCGATCGAGCCCTCCAGGGTCATGTAGGCCAGGCTCACCCACGACAGGAGCTTCACGCGGCCGGCCAGCCGCTGGTACGTCACGCGATCGATCGTTCGCGCCCGATCCGCCGTCGCGGGCGACACGGCCCCCGCGGATGCGCTCATCGCATGGCCCTCGTCTCGACGCACACGGCGTCCAGCAACCGACGGCCGGCGGCGGTGACGGCATACATCACCATCTTGCCCTCGCGACGGCTCGTGACGATCCCGGCGCCGCGCAGGACGCGCAGGTGATGGGAGACGAGATTCTCCGAGCGCTCCGCGACCCAGGCCAGGTCGCAGACGCACAGCTCGTCGGTCTCGGCCAGCGCGCACGCGAGCATGAGACGGGTGGGATCAGCGAGCGCGCGCGCCCGCTCGGCGGCTGCCCGCAGCGTCTCCTCGCCCGGACGGCCCGCGCGCAGGCGCTCGGCCTTCGGGAGGTCGAGGCAGAGCAGGTCGCAGCGATCGTCGGCCGTCATGCGGGTGCGATCGTAGCAACATCTCAACAGAGATTGAGTTGTCCGGCGAGGCGACCGACGAGACGCTCGGACCGTATGTACCGGTGAGACCGTGAGCATCGACACCTCGATCCACCACGCCTCAGCGAGTGACGCGAGCGCCGCGGGGCACATCCACCTGCTCGCGGCCCTGGCGGCCACGGCCGGCATCATCCACATCGTCGCGGCGGTCGAGCACCGCGACGAGAGCACCGCGCTGTGGGGCTTCTTCGCGCTCGTCGGAGCCGCGCAGCTGTGGGCAGGATGGCGAATCTCCGGTGGCGGCGCCGGCCCGCGAACGCTCAGCACGGTGGCGCTTGCGAGCGTCGTCGTCGCGCTGCTGTGGATCTTCTCGCGAACGACCGGGCTGCCCTTCGGGCCCGACGCCGGAGAGGTCTCCTCCGTCGGCGTCGCGGACACGATCGCGACGGCCCACGAGCTCACGTTCGCCGCGCTCGCGTGGCGGACGATGAGCGGCGACCGGTGGCTGCGCTGGCTGAGCGGCGGCGTCGGACTGCGGCTGAGCTTCGCCTACCTGTCCTTGACGCTGTTCATGGCAGCGCTCGGCGGCCACGAGCACTGAGCGCCGCTCGGCCCGGAGCGATGGGTCGTCGCGCGGCGGCTCTCGTCCCGTAGTCGCCGAGCGGTTCGCGCGCGGCGTTGACAAAGGCGCTGACTCAGAACAACGTCGCCTGCGTCGGCTCCACCACCTTCGGCGCTTCGTCGGAGTGCGTCTGCGCCGGATCACGGTTGCGGAAGCGGCTCGGCCACGCCGTGTCCTCGCGGCGCACGAGCTCGGCCAGCCGCCGCCGCTCGGCCCGCGGCGCGTAGGCGCCGCGCGCGTAGAGCTCCTCGTAGAGCGGCAGGAGATCGGGCCGGTAGGAGCGCAGCCAGTCGAAGTAGATCTGCCGCACCTCCCCGCGCAGGTGCAGCGCGATCCCGCCGATCCCGGTCGCGCCTGCCGCGGCCGCGGCCTCCAGCAGCGGCTCGACCTGCCCGGGCGCGTCGTTGATGCCCGGCATGAGCGGCGCGATGAGCACCCCGCACGGGATGCCCGCGCGGTTGAGCTCGGCGACCGCCTCCAGGCGCGCCTGCGGATGCGGCGTGTGCGGCTCGGTCGCGCGCCACGCCTTTGCGTCGAGCGTCGGGATCGAGAGGTTCGCGTGGATGTCGGTCACCGCCGCGATCTCCCGCATGAGCCCGAGGTCGCGCAGGAGCAGCGGCGACTTCGTGAGGATCGAGCACGGATTGCGCGCGTCGCGCATCGCCTCCCAGATCCCGGGCATGAGCCGGTAGCGCGACTCGACCCACTGGTAGGGGTCGGTGTTCGTCCCCATCGCGACGTGCTCGCCCTTCCACGACGGCCGCGCGAGCTCCGCCCGCACGACCTCCGGCGCGTTGACCTTCACGACGATCTCGCGCTCGAAGTCGCGACCCGCGTCGAAGTCGAGGTACTTGTGCGTCGGGCGGGCGAAGCAGTTGTGGCTGACGATCCCGTTCGCGATGAAGTCGCCGGTGCCGGTCGTGATGTCGTACAGGCGCATCGTCGTGCCGAGCGGCTCGACGGCGACCACGGCCGTGCGCGCATCGGACTTCAGCGCCATCCCGTCGATGTCGAGCTTGCGGCGGATCGCCGGCTCGACGGTGTGAAAGAACCGCAGGCGCTCGCGCAGGCCACCGCGGAGGCGGATCGCGACGCAGCCGCTTGGCGTCGGGCGGTCACGGATGGTGCGAAATCCGAACTCCGCCATGCAGGCTTCGGTCCAGCGCAGGATCGTCTCGTCGGTGTTATGGACGCGGATGACCGCGCTGCCCGATCCCTCGGCGTCGAAGATCCCGGCGAGAAATCCCTTGCGCCACTCGTCGCACGGGCTCAGCGGCCAGTCGATGAGGCTCCGAATCCGATCGCAGCTCGAGCGGGCTTGCGCGCGTATTGCGTGTATCGGCCGCCTGCGGTCCGAACCCGCCTGGAACAAGAACGACTGCGTGTATGCGCCGTATCCGAAGAGGTAGCGCTGCGCCCGATCGAGTGCCTCCGAATCGGCGAGCGCAAGCCGGAAGCTGTGATGCGTCCAGGGCCGCCCGTCTCGCTGATATGTGCGCTCTCCCAGGCTCCCGTCACCGCGAATGATCCCGCAGAGGTAGCCCCGCTCATATTCGTCGGAGTGCCGTGGCCCGCGAGCGAAGCCGCCGGTGCCCAAGAGCTCGTTGCTGGTGGTCAGATACGGTCGCTGGTCTGGGCCACTCTGCGCACCTGTGACGTGCTTCCATCCGCGATTGCTGAGGAACCGGTGGTCGCCGCTGGCGATCAGCTCGGTGCCGTCCTCCAGGACGACACGAAAGGCCGGCTTCACGCTCGCCCAGTGCGCGAGCACCTTCGTCTTCACGTAGCGGCGGTAGCGCCCCTCGACGCGCGTCCCGTAGATGTCGTCACCCGCACGCAGCTTCGCCAGCGGCTTGTGACGACCGTCGGCCATGAGGATCGGCGTCTCTCCCGACGCGCAATACACGCACGCATGCGAGCAGCCTCGGTATGGGTTGATCGTCCAGCGGAACGGCATCTGCGACGCCTTGGGAACGCGGTTGAGCGCCGACTTCGCGCGGACCTCGTAGAAGCGCATGTCCAGCGCCTCGGGTGCGTCGAAGCGCCGGATCACGGCCGGATCGCGGTGGCCCGGCAGGCGCGCGGCGTCGTCGGCGTCGGTGGTCAGGTTCTCCCAGCGCACGAACACATGTTCGCATAAAGGGCGGACGAACCGCGTTGCTATCGTCAGATGCGGCGCCCGGATGTCCGATCAGGGCCCTCCCGGCGCCTGCCAGACGCGGAAAGTCGCGCGCCACGCAGCGGGCACGGGCGGTCCAGAACGATTCTCGACCGGGAGGCGCCGATGCGTCCCTCACCCGCGACACCGCCCGACCGCCGGCCACGCTGGGTCATCCCCGAGCTCGACGTGGACGCCCAGATCGACGACCACACGGCGCTCTGCCTGCGGATCGCGATCGACGGAGCCCTCGAGCACGGGGTCGCACGGATCCTCGTCGACCTGCGCGAGCTCAGCGACATCGCGCCAGAGGCGATGGCGCGGTTCGTGCGCCACGACGCCGACTGCAGCGCCGCCGGCATCGAGCTCGCCCTGCTCATCCGCGCCGACCCCCGTCAGGTCGCGGTCGTCGACGCGTTCTTCGCGGCCGGCCTCGGCGACCGGCTGCAATGGGACAGCGCCGAGCCGCCGCGGCCGGTGCGGTCCGAGCCCGCGGTCAGCGTGCCCCGGCGTGCGCCTCGGAGCGTGCCAGCTCACCGGTGAGCGTCTGGCTCGTCGCCGCGGTGACGTCGACGGCGACGAGCTCGCCGGGCGCCGCGCGCCCCGCGAAGTTCACGGCCTTGTTGTGGCGCGAGCGCCCGCGCAGGCGCGACGCGTCCGTCCGCGAGCTGCCCTCGACGAGCACTTCCAGCGAGCGCCCGACGAAGCGCTGCGCGCGCTCGTGCGCGCGCCGCTGGACGACCTCGACGAGGCGCTGCATCCGCTCGACCTTCACCTCGTGCGCCACGAGGCCCTCGGTCATCGCCCCCGCCTCGGTGCCGCGGCGCGGCGAGAAGACGAACGTGAACGCGCCGTCGTAGCCGACCTCCTCGCACAGCGACAGCGTCTGCTCGAAGTCCGTCCTCGGTCTCGCCGGGAAAGCCGACGATGATGTCGGTCGTGATCGCCGCGTCCGGGACGTGCTCGCGGATGAGCGCGACGCGGTCGAGGTAGCGCTCGCGGGTGTACGTCCGGCGCATCGCCTTGAGGATCGGCGACGAGCCCGACTGCAGCGGCAGGTGGATGTGCTCGCAGACCGACGGCAGCTCGGCGTGCGCGCGGATGACGTCCTCGCGCATGTCCTTCGGGTGCGGGCTCGTGTAGCGGATGCGCTCGATGCCGTCGACCGCATCCAGCCGCGCGAGCAGTTCGGCGAAGGACGTCCGCCCCGCGCCCAGGTCGCGGCCGTAGGAGTTGACGTTCTGGCCGAGCAGCGTCACCTCGCGCACGCCGTCGGCGGCCAGGCGCCGCACCTCGGCGACGAGCTCGTCGGCGGGCCGGCTGACCTCCCTGCCACGGGTCGACGGGACGATGCAGTACGAGCAGCGCATGTTGCAGCCGACCGAGATCTGCACCCAGGCCTGGAACTCGCGGGCGCGCTTGTCGGGCAGATGGCCGGTGAAGCCCTCGAACTCGAAGTAGCCCTGCGCGGTCAGCGAGTCCGACGTCAAGAACTCGGCGAGCTTGTGGACCTGGCCGGGCCCGAACGCGACGTCGACGAACGGGAAGCGCGCGAAGACCTCGTCCTTGACGGACTGCGCCCAGCAGCCGCCGACGCCGATGATCCGCGACGGATCCTCGCGCTTGAGGCGCTTGGCGTGCCCGAGGTGCGCGACGAAGCGGCTGTCGGCCTTCTCGCGGATCGAGCAGGTGTTGAAGAGGATGACGTCGGCGTCCTCGGCGGCCGCGGCCTCGCCGTAGCCGAGCGATTCGAGCATGCCCTTCATCCGCTCGGAGTCGTGCTCGTTCATCTGGCAGCCGAACGTCGTGACGTGGTAGCGCTTCACGGGCTCAGAGCGTAGCGGCGGGTCACGGCCGCCGATCGAGCACCGCGCGGATCGGATCCGACCAGGCGCCGTAGCCGCTCTTCGCCCACGGCGTGTCGCCCTCGAAGTACGGGCGGCCGCTGCCGTCGCGCAGGACGTCCGCCGGCCGCCCGGCGCGCACGTCGGCGCGGCAGGCCTTGCAGAGGTGGAGCTTCGTGCCGTCGACCGTGACGGGCCGGCCGCGCACCGGTTCGTGGCGCGGGTCGTACGTGCATGGCGGCACCGGCGTCCCCTCCCCGCGCAGCGCGGCCCGCCCGAGGTCGATGCAGACGAGCGCGCCGACGAGGTCGGGGACGTCGGGATCGCCCGAACGCACGGCGCGCTCGGCAGCCTCGTAGCCGTCGAGCGCGCGCTGCGTCGCGGCGGTGGCCGGCGCGGCGTCGATGAGCTCGCTCAGCGCGATGAGCATCGCGGCGGCGCGCTCGGCGAGCTCGTCGCGCGACGCCTCGCGCGCGAGCTCGAAGACCCGCCACGGCAGCACGGGCTTGTCGTCGACGGGCCGCGCGCCGCGGCGGCGGCGCAGCACGAGGAACCCGACCAGGGCGGCGAGGACGAGCGCGCCGGCGATCGCCGAGATCGCGGCCGCGCCGCCGCCCCCGTCGTCGTCGGTCGCCCCCTCCCCCGCGCCGCTGCTCGCCGGCGGCACGGTGTTCGTCCCGATGCGCTCGCGGAAGGCGGCGGACGCCGCGCGCTCGCGCGCCGCGAGGTCGGGATCGTCGAGAGCGCCGAGGAAGCTCGTCAGGCGCGGGCCGGGGAGGCTGTCGAACGCGCTCTCGAGGTCGACCGTGTGCGCCGCCACCTGCGCGCGCTCGACGTCCTCGCGCGTCGTCCGGAAGCCGCGCGTCCACAGGATGCCGCGGGCGTCGTAGGTGACGTAGATGCCGGACCGCCCGACGCGGCCGGCGAGCGCGCTGAGAAACCGCGGGCCGTCGCCGTCGAACGCGTCGCCCGGCGCGAAGGCCACGAGCGCCACGAAGATCGGCGCGTCGCGCCGCGCGAGCGCCCGGCGCAGCCGCCGCCGCGTCGCGGGGTCGACCGTCTCGGCGACGGCCGGGTCGACGTAGAGCCGGCTCTCCTCCAGCCCGCGCGCCGCCGGGCCGACGCTCGACACCGCGCCCGCGGGCGCAGCGGGCGTCGCGAGCACGAGCAGCGCCGCGAGAAGCGAGATCGCGAGGGTGCGCGCGCTACCCGGCAAGGGCCCTCCGCGTCCGGCGCACGGCGGTGAGCGACGCAGCGCATGATGGCGTGCAGCGCACCGCCGACCAGCAGTCCGAGCGCGAGGCAGACGAGCGCGATCAGCAGCAGCGAGTCGCGCTCGACCGTCCCCGCAAGCGGCACGCCCTTGGGGCTCGAGAACGGCTCGAAGCTCACCGGTGGCGCCGCGGGGCGCGCATCGCGCACCGTCGGGACGATCGCGTCGAGCTGCTCGTGCAGCGGGGGCGGCTCCGGGAACGGCCGGGGAAACGAGAATTCGCTGAGATCCAGCGGCAGGTCGCGCGCCGCGTACTCGACGCCGCCCTGCTGGTCGACGAGGACATAGAGGCCGTCGGCGCCGGCGCGGCGGATGATGCCCCGGACGATCGCCTGCTGGTCGCCGCGCGACTCGTCGACCTCGACCTGCGGCAGCACCGCGACGCGTACCGGCACCCCTGCCGCGTCGATCCGGCGTTCGAGGCGGCGCGCCTGCGCAGGCGTCACGAGCCAGCTGAGATCGCGATCGACCCAGACGCCGGGATCGCGCAGCGCGCGCCCGGCGTCGTCGAGGCGGCCGGCCCATGCGCCGTCCACCGCGACGAGCCCGACGAGCAGCAGGCCGGCGAGCATCCGCGCGAGCGCCGTGCGCTGCCTCATCTGCCCGCCAGCACGTGTTCGGCGAGCTTCTCGTCGATGCTGCCGAGGCCCGTGCGGCCCCAGATCGTGTTGCGCTCGTAGTACGGGCGGCCGCGGTCGGCGAGGGCGTCGGGCGCACGGTCGGCTCGCAGCGCCTCGGCGCATCGCTTGCAGGCGGGGACCTCGGCCTCCGCGACGCCCTGGCGCCAGCGCGTCTGGGTCGTCGCACCGCCGTGGCCGGGGTCGAAGAAGCAGCGCTCGGGGCGCGGACGGCCGGCGAGCACCGCCGCGCCGTCCTCGGCGAGGACGAGCGCGCCGACGTGGTCGATCGGCGTGCTCGCCTCGCGGTCGGCCTTCGAGGCGGCCGAGTACAGCTCGAAGGCGAGGTCGGGTGGCTGCCGGGCGGCGGTGATCGACGCAGCCAGGCGCGCCACCGCGTCGGCTGCACTGGCGGCGGCCTCGGCGCCGGGCTCGCGCAGCTCTCGGGGAGCGCTCTGCGCGTGACCGCGCGGGCGCCGCCGCCACCACAGGACCGTCGGGATCGCGAACCCGACGAGGGCGCCGCCGCCGAGGAACCCGGCCGCGACGGCGTTCTCGGTATCGACGCGGTCGCGGCGTGCCTCGCGCGCCGCGATCCGCTTGTCGAGGGCGCGCTCGGCGACGCCGCGCAGCGGGCGCTCGCCGGTGACGGCGAGGCGCAGGCCGTAGCGGATCCGGGTGACGGCGCGCGCGTCCTCGGCGACGTCCTGGTCCAGCGCGCGCTCGATGTCGCTCGGGGCGACGCGCGGCCGGACGCCGATCGCGGTCGCGTGGATCGAGCCGTAGAGGTCGGTTTCGTCGACCTCGGCGACGACGTAGAGGCCGGGCCGGTCGACGGCCCCGGCCAGCAGCTCGGGCAGCTCGAAGAGGTCGGGCCCGCCGGTGTCGAAGTTCCGTGGCGGGCCGCTGAGGATCGCGACGCGCGTCGGGAACGGCATCGCGCGGACCGCGGCACGCAGGCCGGCCAGCTCGCGCGGCGACACCGCCCGCGTCACGGAGTCGCTGACGACGACCGGGTCGTCGCTCAGCGCGCGAGCGAGCTGGCCGAGCCATGGATCGCGGTCCTCGGCAGCGTTCGCGGACGGGGCGGCGAGCAGGAGCAGCGCGGCCGTGCACCACGCTGCGGCACGGCGAGGGTTCACTTCGCGAACTCGACCGCCCGCGACTCGCGGATGACCGTGACCTTGATCTGCCCCGGATACTCGAGCTCGCGCTCGATCTCGCGGGCGATCTCGCGCGACAGCAGCATCGCGGCGTCGTCGTCGATCGCCGTCGGCTCGACGATGACGCGGATCTCGCGGCCGGCCTGCATCGCGTAGACCTTCTCGACGCCGGTGTGGCGCGAGGCGATGAGCTCGAGCTCGCGCAGGCGCTTGACGTAGGACTCCAGCGACTCGCCGCGCGCGCCCGGACGGGCACCCGAGAGCGCGTCGGCGGTCTGGACGATGATCGCCTCGACCGTCTGCGGCTCGACCTCGTTGTGGTGGGCCTCCATCGCATGCGCGACGGCCTCGGACTCGCCGTGGCGGCGCGCCATGTCGCCGCCGACGAGCGCGTGCGGTCCCTCGACCTCGTGCGAGACGGCCTTGCCGATGTCGTGCAGCAGGGCGGCGCGGGAGGCGGTCTTCGGGCTGGCGCCGAGCTCCTCGGCCATCATCGCCGCGAGCTGCGCGCACTCGACGGAGTGCGACAGGACGTTCTGGCCGTAGCTCGTGCGGAACTTCAGCCGCCCGAGCGTGCGGACGATCTCGACGTCGAGCCCCTGCACGCCGGACTCGAACGCGGCCTCCTCCCCGGCCTCGACGAGATGGGCGTCGAGCTCGGACTTCGCCTGGTAGTAGGCCTCCTCGATCCGCGCCGGGTGGATGCGCCCGTCCGCGAGGAGCTTCTCGAGCGTCATGCGCGCGACCTCGCGGCGGACGCCGTCGAAGGCCGACAGGACGACCGCGCTGGGCGTGTCGTCGATGATGAAGTCCACGCCGGTGAGGTTCTCGAGGGCGCGGATGTTGCGGCCCTCGCGGCCGATGATGCGGCCCTTCATGTCGTCGGACGGCAGCTGGACGACCGAGACCGTCGTCTCCGCGGCGTGGCTCGCGGCCAGGCGCTGCATCGCGACCGAGAGGATCGAGCGCACGCGCCGCTCGGCGTCGCGCTTGGTCTGCTCCTCGATCTGGCGGATGTGGCGCGCGCACTCGTGGCGGACCTGATCGGTGATCTGCGTCATGAGGCGCTCCTTCGCCTGCCCGGCGCTGAGCCCCGAGATCTCCTCGAGCGCCTGCTCGTGCTCGCGCCAGCGGCGTGCGAGCTGCTCGCGCTCGGCCTCGATGGCGCGGGTCTGGTCGTCGAGCTCGCGGGCCCGGCGGTCGAGCTCCTCGGCGCGGAGGCTGACGCGCTCGTCGAGGCGCGCGAGCTCCTCGGCCCCGTTGGCCGTCGTGGCCGATCGCGGAGCGCGCTTGCAGGCGCGAACCGAACACGAACACGATCGCTCCCGCCACGATCGCGGCCGCCACGATCAGTTCCATTGCCGGTCCTCTCCCCGTGCGGCCGGCATGGTGCGACCGGAGCGCGCGGTGCAGTCGATGTCAGGGGTCGGAGCGGCGTGCGGCGGGCGACAGCAGGTGGCGCGAGGCGCCTGCGTTCAGCGGACGGATGAAACGGTGGTCGAAGGTGGTCGTGCGGTGGGCGGCAGGGCGCCCGGATTGCTCTCTCTTGTGGCCGTCGTGGACACTGCCTGGGTTCAGAACTGCTCAGATGCTGCGTTTCTGTCGCCCTGTGCGGGCTCAATCCGACTGCGTCTGATGATTGCACCGCGATAACACCGGCACAACCGGCGTGGCGCCCGAAGCGTCGTGCTCAGCCTGCGCCGGTGCGCTCGAACGCCCGCACGGCGTCGTAGGCGAAGTCCAGCCCGTAGCCCTTGCGCACGAGCAGCCCGAGCGCGCTCGCGCGCTCGCGGTCGTCGCCGGGCACCGCATGCAGGCGCCGCCGCAGGAGCTCCAGCGCCGCCTCGAGCTCCTCGCCGGCGTCACGGGCTCCGACCGCGGCGGCGACGAGCGCGTCGTCGACGCCCGCGCCGAGCAGCGCCCGCTCGATCCGCTCCGGGCCCCAGCCGTCGAGCGCCCGGCGGTCCTCGGCGAACGCCCGCGCGTAGCGGGCGTCGTCGAGGTAGCCCTGGCGCTCGAGCGTCTCCACGGCCTCGTCGATCGCTGCCGCCGGCACCTCCCGGCTCTCGAGGTGCGCGGCGACCTGCGCCCGCGTCCGGTCGCGCCGGTTGAGGTAGCGGTAGGCGAGCTCGAGGGCCCGCGCCGCGCCGCGTTCGGGATCGGCGGTCGTCGCCACGTCCGCGACAGGTCCGCTAGGCCGCCTCGACCGCGCTGCCGATCGGCACGGGCGCGGCGTCCTCCTCGCGCTCGATCGGGACGACGAGGTCCTGTCCGATGCCGAGCGCCGCGTAGATCTTCGCCTCGATCTCCTTGGA
Organism: uncultured Actinomycetes bacterium; assembly: GCA_963830085.1. Taxonomy (GTDB): domain Bacteria; phylum Actinomycetota; class Thermoleophilia; order Solirubrobacterales; family Solirubrobacteraceae; genus CADCVQ01. The sequence goes on along the minus strand of CAWHLF010000009.1, from coordinate 438,010 downwards.
GATCTCCTGATGCTCGTCGAGATAGCCCTTGGCGTTGTTGCGCCCCTGGCCCAGGCGCTCGGTGCCGTAGGAGAAGAACGAGCCCGACTTGCCGACGATGTTGTGCTCGATGCCGAGGTCCAGGATGCAGCCGGAGGTCGAGATGCCCTTGCCGAACTCGATGTCGAACTCGGCCTGGCGGAACGGGGCCGCGACCTTGTTCTTGACGACCTTCACCCGCACCCGGTTGCCGACCGCCTCGGTGCCGTCCTTCAGCGTCTCGATGCGCCGGATGTCGAGGCGCTGGGAGGCGTAGAACTTCAGCGCGCGCCCGCCCGGCTGCGTCTCGGGGGAGCCGAACATCACGCCGACCTTCTCGCGGATCTGGTTCGTGAAGAGGCAGAGCGTCTGCGCGCGGTTGAGGTTGCCGGCGAGCTTGCGCATCGCCTGGCTCATCATCCGGGCCTGGAGGCCGACGGTCTGGTCGCCCATCTGGCCCTCGAGCTCCGAGCGCGGCGTCAGCGCGGCGACGGAGTCGATCGCGACGATGTCGACGGCGCCGGAGCGCACGAGCATGTCGGCGACCTCGAGCGCCTGCTCGCCGTAGTCCGGCTGGGAGACGAGCAGCTCGTCGATGTCGACCCCGATCTCACGCGCGTAGAGCGGATCCATCGCATGCTCGGCGTCGATGAACGCGCAGACGCCGCCGAGCTTCTGGGCCTCGGCGAGGACGTGGTAGACGAGCGTCGTCTTGCCCGACGACTCCGGGCCGAAGAGCTCGACGATGCGCCCCCGCGGCATGCCGCCGATCCCGAGGGCGAGATCGAGCGACAGCGCGCCCGTCGGAATGGCGTTGACCTTCACCTGCGCACCCTCGTCGCCCATGCGCATGACCGTGCCCTTGCCGAACTCGCGCTCGATCTGCGTGAGTGCGCCCTGGAGGGCGTCGTTGCGGGCCTTGGCGGCCTTCTCGGTATCGCTGAGAGCCATGGGTCTACAAGCCTTTCTGGTGCGGAAGAACAGCGCACGGTACGGGGCGGATCGGACGGAAACCGAGGCTAGGACGGAGGCTGTGACAGCGCTGCAGCGCTTCGTGCCAAATGTGCGCAGCGACCGCGCGGAGCGCGATTCGACGACCGCCCCTCTCATGCTCGTCTCATCGCAACGGGGGTACTCGGCAGGACAGATCCAGCCAGTCCCACGACAGGAGTCGACATGACACGCAGCGCGCTTGTCGCAACGGGCGCAATGATCGCCGCGCTCGGCCTGGCGGCCTGCGGCGGCGGCGACGACGACAGGACGAGCCGGCCCTGCCGCAGGGCAGCGAGCCGGTGAAGCTCGATCCGGCCGACTTCACGCTGGAGATCGACAACCCGTACCTCCCGTTGCGGGTCGGCAGCAGATGGGTCTACCGCGAGACCGACACGACCGGCGCGCGGGAGAAGGTCGTCGTCACCGTCACGCGCAAGACGAAGCTCATCGCCAACGGGATCCGCGCGCGCGTCGTGCGCGACGTCGTGTCCGAGGGCGGCAGGCCGGTCGAGATCACCGACGACTGGTTCGCGCAGGACAAGGAGGGCAACGTCTGGTACCTCGGCGAGGACGTCCGCAACTACGAGGACGGCAAGCTCGTCGATCGCGCGGGCTCGTTCGAGGCCGGCGTCGACGGCGCGCAGGCCGGGATCGCGATGCCGGCCGATCCGCAGCCCGGGCTCGCCTACCGCCAGGAGTACTTCAAGGGCGAGGCGGAGGACAAGGCCAAGATCGTCGCGATCGGCGAGGACCGCGTCGAGGTGCCCGCCGGCTTCTACCTCCGCGACGTCCTGCTCACGCGCGACCTCGTCCCGACGGAGCCGAAGGCCGAGGAGCTGAAGTTCTACGCGCCCGGCGTCGGACAGCTGCTCAGCGTCCACACCGACGGCGACGGCGGCCGCGCCGAGCTCGTGAGCTACAAGCGCGGCTCGGGGACGTAGCGCCTGGGCGCCTCGGCCCGCGACCTCCTCAGAGCTCGACCGACCCGAGCGGCTCGTAGCGAGATCCATCCGGGCCCGTGTGCGAGCGGTAGAGCACGAGCGCCTCGGCTTCGAACTCCAGCGCCGCGGGCTCGGGGTCGAGCGCGACCGCGCGCAGCCGCTCGCGCCCGCGCGCCCGCGCGACCGTGACGTGCGGGCGCAGCGCCCGCCGCTCGGGCTCGAAGCCGATCGCCCGCTCGAGCCCCGCCAGGAGATCCGCGTGCAGCTCACCGAGCGCCGGCTCCGCGCGCAGCGCGACCGCCAGGACGCCCGGCCGGCGGGGCGGCAGCCAGAGCGCGCCGTCGACGGCGAGCGGACCGAGCGGCCGGGCGACCTCGGCCAGCACGCCGCGCCACCGCCGGCGCGTCCTGCGCCGCTCGCGAACCGAGGAACGCCATGGTCACGTGGAGGTTCTCGGCCGGCACGCGCCGCATCGCCGCCGGCGCCGCCGCGGCGGCCCACGCGGCGAGCTCCGCGCGCACCGGCGCCGGCAGCGCGAGCGCGACGAAGAGCCGCATCAGCCCTGCAGCAGGAGGCGGCGGACGAGATGCAGCGCGACGGTCGTCGCGCGGTCGCGGACGTCGGCGCGCCCGCCCGGGAGCGTGACGCTGCGCGTCATCCGCCGCCCGTCGCGGTGTGACACCGAGAGCCAGACGAGGCCGACGGGCTTCTCCTCCGACCCGCCGCCGGGCCCGGCGACGCCGGTCACCCCGACGCCGACGTCGGCGTCCAGCCGCTCCCGGGCGCCGTCCGCCAGCGCCTCCGCGACCTCCCGCGAGACCGCGCCGTGCGCCGAGATGAGCGCGGGATCGACCCCCGCCAGCGCGACCTTCGCCTCGTTCGCGTAGACGACCAACCCCCCGCGCATGACCTCCGACGAGCCCGGCCGCTCGGTCAGCCGCGCGGACAGCAGGCCGCCCGTGCAGGACTCGGCGACCGCGATCGTCTCGGCGGCCGTGCGCAGGTGCTCGAAGACCTGGTCGTCGACGGTCGTGCCGTCATCGGAGAACAGGATCTCCCCGTGGCGCTCGCGCACGAGCGCCGCGAGCTGCTCGTAGACGGGCTCGTCGGGCGGCTCGTAGCGGGTGACGACCTCGACCTCGCCGCGGCGCAGGCACGTCGTGATCTCGAGGCGATCGAGCTCGATCCCCGCCGCCTCGGCCGCACGCAGCGTCGCGGCGATCTCCGACTCCGGGATCCCGAAGAGCCGCAGCATCGCCCGGCGATAGGTCGGCGCGCCGCGCAGCGCGTCGCGGACGAGCTCGCGTGTGCACCGCCGTCTCCCACATCGGCTGCAGCTCGCGCGGCGGCCCGGGCAGCACGACGACGACCGGACCGCCGCCGGCATCGGGCGGCGGCACGACGAGGCCCGGCGCGGTCCCCACGGGCTCGAGGATCTCGGCCCCGGCCGGCACGACCGCCTGCTTGCGGTTGGAGATCAGGATCGCCTCGGGATCGAGATCCGGCCAGCGCGACATGAGCGGCGCGCAGGATGTCGGCGATGCGGCCTTCGAGCGCCTCGTCGAGCACCATCTCGCGGCCCTGGAACGCGCCGACGACGGCGGCGGTGAGGTCGTCGGCCGTCGGCCCGAGGCCGCCGCTCGTGACGATGAGCGCGCAGTCCTCGGCGGCGAGGAAGCGCAGCGCGCGCTGGATGTCGTCCGGCCGGTCGCCGACGACCGCGATCCCGACGACGTCGGCGCCGAGCTCGAGCAGCCGCTCCGAGAGCCACGGGCCGTTGCGGTCCGAGACGCGCCCCGTGAGGACCTCGGTCCCGGTGACGACGATGCCGGCCCGGACGCTCAACGGCACACGGGCCGGCGGTCCGCCGGCAGCGGCTGGCGCCCTTCGCGGGGCGTGATCTCGATCCCGATCGGGTCCGACGACGGTGCCACCGAGCGCGAGCGGCCGTTGATCCGCAGCCGCACGGCGTTGTTGCCGAGCGTCAGGCGAAAGCGCCGCGAGCGGAACGTCGGCGTCTGCTCGCCGGCCTCGAGCGTCACGCCGTCGAGCAGCGTGCGGTCGCCGGCGCGCAGGCAGACGAAGACCTGGCCGGTCGCCTCGATCCGCAGCGCGACGCGCTGCGGCCGCGACGGCGCCTGCGGGGACGCCGCGACCGGCGGCGTCGTCGGGGGCGCCTCGGGCTGCGTCGCGGCCGGGCTCGTGGGATTGGAGTCGTCGCCGCTGGAGCCGAGGAGATACAGCGCGAAGACGAGGCCGACGAAGATCAGCGCGATGAACGCGCCCGGCGGGATGACCGGCCCGGACCGGCGCCGCTCGCGCCCCGGAGCCGCCGCGTTGATCGGCTGCAGCTCGACCTCGCTGAGGTGCTCGTGGCGCAGCTTGTACTCGTCGACGAGGAGCTTGGCGTCGAGATCGAGCGCCTCGGCGTACGTCCGCAGGAAGCTCTTGACGTACGTCGGGCCGGGCAGGAGGTCCCATTCCTCGTTCTCCAGCGCGCGCAGGTACTTCGCGCGGATCTTCGTCTGGGCCTCGACCTCGGAGACGTCGATCCTCGCGCGCATGCGTGCCTCGCGCAACGTGGCCCCGATGTCCGGCATCGGCCAGAGGCTACTCGTGGACCGGCGCGGGCTCTGCAGGGTCCGAGAGCTCGAGCTGCGGCGCGGCCGCCGCCCCGCCGTCGCGCTCCCGCAGGTTCGAGATGAACCGGTCGACGTCGCCGGCGCCCACGAGCACCTGGCGCGGCTTGGATCCCTCGTAGCCGGAGATGACGCCGCGGCGCTCGAGCATGTCGATGAGCCGGCCCGCGCGGGTGTAGCCGAGGCGCAGGCGGCGCTGGAGCATCGACGTCGACGCCGTCCCCATCTCGACGACGAGCCGGATCGCGTCCTCGAGCAGCGGATCCTCGTCGGGGCTGAAGCCGTCGTCCGCCGCGCCCTCCTGCGTCGCGTCCTCGCGCTGCACCTCGTCGAGCAGGTCCTCGCGCAGCTCCGGCTCGCCCTGCTTGCGCCAGAAGCTCGTCAGCGCCTCGATCTGCGGCTCGTCGATGTAGGCGCCCTGGATGCGCTGCAGGCGCGACGTCCCGACCGGCGAGAAGAGCATGTCGCCCTGGCCGAGCAGCGACTCGGCGCCGTTGCAGTCGAGGATGACGCGCGAGTCGGTCTGCGAGGAGACGCTGAACGCGATCCGCGACGGGACGTTGGCCTTGATCATGCCCGTGATGACGTCCACGCGCGGGGACTGCGTCGCGAGCACGAGGTGGATGCCGACCGCCCGCGCCTTCTGGGCGAGGCGGATGATCGAGTCCTCGACGTCGGCGGGCGCGACCATCATGAGGTCGGCGAGCTCGTCGATGACGCAGAGGATGTACGGCAGCGGCGGGTCTGAGCGCTTCGCCCGCGCGCGGTTGAGCTCGATGAGCGACCGCGTCTTCGCCAGCGACATGATCGAGTAGCGCTGCTCCATCTCGCGGACGAGGTTCTGCAGCGCGTTGGCGGCCATGCGCGGGCTCGTGATGACCGGCGTCAGGAGGTGCGGGATCGACTCGTAGTGGTTGAGCTCGACCTGCTTGGGGTCGATGAGCACGAGCCGCAGGTCGTGCGGCGTCGCGCGCAGCAGGACGCTCGAGAGCATCGCGTTGATGCACGCCGACTTGCCGGCCCCGGTCGTGCCGGCGACGAGCAGGTGCGGCATCTTCGCGAGGTCGGCGCCGATCGCCTTGCCCGAGACGTCCTTGCCGAGCCAGATCGTCATCGGCGACCAGCCGTCCGGCGCGGCCTGGAAGACGTCGCCGAGCTGGACGATCCGCCGGCGGAGGTTCGGCACCTCGACGCCGACCGCGGTCTTGCCGGGGATCGGCGCGAGGATCCGGATGTCGGTCGCGGCCAGCGCGTAGGCGAGGTCGTCCTTGAGCTGGGCGACCTTGCTCATCTTGATCCCGGGCGCGAGGCGCAGCTCGAAGCGCGTGATGTGCGGGCCGGCGACGGTGCCGACGACCTTCGACTCGACGCCGAAGTGCCCGAGCGCCTCGACGAGCCGCGCCGCGGTCTTCTCCTGGCCGGCGGTGTCCGGGCGCGTCTGCTCCGCGCTCGAGCGCTTGAGCAGGTCGGGGCTCGGCAGGCGCCACTGGAACTCGGGGTCGTCGGTGACCGTCCCGCGCAGGCGGCCCTGCGGCGTGAGGTCGGAGGGCTCGAGCGCGCGGTGCACGCGGGCCATGACGTCGGTCTCGTCGGGCTCCGGCGCGGGCTCCTCCTCGGCGGCGGCGGGCTCCTCGTCGGGCTCGGGCAGCGGCGCGCCGAAGAGGTCCGGGTAGCGGGTCGCGCCGTCGAGCGACGGGGCCTCGACGTGGGTCGCGCGCACGATGACCTCGCGGTCCTCGGGCTCGGGCGGCAGCAGCGGCTCGTGGACGATCTCGGGCTCGGGCTCGTGCGGCTGACGGCAGCAGCCGGAGCCGGAGCCGCCGGGCGGGCCGGCCGGCCGGGCGGGCACCGCGCGCGAGAGCAGGCGGGTCGTGTCGGCGACGCTCGCCCCCGTCGCCCGCAGGACCCCCGCGACCGATGCGCCGGTGAGGAGCAGGACCGCCGCGACGAAGAGGAACACCGCGAGGATGTGGGCGCCGATCGTCGAGAACGCGGTCGCGACGACGTACAGGAGCGCGTCGCCGGCGATCCCGCCGCGCGCCTCGAAGAACGGCTCGTTCCAGTACCCGGCCCGCTCGCCCACCGGCCCGATGCCGAACGTCCCGGCCGCGAGCGCGAGCGTCAGGGCGGCGAAGAGGCAGAGCGCCCCGGCGCGGAAGGGCCGCACCGCCGGCAGCACCGGGCGCAGCACGAGGATCGCGCCGCCGGCGACGACGGCGACCGGCACGGCATAGCCGACCTGGCCCACCGCGTAGGCGATCGCCTGCGTCGCGGCATGCCCGGCCGCGCCACCGTCCCACTCGAGGTAGATCGGGAACGCGAGAAAGACGCCGAGGGCGACGAAGCCGAGCCCGATGAGATCGAGGTGGCGCTGCGCGAGCAGCGGGACGCGCATCGCGCTCAGCGACGAGCGCCGCGCGCGGGCGCGCGGCTTCGGCTTGGACTTCGCCGCGGGGCGGCGCGCTGCGGGCTTGCGTGCGGTTGCCATAGGTGGCCGCCGTCCGTCTTCGACGGCGACCCGCCGCGCTCCTGCTCGGCCGACGTGGGCGCGACGTTGCAGTCCGCGCCGGGATTAGGCGTGCTTAACCCCCTGTTGAGCCGTGGCCCTACCCTGGATGTCCATGACAGACCGCCCTCCTCGCGTCCTCGTCGTCGAAGACGACCACGAGATCGCCCAGGTCCTGCTGCGTTCGCTGCGCATGGAGGGCTATGAGGCGCGCGCGAGCTACGACGGGGAGGCGGCGCTGCACGACGCCCACGAGTTCAGCCCCGACCTCGTCATCCTCGACCTCGGCCTGCCGAAGCTCGACGGCATCGACGTCGCCCGCAGCCTGCGCGACGGCGGCGACGTCCCGATCCTCATGCTCACCGCCCGCGACGCCGTCGACTCGCGCGTCGAGGGCCTCGACGCCGGCGCCGACGACTACCTCGTCAAGCCCTTCGAGCGCCAGGAGCTGCTCGCCCGGCTGCGGGCGCTGCTGCGCCGCCGTCCGCCCCGCGGCAGCGCCTCGCTCGTCGTCGGCGACCTGCAGCTCAACCCCGACACGCACGAGGTGCGCCGCGAGGGCCGCCAGATCGAGCTGACCCAGCGCGAGTTCGAGCTGCTCGAGTACCTCATGCGCAACGAGCGCATCGTCGTGCCGCGCCAGCGCCTGCTCGAGGAGGTCTGGGGCTACGATCCATTTGCAACGACGAACACCATCGAGGTCTTCGTATCGAATCTCCGAAGGAAGCTGGAAGCCGGCGATGAGCCGCGTCTCCTCCATACGATCCGCGGCGCAGGGTACGTTCTCCGCGCCTAGGCAGATGCCCATCCGCTGGCGCCTGGCCGGCGGATCCGCGCTGCTGACGCTCGTCATCCTCTGCGGCTTCGCGGGCGCCGTCGGCGGGCTGACGTCCAAGCGGATCTACGAGGACTTCGACCAGCAGGTCTCCAGCGCGGCCAACGAGCTGTCGGCGCGCGTGCGCCACCAGGGCCCCGAGTACGACGTGCGGACCAACCGCTACCACCTCGACGGCCTCATCCCCGACCTCGACGGGTTCACGCCCGGCAGCGGGACGATCATCCGCATCGTCAACGCCGACGGCTACGAGTTCAACAGCACGGCGCAGACGAAGAACTTCGGGCCGCCGCGGACCCGGACGGTCGAGAAGGACGGCTATCGCGTCGAGACGCGGGCGCTGCCGCAGACGCTCGGCGACCTGCCGCTGCTGTCGCGCTTCTTCGTCCAGTACGCCCGGCCGCTGGCGTCGGTCGAGGCCACGGTCAGCCGCCTGCGCCTGTTTCTCATCATCGGCGTGCTGAGCGGCGCCGGGCTGGCGCTGCTCGCCGGGCTCATGGTCGCGCGCCGCGCGATGGCGCCGATCGCGGCGCTCACCGCGGCCGCCCGCAAGATCGAGCAGACCCGCGACCCGGCGCTGAGCATCCCGGACGTCGAGGCCGACGACGAGATCGCCGAGCTTGCCCGCACGCTCAGCGGGATGCTCCACGCCCTCGACGAGTCGCGCTCGGAGACCGAGGCCGCGCTGACTCGCCAGCGCGAGTTCGTCGCCGACGCGTCGCACGAGCTGCGCACCCCGCTGACGAGCGTGCTCGCGAACCTCGAGCTCCTCGCCGAGAGCCTCGACGGCGAGCAGCGGGAGGCCGCGCACTCGGCGCTGCGCTCGTCGCGGCGGATGCGCCGGCTCGTCGCCGACCTGCTCCTGCTCGCCCGCCACGACGCCGCGCGCCAGCCGCCGCACACGCCGACCGACGTCGGCCAGGTGCTCGTCGAGGCGGCCGCCGAGGTCGGCGCGATCGCCTCCGAGCACGACCTGCAGATCGACGCCCGCCGCGCGGTCGTCGACGGCTCGCGCGACGAGCTGCACCGCCTGACGCTGAACCTCATCGAGAACGCGATCCGCCACACGCCGCCGGGGACGCACGTGCGCGCGGCGGTCGAGCGCGTCGACGGCGCCGTGCGCCTGACCGTCGAGGACGACGGCCCGGGGATCCCGGCCGACCTGCGCGAGCGCGTCTTCGAGCGCTTCGTCCGCGGCGCGGGCGACCGCGGCGGCTCCTCCGGCCTCGGCCTCTCGATCGTCCACGCGGTCGCCGACTCGCACGGCGGCTCGGTGACGATCGAGTCGCCGACCGCCAACGGCGCGACGCGCCCCCGCGGGACCCGCTTCGAGGTCACGCTGCCGCTGTCGGCGAGCGCGCAGCAGCAGGCCGGGCCGGTCGGCACGCCGGCGTAGCGCCGGCGGATCCGTGTGGCGTGTTGGTAGCGCTCTGCGCGACCAACACGCCACACGCGTTCGGCGAGAGCGGCTGAAGTTCCCGCGCGCCGCCGATCACCGGACCCATGGCGCTTCCTGCAGCCCCCGCGCCCGAGCACACCCTCCCGGTCGTCACGCGGCGTCCGGTCCTCGACCGGACGCTGCGGACCGTCGGCTTCGAGCTCGTCTTCCACGAGCGGCCGGGCCCGCCGCAGTCGTGGCCCGCCGAGCTCGTCGCCGGCCGCCACCCGGCCTACGTCGAGCTTGCCCCGCCGCTGCTCTTCGACGACCAGGCCCTCACGCTCGACCCGACCTCCGTCGTCTTCGAGCTGCCCGCCGGCCTCGACGCCGACGATCGCCTCGTCGCGCGCGTCCGCGAGCTGCGCGCGCGCGGCTTCCGGCTCGTGCTCTCCGACGCGGGCGGCCGCGCCGGCCCCGAGCCGCTGCTGGAGTTCGTCGACACGGTGAAGCTCGACGTCCTGCGCCTCGGCCACCACGAGGCGCTCGCCGAGCGCCAGCGCCTCGAGGGCTGCGGGCTGCGGATGCTCGTCGAGGGCGTCGACAGCGCCGACGCGTTCGAGGTCTTCCGCGACGCCGGCTTCGACCTCTTCCAGGGGCTCTTCTACGAGCGCCCGCACCTCGACGGGACGACGCTCCCCGTCGGCCACGGCGCCGCGCTCGGCGCGCTCTGCGAGCTGCAGCTGCACGGCGGTGACTTCGACGCGCTCGAGCAGGTCATCCGCCGCGACGTCGCGCTGAGCTTCCGGCTGCTGCGGTACGCCAACTCAGCGTTCGTCGGGCTTCCGCGCACGATCAACTCGATCCGCGAGGCGCTCATGCTCCTCGGGACGCGGGCGGTCCGCCAGTGGGCCGTCGCGCTCGTCCTCACCGGCCTCGACTCGCGGCCGCACGCGCTGCTGTCCACCGCGCTCGTGCGCGCGCGCACGTGCGAGCTCATCCTCGAGTCCTATGACAAGGAGCACGCCCAGCAGGGCTTCACCGCCGGCCTGTTCTCGCTGCTCGACGCGATCATGGGCGTGCCGATGCTGCGGATCCTCGACGACCTGCCGCTGTCGCCGACCGTCGCAGCCGCGATCACCGATCACGAGGGGGTCGCCGGCAAGGCGCTGGCGAAGGCGATCGCCTTCGAGCGCGGCGAGGTCGACTCCCCCGCCCTCGCGGGTCACTCCCGCGCGGCGCTCATGATCGCCTACAACGACGCGGTGCGCTGGGCGGACGCCATCCTGTAACGGCGCGGGTCAGACCGGCGCCGCGCGCGGATCCGCGGCGATCGCCGCCGGACGCCTCGCGCGCGATGGCGTAGCCCAGGGCGATCCAGGCGGCGGCGTACGCGACGAGCGGGAGCTCGAGCAGCCGCTCGTCGATCGCCTCGAGCATCCCGCTGGAGATCCGAACGGGATCAACCCGACACCATGCGCGAGCGGAAGCGATCGCCAGCGCCCCGGCAACGCGCGCGCCCGGCGGACCGCCACGCCCAGCAGGACGAGCGCGCCGACGATCGAGAGCATCGTCACCGGGAAGGTCACGCTCAGCACGCCGGACTCGTCGTCGGTCGTCGCGACGTAGACGAGGGCGGTGATCGTGCCCGCCACGACGCCGAGCCACGCGAGGATGCCCCCGGCCCGCGCCCGCCAACCGCCGCGTCCGCCGAGGAGCGCGTGGAGCCCGACGAGTCCGAGCGCCAGGAACGGCGGCGCGATCTCGAAGATGTACTCGGGCTGATCTCCCGTCGCGAGGATCGCCGTCGCCTTCGCCACCCACAGACCGCCGCCGATCGCAGCGGCGCCACCGGCTGCGACCGCGAACACGAGCGGCTCCTAGACCTCGACGACGACCGGCAGCACCATCGGCCGGCGCTTGAGGCGGTTGTAGACGAACGCCGCCAGGTCGTCGTGGAGGATCTCCTGGAGCAGGTCGATCTCGCGGATCTCCTCCTTCGCCGCGCGCGCCAGCGAGGAGTCGACGGTGGCCCGCATCTCGTCGAGCAGCTTGTCGGCCTCGTCGGCGAACGGGACGCCGCGGAAGATGACCTCGGGCTCGGCGACCGAGCTGCCGTCCTGCTCGGAGATCGTCGCGACGACGACGAAGATCCCGTCGGCGCTACAGCATCCGGCGGTCGCGCAGCGCGACGTCGGTGACGTCGCCGATGTCGACGCCGTCGACGAAGATCATCCCCGACTGGACCTTCGAGCCCCAGCGCGCGCCCTTGGCGTCGAGCTCGAGCGGCAGCCCGTTCTCGCCCTTGAAGATGTTGTCGGGATCGATGCCGACCGCCTCGGCGAGCTTCGCGTGCAGGTGGATGCGCTTGAAGTCGCCGTGGAAGGGCATGACGAACCGCGGCCGCGTGAGGTTCAGCATGAGCTTGATCTCCTCCTGGTAGCCGTGGCCGGAGGCGTGGATCGGGGCGTCCTTCGTCGTGATGACGTCGCAGCCGATGTGGTAGAGCCGGTCGATCGTCTCGTTGACGGCGCGCTCGTTGCCGGGGATCGGCGTCGCGCTGAAGACGACGGTGTCCCCGGCGTGCAGCTCGATCTGCGGGTGGTCGCGATGGGCCATCCGGCGCAGCGCGCTGAGCGGCTCGCCCTGGGAGCCGGTCGAGATGATGACGAGGCGCTCGTCGGGGAAGTCCGCCATCTCGCGTGGCCCGACGACGAGCCCCTCGGGGATCCTGATGTGCCCGAGGGACCGGCCGATGTTCGTGTTCTTGCGCATCGAGCGCCCGACGAGGACGACCTTGCGGTCGAGCGCGGCGGCGGCGTCGACGACCTGCTGGACGCGGTGGATGTTCGACGCGAACGACGTGACGACGATCCGGCCCTTGCAGCGGCTGAAGACGTCGAGCAGGTTCGGGCCGGCGACCTTCTCGCTCGGAGCGAAGCCGGGGCGATCGCCGTTCGTCGAGTCGCCGCAGAGCAGCAGCAGCCCCTCGCGGCCGAGCTCGGCCAGGCGGGTGACGTCGGCCGGGATGCCGTCGACCGGCGTCTGGTCGAACTTGTAGTCGCCGGTGATGAGGATCGTGCCGAGGTCGGTCTTCAGCGCGACGGCGCTCGCGTCGGGGATCGAGTGCGTCATGTGGATGAGCTCGACGTCGAACGGGCCGGCCTCGATGATCTCGCCGTCCTTGACGTCCTCGACATGGACGTCGCGGGCGAGCTTGTGCTCGTCGAGCTTCGAGCGCGCCATCGCCATCGTCAGCGGGCCGCCGTAGACCGGCGGCGCGTCGTCGACCCCGAGCTCGCGCAGGAGGAACGGCAGGCAGCCGATGTGGTCCTCGTGGCCGTGCGTGATGACGATCGCCTCGATGTCGCTCACGCGGCCGCGGAGGTAGGCGAAGTCGGGCAGGACGAGGTCGATGCCCATCATCTCGGCGGTCGGGAAGCGCAGGCCGACGTCGACGACGACGATCCGGTCCTCGTACTCGACGACGGTCATGTTCTTGCCGATCTCCCCCAGGCCGCCGAGGGGCAGGACGCGCAGGGGACCGCTCAAGCCGTCGCTCCCACGAGCCCGCGGCCGATGAGCATCGCGCGGATCGTCTCGAGCTCCTGCTCGTCGGCCTCGACGTAGGGCAGGCGCGGCTTGCCGACGCGATGGCCGAGGAGGTTCAGCGCGGCCTTGTTCGTCACGGCCGCGGGCGCGACGCTCATCGCCTCGAAGACCGGCAGCAGGCTCTCGTGGATCGCGGCGCGCTCTTCGGGCTCGTCGACCATCCGGCGCATCTCGGGGCCGACGATATGGCTGTTCGTGAGGATCCCGCCGGGCTCGCCCATGTCGAGCACCGTCGCGAGGATCTCGTCGTTGCCGGCGTAGATGCTCAGGCCGTCGATCGGCGCGAGGTTGTCGTTGTTGGCCTGCTTGACGCCCTCGATGTGATCGAGCTGGGCGAGCTCCGCGAGCAGGTCGTTGGGCATGTCCGAACCCGTGCGCTGCGGGATGTTGTAGAGCAGGATCGGGCGGTCGGCGGCGCGGCTGACCTCGCGGAAGTGCGCGACGATCCCGCGCCGGTTGGGCCGGTTGTAGTACGGGTTGACCGACAGCAGCGCATCGGCTCCGCGCTCGCATGCGCCGCTGGTCAGGTGGATCGCGTGGCGCGTGTCGTTGGAGCCGACGCCGGCGACGACGGTCGCCCCCGCCGGGCGCTCGGTGACGGCCAGCTCGATGACGCGCAGGTGCTCGTCGTCGTCGAGCGTCGCGGCCTCGCCGGTCGTGCCGCAGACGACGAAGCCGTCCGAGCCGTTGGCCGCGAGGTGGTGCATGAGCCCGACGAAGGCCTGCTCGTCGACCGCCCCGTCGTCGTCGAACGGGGTGACGATGGCAGTGAGGATCGATCCGAGGCCGGGCACCCCGCCAGTATCGCAGCCGGGGTGCCTGAATCCGGTCCCCGCCTAGGCGATCCGCGGCTGCGCGGCCGCCGCCGGCCGGCGCAGGACGCGCGCGAGGACGAAGACGTGCAGCACGACCGACGCCGGCACGGCGAAGACCGGGATGAGCACGAGCGGGTAGCTCGTGATCGCGGCGTTCGGGCTGTCGAGCGCGAGCTGCTGGAAGGCGCTCGGGGCCGTGAGGAAGCCGCACGTCACGGCGACGACGAGGTCGGCGATGCCCAGCGCGCACCAGGCCACGACGCGCGGCCAGGCCCGGTCGATCCCGTTGCGCGCGATCGCGAGCGCGACGAACGGCGCCGCGAGGCCGACGAGCACGTCGCCGATCCCGGCCGGCAGCGCGAACTCGGCGGGGACGTCGTCCTGGAGCCAGGCGATGAGGAAGATGCCGCCGACGACGCGGTAGAACTGCACGCCGACGAGCCACTGCAGCGGGATCCGCTCGATGACGCCGCGCACCGATCCCGCCGCCAGCAACGCGCACCCGAGGATGATCGGAACGACGATCGCGGGCCCGATCGCCGGCGGCATCTCGGTCGACGGGGTGGACTCGAAGACGCCCTGCTTGGCGAGGACGAACGTCAGGACGAACCAGGCGACGACGCCGCCTCCCCCGATCCAGAGGGCGGCCGGCCGCCGAGCGGCGCGGGCGGCGAAGGCGATGCCGGCGACGAGCAGCACGGCGAGGCCGATGTCGGCGGCGACGGCGATGACGGTGACGGGTGTCGAGACCATGCTCTTCCTCTCCCTATGTGTACGTACACCTATGAGCCCTGCGTTCAGACTTCCATGGCCGCCGCGAGCGCATCGAGCTCGCCGTAGAGCGCGCGCAGGCGCTCGGCGCCGAACCGCGCCTCGACGCGCTGCTGGACGTCGTCCCAGCGCTGAAGCGCGGCCGACAGCGTCCGCTGACCCTCGGGGGTGATCGACAGGACGCGGACGCGCCCGTCGCCGTCCTGTCCGGCGCTCGTCACGAGGCCGCGCTGCTCGAGCACGCGGACGTTGCGCGTCAGCGTCGTGCGGTCGAGCCCGAGGAACCCCGCGAGCATCGTCAGCGGCACCTCCCCCGCCAGGCCGAGCGCGACGAGGATCGGCACCTGCGTGGCCTTCAGCCCGCTCGGCATCACCGCGGTCTCGTAGATCTGCGTGACCCCGCGCGACGTCCGGCGCAGCTTGTCGCACGCGCACATCGCGCGCATGCGCCGGCAGAGCTCGAGGTCGGCGGCCGGGAGCGTCGTCGTCATGAGCGTGTATATACACGCATCCCCGCCGCGCCGTCAAGTGCGCCTGCAACACTCGGGCGCGTGCCAGACCATGCGCGGGACGACTCGCCCCGGGACCCGGCGGCCGGCGAGCTGACCGCGGAGGTCATGGCCGTCCGCTGGAGCCTCCCGGACGGCGACTTCGCCGTCCTCGACGCCGTCAGCGACGACGGCGAGCCGGTCGTCCTCGTCGGCGCGCTCGCGCACGTCCACGAGGGCGAGTCGCTCGCGGTCGCCGGCGGCTGGCGCCGGCACGCCCGCCACGGCTGGCAGTTCGCCGTCGACCGCGCCCGGATCCTCGAGCCCGTCTCAGACCACGCGGTCCGGGCCTACCTCGAGAGCATCAAGCACGTCGGCCCCCACGGCGCGGCGCTGCTCGTCGAGCGCTACGGCGCCGGCGACGTCCTCGCCGCGATCGACCGCGACCCCGAAGGCGTCCTGCGCGGCGTGCCCGGCATCGGCCCGCGGCGGCTCGGGCCCGCCGTCGCCTCCTGGCGCGAGGGCCGCGAGCTGCGCGAGCTGCGCCTCTTCCTCGACTCGCACGGCGTCGACGCGGCCGCCGCGTCGCGGATCGCCCGCCACTTCGGCGCGGGCTCGATCGCCCGGCTGCAGCGCGAGCCCTACGCGATCTGCGAGCTCGACGGCATCGGCTTCGCGACCGCCGACGCGCTCGCGCGTGCGCTCGACACGCCCCTGGACGCGCCCGACCGGCTCGCCGCCGGCGTCCTGCACGCGCTCGCGCTCGCCGAGACCGACGGCCACTGCCATCTCCCCCGCGCCGAGCTCGTCGCAGCGCGCGCAGCGGCTGCTCGGCGGCGGCGACGCCGACGATGCGATCGACGAGCTCGCAGCGCGTGGCCGCGTCGTCGTCGACGGCGACAGCGTCGCCGAGGCGCGGCTGCACGCCGTCGAGGAGCGCCTCGCCGGGCACGTGCGCCGGCTGCTCGACGACGCGCCGGCGCTCGCGCTCGGCGCGGTGAAGCGGCCGGTCGGCGGGGCGTTCGTCCCGAGCGACGACCAGTGGCGCGGCGTGACGCAGGCGCTCGAGCACCGCCTCTCGATCCTCACCGGCGGGCCCGGCACCGGCAAGAGCGCGACGATGCGCGCGCTCGTCGACCTCCTGAAGGCGCGCCGGCGCACCGCGCGTCTCTGCGCGCCGACCGGCAAGGCCGCGCGGCGCTTGAGCGAGCTCACGGGCGCCGACGCGACGACGATCCACCGGCTGCTGGAGTGGGCGCCCGGCGAGGGCTTCACGCGCGGCGCGCACCATCCCGTCGAAGGCTGCGACGTCCTCATCGTCGACGAGGCGTCGATGCTCTCGGTGCAGCTCGCCGAGGCGCTGCTCGCGGCGGTCGGCCCGGGCACGCACGTCCTGCTCGTCGGCGACATCGACCAGCTCGCGCCCGTCGGGCCGGGCCGCGTGCTCGAGGACCTGCTGGACTCCGGCGCGGTCGCCGCCACCCGGCTGACCGAGGTCTTCCGCCAGGCGGCGCGCTCGATGATCGTCCGCGCCGCGCACGCGATGAACCACGGCGAGCTGCCGCCGACGCAGGCCGCAGCCCGACGACGTCCGCGACTTCTTCCTCATCGACCGCGAGGGCGCGCGCGAGATCTTCGACGAGGTCTGCGAGCTGGCGGCAAGCCGGCTGCCGTCGCACTACGGCCTGGATGCGGCCGCCGACGTCCAGGTGCTCGCGCCGATGCACAAGGGCCCGCTCGGCATCGACGCGCTGAACACCGAGCTGCGCGCGCGGCTGAACCCCGGCGGCGCGCCGATCGCCGGCACGCCGCTGCGCGTCGGCGACAAGGTCATGCAGACGCGCAACTCCTACGAGCACGACCTCTTCAACGGCGAGCGCGGGGTCCTCCTGCACCACGACCCCGACCGCGACCGGGTCCTGTTCGCCGGCGAGGACGGCCGCCGCCTCTCGCTGCCGGCCGACGCGCTGGACACGCTGCGCCTCGCCTACGCGGCGACGGTCCACAAGGCGCAGGGCTCGCAGGCGCAGGCGATCGTCGTCCCGATCTTCCGCGGCCACCACATCATGCTCACGCGCAACCTCGTCTACACCGCCGTCACGCGCGCGCAGTCGGTCTGCGTCGTCGTCGGCGAGCGCGCCGCGCTGGCGATGGCGGTCCGCCGGCCGGACGCCCGCCGGCGCCACACGCGCCTGCGCGAGCTCGTCGCAGATCGGTGACGGTTTCGTCACGGGCGCGGGTTGGAACGTCACGATCGGGGTGCGACAATCGAGGCATGACCGAAGACGAGTTCCTCAAGCGGTGGGACGGCCACATCGCGCGGATCGACGTCACGCTCGCGGAGCTCAAGGCGCTCAACGCGCGAAGCATCGAGCAGCTGGAAGCGCTTCGCCGGTCGCAGGAGGACATGCATCGGTCACAGGAGGACATGCGGGTCGAGCTGCGCCAGGTCAGCCTCCGCGGGCAGCGCGTCGCCGAGCAGTTCGCGGCCGAGGTGCGGGCCGAGCCGCGAGGAACGCGTCAAGGAGCGCCAGGAGCGTGGTGAAGGAACGCGAGGAACGCGCGCAAGGAACGCGAGGAACGCGGCAAGGAACGCGAGGAACGCGGCATGAACCGCGCCGTTCTCGCTGACCTCCTCGCCGAGAGCCGTGCCGCGCGCGACGCGCTGTTCGTCATCCTCGACGAGCTGCGCGGCCGCGGCGGCCCCGCGGCGGCCGGCGCCTGACCGGCGCCCGATCGCACACACGGCCGCGCGCCGGTTCGCGTAGGCTCGCGCCCGCATGCTGGATCGCATAGCGAAACTCACCTGGGAGCGGCCGAAGCTCGTGCTCGCGCTCGTCGGCGTCTTCGTCGTCGTCGCGGGCGGGATCGGCTTCGACGTCGAGTCGCATCTCAAGGCCGCGGGCTTCGTCGACAGCTCGTCGCAGAGCGAGGTCGCGACGCAGCTGCTGCAGGACGAGCTCGGCGTCGACGCGAGTCCCGGGATCGTCGTGCTCGTCCGCGACCCCGGCGGCGGGAGGCTCGACATCGACGACCCCGCCGTGGGCCGCGAGGTCGACCGCATCAGCGCCGAGCTGGCGGGCGCCGAGCACGTCGGCAGGGTCGTCAACCCGCTCCGCGACCCGCAGGCGCGGGCGGCGCTCGTCGAGGGCGACGGGCGCTCGCTCATCATCGCCGCGCACCTCTCGACGCGCGACATCGAGAGCGAGGGCGGCGACGCGGCCGAGGACGCCATCCAGCGGATCGGCGACAGCACCCTCGACATCGGCTACGGCGGCTTCGCGGTGAGCTTCAACGAGGTCAACGACGAGACGCGCGAGGACCTCACCCGGGCCGAGATCATCGCGTTCCCGCTCCTCACGGTGCTCCTGCTGCTCGTCTTCCGCGGCGCGATCGCGGCGCTCATCCCGCTGATGCTCGGCGTCATCTCGATCCTCGGCACGTACTTCGTGCTCGAGGTCATGGCGAGCGCCGTCGACACGTCGCTGTTCGCGCTGAACATGGCGACCGCGCTGAGCCTCGGCCTCGCCGTCGACTACGGGCTGCTCCTCGTCTCGCGCTATCGAGAGGAGCTCGAGCGCGCCGGGGGCGAGCCGACGGAGGAGGTCCACCGGCGAACCGTGCTGATGGCGGGCCGGACGGTCCTCTTCTCGGGCATCACGGTGGCGGTCGCGCTCGCGGCGCTCATCATCATGCCCCAGCGCTTCCTGTACTCGATCGGGGTCGCCGGCGCCGCCGTCGGGCTGCTGTCGGCCGTCATGGCGGTGCTCGTCGTGCCGGCCCTCCTCTCGCTGCTCGGCACGCGCATCAACGCGCTGTCGATCCGCCGCGGCCCGGCCGTGTCGGATGCCTCCAACGCCTGGTACCGGGTCGCGAAGGCCGTCATGCGCCGCCCGCTCGTCGTCGCGGTCGCCTGCGTCGCGCTCCTGCTCGCGCTCACCGCTCCGGTCCTGTCGAGCGAGTTCACCGGCCCGAGCGCCGAGGCCGTACCGCCGAGCGCGCCCTCCTACGACGTCAACGCCTACATCGACTCCAACTACTCGCGCGGCGTCTCCTTCCCGGTGACCGTCACCGTCGCGGGCGCGGCGAGCCCGGCCGAGCTCGAGGCGCTGCGCGGGCGGATCGCGGCCGTCGACGGCATCGCCGGAGGCACCCCCTTCCAGCGCACCTCCCCGCGGGCGGCCTTCGCGAACTTCACCCCGGCGCACACCGTGCTCGACGAGCGCGTCCAGACCGCCGTCGACGAGATCCGCGCGCAGGCGGGCCCGGGCGGCGCGCCGCTGCTCGTGTCCGGCAACACCGCGCGCTTCATGGACGAGAAGCAGAGCCTCATCGACCACCTCCCGCTCGTCGCGGCGATCATCGCCGGGACGACGCTGGTGCTGCTGTTCCTGCTCACCGGCTCGGTCATCCTGCCGATCAAGACGCTCGTCATGAACGCGCTGACGCTCGGCGCGTCGATCGGCGTCATCGTCATCGCGTTCCAGGAGGGCGTGCTCGACGGGGTCTTCGCCTACACCGGCCCGGCCGCGCTGGAGGTCACGAGCATGGCGTTCCTCATCGCGGTGACGTTCGCCCTGGCGACCGACTACGCCGTGCTCGTCATGGCGCGCATCAAGGAGCAGCACGACCTCGGCCTCAGCAACGAGGAGGCGGTCGCCGTCGGGATCGGCAAGACCGGCCGCGTCATCAGCGCGGCGGCCCTGGCGCTCGCGATCGTCTTCCTCGCCTTCGCCGTCAGCAAGGTCTTCTTCATGAAGCAGATCGCGATCGGCGAGGCGGTCGCGGTGCTCATCGACACGACGATCGTCCGCGCGCTGCTCGTCCCGGCGCTCATGTGCATGTTCGGCGACTGGAACTGGTGGGCGCCCGGCCCGCTGCGGCGCTTCCAGGCGCGCTACGGGTTCTCGGAAGCCTAGGCGTCGCGCCGCTCGCGCCAGCGCTTGCCCGGGTCGACGAGCGCGGCGTCGTCGGCCTTCAGCGCGTCGGTGAAGCGGCGGTCGACGCGCGGCGGGCCGTAGCGCTCGTCCTCCCAGAGCGTCACGACGAGCAGCTCGCGCGACGCGCGGTCGTGGCGGCAGACGAAGACGACGCCGCGGTCGACGAGGTCGCGGACGTAGAGCGTCCCGCGCGCGGCGGCGGGGTCGGCGCCGGGAGGCGGCTCGTCGCTCACGCGCCCGGCCGCCCACGCCTCGCTCGCGCGGCCGGCGATCTCCGGCTTGACGTCGAAGCCGCCGCGCCGCGAGCCGACGCGCTGGCGGAAGCGCTCGGCGGCATGGTCGGTGACCGCGACGGTGACGCCCTCGCTCACGAGAACAGCAGGTGCTCGAGCCCGACGACCGGCGACCGCTCGAGGTCCGGCACGCGGCGGACGGCCAGCAGGACGCCGGGCATGAACGACTCGCGCGTCAGCGAGTCCTGGCGGATCGTCAGCGTCTGGCCGACGTCGCCGAAGAGGACCTCCTGGTGGGCGACGAGGCCGGGCAGGCGGACGGAGTGGATCGGCACGTCGCCCTCCATGAGCGCGGCGGTCCGCGCCGCCGTCCCCGACGGCGCGTCGATCTTGCCGTCGTGGTGCAGCTCGATGATCTCGGCCTTCGCCATGTGCTTGGAGGCCTCGGCGGCGAAGCGCATCATGAGCACGGCGCTGATCGCGAAGTTCGGGGCCATGAAGACGTTCGCGCCCTCGGCATCGGCCAGCGGCGCCGGGTCGAAGCCCGTCGTCCCGATGACGACGTGGACGCCCGCCGCGACGGCTTGCAGCGCGTTGGCGAGCGCGGTGTCGGGCTGCGTGAAGTCGACGAGCACGTCGGCGCTCGGCGAGGACGTCGGCGACGCTCGTGCCGAGGGCCGGATCGGCCCTGCCGGTGAGCTCGAGGTCGTCGGCGCCCTCGACCGCCGCGACGACCGCCTGCCCCATCCGCCCGGCCGCGCCCGCGACCGCGACGCGCAGGCTCACGCGCCGGCCTTCGCGGTCACCGCTCCCAGCGCCGGGGCCACCGGCTCGATCGCGCGGCGGAAGACCTCCTCGTCGGTGCCGACGGCGGCGGCGCTCAGGCGCTCGGGCGCCAGCAGCTCGGCGGTCAGCTCGGCGATGTCGTCGAGCGAGACGGCCTCGATGCGCCGGACGACCTCGTCGACGGAGAGCAGCGGCAGGTCGTTGAGGACCGCCCCGCCGAGGCGGTTCATGCGTGCCGCCGTCGATTCGAGCGACAGGACGATCCGGCCCTTGACGTTCTCCTTGGAGCGCTCGAGCTCGTCGGCCGTCACGCCGTCGGCGCGCAGGCGCGCGAGCTCGTCGGCGACGACCTGCAACGCGGGCTCGACGTTGTCCGGCCGCGTGCCGAGGTAGATGCCGATCTGGCCGGTGTCGGCGTACAGCGACTGGAACGAGAAGACGCTGTAGGCCAGCCCGCGGTGCTCGCGGACCTCCTGGAACAGCCGCGAGGACGACGTGCCGCCGAGGATGTTGTCGAGGACCCGCAGCGCGAAGCGCCGCTCGTCCTCGCGGGTGATCCCGGGCGCCCCGATCGCGAGGTGGTACTGCTCGGTGTCCTTGCGCAGGAAGCGCAGGCGCGGGGTCAGCTGCTCGGCCGTCACCGGCGGCGACGCGGGCGGCGCGGACGTCGCGGTGGGGATGTCGATCGCGCGCGCGAGCTCGACGACGGCGTCGTGGTCGAGCGATCCGGCGGCGGCGATGACCATGCCGCTCGGCGCGTAGTGGGCGGCGTGGAACTCGGCGAGCCGCTCGGCGCTCGTCGAGCCGACGACGTCCGCCGTCCCGATGACGGCGCGGCCGAGCGGGTGGTCGCCGAAGACCGCCTCGCCGAGGACGTCGAAGACCCGGTCCTGCGGGTCGTCCTCGTACATCGCGATCTCCTCGAGCACGATCTCGCGCTCGTTGGCGAGATCGTCGGCGGCGAGGCGCGGGTGCCACACCATGTCGGAGACGACGTCGAACGCCAGCGGCAGGTGCTCGTCGATGACGCGGGCGTAGACCGACGTCGACTCCTTGCCGGTGCCGGCGTTGAGCTCCGCCCCCATCGTGTCGAAGATCTGGTCGATCTCCAGCGAGCCGTAGCGGTCGGTCCCGCGAAACAGCATGTGCTCGACGAGGTGCGACAGGCCGGCCTCGGCGGCGGTCTCCACCGCCGAGCCGGTCGCGATCCAGAGCCCGAGCGTCGCGGACCGGACGGAGGGCATGGCCTCCGTCACGACCCGGACGCCCGAGTCCAGGACGGTGAGCCGGTGCTCTGTCAGCGCGTCAGCCCCGGTCGGAATCGCCGTGGCGCGGGCGGCCGGAGCCACGCCGTCCGCGGTCGCCGCCGCGGTCGCCGCCGCGGCCACCGCGATCGCCGCCGTTGCTGCGCTCGGGCCGCGGGCCGCGCGGGCCGCCGCCCCCGCCGCCGACCGCCGCGAGCTCCTCGACGGTCTTGCCGGCGATCTCGGGATCCTCCGCCAGGCGCAGCCCGATGCGGCCGCGCTCGCGGTCGACCTCCACGACGCGGACGTGGATCTCGTCGCCCTTGTTCAGGACGTCCTCGACGGTGTCCACGCGCTGGCCGGGCGACACGTTGGAGATGTGCAGCAGGCCGTCGGTGCCCTTGGCGAGCTCCACGAACGCGCCGAACGTCGTCGTCTTGACGACCTTCGCGCCGGGGAACTCGTCGCCGACCTCGACCTCCTTGGTCATCGACCGGATGCGCTCGGCGAGCGACTCGCCGAGCTGCCCGTTGGCCGAGTAGATCAGCACCTGGCCCTCGTCGTTGACGTCGATCTGGGACTCGAACTCCTCGGCCAGGCCGCGGATCGTCTCGCCGCCCTTGCCGATGAGCAGGCCGATCTTGTCGGTGTCGATCTGGACGGTGAGGATGCGCGGGGCGTGCGGCGAGAGCTCCGTGCGGGGCTCGGAGATGACCTTTGCCATCTCGCCGAGGATGAACGTCCGGGCCGTTCGAGCGCCTTGCTCAGCGCGTCGCGCAGGATGTCGAACGTCACGCCCGTGATCTTGATGTCCATCTGCAGGGCGGTGATGCCCTCCGACGTGCCGGCGACCTTGAAGTCCATGTCGCCGAGGTGATCCTCGACGCCGGCGATGTCGGTGAGGACGATGTAGTCGTCGCCCTCCTTGATGAGGCCCATCGCGATGCCCGCGACCGGCCGCTTCAGCGGCACGCCCGCGTCCATGAGCGCCAGCGACGAACCGCAGACCGACGCCATCGACGACGAGCCGTTGGACTCGAGGATGTCGGACACGACGCGGATCGTGTACGGGAACTCCTCGATCGACGGGACCATCGCCGTCAGCGCGCGCTCGGCGAGCGCCCCGTGGCCGATGTCGCGGCGCTTGGGCCCGCGCATGAAGCCGGCCTCCCCGACCGAGAACGGCGGGAAGTTGTAGTGGTGGAAGTAGTACTTCTTCGTCTCGAGGCCGAGCGTGTCGAGACGCATCTCCTCCTTCAGCGTGCCCAGCGAGGCGACGGAGATCGCCTGCGTCTGACCGCGCGTGAACAGCGCGGAGCCGTGGGCGCGCGGCAGCAGCCCGGCCTCGATCGAGATCGGCCGGATCTCGTCCTCGGAGCGACCGTCCGGGCGCTTCTTGTGGACCGCGATCCGCTGGCGGACCGTCTGCTTCTCGAGCTTGTCGACGGCCATCTGCGCCGCGGCGCGACGGGCGTCGTACTCGGCGTCGTCGGGGTCGCCGGAATGGGCCGCGACGGCCTCCTCCATGACGCGCGCCGACTCGTTCTGGCGATCCTGCTTGTCGAAGATCTGCGTCGCCTCGTCGAGGGCCGCGCCGTGCGACTCCTGGATGGCGGCGAACAGGCCCTCGTCGACGGACGGGACCTCGATCTCCATCTTCTCCTTGCCGGCCTTCTCGCGCAGCTCGTGCTGAGCGGCGCAGATCTTCTTGATCTCGCCGTGCGCGATGTCGAGCGCGTCGAGGATCTCCGCCTCGGAGACCTCGTTGGCGCCGGCCTCGACCATGAGGATCGCCTCTTCGGTGCCGGCCACGACGAGGTCGAGGTCGGAGTTCTCGAACGTGTCCTCCTCCGTCGGGTTGACGACGAAGTTGCCGTCCACCTTGCCGATGCGGACCGCCGAGACGGGCATCGGGAACGGGATGTCGGAGATCATCAGCGCGGCGGACGCGCCGTTCATCGCGAGGATGTCGAACGGATGGACGTGATCGACGCTCAGCGTCAGCGAGACGAGCTGCGTCTCCCGGCGCCAGCCCTTGGGGAACAGCGGACGCAGGGGACGATCGATCATGCGCGCGACGAGGGTGCCCTTCTCGGTGCTGCGGCCCTCGCGCTTGAAGAACGAGCCGGGGATCTTGCCCGCGGCGTACATGCGCTCCTCGACGTCCACCGTCAGCGGGAGGAAGTCGACATCGCGGAGGTTGCCCGCGGTTGCTGTGCTCAGAACCACGGTGTCGCCCTGGCGGACGACGACGGCGCCGGAGGCCTGCTTGGCCATCTTGCCGGTCTCGAAGGAGATCTCGGATCCTGCGATCTCGACGGAGACACGGGTCTCGGCAGTACTCATATGAAGTTGTCCTCTTCTAGGCGCGCCCGTCGGTCGGCGAGCCTGCTTCTTTGCTTGCTTTCGGTATCCGAACCGCTTCATCGTAGCCGAGCCGGGCCAGGAGACCCTCGTCAGGCACCCCCGCGTGGGTGCTCTCTCCGAAGAACAGCGTCGGCGTCGTCATGGCGCCGGCGGCCAGCGCGGCGCGGACGTCGCGCCGGACGCGGGCGGCGACGGCCTCGCTGCGGCGGTCGGCGTCGAAGCGGTCGACGTCGAGGCCCAGGACGGTGGCGCGAGCCCAGAGATGCGGGTCGTCGACGCGCCCCTGGTCGGCGTACAGCGCGTCGCAGAACTCCCAGAACGCGCCCTGCGCCGCGGCCGCCTCGGCGGCGTAGGCGAGCGGGAGCGCGCGCTCGTGCTTCGCCTTCAGCGCGAGGTGGCGGAAGGCGACGCGGGCGCGGACGCGGGTGAGCCGGTCATGCGCGAGCACGCAGCGCGGGCAGGTGAAGTCGGCGTAGAAGATGACGAGCGTGCCGTCGGGGTCGCCGCGCACGTGGTCGTCGTCGACCAGCCCCGGCGGTGGCGCGCTGCGGAGATCCTCCATCCGTCTGTCAGCGTAGAGAAGGGTATGCGCGTCCACGTCCTCCAGCGCGAGCAGCGCCTGCCCGGCCACCCGTCCGACGTCTTCGGCTTCTTCGCCGACGCCCGCAACCTCGAGTCGATCACGCCGCCGCTGCTGCGCTTCCGTGTCGTGACGCCCGAGCCGATCGACATGGCCGCGGGGACGCTCATCGCCTACCGGCTGCGGGTGCGCGGCGTGCCCGTGCGCTGGCTGACGCGGATCGCCGAGTGGGAGCCGCCCCACCGCTTCGTCGACGAGCAGCTCGAGGGCCCGTACGCGCTGTGGCACCACACCCACACGTTCGAGGCCGACGGCGCCGGCGGCACGATCATGCGCGACGTCGTGCGCTACCGCGTCGGGTTCGGGCCGCTCGGCGCGCTGGCGAACCTCGCGGTCGTGCGCCGCGACGTCGAGGCGATCTTCGACTACCGCGCGGCGCGGGTGCCGGCGCTGCTGGCCGGCCGCGTCGCTACCGCGTTCGTTGAGGCCAGGCCGTCGAAGATGAGGTTCGCGCCCGGCATGATCCCCGGGTGCTCGCCCTCCCACGACCATTGCACGACGCCGTCGGGCCCGACGATGACGAGCGCGCGGTTGGAGACGCCGGTCGGCTCGAAGTACGCGCCGAAGGCCCTCGTCGCGGCGCCCTTGGGCTCGAAGTCCGAGAACATCGGGATCGTCACGCCGGTCGCGTCGCGGAAGGCGGCCTGGCTCTCGATCTGGTCGCACGAGATGCCGTAGAGCGTCGCGCCCTCGGCGGCGAGATCCTCGAGGATCTCCTCGTAGATCTGGAACTGGTCGGTGCAGACCGAGCTGAACGCGGCCGGGAAGAACACGAGGACCGCCGTCTGCCCGGCGATGTCGTCGCGCGTGAACTCCCCGCCCTCCGCGGTCCGCAGGCTGAACTCCGGGCACGGCGTGCCCGGGGCGATGATGCTCACCGCCGCAGACCGAGTTCCTTGATGAGGGCGCGGTAGCCCTCGAGGTCGTGCTTCTGGAAGTAGTTCAGCAGCCGGCGGCGGCGGCCGACGAGCATGAGCAGCCCGCGGCGCGAATGGTGGTCCTTCGAGTTGGCGCGAAGATGCTCGGTCAGCTGGTTGATGCGCTCGGTGAGCAGCGCGACCTGCACGCGGGTGTTGCCCGTGTCCTGGTCGCTGTCGCCGAACTGGCTGATGAGCTCCTGCTTGCGTTCCTGGGTCAGTGCCATGCGACGCGCAACCGTAGCAGCCGCAACTACCCGGCACCCACCCGCCCGCAGATCGCGCGGGCGGCCTCGACGTCGTGCGCCATCTGCTCGACGAGGCCGTCGACGGAGTCGAAGCGCTTCTCCCCGCGCAGGCGCTTGAGGAACGCGAGCTCCAGCCTGCTGCCGTAGAGGTCGCCGTCGAAGTCCAGCAGGTAGGCCTCGACGAGCTCGCCCCGGCCGGTGACGAACGTCGGCCGCACGCCGATGCTCACGGCGGCCGCGTGCGTCGCGCCGTCGGCCGTCGTCGCGCGGGCGGCGTACACGCCGTGGCCCGGCGTGACGAACGCCGCCTGGGGCACGAGGTTCGCGGTCGGGTAGCCGAGCTCGCGGCCGCGCCGGTCGCCGGAGACGACCTCGCCGGCGAGCGTGAACGGGTCGCCGAGCAGCCGTCGCGCGTAGTCGACGGCGCCGCCGAGCACGAGCCCCCGGATGTGGCTCGAGGAGACGACCTCACCGTCGATCTCCAGGAGCTCGACGACCCGCGTCTCGAAGCGGTCGTCGGCGCGCAGGAGCGTCGCGTCGCCCTTCGCCTTGTGGCCGAAATGGAAGTTCTCGCCGACCGACACCCGCGTCGCGCCGAGCGTCCCGACGAGCACCTCGTCGATGAACTGCTCGGGCGAGCGCGCCGCGAACTCGGCGTCGAACTCGATGACGACGAGCTCCTCGACGCCGAGCGACTCGACGAGCTCGGCCCTGCGGGCGGGATCGGTGAGCAGGCGCGGCGCGGCGCCCGGCTGGACGACCGCCGTCGGGTGCGGCTCGAACGTCAGGACCGTGTCCGAGCCGGCGATGACCTCGCGATGGCCGAGGTGGACGCCGTCGAAGGTGCCGACCGCCACCCGGCGCGGGCGCGGCTGGACGTCGGACAGGGCGGTGACCTTCACCCGCGGAAGCCTACGACGGGCTTCAGCCCGCCGTCCTCGTGCCGCGCGGCGATCGCGATCGGCCCGTCGGCGTCGACGAGCAGCACCTCGCCCGCGCCGTCGGGCGCCTGGACGTGCACCGCGACGCCGTGCCCGGCGCGCCGCGCGTCGTCGCCCTCGAGGCGCACCGCGGGCAGGAAGCCGAGCGCCTCCGCCAGGCCGATGAGCCGGTTCGGGTCGGCGTCGGCGACGTCGAAGGGCCCGATGCCGGTGCGCCGCAGGCGCTCGCAGTACGCGTCGCCGAGGTCGCCGATGAGCGTGCGCACGTACGTGCCGGCCGAGCACTCGATCGCGAACGCGGCGCGGTCGTCCTCGCGCCAGAGCTGCTCGAAGCGGTGGACCGTCACCGGCCGCTCGGCGAGCTCGACCGCCTCGCCGGCCCGCGCGAGCTCGTAGGCGCGCCGCCCGCCGACCTTCACCGCGCTGTAGGCGTGCGGGCGCTGCAGCAGCTCGCCGGTGGGCAGCAGCGGCGGGTCGGGCGGCACGCGGCCGGTGAGCGTGATCTCGCCCTCCGGGTCGCCGGTCGTCGACGTCGCCCCGAGGCGCGCGACCGTCTCGTAGCGCTTGGGCAGCGCCATGAGGTGGCGCTGGATGCGCGTCGCGCGCCCGACGAGGACGAGCAGCAGCCCGGTCGCGAACGGGTCCAGCGTGCCGGCGTGGCCGACCCTCCGGCCGCGGTGCTCGCGGCGGACGGCGGCGACGATGTCGTGCGACGTCTTGCCCGCGGGCTTGTCGACGAGCAGGACGCCGTCGACGGCAGCGCCGGGCAGCTCAGGCGCCCTTCCGGACGTCGATCGTCGGGCCGTCCGGGAGGATGCGGACGGTCTCGTACGCAACGTCGGTCTCCTCCACGTACTCGGCTGCGATCCCCTTGACCGTCCCCGAGTTGCGAGCGCGATCGAAACCCACGACGCGCTCGAGCACGAGCTGGCTGGGATCGTCGCTGTCGCGGCGCTCGAGCTCCTGGCTGAAGCCGGAGCCCTGAAAGACGCACCAGCCGTGGACGACGATCTTCTCCGCCGACTGCATCGCCTTCCACTCCTTGCACTTGCCGGGAAGTTCCTCCGACGCCTCCATCCGGTCACCCCTTCGTCGCTGTACGTGGCCGCACATGGTGGCAGCCGAGGGGGACCGGTCAGTCTTCGGCGAGCTGGGCGGCGACCGCGTCGCGCAGGAAGGCGACGAGCTCGTCGGAGTCCATCGAGGTCGCGAAGCCGGCCGCCTGGCGGTGCCCGCCGCCGCCCTGGGCGCGCGCGATGAGCGAGACGTCGATCGTCTCGTCGGTCGCGCGCAGCGACACCTTCGACGCGCCGCGCTTGTCGTCGCAGGTCAGCTCGCGCGCGAGCGCGGCGACCTTCGTGCCCTCGACCGCCCGCAGGTGGTCGATGATCCCCTCGGTGTAGTTCTCCTCGGCGCCGGTCTCGGCGAAGTCCTCGCGCGTGAGGCGCGAGAGCGTCACGCGGCCGTCGTCGAAGCGCCGCACGTGGGCGAGCGCGCGCGTCAGGAGCGCGAGCTTCGGCTCCGGGACGCCCTCGTAGAGGCGGCGGTAGATCTCGTGGACGTCGACGCCCGCCTCGATGAGGTCGGCCGCCATGACGTGCGCCGCCGGCCCCGTGTTCTCGTACATGAAGCGACCGGTGTCGGTGACGAGCCCGACGTACAGCGCCTCGGCGATCTGGGCCGTGAGGTCGACGTCGAGGCCGCGCATGAGGTCCCAGACGATCTCGGCCGTGCACGAGGCCCCGGCCACGACGTGGTTGATCGTCCCGAAGCACGTGTTGTCGTGGTGGTGGTCGAGGTTGACGATCTGCGAGCCGCCGACGTCGACGGCGCTGCGGTCGACGTTGCCGCAGTCCAGGAAGACGATCGTCCGCTGCGAGACGTCCTCGGGGATGTCGCTGACGAGGCCGTCGAACTCGAAGAACGCGTACTCGTAGGGCAGCGGGAACTCGTCGCGCCCGATGAACATGACGCTGTCCTTCTCGAGCGCGCGCAGCACGCCCTGCATCGCGACGAGCGACCCGAGCGCGTCGCCGTCGGGGTTCTCGTGCGTCACGAGCACGAAGCGCTCGCCCTCGCGGAGCGCGCTGATGACCTCGTCGCGCGCGGTGGCGCTCGTCCCGGCGACGGTCATTGCTCGTCCGCCTCGGCCGCGGGGCGGGTGCGCTCGAGCAGCTCCTCGACGCGCATCGCCCGGTCGGTCGTGTCGTCGTAGAGGAACTCGAGCGTCGGCGTGCGCTTCATCCGCAGCTCGCGGGCGAGGCGGCGCTGCAGCGCGCCGTGCGCGGAGCTCAGGCCGGCGAGCGTCGCGGCGCGTTGCTCATCGTCCCCGAGGACGCTGACGTACACGCGGGCATGACGAAGATCTGGGGTTGTCTTGACGCTCGTCATCGTGACGAAACCGATTCGTGGGTCCTGCAGGTCCTGTGCGACGGCGTCGGTGAGCACCTGCCTCACGGCCTCGTCGACGCGCCGCATGCGGTCCGAGGGCATCCTAACCCGATACGTCGCTGAAGGATGCGACCGTTCGCTCGACGTGACAGGTCTCGGGAAACCGCGCGAGCAGGAACTCCTCGACGCGGTCGGTCGCCTGCTCGAGGACGCCGATCGAACCGCCCGTCAGCGCGGCCGCGAGCGTCGCGCGCTGCCACAGATCCTGATGGCCGACCTCGCTGACGGCGACGCCCATGCGCCCGCGCAGCTGGGCCTTCACCGACATCAGATCCTTGCGCTTGGCCTTCAACGAACCCGCCTCCGGGAAGTGCAGGTGGACGAGCAGCAGTGCGACGTACGCGTCGACCTCCGCCATCGTGGTCCTCTACGCCAGCGCGCGGTCGACCTTGCGCGTCTCGTAGACCTCCAGGACGTCGCCCTCCTTGACGTCCTGGAAGTTGCGCAGGACGATGCCGCACTCGAAGCCGGCGGCGACCTCGCGGACGTCCTCGCTGACGCGCCGCAGCGAGGCGATCTCGCCGTCGTAGACGATCGTGCCGTCGCGGACGATCCGCGTGCGGGCGCCGCGCGTGATCTTGCCGTCGGTGACGTAGGAGCCGGCGATGACGCCGATCTTCGACGCGCGGAAGATCTGGCGGACCTCGACGTGGCCGAGCGAGTCCTCGACCTCGTCGGGCTCGAGCATGCCCTCCATCGCGGCGCGCAGCTCGTCGAGCACCTTGTAGATCACCGAGTAGTTGCGGACCTCGACGCCCTCGCGCTCGGCTGCCGCGCGGGCATCGCCGACGGGCCGGACGTTGAAGCCGATGATGATCGCGTCGGACGCGGCGGCGAGCATGACGTCGGACTCGTTGATGCCGCCGACGCCGCTGCGGATGATGTTCACCGCGACCTCGTCCTGCGGGAGCTTGGCGATCTCGTCCTGCAGCGCCTCGGCGGAGCCGGCGACGTCGGCCTTGACGAGGAGGTTGAGCTCCTTGAGCTCACCGGCCTGGATCTCCTTGAAGACGTCCTCCAGCGAGCGCTTGCGGCCGGAGCGGCGGGCGTGCTGCTCCTGCTTGAGGCGCTGCTCGCGCTCGTGCGCGATCTGGCGGGCGCGGCGGTCGTTCTCGACGGCGCGGACGTACTCGCCGGCCTCGGGAACGCCGTCGAAGCCGAGCACCTCGATCGGGTCGCCCGGAAGCGCCTCCTTGACGCGCAGGCCGGTGAAGTCGTTCAGCGCGCGGACGCGGCCCCAGTTGGCGCCCGCGACGAGGGCGTCGCCGACGCGCAGCGTGCCGCGCTGGATGAGGACGGTCACGACGGGGCCACGGCCCGGGTCGAGCTTGGACTCGACGACGACGCCGGAGGCCGGCGCGCTCGGGTTGGCCTTGAGCTCCTCGACCTCGGCGACGACCTGCAACGTGTCGAGCAGGTCCTCGAGGCCGACCTTCGACTTCGCGGAGACGTCGACGAACTCCGTCTCGCCGCCCCATTCGACGGGCTGCAGGCCGCGCGTCGTCATCTCGGTGCGGACGCGGGTCGGGTCCGCGCCCTCCTTGTCGATCTTGTTGACCGCGACGACGATCGGGACGTCGGCGGCCTTCGCGTGGTCGATCGCCTCGTCGGTCTGCGGCTTCACGCCGTCGTCGGCGGCCACGACGATGACCGCGATGTCGGTCACGCGGGCGCCGCGGGCGCGCATCGCGGTGAAGGCCTCGTGGCCCGGCGTGTCGAGGAACGTCACGAGCTTCTCGTTGTGATGGACCTGGTAGGCGCCGATGTGCTGCGTGATGCCGCCGGCCTCGCCCGCGACGACCTCGGTCGAGCGGATCGCGTCGAGCAGCGAGGTCTTGCCGTGGTCGACGTGGCCCATGATCGTGATGACGGGCGGGCGGTCGACGAGATCCTCGTCGGCGTCCTCGAAGACGGGCTCGGAAGCGATCTCGTCGGCGGCGTGGACGATCTCGACGTCCTTGCCGAACTCCTCGGCCAGGACGCCGACGGCGTCGTCGGACAGCGTCTGCGTCAGCGTCGCCATCTCGCCGAGCATCATGAGCTTCTTGATGATCTCCGGGACCGGCACGCCCATCGACTCGGCGATGTCCTTGACCGTCGAGCCGGAGTTGATCCGGACGAGGTCGGTGTGGGAGATCGCGGCCTCGTTGAGCGGCGCGACGGTGTCGTCGTAGGTGCCGCGACGGCGGCGGCCACGGCGCTGGCGGCGCGGCGGCTGCTGCTGCTGGCCGGGCGTGCGGCGGGAGGCCTGGGAGTCGATGACGACGCGGCGCCGTCCGCCGGGGCCGGCGGTGCCGGGCGCGCGCTCGCCGGACAGCGACGAGCGCGTCGGGCGGTGCTTGGCGGGCTCGCCGTCGGCGGCCGGCGCGGCCGCGTCGGGCTGGGCGGGCGCGGCGGGCTGGGCGGGCGCCGCGGAGGCGGCGGGAGCGGGCGGAGCGGGAGCGGGAGCCGGCTTGGCGGGCGGCGCGCTGCTGCGCTTGGCGATCGCGGCGCGGTCGGAGGCGGCGGGCGGCGGCGGCGGCGCGCGGCGGACGGTCATCGCCGGCGGGGCCGGCTCGGGCGCCTTCTGGGGCTGCGCGGTCGCCTTGCCGTTGGACGGCAGCGGCCGGCCCTCGATCGCGGCCTTCGCCGCGTCCTCGTCGACGGCCGACGCCGGCGCCTTGACCTTGATGCCGGCTGCGCGCAGCTTGTCGAGCACGTCCTGGGAGGACATGTCGTGGGCCTTGGCGAGCTCGTGAACGCGGACTTTTGCCATCAGAGTGAGTGTAGAAGGTCGGGATCGGTCAGCACGGCCGCGCGGAAGGCGCGGGCGAAGGCCCCGCGCTGCAGCGCGCGCTCGGCGCACGGGCGGCCACAGACGTAGGCGCCGCGGCCGGGCAGGCGCTGGGCGGGATCGGATCGGACGCGGCCGTCCTGGAGGACGAGCCGCTGCAGCTCGGGCTTCGGTGCGTGCGCGCCGCAGCCGACGCAACGCCGGCGGGGCAGGGCTATGACGTCTCCTCGACGGGCAGCGCGTCCTCGACCGGAACCTCGACCGGGGACGGCACGGCGTCCGGATGATCGGGGTCGACGGCGCCGCCGCCGATCTGGTCGGTCGGCTGGTTGGCGAGCGCCTGGTGGGAGTCCAGGCCGCAGTAGCGCGAGCCCGGCAGGGCGGCGTTCGGGCAGCGGCGGCCGGTCGACATGACGGCGGCGCAGCGGCCCTGCGTCTCCTCCTCCTCGTAGCCGGACTCCTGCTCCTCGGCGGCGAACTCGGTCTCGGACTTGATGTCGATCCGCCAGCCGGTGAGGCGGGCGGCGAGACGGGCGTTCTGGCCCTCGCGGCCGATCGCCAGCGAGAGCTGGTCGTCGGGCACGATGACCGTCGCCTGCTTGCCGTCGTCGTCGACGAGCACCTCGCGTACGCGCGCGGGAGACAGAGCCTTGGCGACGAAGCGGGCGGGCTCGTCGTTGTAGGGGATGATGTCGATCTTCTCGCCGCGCAGCTCGGAGACGACCATCCGCACGCGCGATCCGCGCGGGCCGACGCAGGCGCCGACCGGATCGACGCCGTCGGCGTGCGAGACGACCGCGATCTTCGAGCGGTAGCCCGGCTCGCGGGCGACGTTGGCGATCTCGACGAGGCCGTCGGCGATCTCCGGCACCTCGAGCTCGAAGAGCTTCTTGATGAGCTCGGGGTCGCGCCGCGAGACGATGATCGACGGCCCCTTCGTCGAGGGCGAGACCTCCTTGATGACGGCCTTGATGCGCTGCGAGTGGTCGTAGCGCTCGCCGTCGACCTGCTCGCTCTTGGGCAGCAGCGCCTCGACGCGCTCGCGCAGCTGGACGAGCGTGTAGCGGCTGTCGGACTGCTGGACGATGCCGGTGATGAGCTCGCCGACGCGGTCGCGGTACTCCTCGAACATCATGTCGCGCTCGGCCTCGCGGATGCGCTGGAGGATGACCTGCTTGGCCGTCTGGGCGGCGATCCGCCCGAAGTCGCCGGGCGTGACGTCGCGCTCGTCGATCTGGTCCTTGTACTCCTCGAACTTCGCCGGGATCGATCTCCGGATCGGTCGGCTCGACCATGTCCCCCGTCTCGGGGTCGTAGACGGTCCCCTCGTCGATCGTCTCGACGATGAGGTGCGCCTCCAGGCGCTCGGGGATGATGAGCTCGATGACGCGGAAGTCGGCGGTCTCGGGGTCGAGCTCGACGCGCGCGTACTTCGCGCTGTCGGGCTGCTTCTTGTAGGCCGACAGCAGCGCGTCCTCGAGGGCGAGCCGCAGCTTCTCGGGCGCGATGCCCTTCTCGCGGCCGAGCACCGTCATCGCATCCAGGATCTCACGGGACATATCGGTGACTACTCCTCAATGAGGTGGGAACGCTGGATCTCGGCGTACGGGATGGCGACGACCCCGGTCTCCACCGCGATCGTCACCTCGTCCTCCGATGCGCCGACGAGCTCGCCGGTGAAAGAGCGGTGACCGTCGACCGCATCGCGGGTGCGAACCCGCGCGCGGCGGCCGAGGTAGCGGCGGAAATGCTGCGGCTTCGTCAGCGGACGCTCGGTGCCCGGCGAGGACACCTCGAGGGCGTAGCGCTCGCGGAGATCCGCGAGCGCATGCGTGACGCGCTCGCAGAGTCCGAGCGTGACGCCCTCGGGATGATCGATGAAGAGGCGCAGGGTCGAGCCCCCGAGAACCTCCGCGAGCAGCACCTCGACCTCGGGCTCGCTGACGGCGAGCCGAGTCTCGAT
Source organism: uncultured Actinomycetes bacterium (assembly GCA_963830085.1). Taxonomy (GTDB): domain Bacteria; phylum Actinomycetota; class Thermoleophilia; order Solirubrobacterales; family Solirubrobacteraceae; genus CADCVQ01. The sequence goes on along the minus strand of CAWHLF010000009.1, from coordinate 403,514 downwards.
ATCGGTCTGGATGGTGCTCACGGCAATCTCCTCTTGACAACAAAAAAAGCGGGCGAGCGCCCACTTCCGGTCCTGCCACCGGCCCGGAGCCGGTGCGAAAGCTGTATCGCGAGGATAGCAGCGTGCCGACGGACCCCCGACCGTACGCCGCTAGGCCGCGCGCCCCCGCGAGCGATCCCGGTAGTGCCGGTAGTCGCTGCGCTCGGGCCGCAGGCAGCAGGCCAGGGCGAGCGGCTTGCGGGCCTCGCGATGGCGTCCGAGCTGCTGCAGCGAGCGCCCCAGGCAGAAGAGCGCGTAGTCGTTCGTCGGCGCCCGGTCGACGACGGCCTCGAACTCCGCGGCGGCCTCGGCGTAGCGCTGTGAGCCGAAGAACGCCCGGCCGAGCGCTTCGCGCACCGACGTCTTGTCGGGCTCGAGGTCGCGGCAGCGCGCGAGCGGCACCGCGGCCGCGTGGAAGTCACGCGCCGTCAGCAGCTGGGTGCCGTTCTGAAAGAGCTCGTAGACGTCGTCCGGGGCCATCCTCTGAGGATAGAACCGCGAGCCGTCGTACTCGTGGACCCGTCCGCTATCCGCGTCGCAGGACCGGGGCGCGCGGCGGCAGCGCCCACCACGCCCGCAGCCGGCCGCGCAGGCCCAGGCCGGAGGCGAGCTCGCGGCGCAGGGCGCTGCGCTGCTCGCGCGTCGGGGTCTCCGAGCCGTAGCCGTAGCGGGCGCGGACGAGCGCGCGGACATAGCCCTCGGCGGGCGTGCCGCCCAGCCGCCGGGCGAGCGCCTCGAGCGTGAGGTCGGGCTGCGGGTCGCGGCCGCTGCGCCGCAGGGCCCGGCGCAGCTCGGCGAGCTCGTCCTCGGTGCCGGCGGTCCTGCGCCGGCGCAGGCGCCGGCGGACGACCGCGAGCAGGACGACCAGTGCGACGACGATCCCGACGACGAGCCAGATGCTGCTCGAGGAGTCCTCCTCGGCGCCGCCCGTCGCCTGCGTCGCGGCCAGGGCGCGGTCGGTGTTGCCGCCGAGCGCGCGCTCGCTCGCGCCGCCGAGGTCGACCGCCGCGCCCTGCGTCGTCGGCGCGAGGTCGGCGGTCTGCGAGCGCGCCGGAGACGACGCCGGCGTCGGGTCGCGGGTGACCCAGCCGGCGCCCGGGAAGAAGACCTCGACCCACGAGTGCGCGTCGACGTCGCGCACGACGTACTCCTTGCGCTCGGCGTCGAAGATGCCGGGCGCGAAGCCGGCCGAGACCCGCGCCGGCACGCCCCCCATGCGCAGCAGCAGCGCCATCGCGCCGGAGAACTGCTGGCAGTAGCCGACGCGGTCGCGCAGGAGGAAGTCCGCGAGCGGGAGCCGGCTCGGCGGCGGGGCCTCCGAGTACGAGAAGCCGTCGACGAGGTAGCGCTCGACGGCGCGCATGAAGGCGTACGGCGTCGCGGATCCCGCGCGCAGCCGCTGCGCGAGCGCGTAGACCTGCGCGTACGGCGAGGCCGCGAACGCATCGGCCGCGATCGTCCGCTCCGCGTCCGGCGCGCCCCAGAACGGCAGCACGACCGACCGCGCCAGGGCCGCCCGGTCGGCGGGCAGCCGCATGAACGCGTAGTCCTCGCGCAGCCAGGGCGGGTAGTCGGTGCCCGCCGCTCGCAGCCGGGCGGCGCCCGGGCGCGGCTGGTAGATCCGCGCCTCGTAGGCGTGCCCGCGGCGCAGCGGGCGCCCCGCCGTCTCGAGCACCCCGGGCATCGCGCGCACCGACGCCCGCGGCGAGCCGGAGACGTCGATCGTCTCCCCCGCCGCGACGAACTGCGTCGAGCTCAGCGCGCGGACGGTCACGCGGATCGTCTCCAGCCAGTCGGGGTTCGCGCTCGCGGCCTCGACGGGCAGGCCGACCTGCCGCGCGTCCTGGATCCAGCGCCGGCCGTCGAAGGAGGTGAGGTTCGTCGCCTTCCAGTACATCCGCACCGGTGAGCGCACGCGCAGCACCTCGCGCCCGTCGCGCGGCCAGTCGAGCTTGCCGTACGTGTGATCCCAGTTGTACTGCGTCGTGACCGTCGAGCTCAGCGACTGGGCGAGCTCCTCGTAGTCCAGCAACGCGGTGCTCGCGTCCAGGCGCGGCGCCGCCGCCAGTGCCAGGACCGCGGCCACCGCGAGCAGCGCTGCGGCGAGGCCGGCGTTGCGGCGCTCGACGCGCTCGAGCCAGAGGAAGAGCCCGAGCAGCAGCGCGAAGGCCGTCCCCGCGAGGAACGGCTGGTCGCCCGTGCGCTGGACGACCGGCACCGCGTAGAGCGTGCCGAGCACGACCGCTGCCGCGACCGGGAAGCCGAAGCGCCCGTCGCGGCGGGGCGCGAAGGCCAGCAGCGCGGAGAGCCCGACGAGCGCGCCGCCGCCGAGGATCAGGACGGTCCGCGTCCACTCCTCGACGCCGCCGTAGGGGACGCTGACGCTCGGCACGGCGCCGAGGCCCTGGCCGATCCCGGCGACGAGGTCGTCCCAGCCGCGCGGCGCCAGCAGCGCGCCCGGCACCTCGGCGCCGACGAGCGCGACGAGCAGCAGCAGCAGCGCCGCCGCGACGCCGGCGGCCCAGCGCGCACGCGCGGCGCGCCTCGCGCGCGCGAGGAGCACGAGCGCCGCGCCCGCCGCGAGCGACGCGGCGACCGCGCCCCACATCGCCGCCGCGGCCGTCGGCGTCACGATCTGCCCCCACTGCCGTGCGCCGAAGCCCGCGAGGCAGGCGAAGCCGATGAGCCGCGCGACGCCGGCCGGCAGCAACGGCGCGGTCGAGCGCGCGTGCGAGGCGTGCGGCGGCGCGAGCGCGGTGAGCGCCGGGATCGAGCGCGGCGCGTTCATCCGCGGCTCCCGAGCGCGCGGGCCGGCGGGGCCATCGTGCCGTCCCCGCGCCCGCCGAAGACGTAGGCGCTGCAGCCGGCGACCGCGAACGCCGCATGCCGGCCGGCGAGCTTGCCGGGCACGACGAGCACCCGCGGCGCGCCGTGCCCGGTCCCGAGCACCGCGGGCGGTCGCGCGCGCAGCTGCGCGCTGACGTAGATGATCGCGCCGCGGCGCTGGGCCACCGGCGCGAGCGACGGCGGCGTCGTGGGCCCGACGATCGCCAGCCGCGCGTGCAGGTGCGCCCAGCCGGCGAGCGTCTCCCCGAGCTCCGTCGGGCGCCGGTCGCCGGGCAGCAGCAGGCCGCAGCCGCCCGAGGTCCCCAGCGCGCGGGCGAGCGAGGCGGCGGCGCGGACGGCGGCGTCGAGGTCGTCCTCGCTCGCGGCGCCGCGCGGGTCGAGGACGACGAGCGGGTTGCTCTCGCCGCCGGCGGTGAGGAAGCGCTCCTGCGGGTCGGCGCCGCGCGCGACCGCCGGCCAGAAGATCCGCGACGCGGGCGTGCCGTCGCGCAGCGGGCGGATGCCGTCCATCTCGACCTCCGCGCCGACGGCCGGGCGCCCGCGGCGCGCGATCCGGGCCGCCTCGCCGCCGCGGGTCGCGGGGACGATCGGCTCGATCCGCGGCAGCACGAGGATCTCGTCCTCGCCCGCGGTCGGCGTGGCGCACGCCTCCCGCGTGGCGAGCCCGAGCGGGTCGGCGACGACGACGCGCGGCAGCGCGAGGCGCCGGCGCCCGCGGCGGGCGAAGCGCGCCTCGATCCGCACGCGGCCGCCGCGGCTGCCGGCCCGCAGCGGCGCGGGATCCGGCAGCAGGGCGTCGACGAGCTGGGCCGGCGGCAGCGGCAGCCTGCCCGCGCGCACCTCGAGCAGGATGCAGACCGGCTCGTCCTCGACGACGCGCCGCGCGCCGAGCGTGCGCTGGACCTCGACGCCGCGGGCGGCGAAGGTGATCCACGTGCTCGTGCCGGCGGCGAGCAGGCCGAGGGCGACGGCCGGCACCCAGAGCTGCTCGGCGTCGAAGAGCGCGGCTGACAGCGCGAACGCCAGTGCCAGCAGGGCGGTGGCGATCGCCGGTCGCACTCGCGGTCCCCTAGAGCGCGGGCGTGGCGGCCACCGCGGCGGCCACGATCTGCTCGCCCGAGGCGTCGAACGCGTCCGGGGCGAGCACGATGCGGTGGGCGAGCACCGGCCCGACCATCCCCTGCACGTCGTCGGGCAGCGCGTGGTCGCGGCCGTCGAGCAGCGCGCGCGCCTTCGCGGCGCGCAGGAGCAGCAGCCCCGCGCGCGGGCTGGCGCCGAGCTCGACGCGCGGGTCCGCGCGGGTGTGGCCGAGCAGCGCGACGATGTAGCGGCGCAGCGGCTCGGCGGCGTGCACCCGCGCCGCGGCGTCCTGCGCGGTCAGCAGCTCCGCGGCATCGGCCACGGGGCCGAGCTCGGCGACGCGGTCACCGCCCTCGTGGACGCCGAGCATCGCTGCCTCGCCGGCGGCGTCGGGGTAGCCGAGCGACAGGCGGACCATGAAGCGGTCGACCTGCGCCTCGGGCAGCGGATAGGTCCCCTCGTACTCGATCGGGTTCTGCGTCGCGAGCACGAGGAACGGCCGCGCGAGCTCGTGCGTGTGGACGTCGACGGTCACGCGGCGCTCCTGCATGCATTCCAGGAGGCCCGACTGGGTCTTCGGCGACGCGCGATTGATCTCGTCGACGAGGACGACGTTCGCGAAGATCGGGCCGGGGCGGAACTCGAAGCGGCTCTCGCGCTGGTTGAAGACGTTCGTCCCGACGACGTCGGCGGGCAGGAGGTCGGCGGTGCACTGGATGCGGGCGAACTCGAGGTTCAGCGAGCGCGCGAGCGAGCGGGCGAGCGTCGTCTTGCCGACGCCCGGCAGGTCCTCGATGAGGACGTGGCCGCCGGCGAGGACGGCGGTGATGAGGTGCTGGGTGACCTCGCGGCGCACCTCGACGGCCTGCGCGACGTTCGCGGCCACGCGCTGCGCGAGGCCGACCGCGGCCTCGATCTCGGCGGCCTGGAGGCGGCGCTCGGTGCCGGCATGGTCCATCAGTCGGCCGGGCCCTTCGTGGCCTCCGGGGCCGCGGCGCCGCGCAGGCGCATGACGACGCCCAGCACCGCTCGTGCGACCGCCTGCTTGGAGGCGAGCGCGACGTGCGCGTCGCCGCCGGCGGTGACGATCGTCACCTCGTTGTCGGCGGCGTCGAAGCCGATGTCGCTGCGCGAGATGTCGTTGACGACGACGGCGTCCAGGCCCTTGCGGTCGAGCTTGTCGTGCCCGTGCTCGACGGCGCCGTCGCCGTGCTCGGCGGCGAACCCGACGATCGTCTGGCCCGGCCGGCGCGAGCGCGCGAGGCCCGCCAGGATGTCGGGGGTGCGCTCGAGGTCGACGCGCAGGTGCACCTCGTCGCCCTTCTTGAGCTTGCCCGCGAACGGGGCGGCGGGCCGGAAGTCGACGACCGCCGCGGCCATGAGCAGGACGTCGGTCGCGGGGAAGGCCGTCGTGCAGGCGTCCTCGAGCTCCTGGGCGGTCTCGACGTCGACGTAGCGCACACGGGGATCTCTGGGGAGGCCGACGTTGGCGGCGACGACCGTGACGTCGGCGCCGAGCGCCGCGGCCTCGGCGGCGAGCGCGAAGCCCATCCGCCCGGACGAGCGGTTGCCGAGATAGCGCACGGCGTCCAGCGGCTCGCGCGTGCCGCCCGCCGTGACGAGGACGCGCACGCCGACGAGGTGCGGGTCGCCGGGCGACGGCGGGGCCAGGACGGCCTCGATCGCGGCGAGCAGGCTGTCCGGCGCCGGCAGGCGCCCGGCTCCCCACTCGCCCTTGGAGGCCAGCCGGCCGGCCTCCGGCTCGAGCACGGTCGCGCCGCGGGAGCGCAGCGTCGCGATGTTCGCGCGGGTCGCCGGGTGCTCCCACATGTTGTGGTTCATCGCGGGCGCGACGACGAGCGGGCAGGTCGCGGCGAGGGCGGCGCTCGTGAGCAGGTTGTCGGCGAGGCCGGCCGCGAGCTTGGCGATCGTGTTCGCGGACGCGGGCGCGACGACGAGGACGTCGGCGTTGCGGACGAGCTCGAGGTGGCTCAGCGGGTCGTGGTCGGGCGGCGCCTGGTCGGGGAAGGCGCCGCGCGCGGGGTCGCGCTCGAACTCGCCGGTGAGGACGGGCGCGCCCGTGAGCGCCGCGAACGACGCGGCGCCGACGAAGCGCTGGCTGGCGGGCGTCTGGATCACCCGCACGGCATGGCCGGCGCCGGTCGCCAGGCGCACGAGCTCGAGCGCCTTGTAGGCGGCGATCCCACCACTGACGCCGAGCAGGATCCGGGCCATGGCGGCGAGAGGTTCGGCCTAGCGGTACTGGTACTTGATCTTGCCGGCGGCGACTTCCTCGAGCGCGATCGTGAGGTAGTTCTTCGAGCCGGTGTCGACCATCGGGGGCGGGAACTCGTCGAACGTCCCCTCGCCGAGGTTGTGGTAGTAGGAGTTGATCTGGCGGGCCCGCTTGGCCGCGACGAGAACGGATGCGTAGTTGGAGTCGACGTTCTCGAGGAGGCGGTCGATGCGAGGAGAGATCATGCCTACAGGGTAGCGGTCGGTAGGCCGGCGACCCGCAGGTTGCGTTTCGCGCACGTCAGAAGCGCGCGTCGGCTCTCGAGCGCGCGACCGCACGGTCGACCGCTCACGCGGCGGTCGCGTCGCGGACGATCGCCGCCAGCTCGGCGACCGCGTCCTCGAGGCGGTCGTTGACGACGACGTGGGCGAACTCGTCCTTCGCGGCGACCTCGCGCTCGGCGGTGCGCAGGCGCGCCTCGATCTGTGCCTGCTCGTCGGTCCCGCGGCCGACGAGCCGGGCGCGCAGCGCGTCGAGCGAGGGCGGCGCGATGAAGACCTGGACGGCCTCGGGCATCGACTCGCGCACCTGGCGCGCGCCCTGCAGCTCGATCTCGAGCAGGACCGGATCGCCGCCCGCCGAGCGCGTCTCGAGCTCCGAGCGCAGGGTCCCGTAGCTCGCGCCGGCGTAGTCGGCGTGCTCGACGAAGTCGCCCGCGGCGACGTGCTCGGCGAACTGCTCGGGCGACAGGAAGTGGTAGTCGACGCCCTGCGTCTCCCCCGCGCGCGGATGCCGCGTCGTGGCCGAGACCGAGAGCTGCAGCTCGGGCATGCGCTCGCGCAGCGAGCGGATGAGCGTGCCCTTGCCGACGCCCGACGGGCCGGTGATGACGACCGCGCGCGCCACCCGGCGCGGCTAGCGGCGCAGGAGCTTGACGAGCTCGTCGCGCTGGCGCTCGGACAGCCCGCCGATCGTCTTGCTCGGCGAGATGCGGCACTGCGTGAGGACCTTGTTGACCTTCACGCGGCCGTACTTCGGCACCGCGAGGAGCATGTCGAAGACCTTCGCGGTCTCGATGTAGTCCGGCGGATCGACGAGCAGCGTGTGGATCGAGCTGCGCCCGCTCTTGAGGTCGCGCTTGAGCTGAGCACGCCGGGTGCGGACGATGTTGGCCCGCTCGAGGGCATCCAGACGCTGGGTCAACGAACGCTCGGGCGCCGCCGAATGCTTCGTTGCAGTGTGGGAGGCCGGCGGCATCTGACGGCGCCGATACTACATCTTCACTTCTGGCCCGCAAGCCCAATCTGGGCTAAAAAGCCGAATTTGGATCGACCTCGACCTGAGGTTTAGAGGCATTCACACTGGTCGAAGGTGTTTTCCCAATTTGCAGGGATTTCAGCTCCGAAGCTATGCGAGATCCGGCAGCAGGGTCGCGGAAACTCTCGGTGCCGACGGCGACGAGGGTCGCACCGGCTTCGAGCAGGTCCAGCGCGTGGATCCCGGTCGTCACGCCGCCCATTCCCACGATCGGAACCGATACTTTTCTCGCCGTCGCGGCGACCTGGGCGAGCGCGATGACGCGGATCGCCGGGCCCGACAGTCCGCCCGTCCCGCCGCCGAGCCAGGGCTGTCGCGAGCGCGGCGACAGCGCCATCGCGCGCAGCGTGTTGACGAGCGACACGGCGTCGGCGCCCTCGTGCTCGGCCGCGACCGCGACCGCCGCCACGTCGGCGGTGTTCGGGGTGAGCTTCACGATCAGCGGCTTGTCGGTCAGCGGCCGGACGGCCCGCACGAGCGACGCCAGCGACGCCGGGTCGGCGCCGATGTCGAGGCCGGTCCTGACGTTCGGGCACGAGACGTTGAGCTCGATCGCCGCGACCTCCGCCCGCTCGCCGACCGCCTCGACGAGCTCGGCGACCTCGGCCTCGGTCGAGCCCATGACGTTCGTCACGAGCGGCACCGGGAGCGCCGCGAGCTCGGGCAGGTCGTGCTCGAGGTAGCCGGCGAGGCCGCGGTTGGGCAGGCCGATCGAGTTGATCATTCCCGCCGCGGCCTCCCACAGGCGCGGTGGCGGGTTGCCCGCGCGCGGCGCCAGCGTGATCGTCTTGGAGACGAACGCGCTGAACGGGAACGCGTCCAGCAGCGCGTCGCCGAACGCGCGGCGCGCGGCGATCGCGTCGAAGGTCCCCGAGCCGTTGACGATCGGGTGCGCGAGGCGCAGGCCGCAGAAGTCGATCGCGGTCATGCGTGCGCCGGGACGGCCTCGATGCGCTCGGCGTCGAGGACCGGGCCGTCGACGCAGAGGCGCAGGTAGCCGCCCTCGCGAACCGGGACGACGCAGCCGTAGCAGGCGCCGAAGCCGCAGGCCATGCCGGCCTCGAGCGCGAGCTGGGCGGGCACGCCGCGCGCCGCGCAGAGCGCCCGGACGGCCTCGAGCATCGCCGGCGGGCCGCAGGCGTAGACGGTCGCCTCGGCGTCCTCGTCGAGCGCCGCGCCGAGCAGGTCGGTGACGAGGCCGTGATGGCCGACCGAGCCGTCGTCGGTCGCGACGGTCACGGGCGCGGCGTCGAGCAGCTCGGCCCCGGCGGCGTGGTGCGCGTCGCGGAAGCCGAGCAGCGCCTGCGCCGCGATCCCGTCGGCGGCGAGCACGCGCGCCCAGGCGGCGAGCGGCGGGATGCCGATGCCGCCGCCCGCGAGCAGCGCGCGCGCGGCCGTCCTGCGGGCGCGCGTGAAGCCGATCCCGAGCGGGCCGATGAGCCACAGCTCGTCGCCGGGCTCCAGCTCGCAGAGGCGCGCGGTGGCCGGGCCGACGTCCTCGAACATGAAGCTCAGCGTCCCGTCGCGCGGCCTCGAGGAACGAGAAGGCCCGCGGCAGGAACGGCCGCCCGTCATCCTCCCCGACCCCCAGCACTCGCGCGGCGGCGAGCATGTAGAACTGGCCGGGCCAGGGCTGCGGCCCGGCGGGGTCGGCGGCGTCGAGCACGCGATAGGCGCCGGCGTCCCGCGCCCCGGTGATCGCCACCCGGCGCCGGCCGAACGGTGCCTGGACCCTCACACGACCCTCGTCGGATCGCGATGGAGCTCCTGGAGCGAGAGGACCTTCGGGTCGCCGTCGCGGGCGGCGGCGATCGCGCGCGCGGCGGCGTGGCCGCCGGACAGCGTCGTGATGCACGGGATGCCGCGGGCGACCGCCGCGCGGCGGATCTCCCAGCCGTCGGCGCGCGCGCCGGAGCCGGTCGGCGTGTTGATGACGAGGCCGATCTCGCCGGCCTCGATGAGGTCGACGACGTTCGGCGAGCCCTCGCCGACCTTCTTGAGGACCTCGTCGACGCGGGCGCCCATCCCCCGGATCGCGGCGGCCGTGCCGGCGGTCGCGACGATCCGGAAGCCGAGGTCCTCCAGGCGCGACGCGATCGCGTAGGCCCCCGGCTTGTCGCCGTCGGTGACCGTGATGAAGACCGTCCCGTCGCGCGGCAGCAGCGCGCCGGCCGCCGCCTGCGCCTTCGCGAACGCCGTCGGGAAGTCGCGCGCGACGCCCATGACCTCGCCCGTCGAGCGCATCTCCGGGCTCAGCAGCGCGTCGGTGCCGGTGAAGCGATCGAACGGCAGGACGGCCTCCTTGACGGAGACGTGGTCGGTCGGCATCGCCTCCGGCGGCAGGCCCAGGTCCTCGATGCGCTCGCCGAGCATGAGCCGGCAGGCCATCTTCGCGAGCGGGACGCCGATCGCCTTGGAGACGAACGGCACCGTCCGCGAGGCGCGCGGGTTGGCCTCGATGACGAAGAGGCGGCCGTCGAGCGTCACGGCGTACTGGACGTTGATGAGCCCGACGGTGTGCAGGCCGATCGCGATCCCGCGCGTCTGCTCGCGGATCTCGTCGAGCATCTCCGGCCCGAGCGAGTGCGGCGGCAGGACGCAGGCGCTGTCGCCGGAGTGGATGCCGGCCTCTTCGACGTGCTGCATGATGCCGCCGATCCAGACGCTCTCGCCGTCGCAGAGCGCGTCGACGTCGACCTCGATCGCGTTCTCGAGGAAGCGGTCGAGGAAGATCTCGCGCTGGGCGGGCTGGGATCCGTTCCCCGTGCGCCGCAGGTAGTCGGCGAGGTCGTCGCGCGAGTAGACGATCTCCATCGCGCGGCCGCCGAGGACGTAGCTCGGGCGCACGAGCAGCGGGAAGCCGACGCGCCTCGCTGGCGGCCAGCGCCTCCTCGACGCCGTGCGCGGTCGCGTACGGCGGCGCCTCGTAGCCGAGGCGCGCGAGCAGCGCGCCGAAGCGGCCGCGATCCTCGGCGAGGTCGATCGCGTCGACGCTCGTGCCGAGGATCGGCACGCCCGCCTCCTGCAGCCCGGCGGCGAGCTTCAGCGGCGTCTGGCCGCCGAACTGGACGATGACGCCCTCGGGCTGCTCGACCTCGACGACGCCGAGCACGTCCTCGAGCGTCAGCGGCTCGAAGTACAGGCGGTCGGAGGTGTCGTAGTCCGTCGAGACGGTCTCGGGGTTGCAGTTGACCATCACGGCGTCGCGCCCGCTCGCGCGGACGGTCATCGCCGCGTGGACGCAGCAGTAGTCGAACTCGATCCCCTGGCCGATGCGGTTGGGCCCGGCGCCGAGGATCACGACGCTCGGCTTGTCGCCGCGCTGCACCTCGTGGCGCGCGCTCGCCGCGCTCCCAGCCCGGAGTAGAAGTACGGCGTCTCGGCGGCGAACTCGGCCGCGCAGGTGTCGACCGCGCGGTAGCTGCGCGTTCCCTGAGAACGGCGCCTCGGGGTCCAGCGCGAGCTCCTGCAGCTCGCGCAGGAACCACATGTCGATGCTCGTGCGGCGGTTGACGTCGTCGGGATCGGCGCCGGCCGCGAACGCCGCGTGCAGGACGTCGTAGCGGTCGGGCCCGGGCATCTCGAGGCGCTCCAGGAGCTCCTCCAGCGGGGCGTCGACGTCGGGGACCGCGTCGAGCTCGCGGCTGCGCATCGCCTTCGCGAACGCCTGCTGGAACGTGCGCCCGATCGCCATCGCCTCGCCGACGGACTTCATGTGGGTGCTCAACCGCTGATCGACGCCCGAGAACTTCTCGAACGCGAAGCGCGGCCACTTCACGACGACGTAGTCGATCGCCGGCTCGAAGGACGCGGGCGTCAGCCGCGTGATGTCGTTGTCGATCTCCTCCAGCGCGTAGCCGACCGCCAGGCGCGCGGCGATCTTCGCGATCGGAAAGCCCGTCGCCTTCGAGGCCAGCGCCGAGGACCGCGAGACCCGCGGGTTCATCTCGATGACCATGATCTCCTCGGTCTCGGGATTGACCGCGAACTGGACGTTCGAGCCGCCGGTCTCGACCCCGACCGCACGTATAACCGTGAACGCCTGGTCACGAAGACGTTGATAGAGCCGGTCGGGCAGCGTCTGCTGCGGCGCGACCGTGACGCTGTCGCCGGTGTGGACGCCCATCGGGTCGACGTTCTCGATCGAGCAGACGATGACGCAGTTGTCGTTGCGGTCGCGCATGACCTCGAGCTCGAACTCGCCCCAGCCGAGCACCGACTCGTCGAGCAGGATCTGGCCGATCGGCGAGGCGTCGAGGCCGCCGCGGACGATCTCGCGGAACTCCTCGGGCGAGCGCGCGATGCCGCCGCCGCGGCCGCCGAGCGTGTACGCGGGCCGGATGATGATCGGCAGGCCGATGTCGATGAGCGCGTCCTCGGCCTCGGCGGCCGTCGTCGCGATCGCGCTGCGCGGCATCCGCAGCCCCGCCTGCTCCATCGTCGTGCGGAACTCGTCGCGGTCCTCGGCGCGGCAGATCGCCTCGTACGTCGCGCCGATGAGCTCGACGCCGTGCTCGGCGAGCGTCCCGTTCTCGTAGAGCTCCTTGGCGAGGTTCAGCGCCGTCTGGCCGCCGAGCGTCGCCAGCAGCGCGTCGGGCTTCTCGCGCGCGATGACCTGCGCGACGGGTCCTGCCAGCAGCGGCTCGACGTACGTCGCGTCGGCGAACTCGGGGTCGGTCATGATCGTCGCCGGGTTGGAGTTCACGAGCACGATCTCGTAGCCCTCCTCGCGCAGGACCTTGCAGGCCTGCACGCCGGAGTAGTCGAACTCGGCGGCCTGGCCGATGACGATCGGGCCCGAGCCGAGGATGAGGATGCGCTGGATGTCGTCACGCCGCGGCATGCACGAACCGATCGAAGAGGTAGAGCGAGTCGTTCGGGCCGGGGCCGGCCTCGGGGTGGTACTGGACCGTCGAGGCGGGGACGTCGAGCAGCGTCAGGCCCTCGACGGTCCCGTCGTAGAGGTTGACGTGCGTGAGCTCGGCGGCGCCGAAGTCCGTCTCCCAGCGGACGGCCTCGCCGACGGTGTCCAGGCGGCCCGCACCGTCGGGCGGCGTCACCGCGAAGCCGTGGTTCTGCGAGGTGATCTCGATCCTCCCCGTGCGCAGGTCCTTCACCGGGTGGTTGGCGCCGCGGTGGCCGAAGCGCAGCTTGTAGGTCTCCAGGCCGACCGCCTGGCAGAGCAGCTGGTGGCCGAGGCAGATGCCCCATACCGGCCGCTTGCCGACGAGCTCGCGGACGGTCCGGACGATGTGGCCGAGCGCGGCCGGGTCGCCGGGCCCGTTGGCGAGGAAGAAGAGGTCGGCGTCGCCGGCGAGCAGCTCGGCCGCGGTGACGCTGCAGGGGTGCAGCTCGACGACCGCGCCGCGCTCGACGAGGTTGCGGACGATCGAGGCCTTGATGCCGGTGTCGATCGCCGCGATCCGCGGGCCGCCGCCGGAGCCGTGGACGGTCATCTTCGCCGGCGTCACGACGCTCGCGAGGTCGAGGCCCGCCATCGGCGGCTCGGCGTCGATCATGCGGCGCGCCTCGTCCTCGGACATCGCCGCCGGGAACACGCCGCCGCGCATCGAGCCGGCGTCGCGGATGTGGCGCACGAGCGCGCGGGTGTCGACCTCGCTGATCGCCGGGACGCCGCAGTCGTGCAGCCAGTCGCACCACCCGCGCTCGGCGCCGGGGGCGTCCTCGCTGTTCATCGCCGCGCGCATGATCACCGCGCGCGCCCAGATGCGGTCGGACTCCATCGCCTCCGCCGACACCCCGTAGTTGCCGATGTGCGGGTACGTGAACGTGATGATCTGGTTGGCGAAGCTCGGATCGGTGACCGACTCCTGGTAGCCGGACATGCCGGTCGTGAAGACGACCTCGCCGGTGGCGGCGTCCGGCGCCCCGCAGGCGATGCCGTCGAAGCGCGTGCCGTCCTCGAGCAGCACGTAGGCGGTGGGCTTCATGCCGCGCTCAGCATGATCGAGCGCTCGCGGTAGGCGACCGCGCCCGCCGCGACGGTCAGCAGGACCCGGCCCCGCAGCCGCCGGCCGGCGAAGCAGCAGTTCTCCGAGCGGCTCTCGTAGCCGCTCTCCCCCACCGTCCACTCCGCGTCGAGGTCGACGAGGACGAGGTTGGCAGGCTCGCCGACGGCGATCCGCGGGACGAGCAGGTCGATGAGCCCGAGGCCGGAGGTCAGCTTCTCGACGACGAGCGCGAGGTCGAGCACCCCGGGCACGACGAGGTCGGTGTAGACCGACGCGAACGCCGTCTCCAGGCCGGTCGTGCCCATCGGCGCCTGCTCGAAGGGACCTCCTTCTCGTCGCGGGCGTGGGGCGCGTGGTCGGTGGCGATGCAGTCCACGACGCCCGAGCGCAGCCCGTCGACGAGCGCCTGGCGATCGGTCTCGGCGCGCAGCGGCGGGTTCATCTTGCGCCGCGTGTCGAGGCCGCGGACGTCCTCGTCGGTCATCGTCAGGTGGTGCGGGCTGGCCTCGCACGTGACCCGCGTCCCGCGCGCCTTCGCGGCCGCGACGACGTCGATCGACTCGCGCGCGGACAGGTGCTGGATGTGGATGCGCGCGTTCTCGTACTCGGCCAGCGCGCAGTCGCGGGCGATCATCGTCGACTCGCTGACGCTCGGGATGCCGGCGACGCCGAGCAGCGCGCTGACCTCGCCCTCGTGCATCGCGCCCGCGCCCGACAGCGCCGGGTCCTCCTCGTGGAGGGCGAGCACGCCGCCGCAGAGGCGCTGGTACTGCAGCGCGCGCCGGAAGACGCCGGCGTCGGCGACCGGGCGGCCGTCGTCGGTGAAGGCGGCGGCGCCGAGCGCGCGCAGCTCGGCCATGTCGGTGAGCTCGCGCCCGGCGAGGTCGCGGGTGATCGCGGCCGTGAAGCCGACCGGCACGCGGGCCTCGCGCGCGGCGGCGTCGAGCAGCGCGTTGAGGATCGGCGCCGAGTCGACGACCGGGCTCGTGTTCGGCATCGCGACGACGGCGCAGTAGCCGCCGGCGGCCGCCGCGCGGGTGCCGGTCTCGAGATCCTCCTTGTGCTCCTGGCCGGGCGTGCGCAGGTGGACGTGCGGGTCGACGAACGCCGGGAAGAGGTGGCGGCCGGTGCCGTCGACGACCTCGACGCTGTCGGGCGGCGCGCCGAGCGTCCCGGTGGCGCCGATCTCGGCGATGACGCCCTTGCGCACGAGCACGTCGTAGAGGCCGTCCAGGCCGGTCCGCGGGTCGAGCACGCGCGCGCCGCGGACGAGCAGGCCCGCCGGGCGCGACGGCGCGCTGACGAGGCGGGCCGGGCCGGAGGCGCCGGCCGGGGTCGATGCCCTCGGCGGCGTCATGCGAGCTGGGGCTGCGTCGGGCGCGGTGCCGTGCGCTCGTCGCGGGCGCCGGCGAGGACCTCGTAGAGGACCGCCATCCGCACGACGACCCCGGCCTTGACCTGCATCGTGATGACCGCCTGCGGCGAGTCGACGACCTCGCCCGAGAGCTCGACGCCGCGGTTCACCGGGCCGGGATGCATGAGCACCTGGCGCGGCCCGAGGCGGCGGCCGTTGATCTGGTAGACGGCGGCGTACTCGCGCAGGCTCGGGACGAAGGCCTCGTCCATGCGCTCGTGCTGCATCCGCAGGGCGTAGACGACGTCGGCGTCGCGGAGGTCGTCGAGGTCGTAGCGCACCTCGCAGCCGAGGGTCTCGATCCCGCGCGGGATGAGCGTCGGCGGCCCGCAGACCGTCACGTGCGCGCCCATCTTGCGGAAGGCGAGGATGTTCGAGCGCGCGACGCGCGAATGCGCGACGTCGCCGACGATCCAGATGCTCCGCCCCTCGAGCGAGCCGAGCTTCTGGCGCAGCGTGTGGACGTCGAGCAGCGCCTGCGTCGGGTGCTCGTGCTTGCCGTCGCCGGCGTTGACGATCGCCGCCGTCGTCCAGCCGGCGACGAGCGCGGCCGCGCCCGCGTACGGCGTGCGGATGACGATCGCGTCGGGCGAGTGCGCGCTGAGCGTCAGGACGGTGTCCTTCAGCGACTCGCCCTTCTCGACGCTCGAGCCGCTGGCGGCGAAGTTCACGACGTCGGCGCTCAGCCGCTTGGCGGCGAGCTCGAAGGACGAGCGCGTCCGCGTGGAGGCCTCGTAGAAGAGGTTCAGCACGGTCCGGCCGCGCAGCGCCGGGACCTTCTTGATGTCGCGGTCGGAGACCTCGGCGAACGCGGCGGCGCGGTCGAGGATGCGCTCGATGTCGTCGCGGGTGAGGTCCTCGATCGACAGCAGATGCCTCATACCGGCGCCTCCCTCGTACTCGATCGTGACGTTGTCCTCGCCGTCGATCTCGGCGACGCGGACGAAGACGCGCTCGCTGCGCGCCGTGGGCAGGTTCTTGCCGACGTAGTCCGGGCGCAGCGGCAGCTCGCGATGACCGCGGTCGGCGAGGACGGCGAGCTGGACGCGCGCCGGCCGGCCGTAGTCGAAGAGCGCCTCGATCGCCGCCCGCACCGTGCGCCCGGTGAAGAGGACGTCGTCGACGATGACGACGGTCCGGCCGTCGACGTCGAAGTCGAGGTGGGTGGCGTGCACGACCGGCGCGCCCGCGCGCAGCGAGACGTCGTCGCGGTAGAACGCGATGTCGAGGTCGCCGAGCGGCACGTCGATGGCGTGCAGCTCGGCGAGCAGCTCGCGCAGGCGGGCGGCGAGCACGGCACCGCGGCGATGGATGCCGACGAGCGCGAGACGCTCCGGCTCTCCCCCGTTCTCGACGATCTCGTGAGCGATGCGCGTGAGCGTTCGCCGCATGTCCTGGTCGTCGAGGACGACCTTCGGATCCGTCATGGGATACGTCCTTCCCGGCCTCACTGGACCTGGTTAAAGGAGCTGGTGCCGTCACCGGTGAGCCTAGCAGCGGCCCCCGGCGGACCCGCCCGGATCCCGCATCCGCATGTCCTGCGAGCGAAGGACAAGGCGGTACGAATCCCCGACCTCCAGCGGTTGACACGCGCCAGGAGTTGGCGTCTGCTTGACACATCCTGTGAGAAGTTCGTGAGAGCAGGTTGAGGTAGGGCGGTCACCATGGGCATGCGCCACAGCCGGACACCGCCGACCGGGGGTCCGGAGCGATGATCCGCGCGATCGTCGGTTCTGCGCTGCGGTTTCGCGGTCTCGTCGTCGGGATCGCCGCCGCGATCCTCATCATCGGCGTCGTGACGCTGCGCGACGCGCCGGTCGACGTGTATCCGGAATTCACGCCGCCCTACGTCGAGATCCAGACGGAGTCACTCGGCCTCTCGGCGTCCGAGGTCGAGCAGCTGCTGACGGTCCCCCTGGAAGCCGATCTCCTCAACGGCGTCGAAGGCGTCGACGTCATCCGCTCCTCGTCGCTGCCCGGCCTGTCGTCGATCGTCCTGGTGTTCCATCCGGGCTACGACGTCTACAAGGGTCGCCAGCTCGTGCAGGAGCGGCTCACGCAGCTCGGCGGCGCCGCCTTCCCGAACGTCTCCAAGCCGCCGACGATGCTCCAGCCGCTGTCGTCGTCGAGCCGCGTGATGATGATCGGCCTCTCGTCGAAGACCCTCACGCCGATCCAGAAGTCGGTCATCGCCCGCTGGACGGTGCGCCCGCGGCTCATGGGCGTCCCCGGCGTCGCGAACGTCGCCGTCTGGGGCATGCGCGACCAGCAGATCCAGGTACAGGTCGATCCCGAGCGCCTCCGCGACAAGGGCGTGACGCTCGGCGAGGTCATCAGCACGGCCGGCAACGCCCAGATCTCCTCGCCGGTGAGCTACCTCGAGGCCTCGGTGCCGGGGACCGGCGGGTTCATCGAGACCCCGCAGCAGCGCCTGCAGGTCCGCAACGTCTTCGACAAGATCGCCGACCCCAAGGAGCTCGGCAAGGTTCCCGTCGAGGGCACCGGCGGCCGGCTGCGCCTGACCGACGTCGCGACGGTCGTCGAGGATCACCAGCCGCTCATCGGCGATGCCGTCGTCAACGACGGCGAAGGGCTGCTGCTCGTCGTCGAGAAGTTCCCGGGCGCGAACGCCAAGCAGGTCACCGCCGGCGTCGAGGACGCGCTCGAGAAGCTCGAGCCCGGGCTCGCGGGCCTCGAGACGGACACGTCCGTCTTCCGTCCGGCGTCGTTCATCGACGAGGCGATCGACAACCTGACGCTCGCGATCGTCATCGCGGCGCTCCTGCTGCTCGTCGCGCTCGTCGCGGTCCTCATGCACTGGCGGACCGTGCTCGTCGTGCTCGTGACGGTCCCGACCGCGCTCGTCGCGGCGGCGATCGCGCTCGACCTCCTCGGCGAGTCCTTCAACGCGATCACCTTCGCCGGCCTCGCGCTCGCGCTCGCGGTCGTCGTCGACGATGCCGTGACAGGCGCCGAGAACGTCGGCCGGCGGATGGCGCAGCGGCGCGCCGCGGGCGCCGACACCTCGCCCGCCGCGGTCGTGCTCGACGCGACCCAGGAGATCCGCTCCCCGCTCGGCTACGCGACGCTCATCGCGCTGCTCGTCATCGTCCCCGTGGCGATCATCGAGGGTCGCCCGGGAGCGTTCCTCGCCCCGCTCGCGGTCGCCTACGCGGTCGCGGTCGTCGCGGCCGCCGTCATGGCGATGACGCTGACGCCGGCGCTCAGCGTCCTGCTTCCGCCCACCGACGCGCGCTCCCCGCTCGTCGAGCGCCTGAGCGCGATCTACGCCGGGCTGCTGTCGAAGGTCCTCGGCAACCCGCGCGGCGCGCTCGCGGCCGCCGCCGCGCTCGCGCTGGCGGTGCTCGTGGCGCTGCCGCTCATGGGGACGTCGCTGATCCCGACGGTCAAGGACCGCGACGTGCTCGTCCGCCTGGAGTCCCAGCCCGGCACCTCGAACCCGCGGATGACGCAGATCGCGACGCAGCTCAGCCGCGATCTGCGCGGCATCTCGGGCGTCGAGAACGTCGGCGCCCAGGTCGGCCGCGCCGTCAGCGGCGACCGGCGCGTGGACGTCAACTCCGCCGAGGTCGTCGTGAGCATGAAGTCCGGCGGCGACTACGACGAGACGCGCGACGCGATCCAGCGGGCCGCCGACGGCGTCGACGGCGCGCAGGCCGAGGTCGTCACGTACTCCGCGCAGAAGATCCGCGACGTCGGCGCGCTGACCAACGGCGTCAACGCGGCGTCCGGCGACGGCCTCGACGTGCTCACCGGCTCGGGCAAGCCGCTCGTCGTGCGCGTCTACGGCCAGGACCTCGCGACGCTGCAGCGCGAGGCGGCGAAGATCCGGCAGGTCATGGCCGGCGTCGAGGGCGTCGTCTCGCCGACGATCGAGAAGCCGTCCGAGCAGCCGACGCTCGAGATCGAGGTCGACCTCGCCAAGGCACGGCGCTTCGGCGTCAAGCCCGGCGACGTCCGGCGCGCGGAGGCGATCCTCCTGCAGGGGATCCTCGTCGGCAGCACGTTCAAGGAGCAGAAGGTCTTCGACGTCATCGTCCAGGGCGATCCGAAGCTCGCGACGAGCCAGGAGGCCGTCCGCAATCTGCTCATCGACACGCCCGGGGGCGGGCACGTGCGCCTCGGTCAGGTCGCCGACGTGCGGCCCGGGAGCACGCCGACCGTCATCAAGCGCGACGCCGTGTCGCGCAAGCTCGACATCGAGGCCGACATCAGCGGTCGCAGCCTCGGCGACGTCACGTCCGACGTCGAGGACCGCCTGGCCGCCACGGCCCTGCCGCTCGAGTACCACGCGCGGGTCCTCGACCAGACGGTCTCCGAGGAGATCAACTCGGGCCAGATCGTCGCGTTCACGCTCGCGGCCGCCCTCGCGATCTTCCTGCTCATGCAGGCGGCGTTCCGCAGCTGGAAGATCGCGGCGCTCGCGTTCCTGAGCCTCCCGGCCGCGCTCGGGGGCGGCGTTCTCGCGGCGCTGCTGCTCGGCGACGGGATCACGCTCGGCGTCATGACCGGCCTGCTGGCGCTGCTCGGCCTGGCGGCGCGCAACGGCATCGTCCTGCTGCGCCACCTCCAGCAGCTCGAGCGCGACGGCGGCGAGGAGTTCGGCGCCGAGCTCGTGGCGCGCGGCGCGCAGGAGCGCCTCGCGCCGGTGCTGGCGACCGCCGCGGCGCTCGGCGCGGCGATGCTGCCGTTCCTCTTCATGGGCTCGATCGCCGGCCTGGAGATCGTGCATCCGATGGCCGTCGTCCTGTTGTGCGGCCTGGCGACCTCGTCGGCGCTGACGCTCTTCCTGCTGCCCGCGCTCTACCTGCGCTTCGGCGCCGGCCAGCAGGATCTCGAACCGGAGATCGAGTCCGCCCGCGGTGAGCCGCTCGGACCGGATCCGGCGCCGGACTACAGCGGCGCCCCGGTGGTCGGGACCCCCGCCCGATGAGACCGGACCGGCGGCTGATCGCGGCGCTCGCGGCGGCCGTCGCGGCGGTCGCCCTGTCGGCGTGCAGCGAGGTCGAGACGGCCGAGAAGGAGCACTACAGCCCGGCGCGGATCGCGCCGGTCAAGGGCGAGAAGGATCTCGTCTCGGTGACGCTCACGCAGGAGGGCGCCGACCGCATCGACATCGCCACGGCGACGGTCTCCAAGCGCGCCGGGCAGCTCGTCATCCCCTACGCGGCGCTGCTCTACGAGAAGGACGGCAGCGCGTTCGTCTACACGAACCCGAGCACGCTGCACTACGTCCGCGCGCACATCGAGGTCGACCGCGTCGAGGGTGACCGCGTGCTGCTCGAGGAGGGCCCAGCGGCAGGGACGAAGGTCGTCACGACCGGCGCGCCGCAGGTGCACGGCGCCGAGCTCGAGTACGGGGCCTACTGATGCGCTGGATCGTCTCGCGCAGCCTGCGGTTCCGCTGGCTCGTGATCTTCGTCGCGACGGCGCTCATGGTCTTCGGCGCCTTCGAGGTCCCCAACGCGAAGGTCGACGTCTTCCCGGAGTTCGCTCCGCCGCAGGTCGAGATCCAGACGATCGCGCTCGGCAACTCCTCGGCGGAGGTCGAGGAGCTCGTCACGGTCCCGATCGAGGAGGTCCTGCAGGGCATGCCGGGCCTCAAGGAGGTGCGCTCCAAGTCGGTCTCGCAGCTCTCCTCGATCCGGCTCATCTTCGAGAAGGGCACCGACGAGACGCGCGCGCGCCAGCTCGTCCAGGAGCGCGTCGCGCAGGTCCTCCCGCACATCCCGACGTGGGCGAGCCCGCCGTGGATGATGCCCGCGGCGTCGGCGACGAGCCGGATCATGAAGATCGGGCTGAGCTCGAAGGAGATGGACCTCATCGAGATGTCGGCGATCTCCTACTGGACGATCCGCCAGCGCCTCATGCGCGTGCCGGGCGTCTCGTCGGTCGACATCTACGGCGAGCGCCTCAAGCAGCGCCACGTGCAGGTCGACCCGGCGACGCTCGCCAAGCACGGCATCGCGATCGAGGACGTCATGCAGGCCGGCTCGGAGGCGCTCGACGCCGGGGTGCTGCAGTACGCCAAGAGCTTCACGGTCGGCCAGGGCGGCTTCGTCGAGTACGGCAGCCGGCGGCTGAACATCGAGAACATCCAGCCGATCGAGGATCCGGCGGACCTCGCGCAGGTCCCCGTCGCCACGCGCGGGGGCCGGATCCTGCGGATGGCCGACCTCGGCCGCGTCGTCCAGGACAGCCAGCAGATCTGGGGCGAGGGCGTCGTCAACGGCGGGCCGGGCCTCCTGCTCATCGTCCAGAAGTACCGCGGCGCGAACACCGTCGAGGTCACGGAGGGCGTCGACGAGGCGCTGACCCAGCTCAAGGCGGGTCTGCCCGGCATCGAGATCGACTCGCAGATCTTCCGCCCGGCGACGTTCATCGAGCAGTCGATCGACAACCTCAGCCGCGCCCTGCTCATCGGCGTGCTGCTCGTCATCCTCATCATCGCCGCGTTCCTCTTCGAGTTCCGCACGGCGTTCATCAGCCTCGTCGCGATCCCGCTCTCGCTCCTGGCGGCGGTGCTCGTGCTCGACCTCCGCGACGCGACGATCAACGTCATGGTCCTCGCGGGCCTCGTGGTCGCGATCGGGGTGGTGGTCGACGACGCGATCATCGACGTCGAGAACATCGTCAGACGCCTGCGACAAGCGCGCGCGAGCGGCAGCACGCGATCGACGTTCCGGATCGTGCTCGACGCCTCGATCGAGGTCCGGACGGCGATCACGTACGCGACGATCATCAACGTCGTCGCGATCGTCCCGGTGCTGTTCCTCACCGGGCTGTCGGGGTCGTTCTTCCAGCCGCTCGTGCTGTCCTACGCCCTCGCCGTGCTCGTCTCGATGGCGGTCGCCCTGACGGTGACGCCGGCGCTGTGTCTCATCATGCTCTCCAAGGGCAAGATCGACCCGCGCGAGGCGCCGCTGCTGCGCGTGCTCAAGCGCGGCTACGGCGCGGCGCTCGCGGTGATCCTGCGCCGGCCGAGCCCGGCCGTCGGCTTCGCGCTCGTCGCGACGCTCGCCGGGCTGCTCGTGTACCCCACGCTCGGGTCGCAGCTGCTGCCGAACTTCAAGGAGCGCGACTTCCTCATGCACTGGCTGACCGAGCCGTCGACGAACGTCAAGGAGGAGTACCGGATCTCGGTCGCGGCGTGCCAGGACCTCCAGAAGATCCCGGGCGTGCGCAACTGCGGCTCGCACATCGGCCAGGCGCTGCTCAGCGACGAGGTCTACGGCGTCTACTTCGGCGAGAACTGGATCAGCATCGACAAGAACGTCGACTACGACGACACGCTGCGAGCGGTCGAGCGAACGGTCGACGGCTATCCCGGCATGCAGCGCGACGTGCAGACCTACCTGCGCGAGCGCATCAAGGAGGTCCTGACCGGGACCAGCGGCGCGATCGTCGTCCGCGTCTTCGGACCCGAGCCGAAGGTCCTCGGCGAGCTCGCCGACGGCGTCGTCAAGCGGATCGCCGACACGCCGGGGCTCGTCGAGACGAGCGCCGGGCTCCAGAAGGAGCTGCCGCAGATCAACATCGAGCTCGACCTCGAGAAGGCGCAGGCAGTACGGCCTCAAGCCGGGCGACATCCGCCGCCAGTCCTCGGCCCTCATCGCCGGCGAGGAGGTCAGCGACATCTTCGCCAACGGCAAGGCGTTCGACGTCCACATCTGGACGATCCCGGCGGCGCGCGACAGCTTCGACGACGTCAAGAACCTCCCGATCGACGTCCCCGGCGGCGGCAAGATCAAGCTCTCGCAGGTCGCGGACGTCACGATCGGCCCGAGCCCCAACGCGATCCTGCGCGAGCAGCAGTCACGCCTCATCAACGTCGAGGCCAACGTCGCCGAGACCGCGGACCTCGGCGCGGCCGTCTCGGAGGTCGAGAACCGGATGGCGAGCTTCGAGTTCCCGGCCGGCTACCACGCCGAGGTCACCGGCGAGGCCTCCGAGCTCACCGAGGCGCAGGGGCGCCTCGGGCTCTTCGGCGCAGCCGCGGCCGTCGCGATCTTCCTCCTGCTGCAGGCGGCGTTCGGCAGCCTGCGGCTGGCGGCGCTCGCGTTCCTGCTGTTGCCGATCTCGCTCGTCGGCGGCGTGCTCGCGGTGAAGCTCAACAGCGGCATCCTGTCGCTCGGCTCGCTCGTCGGCTTCCTGACGGTGTTCGGCATCGCGGCACGCAACGGCATCCTCATGATCAGTCACTTCCTGCACCTCGAGCGCGAGGAGGGCATGCCGTTCGGGCGCGAGCTCGTCATGCGCGGGGCGAAGGAGCGGCTGGCGCCGATTCTCATGACGGCGCTCGCGACCGGCCTGGCGATCGTCCCGCTCGCCTACGCGGGCAGCATCCCGGGCCACGAGATCGAGCATCCGATGGCGCTCGTGATCCTCGGCGGGCTCGTGACCTCGACGCTCATGAACCTCTTCGTGCTGCCGTCGCTGTACCTGCGCTTCGGCAAGTCGCGGCGCGAGCAGGAAGCGGCGAGCGCGGCTGCCCCCGCCGCGCAGTCCGCGGAGGCGATGGTCTCAGCCTAGGCGCCGGGTCCGTCTGGCGCGGGCACGCCCGTCGCCCGCGCGGCGCCGGCTTGCGCCCGTGCGCGCCGGCCCGGCGAGCTGCCTCGGGGCCCGCACAGCTCCAGCGCTGCTGCACCCGCAGGCGCCCGTACGGCGACACCGGGCCCGCCGGGCGCACGCGCCGCATCGTCGCCACCGGCGCCCGCACGGACTCGACCGCGAGCGCGTAGGCCAGGCAACCCAACGTGCCGACCATCAATGCGGACATGAGCACCGAGAAGGTCATCGAGACTCCCTGACTGCGTTGTAGCGAACGTTCGTGAGCCGGGCATGAGGCTCCCCGACGGATCGGCCCGGCAAACCACAGCGGGATCTCATCTTGCCCTCATCTGCGAGTGCGACGTTTCCGGGCCTGCACATCGACGAGGGAGTGGTGACGTGAGGTTCACGATGAAGGCCGCGTTCGTCGCAGGACTGGCACTGCTCCTCGTCGGAGGCGGCGCCGAAGGCGCAGCGCGCCTCATCACCGGCGCGCAGATCCGCAACTCGTCGGTCACCGGCGCCGACATCAAGAACAGGTCGCTGACCCCCGCGGACTTCAGGGGCTCCGTCAAGGGAGCGCAGGGCCCGGCAGGCGCCGCGGGTCCCGCGGGCCCGCCCGGCCCGGCGGTCGTCAACGTGCTGACGCGCGTCCCCGGGCCGGCGGTCGACATCGCCGCGGGATGTCAGCTGGGCCGTCGACGGCGACATGCCCTCCGGGCCAGGGCGTCGTGTCCGGCGGCTTCATCACCACGGGATCGGGCTCGGTCACGTCGCAGGACACGTTCGACGCGCCGAACTCGTGGACGGTCATCCTCGACAACATCGACTCCGCGACCCCGTCCAACGTGCAGGCGATCGCGTACTGCGCCCCCTCCAACCAGGCGGCCGCGCCGCGCGCGGCACAGCGGGCGAGGACGCGGGCGGCGATCGAAGCCGCGCTCGCCGGCCGCTCCGGCTAGCCGCCGCGCGGGCGCTCATGCCCCGGGCGCGATCTGTCGATACGAGCAGTATCTGACGCCTCGAAGGGAGCTGCCGCGATGTCGTTCTCACTGCTGATGTTCGTGATGATGGTGGCGCTTGCCGCGACCCTCTCCGCCGTCCTCGTCTCCGACGCCATCCGCGCGCTGCGGGCCAAGGCGCCTGCGCGCGTGGCCGCGCGCCCGAGCCGCTCGCCGCGCTCCCCGCAGCACGCCGAGCCGGTCGCCCCGCGCCACTGAGCGGCCCGCCGCTCGCCGGCGCGGGACGTTCGCGCAACGACTCATTCACCGCTCATCTTGGATGTGGCAGGCTTCGTCGATCATGCGTGTGCTGGTCGTCGAGGACGAGGTCAAGATGGCAAGCCTCATCCGGCGCGGACTCACCGAGGAAGGGCTCGCGATCGATATCGCGACCGACGGTGAGTCGGCCCTCTGGATGGCCGCCGCGACCGCGTACGACGCGATCGTCCTCGACGTCATGCTCCCCGGCATCGACGGCTTCGAGACCTGCAGGCGGCTTCGCGACGACGGCATCTGGGCGCCCGTCCTCATGCTCACCGCGCGCGACAGCGTCGACGACCGCGTCGCGGGCCTCGACGGCGGCGCCGACGACTACCTCACGAAGCCGTTCTCGTTCGCGGAGCTGCTCGCTCGCCTGCGCGCGCTGACGCGCCGCGGCTCGGTGCGGCGCCCCACCGTCCTGACGGTCGGCGAGCTGCGGCTGGATCCCGCCAGCCGCCAGGTCTGGCGCGAGGAGCACGAGATCTTCCTGTCCTCGAAGGAGTTCGCGATCCTCGAGACGTTCATGCGCCGCCCCGGCGAGGTCCTCTCGCGCTACCAGCTGCTCGAGCACGCCTGGGACTACGACTACGAGAACCGCTCGAACGTCGTCGACGTCTACGTGCGCTATCTGCGCGAGAAGGTCGATCGGCCGTTCGGCAAGGCCTCCATCGAGACGGTGCGAGGAGCCGGATACCGGCTGCGCGAGCAGGTCCCGGCCTTCGAGCGGTCCTGATCGGACGACTCCCGATCCGCGTCAGGATCACGCTCGCGTTCGCGGG
This sequence comes from uncultured Actinomycetes bacterium, assembly GCA_963830085.1. Lineage (GTDB taxonomy): Bacteria > Actinomycetota > Thermoleophilia > Solirubrobacterales > Solirubrobacteraceae > CADCVQ01. The sequence goes on along the minus strand of CAWHLF010000009.1, from coordinate 377,997 downwards.
CGTGATGGCCGTGCTGCTCGTGATCATCGGAAGCGTCCTGTACATGCGCTTCGAGGCCCATCTCGACGAGACGCTCAACGAGGGCCTGCGCTCGCGCGCCGACGACGTCAGCGCGCTCATCCAGCGCGAGGGCGGCGGCCTCGACTCCCCGGGCCGCAGCGTGCTCGTCGAGGCGGGCGAGAGCTTCACGCAGGTCCTCGACGCCGGCGGGACGGTCGTCGACGGCAGCCCGAAGCTCCAGGCGCGACCCCTCCTCACCCCCGAGCAGATCGCGCGCGCGAGCCGGGACACGCTGATCTTCGACCGCCCGAACCCGTTCGAGGCAGGCGAGCCGTCGCGCGTGCTCGCGACGCCGGCCAGCTCCGGGAGCAGGCGGCTCGTCGTCGTCGTCGGCGCCGCCGCCGACGACCGGCGATCGCACCTCCACAACTTCGCGTTCCTCCTCGGGCTCGGCGGCGCGGTCGCGCTGCTGATCGCCTCGCTCGCCGGCTTCGGCGCCGCATCGGCGGCGCTGCGCCCCGTGGAGGCGATGCGCCGCAAGGCCGACGAGATCACCGAGGAGGCGGCCGGCGAGCGACTGCCGGTGGGCGCCACCGACGACGAGATCGCGCGCCTCGGGTCGACGCTCAACAGCATGCTCGCCCGGCTGGAGCGCGCGGTCGAGCGCGAGCGGGCGTTCGTCGCCGACGCCAGCCACGAGCTGCGCACGCCGCTGGCGATCCTCAAGGCCGAGGTCGAGCTCGCGCTGCGCGGCGAGCGCACGCCCGACGAGCTGCGCGCGGCGCTGCAGTCGGCGGCCGAGGAGACCGACCGCCTCGCCGAGCTCGCCGACGCGCTGCTCGTCATCGCCAGGGCCGACGGCGGCCGCGTCCCGCTCGTCCGCAGCGAGGTCGACATCGCGGAGCTGCTCGCGGGCGCCGAGGTCCGGTTTCGCTCGCGGCTGCGCGAGCGCGGGCGCACGCTCGTCGTCGACGACGCGCCGCCGGGCGTGCTGCTCGACGCCGATCCGCGCCGGCTCGACCAGGCGCTCGACAACCTCGTCGAGAACGCGCTGCGCCACGGCGACGGCACGATCCACCTCGGCGCGACGTCGTCGCGCGGGAAGGTCGTCCTGCACGTCAGCGACGAGGGCGACGGCTTTCCCCCGGACTTCATCGCCGAGGCGTTCGACCGCTTCACCCGCGCCGATCAGGCGCGCGGGCGCGGCGGCGCCGGCCTCGGGCTGTCGATCGTCGCGCTCATCGCCCACGCGCACGGCGGCGAGGCCCGGGCCTCCAACGACCCGGGCGGCGGCGCGCGCGTGACGATCGAGCTGCCGGCGGCAACCGGCGCCCGGCCCGCCGAGCGGGTCAGGTCCCGAGAGGCCTGACGGTCCGCAGGAGCTCCGCGTTCTCGGCGCGGAACTTCACCTCCTTCTCCTCCTGGACGCGGTCCTCGATCGCGGCGATGTGCTCCTTCTCGCAGGCGATGTCCGCACGCGAGAGCGACAGCTCGTCCCGCTGCAGCGTTCGCAGCGCCGCGGCGTCGACCTCGACGCCCGCAGGTGCGACCTGACCGGGCGGCACGATGCTGCCGACGATCGCCTCGAAGCGCTCGGCGATCGCCTCCTCGATCGACTCCGAGTCCTCGTGCTCGTCGCCGGTCGCGGACTTCATGCATGCGCGCCAGGCCTCGCGGGCGCGGACCATCCGCTGATCGGCGACGACCGACTCGTCGAGCTCGTCGAGCTTGCGCTGGAGCGTCTGCAGGAGCTCCGTGCCGCCGAGCACCTCGTCGGTGGCCTGCTTCGTGCAGCCGCCGAGCTGCGTGAAGTCGGCGGTGTCGATCGCGAGGAAGAACGTCTGCTCGGGCTTGCCGCCCGACAGCGCGCGGTCGTAGGCCGCGCGATCGGCCTGCGCGAGGCCGGAGCGGATCGTCGCGTTGGGGTCGGTCTGCGCGGTCCCGCGGCCGTAGAGCGTCGTGATGCCATAGCCGAACTGCTGCTCGAACTCGGCGTCGCTGAGGTTCGCGCGCCCGGTCAGCGCGGTCTGCTGGGCGACCGGATCGACGGGGATGTACTCGAAGCCCTCGCGCTTCATGCACGCGGCGAGCGAGTTCTCGACCTTGGCGGATGCGGCGGCGATGCCGCGACGGGTGAAGCCGAGCTGGTCCTCGACGGTCCCACCGCTCGTGGCGGGCTGCGCCGCCGCGGGCTCGTCGGCCTCGTCGTCGGACCCGCCGCAGCCCGCGAGCAGCGCCAGGCAGGCGATTGCGGCGACGACGAGGCGCCGTCGCGCCTCGATGGTGGCTGACCGGCATGTGAACCCGCCTTTCCTCTGATCGGTGTCGGTCCGTCGATGTCATGTGCCCGCTCGCAGCGCGTCGACCGGCTCCATGCGCGCGGCGCGCAGCGCCGGATAGGTCCCCGAGACGAGGCCGATGACGGCCCCGACGAGCGGTGCGGCGAGCGGGATCCACGGATCGAGGACGGGCGTCCAGGTCCGCATCGCGGAGATCCCGACGACGACGAGCACCCCGATGCTCGCGCCGATGACGCCGCCGAGCGCGCCCATCGCGCTGCTCTCGACGAGGAACTGCGCGGCGATGTGGCGGCGCGCGGCGCCGAGCGCGCGGCGCAGCCCGATCTCCCCCACGCGCTCGAGCACCGAGACGAGCGTGACGTTCGCGATCCCGATCGCGCCGACGAGCAGCGACACGCCGCCGAGCAGGACGAAGAGCGCGTTGAGGTCGTTGCGGATCGTGCCCTTGAGGTCGCGCGGATCCGGCGGCGCCGAGACGGTGAGCTGGTCGAACTGCGTCGGGCTCAGCACCGGCGGCGCCTGGCGGGAGATGAGCTCGACGGCGCCGACCTTCGTCTCGATCTGGGCGAGCGCCGGCGCGCGCAGCCGGTACTCGACCGCGGCCGTGCCCTCGGGCATGATCATCGCCCCGAGCAGCGACGGCTGGCGCTCGACGCTCCCGAGGATGCCGACGACGAGGTACAGCCGGTCGCCGAGGAAGACCGCGGGCTGCTGGTCGACCGTCGTGAGGTTCAGCTGGCGCGCCGCGTTGGGGCCGAGGATCACGACGCGATCGGCGCGCGCCGAGTGGCCGGCGTCGGGGAAGCGGCCGGTCGCCAGCCGCGCGCGAACGGCGCGCCAGAGCCCGGGCGACGCGGCCTTCACCGGCAGCTGGAACTGCGTGCGCCGCAGCGGGTCGTTGACCGGGACGGAGCTGACGAGGTCGCGGCCGACGTTGAGGTCCGAGAGGCTGCCGGCGGCGACGACGCCGTTGAGGCGCTGGAGGCGGTCCTCGACGCGGAACGGCAGGACGCTCGAGGCGGTGCGCGCGCCGCGGCGCGCCGGCGAGACGACGATGTCGGTCGAGGCGACCTCGTCGAAGCGCCCGACGATCTGGTTGGACGCCGTCTTGGAGAGGCCGAGCGTCGCGACGAGCGCGGCGACGCCGACGACCGTCCCGAGCACGGTCAGCGCGACGCGCGCCGGGCGGGCCAGCAGCCCCGCCAGCGACTCCGCGAGCAGGTCGCGCAGCGGCAGGCGCGGGCGTGCCTCGGGCTCGGCGTCCCCGGCTCGTCGCGCGGTCGGCCGCCGGCGCATCAGGTGTGCTCCGTGAGCCGGCCGTCGGTGATGCTCGTCTGGCGCGGGAGCCGCTGCGCGACGTGCTCGTCGTGCGTGATGAGCAGCATCGTCATGCCGTCGGCGATGAGCTCCTCGAAGAGGTCGAGCACGGTCGCGGTGTTGGCCGAGTCGAGGTTGCCGGTCGGCTCGTCGCAGAGCAGGAGGCTCGGGGAGCCGACGAGCGCCCGCGCGATCGCCACGCGCTGCTGCTGGCCGCCGGAGAGCTTGCCGGGCATGAAGTCCGCGCGGTGCTCGATGCCGACGCGCTCGAGCGCCTCCATCGCGCGGTCCCGGCGGCCCTCGCGCGGCCTGCCGAGGTAGACCTCGGAGAGCATGACGTTCTCGACGACCGTGCGGTGCGCGAGGAGGTTGAACGTCTGGAAGACGAAGCCGAGGAGCCGCCCGCGCAGCGCCGACAGCTCGTCCTCGCCGAGCGCGGCGGTGTCGTTGCCCTCGATGAGGACCGTCCCGGCGGTCGGCCGGTCGAGGCAGCCGACGATGTTCAGGAGCGTCGACTTGCCCGAGCCGGACGGGCCGACGATCGCGATCGCGTCGCCGCGCTCGACGACGAGGTCGACGTCGCGCAGCGCCTCGACCGGCGGGTCGGCGCCGAACGTCCGGCCGAGCCCGCGCAGCTCGACGACGGGCACCGCGAGCTTCGCGAGGCGGCGGCCGCGCGGTGGCGAGGCCGGCCCCACGCTAGGGGCCACGGCTCGTGCTCCCGGTGGTGCCCGTCTGGCCGGCCGCCGGGTCGGGAGTCGGCGTCGTCGCCGGGTCCGGCGTCGTCGTGGCCGGCGTCGTCGTCGCGGGCGCCGCCCCCGCGCTCGCCGGGTCCGGGCTCGGCGTCGTGCTGATGCCCGGCGGTGTCGCCGGCGCCTGCGAGCCCGTCGGCGCGCGCGTCGCGGGGGCGGCGATGCCGACGCCGATGACGACGCGGTCGCCCTCCTTCAGCGCCCCCGGCTCGCGCGGGCGCACCTCGACGTTGCCGGCGGCGGCGAGGCCGGGCTCGACCGCGACGAGGCGCGTCCTGCCGCCGCCCGCGTCGACCTGGACGCGCGAGCGCCCGTCGCCGCCGACCGACAGCGCGTTGAGCGGCACCGTCAGGACCTCGCCCTCGGTGCTCTCGATCGCGATCGTGAGCCGCACGGAGGTGTTGACGAGCCGCTGGTCGTCGTCGTCGGGCGTGACCTCGATCGCGGTCCTCGTCGGGTCGGTGAGCGCCGGGTTCGTGCCCGGCCGGGCCGCGATGAAGCTCACGCGCCCGCGGACGTCGATGCCGGTCTCCGGGTCCTCGATGCGGACCGCGAGCCCCGGCTTCACGAGCGCGAGGTCCGACGGCGAGAGGCCCGAGTCGATCGCGAGCGTCGTGTTGCTGACGGTCATGAGGTCGCCGCCGACCTGCGCGCCCGGCTGCGCGGTGACGCTGTCGACGCGGACCGGCGTGTGCGGGACGAAGACGATCTCGTCGGCCGGCACCTGCACGCCGTTGCGGGCGGCCAGGCGGGCGTACTCCGCCGTCGCGCGGCCGACCTCGCGCGTGGCCGCGGCGACGATCTCCTCCTCGACGGCGGTGCTGGGCTGCTCTTTGAGCAGGTCGACGCGCGACCGCGCGAGCCGGTGCTTGCGCTCGAGCGTCCGCACGAGCTGCTGCGCCTCGCGCAGGTCGGACCGCGCGAGGTCGAAGTCGCGCGCGGCCTTGCGGCCGTCGTCGCCGGCCTTGGCGCCGGCCTGCCGCACGACGTTCTCCGCGGCCTGGGCGGCGGCCTCGGCGGCCGCGAGCTCCGCCCGGGCGTTGGGCACGCGCGCGGTGGCGTCGCGCAGCGCGATGCGGGCAGCCTCCTTCTCGGCGTCGGTCGCGTCGGCGGGCACCGGGCGCTGGGCGTCGGCCTGGGCGCGGACCGCGTCGGTGACGGCGTTGCGCTTCGCCGTCACGTCGACCTCGGCGATCGCGACGTCGCGGCGGGCGACCGCGTCGCCCTCGGTCTGCAGGCGCTTGGCGATGACGCCGAGGTCCGTGGCGTCGGCCATCCGCGTGCGCGCCGCGGTGATCGCCGCCCGCGCCGGCGGGATGAGCTCGGCGACGGCCGTCGCGTCGAGCTGCGCCTGGTTGACCTCGCCCCGGTTGGCGCCGCGCTGGGCGGTGCGGAGGTTCAGGCGCATCTGGAGCATGTGGTCGGTCGCGGTGCCGACGAGCGCGGCGGCCGAGTTCAGGCGGTCGGTCTGGGCCTCGGTGAGGCCGAACGGCGCCGCGTCGCTGTCGCGATACATCCGCGCGACGGCCGCCGCGGTCGCGGCGTCGTAGCGGCCGTCGACCTCGCCGGCGCGGTACCCGAAACGCACGAGCGCGCGCTCGAGCTGGCGGACGTCCTCGCCGCTGTCGCCGGGACCGAGGTCGCGGTGCATCGGCGTCGCGCCCTGCAGGACGAAGACGGGGCGCCCGGACACCGTCATCGCGACGCTGCGCTCACGCAGGACCGTGTCGGGCTTGGAGATCTCCGAGACGACCTGCGTGCTCGTCTTCAGCGAGGACGTCGGGAGGTTGATCGGCTGCGGGCGCCCGAAGCGCCCGGTGCCGCGAACGATGACCTCGGTCGACAGCGAGCGCCGCTGCACCTCCGCGGTCACGAGCGAGGGAGTCGGCGCCGCGGTGTCCGCCGCGATGCGCGCGGGCGACTTGATGCTCTGGGCCGCGACCCAGCCACCCGTGGCGAGCAGGATGACGCCGGCGAGCGCCACGAGCGGGATGCGAAGCGTGCTGCGGAGCTTCATGAAGCGGGCTGCCTCCTGGTCGCCGGCAGGGGAGCCCCGACTGTCCCGGCGCGGCATGAGACAAAGATGAGTACCGGGCCGGCGGCCGCGTGCTGCTCGCGGCGGCCGGCCCGGGACCTGTCAGCGGATGACCGTCGTCGTCTCCGTGGCGCTGTTGTCGCCCGGGTCGGGATCGCCGGCGAGGCTGCCGGCGGTGGCGGTGTTCGTCAGCGTCCCGCGGGACTTCGGCATGACGGTGATCGTCCTGATCGCGCTCGCGCCGGCGGCCAGCGTGCCGAGCTCGCACTCGACCCTGCCCGCGGCGTGGGTGCATCCCGCCGACGCGCTGACGAACGTCACGCCCGCCGGCAGGACGTCCACGACCGCCGCGCCCGGAGCCGAGCCCGTCAGCGACTGGTTCGTCGTCGTCAGCGTGTAGGTCACGGCGACCTTCGACCCGGCCGGGTCGGGCGAGTCGGTCATCGTCAGCGCGAGGTCGGCGCCCGGTCGCAGATCGCGCGCGAAGACGTCCTGGTTGTTGTTGTCGTCGCCCGGCTGGAGGTTGTCGGCGTTCGTCGTGAAGACGCTGACGAGGCCGTCGGCGCTCACCGGGCCGACACCGACCTGCGTGTCGAACGGCCCGAACAGCAGGTTGCTGTCGTCGGTCGCGACGCTCGTGCGCTCCGTCGTCCCCGCGCCGATGTCGCGGACGTAGGTGTCCCCCTGCAGCGGGAGGCCGCCGCTCTCGGCGACGAGGTCGGAGGCGAACGAATGGAACGAGACGAAGGCGCCGGTCGAGCTGACGTACGCGCCCTCGCTCGAGCTGTCGGCCTCGCCGCCGGTCGCGTCGGCGCTCACGAGCGTCGTCGTGCCCGCCTGCCGGTCGCGGAGGAAGACGTCCCGCCAGCCCGCCGTCTGCGCGGGCGACGTGAAGTTCGCGGCCTCCGACGAGAACGCGACGTAGCGCCCGTCGTTGGAGATCGACGCGCCGCGCGCGCCGAAGCCGGCGCCGCCCGTTCCGGGCTGCTCGTCGCTGTTGACGCTGATGCGCTCGGTCACCGGCACCGGACCGCTGAGATCGCGGACGAAGGTGTCGGACTCGACCGTCGTTGTCGTCGGCGACGAGGTTGTCGGCCGCCGAGGTGAACGCGACGACCGGCCCGCCGGGCGCGAGGCCGACCGACGGGCCGCTGCTCGTGTTGAAGGGCTGGCCGCCGTCATGGGCGACGCTGATGCGCACCGTCGTTCCCGCGACGCGGTCGCGGAGGTAGACGTCGGTGCTGAAGTCGTCCGTCGATGCCGGCCGTCGTGAAGGCGACGTAGCGGCCGTCGGGGCTGATCCCCGGCTCGTCGCCGCCGCCGCGTCGTTCTCGGCGCTGTCGACGCTGATGCGCTCGGTCGACGCCCGCGACGCGATCGCGCAGGAAGACGTCGGTCAGGCCGTTGCGGTCGCCGCGGACGAGGTTCGTCGCCTCGGACTTGAACGCGACGTAGCGGCCGTCGTCGCTGATCGCGACGTCCGTGCTGATCCCGAGGACGTTGCTGTCGCCGTCGCCCTGCACGCCCTTGAGGCCGACGCTGACGCGCTCGGTCACGCCGCTGCGGCGGTCGCGGACGAAGACGTCGCCGACGTTGTTCGTGTCGCCGGGGACGAGGTTGGAGGCCGAGGACGCGAACGCGACGAAGCGGCCGTCGGGCGTCAGGTCGGGGTGGTTGCTGTCGTCGTTGCCGATGACCCCGGCGGAGTCGACGCTGACGGCTGCGGTGACGCCATGCGCGGCGATGGCGCCCGCTGGGGCGAGGAGGCCGACGGCGGCGGTCGCCGACGTCAGTGCCAGCGCGCGGAGGACGGGACGCGGGGTGGCTCGATGCATGGGGCTGCCTTCCTGGCGAAGTACCGAAACCGGAGCAGTATGTCCTCCACATAGAGGACTGTGGGAAGAACTTTGGTCTTAAGAACAGGTGCGGAAAGTTGCAATCGCGGCGCTCATGCCGTGGCCTGCTGGCGCGGCTGCCGGGCGGGCTCCCAGCGCTCGAGCAGCGGGGGTCCCTTCTCCGGGAACGGCACGTCGATCGTGTCGAAGTCGCGCGGCACCTCGGTCGCCGGGAACACCGCGCGCGCCTCGTCGCGGAGCTCGCCGCCGGCGTAGCGCGAGGACAGGTGCGTGAGCGCCAGCAGCCGGACCTCGGCATCGGCGGCGACCTGCGCGGCCTGGCGCGCGGTGCTGTGCAGCGTCAGGGCGGCGCGGTCGGCGTCCTCGTGGGCGAACGTCGCCTCGTGGACGAGGACGTCGGCGCGGTGGGCGGCCACGACGACGGCGTCGGTCGGCGCCGTGTCGCCCGTGATGACGACCCGCCGGCCGGGGCGCTCCTCGCCGACGACCTGCTCCGGGCGCACCCCCGCGACCGTCTCGCCGCGCTGCAGGCGCCCGAAGTCGGGGCCCGGGGTGACGCCGAGGCGCTCGGCGAGCTCGGCGTCGAAGCGCCCCGGCCGGGGATCCTCGACGAGCGAGTAGCCGAAGGCGACGCCGCGATGGCGGACGGCGAACGGGACGAGCTCGAAGTCGCCGCGGCGCACCGCCTCGCCGGGCTCGAGGTCGCGGAAGGTCAGGCCGTAGCGCGGGCGGCCGTAGACCGGGCGCAGGCGCTCGAGCAGCGCGGTCATGCCCGGCGGGCCGTGGACCGTCAGCGGACGCTCGCGGTCGCGCAGCTCGAAGGTCTTCAGCATCCCGGGCAGGCCGAGCCAGTGGTCGGCGTGCAGGTGCGTGAGGAAGACGTCGGTGAGGTCGGTGAGGCCCACGGAGCTGACGAGCTGGCGCTGGGTCCCCTCGCCGCAGTCGACGAGGATCCGGTCGCCCCCACGGCGGATGAGCAGGGCCGGAAGCCCCCGGCGCGCCGACGGGACCGATCCGGCGGTGCCGGCGAAGAACAGCGAAAGATCCATCGCGGCGAGGGTACTCGCGCGGGAGAACCGCGCCGGATACCGAACATCCCGACGGAGCTGCCGGCGCCGGCGATCACAAGGAGATGTCGATGACGAACCTCATCAGGGAGTTCCGCCAGTTCATCCTGCGCGGCAACCTCGTGGACCTCGCGGTGGCGGTCGTCATCGGCACGGCGTTCGCGGCGGTGATCACCGCGCTCGTCGCCGATCTCGTGACACCGCTCATCGCCGCGATCGGCGGGAAGGCGGACTTCTCGGGGCTGACCTTCGAGATCAACGGCAGCACGTTCCGCTACGGCCACTTCCTCAACGCGCTCATCGCGTTCGTGACGGTGGCCGCCGTGATCTTCTTCCTCGTCCTGCGGCCGGTCAACGCGCTCATGGCGCGGCGCAAGGTCGACACGCCCGCGGACGAGACGACGCGGTCGTGCCCGGAGTGCCTCAGCGACATCCCGGTCGCCGCCACGCGCTGCGCGTTCTGCACCTCGAAGGTCCCCGCCGTGTAACCCCGAGCTCCTCGCGGTGTCTTGTCGACCAGCGGTCAACAACGACACGAGGAGGAGCGTCATGGGTTCGGCGACAACGGCATGCAGGGCGGCGGGACGCTGGGCGTGGCAGCACTTCCGCCTCGTCGCGGGGGTCGCGCTCGTCGCCGGCCTCGTCCTCTCGCTCGCCGCCAACCGCGAGGCGGTCGCCGCGGTGCAGTGGTCGATCGACCCGCTCGCCCTCGGCGGCGCGATCGCGCTGCTCGCCGTCGCGCCGCTGCTGCAGGCCTGGACCTGGCGGATCGCACTGCGCCGGCTCGGCGCGGAGGCGCCCCAGGCGGCGACGCTGCGCGTCTGGGGACGCTCCTTCCTCCTGCGCTACGAGCCGACGGGCGTCGTCGGGTTCGCCTATCGCGTCCGCGTCCGTGAGACGCTCGGCGCCTCGACCCCGCAGGTCCTGACCGCGACGGGCTACGAGCAGCTCGCCGCCGTCACGGCCGGCGCGATCGCCGCCGTCGCGGGCTTCCTGCTCGCGGGCGTCGGCCCGCCGCTCGCGGCGCTGCTGCTGCTCGCGTTCGTCGGCACCGGCGCGCTGGCGCTGCGCCCGGCATGGCTCGGCGACCGCGTCGCCCGCTGGGCCGCGCGACGGGGCTTCGCGATCGCCGGCCCGCTGCGCCAGCGCACGCTCGGCGCGATGGTGGGGATCGACCTCGCCGGCTGGGTCGCGACCGCCGCGGGCATCGCGCTGCTCGCGACGGGGCTCTTCGGCGCCGCCGCGCCGGGCGCCTTCCTGCTGCTCGGCGCGTTCGCCCTCGCCTGGGTCGCCGGCGTGCTGCTGCCGCTGCTGCCCGCCGGGCTCGGCCCGCGCGACGCGGCGCTCGTCGCCGGGCTGGCCGGCGTCACCGGAGCCGGGCTGGCGGCGGCGCTCGCGCTCGCGCTGCGCGTCGTCTCCGTGGCCGGGGAGCTGGCGGCGGTCGCGGTCGCCGAGCTCGTGGCGCTCGCCCTCGTGCGCCGGCGGCGCCCGGTCGCGGTCGCGGTCGCGTCCGCGCCTCGGGACGCCCCCGTGCCGGCGGCGCCCGAGCCCGCCGACGGGCGCATGATCGTCGTCGTCCCGACCTACGACGAGCGCGAGGCGCTGCCGCTCTTCGTCGCGCGCTTCGCCGCCACCGGCTACGAGCTGCTCATCGTCGACGACAGCTCCCCGGACGGCACCGGCGAGCTCGCCGACGAGCTTGCCGCGCAGCGCCCGTGGATGCACGTGCTGCACCGCGCGGAGAAGGACGGCCTGGGCATGGCCTACCGCGCCGGTTTCGCCTGGTGTCTGTCACGCGGCTACGGCGTCATCGGCCAGATGGACTGCGACCTCTCCCACCCGCCCGAGAAGCTCGCCGAGATGCGCGCGGCCCTGCTCGAGCGCGGAGCGGGCCTCGTGCTCGGCTCGCGCTACCTGCCGGGCGGCGGAACCGACGGCTGGAGCGCGACCCGGCTGGCCCTCAGCCGGATCGGCTGCGGCGCGTCGCGCCTGGCGCTCGGGCTGCCGTTCAGCGACCTCAGCGGCGGCTTCAAGGTCTGGCGCGCGGAGTGCCTGGCGGCCATCGACATGGACGAGCTGCTGAGCGCGGGCTACGCCTTCCAGGTCGAGACGACGCAGCTCGCCCACCTGCACGGCGCGCGGATCGAGGAGGTCCCGTTCGTCTTCTCCGAGCGGGTCGCCGGCGCGTCGAAGATGACGCTGCGGATCTCGCTGGAGGGCATCCGCGTGACCCTCGCCCTGCGCCGCCACCACCGGCGCCCGCGCGGGACCGGCGTTCCGATGGCGCTGTAGCCTGCTCTTGCACGCGCCCGTAGCTCAGTGGATAGAGCGCCCGCCTCCGGAGCGGGAGGTCGCAGGTTCAAATCCTGCCGGGCGCGTAGGTGGGCGAAAGTCAAGGCATCCGCCATGGCGTCAACAACAGCGAGGCAGGTTGCACATGAGCAGCGACGCATCAGGACCGGTCAAGGCAGCGCACAAGGCTGCCATCGAAGAGGTCGCCCGGCGCAACGACGCCGCTCACAAGGTCGCGAAGGAGAAGAAGAAGGCGGCCGACCTCAAGGCGGAGCTGTTCCGCCGCCAGACCGAGCGCGACCGGTACTAGCCGCGCTCGACCCGCCGCCGGGCGGGTCAGAGGCGCTTCTGAAGGTCCTGGACCTTCTTGCGCTCCGCGTCCATGTCGAGTGAGTCGATGTGGGCCTCGGCGGCGCCGATCGGGTCGCCCCGGGTCCCCTCGGGCTGAGGGCTTGGAGGCGCGTCGGAGCCGGTGAGCTCGTCGGCGCGCTCGTCGACGGTGTCGGCGATCTGCGAATCGTCGCCGGAGGCCTCGGCGCCCGCGGCCTCGTCCTGCTGCGCCTCGTCCTGCTGCGCCTCGTCCTGCTGCTGCAGCTCGTCCTCAGACATGCGGTGACTCTCCTTGGTCGGTTCCCGGATGGGACTACCCGGTCTCACTCAGACCAAAAAGAACCGGCGCAGGTGCTCCGCGACGAGCTCCGGCTGCTCCTCCGGCGGGAAATGCCCGCAGTCCTCGAGGATCTCGATCCGCACGTCGTCGGCGTGATCGGCGATGTCCTTGAACAAACCTGGCGTGATGACGGGGTCGCCGATCCCGTGCAGCCAGAGCGTCGGCGTCGTCAGGCGCCGGTCGCGGTAGCGCCCGCGCAGCCACGCCGGGTACTCGTAGAGCTGGAAGGTCCGGTAGACCTGCTGGACCGCCCGCGCCCGTGCCGGATCGGCGAAGCGGGGCGCGTAGCTGTCGAACTCGTCGAGGACCGCGCCGGTCTGCGTCGAGATGAGCTTGAAGACGCTGCGCAGGAAGCGCGGCGAGGCGGCGACGCGGCGGCCGACGACCGGGCTTGCGAGCAGCGCCTGGTAGGCGAAGCCGCCGACCTGCTTCGGGACCCGCCGCAGCGGCAGCGTCGGCCAGACATGGCCGGTGTTCATCGGCACGTAGCGCTCGACGCGGTCGGGGTGGTTCAGGCAGACGAGGAAGCCGACGACCCCGCCCCAGTCGTGGCCGACGAGCCGCACGCGGTCGATCCCGAGCGCGTCGAGCACGCCGACGACGTCCTCGGCCAGCTCGGCCTTGCGGTACCCGCGCGGCGTCGCCTCGCTCCAGCCGAACCCGCGCAGGTCGAGCGCGAGCACCCGGAAGCTGCCGGCGAGCAGCGGCATGAGCCGCCGCCACGAGCCCCAGTGCTGCGGCCAGCCGTGCAGCAGCAGGACCGGCGGGCCGCTGCCGAGCTCGGCGACGTGGAGCTTCGCGCCGCGGACGTCGAGGACGTGGTGCTCGACGCCCTCGAGCTCGGGCATGCCGGTGAGGTCCACGGGCGGCAGGCTACCGGCGGCCGGCGCGCCGGCCGGACGGCCCGCCTCGCTACGCGTTGTCGCGCTTGCGCTGCTCGAGCGTCTCGCGGATCTGCGTCATCGCCCCGCCGACGCGCTTGAGGTCCCAGTGCGAGAGCGTCACGAGGCGCATCGGCGTCAGGGCGACGACCGAGGCCGTGCGCAGCGTCTTCTCGAGCACCGCGATCTCGCCGAAGAAGTCGCCCTGGCCGAGCGTCGCCACGCGCTCGCCGCCGCGCAGGACCTCCGCCTCGCCCTCCTCGATCGCCATGAACTCGTAGGCGTAGTCGCCCTCCTTGACGAGGTGCTTGCCGGCCGGCACGGAGGTCTCCGTCGCGAACGTCGCGATGCCCCGGAGGGTCTCGTCATCGAGCGAGGCGAAGACGGGGATGGCCTTGAGCCGTTCCGGATCCATGGGCTGCTCCTGCGCGTGGGGACGGGACGCGTACGACGACGCGCCGGAATTTACCCCAGTGCGGGTACCTCCTGAACCACCGAGAGGACGGGTGCGAAGAGATCGCCGTGCTCGGCGACCCTCGCGAGGACCTCGTGGGCCTCGAAGACGAGGTGCTCGGGATCCTCGGCGTCGAGGCACTCGCGGACCTCGTCCCACGTGACGGGCGTCGAGACGGTCGGGCGCTCCCGGGCGCGCAGCGAGTAGACGTTGACGGTCGTCTTGTGCTCGTCGTTCTGGCTGTAGTCGACGAGCACCTTGCCCCCGCGGATCGCCTTGGCCATCCGCGAGACGACGAGGTCGGGCTGCTCGGCCTCCAGCAGCTCGGCGACCGCGAGCGAGAAGCCCTTCGTGTCGTCGTAGGTCGCGCCGGGCGTGTTGAGCGGCACGTAGACCTGCAGGCCCTTGGAGCCCGACGTCTTCGCGACGCTCTGCAGGCCGAGGTTCTCGAACATCCCCTGGAGCCACAGCCCGACCCGGCAGCACTCGACGATCGTGGCGGGCGGCCCCGGATCGAGGTCGAAGACCATCATCGTCGGGCGCTCGATGCGCGGCGCGCGCGAGAGCGACGTATGGAGCTCAAGGCTCGCGAGGTTGCCGAGCCAGACGAGCGTCGGGAGGTCCTCGACGAGGCAGAAGTCGATCGTCTTGCTGCGCGCCTTCACCGGCGTCGTCGCGACCCACTCGGGCCGGTGCTTCGGGCAGTTCTTCTCGTAGAAGAAGTCCCCGTCGACGCCGTTGGGATAGCGCTTGAGCGTCAGCGGCCGGCCCTTGAGGTGCGGGAGCAGCACCGGCGCGACGTGCACGAGGTACTCGATGACGTCGCGCTTCGTGAAGCCGACGGCGGGATAGAGGACCTTGTCGAGGTTCGTGACCTTCAGCGTCCGGCCCGCGACGTTGACCTCGACGCCGCCGCGCACCGGCGTGCCCGCGTCGAGGAAGGCGGACGTCGGAAGCTCCTCGCGCAGGCCCTTGTAGCTCGGATGGCGCAGCATCCCGTCCTGGGTCCACTCGGTGAACTCGACCTCCGCGACGCGGTTGGGCTCGACGAAGACGGCGTCGCGCGGCGGCGCGGCGCCCGCCGCGAACGGCGACTGGTCGCGCTCGGTGAGCTCGCCGCGCAGGCGGTCGAGCTCGCGCTCGGTGAAGCCGGTCCCGACGCGGCCGGCGTAGCGCAGCGCGCCGTCCTCCTCGATGCCGACGAGCAGCGCCCCGATCCGGTCGCGGCGGCGCCCCTCCCCCGGCAGCCAGCCGCCGACGACGACGTCCTCGCGGCGGACGTTCTTGACCTTCACCCAGCAGGGCGAGCGCCGGCCGGGCTCGTACGGGCTGTCGAGGCGCTTGGCGACGATGCCCTCCAGGCCGCTGGCGAGGCTCGCCTCGAGGACGGCCGCGCCGTTGCCGACGACGTGGTCGGGCGTCTGCCAGTTCGCGCCGGTGAGCTCGAGCTCCCGCAGCCGCGCGCGCCGCTCGGTGTACGGCAGCGCCATGAGCGAGTGGCCGTCGAGCCACAGCAGGTCGAAGACGACGTAGACGACGGGGGCCTCCTTCGCCAGCCGCTTGGCCTGGCTCTCGGAGCGCACGTGCATCCGCGACTGCAGGCGGCCGAAGCTCGGGCGGCCGTCGGCGTCGAACGAGACGATCTCGCCGTCGAGGATCGCGTGGTGCGAGCTCAGCGCGCGGTTCAGCGCCTTGAGCTCGGGATATGCGGCGCTGATGTCGTTCTGGTTGCGGCTCTCGAAGCGGATGCGGCCGGGCTCGGAGTACGCGATCGCGCGCACGCCGTCCCACTTGATCTCATAGGCCCAGCGCTCCTCGTCGGGCGGGAGCTTGCCGGCCTTGGCGAGCATCGGCATGACCCGCTCGGGCATCGGCTCGCGCGACGGATCCTCGGGCGGATCCATGCGATGGATCATCCAGTCCTTGCCCGGCGGCTCGCCCTTGCGGCGCTGGAGCGGGAACAGCCCGTAGCGGCCGCGCAGGCGCTCGCCGTGGAACGTGACCTCGACCTTCGCGTCGTCGAACTTGTGCGTCTCGTACGTGCCGCGGTCCCAGATGCGCATCTTGCCGGCGCCGTACTCGCCCTTCGGGATGTCGCCCTCGAACTCGAGGTACTCGAGCGGATGGTCCTCCGTGCGGACCGCGAGGCGGTTCTCCTTCGGGCTCTCGGGGATCCCGTTCGGGATCGCCCACGAGGCCGCGACGCCGTCGTGCTCGAGGCGCAGGTCCCAGTGCAGGCGCGTCGCGTGGTGCTCCTGGACGACGAAGCGGTTGCCGTCGCCCTCGCGGGCGCCGTCGCCGGTGGGCTCGGGCGTGCGGGCCGGATCGCGCTTGTCCTTGTAGTCCTTCAGCCGGTCGCTGCGGGCGGGCACACCCGACAGTGTGCCCGCCGCGCGACGTCAGGGCCTCAGGTTGAACTGCAGCGGGCCGGTGAGGGCGACGTTGCAGTACTGGACGCCGGCGTCCGAGCACGCTCCCTGGGTCTCGCTGCCGTCGAGCGAACCGGTCGTGATCGCGCCGAGCTGGTCGTTGACCCACGCCGTCGAGTTGTAGCGCGGCGAGCCCGTCGCATAGCTGAGCTTCGAGCCCGCCAGCGTGTAGCGGACGATCCGGTTGCCGGTCTGCGACCCGAGGTTCGTGCGCGCCCACACGAACCCCTCGGCCTGCGCCGTGTACGACGGCCGCGTGACGCCGGCCTGGTTCAGCCCGCCCGAGCGCGCGCGGTAGACGACGCGGTCCGCGCCCGTGCCGAGGTTGCGGATGTGCACGCGTCGCTCGGCGCCCGCGGCCTCGACGTAGGCGATGTGCCGGTCGCCGAGCTCGGCAGAGACGATCGAGCGCTTGCGCACGACGAGCCTGCTGGCGTTCGAGGCGCTCGTCGTGTCGCCGATGCGCAGCTGGTCGAATCCGCCCTCGCGGCGGATGAACGCGATCCGTCCGCGCTGGATCGTCGGGTCGCGCTCGACGAGCTTCGGCGAGCTGAGCTTGTCGATGCGGGATTCGACGCCGGTCGCGAGGTTCAGGCGACGGATGTCGCCGCCGCGGGTGTAGACGCCGAACGTCGAGCCGGCGCGGTTCGTGCCGAGGTCGATGTCGAACGGCGCGCCGCCGCGCGGGGGCACGCCGACGGCGACCGGCGCGCCGCCGCCGATCGCCTTGACGAGCGAGTACGTCTTCGTCGCGGGGTCGAAGTGCGACCACATGCTCGTGCCGCTCCAGGCGGCGACGCGGGTCGGGGCCTGCTCGGTGGCGAGGGGCGTGCCCGCGTCCTGCGCCAGCGCGGCGGGGGCCAGCGCGGCGCCGGCGAGGGCGGCGGTGAGGAGGGATGTGCGGAGGGGTGTCATGCGGCCATCCTGCCGCCGCGGCCGCAGCCGTTTGCGGCCACCAAGGTGGCCGGTCGTCACACCTCCGGTTACCTCTGAGGTCATGGATCCGCGGCGCGCGCTCGGCGACCCTGCTCGCATGACACCCACGACCGAAGCGGCCGCCACGCGCGGCCCGGCACGAATCATCGCCAACGTCACGCTGCGTGACGTCCTGAAGGCCGACGCGCTCACGAGCGGCGCGAACGGCGCCGCCTACCTCCTGGCCGCCGGCCCGCTCGGCGACCTCCTCGGCCTCGCGCCGGCGCTGCTGCGCGGGCTCGGCGTCCTGCTCGTCGCGTTCGCGGCGCTCGTCTGGTTCGTCGCGACGCGGCCGGAGCGTGCCGCGCCGCGCGGTCCTCGCGATCGGGGCCGTCAACGCGGCCTGGGTCGCGGCGAGCATCGCGGCGCTCCTCGTCGGCGCGCTGTCTCCGACCGCCGCCGGGACGGTCTGGATCGTCGCCCAGGCGATCGTCGTCGCCGGCTTCGCGGAGCTTCAGCTCGGTGCCCGCGACCGCTGACCGCCCGTCGCCGCGCCGCCTTGCGCGGCGGCGCGGCGATACTGGCGCGATGAGCGACGTCGTCGACCGGCCCGCCGTCGGGGCGCTCCTGCGCGACTGGCGCAAGCGCCGCCGGCTGAGCCAGCTCGACCTGGCCCTCGAGGCGCGCGTGTCGTCGCGGCATCTGAGCTTCGTCGAGACGGGCCGGTCGCGCCCGAGCGCCGAGCTCGTCATGCACCTCGCCGAGCAGCTCGACGTCCCGCTGCGCGAGCGCAACGGGATGCTGCTCGCCGCCGGCTACGCGCCCGCCTACCGCCAGAGCGAGCTCGCCGACCCCGAGATGGGCCCGGTGCGCGACGCGCTCGAGCGCGTGCTCGCCGGCCACGAGCCGTACCCGGCGCTCATCGTCGACCGCCACTGGGGCATGGTCGCCGCCAACCGCGCGGTGGCGATGATGACCGCCGGTGCCGCGGCCTGGCTGCTCGAGCCGCCGGTCAACGTCCTGCGCCTGGCCCTGCATCCGGAGGGGCTCGCCCCGCGCGTCGTGAACCTCGGCGAATGGCGCCAGCACCTGCTCGACCGCCTCGGCCGCCAGGTCATCGCCAGCGGCGACCCCGCGCTCGCCGCGCTGCACCGCGAGCTGGCCGAGCTGCCGGCGGGCGAGCCGGGCCCGGTCGCGGACCTCGACGCCGGGGCGATCGCGGTCCCGCTGCGCCTGCGCGACGGCGACGGCGGCGAGCTCGCCTTCGTCAGCACGGTCGCGACGTTCGGCACGGCGCTCGACGTCACGCTCGCCGAGCTCTCGATCGAGGCGTTCCTCCCGGCCGACGACGCCACCGCGCGCCGGCTGCGATCGGCTCGCCTCTAGGGCCGCTGTTCGTCGCCCGGGAGTTCGCCATGCGCCTCGGTCAAGCGCTCCAGGTCGAGCAGATCGGTTCCCCTCCCGGCCGCGCGCTTCATCGCGACGAGGTCGGCGAACGAGCAGATCGGTGCCTCGACGCCATCGATGCGCTTGACGTCAGCGCGCGCCAGGACGTCGTCGAACGGCGCAGGGAGCAGCTGTTCGGACAGGAGGTCCACGAGGCAATGAGGCGTGCGGAGCGCCAGCACGCCGCCGGCAGTGAGCGTCGGCGTCCGCAGCGGGCTGCCGTCCGGGTTCGTCGCCTGCCAGTGTGCGACGAGCTTCTCGAGCCGCGCGAGGTTGTCGCCATCCATCGCAATCGCGGCATCGACGTCCTTCGTGGCCCGCACCGCACCGTGGCGGATGACCGCCAGTCCACCGACGATGACGTAGCGCACGCCGGACTCGTTGAGATCGCGCAGCGCCGCGGCGAAGTCGTTCAACGCTGCAGCCACAGGTCGATCGCGACCTTGCTCAGGGCGACGCCTTCATCGAGGAGCTCCTGGGGATCGCGAAGCGCGTCCTCGATCAGGACGTACCGTCGCCATGCCTCGTTGGCGGCCGCATGGTCGCCGCGATCCTGCGCGCTGTGTGCGCTCGCGGCCGTCTGCCGCAGCCGGTGCTGCTGATCGATCGCCACGCGGACGATCCTAACTCGCACCCGACCGGCGTTCACCTGTGTCGACGCGGCCAGCAACTCGTCGCCCGCTTGTCGACGCGCGGCCGGCATGGCACGCTGGCGTCATGGCCCATCCGATCGTGAGCACGGCCCGGCTGGAGGCCGCGATGGAGCGCATCCGTCCGGTCGTGCTCGCCCTTCCGGGCGTGGTCGAGCGGCCGTCGCACGGCTCCCCGACGTTCTTCACCGCGGAGGGCCGCAAGGGGCGCACGTTCGCTTCGGTGCACGACGAGCGCGAGTGGTACGAGGGGCGGCTGTGCCTCTGGGCGGCGGGCCCGAGGGAGCTGCAGGAGGCGCTGGTCAGCGGGGGGCCGGAGCGCTTCTTCGTGCCGCCGTACGTCGGTCACCGCGGCTGGGTCGGCCTGCGGCTGGACCTCCCCGAGGTGGACTGGGACGAGGTTGCCGGCGTCATCGAGGACGCCCACGCATACGTTCTGGACCGGTGACATCCTCGAGCGTGCCGCGGCGTTCGCGGCCGACTCGACGGAGGCGCAATGACCCTGCATCCAGATACGCTCGCGATCAGCACAGGCCGGCCGCCGGTCGTTGCCGACGGTCCGTTGAACGTTCCGATCGTGCCGGCCTCGGCGCTGCACCCGGGCGGCTCGTCGGGCTATGCGCGCGACGGCCACGGGCCATGGAACGCGCTCGAGGACGCGATCGGCACGCTGGAAGGCGGGCACGCCTTGATCTTTTCGTCGGGCATGGCCGCCGCCACCGCTGTCATGGGGCTCTTCACGCCTGAGCCGATCGTCGTGGCACCAACGGTCGCCTACATGGACGTCCTTGAAGGACTCCAACGACTGCGGGGCGAGATCCGCTCGGTCGACGTCACCGACACGGACGCCGTGATCGGCGCGTGCGAGCACGCCGACGTCCTGTGGCTCGAGTCGCCCACCAACCCCCTGCTGGGGATCGCTGATCTCCCCCACCTGTGCGCCTTCGCCCGCGAGCGCGGCATCCTCTGCGTGGTCGACAACACGCTCTGCACCCCGCTCCTGCAGCACCCGCTCGCGCTGGGCGCCGACATCGTGATCCACAGCGCCACAAAGGCCATCGGCGGCCACTCAGACCTGCTGCTCGGTGCGACCGTCGCCACCGACCACGACCACCTGGCGCGGCTGCACGCGATCCGCTCGATGACGGGAGCCACGCCCGGCGCGCTGGAGGTCTTCCTCTGCCTTCGCGGGCTGCGCACGATGCCGCTGCGCCTCGAACGCTCCCAGCACAACGCGACGCTGATCGCGCAGCGCCTGAGCGAGCACCCCGCGGTGTACGACGTCCGCTACCCGAATCTCGCCTCGCACCCCCAGCACGAACGTGCCGGCGCGATGGCCGGCCCCGGCTTCATGCTCACCTTCCGCGTTCGCGGTGGCGCCGAGCGCGCAGACGCAGTCCTGAGCTCCCTCGAACTCATCGTTCACACCACGAGCCTGGGCGGCGTCGAGACCACGATCGAGCGACGCGCGAAGTACCCGGCCGAGCGCCACATCCCCGAAGACCTCCTCCGCGTCAGCGTCGGATGCGAATACGTCGAAGACCTATGGAACGACCTCCAGCAGGCCCTTGACCGCGCGCCCGCCGCGACATGCTCCTGACCGAACAACAGGGCACCCATCAGCCGATCTTCTGCGCCAGCTCGACGAGCGCGCTCGCGGCCGTCTGCTGCAGCCGGCGCTGCTGATCGATCGCCACGCGAACGATCCTAACTCGGCGCCCTGGCCGCGGTCCACGGACAGGACGCCGTCTACCGCGCGCCGGCTGCAATCGCCGGCCCAGCGGCCGGATCCCGTGGTTGCTCCTCGTCCTGGACGTCGCCCTCGAGCGAGATCCTCGGGAGGACGCGGTCAAGCCAGGCGGGCAGCGTCCAGGCGCGGTCGCCGAGCAGTGTCATGACGGCTGGTGCGACGATCATGCGTACGACGAGGACGTCGATGAGGATCGCGGCGGCGAGGCCGAGGCCGATCGTCTTGACGACGACGTCGGGGTCGGAGACGAAGCCGAGAAAGACGCTGGTCATGATGATGCCGGCGGCGAGGATGATTTTGCCGACGCGCGCCATCGCCCGTATGACGCTTCTGCTGGGCCCGGCGCCGCGCATGTATTCCTCGCGGATGCGCGACTGCAGAAAGACGTTGTAGTCCATCGAGAGGCCGAACAGGATCGCGAACATGAACAGTGGGACGAAGGACACGATCGGCACCTCGCCGTCGACGCCCAGCAGGCCGGCGCCCACTCCTTGCTGGAAGACGAGCACGACGACGCCGTACGCGGCGGCGATCGAGAGCAGGTTGAAGGCCGCCGAGACGAGCGGCACCCAGAGTGAGCGAAAGACCGCCATGAGCAGCAGCACGCTGAGGCCGACGACCATCGCGATGAACAGCGGCAGCCGGGCGGCGATCTTGTCGGCCAGGTCTTGCAGCGTCGCTGTGGCACCGCCGACGTAGACGTCGACCTGCGAGCCGCGCGTGGCGGCGGGCAGCACGTCGGCGCGCAGGCGCTCGACGAGCTGCGTGGTGCGCTCGTCTTGCGGCGAGCTCTTCGGGACCACGGTCAGCACCGCGGCATCGCCGCCGGGCGACGGTCGCGCCGGGGACACGAAGGCGACGTCGCGGTCGTTCGCGACGGCCTGCTCGATGCGGTCGAGGGTTGCCGTGCCGGAGCCGTCGGTCGGGCGTCGTGGCGGCCAGCACGAGCGGGCCGTTGAAGCCGGGGCCGAAGCCCTCGGCGAGGCGGTCGTAGGCGACGCGGGTCGTCGTGCCGGCGCGGTCGTTGCCGTCGTCGGGCTGGCCGAGGCGCAGCGAGGTCAACGGCAGGGCGAGCAGGACGAGCACGAGCCCGCCGGCGATCGTGGCGACCAGTGGCCGGCGCGTGATCATGCCCGCCCAGCGCGCGAAGCGCGGCGAGGGCGCGACGTGCTCGGGTCGCTTCGGGCGCAGCCGGCGCGCGAAGGCGCCCATGAGCGTCGGTAGCACGGTGACGGCGCCGACGGCGACCATCGCGATGATGATCGCCGAGCCGACGCCCATCCGCCCGACGAACGGGATGCCGGTCGCCAGCAGGCCGGAGATCGCCACGACGACGATGACGCCCGCCGCCACGACCGACGTTCCCGCGGTCGCGTTGGCGACGCGCGCGGCGTGGCTGACGCTGTCGCCGCCCGCCAGCTGTTCGCGGTAGCGCCCGACGATCAGCAGCGCGTAATCGAAGCCGGCGCCGAGCCCGAGCATGATGCCGAGCGTCGGCGCGAAGCTCGGAAAATCGGTGAACGCGCTACCGAACTGCAGCAGCAGCAGACCGCCGCCGAGCGCGATCAGCGCCGACAGCAACGTCAGCGCCATCGCCGCCACGGAATGGAACACGAGCGTCAGCACGATGATCGCGACCGCCACGCCGATGAGCTCGCCGACCGGCGCGGTCGCCTGCTCGGCCTGATCGACGACCACGCCGTTGCGCGACACCTCGATGCCGGCGCGCTCAGCCGATCGCCGACACCTGCTCCAGGCGCTCGCCCGCATCCGTGCCGAGCGCACCCGCCGGTTCGTCGTACTGGACCGCGACGTACGCGATCCGCCCGTCCTCGGACAGCTGGCGACTGTCCTTCGCGAACGGGCTCGGCGCAGCTCGTCACATGCGGCTGGGCGCCGATCTGCGTGATCGTCCGCTCGATCGCCGCCCGCCGCGCGGGCTCACGCAGCGTGCCCGACTCGACCGCGAAGACGACGTTCGAGGTGTCCCCCGCCGCCGCTGGAAAGCGCTTGTCGAGGAGGTCGATCGCGGTCTGCGATTCCGTGCCGGGGGTCTTGAAATCATCGACGAACGAGCCGCCGCCGACGCCCGCCGCGACGCCGAGCGCGACGAGCACGACCGCCACGATCGCGAGTGAGCGCTTCCAATGCCGCGCTGCCCAGGCGGCCAGTGATCCGAGGAGATGTGCCATGGCCGGAGAGCAAAGCACAGGGTGTGCGAAATTGCAACCGATGCAGCTTTGCGGCTGGATGAGGTTTTACATTTCATGCACGTTTGGGTACGATCGAGACATGTCAGACGCGCCCCAGGGACTTCGCGAACGCAAGAAGCAGCGCACGCGCGAGCAGATCGTCGAGGCGGCGATGGGGCTCTTCGCCGAGCGCGGCTATCAGTCCACGACGATCGCCGACATCGCGACCGCCGCCGACATCGCGCCCCGCACGTTCTTCTCGTACTTCGCGTCGAAGGAGGCGGTCGTCTTCTACAACGTCGACCGCGACCTCGACGCCCTGGCGAGCATGCTCCGCGACCGTCAGCCGGGCGAGACGGCCTTCGACGCGCTGCGGCGCTGGATCGACGCGCGCTTCGACGAGTGGACGGCCGAGGAGGACGAGACGGTCCTGCGCAAGCGGCTCTGCCACGAGGACGAGGGGCTCGCGAACTTCCAGGGCGGCGTGCTGACCCGCATCCATGAGCTCGTGCTCGAGGCGATCGCCGTCGATCTCGACGAGGCGCCGGACGCGCTGCGTCCACGGCTGGTGGCCGCCGCGGCGATGGCCGCGCTGGCCTCGCTCCAGGACAGCTTCGAGAAGGTCAAGAAGCACGGGCCGGCGGCCAAGGCCGAGGCGCTCGCCGTGCTCGACGAGGCGATGCTCTTCCTGCGCGGCGGCATCGACGCGCTGCAGGACCGGTAGCGGACCGCGAGCTTCAGCCGCCGGCGACGGCCGGCAGGATCGTCAGCTCGCCGCCCGCGGGGACGGGGGTCTCCAGGCCGTCGAGGAAGCGGATGTCCTCGCCGCCGAGGTAGACGTTGACGAAGCGGCGCAGGCCGCCGTCCTGATACAGGCGCTCGCGCAGCTCGCCGTGCTGCTCGAAGACCGACTCCAGCGCCTCGCCGACCGTCGTGCCCTCCGCCTGCACCGAGGACGCGCCGCCGACGGTGTCGCGCAGCTGCGTCGGGAGCTTGACCGTGATCGCCATCGCGGCTGCGATCCTACGCCGGGACGGACTCGGCGAACGCCGCTTCGAAGGACTCGATCGACGGATCGACCTCGTAGGCGCGGAACGAGTCGCGCACGGCGTCGAGGGTCTTCAGGCCGTCGCCGGTGATGACGAGCACGACGCGCTCGCTCGGAGCCGATGTCGCCGCGCTCGGCGAGCTTCGCGAGGACCGCCGTCGTCGACGCCGCCGGCGGTCTCCGTGAAGATGCCCGTCGTCTCGGCGAGCAGGCGGATGCCGGCGCGGATCTCGTCGTCGGAGACGTGGTCGATCGAGCCGCCGCTCGAGCGGGCGAGGTCGAGCGCGTACGGGCCGTCGGCGGGGTTGCCGATCGCCAGCGACTTCGCGATCGTGCTTCGGCTTCACCGGCCGGCAGAAGTCCTGCCCGGCGTCGTAGGCGGCCGCGACCGGCGAGCAGCCCGTCGCCTGCGCGCCGTTCATCGTCGGCACCTCGCCGTCGACGAGGCCGACGTCGATGAACTCCTGGAAGCCCTTGGCGATCTTCGTGTACAGCGAGCCCGAGGCGATCGGCACGACGCAGCGGTCGGGCAGCTCCCAGCCGAGCTGCTCGGCGACCTCGTAGGCGACGGTCTTGGAGCCCTCGGCGTAGTACGGGCGCATGTTGATGTTCACGAACGCCCAGTTCTCGCGGTCGCCCGACAGCTCCGTGCAGAGGCGGTTGACGTCGTCGTAGTTGCCGCGGACCTTCACGAGGTTCGTGCCGTAGACGCCCGTCGCGAGGACCTTCTGCTCCTCGAGGTCGGCCGGGATGAGGACGTAGGACGCCATCCCGAGCGCGGCGCCGTGGGCGGCGACGGAGTTCGCGAGGTTGCCGGTCGAGGCGCAGGCGAGCGTGTCGAACCCGAGCTCGCGGGCGCGCGTCGCGGCGACCGACACGACGCGGTCCTTGAAGGAGTGCGTCGGGTTGTGGGCGTCGTTCTTGACCCAGACCTCGCCGAGGCCGAGGCGCTCGGCCAGGCGGTCGGCGCGGATGAGCGGCGTGCAGCCCGCGGGCAGCCCGGTGCGGGTGCGCGGCTGCGGCCCCTCGAGCGGCAGGAAGTCGTGGTAGCGCCACATGTTCTGCGGGCCGCCCTGGATGCGCCGGCGCACCTCGCCGACGTCCTTCGAGGCGCTCGTGGTCGTAGCCGACCTCGAGCGGTCCGAAGCACTTCGAGCAGACGTAGCGCGCTTCGAGCGCGTATTCAGTTGCACACTCTCTGCATTTGAGCTGCTTGGCCGCCATCTGAACCCTCTCGCCGTTTGGATCTGTGGCGAAGGCGCTGACGGCCCGTGCCACATCTGACAGGAATTGGCACCGTTTCCCGCGAATGGGTCGGTTGCCGGGGCTTCGTAGGGCCTGTCCCTCCACCCCTCTGGATGTGTCCAGCTCTCGGCAGGCACAATAACAGCCATGCCCAACCTCCCAAAGCCGCGGTTCGGGCGCCCGACACGGGGGCGCGGGCAGTCGGCGCGCCCCGCCGAGGCCGAGGTCGAGACGCCCAATGTCGAGGTCGTCGAGGGCTTCGGGTTGCGCTGGCTGCACATCGAGCGCCCGCGCCCGGCCGACCGCGCCTGGCTCGAGGAGCATTTCGACTTCCACGCGCTCGACTACGAGGACGTCTACTCGCGCAACCAGCGCCCGAAGGTCGACGAGTACGACGACTACCTCTTCGTCGTCCTGCACTTCCCCCGCTTCGACAAGGCCGTCGGGCGGCTGAACGCCGCCGAGCTCGACATCTTCGTCGGGCCGGACTTCGTCATCACGCTGCCCAACGAGCCGATCCAGCCGCTGGAGTACCTCTTCGAGCGCTGCCGCGCGCGCGAGGACGTCCGCGAGAGCCTCTTCTCGAAGGGGCCGGGCTACCTGCTCTACAAGATCGTCGACGACTGCGTGGACTCGTCGTTCCCGATGCTCGCGAAGATGGGCAACAAGCTCGAGGTGCTCGAGGACGAGATCTTCGAGGGCCGCTCGGGCGAGATCGTCCGCGACATCTCCAACGTCAAGCAGGAGATCATCAACTTCCGCAAGATCGTCCGCCCGCAGCGCACGGCGCTGCAGGACCTCGAGCGCACGAAGCGCTACATCCCCGAGGGCCTGGACATCTACTTCGACGACATCAACGACGCGTCCGAGCGCATCTGGGACATGCTCGA
This sequence comes from uncultured Actinomycetes bacterium, assembly GCA_963830085.1. GTDB lineage: Bacteria > Actinomycetota > Thermoleophilia > Solirubrobacterales > Solirubrobacteraceae > CADCVQ01. Next base: position 351,808 of record CAWHLF010000009.1, on the reverse strand, counting down.
GAACTTCAAGGAGGTCGTCGAGGGCCTGGAGTCCACGAACGAGTCGGTCCTCTCGCACCGCGTCAACGACGTCCTCAAGGCGCTGACGGCGATCAGCGTCGTCGTCCTGCCGCTGACGCTCGTCGCGAGCATCTGGGGCATGAACGTCGGCGTGCCGGGCGAGGGGTCGCTGCACGCGTTCTGGATCGTCATCGGCGGGATGGTCGCGCTGCTCGCCGTGATGCTCTGGTTCTTCCGCAGCCGCGGCTGGCTGTAGTGACACACTAGGGCGGGGATGGCGATCGAGGAACTGCAGCGGCTGGCGGAGTCGGCCGTACTGGAGGCTGGGACGAGCCGCAAGCGGATGCTCGTCGTCGTCAACCCCGCCGCGACGACGATGTCCGCGCGCGTGCGCAGCCTCGTCATCGCCGCGCTGCACGGCCGCTACGAGGTCGACGTCGTCGACACGAACGCGCGCGACCACGCGACCGACCTCTGCCGCGAGGCCGCCGCACGAGGGCTACGACGTCATCGTCTCCTACGGCGGCGACGGCACCGTCAACGAGGTCGCCAACGGGCTCGCCGGCTGCGTCGACGCCGCTGACGTGCCTGCCCGGCGGCGCGACGAACGTCCTCTGCAAGATGCTCGGCATCCCGGGCGACATCGTCGACGCGACGGAGCACCTGCTCGGCCTCCCCGATCGCTGGAACCCGCGCCGCATCGACCTCGGGGTCGCCAACGGGCGGGCGTTCACGTACTCCAGCGGCTTCGGGCTGGATGCGAGCGTCGTGAAGCGCATCGAGGCGTCGCCGGGCCTCAAGCGCCACCGCCTGCGCGAGTACTTCTTCGTCTACGCGGCCGTCGAGACCGTCCTGCGCCACTACGTCCGCCACCCGCCGCGGATCGAGGTCCAGGTCGGCGGCGAGACGTCGGCTGCGATCACGACGCTCGTCCAGAACGGCGCCGAGTTCACGTACCTCGACGACAAGCCGATCTACATCGCCGAGGGCGGCGGGCTGGACAGCGGTTCGCTGGCCGGCGTCGCGCTGCGCGGCGTGTCGCCCCGCGACATCCCCGGGATCGCGCTGCGGCTGCTGTCCTCGAAGCGCTCGATCGTCGGCCACCGCCAGATCCATGCCTTCTCCGGGGTCGACGGCCTGCGCTGCGTCTCGACCGACGGCCGGGCGATCCCGCTGCATGTCGACGGCGATCACATCGGCGACGTCACGGAGGCCTCCTTCAGCATCCGTCCCGGCGCCCTGGCCGTCGTGGCCTGAAGGGCGTGCGGTGCGCCCCGCGGCATCCGTCCGGGCGCTGATCGCGGTTGCGGTCGCCGGGATCGTCGGCGCGCGGGTTGCGGCGGCACGTCGGACGACGAGCAGATCCGCCAGGTGGCCAAGGACCTCTCGAGCGCGTTCGCCGATCGCGACTACGAGCGCGCGTGCGAGCTCTTCACGCTCCAGGCGCAGTCGCAGGTCGAGGCGATCGTCGGCGGCGCCCGCGGGTGCGGGACCGCGCTCGGGCTCATCCGCACCCGCGCCGCGCTGAACGGCGCGCCGAGCGCCGACGAGATCGACTCGGCGCGCCTGCAGCGCAGCGGTGATCGCGCGACGCTCGTCTACAGCGAGCCCGGCCATCCGCCGCAGGCGTTCACGAAGCTCAGCGACCGCTGGCTCGTCGCGCCCGATTCGCCCGCCACCGGCCAGCGCAGCTTCGCCGCGTGCTGGCGACGCGCCGGCGCCGCGATCGCGACGCGGCCGGCGGACCTGCGCTTCGCCGCCGACTTCGTGCGCCGCGCCGAGGCGCCCGGCGCGACGCCGGCGCAGGCCGCCGACCCGTCGCCCGGCGGCGGCGTGAACTACATCTACGCCGGCGGCTGGGTGATCTTCTACCAGTACGGCGTCGAGGAGCCGACGAACACGCAGGTCATCCGCGACCCGGGCCGCGCGGTCGCCGTGGCCTACGTCCGCGACCCGGCGCAGGTCGCCTCGGTCGTGCGGCGCGCGAACGAGTGCTGAGTGCCGAAGCCCCGCCCCGGCGACGCGTCAGGTCGGTCGCGTCGAACGCCACGCGCCGCTCGGTAGGTCGTGCCCGTGGTCCAGGGCGCTCTCGCCGGGCGCCGCGGACGCTGCCAGGTGGTAGGCGAGCGCGTCCGCGTACATGACGTGGCGCTGCTTGCCCTGGCGTTTGGCGGCCTTGTCGGCGCGCTGGTACAGCTCCTCCGGGAGCTCGATGGCGATCTTCGGTGACGAGCGCGGAAAGACCATCCGGCTGCGCACCGAGCCCGGCGACGAGCTCTTGGTCGCGTCGATGTAGCGCTCGATCGCCTCGGTGTAGAGCTCGTCGAGGTTCTTGCCGAGTTGTTCAGCCCTCGCAGCGGCCACGTTCAGCAGCTGATCGGGCGCAGTGACGCTGATGCGTGGCATGGGTTGCTCCTGTCTCGTTGCCGGCGCGTGGTGGTGTCGATCGTCGTCAGCCGCCGCCCGGCGTGACGCGGTAGGCGTCGAAGACCGAGTCGATGTTCCTGCAGGCGGTTGATCGCCGCCTTCAGCACCTGGAGGTCGCCGACCTCGACGACGAACCAGTTCTGGACCATCGGGTGCGAGACGACGCAGCGCGCCTCGACGATGTTGATCCCGGCCTCGGCGAACGTCCGCGAGAGGTCCTCGAGCAGGCGGTGGCGGTCCCACGCGTCGACCTGGAGCTCGACCTTGAAGGCCGTCTCGTGGTCGCCCTCCCACGCGACGGGCGTGAAGCGGTCGGGGTCCTTGCGCAGCTGGACGGCGTTCGGGCAGTCCTCGCGGTGGATCGTGATCCCGCGGCCGAGCGAGATGTAGCCGACGATCGGGTCGCCCGGCACCGGGCGACAGCACTTGGCGAGGCGCAGCATGACGTCGTCGACGCCCTCGACGCGGATGCCGTACTGCGTCGAGGAGCTCGTCGGCTGCCGGCGCTGGCGCCGCGTGGCGAGCAGGTCGTCGGCCATCGTCCGCTCTTCGCCCGTCGGCCGCCTCGCCCTGCTTCAGGCGCTGCATGATCTTGTTGACGACGACCTTCGCCGAGATCTTCGCCCCGCCGAGCGCGATGTAGAAGTCGTCGGCCTTCTTGAAGCCCATCTCGCGGATGACGTCGGCCAGCAGCGGCGAGGAGACGATCTTCTGCGCCGGCAGGCCCTGCTTCTTGAGCTGCTCGTGGAGGATGTCGCGGCCGGCGTGCTCGGTGTCGTCGCGCGACTCGGCCTTGAACCACTGCTTGATCTTGTTGCGCGCGCGGGTCGTGCGCACGACGGCGAGCCAGTCGCGCGACGGGCCGCGCTCGCGGTTGGACGTCATGACCTCGACGATGTCGCCGGACTTCAGCTCGTAGTGCAGCGGGACGAGCTTGCCGTTGACCTTCGCGCCGACGCAGCGGTGGCCGACGTCGGTGTGGACCTCGTAGGCGAAGTCCAGCGGCGTCGCGCCGGCGGCGAGGTTCTTGACCTCGCCCTTGGGCGTGAAGACGTAGACCTCGTCCTCGAAGAGGTCGACCTTCAGCGCCTGCATGAACTCCTTGGGGTCCGACGTCTCCTGCTGCCAGTCGAGCATCGAGCGCAGCCACTTGAGCTTCGCGTCGCCGTCCGAGTTCGGTCCGCCCCCCACCCCACCCGCGCGGCCGTCGCCGTCGACCTTGTAGATCCAGTGCGCGGCGACGCCGAACTCGGCCATGTCCTGCATGTCGCTCGTGCGGATCTGGATCTCCAGCGGCAGGCCCTCGGGCCCGATGACCGTCGTGTGCAGCGACTGGTACATGTTGAACTTCGGCATCGCGATGAAGTCCTTGAAGCGCCCCGGCAGCGGCTTCCAGAGCGAGTGCACGACGCCGACCGCGCCGTAGCAGTCCTTCACCGAGTCGACGATGACGCGCATGGCCGTGAGGTCGTAGATCTCGTTGAACTCGCGGCCCTTCTTCGTCATCTTCGAGTAGATCGAGTAGAAGTGCTTCGCGCGGCCTGAGATGTGCGCCTCGATGCCGAGCGCCTGCAGCTCGCGCGACAGGTAGGCGCCGGCCTTCTCGACGTAGGACTCGCGCTCGTCGCGCTGCTGGTTGACGAGGCCCTTGATCTCGGTGTACTTGCGCGGGTGCAGCGCCTGGAAGGCGAGGTCCTCGAGCTCCCACTTGATCGCGTGGATGCCGAGGCGGTGCGCGATCGGCGCGTAGATCTCCAGGGTCTCCTTCGCCTTGTCGATCTGCTTCTGCTTCGGCATCGCCGAGATCGTGCGCATGTTGTGCAGCCGGTCGGCGAGCTTGATGAGGATGACCCGAACGTCGTTGGCCATCGCGACCATCATCTTGCGGTAGTTCTCGGCCTGGGCCTCGTCGCGCGACTGGAAGACGATGCCGGTGAGCTTCGTCACGCCGTCGACGAGGTTCGCGATCTCCTCGCCGAACGCGCCGCGGACCTCGGCGATCGACGCCGACGTGTCCTCGACGGTGTCGTGCAGCAGCGCGGCGCAGAGCGTCTCGGTGTCGAGGCGCATGCCGGCGCAGATCTTCGCGACGCCGACGGGATGGACGATGAAGTCCTCGCCCGACATCCGCCGCTGGTCGGCGTGGTGCTCGCAGGAGAAGACGAACGCGGCCTCGACCTTCTTGCGGTCGATCTGGACGGCGGACGCCTCGGCGTGCTCCTCGACGATCGCGAAGACGTCCGAGAGCAGGCTGCGCTCGAGATCGGTGAGGTCGGCGCGCTCGACCGCCGGGTGCCGGACCGTGGTGAGCTCGTCGACCGGCGCGCGACGAGCACCGACGCGTTGCCGTGCGGGGGCCCTCACGCCGCCTTTGCTGTCACCCCGATCAGGTATCTGCGTCCGTCCTCATATCGCTGATGGTACGCCCGGTACGCGACCGATCGCTCGAGCGAGGTGCGCTCGGCGGCCGGGACCGCGACGGACCCCGAGTCCGGGTCGAGGCTGACGAGGTCGAGCTCCGCGAGGACCCTCATGACACGAGCGGCCAGCGTTGCCGGCCGTGGCGCCTGGGATCGCCGCGCAGCAGCGCCTCGAGCTCCTCGCCCGCCGCGTCGCCCGCGGCCCTGAGGGCCCGGTACGTCGCGATGAGCGAAGCACGAAGGCCGTACTCGCGCTCATGAATCTGCTCAGCGAAGCGTAGCTCAGGATGGCCCCACGCCAGATGGGTCATCCGGCCATACGTCCGCAGCGGGCCGGCGGGCGGATCGAGGATGACGACGTGGTGCTCCGGCCGCGCGATCGCGGGGTCGCGGGCGAGCGCGTCGTGCGAGCACAGCTCGAAGCCGCCGACGATCGGCGCGAGGTGGCGCGCGCGCAGGCGCGCGTCGGCGGCGACGACGAGGACGGGCTCGCCGGAGGCGACGAGCGCCGCGATCGTGCCCGCGATCCCGCCGCCGCGGCGGTCGCGGATCGGTCCGCTGAGCCGCTCGGGCTGGGTGACGAGCGTCTCGGGCGCGCGGGCGAGCTCGGCGCGCACGGCGTCGAGGTAGCTGCCGGGCTCGCCGGCGAGGCGGATCGGCTGCGGGTCGCACGGCCGCGCGTCGCGCAGGACGAGGCGCGGCTCGACGCTGCCGTTGTACTCGTTGAGCTCGAGCGAGAACGTCGCGTCGAGGGGGTGCTCGCAGTCGACGGTCGAGGTCCCGAACGCGACCGCGCGGGCGCGGACGCCGCCCGAGGCGACGCTGAAGCGCACGTGCCTGCCGTCCTCCCCCATCGTCCTCGGGTCGCTGCAGCGCGTCGCGGGGACGAGCAGCGCGACGCCGGGGTTGGCGGTGCCGAACGGCGCGAGGCGCTCGAGCTCCTCGGCGAGGCCGACGCCGAGCTCGTCGCCGGCGACGACGGCGTCGACGCGCTGGACGGCGACGAGGTCCTCCGGGCACAGCGTCGCCGCGGCATGGGCCTCGAACGCCGCGCGGAAGTCCTCGACGTTCTCCGCGCGGACCTCGCAGCCCGCGGCCGCGCGGTGGCCGCCGTGGCGTTCGAGATGCTCGGCCGCGGCATCGAGGCCGGCGAGGAGGTCGAAGGCCGGGATCGAGCGTCCGGACCCGGTGCCACCGCCGGTATGAGGATCCAGCGCGACGAGCACCGTCGGGCGGTGATGGCGCTCGGCGATGCGCGAGGCGACGATCCCGATGACGCCCTTGTGCCAGCCCTCGCCCGCGAGGACGTACGCCGCGCGCGGCCCGGCCTGGGCGACGAGCGCCTCGGCCTCGAAGAGGATCCGCTGCTCGGTGTGGCGGCGCTCGGCGTTCAGCCGGTCGAGCTCGTCGGCGATCTGGCCGGCGCGCGCCTCGTCGGTCGTGAGGACGAGCTCGAGGCCGGCGTCGGCGCGCTCGAGGCGGCCGGCGGCGTTGATGCGCGGGGCGAGGCGGAAGCCGACCGCGCGGGCGTCGATGCGCGCCGGATCGGCGCGCGACACGCGCATGAGCGCGCGCAGCCCGGGTTTCGTGGTCGCGGCGAGCGCGCGCAGGCCGGCGCGGACGAGGCGCCGGTTCTCGCCGCGCAGCGGCACGCAGTCGGCGATCGTCGCGAGCGCGACGAGGTCGAGGTCGGCGTCGGCCTCGGCGGGGTCGCGGCCGGCGGCCGACAGCAGCGCGGCGGCGAGCTTGTAGGCGACGCCGGCCGCGCAGAGATCGGCGCACGGGTAGCCGCAGACGGCCGGATGGACGAGCGCGGCGTCCGGCAGCCGGCCGTCGGCGCGCGGGCTGTGGTGGTCGGAGACGACGACGTCCATCCCCGCCGCGCGCGCCGCGGCGACCTCGTCGACGGCGGTGATCGCGCAGTCGGCGGTGATGAGCAGGCGCGTGCCGCGGGCGGCGAGGCGGTGCACGGTCGCGGCCGACAGCCCGTAGCCGTCCTCGGTGCGGCTCGGCAGAAACCAGTCGACGTCGGCGCCGAGGCGGCGCAGGACCCCGACGAGGATCGCCGTCGAGCAGACGCCGTCGACGTCGTAGTCGCCGTGGATCGTGATGCGGGTGTTCGCGGCGACGTGGCGCAGGACGAGGCTCGTGGCGGTGTCGATGCCGGCGAACTGCGCGGGGTCGTGGCGCGCGTCCGCGGCGAGCCAGGCGCGCGCGAGCGCCGGCTCGGAGAAGCCGCGGCGGACGAGCACCTGCGCGAGCGCGTGGCTGACGCCGAGCTCGCGCTCGAGATTCATGGCCGCGGCGACGTCGTACGGGTCGATGCGCAGGCGGGCGGGTTGCGGTGGCGGCACGCCCTGAAGGTACGTCCGTCGCCGGACGCGACTCGGCGGGCGCGGCTGCGCGATCGCGAAGCGGCTAGCGCTTCAGCGCCAGCACGAACCCGCCCGCGACGATGATCGCGAACAGCGCCGGGAAGGCGTAGGCCAGCACGCCGGCGGCCGCGAGCATGACGAACGCGAGCGTCGGCGCGACGGCGGCGAGCACCGCGATCGGCCAGCCGCGCGTGGCCGCGAGCGCGCGCACGCCGCGGGACGTGAGCCCGATGAGGCACAGCGTGAAGACGACCATGCCGATGACGAAGAGGCCGAAGCCCATCGCCAGCAGCGCGCTGCTGTTGTCGCCGAAGAGCTGGAAGTTCTTCTGGAAGACGAGCCCGCCGGCGACCGTCGCGATGCCGCCGAGCGAGGCGCCGTTGACGAGCCGGCGCACCGTCCAGTGGCTGTCCGCCGCGCCCGGCCGCGAGCGCGAGCGCGCACGCGGAGGCCCGCTCACCGCGGGCTCCGGCGACGACGGCTCGGGCCGGCTCTCCGGCGTCCTGCCGACGAGCACGATCCGCGCGCTGCCATGTCCCTCCGTCGCCATGCCCTCGTGATACGGCCGCGGCCGCGGAAACCCTGCCTACTGCCCGGGCAGCGGCTCGAGCTCGCCGCGCTCCTCGGCCTCCTTGCGCAGGCCGAGCCAGTAGAAGAACCCGTAGCCGAGCACGACCCCGGGGACCGCCTCCAGCGTCGTCAGGACGTCGGTGTCGTCCTGTCCGGGCACGCTGAAGCCGTGGATGAGGAGGCCGAAGAGGACGGAGCCGATGACGCAGCCGAGGAACGCGCCGATGATGCCCGCCCAGCAGCGGTCGGGCAGGAAGATCGTGAAATGCCAGAGGGCGATGCCCATCATGACCCAGGCGAGCGCGCCCATCAGCGAGGCCTCCCGTGCTTGCCCTTGCGGCGCGACGCGGCGGCGCGCGGCTTGGGCCTCGGCGTGCCGTCGGGCCGGGCGGGCATGACGGTGTCCTCCGGCGTCGCGTCGGCGCCGAGGTCGGGCTCGGGCGCGGGCTCCGGCTCGACGGGCTTGGCCTTCGGCTTGGGCTTCGCGGCCGGCGGGTCGGCGACCGCGGTCCGGCGCGGCGCCGGGTCGTCGGCGTGCAGGTCGCGCACCATCGCGTCGAACTCCGCCTTGGAGACCTTGTCGGGATCGTCGGGCGCGGTGAGGCGGGCGCCGCCCTTGAGGCGACGGCCCGTGTCGACGTCGACCTGCATCTCGGCCGAACCCGTCGCGAAGGCCGGCACGATGCCGCCGTTCTCGGCGGCGATGCTCGCGCGGCGGCGGCGGTAGACCGGCTCGCGCTCCTTCCACGCCACGAGCACCGGCGAGGCGATGAAGACCGACGAGTACGTGCCCGAGATCGTGCCGATGAGCAGCGCGAACGCGAACGCCTGGAGCGTCTCGCCGCCGAAGAGCAGCAGCGCGAGGACCGGCAGGCCGGAGCAGAACGACGTCGCCAGCGAGCGCACGATGACCTCGGACATCGAGCGGTTGACGATCTGCGAGAACGCCGCTCGCGGCATGCGCGGCACGTTCTCGCGGATTCGGTCGAAGACGATGATCGTGTCGTAGAGCGAGAAGCCGAGAATCGTGAGCAACGCGGCGACGGTGGCCGTCGACACCTCCGCTCCCACGAGGGCGTAGATGCCCGCCGTGATGAGGATGTCGTGCATGACCGCGATGAGCACGGGCACCGCGTACTTCGGCTCGAATCTCAGCGCGATGTAGGCCGAGATCACGAACAGCGACGCGATGATCGCGATGATCGCCGAGTTCGCGACCGTCTGGCCGAACGTCGGGCCGATCGAGGTCGAGCTCGGGGTGTCGGCGAAGTTGAACTCCTTGTCGAGCGCCGCCTGCACCTCGGTGACCTCGCCCGGACGGAGGTTCTCCGTCGAGATCTGGAACTTGCTCGTGCCCGGGCCGGGACGTTCGACGCGCTGGATCTCCGCGTCGCCGTGCCCCGTGCTCTGGAGCACGTCGCGGACGGCGTTCTCGTCGGTCCGCTCGTCGACCGCGATGCTGATCCGCGTGCCGGACTCGAAGTCGATGCCGAAGTTGATCCCCTTGGACCCGAGCGCCAGGGCGCAGACGAGCAGGATCACGCCGGACGCGCTGAAGAACCAGCGCGAGTAGCCGACGTAGTTCAGGCGCAGGCGGGTGCCCTTCGGCTTGCCCGCGCCGAGCGCCGAGGGCGAGGTCAGCAGGCGCGACTTGGCCATCGTGCCGAGGATCGCCTGCGTCGCGAGCACGGCCGTGAAGAGCGAGACGATGACGCCGAGGCCGAGCGTGAGCGCGAAGCCCTTGACCCCCGCCGTCGCGAGGACGAAGAGGATGAACGCGACCATGATCGTGACGACGTTCGCGTCGATGATCGCCGTCAGGCCCTTCTTGTAGCCCGTCGCGATGCCGGCCATGACCGAGCGCCCGCCGCGGATCTCCTCCTTGACGCGCTCGAAGATCACGATGTTCGCGTCGGCGGCCACCCCCAGCGTGAGGATGAGGCCGGCGATGCCGGGCAGCGTCAGGACGACCGGGATGAGCTTGATGAGCGCGAAGAAGTAGACGCCGTAGATCACGAGCGCGGCGACGGCGATGACGCCCAGCACGCGGTAGAAGATGAGCAGGAAGAGCGCGACGATGACGAAGCCCGCGATGCCGGCGGCAAGGCCCTGGTCGAGCGCCTGCTGGCCGAGCGTCGCGGAGACCTGCGAGCTCGAGATGAGCTCGAGCTTCAGCGGCAGCGCGCCGGTCTTCAGGACGTTCGCGAGCTCCTGGGCGGACTTGATCGTGAAGCCGCCCTCGATCTGCGAGCCGGTGCGCCCGTCGATGCCGTCGGGGTTGCGGCGGAAGTCGATGAACGGCACCGAGACGAGCTCGTCGTCGAGGACGATCGCGAAGTGCTGGTTGGCGCTCGAGGCGTCCTGGCCGGGCAGCAGGCCGACGCTCTCGCTGCCGCGCTCGGCGATCTCGCGGGTGACCTTCTGCCACGTCTCGCGGCCCTTGCTCGTGAACTCGAACGTCACGATCGGGCCGCCCGAGCCGCTCTGATCGGTGTTCTGCTCGGGGTTCTTGATCTCCTGGCCCTTGAGCGCGACGTCGTCCTTGAGGACGTACCAGGTGTCCGTCGTCGAGTCCGAGGTGTCGGGCTGCTCGGCGCGGATGATCACCGTGTCGGGCTTGACCTCGTGGACCTTCACGCTGTCGCGCTGCGCCCGCGGCACGTTCGACAGCGCCTCCGCGCGCGTCTCCTCGCCGGCGAGCCCGTTGGGGTCGTTGCCCTGGCGGAAGACCTTCTTCGTCTTCTCGTCGACCGCGTAGAACAGGCTCGACTCGCGCGAGTTGTTGGCCTCGACCTTCGCCGGACGGTCCTTCGCGCGCAGGATCGCGTCGTAGAGCTTCATCGCCGGCGGGATGCTGTTCGTGCCGGCCGCCGACCCGCCCGTCACCGAGATGTCGCTCGGCGCCGGGACCCCGTCGGGCCCGATGACGTTGACCTCCCAGTCATAGAAGGCCAGCTGGGCGACGGTCCCGACCTGGTCGATCGCCTCGGCGAGGTTGTTGACGGCGGGCAGCGCGACGTTGATCTGCCGCTCGCCGGAGCGCTGGATCTCCGGCTCGGCGACGCCGAGCTGGTCGACGCGTTCGCGCATGACGTCGATCGCGCGGCCGATCGACTCGTCGGTGATCGGCGTCTGGCGCGTCTCCTGCGCCTCGTAGACGAGCTCGACGCCGCCCTGGAGGTCGAGGCCGAGCTTCGTGTCCTTCGAGGTCAGGACGACCGCCGACGCGATCAGCAGACCGAGGACGAGCAGCAGGACGAAGAGATTACGGCGGCGTTCGCTCACAGCAGGTCTATCGTCAGGTTACTTCGCGGGCGTGAGCACGAGGAGCAGGCCGCCGTCGTCGTCGTAGGCGGGAAACAGGTCGGCGGTCGCCGTCGCCGGCAGATCGCCCTCCGCGTTGACTTCGACCGGCTTGCCCAGAGCGCGCACGCCCCATTCGAGGACCGTGCTGACGTGATCCTCGCCGTTGTCGAACTTCAGGCCGAGCACCTCGTTGACCTGCCGGCCGATGACGCGCTCGTCGTCGAGGCCCGTGAGCTCGAAGGATCCGCGGCCGCAGCCGATGACGCGACCCTGCTGGTCGCAGACGAAGAACGCCGCGTTCGGCGCGGGGTAGTAGTCGTCGAGGAGCTCGAAGAGGAAGCCGAAGCCGCACTTCGAGCACCCCTTCGCCTGACGCGAGAAGCCGGCGGTGCGATCGGTCTCGGAGCTGCGGTTTCCGCAACTCGGGCAGATGAAGAGGTGGGCCATTGCGCCGCTAAGCCTAGACAAGCTCTCGTAAATCTCAGGTGAAGGCCGACGAGCCGGCGTTACTGCGCGGCCTTCCAGCTCACGAGACCGGATTCGCAGGTGTCGAGGACGTTCGTGCCGGCCGCGTCGTAGAACGTGATCTTGTACGTCCACGTGCCCTTGATCGACGTGCGGTCCTTGCTGCGGCGGCCCGTGATCGCGCCCTCGATGTCGGCCGGCGTCCCCGCGGCGTCGATCCGCTGCGGCCCGAACTTCGCCTTGAAGCGGTTCTTCGAGTTGATCTTGATGTCGTTGAAGCCGTCGGTCGTGCCGAAGTTCTCGTTCGACGTGCACGTCATGTCGAGGCCGATGACGACGCGCGTGACCTTCGTGAGGCTCTTGTCGAGCTCGACGACGATCGGCCAGTTCTGCGGCGTGATCCCGCCGTAGACGCGGCCGCCGCGATCGGCGGCGTCGGCCACCGCGCCCCCGGTGGCGGCCAGGGCGACGAGCGCCCCGGAGACCTTCAGCATCCTCCCTGCCGGTCGCAGCGCGACCACCTCCTCGTCGATTGCCGAGCTCCCCGTCGGCGTCAGCCTAGAACAGGCTGTCCGCGCCTGCCGGCGGGTCCATCCCGAGGTGCGCGTAGGCCCTGCGCGTCGCCGCTCGCCCGCGCGGCGTGCGCTTCAGCAGCCCGCATTGCAGGAGGTAGGGCTCGTAGACCTCCTCGACGGTGTCCTGCTCCTCCCCGACCGTCACGGCGAGCGTCGACAGGCCGACCGGCGCCCCCTCGAACTTCACGCACAGCGCGCGCAGCAGATCGCGGTCGAGGCGGTCGAGGCCGAGCTCGTCGATCTCCAGCAGCGCGAGCGCCGTGTCGGCGGTGTCGGCGGTGACGACGCCGCCGGAGCGGACCTCGGCGAAGTCGCGCACGCGCTTGAGCAGGCGGTTGGCGACGCGCGGCGTCCCGCGGCTGCGGCTCGCGATCGCGTCGGCGCCCTCGGGCTCGAGCGCGACGCCGAGGATCCGCGCCGAGCGCGTGACGATCGTCGCGAGGTCGCCGGTGTCGTAGTGCTCGAGGCGGTGCTGGAGGCCGAAGCGGTCGCGCAGGGGCGCGGTCAGCAGGCCCGTGCGGGTCGTCGCGCCGATGAGCGTGAACGGCGGCAGGTCGAGCGTCACGACCCGCGCGCCGGCGCCGAGCCCGACCGTGATCGGGAGCTGGCGGTCCTCCATCGCGGGATAGAACGTCTCCTCGAGCGCGCGCTGCAGGCGATGGATCTCGTCGACGAAGAAGACGCTGCGCGGTTCGAGGGCGGTGAGGAACGCGGCGATGTCGGCCTTGCGCTCGAGCGCCGGGCCGGCCGTCTGCACGAACGGCACGTCGAGCTCGGCGGCGATGATCTGGGCGAGCGTCGTCTTGCCGAGCCCCGGCGGGCCGGCGAGCAGGACGTGGTCGAGGGCCTCCCCGCGCGCGACCGCCGCCTCGACCGAGATCGCGAGCTGCTCCTTCAGCGATGGCTGGCCGACGAAGTCGTCCAGCCGCCGGGGGCGCAGCGAGCGGTCGAGCTCGAGCTCGTCGTCCTCGAGGCGCTGCGGCGTCTGGATGCGGGCGTGCGTCACGCAGGCCTCGCGCCGCGCGGAGGGCGAGCGCGATGAGCGCCTCGGGCGTGTCGTCGGGCGCGCCGCGCAGGAGGTCGTCGGCCTCGGGCACCGTGAAGCCGAGCTCGACGAGCCCGTCGCGCGCCAGGCGCCGCGGGTCGTCGGCGCGCGTGATGACGATCTCCTCGCCGGCGGCGCCGATCGCCCCCGCGACCTTCTCGCGCAGCTCGACGACGATCCGCTCGGCCGTGCGCTTGCCGATGCCGGGCACCGACTGCAGGCGCGCGACGTCGCCGGAGGCGACCGCGGTCAGCAGCTCGCGCGGCGAGCCGCCGCTGAGCACGGCGAGCGCGACCTTCGGCCCGACCGACTGCACGCCGATGAGCGCGAGGAAGAGGTCGCGCTCCTCCTCGGTCGCGAAGCCGAAGAGCGCGAGCGCGTCGTCGCGGACGACGAGGTGGCTGTGCAGCGCGACCGTCGCGCCGACGGCCGGGACGTGGCGCAGCGTCTCGGCGGAGACCGCGAGGCGGTAGCCGACCCCGCCGGCGAGGACGACGACGTGATCGGCCCGCCGGACGGCGACCTCGCCGCGGACGAGTGCGATCACGCGGGCCTCGCGGTAGATCGTTGATGTCCGAGAGGTCGCTCGGGATCTCCAGCGGCTCGGGGTTGCGCGGCACGACGCGGCTCTCCGCGACGGCGGCGGCGTGCGGCGCGCCGTTGGCGTGGCAGATCGCGATCGCCAGCGCGTCGGCGGCGTGGCTGGGCCGCGGCGGGGACTCGAGGCTCAGGAGCACCTGGACCATCCGCGCGACCTGGTCCTTCTCGGCGCGGCCCGAGCCGCAGACGGCGTGCTTGATCTGCTGGGGCGTGTAGGAGACGCACGCCAGCCGGCGCTGGCCGGCCGCGAGCATCACGACGCCGCGCGCCTGCCCCACGGCGAGCGCGCTGGAGACGTTGCGCCCGAAGTAGATCTCCTCCATCGCGACGACCTTGACGTCGTGCTCGTCGAGGAGCTCGCTCACCCGCCGGTGGATGTTCGCGAGGCGGATCTGCGGCGGGGCTTCCGGGCGGGTCGTGATGACGCCGCCGTCGAGCGCCGTGAGGCGCCCGCTGCGGCGCTCGACGACGCCATATCCGGTGTTGGCGGTGCCGGGATCGATGCCGAGGACGATCATCACCCGTGATTCTGCGCTCCCGACCGGATGTCCTCTACGCTTCGCGGCCTCGTGACCACCGAGCAGATCAAGCGCCAGCTCAACATCGTCCTCGTCCTGGCGATCCTCGACGGTCTGCTGCTCGTGCCGCTCGTCTACGGCTTCCTCACCGACAGCGAGGTCCACAAGGAGATCCTCGGGCCGATCCACGGGATCGGCTTCCTCGGGCTCGTCTACCTCACGGGCAAGGGCGCGATCGAGAAGGCCTGGGCCTGGTGGTTCCCGGCGATCGTCGTCGTCACCGGCGGCCCGCCCGGCTCGATCGTCGGCGATCTCATCGTCCGCTCGGGCCTGCGCGACTGAGAGCGGCGGCGCGGCGCGGTGACCGACGAGGTCGACGTCGCCGCGGAGGGGCTGCTCGACGGGCTCGACGGCCCGGCGCGCGAGGGACGCGAGAGATTGCTGCGCGAGCTGCTCGCCGAGGGGGTGGCGCTCGACGCGCTGCGCGAAGCGGTCGCCGAGGACCGCCTCGTGCTGCTGCCCGTCGACCGCGTGCTCGGCGGCGAGCCGCGGTACAGCATCGACGAGATCGCCGAGCTCAGCGGCACCGATCGCGGCGTGCTCGACGCCGCCTTCCGGGCGCTCGGCGTCGCCGGCGCCGACCCCGCGGAGCGGCGCTTCGGCGAGGCCGACCTCGAGGCGGCGAAGCGGCTGCGCAACGCCCTGGACGTCGGGCTGCCGGCCGACCGGCTCGTCGACGTCAACCGCGTCATCGGGCGGGCGATGGCGCAGGTCGCGGCCGCGATGCACTCGCTCGTCGGCGAGACGTTCCTGCGCGCGGGCGACACCGAGGACGAGCTGGCGGCGCGCTACGCGGCCGCCGCCCAGGCGCTGCTCCCGAACCTCGCGCCGACGCTCGAGCACACCTTCTCGCTGCACCTGCGCGAGCTGCTGCGCGGCGACGCGATCGACGCCGCGACGCTGCGGACCGGCGCGCTGCGGGGCAGCGAGCAGCTCGCCGTGGCGTTCGCCGACCTCGTCGGGTTCACCTGGCTCGGCGGCCAGGTGCCGCCCGAGGAGCTCGGCCGCATCGCGCGGCGCCTCGAGGAGCTCGCGCACGAGGTCGTCCGCCCGCCCGTCCGGCTCGTGAAGGTCATCGGCGACGCGGTGATGCTCGTGTCGGCCGATCCGGCGCCGCTGCTGGACGTGACGCTGGCGCTCGTCGACGCGGCGGGCGCCGAGGGCGAGGGCTTCCCGCAGCTGCGGGCGGGGCTGAGCTTCGGCCCGGCGAAGGAGCGCGACGGCGACGTCTACGGGCACGCGGTGAACGTCGCGAGCCGGCTGACGGCGATCGCGCGGCCGGGCAGCGTCCTCGCCGACGAGGCGATCCGCGAGTCCGTCGACGGGAGCATCGGCTGGTCGTACGCGGGCGAGCGCAGGATCAAGGGCCTGGCGGACGAGATGAAGCTCTTCCGCGCCCGCCGCATGCGCACGCCTGGCATGTAGGCGCACTTAAACGGCGCAATACCTCCAGCGACCGTATTTCCCGGGCCGGGAGCGCGGAGAGTGCCGCCCGTGCAGGGGCCTCTGGATGAGGCCCGATCCACCGGTCTTCTAAAGGAGTAGGAGTCGTTCATGGCATCTTGGGACGCCAACCAGAGCTCGCCGACGTCCGCGCGGCCGCGCTCACCCCGCCGGGCAGGGACGCCACAACTCGCCGTGTTGAAGCGGCGCCTGGGAGCGCAGCAGCTCCCCGCCGAGAATCCGATTCGCGAGCACAGCCCGCGCGAGGAGGTGGCGCGGAGGGACGCGATCTTCCGCAGCTCGCTCGTCGCGGCCGACCTGCTGGCGGCCGGCATCGCGCTGCTCGTGTGCATCGACCTCGTCGGTGTCACCGCGCTGCATCCGCTCGCGATGCTCGCGCTCCCGCTGCTGCTGCTCGCCGGCAAGGCGCAGAACCTCTACGACCGCGACGAGCTGCTCATCAACAAGACGACGATCGACCAGGGGCCGCAGCTCTTTCATCTCGCGACGCTCTTCGCGCTGCTCGTCTTCGTCCTGCAGGACCTCTTCGTCGTCGGCGCGCTCGCACCCGAGCAGGTCCTCCTGCTGTGGGGCTCGCTGTTCGTCCTCGCGATCGGCCTGCGCCGCCTCGGCCGGCGCTTCGCGCGGAGCGTCACGACCGTCGAGCGCTGCCTCTTCGTCGGCAGCGAGGACTCCCACCGGCGCCTGCTGAGCAAGCTCGACCACGCCGACCGGCGGGCGGTGATCGTCGGCCGGATGTCGCTGACCGGCCAGCGCCACGGCGCGCAGACCGACCCCGTCGAGGTGCTGCGCGAGCTCATCGAGCTCTGCAACGTCCACCGCGTCATCATCGAGCCCAGCGAGGCGATCCCGCAGACGACGCTGGACTTCGTCCGCGAGGCGAAGGCCACCGGCGCCCGGGTGAGCCTGCTGCCGCGGATCCTCGAGGTCGTCGGCTCCGCGATCGAGATCGACGACCTCGACGGCCTGACGCTCCTCGGCGTCCGCCGCTTCGGCCTCTCGCGCTGGTCGAAGGCGCTGAAGCGCACGTTCGACGTCACCGGGGCGGGGCTCGGCCTCGTCGCGCTCGCGCCCGTGTTCGCGCTCTTCTCGCTGCTCGTCAAGCTCGACTCCCCCGGCCCGATCTTCTATCGCCAGACCCGGGTCGGGCGCGACGGCCTGACGTTCCGCATCTGGAAGTTCCGCACGATGGTCGACGGGGCCCACGCGATGCGGGCGCAGCTCTCGGCGCTCAACGAGTCCGACGGCCTCTTCAAGATCAGCGCCGACCCGCGCGTCACGCGCGTGGGGCGCCTGCTGCGCCGGACGTCGCTGGACGAGCTGCCGCAGCTCATCAACGTCCTGCGCGGCGAGATGAGCCTCGTCGGCCCGCGCCCGCTGATCCTCCCCGAGGACGCGCTCATCACCGGCCTGGACCGGCGCCGGCTCTCGCTGACGCCCGGCATGACCGGGCACTGGCAGATCCTCGGCTCCAACGTCGTCCCGCTCGCCGAGATGGTGAAGCTCGACTACCTCTACGTCGCGGGCTGGTCGCTGTGGTCCGACGTCAAGATCCTGCTGCGCACGGTCCCCCACGTCCTCGCCAGCCGGGGGATCTGACATGACCGCGAGCGCAGCCTTCCCCGTCGGGGCGCTGGTCGCCACCCGCGCGCAGGCCGTCCACGCCTACGCGCTGGGCGCCGGCGTCCAGGAGTCCAGGCGCGTCGAGTTCGTCGCGGCCGTCCTGTCGGCCGCCCGCGGCCTCGGCGACGTCGACGACCAGCTGCTCGCGGCGGCGCGCGAGGCCTGCGGCAGCGGCTGGGCCGGGCGCCGCCGGCATCGCCGCGGGACGCGGCGCTTCCGGCACGAGGCGCGGGCAGCGCTGCCGCTGGAGGTCGCGGTGGCGACGCTCTTCGCGCTCGATCCGCAGGCCGCGCCGGTCGCGGTCGCCGCCCCCGCGCCGCTCGCGGCCGCGCCCGCGCCCGCGCGAGCAGCCGATGCGCGGCTGGCTGCCGGTCGCGGTCGACGAGGCCGCGATGGCGGCCGATCCGCAGCGCCGCCAGACGAGCCCGGGCGACTGGCTGCCACCCGCCATCCGCGGCGTCAACGGCCGCGTCCCCGGGAGCTGAGCACGTGATGAGCACGACGACCCGTCAGGAATCGCGATGAACACCGACAACGCCCCCACGACCGGCCTGGCCGAGTACGGGCGCATCGTCCGCGACCAGTGGTGGATCGTCCTCTCGGTCATGCTCGTGGCCGTCGCGGTCGCGCTCGTGCTGACCTGGCGCCAGGACACCAAGTACGCCGCCACCGCGCAGCTGGACTTCGCCGGCGAGAGCCAGAGCCTCGGCATCGTCGGCGCGCCGACGTTCCCGTCGCGGACGAGCAAGGAGCTCGCCGAGTTCGGCGCGCAGACGATCCTGCAGGTCAGCTCGCTGCACCGCGTCCGCAAGGCGCTGGCGAGCGACGTCAGCGTCAGCGACCTGCGCGGGCAGCTGACGGCCGCCGTCGACCCGCAGTCCAACCTCGTGAGCGTCACGGCGCAGGCGAGCGATCCGAACTTCGCGGCCGCGCTGGCCAACGCGCTCGCGCGGCAGGCGGCGGAGTCCGCCGCGCGGCAGCTGCGCGAGCAGTACCGCGCCGCGGCGCTCGACCTGCGCCGGCGCGAGATCACGCTCGGCCAGGGCCAGAAGGACACCGCCCAGTCGGCGCTCTACAACCAGCAGATCACGCGGCTGCAGGCGCTCGCGAACATCGCCCAGCCGGTCGCCATCGCCAAGCAGGCCCAGCCCGACGACTCCCCGGTGTCGCCGAAGCCGGTGCGAAACGGCGTGCTCGGCGCGATCGTCGGGCTGCTGCTCGGGCTCCTCGCCGCGTTCGTCCGCGACTCGTTCGACAAGCGGCTGCGCAACCTCGACGACGTCCAGGACGTCCTCGACATGCCGATCCTCGGGCATCTGCGCGACGAGGCGATGGGCGGCGCCGGGCCGCTGCCCGGGGCCGTGAAGCTCGCGCCGATCGACCTCGAGACGTTCTCGATCCTGCGCGCGAACCTCCGCCACCTCGACGGTGGCCGGCCGCGGCAGGCGATCGCGGTGACGAGCGCCGCGCCGGGCGAGGGCAAGAGCACGATCGCGGCGTCGCTCGCGCTCTCCAGCGCGCTCGCCGGCCAGCGGACGCTGCTCGTCGAGGCCGACCTGCGCCGGCCGTCGCTGGCCGAGCGCCTCGGCCTCCCGCCGGACGGCCCCGGGCTCACGGACTACCTCGCGGGAACGGCCACGCCCGGCGAGGTCGTCAGCAGCCTCAGCGAGCCGGCGCTGCCGCTGGCGGTCGTGCTCGCCGGGAGCCCGTCGTCGATGCCCGTCGAGCTGCTGGGCTCCGCGAGGTTCGCCGACTTCGTGACGCAGGTCCGCGCCGCGTACGAGGTCATCATCTTCGACACGAGCCCGCTGCTGACGGTGGCGGACACGCTCGAGCTGCTGCCCCACGTCGACGCGACCGTCATGTGCGTCCGCGCCGGGCAGACCCGCAACGACGAGGCGCGGGCCGCGAGCGCGGTGCTCGAGCACGTGCCGCACGGCGCGGTCGGGCTCGTCATCACCGGCGTCAAGCGCGGCCGCGAGTCCGACGTCGGCTACTACTCTCGCGCCTACGAGCGCGAGATCGAGCCCCTGAGGGCGGCATGACTGCGCGCCATTGCTCGACCGTCGCCCGCGTCGAGCCGGAACGCAGGTCCTCGCGATGACGACCGTCCGCGCCCTCATCGTCTCGCACACCGCCACGATCGGCGGCGCCGAGCAGTCGCTGCTGCGGTTCCTCGACAACGTCCCCGCCGGCGTGACGCCCGCCGTCGCCTGCCCGGACGGCCCGCTGGCCGTTGCGCTCGAGGAGCGCGAGATCCCGCGGCTCGCGCTGCGCGGCACCTCGGGCAGCCTGCGGCTGCACCCGATCCACACGCCGCACGCGGTCGGCGAGATCGCGGCGATGGCCGGGCAGCTCCGCCGCCACGCCGAGCGCTTCCGTGCCGACATCGTGCACGCGAACTCCCTGCGGGCGGGGCTCGTCGCGGTCGGCGCGCGCGCGCTGGGAGGCCCGCCGGTGGCGCTGCACGTGCGCGACGTCCTGCCGCCTGGCCGGGCGAGCGCGGCGATCCGCTCGAGCCTGCGCCGCGGCACGAGCACCGTCGTCGCGATCTCGCGCCACGTCGCGCGGAAGTTCACCGGCGATCCGGCCGCGCGCGGCGTCCACGTCGTCATGGAGCTCGTCGACCCCGACCACTTCACCCCGCGGCCGCAGGCCGCGGCGCGCGAGGCGCTCGGCCTCGTGCCCGGGGCCCCGGTGCTCGCGGTCCTCGCGCAGATCACGCCGTGGAAGGGCCAGGATCTCGCGATCCGCGCGCTCGCCGACGTCCGCCGCACACACCCTGACGCGGTCCTGCTCGTCGTCGGCGACGTCATGTTCTCCGGCCGCACGCGGATGGACAACCCCGCGTACGAGCGCAGCCTGCACGCGCTCGCGGCGAGCCTCGGCGTCAGCGATGCCGTTCGCTTCCTCGGCCGCCGCGACGACGTCCCGGACGTCCTCGGCGCGATCGACGTCCTCCTCGTCCCCTCGCGCGAGGAGCCGTTCGGGCTCTGCGTCATCGAGGCGATGTCGATGGAGCGGGCGGTCGTCGCGACGAGCGTCGGCGGACCGGCGGAGGTCATCGACGACGGCGTCGACGGCCGGCTCGTCGACCCGCTCGACCGCGCGGCCTGGGGCGTCGCGGCGGGCGAGCTGCTCGACGATCGAGTCCTGCCCGCGCGGCGATGGGCCTTGCCGCGCGCCGCCGGGTGCTCGACTCGTTCACGCCCGAGCGCTACGGCGCCGCGATGCACGAGGCCTACGTCGCGACGGCCGGGACGGTCGCGTGATGCGCGACACGATCAAGCGCGTCCTGCCGCCCCCCGGACCGCGGCGCATGCCGATCGGGCTCGGCCACGGGATCACGATGAACGTCGACTTCGCGATGCAGACCCGGACGTTCCTGGGCCTCTACGAGCTCGAGCTCAACCGCCACCTCAAGCGGCTGTGCCGCCCCGGCTCGCGGGCCTACGACGTCGGCGGCCAGTTCGGCTACGACGCGCTCGTCCTCGCGAAGCTCGGGGGGACGCAGCGTCGCGAGCTTCGAGGCCGACCCCGCCTGCGTGACGAGCATGCGCGAGAACTTCGCGCTCAACCCGCTGCTCGGGGCGCGCATCACCGACGTCACGGCGTGGGTGGGCACCGGCGCCGACGGCACGCTCGCGCTCGACGACTTCGCCGCGTCACCGGACGGCTTCGTCCCGGACTTCGTGAAGATCGACGTCGACACCGCCGAGCTCGACGTCCTCGAGGGCGCCCGCGAGCTGCTGCTGGAGCGCCGTCCGAGCCTCGTCGTCGAGGTGCACTCGGCGCAGCTCGAACGCCGAGTGCGGCGTCCTGCTCAAGGCCCACGGGTACGCGCCGACCGTCGTCTCGCAGCGGCGCGTGCTGCCCGACTACCGCCCGATCCCGCACAACCGCTGGCTCGTCGCCGAGGGGAGGGCACGATGATGGCTCCGTCGATCGGGCGCCTGCGCAGCATCGCGGCTCGGCGGCTCGTGCCGCGCGCCGTGTTCTTCGACGTCGCCGCGCGGTTCACGCCGGCGCTGGCGGTCGACTCGGCCGGGCTGCGCTACTGGGTCAGCACCGCCGACCGCTTCGTCGGCCGTGAGACGTTCCTCACCGGCGGCTTCGACGACGGCGCGATGGAGCGGATCATGGCGACGCTCGCCGAGCACGTCGCGTGCTTCGACCTCCACGGCTCGACGATCCTCGACATCGGGGCGAACATCGGGACGACGACGGTCCCGCTGCTGCACCGCTACGGCGCGCGGCGGGCGATCGTCTTCGAGCCCGAGCCCTCGAACCTGCGGCTGCTGGCGATGAACTGCCTCGACAACGGGGTCTCGGAGCGCGTCTGCATCCACGCCGTCGCGCTGTCGGACGCCGACGGCGACGTGACGCTCGCGCTGTCGCCGACGAACTCCGGCGACCATCGCGTGCTCGTCGACGGCGAGTACCCGGCGGGCGAGCTCGGCGAGGCGCAGCGCACGACGCTCAGCGTGCCGGCCCTGCGGCTGGACACGCTCATCGAGCGCGGCGAGGTCGACCTCGCGGAGCTCGGGCTCGTCTGGATGGACGCCCAGGGCCACGAGGGCCAGATCCTCGGCGGCGCGCTGCAGCTGCTCGGCGGCGACGTCCCGATCGTCACCGAGCTGTGGCCCTACGGGCTGCGCCGCCACGGCGGCCTGGAGCGCATGTGCGAGCTCATCGCCGAGCACTACGACGCGGTCGTCGAGATGGGCGCGCCGGAGGCGGCGATGGAGCCGGCGGTCGTGCCGACCTCCGACCTCGACGCGCTCGTCGCCCGCTACGACGGCGTGAGCTTCACCGATCTGCTGCTCGTGCCCGCGCACGCGAGGAGGACACCGTGAAGGACATCGGCCTGGAGCCCAACAAGCTCGCGGAGATCGCAAGCCACGACGCGCGACATGCGCGAGCGCCCGGCGGTCTGGACGAAGCCCTTCCACCCCGAGTGGGATCCCTCGTACTGGACGAAGTGGGCGGTCGTCGACCACGCGCTGCGGGCGCTGCGCGTCGCGCCCGGCGCCCGCGTCCTGGACCTCGGCTGCGGCCCCGGCTGGACGTCGCTGTTCCTCGCCGAGTCCGGCTACGACGTCCTCGGCCTCGACATCGCCCCGGCGCACGTCGAGATCTGCCGCGCGCGGGCGCGGCGCTGGCGCTGCAAGACGCTCCGCTTCCAGGAGGCCGACATGGACGCCTTCGCGCTCGACGAGCTCTTCGGCGCGGTCCTCGTCTTCGACGCCCTGCACCACTCGGCGCGCCAGCCGGCGGTCGTCCGCAACATCGCGGCGCACCTCGCGCCCGGCGGCTGGGTGCTCTTCGGCGAGCCGTCGCTGCTGCACGCCGTCTCGCCGGGGGCGCGCCGCACGCACCGCGACAGCGGCTGGATCGAGCGCGGGATCGGCGCGCGCAGGCTGCGCCGCGACTGCGAGGCGGCCGGCCTGGGGAACGTCCGGCGCTTCATGGAGGGCACCGGCCCCTACGACTCGCGCGTCGGCGGCTTCGCCTGGCAGCTCGTGCGCCTCGCCGCGGCGAACGTCGCCTTCGCGCCGCAGACGTCGGTCTGGCTCGCCGCCCAGAAGCCGGTGACGTGATCGTGCGCCCGCAGCTGCGAGCGCGCCAGGTCGTCGAGGAGGTGTGGCGCCGCGGCCGGCGAGCGCACGTCCGCCGCGGGGAGCTCGAGATCGGCCCGCACTCGATCGGCGACCCGCTCATCACGCTGCCCGACGGCGCGCGCGCCGAGTCGCGCCCGCGCGCGCTGGCGGCGCTGGCCGATCGCATCCGGCTGCGGCGCTGCGCGCGCACGCCGCTCGTCGAGCTCGGCGCGCACGTGCGCGGCACGCCGCGGATCAAGCACTACGGCGGCCGGCCGGCCCGCGCGATCATCGGGCCCTACGCGACGTTCGGCGACGGCGCCGAGCTCTTCGTCGACGGCTATCACCACACCGACTGGGTGACGACGTTCCCGCTCACCGCGCTGACCGGCGACGGGGGCGATTCGCACCTGACCCACAGGGGCGACATCGAGGTCGGACCGGGCGCGTGGATCGGCGAGGAGGCGACGCTCATGGGCGGCGTCCGGATCGGCGCCGGGGCGGTCGTCGCGCCGCACGCGGTCGTGACGCGCGACGTCGAGCCCTACACCGTCGTCGCCGGCAACCCGGCGCGGTGCAGCGGCGGGCGCTTCGCGGACGCCGCCGCCGAGGAGCTCGCCGGCGTCGAGTGGTGGCGCTGGCCGCACGACGCCGTCCTGAGCCACCGGCACGCGCTCGCGCCGCCGGCGCTGCCGGGCTTCGCGGCGCGCAGCGCGTGGCAGACGGCGCGCGACGTGACCGCCGGCCGCTGGCCCGAGCGCTACGAGCGCGAGCTGCGCGAGCCGGCGTTCCTCGTCGCGGTCCGCGAGGCGCTCGCGCCCGGCATGACCGTGCTCGACGTCGGCGCCGGAGCGGCGCCGTCGCTGCCCGCCGCCGAACGGCCCGCCGGCTGCGTCTGGGTCGGCCAGGACATCGTCGGCGCCGAGCTCGAGAAGGCGCCCGCCGGCTCCTACGACGACCTCTCGGTGGGCTCGATCACCGAGCACGATCCCGCGCTGGAGGGCCGCTTCGACCTCATCGTCGCGCGCTTCGTCTTCGAGCACGTCCGCCCGCTGCCGGAGGCGATCGAGAACCTGCGGACCTACCTGCGGCCCGGCGGCCGGCTCGTCGCGCTGCTCTCCGGGCGCTGGTCGGTGTTCGCGCTCGCAAACCAGGTCGTCCCGGCGCGGCTCGCGCGCCTGGCCATGCAGCGGTCGCTCGGCCGCGATCCCGAGACGGTCTTCCCCGCGCACTACGACGGCTGCTGGCAGCGCCGCCTGCGGCGCACGCTGTCGGGCTGGGGCGCGGCGGAGGTCCAGCCGCACTTCTGCGGCGCCGGCTACTTCGCCTTCGCGCGGCCGCTCATGGCCGGCTACGTCGCGCTGGAGGAGATCGCCGTGCGCCGCGGCTGGGACGACCTGGCGACGTACTACCTCATCGACGCGGAGCGCTGAGCGATGCCCGGGTCGGTCGCGATCGTCCACGACTACCTCAACCAGCGCGGCGGCGCCGAGCGCGTCGTGCTCGAGCTGGCGGCGCAGTGGCCGCAGGCGCCGATCCACACGACGCTCTACCGGCCGGAGTCGACGTTCGCGGAGTTCGGCGAGCGCCGGATCGAGACCTCCTGGGTGGACCGGCTGCCCGTCGACCGCCGCTTCCGCTCGCTGCTGGCGCTCTACCCGTCGGCGATCCGCTCGCTCGGCGTCCTCGACGCCGACCTCGTCGTCTCGAGCTCCAGCGGCTGGGCGCACGCCGTCCGCACGCGGCCCGGCGCGCTGCACGTCTGCTACTGCCACACGCCGGCGCGCTGGCTCTGGGACCCGTCCGCCTACAGCCCGTCGCGGCTGCGGCGCGCCGCGCTCCTGCCGCTCATGGCCCCGCTGCGCAGCTGGGATCTCGCGGCGGCGGCCCGGCCGACCGCCTACGTCGCCAACAGCGAGCGCACGCGCGCCGCGATCCGGCGCGTCTACGGGCGCGAGGCGCCCGTCATCCCGCCGCCGGTCGGCGTCGAGCGCCTGACCCCGCGCCCGCGCGGCGAGCGGCTGCTCGTCATCTCGCGGCTGCTGCCCTACAAGCGCGTCGACCTCGCGATCGCGGCCGCGACGAGCGCCGGGATCGGCCTCGACGTCGTCGGCGACGGCCCGCTCATGCGCGAGCTGCGCGACATGGCCGGCCCGACCGTCGAGCTCCATGGCCGCGTCGACGACGCGACCGTCACGGCGCTGCTCGAGGGCTGCCGAGCGCTCGTCCTGCCCGGCATCGAGGACTTCGGGATCGTCCCGGTGGAGGCGAACGCGGCGGGCAAGCCCGTCGTCGCGTTCGGTGCCGGTGGCGTCCGCGAGACGCAGGTCGCGGGCGTCACGGCCGCCTTCTTCGACGACCGCAGCCCGGAGTCGCTGCTCGCGGCGGTGCGGGTCGCCGACGCGCTCCCCGCCGATCCCGCCGCGCTGCGCGCGCACGCGGACACCTTCGCGCCGGAGCGCTTCCGCCGCCGGCTCGCCGGCGAGGTCGCCCGGCTCGCGAGCCTGCCGGCCGGCGCGCCGGCGCCGCGCGCGGGGGCCGCGCGGCGCCGCGGCAAGTTCGTCGCGAGCACGCCGCCGGGGACGCGGTGAGGCGCCGCCCGCGCGCCCGCACCTGGGCCACGTACGGGCTGCTCCTCGGCGCCGCCGCCCTGCTGCTCGTCGCGCTGCTGAGCCCGCCCGACCGCGGCGACCGCTACGTCGCGCTCGGCGACAGCTATGCCGCCGGCATCGGCGCGACCGAGCTGCACGGCTACGCGCCGCGATTCGCCGAGTGGCTGCGCGCGGGCCACGGCCGCGCGGTCCCGACGTTCCTGAACATGGGCGTCGGCGGCGAGTCCTCGACGTCGCTGCTGGAGAACGGGCAGCTCGCGCGGGCGCTGGACGCGATCGGCGACGACGACAGCGCGACGCGCGTCGTGACGGTGAACATCGGCACGAACGAGCTGCTCGCGCCGGAGTGCCTGAAGGGCGCGTTCATGCCGGCGTGCCGCTTCGAGGAGAACTTCACGGCGATCGTCGACGAGCTGCGGACGGCGCTGCGCGACGAGCCCGAGCCCGGCGCAGCTGCTCGTCATGGGGCTCTTCACGCCGTTCCCCGGCGCCGGGCCGATCGCGCTGCGCTCCGTGCGCTACCTCCTCCAGGGCCTCGACGGGCGCGTCGACTGCTCCAAGCAGGGGATGGACATCGGGTTCAACGACGTGATCGCGTGCGTCGGCACGCGCATGGGCGCGACGTTCGTCGACACCTACACGCCGTTTCGCCGCGGCCCGAAGGACCTGATCTCCAAGGACGGCCTGCACCCGTCCGACGACGGCTACGCGGTCATCGCCGAGCGCTTCGAGCGGGCGATCGCCGACCCGCCGGCGCCGCCGGCGCGGCGCGAGCCTCGAGCGATGAGCGCCGAGCAGCACACGCGGATGCTCATCGGCGGCGACGCGCTGCGCGGCGCGGCCGCGATCGGCGTCATCTGCGGCCACGTCGCCGCCTACGCGCTCTACGTCGTCGACCACGAGGCCGGCCCGAGCGCGGTCGGCTTCGACGACTTCATCGCCCACTACGGCGCGATCGGCCTGCTGCTGAGCGTCCTCATCAAGAGCGTCTGGGTCTTCTTCGTCCTCTCCGGCTATCTCATCGCCCGCCCGACGATCGCCGCCTACTGCGCCGGGCGGCCGCTGCCGAACCTCCCCCGCTACGTGCGCCGGCGCGTCCTGCGGATCGTGCCCGCGTTCTGGGTCACGCTCGCGATCTCGGCGCTCGTCATCGGCACGCACGGCGCGGGCGCGCTCGACGTCGCGGCGGTCGTCCTGCTCGCGCAGACGTACGCCGGCAGCGCGTTCGGCGCCTCGATCGGGCAGGCCTGGACGCTCGGCGCCGAGATGACGTTCTACCTCCTCGTCCCGATCGCGGGGATCGTCGCGGTGGCGCTCACCGGCCGGCGGCTGGACATCCGCCGGCGGGTCGCCGCGGTCGTGCTGGCCGCGGGCGCGATCTTCGCCGTCAGCCTCGGCGCGGCGCTGCTGCTCGGCCGCGACGACGAGCACCTGCGCTACGCCCCGGCGATCCTCTTCGCGTTCATGCCCGGCGTCGTGCTCGCGGCGCTCGAGCAGGTCCTCCCGCAGTACGTGCGCGACCGGCGGGCGGGCCGGGTCCTCGCGCTCGCGGTCCTCGTCGTGAGCCTCGCGCTGTTCGTCGTGGCCGGCCTGCCGGGCAGCCCGAGCGGCTCGGGCCGGCTCGTCGTCGTCATCGGCAGCGGCGGGATCCTCGCCGCGCTCCTCCTGAAGCAGTGGACCGACGGTGTCGTGCTGGCGGCTGCTCGACAACAGGCCGCTGCGCTGGGTCGGGGAGCGCTCCTACAGCACGTACCTCCTGCACCTCCTCGCGATCCAGATCTTCCTGCGCCACGTCACCGGCGGCTCGGACTGGGCGGCGCTGGCGCTGCTGACGGCGGCGACGTTCGCGCTGACGCTGCCCGCGGCGGCGCTCATGTACCGCTACGTCGAGGTCCCGTTCCTGCGGCTGGCGGCGAGGCCGCCGCGCCGCGCCGGGCCGCGCCGCTGCCCGTCCCGGCCGCGTCGGCGAGCGGCGCGTGATGTCCCGGCGCCATCGCGCACGCCGGGTCCTGCTCGTCGCGATCGCGGCGGCGCTCGCGGCTCCGGCGAGCGGCATCCGCCGTCCCGGCGGCCGGCACGGGCTACCACGCCATCAACGGCCAGTTCCTCTGGGATCCGGCGATCGTCGGCGCCGAGCCCGCCGCGACGACGTTCCGCAACGCCCAGCTCGACGCGATGCGCGCGGAGGGCCTGACGCTCGTGCGCTACGGCGCGCCGTGGTCGCTCATGGAGCCCGCCGCCCCGGTCGGCGGGGTGCGCACGTACCAGTGGGCCTACGCCGACCTCGTGACGCGGACGCTCGCCGCCAGGGGCCTGCGCTGGTATCCGATCCTCGGCGCGCCGCCGCAGTGGGCGACCGCGTTCATGCTGCCGCCGTTCGGCTGCCCGTCGACGCTCCCCGCGCCGGCCGCCAACCGCGCCGCCGACTTCGCGGCGTTCGCGCGGGCGTTCGCGGCGCGCTACGGCGCGGGCGGCGCGTTCTGGCTGGCGAACCCGTCGCTGACGGCGATGCCGGTGCAGCAGCTCGAGCTCTTCAACGAGCCGAACATGGGCTGCTTCTTCAACACCGGCGGCGACGACGCCCCGGCGCGCCTCGCGGCGCTCTACGGCGCGGCGCGCAGCGCGGTGCGGCAGGTGTCGACGGCGATCACGATCGTCGCGGGCGGCCTGGCGCCGGGCGCCGACAACGGGTGGACGCGGATGGTCGCCCCGGCGACCTTCGTGCGGCGGATGTTCACCGCCCGCCCGGCCCTGGCGACCGAGCTCGACGCGCTCGGCCTGCACCCCTACGCGCCGAGCGCGCCGCACACGTTCGCCCAGATCTTCGCGATGCGCGGCGTCCTCGACCCGCTGACCCCCGGCCGCAAGGTGCCGATCGAGGTCAACGAGGCCGGCTGGTTCACGCAGGGCGCGATCCCCGGCGACTTCTGGAACTTCGTCCCGCCGATCTCCGAGTCCGCCCGCGCGACGATGCTCCAGACGCTCGCCGTCGAGCTGCCGGCGTCCAACTGCGCGGTGTCGCGCTTCGTCCCGCACACGTGGATGAGCCCCGAGCTGAACCCGGGCTACTTCCTCGACTGGTACGGGATCGTCGCGCGCAACGGCGTCAAGAAGGCCTCGGCGCTGGCGTTCGGCAGCGGGCTGCGGACGTCGCGCGTCGCGACGCCGAGCCCGGTGCTCGTGCGCTGCTGAGCGCATCTCATCTAGAACGCGCGGCGCTCGCGGACCGCCGCGGCCGTCGCGGTGAGCTCGTCGAGGATCGGGCCGGCGAGCGGGTGGCGGCCGCCCGGCGGCAGCAGCGCGTAGACGTCGCGCGCGGGGCTCGGGCCGTCGATCGGGCGCAGCGCGATCCCGTCGAACGCGTCGGCGAGCAGCTCCGGCGCGAGCGTGACCGCGAGGCCGCGGAGGATGAGGGCGCGGATCGCGAGCTGGTCGTGCGTGATCGAGACGAGGTTCGGGGTGAAGCCGGCGGCGTGGCACGCGCGGACGATGAGGCCGTCCGTGACGGCGACCGTCCAGTCGTCGCGCGCGAGGTCGGCGAGGCGGACGGCCGGGCGCTGCGCGAGCGGGTGACCCGGGGGCAGCGCGACCATGAACCGCTCGCGCAGGAGGTCGCGACGCTCGAGGTCCGGCGGCAGGTCGCGCGGGCGCGCGGTGTCGTCGAAGCCGAGGGCGAGATGCAGCTCGCCGGTGCGCACGCGCTCGGGCAGGTCGTCGCCGCCCTCGTCGACGCTGACCTTGACGTCGGGGTGGCGCTCGCGCAGGCGGCCGATGGCGGCGGGGACGAGCCCGGCGAGCGCCG
Organism: uncultured Actinomycetes bacterium; assembly: GCA_963830085.1. Classification (GTDB taxonomy): domain Bacteria; phylum Actinomycetota; class Thermoleophilia; order Solirubrobacterales; family Solirubrobacteraceae; genus CADCVQ01. The sequence goes on along the minus strand of CAWHLF010000009.1, from coordinate 322,346 downwards.
TCGGGAAGGCGCCGATGCGCAGCCGGACGCGGCGGTCGTGGGCGACCGCGTCGATCTGGGCGCCGGCGAGCTGGAAGCGCTCGGCGATCGCGTCGGCGTGCGTGAGCAGGATCTCGCCCTCGGGCGTGAGCCGCAGTCCCCCCGGCTCGCGCACGAGCAGGCGCGCGCCGAGCTCGCGCTCGAGGGCGCCGACCTGGTTGGAGACCGACGGCTGGGAGAGCGCGAGCGCGCGGGCGGCGGCCGAGAACGAGCGGTGGTGCGCGACCGAGCGGAACGTCAGGACGCGGCGCGGATCCATAGCGCCACACTATCGGACCACGAAAACGATTATTTGAAACTATCGTGACTCGCGGCTCACACTGAACCTCATGACCACGACCAACGCAGTTCCCACGATCCGGCTCAACGACGGCCGCGAGATCCCGCAGCTCGGCTTCGGGGTCTTCCAGATCCCGCCCGACGACACCGCGCGAGCCGTCCGGCGCGCGCTCGACGTCGGCTACCGGCACGTCGACACCGCCGAGATGTACGCCAACGAGCGCGGCGTCGGCGAGGCCGTGCGCGGCTCGGGGCTCGCCCGCGCCGACGTCTTCATCACGAGCAAGCTCGACAACGGCGAGCACCGCCCCGACGACGCGCGCCGAGCCTTCGAGCGGACGCTCTTCGAGCTCGGCTCCGACTACGTCGACCTCTTCCTCATCCACTGGCCGCTGCCGAGCCTCTACCGCGGCGACTTCGTGTCGACGTGGCGGGTGCTCGAGGAGTTCCACCGCGAGGGCCGCGCGCGCTCGATCGGCGTCTCGAACTTCACGGTCGAGCACCTCCAGCGGCTGCTCGACGAAACCGGCACCGTGCCCGCCGTCAACCAGATCGAGCTGCACCCGTACCTGCTCAACACCGAGGTGCGCGAGTTCGGAGAGGCGCACGGGATCGCGACCGAGGCGTGGTCGCCGATCGCGCAGGGCGGGGTGCTCGACGACCCGGTGATCGTCTCGATCGCCCATCGGCTCGGCCGCTCGCCGGCGCAGGTCGTGCTGCGCTGGCACCTCGAGCGCGGCAGCATCGTCTTCCCGAAGTCGAGCACGCCGGCGCGCATCGCCGAGAACTTCGCGCTCTTCGACTTCGGGCTCTCCCCCGACGACGTCGCTGCGATCGACGGGCTCGATCGCGGCGAGGCGGGACGCACGGGGCCGAACCCCGACGTGTTCGCCTACGTCCCCGCGCCCGCGAGGAACGCGTCGACGTCGCCGGCGCAGAGCAGCGCGGCGTAGGAGCGGACGCGCTCCGGCGGCCAGTCCCACCAGCGGACCGCCAGCAGCGCGGCGACCTGATCGTCGCCGAAGCGCCGGCGCAGCTCACGGGCGGGGTCGCCGGCGACGATCGCATACGGGCGCACGTCAGCGGTGACGACGGCGCGGGTCCCGACGACCGCGCCGTCGCCGATCCGCACGCCGGCGTGGATCGTCGCGCCGCGGCCGATCCAGACGTCGTTGCCGACGACGATCCGCCCGCCGCCGCTGAGGTCGAAGTGCACGCCGTCGGCCAGCGAGCAGTACGCGCCGACGACGACCGGGGCGCTCATGCCGCTCGCTGCGGAGGTGAGACGAACGCCTTCCAGGGCAGCCCGGACACGCGGCGGTAGGCGACGAGCGCGCAGGCGAAGACCGTCGCGTAGGCGGCCGTCGACACGGCGGCGGCGGCCTCGATCCCGCCCGACCGCAGGAAGATCAGCAGGCCCGCGACCGTGATGACGAGGCCGGTCCCCTGGACGCAGGCCGCGGTGAACGGCCGGTTGGCGGCGTAGAGGCCGGAGACGAGCACGAGCGCGACGGCGTAGAGCACCGAGCCGGGCAGCAGGAGGCGCAGCGCGCCGACGCTGCCGTCGAAGCTCGCGCCGAAGACGACGTGGACGAGCGGCCCGGCGGCGGCCCCGAGCAGGACGGCGAGGGCGAGCGCGACGAGCAGCGTCGCCCGGACGCTGCGCGCGATGACGGCGGCCCCGCCCGCCCCGCCCGCGGCGCCCTGGCGCGCGGCGACCGGCAGGACGATCGCCGCGACCGAGCCCGCGAGCGCGAAGACGATCCACGAGACGTTCGTCGCCACGGAGTACAGGCCCACGGTCGCGGCGGGGACGAACGCCGGGAGGATGAGGAGGTCGAGGCGGGCGTTGAGGAGGAACGAGACGTTCGTGCTGTGCGCCTTGGCCCCGTACCAGAGCGTGCGCCGGGCCAGCGCCATCCGCGGCATCGCGATGCCGTGGCGGCGCACGAGGATCGCGATCGCGGTCGCGACGACGGCGGCGTTGACGGCGGCGAAGCTCCACACCGCCCACGCGACGGTCAGCTCGCCCGCGAGCCAGGCGCCGACGTAGCACGCGGCCACGAGCGCGGGCGTCAGGACCTTCAGGACGTTGAAGAGCACGAAGTGCTCGGCGCCGAGCACGAAGCCGAGCACCGACTCGGTCAGCAGGACGAGGCCGGCGGTCAGCATGAAGAGCTGCGCGAGCTGCAGGGCGGCGTCGGTCTGGGCCGCCATGATCGCCGGCAGCAGCGCCTCGCCGAGCAGGACGGCCGCGAGGCTCAGCGGAATCGTCAGCGCGAGCCACGTCCCGAGCAGGCCGCCCGCGTGCTCGGGCTCGCGGGCGCGGAAGTAGGAGATCGTCTGCGTCGAGCCCAGGAGGAAGACCCAGCCGACCATCTGCGGGGCGGTGAGGATCGCCGCGACCTCCCCGCGCCCGGCCGGGTCCAGGACGCGCGCGAGCAGGACGCCGGTGCCGAGCGTCATGACCAGCGCGCCCGCCGACGCGGCCACGGTCATCGCGCTCGTCCCCGGTCCGCCCCGCGAGCGGGCGCGCAGCGCGGCGAACGGCGCCCGCGCGGCCGCGCGAGGACGGCCATCACGCGCCCTCCGCGACCGGTCTGCGCGCCGGGGCCCGCTCGGTCCGGGGGTCCGCCTGGCTGCGCGTCGCCCAGCCCGAGCAAGAACCACGTGAGCGCGGAGATCGCGTACTGCTCGCCGCGCAGCCACTCGAACGTCAGGAGGACCGAGAAGCCGATGACGCCGAGCAGGATCGGGTCCTTCCAGCGCTGGTAGCGCCGCAGCAGCGCGCGCGCGAGGACGAGCAGGAGCGCGACGTAGACGAACCCGCCCGGCGCGCCGAGGCTCAGGAAGATGTTCGAGATGTCCGCGTCGGTGCCGCGGATCGACTCGTCGGTGCCGTTGTTGTCGACGGTCGTCTTCGCCGGGGTCGAGCCGGAGGCGCCCATCGTGTCGGCGGTGTGGCTCGCGGCGCCGGTCCCCGACCCGAGCGGGTTTCGCAAGCCAGACTCGATCCCGTGGCGGAACGCGCGGAAGTGCGTCAGGAGCGTCGAGGAGTCCTCGTCGAGCGGGTTGCCGAGACCGCTGCCCTGGTGGGCGACGAGCGGGTCGCTCGAGCCGGCCGCCGCCTTCGACAGGATCGGGCCGGCGGCGACGAGCGCCCCGAGCGTCAGCGAGACGCCGACGACGATGAGCAGGACCGCCCGGCGCCCGTCGAAGATGTGGAGGATCACCATGACGGTGACGGCGAGGACGGTGAGGATCATCGGCGTGCGCCCGGAGCCGAGGAAGAGCGCGACGAGCCCGAGCGGGATCGCCAGGACGAGCGGCGAGCGGCGGTCGTAGAACGCGGTGAGGCAGAAGACGATCGTCGCGCCGAGCCAGTAGAGGTACTCCGACGGCGCCGAGAACGGGCCGAACGGCCGGATCTCCGACCCCGCCGTCGCCGTGCCGACGTTCAGCACCTGGAAGTCGACGGCGTCCATCCAGTTCTGATCCCAGACCGGGAAGCCGATCTCCGTCTGCGCGAGGCCGTAGAGCGCGATGAAGATCCCCAGCAGCGCCGTCATGAACATGACGGTCCGCACGAGCGCGCGGTCGGCGAGCTCGCGGCCGATGAGAAACCAGCCGAGCGGGACCGCGAGGAAGATGAGCCCGCTGAGGCCGACGGCGAGGCCGCCGCCGCGCGGGTTGGCGACCTGCAGCGTCCCGATCGCGACGATCGCGACGACGAGCAGCGACGCGTGGTCGCGGACGAGCGGGCGGCGCTGGACGAGGAACAGGTGCGCGCACAGCAGCGCCACGAACGCCGGGACGACGAGGACGAGCGGGTCCTGCGACGTCCATGGCGAGTCGAGCGTCATGAGCCGGCGGGTCATCGCCATGAGCGGCAGGAACATCAGGGCGAGCAGCACCGCGGCGCGCGGCGAGCGGACGCCGATGACCGCGAGGTTCGCCCCGATCGCGATCGCGACGACCCAGCGGTGCAGGCCCGGCGCGCCGATGAGCGCGGCGCCGGCGAGCGCGCCGAGTCCGACGATCGCGAGGAGCCACAGCGCGGTGCCGCGGGCGTGGCGCGGGCGCCGCTGCGATCGCGGGCGCGCGCGCGGGAGCGGGATCGCAGGCGGCGCGGCTCATCGCCGGCCCGCCTTCGGGCAGCGCGTCGAGACGGCCACCGTCCTGCGCGCCTCGCGGCCGTCGGCGGCCTGCGCGACGAGCGTCACGCGGCGCGCACGGGCCGGCAGGCGGACGCGCACGACGCCGCTGGCGGGGACCCCGAGGCGCTGCGTGCGCGTGCCTACCCGCACGCGCACGCGCTGCGCTCCGCCTGCCGTTGTGATCTTCAGGAGCGGCCGGCCGCGCCGGCACGCCGACCGCGGCGCCATCCGCGCGCCGATGCGCAGCGCCGCGGCCGCGGGCGGCGCCGGCACCGGCGCGACGTCGGGCAGCCGCGCGCCCGGGCGCCCGCAGATGTCCAGCGGCGCCGCCGGGACCGGTCGCGACTGCGCGCGCAGCACCGCCGCCCTGAAGGCGACCGCCGAGGGCCGCAGCGCTCCGCTGCGGTCGGCGATCCCGAAGAAGTCGTTCTGGTTGACCGCCAGGCCCTCGGGCGTCAGCCACGCGTAGGGCGCGATCGCGCCGATCGTGCAGTCGCTGCTCGACAGGCGCTCGACGAGCGCGTCGTAGAGCCCGGCCCGCGCGGTCTCGCTCACCGCCGCCGGGACGAGCACGGCCGGCAGCACGCCCGCCGTCGCCCAGCCGACCTCGGTGATGTCGAGCGTCACGTCGGGTCCCGAGCAGGCGGTCGACGAGCGCGCGGATCTCGCGGACGCGGACGAGCGTCGCGTCGGTCGTCGTGTTGTAGTCGTGGATGCCGACGCCGTCGACCTTCCCGGCGAGGTCGGGGCGGGCGGCGAGCATCGCGTTCAAGGAACGGCGGCGCGTCGACGAGCGACGGGCCGGTGTTCGCCAGGCCGCCGACGACGATCCGCAGCGCGGGGTCGACGCGCGCGACGGCGTCCGCCGTCGCCGCCAGCATCCGCGCGTAGAGCCGGGGTCCGGGAACGGGTGCCAGAAGCCGACGACGTTCGGCTCGTTCCAGACCTCGATCGTCGTCACCGGGTGCTCGGGCAGGCCCGGGTGCAGGCGCCAGAAGTCGCCGCCGGGCCCGTAGCGGCGGGCGAGCGCCGCGGCGTAGGCGGCGTAGTGGCCGACGTCGCGCGGCGGGGAGAACGGATCGCCGGGGATGGCCGCCGCCCACGGCGTCCCGTAGTTCACGAGCGCGTACCAGGCGAGGCCGGCGCGGGCGAGCGCCGCGGTCACGCGGTCGGAGTACGCCCAGTCGTAGCGGTGCACGCCGCCGGCGGGCGCGCGCGGCTCGGCGAGATGCCAGCCCGAGTCCGTGCGGACCTGGCCGGCGCCGGCGGCGCGGATCGCGTCGAGGTGCGTCGCGGCCGCCTCCGGCGCCAGGGTGAAGATGACCGGCCCCGCGTTCATCGCGTAGAAGGACGGCGGGACGGCAGCGTGCGCCATCCCCGCTCCGAGACCGGAGAGGCAGGCGAGCGCGGCGACGATGAAGCGGCGTGCGGCACGGCGAGCGACGGTCAGGGCCCGAGCTCCCGGTAGGCGTCGAGGCAGCGGTCCGCGACGCGGTCCCACGTGAAGCGCTCGAGCACGTCCTCGCGCCCGCGCGCGCCGGCGGCGGCCGCGGCGCCCGGATCGGCGAGGAACGACTCCAGCGCGGCGGTCATCGCCGCGACGTCGCCGGGCGCGACGACGCGCCCGGTGTCGCCGTCGCGGACGACCTCCGGCAGCGACGCGACGTCGGTCGCGATGACCGGCGTCCCCGACGCGAGCGACTCCAGCAGCGTGAGGCCGAGCAGCTCGGGCACCGCGTGGCGGCGGCCGTAGACGTCGACCCAGAGGCTCGGCAGCACCGTCACCGTCGCCGCGGCGTAGAGGCGTGCGAGCTCGGCGTCGCCGGCGTCGAAGACGAAGCGGACGTCCTTGCCGGCGGCGCGGTCGCGGAGGAGCTGGAGGTAGCCGGCGTGGCGCTCGAGGTCCGGGCGGCCGGCGATGACGAGCCGGCGGCCGGGCGCCAGCGCGTCGATGACGACGTCGATGCCCTTGTGCGGCAGCAGCCGGCCGACGAAGAGCGCGAACGGCTCGGGGTCCTTGCGCCCGGGCGCGTAGCGATCGGCGTCGACGCCGCCCCAGACGACGCGCGTGCGCTGCGCCGGGCGGCCGGTCGTCGCGAAGCGCGAGATCTCGAGAAAGCCGCTGAAGAGCCGGTGCAGCCCGAGCCTGCGGCCGAGCTCGATGCCGTTGGAGCCGAGGTCGGTGACGAAGACGCCCTGGCGGCGCAGGCGGCCGCGCAGGCCGAGCAGATGCGGCATGAGCGCGCCGTAGTGGTGGACGTGGACGACGTCCGCGCGCGCGACGGCGCGCACGAGCGACGGCGAGAGCGCGAGCCGGTCGGCCTCGCGCACCGGCGGCGCGCGGTAGCGGTGCAGCCGGGCGGCCGGGTCGTGCTCGGCGGGCTCGCGCCCGGGCGCGGTCATGTAGTGGACCGTCAGGTCGACCTTCGAGGCCAGCGCGCGGGCCGCCTCGTGCACCCAGCGCTCAGCGCCGCCGACGGTGCGCGGGTACGGCAGCGAGAGGACGAAGGCGACGGTGCGCGGCGTCGTGGACGGTCGTCGCCCGGCGACCGGACCTGCCACTGCCAGCCCCACTGCGCACCTCCGTGTGTGTTGCGGCCCGCCCGGTGCCCCATGCACCGTGCCCGCACACTAGGCCCGCCCCCCGCGGGCGGCGACCGCCGGTGCGTCATTTGCACGGGATCGGGCCCGCAGCCTGCGCCGCCCGCGACGCGGCGGTGACGTCAGCCGGCGACGCGCTCGAGGACGTCTGCGTCGATGTCGAAGTTCGCGTGCACGGCGTCGACGTCGTCGTTGTCCTCCAGGGCGTCGATGAGGCGCAGGACCTTCGCCGCGTCGTCCTCGGCGACCGGGACGCGGGCCTTCGGCAGCCAGGCGATGTCGGCGGACTGGATCTCGACGCCGGCCTCCTCGAGCGCCGCGCGCACGGCGGTCAGCAGGCCGGGCTCGGTGAGGATCTCGAAGAGGCCCTCCTCGTCGGCGATGTCCTCGGCGCCGGCCTCGATCGCCGGCATGAGGTCGTCCTCGCCGTAGCGCTCGGCGTCGACGACGACGAGGCCGCGCTTGTCGAAGAGGTAGGCGACCGACCCGGGCTCGCCGAGGCTGCCGCCGTGCTTCGTGAGCGCGTGGCGGACGTCGGCGCCGGTGCGGTTGCGGTTCTCGGTCATCGCCTCGATGAGCAGCGCCACGCCGCCGGGCCCGTAGCCCTCGTACATGACGTCCTCGATCGCGGCGGTGTCGGCGCCGGCGCCGGTGCCCTTCGCGATCGCCCGCTCGATGTTGTCCTTGGGCATCGACGCGTCCTTGGCCTTCTGGACGGCGAGCTGGAGCGACGGGTTGCCCTCGAGATCGCCGCCGCCCTCACGGGCCGCGGTCGTGATCGCGCGAGCGAGCTTCGTGAAGAGCTTGCCGCGGCGGGAGTCGACGATCGCCTTCTTGTGCTTGATCGACGCCCACTTGGAATGGCCGGACATGGCGGGGATTGTACCCCCGTGTAACGGCGGTCCCGCTCGCTGCGACGATGGGCCGGATGGCGTTCTACGTCCAGCAGCTCTGGCGCTACCCGGTGAAGTCGATGGCCGGCGAGGCGATCGAGCGTGCGGAGCTGCTGCAGGACGGCGTCGCGGGCGACCGGCTCGTCGTCGTCCACGGGCCCAACGGCATCGTGACGTCGCGGACGCGGCCGCAGCTGCTCGCGCTGCACGGCACGACGTCGCCGGAGGGCGACGCGCTCGTCGAGCACCTTCCGGTCGCGTCGGACGCGGTCGCGGCGATGGTCCGCCTCGCCGCCGGGCCCGAGGCGCGCCTGGCGGTGCTCGACACGACCGACCGCTTCGACGTCCTGCCGCTGCTCGTCGCCACCGACGGCGCGATCCGCGAGTTCGGCCGCGACGGGCGACGGCTGCGCCCGAACATCGTCCTCGGCGGCGTCGAGGGGCTCGCCGAGCGCGGCTGGGAGGGCCGCCGGCTGCGGATCGGCGAAGCCGTGATCCTGCTGCACTCGCTGCGGGCGCGCTGTGTCATGACGACGTTTCATCCCGACACGCTCGTCCAGGACGTCGACGTCCTGCGCGACATCAACGCCCGCTTCGACGGCAAGCTCGCGCTGAACTGCGCCGTGCTCGAACCGGGCTCGATCGCGCTGGGCGACCCCGCGGAGCTGCTCGCCGGCGCGTAGTCACTACGCTTCGCCGCCGTGACCGTCCCCGCCGAGATCTTCAAGGCCTACGACGTCCGGGGCCTCTACGGCGAGCAGATCGACGGCGACGTCGCGGAGGCCATCGGCCGCGCGTTCGCGCACGTTCTCGCCGACCTCGGCGGCAAGCAGCCAGGCGAGCTGCGCATCGGCCTGGGCCGCGACATGCGCCTCACCGCGCCCGAGCTCGCGGCGCGCTACCGCGACGGGATGGTCGCCGAGGGCGCGACGGTCGTCGACGCGGGGCAGGTCGGCAGCGAGATGCTCTATTACCTCGTCGGGTCGCGCGACCTCGACGGCGGGCTCATGTGCACCGCGTCGCACAACCCGAAGGCGTACACCGGGGCGAAGATGGTCAAGAAGGGCGCGATCGCGCTGAGCGGCGACGCCGGCATCCAGGACGTGCGGCGGCGGATCGAGGACGGCCTCGGCCGAGAGCTCGTCCGCGCCCGCATGGGTCGGTCGAGGAGGTCGACGTCTACGCCGACTTCCAGGAGGCGGCGCTGAAGTTCATCGACCCCGGCGAACGTCAAGCCGCTGCGGGTCGTCGTCGACGGCGGCAACGGGATGGCGGGCCCGATGGTCGGCCCGCTGCTCGAGCGCCTCGGCCTCGATCTCGTCACCGCCTACTGGACGCCCGACGGCGAGTTCCCCGACCACGAGCCCAACCCGCTGCTGCCCGAGAACCGCGAGTTCATCATGCGCAAGGTCGTCGAGGAGGGCGCCGACCTCGGGATCGCGTGGGACGGCGACGCCGACCGCTGCTTCTTCATCGACGACACCGGCGCGTTCGTCGACGGCGACTTCCTCACCGCGCTGCTGGCCGAGTCGCTGCTGCGCAAGAGCCCCGGCGAGGCGATCCTCTACGACGTCCGCGCCAGCCGCGCGGTCGCCGACACCGTCGAGCGGGCGGGCGGCACCGCCCACCCCAACCGCGTCGGGCATGCGTACTTCAAGACGCGGATGCGCGACGAGGGCTCGGCGTTCGGCGGCGAGGTCTCCGGCCACTACTACTTCCGCGACTTCTACTGCGCCGACAGCGGGACGATCCCGGCGCTGCTCATCCTCGAGCTCCTGAGCGTCGAAGGGCGCACGCTGTCCGAGCTGCTGGAGCCCTACCGCTCGACGTACTTCATCTCCGGCGAGATCAACTCGACCGTCGACGACGGCCCCGCGAAGCTCGCCGAGATCGAGGAGCGCTACGGCGACGCGCGGATCGGCCACCTCGACGGCGTGTCGGTCGACTACGACGATTGGCACTTCAACGTGCGGACCTCGAACACCGAGCCGCTCATGCGCCTGTGCCTCGAGTCGCTCGTGTCCGTCGAGGACATGGAGCGCCGGCGCGACGAGGTGCTCGGCATCATCCGGGCGTGACGGCGCTCGCGCGGGCGGCCGACGCCGGCATCCACTGCCTCGCGATCCCGACGCCGTTCCAGGTCGGCCGGGTCAACACGTACCTCATCGACGACGACCCGCTGACGCTCGTCGACACCGGGCCGAACTCGGGCACGTCGCTGGATGCGCTGGAGCTGGCGCTGGCCGGCCACGGGCGGCGGATCGAGGACCTCGAGCTCGTCGTCCTGTCGCATCAGCACATGGACCACCTCGGGCTGGCGTCGATCCTCGCGCGCCGCTCGGGCGCGCAGATCGCCGCGCTGGACCTCCTCGCGCCGTGGGTCGCCCGCTACGGCCTCGGGATGGATGCCGACGACGCGTTCGCCGAGCGCGTCATGGCCGAGCACGGGATCCCGGGGGACGTCCGGCTCGCGCTGCTCGCGGCGTCGCATGCGTACCGGGCGCTGGGCGCGGCCTGCACGGTGACGCAACCGCTCGCCGGCGGGGGCGTGCTGTCGTTTCGCGACCGTGAGCTGCGCGTCCTGCACCGCCCCGGCCACTCGCCGTCGGACACGATCTTCCACGACGAGCGGCGCGGCATCGTGCTCGGCGCCGACCACCTCATCAAGCACGTCTCGTCCAACCCGCTGATCTCCCGGCCGCTCGACGTGCCGCTCCAGGACGATCCGCCGCAGCGGCCGCCGGCGCTGCGGATCTACCTCGACTCGATGCGGGCGACGCGGGAGATGGACGACGTCTCGCTCGTGCTCGCGGGCCACGGCGAGCCGGTCACCGACCACGTCGCGCTCATCGACGAGCGCTTCAAGATGCATGAGCGGCGGGCGCGGAAGATCCGCCGGCTGCTCGAGGACGGGCCGCTGACGGCGTACGAGGTCGCCCAGGCGCTGTGGGGCACCGTCGCGGTGACGCAGGCGTACCTCACGCTCTCGGAGGTGCTGGGCCACGCCGACCTGCTCGTCGCGGAGGGCGCGGTCGTCGAGGAGCGGGGTGACGACGGGGTGGTTCGGCTGCGCGCGGTCTGAGCGGAGCGGGAGCTACGCCGCCGGCTTGCGAGCCTCGATCTCCGCGCCCGTGTAGAGCGTCTTGAGCTTGAGCTTGCCGAAGCGCTCGTCGAGCGGATAGCCCATCCGCGCGACGAGGAAGAGCGTCTTGTTCAGCGGGCGCACCCAGCGGCGGTGGTCGGTGCGCGGCAGGAGGAAGTGGACGAGGTTCGAGAGCTGCAGGAACGCGCCGGAGTACGGCTTCTCGTCGATGCGCTCGACCTCGAAGCCCGCGCGCTCGAAGAGCTGGCGCATCCCGAACGTCGTGAAGCGGCTGACGTCCTCCGGGAAGCCGTGGACCCCGAAGGTGAACGGGATCCACGCGAGCACCGGCGCGCCCGGCTTCAGGACGCGGTGCATCTCGCGGACGACCTGATAGGGGTCGTCGACGTGCTCCAGCACCGAGATCGCGAGGGCGGCGTCGAAGCGGTCGTCCTCCATCGGCATCGCGTGCGCGTCGCCGACGATGTCCGGCCCCTGCGACTCGTCGGCGTCGAACTTCGTGAGCTTGCAGGCAAACAGCGGCCGGTGGTCGTAATGGCCGGCGCCGACCTCGAGCACCTCGGCATCCGGGGCATGCGATGCGGCCCAGCGCTCGATCGTCGGATTGAGGATCCGCCGCGAGGCGCCGTGGTTCATGTCATAGCGAACGGTCTTCAGGCCCATGGCGGGCGCAACACTACCCAGCGCGCCAGGTCACCGAGGCCCCCGTTGCCATGCGCCGGATCTCGTGTCATCTGTGGCATGAAACGCGCCTCCACCGGGGAGATCCTGCGAGGCAGCCGCTCTGCGGGGAAGGCGCACGACCGGCATGTCAGTAACCACCACACCCCAGGCGCCACGATCCGCCGGCAACGCCGAGCGGCCGACCCACACTGCACCGCACCGATCGCGCGCCGCCCGCCTGGCCGCGCGCCAAGCGCGCCTTCGACGTCGTGCTCGCGGCGCTGCTCCTGATCACGCTCGCGCCGCTGTTCGCGGTCATCGCGCTGGCCGTCGCGCTCGACACCCGCGGCCCGGTGCTCTTCCGCCAGGAGCGGGTCGGACGCGACCGCCGCCGCTTCCGGGTCCTGAAGTTCCGCACGATGCACGCCGGCGTGTCGCCCGAGGCGCACCGGCGGTACATCGCCAAGCTCGCCGCCGGCGGCGGCTGCCAGGACGGCGGGCTGAAGAAGCTCACCCGCGACGACCGCATCACCCGCGTCGGGCGCGTCCTGCGCCGCACGAGCCTCGACGAGCTGCCCCAGCTCGTCAACGTCCTCAAGGGCGAGATGTCGCTCATCGGCCCGCGGCCCGCGCTCGCCTACGAGCTCGAGCACTACGCCGACGAGCACTACGAGCGCTTCGGGGTGCGGCCCGGGCTCACCGGCCTCTGGCAGGTCAGCGGGCGCAACCAGGTCGGGTTCATCGAGATGCTCGACCTCGATATCCAGTACGTCCGCACGACGAGCCCGCGCACCGATGCGCTCATCCTCCTGCGCACGCCGCTCGCCGTCCTGCGCGGCGATGCGGCCTGACGATCGCCGCCTTCCGCACCCGCGGTCCGGCAGGCCGCAGCAGCGGGCCTCGCGGCGCTCAGCCGCCCCGCCGGGCGACGCCGACGATCTGATACCCGAGCAGGCCGGGCGCGCGGCGGCCGAGCGCCTGCCACGCGGGCTCGGCGCGCTGGGCGATCCGCGCAGGTCGCAGGTGGTTGCGCAGCGCGGGCACGATCGCGTCGAGCTCGACGTCCCGGAGCCCGGCGTCGGCGAGCAGCGCGGCGAGCGTGTCGCGCGTGAACCAGCGCAGGTGGCCGGCGTCGAAGGTCCCGCTGTCCTCCTGCGGCCAGCGCCCGCGGGCGAGCGCGAGGCGCGCGCTCCAGTGCGCGACGTTCGGGACGCTCACGAGGATCGCCCCGCCCGGCCGGCACCAGCCCGCGGCGCGCCGCAGCGCGGCGAGCGGGTCGGCGAGGTGCTCGAGGACGTCGGCCAGGACGACGAGGTCGAAGCGGTCCGCAGCGAACGGCAGCTCGGGATCCTCGAGCGCGCCCTGGACGACATCGTCGCCGATCTCGGCCGCCGCCCGGGCCGCGGTCGCCGACAGCTCGAGGCCCGCGAGGTGCCCGGCGCGCGCTCGCAGGAGCGCGAGCAGCCCGCCCGACGCGCAGCCGAGGTCGAGCACCGCCCCGCCCTCGGGCAGCAGGCGCAGCGCGTGGCCGGCGATGACGCCGTTGCCGAACGCGGCGTACGTCTGCGCCTTGGCCTCGTAGAGGTCCTCGAAAGCCCGATCGCCGGCCACGATCGCGAGCGTAGTGGGTCGTACACTGCGACCGATGCGCAGGCCGGCCCGACGTGCGACGACCCAGGCCCGGCAGGCCGTGCAGAAGCTTCGGCGGCTGCGGGCGCGCGTCGAGGCCGTCCAGCACCTGCGGCGGTCGCTGAACAACGCCGAGGGCACCGTCGCGCTGCAGGAGGAGGCCCAGCGCCACATCGCCGAGGGCACCCTCGTCATGGGCAACATGAGCTACTACGCGCCGCACGTCGTGAAGTACAAGGGCGACACCGGCCGCGTCATCATCGGCAACTTCGCGTCCGTCGCACCCGACGCGGACTTCTACGTCGGCGGGATGCACCGCACCGAGTGGGTGTCGCTCTACGGGCTGCGGGCGATGCTCGAGCTGCCCGGCGCCCACGAGGACGGCTTCACGCACGGCCGCGGCGACATCGTCGTCGGCAGCGACACGTGGGTGACGAACGGCTGCACGGTCATGTCGGGGGTGACGATCGGCGATGGCGCCGTCGTCGGGACGAAGGCCGTCGTGACGAAGGACGTGCGCCCGTACGCGATCGTCGTCGGCAACCCGGCGCGCGAGATCGGGCGGCGCTTCAGCGACGAGCAGATCGAGGCGCTGCTGCGCATCAAGTGGTGGGACTGGCCGACGGAGAAGGTCACCGAGCACGTCGACCTGCTCTCCAACCCCGACATCGACGGCTTCATCGCGCGCTTCGACCCGGGGACGTAGCGATGCCGGCCGACGACGTCGCGGTCGTCATCGTGAACTACGACGGCGAGGCGCTGCTGCCCGACTGCCTCGCGGCGCTCGCCGCGCAGACCCGCCCGCCGACCGAGATCGTCGTCGCCGACAACGGCTCGCGCGACCGCTCGCTGGCCCTCCTGCGCGCCGAGCACCCGGACGTCGGGATCCTCGAGCTGCACCGCAACCTCGGCTTCGCCGGCGGCGCCAACCGCGGCGTCGCGGCGACGAGCGCTCCGTGGGTCTGCGTGCTGAACTCCGACGCGACGCCGGCGCCGGACTGGCTGGAGGTGCTGCTCGCCGCCCCGCGCGACGAGCGCACGTGGGCGCTCGGGAGCGTGCTCGTCAGCGCCGCGACCGGCCGGATCGAGAGCGCCGGCGACCAGTACTCGCCCGACGGCTTCGCCTACAAGCTCCTGCGCGACCGCCCGCTCGAGGATCTCCCGTCCGACCCCTACCCGGTGTTCGCCGCCCCCGGCGCCGCGCCGGTCTTCCGCCGCGACGTCTTCGAGCGCCTCGGGGGCTACGAGGAGCGCTTCTTCCTCTACTACGAGGACGTCGACCTCGCCTTCCGCGCGGTGCTCGCCGGCTACCACGCGCTGCTCGTCCCCGGCGCGCGGGTCACGCATCGCCTCGGCGCGACGACGCGCTCGGCGGCGCGGGCGCGCTTCTACGTCGCGCGCAACAGCGTCGCGTGCGCGATCCGCTGCCTGCCCGACGCCTCGGCGCGCCGCCTGGCCCGCCGCTGGGCGCTGGAGCTGCGCACGAACCGCCCCCGGAGACTCATCCCGGTGGAGCTCGCCGGGCGCGTCGCCGCTCTCATCCAAGTGACACAAACCTGGCGCGAGCGCCGTACGATCCAGCGCGGACGGACAGCATCGTCCGAGCAGGTCGGTTCTCTTCTGCGCGAGCCGAGTGCCGTCGGAGCACAGAAGGTCCGAGTCAAAGCCCCCTAGGGAAGGTTCAATCCTTTATGCGCAAGCTTCTTGCTCTCGCTGTCGTATCCGTCGGAGTCGCCGTGCTCGCCGTCCCTGCATTCGGCGCGACGAAGACCGTCAAGGTCGGTGACATCTGGTTCATCTCGAAGGCCAAGAACAAGAGCACCGTCACCGCGAAGGCCGGCGACAAGTTCAAGTTCACGTGGGTCGGGAAGTTCCCGCACAACGTCGTGTCCTCGAGCGGACCCTCGAAGATCGACTCGGGCAACCCGAAGAAGACCGGCACGTTCACGACGAAGGCGCTGAAGAAGGGCACCTACAAGCTCTTCTGCGAGGTCCACACGAAGGCCAAGCAGGCGATGACGATCAAGGTCAGCTAGCAGCGGACGTCAGGCGGGTGCGTCGGCGGCGGGCGACCGCCGGCGCACGTACGCCAGGATCTCGCGCAGCAGCCGGCGCTCGAGCAGCGCCGTCGCCACGATCGTCGTCGCGACGTAGAGCGCGAGCATCGCCAGCGCGGCGGGCAACGTCTCCTCCTCCCCCAGCAGCCCGCGTGCGAGCAGGACCACGCCGACGGCCGGCACGCTGGGCAGCAGCGCCCTCGCGGTGTGCCGGATGAGCCGGAACGACGCGAACATCCGGCGCAGGAAGAACATCCGCACGGCGAAGTTCACGCCCTCGACGATGAGCGTCGCGATCGCCAGGCCCGCCAGGCCGTCGGTCGCCAGCAGCGGCAGCGCGATGGCCATGAACGCGACGATCGCGATCGCTGCGGCGATCCCGACCGGCCGCGTGTCGTTGCGCGCGCGGTAGAAGGCGTCCCAGTTGAAGCCGATCTGGTGGATCGCGACGGCGACGCCGATCGCCTGCATGAGCCCGATCCCCGGCCGCCAGCGCTCGCCGATCCCGAACTGGACGAGGTCCTCGGCGAAGAGCGCGAGCCCGAGCCCGAACGGCGCGCCCCACATGAGCGCGAGGCGGTTGGACTTCACGAAGGCCTCGAAGAGCAGGTCGGCGCGGTCCTTCACCGCGCAGATCGTCGGGTAGATCGTCTGCGTGATCGCCTGGTCGGCGCGGTCTGAGTACTGCGAGATCGTCGAGGCCAGCGCGATGATGCCGACGCCCGCGAGGCCGAGCTCGGCCTCGCCGACGATCAGCAGCCCCTGGCCGACGACGATCCCCGACATCCCGGCGAAGAACAGCGGCCAGCTGAAGGCGGCGTAGCTGCGCAGCGTCTCGCGGTCGAACGCCCAGCCGAGCTTGTACGGCGAGGCGCGCAGCGAGACGAGCGCGCCGACCCACGCGCCGATGACGACGCCGACGATGAGCGCCCAGTAGTCCCACCCGGCGATGAGCAGGGCGACGGCGATGACGATCCCCGTCACCGGGTCGAGGATCTGCAGCCGGCGCTGGCGGACGAAGTCCATCTCGCGGTAGAAGATCCACAGCGGCGCCTGCAGCGCCTGCGCCGGGACGACGAGCAGCGCGACGAGCGCCGGGGCGATGATCCTCGGCTCGTCGAAGATCGCGGCCAGCAGCGGCACCATCGCCGCGCCGACGACGACGACGATCCCCGAGAAGACGAGCTCGAGCGACATCGCCTTGCTTGAACGCGCGCTCCTGGTCGGCCTCGTCCTGCTGGATGTACTTGTCGCCGATCCCGACCTGGCGCAGGAACTGCAGCGTGTAGAGGACGACGAGCACGACGCCCCAGACGCCGTACTCGGTCGTCGTGAGGAACGCGGCGACGAGGAACCCGCGGACGAGCGCGAGCGTGTTGATCGCCGTGAAGAAGGCGGCGTTGACGATCGTGCCGCGCGCGGCGCGGATGCGCAGCCCGGAGCCGGCCGTCGGGTCGCCCGGTGCCCGCTCCGCCCGCCTCCGTGCTCATCGCCGCGACCGCCGGGTCGGCGTCAGCAGCGGCGGCGGCCCGCCGGGCAGGCCGAGGCCGCCGAGCGTGCCGCGGACCTCGCGCGGGTCCTCCCGGCGCAGGAGGCACAGCGCGGCGCCCGCGACGGCGTCGGCGAGCAGCGCGGCGGCGAGGATCGGCCGCGCCGGGCGCGGCATGACCGCGCCGGCGTAGCGCAGCAGCGACGCGACCCACTCCGCGCGCATCCGGGCCGGGTCGGCGCGCTGCGCGCGGGTGACGCTCGTCCCGTAGCCGTGCGCCGCGGTGGCGGCCGGGACGATCTCGATCCGCCGGCCCGCGCGCAGCAGCCGCGTGCAGAGCTCGCCGTCGTTGAAGAACAGCGGGAAGGACTCGTCGAGCGGCGCGGGCTCGAGATCGGCTCTGGCGGCCATGACGCAGGCGGCGGCCGGGCAGAAGACGGCGCGCCGGCTCGCGCGGCGCGCCCTGCGCCCACAGCTCCTCGTAGCGGCGGCCCGCGAGCTTGCGCCCGCCGAGCAGGCGCGCGTCGATCCGCCGCCCGGTGGCGGTGAACGTCCACAGCGCGCCGGCGAGGCCGAGCTCGCGGCGGGCGAAGAGCTGCGGCGTGCCGTCGGGGTCGTGCAGGAGGGCTGCGGCGAGCGCGACGGCGGGATGCGCGCGCAGGTGGTCGCGCAGCGCGGCCGCGCAGCCGGGATCCATGACGCAGTCGGGGTTCAGCAGCAGGACGTGCTCGCCCTCGGCGGCCGCGAAGGCGGCGTTGACGCCGGCTGCGAAGCCGCGGTTGGTCTCGTGTTCGAGCAGGCGGACGCGGGGGTCGCCGGCGCGCGCCCGGACCCGCTGCGGCGGTGTCGTCGCGCGAGGCGTTGTCGGCGACGACGACCTCGACGCGCAGGTCGTCGCGCTCCTGCGCGAGTGCCCCGTCGAGGCAGGCGTCGATCTCCTCGGCGTGGTCGTAGGTGACGACGAGGATCGAGAGAAGACCGGCACGAGGCACAGCGCCACGATACGGGCCGGGTCAGCGGGTCGTGCGGGGCGCGTTGCGCATGGATGTCATGCGCAGAGCGCCCCGCGGACCCTGCAAGCGCGGACAGTCCGCACGAGCATCTAGCCTCCGCGCGTCATGCCGATGGAGGACTTCCTCGCCGGGACCGCGCTGTTCGTGGCGATGCTCGCCGCCGTCGGCGCCGCGACGTGGCTCGTCGTGCGCCGCCGCCTGCGCCACCTCGACCCGCTCGCACGCGGCCTCGCGGCCGTCGTCGTCGGCACCGGGGTGCTCATCGGCGTCCACCTCGTGCCGCTCGCGCTGGGGATCCTCGGCCGCGCGACGGTGCTCGCGGCCGCAGGCGTCGCGGTCGGTCTCGCGGTGCTTGTCCGGCCCGCGCGCGCCACGGCCGCGGAGCCCGCGCCGGCGCCCGCGGCCCGCAGCGGGCCGGCCTCCTGGGCTCTGGCGGGCGTCGCCGCCGCCTTTGCGCTCGCCGCGGCCCTCGCCGACCTCGCCCGCTGGGGCGGCGACGAGCTCGTCGGCGTCGACCCGCTGACCTTCCACCTGCCGAACGTCGGGCGCTGGATCCAGACCGGGTCGCTGTGGCAGATCGACCAGTTCGTCCCGCTGCAGGCCCACGGCAACTACCCGAACAACGGCGACGTCGTCCTGCTGTCGACCGTCCTGCCGTGGGACAACGACTTCCTCGTGCGCCTGCCGATCGCGTTCTTCCTCGCCGTCACGGCGGTCGCGGTCTACGCGGTCGCGCGCGAGCTGCGCGCGCCGCGCGCCGCCGCCGTCCTCGCCGGCGCCGCGGCCGTCTCGATCCCGGTCGTCGGGATCGCCTCGATCCCCCGCGCGCTGCCGGATCCGCTGCTGTGGTCGACGCTGTCCATCGGCGTGCTGTTCCTCCTGCGGCGCGCGCGCACCGGCCGCACCTCGGACCTCGTGCTCGCGGGCGCGGCGCTTGCCATCGCGGCCGGGACGAAGTGGTACGGCGTGAGCTCGGTCGCCGTGATCGTCGTCGTGTGGACGCTCGCCCGGATGCTGCCGCGCGGCGGCACCGCGGCGCCGCGCGGCGATCGCCGACGGGGCGATCGCCGGCGCCCTGGCGTTCCTCGGCGTCGTCATGTGGTTCGCCCGCAACCTCGTCGAATCCGGCAACCCGGTCTTCCCCGTGAAGATCGCGCCCTTCGGCGTGACGATCTTCGACGCGCCGCCCGACGTCCTGCGCGGGCAGGTCGGCTTCAGCATCTCCGACTACCTCGGCGACGCGGACGTGCTGAGCCAGCTCGCCGGCGAGGTCTACGAGGGCCTCGGCGCACCGGGGATCGCGTGCGCGATCGGGATCCTCGTCGTGCTGGCGATCGCCGCCCGGCGCGGCGCCGGCCCGGCCCGCGCTGTTCATGGCCGCCGCCGCGCTCGCCCTCACCGCTCTCTACGCGATCACGCCGTACACGGCGCTCGGGCTCCCCGACGACCCGTCCCTGGCGAGCGTCAACACCCGCTACGCGGTGCCGGCGCTGCTGCTCGCGCTGCCGGCCGTCGCCTGGGCGGCCGGCCGCCTGCCGCGGGCGGGCGCGCTCGTGCTGGAGGCCGGCGCTCGCGCTCGCGGTCGTCCTCGGCGCGCGCAGCGCCTACGCCGTGCAGGCCCGCGACCTCGTCGTCGCGGCGGTCGTGCTCGCGCTGCTCGCGGTCGCCGCCTGGGCGCTCTGGCCGCTGCGCGTCCACCGTCCGTTGCTCGTCGCCGCGGCTGTCGCCGCCGTGCTCGTGGGTCTCGCCGGCGCGCACCGCATGGAGGAGCGCATCAACGACGGGCGCTATCTCGGAGCCGATCCCGCCATCGACGTCCTGCTGCGCACGGCTCCGGAGAACCGGCGGATCGGGCTGGCCGCGGACTGGTCGGTCGCCGGGCTCACGCCGATCTGGCCGAGCTTCGGCACGCGCATCGGCAACGAGGTCGAGTACGTCGGCGAGGACGTCGACGGCTGGCTGACGAAGTACGGCGACCGGCGCAGCTTCCAGCGCGCGCTGCGGCGCGGCCGCTACGACCTGCTCGTCGTCGGCCGCGGCTTCTTCCCGCCGCAGAACACGCGCGAGCAGCGCTGGGCGCTGGCCGCCGGCTGGCGGACGGTCGCGCTCAGCCCGCGCCTGCGGGTGCTCGCCGCCCCGCGAAGCGCTCGATGAGCGCGGCCATCGCCGCGGTCTCGGCGTCGACGTCGGCGTGCTCGCGCACCCACGCGCGCGCCGCCGCGCCCGCCGCCGCGCGCTCGCTGGCGGAGAGCGCGAGCGCCGTCCGCGAGCGCCTCCGCCAGCGCCGCGGCGTCGCCCGGCGGCGCGAGCCGGCCCCACGGCGCCATGACGCACTCCGGCAGCCCGACCTCGTCGCTGGCGACGACGAGCAGCTCCGCCGCCATCGCCTCCTTGACGACGACCGGCATCGAGTCGCGGTCGCCGTCGCGCGCGACGACGCAGGGCATGACGAGCACGTCGGCGTCCTGCATCGCCTCGAGCACCGCCGCGGGCGGCCGCCCGCCGAGCAGCTCGACGGGGGCGCCCGTCCGTTCGATCTGACGCTCCAGGTCCGCGCGCAGCGGGCCCGTCGCCCACGATGAGGACGCGGGCGTCCTGGCCAGGCGGGCGGCGGCGTCGACCAGGACGTCGAAGCCCTTCTTCTCCACGAGCCGCCCGACCGCCAGCACCGTCCGCCCGCCCGGCAGCGGCCTGGTCCGGCTGAAGGCGGCGGCGTCGACCCCCATGACGATCTCGTGGATGTCGGCCGCGGGCACGAGCTCGCGCAGGCGCACGACGTTGTAGCGGCAGCCCGTGAACACGAGCCGCGCGCGCTCGAGCTTCTCGCGGAGGTTGCGCGGCTGGGCGAAGATGTCGTAGGCGTGCGCCGTGACGCTGTAGGGCAGGCCCGTCAGGCGAGCGAGGCGCAGCGCGTCGAGCGCCGCCCCGGCGGCGAAATGCGCGTGCAGGTGCTCGTCTGCGCCCTCGATCATGCGCCGGGCGGGTGTCGCGAGCGCCCGCAGCGGGCGCACCCACTCCTCCCGCGACCACCGGCGGCGGTCTCGCAGGTCGGCGAGCAGGGCGCCCGGCCGCCGCCGGGCGAGCCACAGCAGGTCCCGCAGCCCCCTCGGGCCGGGGTCCGCGAGCAGCGCGACGTCGACGTCCGGCGGCGCCTCCGGATTCGGGTGCGGCGCGACGCGCGCGGCCTGCACCCGCACGTCGTGGCCGAGGCGCCGCAAGGCCTGAAGCTCGTTGACGACGAACGTCTCCGAGAGCTCCGGCCACTGGTCGAGGACGAACACGATCCGCATCGGTGGCGGCCGACTCTAGATGGTGGATTCGGCGGCCCGTGCAGCCGGCGGTGCGGGTCGCACGATGAACCGTCTCGTCGCCGTTTCGGCCGTCGGCGCATGGCGGTAGCCTGCCGGGCGTGGGCGCAACCGTAGTGACGCCGTCCGGGGTGCGCGACGGGGATCCCGCCGCGCTCGCGGCCCTGTGCGACCGCCGGGGCCCGGCGGTCCTGGCGTATTGCCGTCTCGTCGCGGGCGACACGGCGGCTGCCCTCGCCGCGGCCGACGCCTTCGCCCATTTCCGCGCCGCCGTCTACGCGGCCGAGGACGTGACCGCCCTCAATCCCGAGGCGCTGCTCATCAACGTCACCCGCCACGCGGCCGCCCGCCACACGGCGATCGCCGCCGGCGGCCTGTGCGCCGAGGTCCCCGCGCTGCTCGCCGCCCGCGCGGATCGCAGCATCACGCTCGCCAACCACGAGTTCCTCGAGGGCCACCTCGGGGCGTGCTGGACGTGCCGCGCGCCGGTCGCCCGCTTCAAGGCCGCCGAGCGCGCCTACGTGGACCCGGGCAACACCGTCGTCTCGCCGGAGGAGTTCGTCCGCATCGTGGCCGCGATGACCGCCGCGGCGCCGGTGCGCAAGGACGAGCCCGAGCCCGAGCCCGAGCCGCCGCCGCCGCTCGAGGTCGCGCCGCTCACCGCGGCGGCGCAGAACGGCTCCGGCCACCTCGACGCGGAGGAGCCGGCGCCGGTCGAGGCGGTCGCGCCGGTCGAGGCGGTCGCGCCGGTCGCACCGGTCGAGGCGCTCGATCAGCCGACGACCGAGTACCGCGCGTTCGACGAGGCCGACTTCGAGCCCCCGCCCGCGGCCGCCCCGCCGCCGGCAGGCGCCGAGGCACCGGCCGCCGGGCGCCTGTCGCGACGCCCGAAGCGCCCGAGCGTCGGCGCGCTCGCCGCCGGGGCCCGCCTGCCGCGCCCGCAGCGAGGAGGCCCGAAGGCCGCACCGCGCGCGAAGCGCGCGACGGCGGGCGCGGTGTCGCTGCCGCGGCCGCAACGGGCCTCCGGCCCGCCGCGCGCCGCCCGCAGCCCGGTGCGCGCGGGGCTCGTGCTGCCGGTCATCCTCGTCGCGTTCGCGCTCGTCATCGCGCTCTTCGTGGCGGGCGTCCTCGGCGCCGACGACCCGGCCTCGACCCCGAGCAGCTCGACGCCGCCGCCCCCGCCCGCCGCGACGACGACGCCCGAGGTCGTCGTCGTGCCCGGCGCCGAAGAGGCGCGCGCGGTCGAGCTCGCGAAGCAGCGCGCGCGCGCCAAGCGCGAGCGCGAGGCCGCCGCGGACCGCGCGGCCGCTGCCCCGGCGGCACCCCCGCCGCAGGCCGGCCGCGAACGCGGCCCCGCCGCCGCCGCCGCCCGCATCCGCCGCGGACGACGCACCGCCGGCCGCCGACCCCGAGCCCTCCGACAACACCGGCATCGACGCGAACAACGGCGCGACGGGCGCCGAGCAGCTTCCTCCCGAGCAGGACACGTCGACCGTGCCGGAGCTCGCACCGCCGCCCGAGCCCGCCGCTCCGCCGGGCTAGATTTCAAGCGTGGCTGACTCCGACACGCTCGAGCGCGAGGTCCAGCGCGCGGGGCGCGCGCTGGCCGGGTCGTTCCCATCCCATCGCCGCAACCCGTTCAAGGCGCTCGACGACCGCGCGATGGAGCTCGCCGCCGAGGACGCCGAGCTGCGCGCGGCGCTCTTTCGCTTCGTCGACGTCGTGCCCGCCTGCCGCTCGCTCGACGACCTCGCCGCCCACCTGACCGGCTACCTCGAGCAGGTCCACGGGCGCCCGCCGTCGCTGCGGGCGGCGATGCGGATGGGCGACACGAAGGCCGGGCGCGCGGCGCTCGGCGCCGCCGGCGCCGCCGGGGTCAGGCACATGGCCCACCGCTTCATCGTCGGCGAGGATCCCGCCGCCGCGGTCGCGACGCTCCGCGGCCTCTGGAACGACGGGATCGCGGCCTCGGTCGACCTGCTCGGCGAGGCGACCGTCACGGCCGCCGAGGCCGATCGCTACGCGGCGCGCTGCGCGGACGCGCTCGACGCGCTGGCGGCCGTCTACGAGCGCGTCGGCGACCAGCCGGCGCTCGAGCGCGACAGCTCCGGCCCGATCCCGCGGGCGAACCTCTCCGTGAAGGTCTCGGCGCTCACCCCGCTGCTGCGCCCCGAGGCCCCCGAGCGCGGTCAGCGCGACGCCGCGCCGCGGCTGCGCGAGCTCCTGCGACACGCGCAAGCGCCTCGGCGCGCACCTGCACATCGACATGGAGTCGCTGGACTCGCGCGAGGCCGTCCTCGAGCTCGTCCTCGCCTTGCTCCGCGAGCCGGAGTTCGCCGACGGCCCGAGCGCGGGCGTCGTCCTGCAGGCCTACCTGCGCGACTCGCCCGCAGACGCTCGACACGATCCTCGAGTGGGCGCAGGCGTCACCCCGCGCCCACCCGCTCGTCGTGCGGCTCGTCAAGGGCGCCTACTGGGACCACGAGGTCGTCGAGGCGCGCCAGCACGGCTGGACCGTGCCGGTCTTCGAGCGCAAGGCCGACTGCGACGCGAACTTCGAGGCCCTGACGGCGCGCCTGCTCGACGCCCGGCCGCTCGTGCGCGTCGCGATCGCCTCCCACAACCTGCGCTCGGTCGCCCACGCGATCGCCTGCAACCGCCTCGCGGGCGCCCAGGACTCCGACCTCGAGCTCCAGGTCCTGCGCGGCCTCGGCGACGACCTCGGCCACGCGCTCGCCGCCCACGGCCTGCGCGTCCGCGCCTACTGTCCCGTCGGCGACCTCGTCGCGGGCATGGCCTACCTCGTGCGCCGGCTGCTCGAGAACACCGCGAACGAGAGCTTCCTCGCAGATCAGGCCCACGGCGTCCCGATCGAGCAGCTCCTGGCGCCGCCGGAGGCCTCCCCGGCGTGACGACCCTCCCCCCGTTCGCCAACGAGCCCGTGCTCGAGCTGCGGCGCGTCACCGAGCGCTCGAAGCTCGCGGTCGCGATCGGCGAGCTGCGGCTGCCGCTGAAGGTCCCGGTCTGGATCGGCGACGACCGCCGCCACGGCGAGGAGCTCGTCTCGACCGACCCCGGCCGCCCGGACCGCATCGTGGCGCTCGCCGCCCGCGCGACGCCGGACGAGGCGCGCACCGCGGTCGACGCCGCCCGCGCCGCATTTCCCGGCTGGGCCGCCACGCCGGCGCCCGAGCGCGCCGCAGCCCTGCTGCGCGCGGCGGCCTGGATGCGCGAGCGGCGCCCGGCGCTCGCCGCGCTCGCGGTCCGCGAGTGCGCGAAGCCCTGGCCGGAGGCCGACGCGGACGTCTGCGAGGCGATCGACTTCCTCGAGTTCTACGCCCGCGGCGCGATCGAGCTCGCCGCGGGGTCACCGCTCCTGCAGGTCCCGGGCGAGCGCAACGAGCTGCGCTACGCGCCGCGCGGGGTGTGCGCGGTCATCGCGCCCTGGAACTTCCCGCTGGCGATCCCGATGGGGATGGCGGCCGCGGCGCTGGCGACCGGCAACACCGTCGTCCTGAAGCCCGCCGAGCAGGCGCCCGGCTGCGGGCTGCGCGTCGTCGAGGCGCTGCGCGCGGGCGGCGTGCCGGCCGGCGCGATCGCGCTGCTGCCCGGCGAGGGCGACGCCGGCGCCGCGCTGGCCGCCCACCCGGACGTCGCGACGATCGCGTTCACCGGCTCGGGCCCCGTCGGCCTCGAGCTCCTGCGCACCGCGGCCGGCGTCGCTCCCGGCGCGCGCCAGCTCAAGCGCGTCGTCGCCGAGATGGGCGGCAAGAACTGCATCATCGTCGACTCCGATGCCGACCTCGACGAGGCGATCCCGGCGATCGTCGACTCCGCCTTCGGCTACGCCGGCCAGAAGTGCTCGGCCGCCGCGCGGGTCCTCGTCCACGAGGCCGTCCACGACGCGCTCGTCGAGCGCCTCGCGGGCGCCGTCGCCGGCCTGCAGGTCGGCCCGGCGGACGACTACGCCACCGACGTCCCGCCCGTCATCGAGCGCGCGGCGCAGGAGCGGATCGGCCGCTACGCCGAGCTCGCGGCGCGCGAGGGCAGGATCGTCACCGCGCCGGCCGCCGGCGTCCCGGACGAGGGCTGGTACTGCCCGCCCGTCGTCGCGACCGGCCTGCCGCAGAACAGCGCGCTGCTGCGCGACGAGATCTTCGGGCCGCTGCTGACCGTCGAGGCGGTCGCCTCGGTCGACGAGGCCTGCGACCGCGTCGACGCGCTGCCGGTCGCGCTGACCGGGGCGCTCTTCTCGCGCAACCCGCGCGTCGTCGCGCGCGTCATCGCCCGCTCGCCGGTCGGCAACCTCTACGTCAACCGCTCGACGACCGGTGCGATGGTCGGCCGCCAGCCGTTCGGCGGCAACAGGCTGTCGGGCACCGGCACGAAGGCCGGCGGCCACGACTACCTGCTGCACTTCGTCGAGCCCCGTGTCGTCACCGAGAACACGGTGCGACACGGGCTCGTCGTCTGAGCGCCTGCGCTACTGCTTGCGGAACGGGCCCCTGGATCGCGAACACGTGGCCGGGGGACTGGATGCTCACGAACAGCGTCTTGCTGTTGCGCGAGAACGTCGCGCCGGCGAACTCGTTCTGGTCCGGATGCTCGTTGCGCGCGAGGAAGTACGTCTCGCCGTCGTCGGTCGCCCCGACGACGTGCTGCGCGCCCTCGCCGTCCTCGCAGAGGATGACGCCGCCGAACGGCGACACCGTCATGTTGTCGGGCCCGTCGGGGTCGGTGTCCTGGTCGGCCGGGGTGTACGCGAACCAGAGCTTGAGCTCCATGCGGTCCTCGTCGGGGTCGATGAACCAGACCTGGCCGTCGTGCGACGCGGCGCTGTTGTCGCCCGTCGGGTGGCACGCCCTCACGGGCGAACGACGCGACGAAGTACGCGCCGCCGTCGCCCCACCACATGCCCTCGAGCTTGCGGCTGCGCGTGACCGGCAGCGCGTAGGCCTGCTTGCGCGTCGAGAGCGTCGTCGCGTCGCGGTCGGGCACCTCGACCCACGTGAGCCTCAGCCGCGTGCCCGGCTCGCTGAACACCGAGAGGTCGGGGACGAACGCGCCGTTCCTCGTCGCCCGCAGCGCCTCGAGCGTGCCGGCGTCGTCGGCGAGCTCCCGCAGCGACCCGTCGCCGAGCGGCAGCGCGTCCTCGGGCGGCGTCCAGCGGTAGAGGAGCCCGTTCGGGTTGCTCGCGTCCTCGGTGAGGTAGATGACGTGCGTGTGCGGGTCGACGGCGACGCGACTCGTGCGCGAAGCGGCCGAGCGCCTTGATCGGCTTCGGGTCGAGGTTCTTGTCCTGGTCGTAGGGGTCGACCTCGAAGCAGTAGCCGTGACGCACCGTGCTGCCGCTGGGCGCACCCTCGGTCTCCTCGCAGGTGATCCAGGTGTCCCACGGCGTCGTGCCGCCCGCGCAGTTGTTGTGCGTGCCGGCGAGGCTCACGTACTCGCGGACGCGGTTGCCGTCCTTGTCGACCTCGATGTTCGTCGTGCCGCCGCCCGCGAGCGGGTCGTACGTCAGCCCCTCGAGCGCCGGGACGCGGAAGGACTCGCTGCCGCCGATCTCGTGGTTCTGGACGAGGACGCTGCCGTTGCCGCCGCGGCGGACGAACGCGGCGGTGCCGTCGGGATCGTCGGGCGTCGGCTGGCCGGTCTCCAGGAGCGTCTCGCCGGACTTCGCGACGAGCTTGTAGGAGAAGCCCTCCGGCAGCGACAGCAGCCCGTCGGGATCGGGGATCAGCGGGCCGTAGCCGACCTCGCCGCCGTGCTTGGCGTGTGCGGTGCCGAAGAAGCCGGGGATGCTCCCGGTCAGGACGATGCCGACGCTCGCCGAGGCCGAGCGGGTCAGCAGCGAGCGCCTCGACACGCCTCCGTCGGGAGTGGCAGGACGCAGTTCGGACGGGGTCATTCGCGCTCCAGGTCTCGGGGTCACGGCGTGGCGGCCAGCGTTGCGAGCCTCGCCCGCACCGTTGTGACCGCGGCGTGATCAGCCCGTGACGACGCTGTGAACCGCGTCAACCCAGCTCGTCGACGAGGTCGGCGATCGAGTCGACGATCCGCGACGGGCGGTACGGAAAGCGCTCCGCGGCCTCGCGCGTGCTGATCCCGGTGAGCACGAGGATCGCCTCCATCCCGGCCTCGAGGCCCGCCACGACGTCGGTGTCCATCCGGTCGCCGACCATCGCGGCGGTCTCGGAGTGCGCCTCGATCGCATTGAGCGCCGAGCGCATCATGAGCGGGTTCGGCTTGCCGACGTAGTACGGGTCGACGCCGGTCGCGCGGCTGATGAGCGCGGCGACCGAGCCGGTCGCGGGCATCGGCCGTCCGGCGACGGCCGGTCGCGTCGGGGTTCGTCGCGATGAAGCGCGCGCCGCGCTCGAGCAGCCGGATCGCCTGGGTGATGCGCTCGAAGCTGTAGGTCCGCGTCTCGCCGAGCACGACGTAGTCGGGGTGGCGCTCGGTCAGCGTGTAGCCGACCTCGTGCAGCGCGTCACCGCCTCGCACGCGCGCAGGAACTGCTCGTGCAGGCGCGTGTCCTGCCCGAGCTCGGGATGGAACGCCACCGCCAGCAGCGAGCCCTGCCGCGCGGCGACGGCATGACCGTCGACCACCGCGAGGATCTCGACGCCCTCGCCGTGCTCGGCGATCCACGGCGCCCGGATGAAGACCGCGCGCAGCGGCGGGCCGTCGATGCCGTCGATCGCGAGGTCGGCCTCGAAGGAGCGCACCTGGCGGCCGAAGGCGTTGCGGCGCGCCGTGATGTCCATGAGCCCGAGGTGCTCGCGGTCGAGCATGATGAGCCCGGCGCACGTGCCGAGCACCGGCGTGCCCGCCGCCACGAGGTCGCGCAGCGGCCCGGCGAGGCCCTCGCGCTCGATGCCGAGCGTCATCGTCGTCGACTCGCCGCCGGGGATCACGAGTCCCTGCAGCCCGTCGAGATCGGCCGGGACGCGCACCTCGCGCACATCGGCGCCGAGCTCGCGCAGCATCCGCGCGTGCGCCGCGAAGCCGCCCTGCAGTGCGAGGACGCCGACGAGCGGCCCGGTCACTACCAGCCGCGCTGGGCGAGCAGCTGGTCGCCGCCGAGCGCCCGCGACTCGAGCGAGTCCATCGCCGTCCCCAGGCCCTCGGACGCGCGCGCCACCCGCGCGGCGTCGGCGAAGTGCGTCGTCGCCTCGACGATCGCCCGCGCGCGCCGCTCGGGATCGGCCGACTTGAAGATCCCCGAGCCGACGAAGAGGCCCTCCGCGCCGAGCTGCATCATGAGCGAGGCGTCGGCGGGCGTCGCGATCCCGCCCGCGCAGAAGAGCACGACCGGCAGCCCGCCCTCGCGCGCGACGCCGCGCACGAGGTGCAGCGGCGCCTGCAGCTCCTTGGCGGCGGTCGCAAGCTCCGCGTCGTCGAGCATCCCGAGGCGGCGGATCTCGCCGCGGATCGCGCGCATGTGACGGACGGCCTCGACGATGTCGCCGGTGCCCGCCTCGCCCTTGGAGCGGATCATCGCCGCGCCCTCGCCGATGCGCCGCAGCGCCTCGCCGAGGTTCGTCGCGCCGCAGACGAACGGGATCGAGAAGCCCCACTTGTCGATGTGGTTGTGCTCGTCGGCCGGCGTGAGGACCTCGGACTCGTCGATGTAGTCGACCTCGAGCGCCTCGAGCACCTGCGCCTCGGCGATGTGGCCGATGCGGGCCTTCGCCATGACCGGGATCGTCACGGCCTCCTGGATGCCCTTGATCATCGCCGGGTCGGACATCCGCGCGACGCCGCCGTCGCGCCGGATGTCGGCCGGCACGCGCTCGAGCGCCATGACGGCGACGGCTCCGGCGGCCTCGGCGATCCGCGCCTGCTCGGCGTCGACGACGTCCATGATGACCCCGCCCTTGAGCATCTCCGCGAGGCCCGCCTTGACGCGGAATGTGGCTTCGTCTCTCACCCTGGCGATGTTATCGAGGCCGCCCCGCGACCCGGCGACCGCGCTACTTGAGCTTGAAGGCCTTGATGCGGTCCGCGTAGCCGTCGGCGTCGCGGGCGTAGACGCCGTAGGCGAGCGCCTGGACCATCGCCAGCAGCGCGGTGTGCGAGCGGACGTAGGCCGGGCTGTTGGACGAGTAGTACAGGCGGATCTGGGCGAGCTTGGCGACCTCGGAGAGCGTCGCGTCGGTGATCGCGATCGTCCGCGCCTTGCGATGGCGGGCGAGCTTCATCGCCCGCACGACGAGCGGATGCGGCCGGCCCGCCGAGAGCCCGATGACGAGCGTCTGGTCGTCGATCCGGCTCAGGCGGCCGAGCGCCTCCTGCGACGGGCTGGCGACGATCTCCGCGCGGAGGTCGAGGAGCATGAGCAGGTGGCGCAGGTAGGAGGCGAAGAACGCCATCTGGTCGGTGCCGGCGACGAGCAGGCGCGGCGTCGTCGCGATCGCCTCGACGGCGGCCTCGATCTCGCTGCGCGAGACCTTGCGCGCGGTGTCCTCGACGTTGACGTGATCGGCCGCGAGCATCGTCTCGAACTCGTTCTGGTCGAGCGAGAACAGCGGCGCGACGGGACCCGGTCCCGCTGCCGGGACCGTCGACGCGTGCCGCCGGCGGTACTCCTCGCGGGCGGACTGCTGGAGCTCGGGATAGCCCTCGAAGCCGAGCGCCTGCGAGAAGCGCACGACGGTGCTCGACGACGTGTTCGCGCGGCGCGCCAATTCCTCTGCGGTCTGGAAGGCGACCTCGTCGAGATGGTCGACGATGTACTGCGCGACATCCTTCTGAGAACGGGAGAAGTCGTCGAAGCGGGCCTGGATGTAGGTGGAGAGCGACTCGGGGGTCGTTGTCGGCGTGGCGGATCGCTTCATGGGCGAGAGCCTGTTTCGACGGGGCCGCCCGCGTTCCTTTCCTGGAGCTGTGCAGCGCCTTAAACGAAGCGCGCCCGGTGGGGTCACACCGGGCGCGGGCCGAGGGAATTGAGGGGGGCGGCGGGGGATATGGGCCGTACCGAAAAGTCCCTCGGCGGTCTTCTGTCTCTGGTGCTTCCCGGCTCACATCGAGCCAAACCTGGGTTTCAGCGCGCGGCTGCGCCAGGACCGCCCGGCTCATGGCGGCGGATCCGCGGTCGCGCGCCCTCCGGCACCGTGTGAAACGCGCGCCCGTCGGCGGTCAGCGCGAGCGTCTCCCCCTGCCCCTCGGCGAGCAGCGCGTCGTCGCGCGTCGTGCACGGCTTGCGGTGCAGCGCACCCGCGACGGACTCCTTGGCGCGCCGCCGCCAGACGACCGCCCGGTCGTACGTGCGCAGGACGATCGTGCGCCCGTCGGCGGAGACGTCGCCGGCCGTCACGGCCTGCCCGCCGCCGAGGTTCAGCCGCCCGCGGCGGCGCAGCGCCGTCACCTGGCCGGCGACCGGCGCGGTGGCGGTGTAGACGCCCGACTCGCCGCCGAAGCTCTTCGTCACGACGACGAGCGCGCCGCTCGTGGGATCGACGAGGAGCGCCTCGGCGTCGTGCGCGCCGTCCGGATAGCGCAGCGCAAGGCGCGCCGCCGGCTGGGTCGCGGGCGGGATGGCGGCCTGGAGGCTCGGCTCCGGCACGCGGTAGACGACGATCTCGTCGCGCCGCGCCTCGTTGTCGCCGATGTCGCCGATGTAGAGCGCCTGCGAGCCGTCCGGGGCGGCCCCGATCGCGATGTCCTCCCAGTCGACGTTCTCCGCCCCGGTGACCGGGAGCTCGGCGAGCAGCCGCCCCGTCGAGGTCAGGGCGAAGATCCGCGCCTCGTCGCCCGAGTCGTTGTGGGCCCAGAGCACGCGCGGCTGCGATCGCGAGCGCACGAGGCCCGACAGCTCGGTGATCGCGGGCGACGTGACGCGGCCGGTGATCGTCGCTCTCAGCGGCCGGCAGAGCGCGGGCAGCGACGCGCTGCGCGCGGCGGGCGCCGGCGTCGTGGCCGTGGCGGCCGGACCCGGCGTCGCGCCGCGCTCGCCGCCGCACCCCGCGAGCAGCGCGAGCGCGCCGAGGGCTACCCCCCGAGCTGTCGGACGGTGTCGCGGGCGCGGGTGATGCGCTGGTCCTTCTCCTTGTGCGAGTCGGGCAGCCCCGACACCTCCGCGAGCTCGAGCACGTCGAGCGCGAGCTCGAGCTGCTGCTTGAGCGCCTGCTCGGCGACGTCGAGCATCTGCTCGCGGTCGAAGTCATCCGTCTCGCCGCCGACGAAGCGGCGCAGGTAGTAGCCCATCAGGTCACCGCAGCATCTCGAGGACCTGCGCGGCGCGCTGCACGCGGAAGTCGGACGGGCCGACGCCGGCCTCCTCGGCCATCGACAGCACGTCGCGCGCGTGCTGCTCCTGCATGAGCGCAGCGCCCTCCGCCGCCTCCTCGATCTCGGCGCGCGACCGCTTCTCGTAGTTGATGCGAAACACCTTGCGCAGCAGGTCCCCCATCGGTTCCCTTTCTCGCTGACGTCCCGGGCGCCAGCGATTATCCGCGAACGCGCGACAATCCGCGCGCGGGGCAGTAGCTCAGTTGGTCAGAGCAGCCGACTCATAATCGGTTAGACGGAGGTTCGAGTCCTCCCTGCCCCATCGGCCGGCCGGCTATTTGACCTGCTCGACGGCCCGCGCGAGCTCGCCGACGGAGAACACGCCCTCGAAGCGCGCGGTGATCTTTCCGCTGCGGTCGACGACGAACGCCCACGGCTCGGTCGGCAGCCGCCAGCGGGCGACCTGGGAGCGCACGGGCTTGCCCGGATCGTTGTCCTGGTAGATCTCCTGCTGGATGAACGTCACGCCCTTGCCGTTCTGGGCGCGCACCTGCTCGGCGATGTCGACGACCGGGCCGCACGTGCGCGACTGGCACAGCGCGGGGGTCGCGAACAGCAGCACGGCCGGCTTCTTGCCCACGACGTCGGCGAAGTTCTCCTTCAGCAGGTCCTCCGCCGGCGGGACGCGGGTCGTGAGCTTCTCGAGGTTCCCGCCGACGTCGGCGGCGGTGAGCGTCTTGACCTTGATCGCGCGGTCGCCGACGTCGGGGGGCCCGTTCTTCGCGCCGACCGGCACCGGCGCCGGCGCGTCGGCGACGACGAGCCGGCCGTCGAGGCGCACGAGCCCGATCGGGACGTGCTGGCCGCGGCCGCCGTAGGAGACGTCCGCGACGTAGAAGGTGTCGCCGCTGGCCAGGTCGGCAGAGGTCTGGCGGCTGCGGTACGGCGTCGCGACGTCCAGCGACTCCTTGCGCGCGACGAACGGCCCGCGCAGCCCGGTGCCGTCCTTGCGGGCGGTGTAGACGGCGACCTCGGAGACCTCGATCTGCTTGTTCGCCCGGTCGACGATCGCGAAGCCGAGCCGGTTGCCGTCGCCGGGCTTCTGCGAGCTGAAGCTCGAGACGTTGAGGATGGCGCCCTGCGCGAGCCCGTTCGTGAGCTGGGAGAGCGTCTTGCCCTGCGCGGACGGGAAGTCGGCCGGCTGCGCGGCCTCGGGCTGGGGCGGAGCGGGCGCCGACCCGTCGTCATCGGAGCCGCAGGAGCTCAGAACGATGGCCGCCGCCAGCAACGACAGGAGCAGTCGTCGTGGCATGGGTCAACTCTAGGCGTTCCCGTGAATAAGCTGCGCCGCACCTGACTTCAGCGAAGGAGTGGCCGATGGCGCAGCGTGCAGCGATCGTGACGGGCGCGTCGAGCGGCATCGGCCTCGCCGTCGCGCGGATGCTCGCGCAGGACGGTCACGCGGTGACGATGGCCGCCCGCCGCCCGGAGAAGCTCCACGCCGCCTACGAGCTGCTGCGCGGCGAGGGGCTCGAGGTCCAGGAGATCGCCGCGAACGTCGGCGACGAGGACGACGTGAAGCGCGTCGTCGGCCACCACCAGGAGGCCTACGGCCGCCTCGACGTCCTCATGAACAACGCGGGCGTCGGCATCGGCGCCCCGATCGGCGAGCTGAACACGAAGCGCATGGACATCCAGCTCGCGACGAACCTCCGCGCGATCCCGCTCTTCTATCGCGAGGCGCTGGCGATGCTCACCGCCGCCGGCGCCGAGCACCGCAACGCGCTCGTCATCAACACGGCGTCGGTCGCCGGCAAGCGCGGACAGGCCTGGCTGAGCATCTACAGCGCGACGAAGTTCGGCGTCGTCGGCTTCACGCAGTCGATGAACGCCGAGCTCAACGCGCTCGGGATCAAGTCCACCGCGCTGTGCCCGGCGTTCGTCGACACGGCGATGACGGACTTCGTCAAGGGCCACGTCGCGCCGGAGGACATGATCCAGACGGCGGACATCGTCGCCGCCGTGCGGATGCTGCTCGCGCTGACCCCGGGCTGCATCGTCCCGGAGATCGTCTTCGAGCGGCCCGGCGGCGGGCAGCTCGCGAACGCGATGACCTAACGCGCGTAGATGTCGTCCTCGGCGCGGTCGAAGTCGAAGCCCGCGTGCTCGGGCTCCGTCGCGGGCTGCGTGTCGAAGTCGTCCGGCAGC
The DNA here is from genome assembly GCA_963830085.1 of uncultured Actinomycetes bacterium. Classification (GTDB taxonomy): domain Bacteria; phylum Actinomycetota; class Thermoleophilia; order Solirubrobacterales; family Solirubrobacteraceae; genus CADCVQ01. The sequence goes on along the minus strand of CAWHLF010000009.1, from coordinate 288,674 downwards.
ACGAGCGTCTGCTCGAACAGCCAGTCGAGTCCGATGTCCTCGGCCTCGGAGCTGCGACGGCGGCGAGCCGACGACTTGTGCTCGTCGATCGTGCCGCCGAGATCGACGGCCGGGCCGGCGAACAGGCGGTCGCGGCGACGGCGGCCTTCGACGATCTTCTCGTGATCGGCGATCGCCGCTGCGAGCTCGGAGACCTGCGGCTCGAGGCTCGCCTTGATCTCCAACCGCAGGATGCCGACCTCGTACTCGGTCGCCTGGCGGCAGATCGCGCGGCCGTAGACGCCGGTGAACTTGTCCCATGCCTCGGGGAACGAGACGCAGCTCGTGCGCCCGCCCTCGCGGTGCGCGGCCATCATCGGGCAGACGCCGTCGCCGCCGGTGAACGCCCCGGTGATGACGGTGTTGTTCTGCAGCCCGACGAGCATCGCCTGGCGAGTGCGCTCGGGGAGAACGTCGATGGCACGACGTAGATCGGCGACCGCGACTTCGCGAGACGTTGGCATAGGGTTCTCTCTCCGTTCGCTCGGGACAGCGCCACCGTATGGCAGGCCGTCGCCCACGGCAAATCAACTCCTCCAACTGACAGGGATCTTGCAGGCATGAAACTCGGCGTGCACATCGGCTACTGGGGACTCGGTCTGCACTCCGACGACCAGCGCGAAATCGTCCAGGAGGCCGAGCGCCTCGGCTACGACTCGGTCTGGGCGGCGGAGGCCTACGGGTCGGATGCGGCGACGGTCCTCGGCTGGCTCGCGGGCCTGACGGAGACGATCAAGCTCGGCTCGGCGATCTTCCAGATGCCCGCCCGCACCCCCGCGATGACCGCGATGACGGCGGCGACGATCGACCACCTCTCCGGCGGCCGGATGCTGCTCGGCATCGGCTCCTCCGGGCCGCAGGTCGCCGAGGGCTGGCACGGGCAGCGCTTCGGCCGCCAGATCCAGCGCACGCGGGAGTACGTCGCGGTCGTGCGCAAGGCGCTCGCCCGCGAGCGGCTGATCTTCGAGGGCGAGACGCTGACGCTGCCGCTGCCCGACGGCCCCGGCAAGCCGCTGAAGCTCACGATCGGCCCGATCCAGGAGCAGATCCCGATCTACCTCGCGGCGATCGGCCCGAACAACACGCGCCTGGCCGGCGAGATCGCCGACGGCTGGATCCCGACGCTCTTCTCCCCCGAGCACGTCGCCGAGTTCCGGCCGCTGCTCGAGGAGGGCGCGGCGCGCAGCGGGCGTTCGCTCGAGGGCTTCGACATCGCGCCGCAGGTCAACGTCTGCGTCACGTCGGACCTCGAGAGCGGCCGCAACCTCATGCGGCCGTTCATCGCGCTCTACGTCGGCGGGATGGGCTCGCGCGAGAAGAACTTCTACAACCAGCTCGTCCAGCGCTACGGCTTCGAGGAGGAGGCGCGCGACGTCCAGGACCTCTACCTCGAGGGCAGGCGCGACGAGGCGATGGCGCGGCTGTCGGACGAGCTCATCGACACCGTCTCGATCTGCGGCCCGCCCGAGCACGTCCGCGAGCGCCTGGCGGTCTACCGCGACGCCGGCGTCGGCACGCTCGGGATCAGCCCGCTCGCCTTCACGAAGGACGACCGGCTGGAGCAGCTGCGGCTCGTCGCGGAGCTGGCGGCCTGAGCACCCGCGACGGCTCCTGCTCGGGGCCTTCGGCGACCCGGGCCACGCGTTCCCCGTCATCGCGCTCGGGCGCGCGCTCGTGGCCCGCGGCCACGACGTGACGCTGCAGACCTGGGAGCGCTGGCGCTCGCACGTCGAGGCGGAGGGGATGACGTTCGCCGCCGCGCCGGAGTACCACGTCTTCCCCACGCGCGAGCGGCCGCTGACGCCCGTACCAGGCGGTCGAGCGGGCGACGCGCGAGACCGTCGGGCTCGTGCGCGAGGTCGCGCCGCACGCGGTCGTGTCGGACATCCTGACGCTCGCCCCGGCGCTGGCGGGCGAGCTCGAGGGCGTGCCGGTCGCGACGCTCGTCCCCCACACCGACCCGCGCATGCCGCCCGCGGACGCCGCCCTACTCCTGCGGGGCGCGGCTGCCGCGGACGGCCGCTCGGCCGCGCGTTGTGGGGCACGACCGCGCCGCTGCTGCGCCACGGGCTCGCGCTCGGCCGCGACGAGCTCAACGAGACGCGCCGGCGCCTGGAGCTCCCGCCCCTGGAGCGTGTCCATGGGGGGATCAGCGCGGACCTGGCACTCGTCGCGACGTTCCCGCACTTGGAATATCCGCGCGCCTGGCCGCCGAACACCCACGTCGTCGGGCCGCTGCTGTGGGAGCCGCCCGGCGAGGCGGTCGAGCTGCCGCCCGGCGACGAGCCGCTCGTCCTGCTCGCGCCGTCGACGTCGCAGGACGCCGAGCAGCGGCTGCTGCGCGCCGCGCTCGCCGGCCTCGCGGACATGCCGGTCCGCGTGCTCGCGTCGGTCAACCGCTCGCGGCCCGAGCCGCCGTTCGAGGTGCCCGCCAACGCGACGCTCGTCGACTGGCTCTCGTATTCGCGGACGATGCCGGCCTGCGACGTCGTCATCTGCCACGGCGGGCACGGGACGGTCGCCCGGGCGCTGCAGAGCGGCTGCGTCCCGCTCGTCGTGCCCGCTGCCGGCGACATGAACGAGAACGCCGCGCGGATCGAGTGGGCGGGCGTCGGCGTCCGGCTGCCGCGGCGGATGGTGACCCCGCGGGCGATCGCGCTCGCGACCGGCCGAGCGCTGGCCCGGCCCGGGGTGCGCGTGCGGGCGCGCGAGCTGCAGGCCTGGGCCGCGGAGCACGACGGCCCCGCGCGGGCGGCCGAGCTCGTCGAGGAGTTCGCCGGTGGATCCGGACGGGTCCGCTAGGAGCGGCTCGGGCTCGAGTGGGTGCTTCGCCGTATCAGCGTCCCGTTGACCGTCCGCAGGCCGCTGCGCCCGGAGTCGTCGCGCATGATCGCGAAGGCGCGGACCGCGATCCGGCCGGCGCGATCGAGGAGGTTGCGGTCCGCGCGGCCGAGGGCGATCGAGAGCGTCTGCGAGTGCCCGCCGGCGAGCGCGAACGTCCTGCGGCCCAGCCGCCGCTCGCGCCGCAGCGCCTTGAGCTTCGAGCGCGTGTTCGGGCGGCTGAAGAGCGTGAGCTGACCGCTGCACCTGCCGGCCTCGCGGGGGCAGGCGATCGTGACGATCGCGGTCGACGGCTGCCGCAGGCGCGGGTTGGAGACGCCCAGCCGCGGCGGGCCGGGGACCGAGGAGCCGGTGCTCGGCGCGGCCGGCGGGAGCGGCGCGACGGACCCGGCCGGCGGGGCTTGCGGGGGTGCGGCCTGGGCGGGCGGCTCGTCGGTGTCGACGATCGTCGCGACGGCGACGGCGTCGCCGAGCGTCGCCGCGCCGGGGCTCGAGAGCCGCAGCTCGAAGGTCTCCGCCGGCTCGTCGTCGCCGTCGTCGGTGAGCGGCACGGCGACCTGCGCGCTCGTGCTGCCGGCCGGGATCGTCAGGGTTCCGGCGCGGGCCGTGTAGTCCTGGCCGGCGATCGCGCTGGCGTTCGCGGTCGCGAAGGCGACGCTGACGTCGCGGCCGCTCGGCGCGCTGAGGCCGACGGTGAACGTCGCGGTCGCGCCCTCGGCGGCGGGCGCGGGGTCGGCGACGGCCGCGGCGGGCGCAGGATCGTCGTCGAGGATCGTCGCGATGCCCTCGCCGTCGGTGACCTCCGTGCCGGCGAGCGCGAGGCGGAACGTCTCGGACGGCTCGTCGAGCCGGTCGCCCGCGATCGGGACGTTGATCTGCCGGACCTGCGTCTCGGGAAGGATCACGGCGGGGAACGTCAGGCTGCCGCCGACCGCCTCGAAGTCGGCGGGCGAGCGCGCGCTGCCGTCGGCGGTCGCGAACGCGATCGTCCGCGCCGCTGCGAGCAGGCCGGCATCGCGGGTCAGCGTGAACGTCGCGACGGCGCCGCCGTTGCCCTCGGTGACCGTGACGTCGTTGACGACGATCGCGGCCTGCGCGGCCGCGGGCGCGAGCGCGAGCAGTACGAGCGCAGCGGCAAGCAGCGCACAGCGCACCCCCCGCGGATGACGCCGCCGTCCCTGGCAGTCCATGGGGCAAACCTAGCGGTCGCCGCCGGCGGCGGCAACGCCTGCAAAAGGCCTACAGCGGCATCTTGCCGCGGCCGCGACGGCCGGCGGAACCGCTCTTGCCGATCGCCTTCTGCGCGCTGCGAAACGGCTTGGACGAGGACATGCCCGAGCCGGCCGGGCGCCTTGCCGGCCCCGCGCTCGCCGAGCCCGACGGCCTTGTGCCCGCCGCGCTGCGGGCCGCGGGACAGACGCGGCGCGAGGAACGCGAGGACGATGAGGAGAACGCAGAAGGCGGCGACGCCGGCGATGAGCATGCGAGTCGCCGTACCCGGCGCCGGGCGGCGGCACGCCCAGGTCTGGACGGATGTCCAGACCTTGCTTCGAACATCGAGCCGAAGCCGATCAATGGCGGGTATGACTACGGCCGGCGGCGCTTCTGCACGAGGTAGTTCGGGTTCTGCGCCATGAGCTGCCAACCCGGGTCGTTCAGAAGTTCCCGCACGAACGCGTGGACATCGCGGTGTGACGAGGCCGCGGACGAGTCGTCGAACAGCACATAGCCGCCGGGGACGAGGTGACGGTCGCACAGCTCGAGATCGCGCCGCACGTTCTCATAGTCGTGCTCGCCGTCGATGTAGGCGAGGGTGATCGGCCCGCCCATCCGGACCTTGCGGCCATACACGTCGGTGACCATCGCCCCTGCGCCCATTGCTCGAAGAATTCAGTCGACGGCGCCTGAACGGCTCGCGGCAGGTCATGGCCGCTGAACGTCTGCGTTGCGCGCACGAACGTCTCTTGACGTAGTCGCTGTACGCCGCGGATCCATGACGTCCGCGATCCTCGGGTAGTACCAGGGATCGCAGGACCACAGCGGGTTCGGCCGGCGGTGGCGGTCCAGAGCGCGCCGCAGGGCATTCGTGGAGAGACCGCAAAACGGCCCGACCTCGACCACCGCATCGTTGCTGGGAAGGTCACCGACCGCTACATCGATGAGGTGCAGGTTCCTCGATTGAGCATCCCGGCGTTCGCCATCTCCATCCACGGGAAGAGGCTGTCGTCCGGCGGCGGAGCACGGCGTGAGGAGGCGCGCGACCCGGCCAAGGTCCGGCTGCGGCGAGACGAGCGGCCACGGCGCTGCGAAGTGCTGACGGTTCAGGCGTACGAGCCTACCGGCGTGCAGAGGACACTCGCTGCGAGATTGGCATGCACGTCGTCATCCGCCTCGGGCGTGAATTCCGACCGCAGGCAGCTCCGGGGGTGGGACTCGAACCCACAACCCTTCGGTTAACAGCCGAATGCTCTGCCGATTGAGCTACCCCGGAACGCGCCGCAAGCGTACCGAGTCGGTTGCCCGCAGCATTCAGCGCGCGGGCTCTCCCTCGTCCATGAGCTGCTGCATCGCCCGGTTGATCTCGGCCTTCGTCGTCGTTCGCCGCTCGGCGAGGTCGGTCACCGGTTCGCCGCGCGAGCGGGCCATCGCGATCTCCCGCTCGACGCGGTAGAGCTCGAGCTGCAGGCGCTCCATGCGGAAGACCGCGGGCGTCGCGGTGACGCCGGCCGCGCGGACCGCGAGCTCGCGGACGAGGCCGGTGAGCGGCGACTCCTCGTCCAGGCCCTCGGTCGGCGCGGCGAGGTGGTCGCGCAGGTGGGCGGCGGCGGCGCGCGTCGCCGGCCGCGAGAGGTCGGCCTCGACGTCGAGCTCGGCCAGCGCCGGCGCGCCGAGCGACGGCAGCGCGATGCAGAGCGCGAGGAACGTGCGCTCGGTGCGCTCGCGGCGATCGAGCGGCGCGGTCTGCGGGCGGCCCGGCGGAGGCGGGCTCGCCGGCGGCGGGCTCCTCGGCGCGGCGCGCAGCGGACGGCGGCCGGTCGAGCAGCGAGGACAACAGCTCCGCCGACAGATCGAGGCGGTCGCCGACGATCCGCAACAGCTCGTCGCGCATGACGCTCGGCCCGAGCATCGCGAAGACGGGCCGCAGGTCGTCGAGCGCGCGGTCCCTGCCCTCCGCGTCGCCGAGATCGGCCGAGTCGAGGATCTGCATCACCCGGAAGCGCACGAACGGGACGGACTCGGCGATCCGCCGCTCGATCTCCTCGGCCCCCGCCCGCTGAACGAGGTCAGCCGGGTCCTCGCCGGGCGGCAGCGCGACGACGCGCAGCTCGAGCTTGCGTCGCTCCGCGATCCGCGCGGCGCGCACCATCGCCTCGCGTCCCGCGTTGTCGGCGTCGAGCGCGAGCTGCACGACCGGCGCGAGGCGCGCGAGCTCGCCGACCTGGTCCTCCGTCAGCGCCGTGCCCATGATCGCGACGCTGTTGCGCACGCCCGCCTGATTCATCGCGATGACGTCCGTGTAGCCCTCGGCGACGACGACGCTGCCGGCCTTCGCCGCGGCCGACCGTGCGAGGTCGGCGCCGAAGAGCTGTCGGCCCTTGTGGAAGACCTCGCTCTCCGGGCTGTTGACGTACTTCGGGCCGCGGCCGCTCGCCCTCGCGTGACGAGCGTCCGTCCCGCGAACCCGCGCACGCGGCCGCGCTGGTCGGCGAGCGGGAAGATGACCTGCGAGCGGAAGCGGTCGTAGATCCGGCCGCTCTTGTCCGACTTCTGGGCCAGGCCGGCGTCGTAGAGCTCGCGGTTGCCGAAGCCGGCGCGGCGCGAGGCGTTGAGGACGGTGTCCCAGGCGCTCGGCGCGTAGCCGACGCGAAACTCGCGCAGCGTCGCCTCCTGCAGGCCGCGCCCGGCGAGGTACTCGCGCGCCCGCTCGGCCTCGCGCGACTCCCAGAGCTGGCGCACGTAGTACGTCGCGGTGCGCTCGAGCAGCTCGAGCAGCCGCTCGCTGCGCTGCCGGCGCTCGGCGGCGGCCGGGTCCTCGTCCTCGAGCTCCAGCGCGACCTTGTAGCGGTCGGCGAGCAGCTCCAGCGCGCCCTTGAAGTCCACGCCCTCGGTCTCCATGACGAACGTGAACGCGTCGCCCGAGGCCTGGCAGCCGAAGCAGTGGTAGACCTTCTCGGCCGGGTTGATCCCGAACGACGGGGTGCGCTCGTCGTGGAACGGGCACAGCCCCGTGTAGCGGTTGGCCCCCGCGCGCTTGAGCTCCGTGCGCGAGGAGACGAGGTCGATCATGTCGACCGCCTCGCGGACGCGCTCCTTGGAGTCGTTCGTGTAGAGCGCCATCTACAGCGCGAAGGACGCGGGCACGCTGAGGGCCTCGAACGCGCGCACCGCGTAGCGGTCGGTCATGCCGGCGAGGTAGTCGGTGACGCGCTGGGCGTGGCCGGCGCCGGGCGCGCCGCCGCCGTCGGGGAGCAGCGCCGGATCGGAGGCGTAGTGCTCGAAGAGCGTCCGGATGACGCGGTCGATCCGCGAGTGCTCCTGGCGTGCCGCCGTGCCGAGGTAGACGTTGTCGAACATGAACGTTCGCAGCGCGGTCATCGCGGCGCCCGCCTCGTCGCCCTGGACGATGTCGCCGGCCCGCTCGGAGGTCTCGACGAGGTCGTGGACGAGCATGTCGATCCGCGCCGAGCCCGTCGGGCCGAGCACGGCGATCGCGTCGGCCGGCAGCGTGGCGTCGGAGAGCACGCCCGCCCGCAGCGCGTCGTCGATGTCGTGGTTGAGGTACGCGACGCGGTCGACGAGGCGCACGATCCGCCCCTCGAGCGTCGCCGGCAGCGGCGCGCGGCCGGAGTGGCAGAGGATCCCGTCGCGGACGTCCGCGCAGAGGTTCAGGCCGGCTCCCCCGCGCTCGAGCACCTCGACGATCCGCAGCGAGTGCTCGTAGTGGCGGAAGCCGGAGCCGAAGCGCTCGCTGAGGCAGGCGTCGAGCACCGCCTCGCCGATGTGGCCGAACGGCGGGTGGCCGAGGTCGTGGCCGAGGCCGATCGCCTCCGTCAGGTCCTCGTTGAGCCCCAGCGCCCGCGCGACCGTCCGCGCGATCTGCGTGACCTCGAGCGTGTGGGTCATGCGCGTCCGGTAGTGATCGCCCTGCGGCGCGACGAAGACCTGCGTCTTGTGCTTCAGGCGCCGGAACGCCTTGCAGTGGACGATCCGGTCGCGGTCGCGCTGCAGGGGCGTGCGCAGCGCGCAGTCGGCCTCTTCGACGGCGCGGCGGGCGGGATAGGAATGCGCCGCGGCCGGCGACAGGTGCTCGTCCTCCCACGCCTGCCGGCGCGCGGCGAAGCGCTGCGCGACGAGTCCCGGCGCGGTGGCGGCGTCCATGCGAGCGATTGTCTCACCCGCGGTGGCCGGGCCCGCGGTCGGCAGGCTCTCGGGCTAACGTGGGCGCGTGCTTGCGCTCACCGCCACCCCCGAGCCGCCGCACGTGGCGCTCACCGAGGTCCCCGATCCCGAGCCGCTGCCCTTCCAGGCGCTCGTCGCGGTCGCGGCGTTCTCCCTGAACCGCGGCGAGACCAAGCGGCTTGCCGACCGCCCACCGGGGTCGATTCCCGGCTGGGATCTCGCGGGCACCGTCGCGCGCGGGGCGGCCGACGGCAGCGGGCCGCCGGAGGGCGCGCGGGTCGTCGGCATCACGCCGGCCGGCGGCGGCGCCTGGGCGCAGCTCGTCGCCGTCCGCACGCAGGACCTCGCGGAGCTGCCGGGCGCGGTGACGTTCACCGAGGCCGCGACGCTTCCCGTCGCCGGGCTCACCGCGCTGCGCGCCCTGGAGATCGCCGGGTTCGTCCTCGGCAAGCGCGTGCTCGTCACCGGCGCGAGCGGCGGCGTCGGGCGCTTCGCGGTCCAGCTCGCCGCGCGCGCGGGCGCCCACGTCACGGCGGTCGCGCGCAACGAGGAGCGCGCGCGGGGCCTGCGGACGCTCGGCGCCGCGGAGATCGTGTTCGACGTCGCCGACGCCACCGACGACCAGGACGCGATCCTCGAGGGCGTCGGCGGCGCGAGCCTCGGCGCGGCGATCGGCAAGGTCGCCGGCCGCGGCACGATCGTCTCCTACGCCTCCAGCGATCCCGAGCCGGTGAGCTTCGGCGCGCGGACGCTCTTCGGCCGCGCGCCCGGCGCGATCCTGCGTGGCCTGTTCATCTTCGAGGAGCTCGAGCGCACCGGCACCGGCGGAAGCGACCTCGCGCGCCTCGCGGCGCTCGTCGCTGCGCGCGAGCTCGAGCCGCAGATCGACCTCGAGGCCTCGTGGCGCGACCCGGCGCCCGCGATCGAGGCGCTGCTGCACCGCCGGGTCGCCGGCAAGGCCGTCCTGCACGTCGACTGACGCAACCGGCGGTTTGCCCGCGGGCTCCGCGGGAGAGAACCCCCCGACGATGTCGACGACCCCGCCGCCCCCGCCCGACCGGCCGACCCAGCGCCTTGCCCCCGCGCCGCCGCCGGTCGAGCCCGCGCCGGCGTATTACGAGCGCGAGCGCGTCGCCGAGCCGGCGGTCGCGGCCGACCCGCTGCTCCTCGTCCGCCTCGAGGACGCGATCCACTCGCTCCGCACGGCGCTGATGTTCGTCGGCGTGCTCGCCGTCGTGGCCCTCGGCGTCGCGCTGTACGCGGTGTTCGCGGAGGACAGCAACGACAGCGCATCGACCGGCGACGCGGCCAGCGAGCAGCGCGTCTCGAACCTCGACGACCGCATCGACCGCCTGAGCCGGCAGGTGCAGAGCGTCCGCGCCGCGGCGCGCAGCGACGACGACACGACGGCGCTCTCGGAGCGCATCGACGCGTTGTCGCGCCAGGTCCAGACGCTGCGCCAGCAGTCCGGCAACGCCACGGCGGCCCCCGACGCCACCCAGGCGATCCAGCAGCTCGACCAGCGCATCGACGAGCTCAGCCAGCGCGTCGACCAGCTGAGCCAGAACACGACGACGCCCTGACGACGTAGGGTCGGCCCGAACAGGCCGACGTACGGAGGTGGGGAAGCGCCATGGAAGCGACCGGAGGGGACGTCGCGAACGCCGCGCGCCTCGAGCGCGACGACATCCTGCATCGCAAGAACGCCGCGCTGCTGGCCGAGGACGAGGTCGGCGGGCTGCGCTCCGCGTGGGAGCAGATCAAGCAGATCTCCGAGGACGCGCGGGGCGACCACCGCGGGTACTTCGAGCACGCCGGCCTGCACGGCGTGCCCTACTGGGCCTGCCCGCACCACACGCCGCAGCGGATCTTCCTGCCCTGGCACCGGGCGTACCTCTATCGCCTGGAGCAGGCGCTGCAGGACCGCGTCGCGAGCGTGACGATCCCGTGGTGGGACTGGACGACGACGCGCGCGATCCCGGCGCCGTTCGCCGACGGCGGCTCGAACACGCTGGCCGCCTCGCGGACGCTCGTCACGCCCGCCGACGTCCGTGACGGCGCGCCGCTCGTCGAGGAGACCTCGCGCGACACGAGCGATCCGGAGCTCCTGCCGGTCGCCGAGGACCTGCGCCGCGTCCTGGAGGACGAGCCGAGCTTCGCGGTCTTCTCCGATGCCTGCGAGGAGCTGCACGACGGCGTCCACGGGTGGGTCGGCGGGACGATGGGCGCGGTGAGCTACGCGGCCTTCGACCCGGTCTTCTGGGCCCACCACTGCATGATCGACCGCGTCTGGTGGCTCTGGCAGCAGGACAACCGGTTCAGCGCCGTGCCGTTCGCCGGCTGGGAGGACCTCGTGCTCGAGCCCTTCAACCTCCGCGTCCGCGACGTGCTGAACGCCAACGCGCTCGGCTTCGACTACGCGGACTCCGAGACGCTCTTCGTCCCGCGGGCCGCGGCCGGCACGCCCGGCGAGATCCTCGTCACCGAGCCGGTCGCCTCCGAGCTCGCCGTCCGCGCAGCCGACTACCGCACCGCCCACTTCGAGATCGGCGGGATCCGGCACACCGGCAGCTCCTACGAGGGGCTCGTCTACATCAACAACCCCGGCGCGAACGCCGACACCGGCAAGGACGCCGCGGCCGGCTTCGCCGGGGCGTTCAACGTCTTCGGCCACGGCGGCTGCTTCGGCGCCGAAGGCCACTGCGACGCGCCGGACGAGCGCCGGCGCTTCGACAACCGGCCGATCTCCCGCGCGATCCGGATGAAGAAGCGCGTCGACGTCACCGAGCCGCTGCGGGTGGCGGCGGCGTCGAGCAGCGAGATCCAGTTCACGATCGTCGCGCGGACGAGCGATCCGGACCCGCAGGGGGTGCTCGACGTCAAGCGCCTGTCGATCGTGACCTACCGCTGAGGCAGCGCATCTGAGGGATCACCCCTCATGCGCCGTGGCCGCCCGCGGTGGAAGCTGGCCCCATCAGCAATCTTCCACCCAAGGAGATCACCATGTTCCGCACCGCCCGCCGCATCGCCACCGTCGCAGCCGTCGCCGCCGTCGCGCTTCCCGTCGCCTCCGCCTCCGCGGCCACGAGCACGCTGACGTTCAGCGCCACGAGCACGTCCACCGCCGCGATGGATGTCTTCGGCGACAGCACCGAGCCGATTCTCCTGCTGCCGGCCGCCCAGAGGATCCGCGAGGCGGCCGCCCGCTAGCGGACGCGGTGGCGGCGGCGGCCTACCAGCCGCCGCCGTCGCCCTTGCGGATCGCCGCCTGGGCGGCCGCAACCCGCGCGACCGGCACCCGGAACGGCGAGCAGGACACGTAGTTCAGGCCCGAGTTGTGGAAGAAGTCGATCGAGTCCGGGTCGCCGCCGTGCTCGCCGCAGACCCCGAGCTTGAGCTCGAGCTTCGCCTTGCGCCCGAGCCACGCGCCCATCCGCACGAGCTGGCCGACGCCCGGCGTGTCGAGCGTCTCGAACGGCGAGCGGTCGAAGATCTTGGCCTCGATGTACGGCGCGAGGATCTTGCCCTCGATGTCGTCGCGGCTGAAGCCGAGCGCGGTCTGCGTCAGGTCGTTGGTGCCGAACGAGAAGAAGTCGGCGTGCATGGCGATCGTGTCCGCGAGGAAGCACGCCCGGGGCAGCTCGATCATCGTCCCGACGAGGTAGTTCTCGCGCGAGACGCCCTCCTCCTTGGCGACGGCGAAGATGAGCTCCTCGATGACCTCGAGCTCGCGCTCGTAGTCGATGAGCGGGACCATGACCTCCAGCGCCGGCGGGTGGCCGAGCCGCTTGGTGACCGCGCACTGGGCGCGCATGATCGCCCGGACCTGCATCTCGTAGATCTCGGGATGCAGGATCGCCAGGCGGCAGCCGCGCGTGCCGAGCATCGGGTTGACCTCGCGCAGCGCGTGCGCGCGCGGGTCGTCCTCGTCGGGCGGGAGGAACTCGTGCAGCGGCGGGTCGAGCAGGCGGATCGTCACCGGCAGCCCGTCCATCGCCTCGAGGATGTCCTCGAAGTCCTGCTGCTGGAGCGGCAGGAGCTCGTCGAGCGCCGCACGGCGCTCCTCGACGGTGTCCGAGAGGATCATCTCGCGCATCTTCGGCTGGCGGTCGGCCGCCATGAACATGTGCTCGGTGCGGCACAGGCCGATGCCCTCGGCCCCGAACGAGCGCGCCTTCGCGGCGTCCTCGGGCGTGTCGGCGTTCGCGCGGATGCCAAGGGTGCGGAACTCGTCGCACCACGTCAGGACGCGCTCGAAGAACTCGTCCATCTGCGGCTCGACGAGCGGCACGTCGTCGACGGTGACCTGGCCGGTCGTGCCGTCGATCGCGATGCGGTCGCCTTCGCACAGCAGCGTCCCGTCGACGCGCAGCTCCTTCGTGTTGAGGTCGATGTCGAGCGCGCTGGCGCCGGTGACCGCGGGCCGCCCCATGCCGCGCGCGACGAGCGCCGCGTGGCTCGCCTTGCCGCCCTCGGCGGTGAGGATCCCCTTGGCGGCGTGGAAGCCCGCGACGTCCTCGGCCTCGGTGAACGGGCGCACGAGGATGACGTCGCGGCCGGCGGCGGCCGCCTCGACCGCGTCGGGCGCGCTGAAGACGATCTCGCCCTTCGCCGCGCCCGGCGACGCCGCGACGCCCTTGGCGAGCACCGCGTAGTCGACGGTCGGATCGAAGGTCGGGTGCAGGAGCGCGTCGAGCTTCTCGGTGTCGATCGTCGAGATCGCCTCGGCCTTCGTCAGCAGGCCCTCGTCGACGACCTCGCAGGCGAAGCGGACCATGGCCTGCGCCGGCCGCTTGGCGTTGCGCGTCTGCAGCATGTACAGACGCCCCTCCTCGATCGTGAACTCCGTGTCCTGCATGTCCTTGTAGTGCGCCTCGAGCGTGCGCAGGATCTCCATGAGCGTCGCGTGCGCCTCGGGCATGACGTCCTTGAGGTCGGCGATGTCCTGCGTGTTGCGCACGCCGGAGACGACGTCCTCGCCCTGGGCGTTGACGAGGAAGTCGCCCGAAGGCTCGGCTGCGCCGGTGACCTCGTCGCGGCTGAAGGCGACGCCGGAGCCCGACGTGTCGCCCTTGTTGCCGAAGACCATCTGCTGGACGTTGACCGCGGTTCCCCAGTCGTCGGGGATCCGGTTGATGCGCCGGTAGGCGACGGCGCGGTCGCCGGTCCACGAGTCGAAGACGGCGTTGATCGCCTGCGTGAGCTGGTCGCGCGGCTGGAGCGGGAACTCCTCGCCCGTCTCCTCCTGGAAGATCTCGCGGAAGCGCGCGGTGAGCGCGCGGAGGGCATCGACGTCGAGCTCGGTGTCGAGCGTCACGCCGTGCTCGCGCTTGGCGTCGGCGATCGCGTGCTCGAAGCGCTCGCCGGGGATGCCGCGCACGACGTTGCCGAACATCTGGACGAAGCGGCGGTAGGAGTCGAACGCGAAGCGCTCGTTGCCGGTGCGGTCGGCGAGGCCCTGGACGGACTCGTCGTTGAGGCCGAGGTTCAGGACGGTGTCGAGCATGCCGGGCATCGACTCGCGCGCGCCGGAGCGCACGGACACGAGCAGCGGGTCGTCAGGATCGCCGAGCGTCTTGCCGGCGGTCGACTCCAGGCGCGCGAGCGCCTCGTCGACCTGCTCGTCGAGCCCGTCCGGCAGCGCCCGCTCGGCCTCCATGTAGGAGACGCAGGCCTCCGTCGTGATCGTGAACCCGGCGGGCACGCGGTCGGCGCCCAGGATTCGCGTCATCTCGGCGACATTGGCGCCCTTGCCGCCAAGGAGGTTGCGCATCTCCTTCGAGCCCTCGGCGAAGTCGTACACCCACTTCGTACCTACCGCAGCGTCTCCCATAGCGGGCGATCCTATATCGGAAACGCCGAACGCAGCCGGACGTGCGCGTGGTGCTCGACGGTCTCGGAGATCGCCCGGTCGGCCTCCCGCAGCGCGCGCGTGCCGGCGACGCGGGGCGTCGGCCAGCGCGGAGCCCAGCGCGCCGGTCATGAACGCGTGCGCCTCCTCCCCCATCGCGAAGCCCGACGCCTCGCACGCGCTGCAGACGACGCCGCCCGCGGCGCCGCTGAACGCCGCGAGGTGATCGGCCTCGCCGCAGCTCGCGCAGGCGGCGAGCTGCGGCGCCAGCCCGGCGGCGAGCAGGAGCTTGAGGCGGAACGCGAGCTGGTTGGCGTGCGTCGCGTGAGATCGATTCCCGCCCACCCCGGCGTTGAGCAGCGCCAGCTCGTTGCAGAGGAGCGCGAAGACGCCAGGATGCGGCTCGGCGGTCTCGAACAGCCGGGCCACCGCGTCGCATGCGCGCGCCGCGCTGTCGAGCGCCGCGGCGTCCTCGCGCAGCCGCGGATGGCCGTGGATCGTCTCCGCGCTCGTGACGGTGAGCAGGTCGCTCTTGCCCTCGTAGAGCACGAGATGCAGGCGAAAGTAGGGCTCGAGGCGGCCGCCGAAGCGGCTGCGGGTCTTGCGCACGCCCTTGGCGATCGCGCTGACCTTCCCCCGCGTCGGGGTATAGAGATGAAGGATGCGATCGGCCTCGGCGTATCGAATCGACCGCAGGACCACGGCCTCGGTCTTCAGCGACCCGGCCACTAGACTTTTTCGATCATGAGAACCGTCCAGGTGTACACGAAGGAAGGCTGCAAGTTCAGCGCCCAGCTCAAGGAGCTCCTGGAGGAGAAGGAGATCCCGTACGAGGAGACTGTGGTCACGCTGGACTCGCCCCAACACCACGAGCTCGGGGAGAAGACCGGCTCGATGAAGTTGCCGCAGGCGTTCATCGGCGTCATCCCGCTCGGCAGCGCCGCCGAGGTCCAGGCCGCCGCCTTGAACGGCATGCTCGACACGCTCGTCGAAGACTGATGCGGAGCGTCACCGTCTACACGAGCGAGACGTGCACGCTCTGCCACTCGGTGGAGAACCTCCTGAACGTCCGCGAGATCCCGTACGAGAAGGTCGTCCTGCTCGAGGAGTCCGAGGAGCACTCCGAGCTCAGCGCGCGCTCCGGGATGACGACGCTGCCGCAGGTCTTCGTCGGCAGCCTCTTCGTCGGCGGCTACCGGGAGACGCTCGCGGCCGACCAGTCCGGGATGCTCGCCGACCTCCTCGCGGACTAGCTCTACGCTTGCTGAAGTCATGAGCAACGTCACCGTCTACACCACCGATCGCTGCTCGTTCTGCGTGCGGGTGAAGATGTTGCTCCAGTCGCGCGGCGTCGAGTTCGAGGAGATCAACCTCGCGGGCGACCCGTCCGCGTTCGTCGACCTCGCCCAGAGGACCGGGATGATGACCCTCCCCCAGGTCGTCATCGGCGACGAGGTCGTCGGCGGCTACAACGAGACCGCCGCGGCCGTCGCCTCGGGTCAGCTCGACGACCTGCTGGCCGCCTGAGCGTCGACGTTCGGGACTGCGGTGGGCCGGCGGCGCGCGATCGCCGGCGACCAGCATCATTGAGGAAACGGTGAGCGGGGCGCGCGGGCGCTCAGCGCGGGCGATCGGGCGCTCGGGCGCGAGCGATTCGGGGGGTGTGGCCCAGAACGTCGCACATGCCGTCGTTTCAGGCCAAACCCCCCTGCGGCGGGGGGTTTGGCCCAGATCGGACCACATACGTCTCGTTCAGACCAAACCCCCCACGCGAGCCGCGGGCAAGCCGAACTCACTCCCTCAGTGATGCCGGTAAATCCCGCCGAACGCAAGAGCAGTGACGCAACGGCGACTCAGGCGCGCGGCGGCGGCGCGGGCGCTTCTGGCAGTGCTCGCAGGCGTACGTTCCCCGGCCCGCGGCGACGAACTTCACGAGCAGGCCGCCGCAGACGGCACAGGCCTCGCCGGCGCGGCCGTGGACGAGGAACTCGTTCTGGAAGGCGCCCTTGACGCCGTCGGGGTGGCGGAAGTCGTCGATCGAGGCGCCGCCCGCGTCGATCCCGGCGCACAGCGCGTCGACGACCGCGTTGCGCAACGAGGCGACCTGCCGCCGGTTCAGCGTCCCCGCGATCCGCAGCGGGTGGATCTGCGAGCGGAACAGCGCCTCGTTGGCGTAGATGTTGCCGACGCCGGCGATGCGCCGCTGGTCGAGCAGGAGCGCCTTGATCGGCGCCCGCCGCCCGCGCGTCAGCCCCCACAGATGCCCGGCGGTGAAGTCCTCGCTCAGCGGCTCGACCCCCAACCTCGCGGCGAAGAACTCGTCGAGCGCGGGGCGCCCGAGCACGAGCTCGCCCGTGCCGAAGCGCCGGGGATCGCAGAAGCTCAGCACGTGACCGTCGTCGAGCCCGAGCCGCACGCGGACGTACAGCGAATCGGGCGGCGCGTCATAGAGCACCGTCCCCGTCATCCGCAGGTGCATGAGCAGGAACACCTCGTCGGCCAGCTCCCAGACGAGGTACTTGCCCCGCCGCCACAGGCGCTCGATGACGCCGGCCCTGCACCGCGTCGCTCACCGCCTCGGGCGCCAGCGGCGAGCACCACTTCGCGTCGAGCACGTCGAGCGTCTCCAGCACCCGCCCGTCGACGAGCGGCGCCAGCCGGCGGCAGATCGTCTCGACCTCGGGTAGCTCGGGCATCGCGCGCTCAGCCTACGAACGATCGACCCGGAAGCCCCGGCGCGTCGCGCCCGGTGAGCCACCGCAGGACGCTCGCGCCGACGTCCGCCAGCGCGCCGTCGTGGCGGCGCCCGCCGTCGCCGTCGAAGCGCGCGAGCAGCGGCACGTGCTCGCGCGTGTGGTCGGAGTGCGCGGCGGCCGGGTCGCAGCCATGGTCGGCGGTGACGACGAGCATGTCGCCGGGACGCAGCCGCTCGAGCCACTCGCCGACCGCGGAGTCGATCGCGCGCAGCGCGCCGTGGAAGCCCTCGACGTCCTTGCGATGCCCGTAGACCTGGTCGGTCTCGACGAGGTTCGCGAACACGAGGCCGCGGTCGAGCTCGTCGATCAGCCGCCCCGTCTGCGCCAGAGCGCGAGCATTCGTCGCGCCCGGCCAGGCGCGATCGATGCCCTCGCCCGCGAAGAGATCGGCGACCTTGCCGACCGCGTGAACCGGCACGCCGGCGCCCTGGCACTCCCGCAGGTACGTGCGGCCGGGCGGCGGGACGCTGAGGTCGTGGCGTCCGTCCGTGCGCCGGAACGCCCCCGGCGCGCCCGTGAACGGCCGCGCGATGACCCGACCGACCGCGTGCTCGCCGCGCATGACCGCGCGCGCCGCCCCACACAGCGCGAGCAGCTCGTCCTCCCCCACCCGATCGACGTGGGCCGCGATCTGCAGCACGGAGTCCGCCGACGTGTAGAGGATGAGCGAGCCCGAGCGCAGGTGCTCGGCCCCGAAGTCCTCGATCGCCGCGAGGCCGTTGTACGGCCGGTTGCAGAGAAACCGCCGCCCCGTCGCGTCCTCCAAGGCCCGCACGACGTCCTCGGGGAAGCCGTCCGGGTACGTCGGCAGCGAAGCCGGCGCGATCGCGCCCATGAGCTCCCAGTGGCCCGTCGTCGAGTCCTTCCCGGGGCCACGCGCGCCGAGCCGGCCATGGAGGGCCGGCGCGGCGGACGCGGCGACGCCCCTCAGAGCCCGGATGTTCCCGAGGCCGAGCCCGCCGAGCACCGGCAGCTCCAGCCCGCCGACGGCGTCGGCGACGTGCCCCAGCGTGTCCGCGCCCGCGTCCCCGTAGGACGCGGCGTCCGGCAGCGCGCCGGCGCCGCACGCGTCGACCACCACGACGAACGCCCGCCGCGTCACGAGGGGCGCGGCTTGCGGAGCTTCAGCGAGCGCGTGACCGGCCCGAACGTCTCCTCGTCGACGCGCTGGAAGACCTTTGGCGGCGCGAACGCGTCGACGACGACCTCGGCGCCGTGCCCGTACGCATGCAGCGACCGCACGCGCCGCGCCTGGCCCTGGTTCGTCACCGACCCGATGAGCTCGACCCCGCGCAGCCCCTCCTTGACGACGATCCGCGACGAGGTCAGCCGGAACGTCTCGTCGCGCGCCTCGACCTGGGCGACGAGCGCCTTGCGCGCGGCCTTGAGCTGGTCGCGCGTCTCGGGCAGCGGCTCGGTCCGCGGGTAGCGCCAGACGGCGATCTGCGCGTCGCCGACCGCGACCGTCGCGACCTGGGGAGCGTCGCCGTCGGAGATCCGCCAGTTCGTCGGCGCGCGCAGCGACACGCCCTGCTCGAGGTACTTCGCGTCACGGAAGCCGGCGGGCGCCGGGATCCGGCCGATGTCCGGCGGCGGCGTCTGCTCGTTGCCGCATCCCGCGAGCGTCGCGGCGGACGCGGCGGCGGCGATCGCGATGGTGGTCCGGCGACGCACCACCGGATTGTCTCAGCCCGCAGGCGGCTCGGAGCCGGAGTCGGCGCTGGCCCGGGGATGCGCCTTGAAGTACACGTCCTTGAGCCGGTCGGCCGACAGATGCGTGTAGATCTGCGTCGTCGCGACGTCGGCGTGGCCGAGCATCTCCTGCAGCGAGCGCAGGTCGCAGCCGCCGGCGAGCAGGTGGGTCGCGAACGTGTGGCGCAGCGTGTGCGGGCTCATGCGGCCCTCCAGGCCGGCGCTGCGCGCGTGGCGCTGGACGATCTTGTAGAGCCCCTGGCGCGTGAGGCCGACGCCGCGATGGTTGACGAAGAGGTGGCGCTCCTCGTGGGCGCCGACGAGCTTCGGCCGGCCGTGCTCGAGATATGTCCGCGCGGCGGCGACGGCCTGGCGCCCGATCGGGATGAGGCGCTCCTTCGAGCCCTTGCCCCGCGCGCGGACGATGCCCACGCGCAGGTCGACCGCCCCGACCGTGAGATCGACGGCCTCGCTGGCGCGCAGGCCGCAGGCGTACATGAGCTCGAGCAGCGCGCGGTCGCGAAGCGCGGCGGGCTCGTGCCCGCGCGGGGCGGCGAGCAGCGACGCGACCTCGTCGCGCGTGAGCACCTGCGGCAGCCTCTGGCTCTTGCGCGGCGCGCGCAGGTCGGCCGTCGGGTCGTGGGAGATGATCTCCTCACGGCGCAGGTGGCGGTAGAACGAGCGCAGGCAGGCGGTCTTGCGCTGGATCGTCGCGGGTGCGACGGGCGGCCGCTCGGGGCCGCCGGCCGCGAGCTCCGAGAGGAAGCTCGCAAGCTCGGGGTGGCCGAGCGTCGTCGCGTCGAGCGCGTTGCGGTCGAGGAAGTGACCGAACTGGAGCAGGTCCGAGCGGTAGGCCTCGAGCGTGTTGCGCGACAGCCCGCGCTCGAACTCGAGGTATGCGAGGAAGTCGAGCACGTGGTGCTCGAACGGCCGCGTGGCGTGGTGTGGGTGGGCGACGGCCATGCGGGTGGTCTTCGCCGCCCGCGCGCGCGTCCTTCCGGTGCAATGGCACGTGCGACGGTCGTAGGATCGGGCCGTGGCCGCCGTCCAGTACTACTTCGCCCAGTCGCTCGACGGCTACATCGCCGAGAGCGACCATGGCCTGGACTGGCTCATGCGCTACGACGGCGAAGCCGAGGGCGACGTCTCCGCCGCGACCGACGGCACGTACGACGAGTTCATCGCGCAGGTCGGGGCGCTCGCGATGGGGTCGGCGACGTACGAGTTCCTCCTGCGGGAGGTCTCGGAGTGGCCGTATCCGGACACGCCGTCGTGGGTCTTCACGTCGCGCGACCTGCCGCTGCACGGCGAGGCCGAGATCCGCTTCTTCAACGGCCCGGTCGGGCCCGCGCTCGAGGAGATGCGCGCCGCCGCCGGCGAGCGCAACATCTGGGTCGTCGGCGGCGGCGACCTCGCGATGCAGTTCGCCGACGCGGGCCTGCTCGACGAGCTGCACATCACGGTCGTCCCCGCCGTCCTCGGGGCCGGGATCCCGGCGTTCAGCGGGCGCCTCGTCGGCCGGCTGCGCCTCGCCGGCACGCGGGCGTTCAAGAACGGGATGGTCGAGCTGCGCTACGCGTTTCGCCGCTGAGCTGAGCGCGGCTCACAGCGTCATCCGCAGCCAGCCGAGGCCGATGATCGTCTTCGCGTCGCTCGTCGCGGCGATCGCGGCGTCGAGGTCGGCCAGCGGCCAGCGCACGATCTCGATGCGCTCGGCGGGGTCGGGCTCGACGTCGCTCTCGCGCAGGCCGGTCGCGGCGAAGACGTGGACGGCCTCGTCGCTGTAGCCCGCCGACGAGTAATACGTCTTGACCTCCGACCAGTGCTCGGCCTCGCGCCCGATCTCCTCGGCGAGCTCGCGCTGCGCGCTCTGCAGCGGCGACTCGCCCTCGTCGACCTTGCCCGCGGGGATCTCGAGCGTCCATTGCAGCAGCGCCTCGCGCGGCTGGCGCACGAGCCAGACGCATGCGTCGTCGTAGGCGACGACGGCGGCCGCGTCCACGCGGCGCACGATCTCGCGCTCGACCTCCTCCCCGTCGGGGAAGCGGAAGTGCTCGACCCGGACCGAGAACTGGCTGCCCTCGAAGACGGTGTCGCCGCCGAGCGGCTCGATGTCGTGGTCGTGGCTCATGTCATCTGCCTCAGCGCGCCGCCCGCCGCGAGCGCGGCGGCGAAGAAGAGCGGATCCTCGCGGCCCATCGAGCGCGTGGGAAGGCCACTGGCGCAATACCCGTCGACGTCGGTCTCCAGCGCGCGCCAGTCGTGGCGCTCGTCGGCCGGCGCCTCGCCCTCGGGGATCGCGACGGCGACCGGCGCGATCAGGAGGTCGAGGACCGTGCGCGTGTGGTGGCTGAGACCGCGGTGACGCGTCCGGGCGTCGGTCGACGACATCCGTGCGACGACGAGCGTCTCGCAGCCCAGCGCGAGCGCCGTGTGCGCGCTGTCGAGCGCCTGCAGCCCGCCGTGGCCGAGCGCCGAGCCCGAGCCGAGGATCCCGGGGCCGGGACCCGCGACGGCCGCGTCCCAGCCCAGCGCGGTGAGGCCGTGGTACAGCGCGGCGGCGGTCGTGATCGCGTCGCCGTCGGCGCCGCCGAACGCCGGGCCCGCCGTGAGATGGCCCGCGAGCAGGCCGCGCTCGCGCAGGTCGCGGACGACGCAGGAGTGCCCGCCGGGCAGCGCGCCGCCCGCCGTCTGGACGTAGCCCAGCCGGCCGCCGCCGGCCTGCCCGAAGGCCCACGCCAGCGGCGCGAGCTGGCCGTGGAGCGCGAGGACGCCGACCGGGCGCGGCCAGCGGGAGCTCCAGCGCCGCGGGCACCGCGCCCGGATCGCCCTCCTCGACGGGCGCGACCGCGTGCTGGAGGCTCGTGTAGTTGAGCTTCATGACGTGGGCGCCCGGGGTTCCGGCGCCGTCGAGTCCCCGTGTGAGGTTGACGTGGACGATGTCGAAGCCGCCCGAGCCGAGCCGCAGCTCGAGGGCCTCGACGTTCACGATGACCTCGTCGCCGTCCTGTGCCAGGCCGACGAGGCCGACGTCGGCGATCGCCGTCCGCCGCTCGCCGCCGAGGTCGATCGACAGGCGCTGCTCCGTCGCGTCCGCCGGCCCCGCGACGAGGACCGTGGCGCGCCTCAGCCGGAGCATGCGTCCAGCAGCGCGAACGTCACGTCGAGCATCCCCTCCAGCGCGGCGGTGCTGACGCGCTCGGTCGGCTCGTGGTTGCGCTCGGTGCCGTTGGCGAGGTTCGTGCAGTGCAGGCCGCTCGCCTCGAAGGCGTTGGCGTCCGAGCCGCCGCCGGTCGGGCGCCGCGTGGGCTCGTAGCCGCAGGCGCGCAGCGCCTCCTCGGCGGCGAGCACGGCCGGCGCGTTGGCCGGGTGGCGGTAGCCGTCGAACAGCCGCTCGGTGACGATGTCGACGTCGCACGAGCACGCGGGCGTGTTGGCGGCGTCGTGGATGCGGGCGATGATCTCGCCGAGCAGCGACTCGGCCTTCGCGGGATCCAGCGACCGCACCTCGCCGACGACCCGGCAGTGGGCCGCGACGATGTTCGTCCCGCCGTCCTGACCGCCGCCGATCGTGCCGATGTTCGAGGTCGTCTCCTCGTCGATGCGGCCGAGCGGCATCGACGCGATCGCGCGGGCCGCGGCCTCGATCGCGCTGCGGCCGGACTCCGGGCGGATGCCCGCGTGGGCCGCGGTCCCGCGGAAGCCGGCCTCGAAGCGGTAGTACGTCGGCGAGGCGACGATGACCTCGCCGATCGGCGACGCGTGGTCGAAGACGTAGCCCCAGTCGCTGCGCAGCGTCGAGACGTCGAACGCCTTCGCGCCCGCCAGCGCGTTCTCCTCGCTGACGGTGAAGAGCAGCTCGAGACCGACGGGCGAGCCCTCGACGGCGGTGCGGCGGGCGACCTCGAGGAGGACCGCCACGGCGGCCTTGTTGTCGGCGCCGAGGATCGTGTCGCCGGCGCTGACCCAGCCGCCGTCGTCGAGCACGGGCTCGATGACGCCGGACTCGGGCACGGTGTCGAGATGGGCGCAGAGCAGGACCGTCCGCTCGCCGCGGCCGGGGATGCGGGCGAGGAGGTTGCCGCACTCGGCGCCGACCTCGGCCGCGACGCCGTCCTCCTCGACGTCGATCCCCATCCTGCGCAGCTCGCGCGCGACGGCCTCCGCGCACGCGCGCTCTGAGCCGAACGGGCTCGGGATCGCGCAGAGCTGCGCGAACGTGTCGTTCAGGCGGCGGCGTTCGACGTCGGAGGCGGGGCGCATCGCGCCTGGAGTGTGACGGGCGAGCCCCCTTCGGGCGGCGCTGCGAGCGCCGGCGGGGTCAGAGGATCTCGACGGGCGTTCCGATCGGCAGGAGCGGCCGCAGGCGGGCGATCGCCGGATTCGGGACGCGGATGCAGCCATGCGAGGGCCAGCCGGGGATGAGGCTCGGCTGGTTGGTGCCGTGGATGCCGATGACGCCACCGCCGGGCCAGTCGCTGAGCTTCGAGTACGCGCCCGTGCCGAAGGCGTAGGGCCCGTAGCTGCCGCCCATGCCGACGAGTCGGCTGCGAATCCAGAAGTGCCCGGCGGGCGTCGGCGTCGCGGGTGCGCCGATGCCGACGCGCGACGACCAGATCCTGCGGCCACCGCGGTACAGCGTTGCGCGCAGCGTCACGCGGTTGACGCGGAGCATCGTGGTCACGGCGTGCAATGCGCCGAGGTCGTAACGGCGCACCCATCCGGTGCGTCCCTTCGGGCGCATCGGCAGGCGGATCCGCAGCCACGTCACAGCACGCGAGTCGACGTGGCTCTCGAGCACCGGATAGACCTCGAAGGGCCCGTCCTCCGTGAGGAAGCGCAGGCGGCCGACCTTCGAGGCGTGGGCACTGGGCCGGGCGCGGACCGCGGTCTGCGCGACGGCGCCTGCGTAGCGGGTGAGGAGGCGCTCATCAGACAGGCGCTCATCAGCCAGCGGGCCCTGCGCGGACAGCGGGCGCACGACGCGCTGGTCGGACGCGGCCAGGGCCGGCGTCGACCCCAGCAGGACGAGACCGAGGGCGACCACCAGCCCGAGTCGCAGCGTCTGGACGCGCATGTCAGCCCGTGAATCGCGGCGGCCGCGGCGCGACCGGGCGCCGGAAGGTCACGCGGCGGGTGGTGGTGGGGATCCGGCTGGTCGGCTTGAACTTCACGCGAACGGTCACGACGTGCACGCGGCGACTGCGCCCGCGGGGGTTGATCATGATCTTGAACGTCGTACGCCCCGGCTTGGCCTTGATGGTCTTCACGAGGCGCCCGTCGATGGAGAACCTCGCGCTCTCGATCTGGTCGCCGGTCACCGAGACGGGGAAGCGGCCGGTCACAGGGCCGCTCGGACCCGAGATCTCCACGATGCCCAGCCCGCCGGCCGGGGCTGCGGCGATCGTCGCGGCCAGCGGCTTGGCGAGCGTCCCAGCGGGTGTGCCCCCGCCGCCCGCGGTCGGCGTGACGGTGGTGCCATCGCCCGGGGTCGGGCCGGCTGTGGTGCCACCGCCGGCCGCCGGCGTCGCGGTCGCCGTCGTCGACGCGCACGAGCTTCGGGTGATCGTGTTCGTGTCGAGGCTGATCGCCTTGGAGCGCCTGGTCAGGATCCGTCCCTGGACCGTGGCGCCGGTGCCCAGGACGCTCGCGCCGAGCGACATCGTGGTCCCCTTGAAGGCGCTGGCGGTTCCGAGCGTCACGCCCTGCGTCGCGTCGGACAGCTGCCAGAAGATGTTGCAGGCGCTCGGGGCGGCGCCGCCGTTGACGATGTTCACCGAGCCGCCGGCGGCGGCCGCCGTGGTCAGCGTCGTGCCCTGGAAGATGAAGACCGCGTTGGGATCGCCCTGGAAGTCGAGCGTCAGGCTCGTGTTGATCTGCAGCGCGCCATGGGCGGTCGACTCATAGACGCCGGGCAGAAGCGGGTTCGCCGGCGTGCCGGCGAGCGAGAGATCGACCGGTACCGTGTTCGTCACGGCCTGGCCGGCGGCGTTGAAGTAGGCGCTGTCGAGATCGTCCTGGGCGGTGGCCGCAACGCTGCCGGGGCCGATGTACTGCGCGCCGGACGGCTGGATGACCTGGTTGGCCCCCGGGCCGAATCCGGCGGTCGCCAGGCCGGTACAGCACAGTCCGATGTCGCCGAAGATCGTGCTCGGGCCCGTATTCGTGATCGTCGAGCCCGCGAGGAGGGCGTAGGAGTCCGCCGTCCCGAGTGGCACCGGCGATGCCGCCTGCGCGCTGGCGGCAAGCGAGGCGGCGCTCAACGCCGTGACGACGAGCAACCCCGCGCCGTGGATCGCATTTCGCGAACGATGGCCCCTGACCTGCGGATGCGGCGGCCGACTGGTGCGTGGCACCATGAGTCCTCCGTGCTGCGGCTCACAGGCCGCGTAAGACAAGCCCAACAGCACGGTCCACGGCAGCGGAGGACGTTTCCTGCCCCCGCTCGGTCCGGCCGGGCATCACGGAGCACCGATCCGGCAATGCCGGGCTGGGGCGCATCCCACTGATACCGACTTGTTCCAGAGCTATCGGCACTCCGGCGGGTTAACACGACCCCTTACGGTGAATCGACGGCTGTTCGCACCGCGATTTCAGCGTGCCGGCCGCGCGAGGCCCGGTATTCCGGCTCGCCCGCCATCTCGCGGGCGCGCTGCAACCCGGCGCCGACGAAGTCGCGGAACAGCGGCGCGGGCCGCTCGGGGCGCGACTTGAACTCCGGGTGGAACTGCGAGGCGACGAAGAACGGGTGGTCGTCGAGCTCGATCATCTCGACGAGGCGCTCGTCGGGCGACGTGCCGCTGACGATGAGGCCGGCCGCCTCCAGGCGCTTGCGGAGGAAGAGGTTGACCTCGTAGCGATGACGGTGGCGCTCGTAGATGACGGCCTCGCCGTAGAGCTCGCGGGCGCGGGTGTCGGGGTGGATCTTCACCGGGTCGGCGCCGAGGCGCATCGTGCCGCCGAGGTCGGTGACCTCCTTCTGCTCGGGCAGGAGGTCGATGACGGGATGCGGCGTCTCGGGGTCGAACTCCGTCGAGTTCGCGCCGTCCATGTCGGCGACGTGGCGGGCGAACTCCATGACCGCGATCTGCATCCCGAGGCAGACGCCGAGGTACGGGATGCGGTGCTCGCGGGCGACCTGCGCGGCGCGGATCTTGCCCTCGATCCCGCGGCCGCCGAACCCGCCGGGGATGAGGATCGCGTCAGCGCCGGAGAGGCGCTCGCGGGCCGCGGACGCATCGGTGAGCGACTCGGAGTCCACCCAGTCGATCTCGATGCGGCAGTCGTGGTGGAAGCCCGCGTGGCGCAGCGCCTCGGAGACCGACAGGTAGGCGTCCTGGAGCGCGACGTACTTGCCCACGAGCGCGAGCTTCACGGTCTCCGTCGCGTCGCTCGCGCGGCGGGTGATCTCGGCCCACTCCTCGAGGTCGGGCTGGGGAACGTCGAAGTTGAAGTGCTCGCAGATGAGGTCGTCGACGCCCTCCTCGGCGAACCACAGCGGCACCTTGTAGATGTTGTCGACGTCCTTCGCGCTGATGACCGCCTCGACGGGCAGCGAGGCGAAGAGCGCGATCTTCTTGCGGATGTCGGTGCTCAGCTCGCCCTCGGAGCGGGCCAGCAGCATGTCCGGCTGGATGCCGATCCGCCGCAGCTCGTTGACCGAGTGCTGCGTCGGCTTCGTCTTCAGCTCGCCGGCGTGGCTGATGTACGGCACGAGCGTGAGGTGGATGAACATGCAGTCGCGCCGGCCGACATCGACGGGGAACTGGCGGATCGCCTCGAGGAACGGCAGCGACTCGATGTCGCCGACGGTGCCGCCGATCTCGGTGATGACGATGTCGACGTCCTGGGTCTCGGCGAGGAGCTTCACGCGCTGCTTGATCTCGTCGGTGATGTGCGGGACGACCTGGACCGTCCCGCCGAGGTAGTCGCCGCGGCGCTCGCGGCGGATGACCGTGTTGTAGATCCCGCCCGCCGTGACGTTCGAGGCGCGCGACGTGTTGGCGTCCGTGTAGCGCTCGTAGTGGCCGAGGTCGAGGTCGGTCTCGGCGCCGTCCTCGGTGACGAACACCTCGCCGTGCTGGTACGGCGACATCGTGCCCGGGTCGACGTTGATGTACGGGTCGAACTTCTGGAGGGCGACGCTGAGCCCGCGGGCGACGAGCAGGCGCCCGATCGAGGCCGCCGCGATCCCCTTGCCGAGCGAGGAGACGACGCCGCCGGTGATGAAGATGAAGCGGGTCTTTTTGCGCGCGGAGCTCACGAAGGTCTCCCGATTGAGTCTAGGTGGCGAAGACCCGGAACTTTCTCGATGACCGCGGAAATCGACCGAAATTCCCCGAAGATATTCAGCAGCAGGAGGATGACGAGCGCGACGAGCTGCCCGTCGGTGTCGAGCGTCAGCACCATCCAGAGGCCCGCGAGCGCGCCGATGACGTTCGATCCGGCGTCGCCGAGCATCGCCTTCTCCCGCAGGTCGAACCAGCCGGCGACGAGCACCGGGCCCGCGAAGATCCCCATCGCGGCCAGCGCCTCCCAGTTCTGGGTCGAGAGCGTCAGCCCGATCCCGAGCAGCACGAAGGCCTTCACCGAGCGCCCCGGCCGCAGGTCGAGGAGGTTGAAGACGTTCGTCGCGAGGACGAGCACCGCCGCGGCGAGCAGGAACTCGGCGTCCGAGCCCGGCAGCGACGAGGCGACGAGCAGCGCGAGGCCGAGCGTGCCGACGGCCTTCAGCGCGCCCGTCGAGAAGGAGCCCTTCATGACGTCGCCGCCGTGCCCGCGCCAGCCGCGCGAGGCGCCCGACAGGATGTCGTCGACGAGGCCGAGCAGCGCGACGCCCGGCACGAAGAGCAGGACGAGCCCGAAGTTGTCCGGGTAGACGTCGGCGTCGCCGAGGCGCGCGAGCAGCGCGAGGACGACGAGCGCGACGAGCGCCGCCGGGACGATGACGACGCCGAGCGGGACGGGCAGCAGGCGGCCGCGGTAGTTCTCCCTCGCGAGTCCTGCCGTGGAGAGCCGGGCGAGCACCAGCGGTGTGAGCAGGAGAGCGGCGAGCAGCGAGAGAGCGAACGGCAGGGCGTGCACCGGGCAGGAACCTAGCGGGATGTCCGGACGGCCGGACCTCTCGCGGCGGCGGTCACGGACCCTGCTGGTCGCCGATGACCGGCGGCAGCAGGGCCTGCGCGCTGCTGCGCCGGCCGAAGGCGCCGTCGGCGCCGCCGAGGACGAAGACGAGCGCGGCCCGGCCGGCGGTCTCGTCGAGGTTGTCGACGCTCGACATGTCGCGGTCGCGGTACCAGCCGACGTAGGACGGATCGCTGCCGCGCTCCTCGACGCCGACGACGCTCGCCCCGCTCGCGACGAGGCCGCGCGCGATGCCGTCCTCGAGCGCGTCGAGCAGGTCGGCCTCCTTCTTGTCGGCGGGCGGGTCGTTCGTCGAACGCCGCACGACGATCCCGTCGAGCCCGCCGAACTCGCCGCTGAGCGAGCTCATGAGCGCCGTGCGGGAGTTCGCGAGCAGCCGCCCGCCGGTGACGATCTGGATGCCGATCCGCTTGGCGAAGTCGTCGAGCAGGTCGGGATCGCGGGCCAGCGCGTCGTAGCGCGTGCCGGCCGCCCGCGCGGCGAGCTCCTCGAGATCGACGCCGTTGCGCACGGCCGCGACGACCTTGATGTCGGCGCCGGTCGGCTCGAGCGCCTTGTCGACGAGTCCGGGCGCGTCCTTGTCGCCGCCGAGCAGGATGAGCCCGATGTTGCGCCCGGTCAGCAGATCGCCGGTGAGGATCGGATACGCGGCGGAGGAGTACTCCTGCTCGTCGGTCACCCGCGAGCGGGCGTCGTCGCGCTCGTTGTTGGCCTCGACGACGTCGCGGCGCAGCGAGTCGCGCACGTCGTTGCGCGCCGACGAGACGAGCTCCTTGTCGCCGATCGCGACGCCGAGCAGGAGCCCGACGACGAGCGCGATGAAGATCGCCGCGAGCGACAGCGCGTGGTAGCGGACGTCGAACATCGCCGGCTATTCGAGCCCGAGTACGACCTCGAGCTTCAGCCACAGCAGATCGGCGACGTCGCGCAGGGCGGGCGTCAGCGCGATGATCGCGACGAGGCACAGCAGGCCGGCGAGCGCGACGAGCGCGATCGGCAGGACCCCGGGCTGCGGGCGGTACAGCCGGCTCACGCCCTTGGCGTCGACGAGGATCTCGCCGAGGCGCAGGCGGGTGAGGAACGTCGAGGACATCCCGCGGCGGTTCTTGTCGAGGAACTCGACGAGGTTGAACTGCGAGCCGACCGACACGATGAGCTGGGCGCCCTTCTCCGCGGCGATGAGCATCGCGACGTCCTGGCTCGTGCCCGGGGCCGGGACGAGCTTGTACGGCAGGTCGAGGCTCTCGAGCTGGTCGCGGCCGGGCGCGCGGCCGTCGGGGTAGGCGTGGACGACGAGCTCGGCGCCGCAGCGCAGCGCCTCCTCCGTCGCCGAGTCCATGTCGCCGACGATCATGTGCGGCTTGAAGCCCTCGGCGAGGATCGCGTTGGCCCCGCCGTCGACGGCGAGCAGGACCGGCTTGACGTCGCGGATGTACGGCCGCAGCGCGCGCAGGTCCTTCTGGTGGTCGACGCCGCGCACGACGATGAGGGCCGGGCGGTCGCGGAAGTCGGTGTCGAAGCGCGGCAGCTCGATGCGGCCGGACAGCAGCTCGCGCTCCTCGAGCATGTGCTCGATCGTGTTCTGGGCGAACGCCTCGAGCGCGTCGCCGATCTCGCGGCGGCGCTCGTCGGTCGCCGCGCGCACGGCCTCCGGCTCCTGGACCTCGCCGGTCGCGAGGACCTTCGTCCCGCGGCGGACCTCGCCGCCGTGCACCGTGATCTGCTCGCCGTCCTTGATGCGCTTGAAGAGCGCGTCATCGGGCAGATCGACGAGATGCACACCGGCCTGGACGAGCAGCAGCGGGCCCATGTTCGGGTACGCGCCCGTCGACGAGGTGGCGCAGTTGCAGACCGCGACGACGCCCGCGGCGATGAGGTCCTCGGCGGACACGCGATCGAGGTCGCGGTGGTCGAGGATCGCGATCGAGCCGGGCCGCAGCGTCTTGACGAGGCGCTTCGTACGGCGCCCCGGTCGTGCGGGCCCCGTGACCTCCCGGGCGACGGCAACGGCCATCGGGGCAGTGTAGATGCGCGCATTGGCGCGATGCGACGGGTGGTTGGCGATGGGCAAGACGTTGCGTTCGGGAGGAGTTGCTAGCGTGTTCGGCGTCGTGCTCGCACCGCTCGCAGCGGTCACGGACGACGAGATCGCTTCGGTCTGCGGTGACCCTTCCGGCTTCTTCTGCCGCGAGGTCTACGAGCAGACCGAGGATCGCTCGCTCGCCGAGATCGCAGACTTCATGATCGGCAAGCCGCTGACGATCCTAGCGATCCTCATCGGCGCGATCATCTGCAACCGCCTTGTCGGGCGGGCGGTCAAGCGCACCCTGCGCAGCCTGCACTCGGGCGCCGTGCGCGAGCGCATCGGCGCGGTGCGCCGGCGCACGCCGAACGCGCTGCTCGAGACGGAGGTCACGAGCCTGCGTGCCGAGCAGCGCATCACGGCGCTGACGAGCGTCCTGCGCAGCGTCGCGAGCTTCGCGATCTTCACGATCGCCGGGTTTCTCGTCCTCGGCGAGGTCGGGCTCAACCTCGCGCCGCTGCTGGCGGGCGCCGGGATCATCGGCATCGCCCTGGGCTTCGGCGCGCAGTCGCTCGTCAAGGACTTCCTGTCGGGCCTGTTCATCCTCGTCGAGGACCAGTTCGGGGTCGGCGACATCGTCGATCTCGACCAGCAGACCGCGGGCACCGTCGAGGCGGTGTCCCTGCGCACGACGCGCCTGCGATCCGTCGACGGGACGGTCTGGCACGTTCCCAACGGCGACATCCGCCGGGTCGGCAACAAGAGCCAGCACTGGTCGCGCGCGCTGCTGGACATCGACGTCGCCTACGACACGGACATCGAGCACGCCAAGGAGGTCATCAAGCGCGTCGCCGACGATCTGTGGCACGAGCGCGACGACATCCTCGAGGAGCCGGAGGTCTGGGGCGTCGAGAGCCTCGGCCCGCACTCGGTCGTCATCCGGCTCGTCGTCAAGACGCGCCCGAGCGACCAGTACGACGTCAGCCGCGAGCTGCGCCAGCGCCTGAAGGAGGCCTTCGACGCCGAGGGCATCGAGATCCCGTTCCAGCAGCAGACGGTCTGGAACCGGATCGACGAGCCGCGCGACCGCGACGAGCCCGCGGCGCCGGGCACGGCGCACTCGTCGTAGCGGGGCGTCACGCGGCCCTGAGCAGCTCCTCCGCGTGGCGGCGGGCGGCGCCGTCGCGATCGCCCTCCCCCGCCCCGAGCATCCGCGCGAGCTCGCCGACGACCTCGGCATCGCGCAGCTCGGCGACCGTCGTCCGCGCGGGCGTCGTCGAGGCGTCCTTGGCGATCGAGAAATGACGCGCCGCGAGCGAGGCGACCTGTGGCAGGTGCGTGATGCAGATGACCTGGCGGCCGGCCGCGAGATCGCGCAGCGCGTCGCCGACGGCGTGCGCCGTCTGGCCGCCGATGCCGGCGTCGACCTCGTCGAAGACGAGCGTCCGCCCCGCCGCTCCGGTGGCGGCGGCGACCCCCATGATCGCGAGCATGACCCGTGACAGCTCGCCGCCCGAGGCGGTCTCGCGCAGCGGCCCGGACGGGACGCCGGGGTTCGGGGCGATGAGGAACTCGACGGCGTCGGCGCCCGTCGGACCGGGCTCGCGCTCGTGCAGCTCGATCTCGAACCGCGCGCCCTTCATCGCCAGCTCGTCCAGGCGCCGGCGCACCGCCGCCGCGAGCTTCGGCGCGGCCGCCGCGCGCGCCCTGTGCAGCGCCGCCCCGCCCGCCTCGAGCTTGGCCTGCGCCCCGGCGTGCCGCGCCCGCGCCGCTTCGATGGCGACCTCGGCGCTCGCGAGCTCGTCGCGCCGGGCGCGGCAGTGCTCGGCGTGCGCGAGCACCCCGGCGATCGAGCCGCCGTGCTTGCGCTGGAGGCGGTCGAGCACGGCCAGGCGCTCCTCGACGGCGTCCAGGCGGCCGGGCTCGGCCTCCAGCCCGTCGGCATAGCCGCGCAGCTCGAGGGCGAGGTCGCCGGCCTCCAGCGCCAGGCCGCGCCAGCGCTCGGCGAGCCCGTCGAGCGCGGGGTCGATGCCGCCGGCGGCGCTGAGCCCGCGGCCCGCGGCGGCGAGCAGGCTCGCGATCCCGCCCTCGTCGGCGCCGGCCGCCTCGGCGCCGTCGAGCGCCGCGCAGCGCAGGGTCTCGACGTGGCGCAGGCGGTCGCGCTCGGAGCGCAGCGCCACGTCCTCCTCCTCGCTCGGATCGGCGGCGTCGATCTCGGCGAGCTCGAAGTCGAGGAGGTCGAGCTCGCGCACGCGGGCGCCGGCGAGCTCGTGGAGCTCCCCGAGCGCGTGCTCGGCCTCGCGCGCGACCGCGTGCGCGGCGGCGACCTCGGCGCGCCGGTCGAGCTGCGCGGCGCCGCAGAAGCCGTCGAGGATCTCGAGTTGCGCGCCGGCGAGCGTCAGCCGGCGGTGCTCGTGCTGGCCGTAGAAGGCGATGAGCGGCTCGGCGAGCTCGCGCAGGTCGGACACCGTCGCCGAACGGCCGTTGACGAGCGCCCGCGTGCGCCCGTCGGCGCCGATCCGCCGCGCGAGCACGACCTCGGTGGCGTCCTCGGGCAGGCGCTCGCCGAGCTCGCCGCGCAGCTGCTCGGGCAGCTCGAAGACACCTTCGACGTAGGCCTCGGCGGCGCCCGGCCGGACGATCGCCGGCTTCGCGCGGCCGCCGAGCAGGAGGTCGAGCGCGTGCGCGAGCACGGTCTTCCCCGCGCCGGTCTCGCCCGTGAGGACGTTGAGGCCGGGCGCGAGGCGCAGGTGCGCGCACTCGATGAGGAGCAGGTTCTCGACGCGGAGCTCGGAGAGCATGGGTGAAGGGTGTAGCAGCGGCGGATGACGGATCCGGGGTTTCGTGTGACTCCGCGGCGATGTTGTTGCGAAGCGCGTGCGAACTGCGTCGATGAGGATGAAGCCGCGTTCGTGGCGGGGGCGGTTCGCCGGGGCGGCCCGCGGCGTCTCGCGGGCGCGCGCGAAGCGACCGGCGCGCGCGAAGCGGTCGTGTCGAACGAAGGGGTCGCATGGGCACTCCGTTCGACACGACCGGCGCGGAGGAGCGCCCGCGGGCCGAGACCCGCTTCCCTCAAAGCCCGCCGTTCGCACGCGCCCCGCCCGGCCGCGGCCGGCCGAGTCACCGCGAGGCAGGCGCTACGACGACAGGCGCCCGAACTTCGCCCGCAGCCGCTGGTAGAACGACGTCCCCGGCAGCTGCGCCAGCCCCGCCGCGTCGGGCTCGAAGTCCGCGTCCAGCGCCCCGCCCGGCGCGATCTCGCACACCGGGCGCCCGTCGACCGAGACGTCGACCGCCTCGCGGCCGTGGTTTGAGACCGTCAGCGTGTCGCCCGGCGCGACGACCAGCGCGCGCGCCGTCAGCGAGTGCGGAGCGATGAACGACACGCCGAAGCCCTCGACGCCCCAGGCCAGCACCGGCCCGCCGTTGGCGAGGTTGTAGCCCGTCGACCCGGCCGGCGTGCAGACGACGAGCCCGTCGCAGCGCACCGAGCCGACCTCCTCGCCCTCGACGCCGTACGCGAGCTGCGCGACCCGCCCGCCGACCTTGCGGTGAAACGAGATGTCGTTGAACGCCTTCTTCACGCCGCCGGCCGGCGCGATCGCGATCGCCGGCAGGCGCAGGACGTCGAACTCCCTCGCGAACGCGCGCTCGAAGCCGTACTCGCCGAGCTCCTCGGGCTCGATCGTCGCGAGGAACCCGACCTCGCCGAAGTTCACCGCGAACACCGGGACGTCCGTGCCGCAGAAGCGCCGCAGGCCCTTGAGGATCGTGCCGTCGCCGCCGAGCGTCACGCAGAGGTCGATGTCGGTCGCCGTCTTGCCGTCGACGATGACGACGTCGTCGCCCTCCAACCCGAGCTTCTCGATCTCCGAGGGGTCGAAGTACAGCCGCACCCCGAGCTCGCGCGCCGTCGCGATGAGCTGCTCGAGCGCCCCCGCGATCTGCTGCGGGCGCTGGTGCGTCAGGACGGTCACGGCCCGCACGAGGCTCACGGCTCGACCACCCGCGCGGCGGCGTCGAGGTCCGCGACCGCGCCCGCCCGGCCGGCCTCGGCGAGCCAGACGAAGCTCTCCTCGTTGCCCTTCGGCCCCGGCAGGCCCGACGACGCGAACCCCAGGACGCTCGCACCGAGGCGCTGCGCCTCGGCCGCGACGCCGATGAGCGCCTCGCGGCGCAGCTGCGGGTCGCGCACGACGCCGCCCTTGCCGACCCGCCCCCGCCCGACCTCGAACTGCGGCTTGACCATCGCCAGCACGTCGAAGCGGTCGGCGACGCAGCGCAGCACCGCCGGCAGGACCTTCGTCAGCGAGATGAACGAGACGTCGGCGACGACGAGGTCCGGCGCGTACGGCAGGTCCGCAGCGCTGACCGCCCGCGCGTTGGCCCGCTCCAGCACCGTGACGCGCGAATCGTTGCGCAGCCCCCAGTCCAGCTCGCCGTAGGCGACATCGAGCGCGACGACGTGCGCGGCGCCCGCCTGCAGCAGGCAGTCGGTGAAGCCGCCTGTCGAGGCGCCGACGTCGAGCGCCCGGCGCCCCGCGACCTCGACGCCGAGCTCCGCCAGCGCGTTGGCGAGCTTCACGCCGCCCCGCGAGACGTACCGCGGGCGCTCGTCGACGCTCAGCGGGACGTCGGGATCGACCATCTGGCCCGGCTTCTGCGCCCGCTCGCCGCCACCGCCGAGCCGCACCTCGCCCGCCATGACGGACGCCGCGGCGCGCGAGCGCGACGCGAAGAGGCCGCGTTCGGTGAGCAGGGTGTCCAAGCGGACGCGAGCCACGCGGCGAACGGTACCCGCAGGCTCTCAGTGTGACCCCTCTCACAGTTGACTGGCCAGTCAGCCAGTTGCTATGGTTCCGCTTGCGACGGGTCAGGTTCCTGCCCGAGGAGCCATTGAGAAATCCGCCCGCCGCCCAAAGCAGAACCCAATCACATAGCAGTGTCTCTCCTCCCTGAAACGGCCCGCCTTCACCCGGCGGGCCGTTTCGCTCCGGACAGCCCGCCCATGTGGCGTGTTGCCCGTCAGCGCTCGCGAGTGGTCGGTCGGTGAAAGCGCCGTCCGATCGCGAACGACCGCGCTACGCTGAGTCGATCAACTGGATAGGCACGGGGCTCACCGAGACTCGCTGCGTAGCCACTCTGGAGGCCCTCGTGGCCGACCAACCGTCAGACGGCGTCCCCGTGAGACCCACGAACGGGACCGTCGAGGGACAGCAAGACAGCCAAGTGCGGGCACGGGGAGCTGTCGAGGATGATGGGCCGGGCGCTCGCCTCGAGCAGTTGCTCACCGACCTCGATCAGACTCGCTCCGACGGCGACCAGACCCTGTCGGACGGCGATCAGACGAGCTCTGACAGCGACCAGACGAGCGCCGACTTCGACCAGCTCGCGGCCGACCGCGACCAAGCCGCCAGCGACCGCGAGCTCGAGGAGAGCGGCGCCAACCCGGCGGCGCACGACTTCAACCGCGACGTCCGGCGGCGTACGGCCCATCAGCGCGAACAGACCGCGCAGGCGCGGATGGATGCCGCCGAGCAACGAGACGCGGTCGCCGACGCACGTGATGTCGCCGGAATCGCGCGCGACCAGGCCGCAGACTGCTCGCGACCTCGTCATGGCGCGGCAGGACGCGGCGCACGAGGCGCACGACCGCGTGCGCGCGGTGACCGGCGCGGAGATCGTCGGCCGTGCCGCAGCCCAGCGCCAGCGCGCCGCCGAGCACCGCGCGCTCGCCGCCGAGCACCGGGCGCTCGCATCCAAGCGACCGCGAAACCGCCGCACACGACCGCGAGCAGGCGTCAGCCGAGCGCCGTCGCTCCCTGCTCGACCGCGAGGTCTTCGCGCGAAAGCTTGCGATCGCCGAGACCGACTCACTGACCGGTGCGCGCACCCGCGCCGCCGGCCTGCGCGATCTCGATCACGAGATCGAGCGCTGCCGCAGGACGACCGCTCGGCTCACCGTGGCGTACGTCGACGTCGTCGGCTTGAAGGCGCTGAACGACCGCGAGGGTCACGGCGCGGGCGACGACCTGCTGAAGAGCGTCGTCATGGGTTTCCGCGAGCATCTGCGTCCATACGACCTGATCGTGCGGCTCGGCGGCGACGAGTTCCTCTGCGCGATGTCCGGCACGACGCTGCAGGCCGCCCGCGACCGCTTCAGCGCAGTCGTCGCGTCGCTCGCGGCCGCGCCTGTGGCGGCGGCGATCACCATCGGCTTCGCGGAGATCGGACCCGGCGAAACCGCCGCCGAGCTCATCGCCCGCGCCGATCGCGAACTGCTCGACAGCCGAGGGCAGAACCGATGAGCGGTGCCGCCGACCGCAATCCAGACGTCGATGACGGCGCCGTGACTGCTGCACCCGCCCCACGTGAACTCAGCGAGGCGGGTCACGCGCGCGTGGTTCTGCAGATCGAGCCGGATCTCGAGGCCACCGTCGAGGCTGCCGCAATGCGCGATGAGCTGGCGCGGTGCCGGGATCTCGCGGCGCTCGCGCGCGACCAGGCAGCCGACGCGCGCGACCTTGTGACCGCCCAAGCCGACACCGCTGCCGAACGGTTTGACAGAGCCGGGGCGAATCCCGGCCCCGATGTCGTGGAGCGCGCGGTGGCACAACGCCTCGACGCCGCGCGCCTTCGCGAGCAGGCTGCGCACCATCGGCGCATGGCCGCCGCGGAGCGCCAGGGCGCGGCCGCGGATCGTGAGGAGGCGGCGCATGAGCGCCTGCGCGCGCGGGCCGACCGCGACGCGTTCGTCGCCGAGCTCCGGCGCCAGCACGAGCTTCGAGCGGCAGCGTTGCGCCATCAGCACCGCGCCGAGACGCTTGCTCGCACCCTCCAGCGCAGCCTCTCGCCTCCGAGGTTGCCCAGCATCGCCGGCATCGATGTCGCCGTGCACTACGAGCCGTCGGCACCCGAAGAGGTCGGCGGCGATTTCTACGATCTCTTCCCGCTCGCGCCGGGCCGCTCGGGCTTCTTCCTGGGTGACGTCTGTGGCAAGGGCCCTGATGCGGCCTCGGTCACCTCGCTGGCGCGCTACACGATGCGCACGGCGGCGATGTTGCATGAACGGCCCGGCGAGATCCTCAGGGATCTCAATGCCGCGCT
Organism: uncultured Actinomycetes bacterium; assembly: GCA_963830085.1. Classification (GTDB taxonomy): domain Bacteria; phylum Actinomycetota; class Thermoleophilia; order Solirubrobacterales; family Solirubrobacteraceae; genus CADCVQ01. The sequence goes on along the minus strand of CAWHLF010000009.1, from coordinate 251,821 downwards.
GCTCATGGACGCCGACGGATCGATGCAGACGTGTACCGCGGTCTACGGAGAGATCAGGATGGACATCGACGCGACGATCACGCTCGCAGTTGCCGGGCATCCGCCACCGATGGTCGTCCGCTCGCACGGCACTGTCGAGATGACGCCGGCGCACGGCACGCTCCTGGGCCTCGTCGAGGACCCGGTGTTCGACGCCTGCGAGGTCATCCTCGCGCCCGGCGACGCGATCGTCATGTTCAGCGACGGCCTACACGACACCGAGATCGACGGCATCCGGATGGACGAACCGCGGCTCGCAGAGCTGCTCGCGGGGCTCGCCGACGCCGGCCCAGAAGTCCTCGTGGCCCGCCTCACGTCCGCGGTGCGCGGCGTCGGCCGTCCGTTGCGCGACGACGTCGCGATCATGGCGTTGCGGAGAACGCCGGCAGACTCAGGGTGATCGCGCGCCGCAGCCCGCGTCGCAGGACCAGCCCGCCCGCTCAGCGACGCGCGTTGGCGATGCGCACGTGGACGTGGTCGTCGTGGTGCGGGATCGCCTGGACGATCGCGGGCGGCCCGGCGAGCCGGACGTGCTCACCGACGAACGCGAACTGCGCGCCCGCCGCGACGAAGCGATCGACGAGGTCCTGGGCGAGCACGCGATCGACGTCGCGCACCTTCTCCGGCGCCTTGAGCGCCCGGTCCAGCCGCGGGTAGTAGACGTCGACGTCGAGCCCGTTCTGATGCGAGGCGTGGCCGAGCCCGCCGTAGGCCCGGCCGAACAGGCCGCCGAAGGGCCGGCTGAGATCGCCGACGAGGACGGGCGCCGCCGACGGGTTGGCGAGGTGGAAGTCGCGCAGGACGCCGACGAGGAACGCCAGCAGCCGGTCGCTCCCCCAGCGCCGCCCCTCGCGGTTGGGGACCTGGTGGCGGATCGGGTCCCAGGTCACCCAGTACAGCCCCGTGGCCGGAAGCTGCAGGCCGTTGACGAGCGTGCCCCTGCTCGGTCGCCCGAGCGAGAGCGAGCCGACCTTCGGCACCTGGACCGCCGGCGTCCCGACGGCAGGCGCGACCGTCGCCGCCGGCGCGACCGCGTTGACGCGCACCCCCGGCTGCCCCGCCACCGTCCGCGGCACGACCGCCGGCGTCGCGAACTGCAGCGCGCGCACCTCGCACGAGCTGCTCGCCACCACCGCCGCCACCGCAGCCCGCGCCGAGCAGCGCAGCCGCCGTCGCGACGACCGCCGCGACGCTGCGGCTACGTGCCCGCGATCGCCCGATCGGAGACCGCCGCCTCGATGCGCTCGGCGATCCGCCGTCCCGTGAAGCCGACCTCGGTGTGCAGCAGCGACGCGGTCCCGTGCGTCACGAAGCGGTCGGGCAGCCCGACCCGCAGCATCCGCGTGCCGTGGACGCCGATCTCCTCGAGCGACTCCCACACCGCGCTGCCGAAGCCGCCGGCCAGGACGCCCTCCTCGACGGTCACGAGCAGCTCGTGCTCGGCCGCGAGCTGAGCCATGAGCGGCGCGTCGATCGGCTTGACGAAGCGGGCGTCGGCGACCGTGACCTCGATGCCGCCGTCGGCGAGGATGACCGCCGCCTCGAGCGCCTTCGCCACGCCGCTGCCGTAGCCGACGATCGCGACCTTGCCGTCGCCCTCGCGCAGGATCTCGCCGGTGCCGATCTCGATCGCCGTCGGGCGCGCGGGCAGCGGCACGCCGCAGGCCTCGCCGCGCGGGTAGCGCAGGGCGATCGGCCCGTCGTCGTAGAGCAGCGCGGTGCGCAGCATGTGGACGAGCATCGCCTCGTCGCGCGGGGCCATCAACACGATGTTCGGCAGCGGGCGCAGGTAGGCGATGTCGAAGACGCCGTGATGGGTCGGCCCGTCGTCGCCGACGAGGCCCGCGCGGTCGAGCGCGAAGACGACGTTCAGCCGCTGGAGGCAGACGTCGTGGACGATCTGGTCGTACGCGCGCTGGAGGAACGTCGAGTAGATCGCCGCGACCGGCTTGACGCCCTCCAGGGCGAGACCGGCGGCGAAGAGGATCGCCTGCTGCTCGGCGATCCCGACGTCGAAGTAGCGCTCGGGCATCGCCTTCTGGAGGATGTCCAGGCCCGTGCCGGTGTTCATCGCGGCCGTGATGCCGATGACGCGGGCGTCGCGGCGGCACTCGTCGACGAGCGCGTTGCCGAACACCGACGTGTACTGCGGCGGGCGCGGCGGCGCCGCCGGATCGATGCGGACGGCCGGCGTCGCGACGCCGTCGAGGATCGACTTCGGCTTCGCGGCGTGCCAGCGCTCCATGCCCTCCAGGCCGCCGTCCTCGGCGGGCGCGAAGCCCTTGCCCTTGACGGTCGCGATGTGCACGACGACCGGGCGCTGGGCGGCGAACGCGCTGCGCAGCGCGACGCGCAGGGCGTGGATGTCATGGCCGTCGATGACGCCGGTGTACGCCCAGCCCAGCTCCTCCCAGAGCAGGCCGGGAGCCCAGAACGCCTTGATCGACTCCTTCAGCTGCGGGCCGAAGCGCTCGAAGTGCTGGCCGACGCCGGGCAGCTCGCTCAGGCGCCCCTCGACGCTCTCGCGCGTGTGCCAGAGCTTCGGGTTCAGGCGGACGCGGGTGAAGTACCGCGACAGCGCGCCGACGTTCGGCGCGATCGACATGCCGTTGTCGTTGAGGACGACGACGATCGGCGTGCCCGCGCCGCCGGCCTGGTGGATCGCCTCGAACGCGACGCCGCCGGTCATCGCGCCGTCGCCGATGACCGCCACGACCTTGCCGGAGTCGGCATGGCCCATCTGCCTCATGCCCTCCTTGAGCCCGACGGCGTAGCCGATCGAGGTCGAGGCGTGGCCGGCGCCCATGATGTCGTGCTCGGACTCGGCGATCGAGCAGAACGGCGCGAGGCCGCCGTAGCGGCGGATCGTCTCGAGCTCGTCGCGGCGGCCGGTGAGGACCTTGTGGGGATAGGCCTGGTGGCCGACGTCCCAGAGGATCTTGTCGCGCGGCGAGTCCAGCAGCGAGTGCAGCGCGACCGCCAGCTCGCACGTGCCGAGGTTCGCCCCGAAGTGCCCGCCGACCTCGCCGACCGTCGCGATGATGTGCGCGCGGACCTCGTCGGCGACCTGCACGAGCTCCTGCTCGGAGAGTCCGTGCAGGTCCTGTGGGCGGTCGATGCGGTGCAGGATGGTCATCTGGGGCTATGAGGTCCGTGTCGCGATGAAGTCGGTGATCTGCTCGAGCTCGGGGCCCGCCGGAGCTGCCTGCGCGAGCGACGCCAGCGCCTGGCGATGCGATGTCGCCGCCAGCTCGCGTGCGCCCTCCAACCCGAACTCGGTCACATAGGTGCGCTTGCCGTGGCGCTCGTCGCTGCCCTGCGGCTTACCCAGGGCAGCGTCCGTGCCCGTCACGTCGAGGATGTCGTCAACAATTTGAAAGAGCACGCCGAGTTCAGCGGCGAAGGCGCTATATGCGGTTGTCGCTGGGCGGCGCATGCCTGCTATCAGCAGTACGCACTCTACCGACGCCCCGATCAGCCTCCCCGTCTTGAGCTCGTGCAGGCGCCGCAGCGACCGCGCGGGATCCGAGTCGTCGAGCGCGCCGCCCGCGACGTCGAGGTACTGGCCGCCGACCATCCCCTCGACGCCCGTCGCGGCGGCCAGCTCGCAGACGGCGGCCAGGACGTCGGCCGGTTCCCCGGCCTGGTGGGTCAGGAGGTGGCGGAAGGCCTCGGCGTAGAGGCCGTCGCCGGCGAGGATCGCGACGTCCTCGCCGAAGGCGACGTGGTTCGTCGGGCGCCCGCGGCGCATGTCGTCGTCGTCCATCGCGGGCAGGTCGTCGTGGATGAGCGAGTACGTGTGGATGAGCTCGATCGCGCCCGCGAGCGGCAGGAGCTCGCGCTCGTCGCGGCCGATCGCGCGGGCCGTCGCGAGCGCGAGCACGGGACGGATGCGCTTGCCCCCCGCGAGCAGGCTGTAGCGCATGGCCTCGACGAGGCCGCCGGTCAGCGGGTCCTCCGAGAACGCAAGCTGCTCGAGCTCGTCCTCGATGAGCAGGCGCAGCTCGTCGGGGTAGGGCACTACGCGACCACTGGTCTCTAGAGCAGCGAGTCCTGCCCGGGCAGCGGGTCGCGACCGGCGTCGCGGGCACGGCGCTCGAGCTCGGCCGACGCCTGCGACGCGAGCGCCGCGCAGTCCTCGACGACGGTCGCCGCCGCGTCGGCGCTGAGGTCGCCGGAGCGCAGCTGCTCGGCGGCGCGCTCGAGGCGCGCGACGAGGTCGTCGAGCGTCGCGTCGTCGTCATACGTGCTCATGGCGCGTGATTCTTGCCCATCTCGCGGTGGACGGCGGCGAGGATGCCGTTGACGAAGCCCGGGGCGTCGGCGCCGGAGTACGTCTTCGCGAGCTCGACGGCCTCGTCGATGGCGCCCTCGGGCGGGATCGGCGTGTCGGCGGGCGCGGCGTCGGGGTGGCACATCTCCAGGAGCGCGACGCGCATGATCGCGCGCTCCAGCGGCGCGATCCGGTCCAGCGACCAGCCCTTCGCGTGGCGGGCGATGAGGACGTCGAGCTCGTCGCCGCGATCCTGCGTCGCGTGCGCGAGCGCTCGCGTGAACAGCGACGCGTTGCGCTCGAAGACCTCTTCGAGCTCGCGCCCGGTCACCTCGGCCTGGTAGAGGGCGAAGACGGCGTCCCGGCGCTGATCGGATCGGCGTGACACGCGCCGGGCCGGGTCCTACGCGCGCGACATGTAGTCGCCCGACGCCGTCTGGACCTTGACGCGGTCGCCGACGTTGACGAAGAGCGGGACCCGGATCGTGGCGCCCGTCTCGAGCGTCGCGGGCTTGTCGCCGCCGCCCGAGGCGGTGTCGCCGCGCAGGCCGGGCTCGGTCTCGGTGACCTCGAGCTCGACGGACGAGGGCAGCTGCAGGTCGGCGGGGTCGCCATCGATGAAGAGGACGTCGACGTTGTCGTTGGGCTTCGTCCAGCGCAGCGCGCCGGCGACGCCCGTCTGCGGGATCGCGAGCTGCTCGTAGCTCTCGGAGTCCATGAAGTGCGCGTCGGTGCCGTCGGAGTAGAGGAACTGCATCTTGCGGGCCTCGGTGTGGACGGCGCGGAACTTCTCGCCGGCGCGGAAGGTCTTGTCGATGACGTTGCCGTCGCTCGCGCGGCGGAGCTTCGTGCGCACGAACGCGCCGCCCTTGCCGGGCTTGACGTGCTGGAACTCGAGGACCTTGAAGATCGTCCCGTCGACCTCTATGTGGTTGCCGTTCTTCAGCTGGTTGGTGTTGACGAACACGATCCGAAAGCCTAGCCGTGCGTCGTTCTCGAACACCTGTCCGCGTTTGAGGTACGAAAATCGACTAGTTCTCGGCCGAGATCTCCACGATCTCGGCTGTCCTCCGTCCGGAGGACATGGGTCGCGCGAGATTGCCCGCTGTCACAGCGCGCGAACGGACGCCACCGCGGGAGTCGAGGCCGGATGCGGGAGCGCCGATAGCACGGATGCCTGCCCCGCCCCGTCCACCTCACGGAGGAAACGATGCCCTCGAAGCTCGGTCGTGCCGCCTGCCTCGCACTGATCCCGTTCGCCCTGCTCGCGGCTCCCGCCGTGGCGGACCCCGTCCTCACCGCCTCGTCCAGCGTTCGCGCCGACAGCTCGGTGTCGATGCTCGCGAACTGGTCCTGCGCCGCCCCGTTTCGCACGTGCAGCTACGGCTGGTACGAGGGCGACGCCAAGATCGCCGGCGGCTACCGCTCCCACGTCGCTCAGCCCGGCGTGTTCGCCAAGGGCTGCCACACGGTGCAGGTCCGCGTGTCGTACTGGTACGGCCGTGAGACGTCGGCTCGCAAGCAGGTCGCCGACACGACGTTCTGCATCTCCTGACGGCTGCATGACACAGCGTGGCGCCCGGGGGGCGCCACGGCCTCGCCGGCGTCTGTGACGAATCAGGCGCCGATCGACGCGAGCAACGCCGCGCCGGCGGCGCCGCCGGCGGTCTTGCCGGGATGGGCGGCGCCCTGGAGGCCGTCGAAGCGGGCGTCGTTGACCGACGGGTCGCCGACGACGACGCGCTCGCAGCCGCGCGAGGAGGCGGCCGTGCCCTCCAGCGCGTTCTCGACGAACGCGATGTCGTTGCCGCCGCCGCAGTCGTAGAGGTCCAGCAGCCTGCCGCCGAAGAGGATGTCGTCGCCCTCGCCGCCGCTGATGCGGTCGCTCGAGCCGCCGCCGAGGACGATGTCGTTGCCCGGCCCGCCGTCGGAGATCCCGTCGCCCGGCTGGTCGGCGTCCTCGCGCCCGCTCGGCTGCGGCCCGCCGCGCACGACGTCGTTGCCCGCGCCGCCGCGGATCGTCCGCTCCGGCCCGCCCGCCGTGAAGATGTAGTCGTCGCCCGCGCCGCCGTCGACCTGCTCGCGGGCGTCCGCCGCGCGCTCGACGACGAAGTCGTTGCCGGGACCGCCGAGCAGCGTGTCGGCCGCGAGGCCGCCGTCGATCCGGTCGTCGCCCGAGCCGCCCTCGACGCGATCGCCGCCGTCGCCGCCGTCGAGCACGTCGTTGCCCGCGTCGCCGTCGATCCGGTCGTCGGCCGCCTCGCCGAAGATCGTGTCGACCCCGCTGCCGCCGAAGAGCGTGTCGCCCTGCGCGCCGCCGAGCATCCGGTCGTCGCCGGCACCGCCCGCGCCGCGGTCGATCCCGGGGCCCGCGAAGATCCGGTCGTCGCCCGCGCCGCCGTCGACCTCGTCGTTGCCGCCGTTGCCGTCGACGCGGTCGTCGCCGTCGCCGCCGAGCACGACGTCGCGGTTCGTGGCGCCGGCGACGCGGTCGTCGCCACCGCCGCCGCTGACCCGGTCGCGGCCGTCGCCGCCGTCGAGGACGTCGCGGCCGCCGAGCCCCCGCAGCGAATCGTCGCCGCCGCGCCCGGACAGGCGGTCGGCCTGCGGCGTGCCGACGAGCGTGTTCGCATCCCCGTCGCCGCGCTTGGTCACCGCGGCCGCGCTCGCGGCGAGCGTCATCGCGACGACGCCGACGAGGGCGGCGACGAGGGCACGATGCGCCAGGCGAGGGACGTGCACGCCTGCGAATCTACCCCCAGCGGCGGGCGTTCACCCGCAGGGAGCGCTACGAGGCGGGCGAAGGCCGGCGCGCGCCGGGCCGGCGCGCGGCCGCGGCCTCGCTCGGCACGGCGACCTCGACGCGGTTGCGCCCGCGCTCCTTCGCCGCATACAGCGCCCGGTCGGCCTCCCGCAGCACCCCGTCGCCGTCGCCGGCGTGGTCGGGGATGACGGCGATGCCGATGCTGATCGTGATCTCACGATCGACGCCGGGGATCTTCAGCGCCGGCGATCGCGGCGCGGATCTTCTCGGCCGCCGCGACGGCGCCCTCGGCGCCCGTGGACGGCAGCAGCATGACGAACTCCTCGCCGCCCAGCCGGCCGACGAAGTCGCTCTCGCGCAGGTTCTCCTGCAGCACGGCGCCGACCGCGGCCAGCACGTCGTCGCCGCGGCCGTGACCGAACGTGTCGTTGACCTGCTTGAAGTGATCGAGGTCCAGCAGCGCGGCCGCGAGCGGCTCGCTCGTGCGGCCCGCCTGGGCGGCCATCCGCTTGACGGTGTCGCCCACCGCGCGCGTGTTCGGCAGGCCCGTCAGGGCGTCGGTGGCGGCGCGCAGCTCGGCGATCGCGAGGTTGCGGAGGTTGGCGAGCACGGGAGCGGCCTGCACGACCGTGTCCTGGACGCGGCGCTCGTCGACCGGCTGGACCGGCTCGGGGGTCGTCACGAGCACCGAGCCGATGACCTCGCCGCCGACGAGCAGCGGGTTGCAGGTCACGGCCTCGGGCGACTTGCCGCAGACCCGGCAGCTCATGAGCGCAGCGCGGCCGGCGGGGTCGCCGGAGTGCGGGCGGGCGAGCCGGACGGCGAGGCAGTCGCGCGGGCCGGCGCCGTCGAGGCCCTCCGCCAGCGGGCTGCCGGGGGCGACGGGCGTGCGAGCCTCGAGGCGATCGGCGCTGTTGTTGCGGTTCAGCACGACGACGGAGCTCGCTTCGATCGACCGCTCGAGGTGCGCGCGGACGACGAGGTGGGCCTCCTCCTCGCTGTCGGCGACCTGCAGGGCGTCGTTGAACTCCGCCTGCGTCTCGGCATACGCCTCGGCGGCGCGGCGCGCGTCCACGAGCCCGTCGAGCGACCGGCCGAGATCGTCGAGCTCGTCGCTGCCGCGGGCGTCCAGCCGCGCGCGGAGGTCGCCGTCGGAGACACGGCTTGCGAAGTCGGCGTAGCGGCGCGCGCGCGGAACGACGCTGCGCACGAGCCAGAAGGCGAGGCCGGCGCTCGCGACGAGCAGCGCGACGAGGACCTCGATGATGTGGCTGCGGGTCTGCGTCGTAGCGGTCGGCGGCGGTGGCCTGCGCGGCGTCACCGAGCTTCGCGTCGCGCTCCTGCATCTCCTCGCCGGCGGCGACGAACGCGTCGACGAGCTCGTGGGCGCGGTGCGACCGACTCGGCGGTCCACAGCCGAGCCCGCCTCGATGTCGTCACGCTCTCGCCGCGCCAGATCGCCAGCAGGCGCCGGTACGGACGCTCGTACTCGGCGGTGATGCGAAGGTCGACCGGCCGCGAGCGATAGCCGCTCGCGCATCGTCGCCAGGCCCTGCTCGATGTCGACGATGTCCGGCTCGATCTCGCGGCCGAGCTCCTGGCGCAGCGTCCGGTCCTGTCGTGGCGAGCGCGGTCTGGATCTGCGCGCCGAGCAGCGTGAGGTCCGCGCGCACGTCGGCGTCGAGCGCGTTCTCGATGACCGCCGTGCGCAGCCCGCCGTTGCTGTCGCGCAGGGCGCCGAGGCCGGTCAGCGCCACCGCTCCGAGAACGCACCGGTGCCGATGACGAGCAGGCCGAGGACGAGGATGAAGCGCGCGCGGATGCGGAGGTGCAGACGCGCGCTGAGGGAAGGGCGAAGCATGCCGTTCTCGCAGTCTTCGGCCAGCCGGGCCGCGGACTTGAGACGAGCCCGCGCCCGTAGACCACATTGCGCTAGACCTGCTCGGCCTCCCAGGCCTTCACGACGCGCTTGGCCGCGAACACGCGCCAGGCCTCCTCGAGCAGCTCGGCGAGCTCGACCGGGTCGACGGCATCCAGCCGGACGAGCACGTACGGCCAGCCGTCGTAGTGCGGCGTCGAGAAGAACACGTCCGGCTGGCCTTGGAGCAGCGCCTCGCGCTCGCCCATGTCGCTCACGCGCAGGACGAGCGCGTCGGGGCTCGTGCGCAGGCGGCACATGCCCTTGCCGCGGACCCGCAGCGCGGGCGTCCGAAACGACGTCCCGACCTCGACGCCCGGCAGCCGCGTGCCGATCTCGACGACGTCGTCCCACGTTGGCATGGAGCAAACGCTACCGTTCGCAGCCCATGAATCGAGACGGCCTCCGTGCCCTCCAGGAACCGCTGAAGCAGCTCTACCGCGACGAGCCCGGGGCGGCGCTCGTGAAGCTCACCGCCAGCGGCACGCTCGACGACGAGATCACGTGCAGCGTCCAGACCGGCCGCGCCCTCGCGACCGCCGGACTGCATCCCGCGACCGGCGGCGACGGGCTGGCGCTGTGCTCGGGCGACATGCTGCTCGAGGCGCTCGTCGCCTGCGCCGGCGTGACGCTGCGAGCCGTGGCGACCGCCATCGAGGTCCCGGTGCGGGGCGGCACGATCACGGCCGACGGCGTCCTCGACTTCCGCGGCACGCTCGCCGTCGACCGCGAGGCGCCGGTCGGCTTCGCCTCGATCGACCTGGCCTTCGACCTCGACGCGCCCGACGCCTCCGAGGACCAGATCGCGACGCTCGTGAAGCTCACCGAGCGCTACTGCGTCGTGCTGCAGACGCTGCGCAACGGCCCCGCCGTGGCGGTCGCTACTCGGGCGTGATCGACGGCTTGGTCTCCCCCAGCCGGCGCCGGTGGGACTCCGCGTAGGCCTCCGAGCGGAAGTGCAGGATCGGGTCGTCGGAGAGCTCGATGCCGGGCGGCATCCGGGTCGGGTCGAAGAGCATCTCGTCGACGAGCTGCTGGTCCTCGTGCAGGCGGTCGACGGCGAGCTCGCCCGCGACGACCTGTTCGCGGTTCTCCGGCCACTGCTTCGTGAGGTCGTCGACGGGATCGTCCGGCCGCGCCAGCTGGAAGACCAGGCGCCACGCCACGGGCGCCTGCTGCACCCGCAGCCGCATGTCGCTGACGAGGTACTGCGGCGGCAGGGCGACATCGTCGGCGGGGTCCATGGTCTTCTCGCCCGCGACCGGCATCCAGCGGGCGCGGAACGCCCGCCGGCGGCCGTCGGCGTCGACGAGGTGGTACGCGTGCAGGCCGTTGAAGCGCGTCGTCGCGAAGCTCGCCGGCGGCACGAGCGTCGCGGCCGCCTTCACCCCGGGGACGCAGTGCGGGTTGCGCGCCGCGAAGGCGAGGAAGCGCAGCGGGTTGGGCTGCGCGCCCGGCAGCTCGGGGCGCTGCGCGGACACGAGGCCGAGGAAGTCGTCGGCGTCGCGCGCCGCGAAGTCGGTGACGCTCAGCGCCGTCCACGTGCTGTGCTCGCCCGACGGCAGCTCGAAGCGGACGCCGATCCCGAGCGTGTTGCCGCGCTTGGCCGAGATGCGATCGGGCAGGTACGGGCTCGCGCCGCCGTTGGACAGCCGCACGACGACGTCGATCCGATCGCCCTGCAGCATCTCCGCCGTCGAGAGCGCCGCGGCCTCCGGCGTCGCGACGAACGTGCCGCGAAACGCGATCCCGCGCGCGTGGCCGCGCCGGAAGCCCGGGACGTTGTTCATGTGCTTCTCCATCGCCGCGAGCACCTTGACGACGCGGTCCGGGCCGCCGAGCTCCTGCGGACCGGAGGGGCTCACGCGACGTCCCCCGACGCCAGCGCGCGCAGCGCCGTCATGCCCGGCACGAAGAGGTAGGCGCCGCCACGCGTCGTGACGAGCTGGCGCTGCGGCGCGAGGAAGAACGGGCGACGGCCCTGGATCGTCATCTTGCCCCCGCCCGTCGCGTCGCCGAGCAGGTAGTCCTTGTCGTGGCCGAGCCCGAAGATGTCGCCGTCGCTGAGCCACGGGCCCTGGACGCCCTCGAACTGGCGCGCGATGCTCGCCTGGAAGCTCACGAAGATCAGGCCGCGCTCCTCGCCGTCGTCCTTCGTCGTCCCGTCGGGCAGCGGCGGGCCGTAGGGCATCCCGCGGCGGATCATCCGGTGGCGCATGCTCAGCGTGCCCTCGTTGCCGAGCGCGTCGCGCGGGTTGGAGCGCCGGATGTGCGCGCCGACCGGGCAGCGCCGGCCCGCGAGATCGTCGCCGTAGCGGAAGTCGTTGGCGCCCGGCGCGGCGGCGTCGAAGGTCTCCCCCGGCCCGTTGGGATGCGTCACGAGCGGCGCCCCGTCGTGCCAGCGCCCGACGATCTTCGCCGCGAGCTTGTGCTCGTCGCCGTCCTGCCAGCGCTTGGCGGCCGACCGGATCGTGCGCCGCCAGAGCGCGACGTCCTGGTAGAGCTTGCGCCAGACCATGTACGTGCCGCCCGCGCCGAGCGGGTCGGCGGGCGCGGCCGGCAGCCGCCCGAGGCGGTCGGCGAGCGTGTCCTCGTCGGGGTAGCCGAGGATGAACTCGCCCGGCGCCAGGGCCCGCCAGCGCCCGCCCTTCTCGGGGACGCCGCCGCCGCGGACCTTGTCCTCGCCCGCCCCGGCGATCGCCGGCTGCGCGAACCCGTCGGCGAAGCCGAAATGCTCGCGGGCGCCCGCCAGCAGCCGGGCGTCCTGGCGCGTCGTGATCTCGACGCCGGCCTCGCGCGCCTCGGCCTCGAGCTCGCCGAGCGCCGTGGCGAGCGACTCCGGCGTCTGCGCGTTGACGACGAGCAGCGCGTGCGCGTCGCCGTAGCCGGCCTCCCACCACGACGGCGCGCTCGGGCCGCTGTCGCCCAGGACCTTCTCGGCGCGGGCCGCCATGCCCTCGCGGAACTCGTGCGAGAACGTCGCGAGGACCCCTGCCGCCACGCCGAGCGCCTGCAGCCCGTCCGCCGTCACCGCGACGTTCAGCGTCGTCTCGGGCTTGCCGTCCGGCCACGGCGCGGCGCTCGTCACGCGCGGCAGCAGGCCGGCGAGCCACGCCCGCCCCGCGTCGGCGTCCGGCACCCGCGCGAAGACGTACGTCGTGCAGTCGTAGGCGTTGCCGTAGGCGCGCAGGATGTCGCCCTGGATGTCGTCGAGGTCGAGCTGCGTCGCCGTCGTCACGACGAGTCCCCGAACTCCGCGAGGAACGCCTTGCCGGCGCTCGGCGGGCGCCATCTCCTGCGCGCGGATGACGAAGTCCGTCAGGCGCTCGCGCTTGTGCAGCGCGCCGCGCACCCGCGCCACCGACGCCTCGGGGTAGGCGGCGAACACGACGCCCGAGTCGATCTTGTTGCGCCCGAGGTAGGCCTTCAGCGCGGCCCCCGAAGCGGGCTGCGGGCAGCCGATGCAGCGCCCCCAGATCTCGCCGGCCTCCGGGGCCAGGCGCTCGGACAGCTCGCCGAGGTAGCTGTCGAGGTCGCCGTCGAAGACGCTCGTGAAGAGCAGGTACGGGCCGCCGAGCGGGTCGCGCAGGTCGGTGCCGGGCGGGCACGGCATCTCGGGCACGACGACGAAGCGCGCCAGGTGCGTGCGCTCCAGGCGCGCGACCGGGCTGTCGTCGCGCGGGAGCGCCTCGAGGTAGGAGCGCAGCTCGTCCTCGAGGCCCGGCCGGATCGGCGTCATGACGATGAGCGAGTACGCCTGCCCGGCGACGTTCGTCGATCTCACAGCAGCCTCTGGGCGTCCTCGAGAAACGCGTCCCACGCGCGGTCGAACGCCGCCTCCTGGATGACGGAGGCGCGGTGGGCGAACATGTCCAGGCGCTGCTCGAGCTCGAGGGCGGAGCGCACGATCGTCACGGTCGCGTCCGGATAGGCGCAGTAGTAGTGGCTCGTGTCGACCTCGTGGTCGCGGAAGAACTTCTGAAACGGCGCCGCCGGCAACGGCCCGGGGAACGTCTCCGACGCGCCCCAGAGCAGCTTCATCCCGCTCGTGAGGACGCGGACGGACGAGTCGATGTACTGCGCCCAGCTGCCGTTGAAGTGCACCTCGAAGAAGAGGTGGTCGCGGCGCAGGCGGCGGGTCGCCTGCGGGACCCCGTTGTAGGGGATGTCCCGGACGACCGACCAGCTCGCGAACGAGATGAACGAGAGCCTGTCCATCGGCTCGAGCGCCTTCGGGAACGCGCGCAGGACGACGAACAGCGGCGGCGTGAACAGGCGCCCCCAGCGGCGCTGCGTCGTGAAGAGCGTGATCGACGTCGTCCGGCCGGCGACGTTGCCGGCCGGGGCGTCGGGCGCGACGGCCGGCAGGTTCATGCAGCCTTGGCGAGCTCGCCGAGGATGATCGGGTGGACGTTCTTGGCGGCCGTCTCGGCGACGAAGACGTCGAGGTGGCCGTAGCCGGGGATGATGTGCAGCGAGTGGCGGCCCGGCTCGCGCTGCTCGAACCAGTCGAACGTCCGCTGCTGGCTCTCGGGGAGGAAGCAGTTGTTCGCGCCGCCGGTGATGAACGAGAAGCGGGCGTCGGTCTGCGGCGCCTGGGCGACGAGGCTCTCGGGCAGCTCGGGGCGGCCCTCGACGCTCAGCAGGTGCCCGGCGTCGACGCATTTCGCGATCTGCTTGAAGAACGTCAGCGGCGCGGGCCCGAACTCCCCCTTCGTCCACTCGTGCGTCTCGGCGCTGAGCTGCTCGTGCGTCCAGAGCGTCGGGTCGCCGGAGCCGAACATGAAGCTCGCGACCTTGCAGACGCCGTTGTCGCACTTGCGCCGCGAGAGCTTGGAGTACGCCGTCACGGCCTTCGGCAGGACCCAGGGAGCGCCCTTCTCCCCCCACTGCGGGTCGAGGTAGCCGGCCAGGCGCGCGACGACCGGCACGACGTACTTGAGCTTGAGCTTCGCGACCCGCGGCACGACCGGGTGCAGCGTCACGGCGCTCGCGACGATCGTGCGGACCTCCGGCAGCAGGCCCGCGCACATCGCCATGACGAAGCTCGTCGAGCCCTGGCAGTGGGTGATCGCCTGGAGCGAGTCGGCGCCCGTCTGCTCGAGGACCTTGCGGACGGCGAGCGGGTGGTCGAGGACCGCGCCCTGGTCGAGCGTCCACGTGTTGTTCGGGACGTCCATGCTCGCCCGCCAGGTCTCCATCCAGACGTCGTAGCCGTCGTCGACGAGCGCCTCGATGAGCGTGTACGGCGTCGGCGGGCGCCAGATCTCGGTCCGCACGCCGACGCCGTGGACGAGCAGCACCGGCCCCTTCGTCGGCGCCTTGGGCCCCTTGACGTGGATGACGTTGCAGGGGACGCCGTCGGCCGTCTCGAGCGGGTGCAGCTCGTCGGTGTGCGCGGCGGCGGTGGTCAATCGTCCTTCCCGCCGCCGGGCTTGAAGGACTCCCACAGCGCCCCGAGGAAGAGGCCGCCGAAGCGCCCGAGCGCGTCCGCGCGGTAGGCGGGATCGACGCGGAACGTCGTCATCTGGACCGCGAAGTCGGCCGGCAGCACGTGCAGGATCCCGGTCGCGAGGATCTCCTCGCCCTCGTCGCCGACCTCGGTCGCCGGGGTCGGCGGGACATGGCCGGCGAGGATGTGCGTGAAGAGCGTCGTCGTGTCGCTCCAGACGTCGAAGCCGCGGTCGTCGTGGACCTCCTTGTAGCCGTTGAGCGTCACCGGATGGCCCTCGCCGTCGGAGAGCCACAGCCGGTACTTCATGAGCTTGCGCTCCTCGCCGTCCTCGTCGGCGTCGACGAAGAGGTTGAACCAGCCCTGCTCGACGGGCAGCTCGCCGCCGAGCGCGTCGCAGTCGACGTGGCCGGTGATCGAGCCCTCGTGCGCCGGCTCGGCGATGAAGCGCTCGATGTCCTCCATGAGCACCGTGACGTGGAACATGCACGCGGTCTTGGCCTTCTTGCCGCGGCGGAAGCCCTTGTCGTAGTCGTCCTCGCCGAACGTCACGAAGCCGCGCATCTTCTCGGTGAACCGGACGTTCGCGGGGTGCTCGCTGTCAGGCGCGCCCGCGGCCGCGGGTGGCGCCGGCGCCTCGTCGGCGGGCGGGGGCGGTGGTGCGCTCACGGTGGGTCCTTTCATCTCCTCGAGGATCGTGTCCGCGAAGCGGTCTGCGAGCCCGGCGATCGTCAGGCTCGGGTTGGGTCCGACGGGTCCCGGCATGACCGATCCGTCGGCGATGTGCAGTCCGGGGTGGTTGAAGACGCGGCCCTGGGCGTCGACGACGCCCTCCTGGTCGTCGCGGCCCATCGGGCAGCCGCCGAGCGCGTGGACGGTGACGACGCGGCTCAGCAGCCAGATCGGGTTGTCGAGGAACGTGCCGCCGAGCTCCTCGGCCACCTGCTTGGAGACGTCGCGGACGCGCTCGAAGTACGCCTTGGAGCCGCCGTTCTTCTTCCAGTCGATCGCCAGGCCGCCGTCCTTCAGCGACATGATCCCCTCGGGGATGTCGCGGCCCATCCCGAGCAGCGGCAGGAAGCCGGCCGACTCGCTGGCGTCGCCGATGAGGCCCGAGATCTCGCCGCTGACGTCGGTGTCCTTGTGGGTGAGGAAGTGGCCGGCGAGCTTCACGAGGTTCGGGAGCTGCTCGAAGGCGGAGTTCGGCGCGTCGAGCAGCTGGAGCATCCAGCTGACGAACTCCGGCTGGCCGGCGTCCTCGAGGTAGAACCCGCGCCCCTCGGCGCCGTCGCCGTCGAGCGCGTCGCCGACGCGGATCGCGCTCGTGATGACCGGCGCGTGGGCGGCATCCAGGATGTGCGGCACCTTCTTGCCCTCGGGCCCGACCTTCATGCAGTTGCGCGCGAACGTCAGGAGGTCGCCGTTGCCGCCGAAGCGCGTGCCGAGCATCGGGCTGAGGCCCGGGAAGGCGGCCCGGTTGCGCAGCAGGAGGTACGTCGTGCCGAGCGTCCCGGCCGAGAGGATGAGCCGGTCGCAGGTGATCGTGTGGCGGTCGAGGCGCTTCGTGTCGGTCGGCACGCCCTCGCTCTCGGGGTCGTGGATGACGTACTCCAGCGTGTAGCCGCCGCCCTCGCGCGGGGCGAACGAGCGCACCTCGTGGCGCGTGCGGATGTCGGCGCCGGCGTGCCAGGCGGCCGTGATGTACGTGTAGTCGAGGCTGTTCTTCGAGCCGTGGTTGCAGCCGAGGTCGCACTCGCCGGTGAGCCGGCACGTCAGGCGCGTACGGCCGTGGATGTTCGGCCGGTCCTCCTTGATCGGCTCGCCGACCATCGCCGGGTCGCCGTCGTTGGCGAACGTCACGGCGAGGTTCACGAGGCGCCAGTCCAGGCCGAGGCTCTGCGCGGCGTCGCGGAAGGCGATCGTCTTCAGCGTCTTGTCGTAGGGGTCCTGGTCCAGCGGATACTTCTGGACGTTCATCATCCGCTCGACGCGGTCGTAGTGCGGGTCGAGGTCGGCGCGCGTGACCGGCCAGTACTCGTAGCCGTCCTTCCAGGAGCCGTGGCCGGGCTCCTCCTTGACGAACCACTCCTCGTCCTTGCGCAGCAGGACGTTGGCGTAGATCAGCGAGCCGCCGCCGAGCCCGCTCGCGCAGATCGCGTCGATGTTGTCGAAGCTCCAGAGGTTGAACATCCCGTGCAGCCCGGCGCTGGGATCCCAGAACTGGCGCTTCATCCCCAGCGGCGAGCGCGGGAAGGAGTTCGGCGGAAACGGCTTGCCGCGCTCGAGCAGGCAGACGCTGTGGCCGGCCTCGGCGAGCCGGTAGGCCGTGACGGACCCTCCGAACCCGGAACCGACGACGACCGCGTCGAAATGCTCGGCTGCTGCGCTCACCGGCCTACCACCGGCGTGAGCTATAGCCGATGCCCCAGACGCTCGCAACGGCGGTGCGTCCTCGCAGAGCTTCGCGGCGCAGAGTGCGCGCGCGGCGTGACGGGTCTCGTCTACGCGGGTGCCGTGCGGCGCTCGCGGCGGCGTGCCAGGGCGCGCAGCGGCGACGGCTGGGCGCCGGGCCAGAACGTCGCGTACGTCAGCCAGGCGGCGAGCGGCAGCGACCAGGCGAGGAAGATCGCGCAGAGGAGGTTCGGGTCGGTCCCGGTCCTGAGCGTCACGAACGTCACCCACGTGGCGGCGCTCGCCGCGAGCGTGACGACCGGCGGCTGCCACGTGCGCACGAGCGCCTCCCAGCCGAGCAGCGAGATGAGAAACGGCAGCTGGTAGTAGCTCGTGTTCCAGGGATCGAGGATGCAGCGCAGCAGCAGCAGGAGCGCGAGCAGCGCGAGCAGGTGGTCGCCGTGCAGGCCCTCGTGGCGGCGGCGTGCCACCACAACAGCGACAGCGGCACGACGAGCAACGCGATGAGCGGGTGCGTGATCTGCATGAGCCAGGCCGGGGCGAAGCGGGCGCCGGGCTTCGGCTGCCCGTCGTAGCCGACGTTCACGACGTCGCCGAGCGGCCACCAGATCTGCCATGGGTTGAAGAGGATCCCCGTCTGCCGCGCGCCGTGGACGATCTGGTCGGCCGAGCCGGCGAGGAGCAGCGGAAGCATGACGAGCCCGGTGATCGCGCCCGCGATCGTGAGGACGAAGATCCGGCGGCCGGGGAGCGCGAGCAGCACGGGGCCGATCGCGAGGACGGCCCAGGCCTTCGTGCCGATCGCGAGGCCGAGCAGGACGGCGGCGAGCAGCGGGCGGTCGCGGGAGGCGGCGAGCAGCGCGCCGATCGCGAACGCCGTGCACATGAGCTCCTCCGGGTGGCCGATCTGGAGGGCCTGGAGCGTGATCGGGTTGACGGCGCAGAGCGCGACGACGAGCAGGCGCATCCCGTGTGAGCTGCCACGCTCGGTCATGCAGCGCGCGAGCGCGATCGCCAGGACGCCGATGCAGACGAGGCCGGGGATCGAGACCGCGCGGTAGACGGCGATCTCACCGCCGCCGAGCGCCGCCGCGGCCGCCGAGAACGGCAGCCGGAGCACCATCGACCCGCCGTAGGCGGGCACCTGCTGCAGGAAGGCCGAGAAATCGCCCTCGATGAGCGAGCGGTACGCCGCCGAGACCTCGACGTCGTAGTCGGTGAAGGCGAAGTCCTGGAGCCCGAGCCATGCGAGGACGACGCCGCCGACGGCGATGATCGCCCAGTACTGCCACTCAGCTCTCAGCCGCTCCAGCACATGGCCCGCATCGGCGCGAACCGGCGCCGGACTTGAGAGCGCCGCGGGCTACTCGACGGTCCGCAGCGCCTTCGGGAGCGTGCTGAGGACCTCGTGGCCGTCCTCGGTGATCGCGACGAGATCCTCGATCCGCACCCCGACGGCGCCCGGGACGTAGACCCCGGGCTCGACGGTCACGATGTTGCCGGCGGCGAGCTCGTCGGTGCCGAGCTTCGAGAGCCGCGGGCCCTCGTGGACCTCCATGCCGACGCCGTGCCCGAGCCCGTGGCCGAAGTGCTCGGCGTGGCCGGCGTCGTCGATGATCGCCCGCGCGACGGCGTCGACCTCCTTGCCGGTCGGGCCGGGGCGGACGGCCTCCAGCGCCGCCTCCTGCGCGCGCAGGACGAGCTCGTAGACGGCGCGGTCGCGCGGGTCGAGCTCGCCGGTCGCGACGGTCCGGGTGCAGTCCGACGCGTAGCCGTCGAGCTGCGCGCCCCAGTCGATGACGACGAGCGTCCCCGCCGGGATCGGGACGTCGCGCGGCACGGCGTGCGGCAGCGCTCCGTGCTCGGCGGCGGCGACGATCGGCGCGAAGGACGGCCCCTGCGCGCCGCGGCGGCGCATCGCGATCTCGAGGTCGAGCGCGACCGCCTGCTCGGTGCGCCCGACGATCCCCGCCCCGACGACCTCCTCGAACGCTTCGTCGGCGAGCTTCGCGGCGGCCCGGATGGCGTCGATCTCCGCGGTGTCCTTGACGGCCCGCAGCGCCTCGAGGAGCCCGCCGGCGGCGACGAGCTCGACGCCCTCGCCGACGGCCTCGGCGAGCTGGGCGTGCTGCTTGACGGTGAGGTGCGCGTCGTCGAAGCCGAGCCGCAGCGGTCCCTCCGGCAGGCCGTCGGCGGTGCGCTTGAGCAGGTCGCTGGAGATCTCCCGCTCCCAGCTCGGCTCGACCTGGTCGGCGGCCTGCGTGAGGTAGCGGAAGTCGGTGATGAAGCGCCGCTGCCGCGGGCCGATGACGGCCGCCGCGTTGGACCCGGTGAAGCCCGTGAGCCAGCGGATGTTCACGAGGTTGGAGACGAGCAGCGCGTCGAGCTCGCGCTCGGCGACGGCCTCCAGCAGCTTGTCCACGCGCGCGCTCATGCGCTCTCGAGCTCGGCCTTCAGCGCGGCGAGCGCGTCGCGGTAGCCCTCGACGCCCTTGCCGGACACCGTCGCGATGCAGGCGTCCGAGAGCACCGACACGTGGCGCCACGGCTCGCGGGCCATGACGTCGGAGAGGTGGACCTCGGCGGCGGGGATGCCGGCGAACTGCAGCGCGTCGCCGATCGCGCGCGAGTAGTGCGACCACGCGCCGGCGTTGACGACGAGCCCGTCGGAGAGGTCGCGGGCGCGATGCAGCTCCTCGACGAACTCGCCCTCGTGGTTGGTCTGGAAGAAGCGCGCGTCGAGGCCGAGCTCGTCGGCCATCTCGTCGATCGCCTGCTCGAGCTGGAGGAACGTCATGCCCCCGTAGTGCTCGGGATCGCGGCGCCCGAGCTGGTCGAGGTTCACGCCGTGCATGACGTGGATGCGGTTGCGCGCGGAGGTCATGTGGTTCTGGACTCTCGCATGGCGGTGGCGCGGGCGCTTCCGGTGACTCGGGGGCTCCCGTCTCTGCGGACGCTTGCGAACAGCAGCATCGAGGAAACGCCGGTCGTGCAGGTGCTCCCGCGAGGTGTCCGCGGCGTGTGTGGCGGCCCGGTAGCGCCATGCGCTACCAAGACGCCACACTCGCCCGCGGGGAGCGCCGCCGGCGAACGAACCCGCTTCCCTCAATGCCGCCGTTCGCAAGCGACGGCGCCCTACCCGGCGACGAGCTCCTCCACCGCCGCCAGGACGTCTGCAGCCGCGACCCGCTGCCCGAACCGCACGTCGCCGGGAGACGACACGAGCACGAAGGGCACCGTGTCGCCGACGCGCTTCTTGTCCATCCGCGTCGCCGCCACGACGTCGGCGGCCGCCGCGCCCTCGAGAACGACGGGCAGCCCGGCGGCGGACAGCAGCTCCGCGACCTGCGCCCGCAGCTCGTCGACGCCGCTGAGCCGCAGCGCCGCGAGCAGCCCGAGCGCGACCGCCTCGCCGTGGCGGTAGCGCCGGTACCCGGTCACGGTCTCGATCGCGTGACCGACCGTGTGCCCGAGGTTCAGGAGCTGGCGCGCGCCCCCGTCGCGCTCGTCGCTCGCGACCACACCGATCTTCGCGCGCGCGCACGCGAGAACGATGTCGGCGTCGACCGCCGCGCCGCCCGCGACCCGCTCCCACAGCGACCCGCCCGCGATGAGCGCCGTCTTGACGACCTCCGCGTAGCCCGCCGCGTGCTCCTCGGGCGGGCAGCGTCGTCGAGCGTGGCGACGTCGGTGATGACCGCCGCCGGCTGGTGGTAGGCGCCGACGTAGTTCTTCGCCTCCGGCAGGTCGACGCCGGTCTTGCCGCCGTAGGCCGAGTCGACCTGGGCGACGACCGTCGTCGGCACCTGGACGACCGGCACGCCGCGCTGGTACGTCGCGGCGCAGAAGCCGGCGAGGTCGCCGACGACGCCGCCGCCGAAGGCGACGAGGTGGTCGTCGCGGCCCATGCCGCGCTCGGCGAGCTCGCGCCAGACGCGCTCGGCGACCGCGAGCGTCTTGTGCTCCTCGCCCGCCTCGATCGTGATCGTGTGGTGCGTGTCGCGCAGCGCGGCGCCGTGATGGGCGGCGACGTTCTCGTCGGTCACGACGAACGCCCGCCGGCCCGGCCGCGGCAGCCCGCCGACGAGCCCGCGCCCGACGAACACCGGGTACTCGCCCCCGGCCGTCGCGGCGTAGACGAGCTTCGTCCCGGCGGGCGCGTCGCGCAGCGACTCGAGCGCCGGCAGCGCGCGCCGGACGAGCCGGTCGCCCTCGGGCAAGAACGCATCCGCGATGGACTCGTACAGCGGCCGGCGCTCGGCATGGAGCGCCGCGAACGCCTCGCGGTCGCGCGCCAGCGGCCGGTCGTCACCGGCCGCGCGGGCCCACGCCGTCTCGTCGCTGACGTCCATCCAGACGACGGTGTGGTCGCGCAGCGCGTTGCGCACGCGCTCGGAGAGGACCGCGCCGCCGCCGAGCGAGATGCCCGGCGCGCCCGAGCGCAGCGCGCGCAGGACGACCTCCTCCTCATGGCCGCGGAAGCGCCGCTCGCCGTGGACCGCGAAGAACTGCGCGATCGTCATCCCGAGCTGCTCCTCCATGAGCACGTCGGTGTCGAGGAGGTCGTCGAACGCCGACGACTTCCCGGCCCCCATGAACCCTACGAAGACGAGCGCCACTGAATCCGCTCGCGGTAGTCCGCCACCGCGGCGACGACGTCGTCGATGTGGTCGCCGCCGAACTTCGCCCGGTAGGCGTCGGCGAGCACGAACGCGACCATCGCCTCCCCGACGACGCCCGCCGCCGGGACCGTGCAGGAGTCGGTGCGCTCGCGCAGCGCCTGCGCGGGCTCCTTCGTCGCGATGTCCACGGAGCGCAGCGGCTTCGTCAGCGTCGGCAGCGGCTTCATCGCCGCGCGCGCGACGAGCGGCTCGCCGTTCGTCATGCCGCCCTCGAGGCCGCCGGCGTGGTTGGACTCGCGGTAGTAGCCGCGCGCCTCGTCGTAGAAGAGCTCGTCGTGGGCCTCCGAGCCCGGCTTGCCCGCGAGGCCGAAGCCCTCGCCGAGACCGACGCCCTTGATCGCCTGGATCGACGCGAGCGCGCCCGCGAGGCGGCCGTCGAGGCGCTCCTCCCAGGAGACGTGCGAGCCGAGCCCCGGCATGCACCCGAACGCGACGACCTCGAAGACGCCGCCCAGCGACTCGTTGGCCTTCCGCTGGACGTTGATGTGGGCGACCATCGCCCGGCTGGTCTCGCGGTCCAGGCAGCGGACCGGATCGTCGTCGACGCCGTCGAAATCCCCGACCGTCAGCGGCGTGTCGCGCTCCGGCGCGCGGACGCTGCCGATCTGCACGACGTGCGAGCGGATCTCGACGCCGAGCGCCCGCAGGAACGAGCGCGCCAGCGCGCCGCCGGCGACGCGCGCCGCGGTCTCGCGGGCGCTCGCGCGCTCGAGCACGTTGCGGACGTCGGCGAACTTGTACTTCTGGGTGCCGACGAGGTCGGCGTGGCCCGGGCGCGGGAGGTGGACCTCGGCGACCTCGGCCTCGACCGGCCACGGGTTCATCCGCTCCTCCCAGTTGGCGAAGTCGCGATTGGCGATCTGCAGCGCGATCGGGCTGCCGAGCGTCAGCCCGTGGCGCACGCCCGCCGTGACCTCCGCGCGGTCGCGCTCGATCTTCATCCGCCCGCCGCGGCCATGGCCGAGCTGGCGCCGGGCCATGTCGCGGTTGAGGATGTCCTCGTCGAGCGCCAGCCCCGCGGGCAGGCCCTCGACGATGCACGTGAGACCGGGGCCGTGCGACTCGCCGGCGGTGATGAGGCGGAGGGCCATGACGGCCCGTGAGTCTATGGACGGGGCATGCACGCGCCGCTGCGTCGCTGCACGTGGGACGCCCGGACGAGGACCATCCGCGAGGCCGACGCGGCGTACGCCCGGGTCGCGAGGTCATCGTGCTCCGCATCGAGCACCGCCGCGATGCCTACCGTCCGCTGCAGCGATCAGCTCGCCGCGTCCGGGCGACCTTGAAGCTGATGCGCTCTTCATAGCAATTCACCCTAAACACCACGTGTGCGACTCCATTGATCTGCACCCGGCAGCCTCCCATCGCTGTTGCTTCGGGCCACCCCAATCTGAAGACACGCGACCGCTCCTCGGTGCTAGGCGTCGCTGCGGGCCACGACGGCGCCGGTGGCGCGGTCGTAGGCGAACTGCCCGATCGCGGCGGCGGTCGGCTTGTCGAGGATCATCTTGCGCAGGACGTCGCGGCCGTCCGCATCCTCGCGGGCGCGCAGCTTGTCGGCGGCGGCGACCGTGTCGGTGACGCGGCGCGTGATGTCGTCGATCTTCACCGTGTACTGGCGAGCCGTGCCGTCCTCGTCGCGGACGCCGACGATCTGCGTGTCGCCCTGCTTCATGGCGATGACGCGGCAGCTCGTCTCGGCGCACTCGGCGTCGCCCTGCGAGAGGGCGTCGGGCCCGAGCAGGAAGACGGCGTAGCCGCCGCCCCACGTCGTGCCGAGGTACAGCAGCGCGGGGTTGGCGTCGCCGCCGAGCGCCTCGAGGCGCGACACGCCGCCGACCGGGCTGCCGGCGGTCTCGCCGAAGCTCAGTCGCGTGCGGAAGACCGTCCGCAGGAGGGTCGTGTCGACCGGGTCGGGCTTCGTCGCCGGCGACGGCGTGTTCGTCGTCGGGCTCGGTGACGTCGTCGTCGTGGTCGTCTTCGTCGTCGAGCCGGACTGCGTCCCGCTCTGCGACGGCGTGGCGGCATTCGCGCTGCCGGCGGCCGTGGCCGTCGACGCGCCACCGGAGGTGTTGTCGGGGCTGGGCGGATCGAAGAACGGGTCGCTCACGGCGCCCGGGCGGCTGTGCCCGACGACCGCGGTGTCGGCCACCGTGATCGCGGACTTCGGCGCCGAGGTGGCGGGCTTGGCCGCCGGCAGGACCGGTGCGGGCGCGGGCGCCTCGCTTGCCGAGGAGCCGATGAAGACCGGCACCGCGACGACTGCGACGAGCAGCGCCAGCGCGACCGGCCACAGGCGCTTGTCGATGAGATCGCGCGCAGCAGCGCGCAACGGGGTCAGCAGCCTGTCGTTCATGGACGGATCCCCTGGATCGAAGCGGTCGTGTCGGTGGCGCCCGTGCCGGTCGTCCCGGCCGGGCCCTGCGGCGTCGCGCCGCCGGTGGCGCCCTGGTCGGCGGGCACGATGTACGCCGTCGCGCTGACCTGGGCCTTGACCTTCGGGAAGCCGTCGAGGCCCTGCGTCAGCGAGAACCCGTCGACGGTCAGCAGGCGCCCGCGGACGGAGATGCCGCCGTCGGTGACGTCGGCGAGGCGGTCGATCGCGCCGAGCATCCGCTGCGTCGGCAGGTAGCCGCCGTCGAAGGTGAACGTGAAGGGCAGCGTCAGCAGCCCGGCCGTGCCGACGACGGCGCCGGGAGGCGCCTGTGAGACGACCGCGGTCGGCGTCGCCGCCGGGGCGGTCTCGTCCTTCTCGGTGTCGTGTCTCGGTCGCGGCCGGATCGGCCGGCGCCGGCGCGGCGGGCGCCGCCGAGCCGCCGCTGAGCTTCACCGAGCGGAAGTCGATCTTGTTGTCGTTCGCGACGGACTCGAGCTGGAAGACGAGCGACGCGACGTCGTCGTCGCCCGGAACCGCCTTGCCGAGCCGGGCCACCGTCGCGTAGTCGCGCTGGTAGTCGCGGCGAGCCTGCTCGGCGGACGCCGCCGCGGTGACGGCCGCGTCACGGCGCAGCTCGGCCTGAGCGATCTGGTCGCTCATGGCCGCGGTGTCGGCCCGCTTCGGTGCGAGCACCGTGAACCAGAACCCGGCGAGCACCGCGACGCCCGCGAGCACGAAGACGAGCATGCGCCCCTGGGCCTTCACTTGGCACCTCCGGTAGAAGCTGTGGCCGGCGCGGGCGCGCCGGTGTTCGTGGTCGTCGCTGCAACCGCCGGCACGATGCCCGGGCTGCGGCTTGAAGAAGACGGTGAGCTCGAACAGCGGCATCCGGTCGTTGCGCCGGCAATCGGACTCGCTCGGCGCCGCGCTGTCGGACTTCTCGGACTTCGCGAGCGTCACGCGCTCGACGCCGTCGATCGCACGCAGGCGGGCGAGCAGCCGGCCGACGTGACCCTGGGTCTTCGCGCAGCCGCCGAGGGTGATGGCCGGGTTGGGCAGCGCGCCGCGCAGTTCGCCCGCGCTGCCGCCCTGGACCTCCGAGCCCGGAGAAGCTGTGCCGGTGAGCGACGTCAGGGCGACGTCCTTCGGGACGACGCGAGCGACCTCGCGCAGACCGGCGGACCAGTCGAAGCGGCCGGTGACGAGCTGCTTGATCGTCTCCTGGCGCGAGCTGCTCAGCGCGGCGAACTCCTTGTACGGCGCGAGCTCGGCGACCTTGGCCTCGGCGGCCACGGCCTCCTGCTCGACGACCGCGAGGTCGGTCTTCTTCTCGGACAGCTGCTTGCCGGTGAGGGCCCAGCTGCCGGCCATGAGGACGGCGAGCGCGAGGACCGCGAGCACGACGTGCGCGCCCGACGCGCGGACGGAGACCGCCTTGCCGGTGCGCCCGGCCTTGCGGGTGTCCTGCGGGATGAGGTTGACGGCCTTCATGCGATCGGGCTCCGTTCGACGGCGAGTCCGGCGGGGACGCTGAGGCAGGCGGCGTCGAGCGGATCGAGCTTCACGCCGTTGGCGCCGGCGACGACGCGCTCCTGCACCTCGAGCCCGAGCTCGGCCTCGAGGGCCGGCCCGAAGCCGGTGACCGCGACGGCGGGACCGGTGAGCACGACGTGCTCGACTCCCGAGCCGTCGTCGACCTGGCCCTGATGGAAGTCCAGCGACCCGCGCACCTCGGCGGCGATGCGGCGCACGCCGTTCGTGAGGACGTTGCGGGCGTCGGCGACGATCTTCTCGTCGCCGTCGATCTCGGCGAGCGGCGCGTCGAGGCCGACGTGGTGCAGCCACATGCGGGCGTGCTCGAGCGTCAGCTCGCGGCGCTCGGCGAGCTCGACGGCGAGGCTCTCCAGGCCGCTGCCCGCGACGCGGGTGAAGTTGCAGATCCCGCCGTCGGAGACCGCGAGGTTCGTCAGGCCGCCGACGGAGACGTAGAGCTCCGGCCGCGACGCCGTCGCCGGCGCGGCGCAGCGCGCGGACCATGCCGAATGCCGAGAGGTCGATGCCGATCGGCTTCAGGCCCGCCGCGCGAGCGGCGGTCAGCATGTCGGTGATCATGTCCCGGCGTGCGGCCACGAGGACGATGCGCTGGCGCGGACCGTCCGGCGTCTCGACGACGCCGACATCGTGGAAGTCGAGGACCGCGTCCTCGAGCGGCATCGGGATCTCGTCCTTGGCCTGGAAGCGCACCGCCGTGGCGAGCTGCTTGGCGTCCGGGATCGGCGGGAGGTACAGCGTCCGCACGACGATGCGCGCGTTGGCGACGCCGATGCGCACCCGCTTGTCGAGGTCCGAGTGGTCGCGCCAGAGGGTCCGCAGCGCGTCGGCCAGGGCGTCGCGATCGGCGACCTCGCCGTCGCGGACGATGCCGGGCTCGAGCTCGGCGCGTCCCCCGTCCTGGATGACGATCGACCCGTTGACGGAAGCCTGGGCCGCGGCGATGCGCCCGGGCTCGATGGTGAGTCCGACTGAAGAAGTGGTTCGTGAGCGTCCCATGCGAGGCTGGAATCGGCAGGTGGAAGAGGTGTTCTCAGCGGATGGGCCCAAGATGGTCTGAACGTCCAGACCGGCCTGGGCGCCGTCGCGACGTGGGGCTAGAAGGCGCCCAGGTAGAGCTGGACGAGCTCGTTGCCGGCGAGGATGCCGACGACGCCGCCGAGGGCGAGGAAGGGCCCGAAGGGGACCTTCGTCTTGCGCCCCTGCATCATGCCCTTGCGCATCATGATCGCGACGCCGCCGATCGTCCCGACGAGGAACGCGACGAAGAACGCGGGTGCGACGCTCGCGCCGAGGAAGAGGCCGAGGACGCCGACGAGCTTGGCATCGCCCATCCCCATGCCCGACGGATGCAGCAGCGACGGGAGGCCGAGCACGAGGGCGGCGACGGCGCCGGCGATGAGCCGCTCGACCTCTCCGCCCGGATCCAGCGCCGTGCCGAGCACGATCGCGAGGATCGCCGCCGGCAGCGTCAGCCGGTTCGGGATGAGCTGGTGGTCGTAGTCGATGAGCGCGATCGGCACGAGGAAGGCGACGAGCACGAGGCCGAGGACGAGGTCGGCCGTGCTGTTGAGGTGCACGGCGACGACCGCGGCGAAGAGCAGGGCCGTGACGGCCTCGACGAGCGGGTAGCGCGCGGCGATCGGCTCCGAGCACGAACGGCAGCGCCCTCGCAGCAGCAGCCACGACAGCAGCGGGATGTTGTCGTAGGGCTTGATCGGCGTCTCACACGACGGGCAGTGCGAGCCGGGCGTCGAGAGCGACGCGCGAGCCGGCAGGCGGAACGCCACGACGTTGAGGAACGACCCGATGATGAGCCCGAAGGCGGCGGCCGGCAGGAGGACGAGGGGCATTGACACGGTCCTTCATTCTCGGGGGGAACGGACAGGCGGTGCCTGTGTCGCTCCTATCGGCCGCAGCGGCGGCCGACTTGACGCCTGTTACTCGCGGATCTCGCGCCAGCTGTTCTGCAGGATGCCGGCGGTGCCGTAGGCCTTGAGCTGGCCGAACAGGGAGTTGTCGAACGTGATGTTGGCCTCGCCCTGGCCGCCGGCGCCGCTGGCGCCCGCCCGCAGCGCGCCGTCGCCGTCGATCGCGATCGAGCCGCTGATCGTGATCGTGCCGTCGAGGTCGACGATGATCTTGTCGGCCGGCGGAGCACCCCCGCTGTTCATCATGTACAGCAGCCCGTAGAGATACAGGTTGC
The DNA here is from genome assembly GCA_963830085.1 of uncultured Actinomycetes bacterium. GTDB lineage: Bacteria > Actinomycetota > Thermoleophilia > Solirubrobacterales > Solirubrobacteraceae > CADCVQ01. The sequence goes on along the minus strand of CAWHLF010000009.1, from coordinate 224,148 downwards.
CGCGCAGCTCGAAGCGGCCGAGGCTCTGCTCGACGACGATGATGCCGGGGCTCTCCGGGCTGTTGATCGACCCGTTGATCGTGTACGCGCAGCCGCTCGCGGGGACCTGCTGGATGTAGACGACCTCGCCGGTGAGCTGGGCGTCGGTCGGGCAGCTGGCGTAGACGGTCCCGTTGGCCGTGGCGGTGTCCTTGAGCAGCGCGATCGTCTCGACGTCCACGACGGTGTCGGCGGCGGGGCGGCCGAAGCCCGGTGGCGAGATGCGCGGATCGGATGACACGTCGTAGTCCTGGCCGCCGTTGCTGATGATGCAGTCGGTCGGATCGGCCGACGTCGGGCAGCGCAGCAGGACCGGGCCGACGTCGCCGTCGTTGGGGCCGTTGGTGTCGATGATCTGCTTGTTGCCGTTGTTGGAGAGGTAGATCGTGTTCGCCGTGATCGACGCCTTCGGGAACGGCAGCGTGATCGACTCGACCTTGACCTTCGCGACGAGCGTGCGCGGCCTGTCGCGGACCACCGCGGTGGCCTTCACCCACAGCACGCCGTCCTTGTTGGCGTCCCAGCTCGGCCGGCCGTCGACGAGCGCCGGCGAGTAGAAGTTCTCCCCGGTGTCATCGGTTGCGGGGTCGGTGTCGCCGTTGTCGCGGACGATCGTCGTCCAGGTCGTCTCGGCGGTCGCGTCCGGCGCGTCGCCGCCGCTGATGAGCTGGGTGCTGTTCGGGCACACGTCGGTCGCGCTGGCGGGCGCGCAGGCGGCCGGATACGCCGTCGCCGGCGCGCCGGCCCAGGAGCGCGAGAGCTTGAACGTCTGCTGCTCGAGCGCGCGCTCGGCGAGGTTGAAGGACGACTCGCGGATGCGCTCGGTGTGCGTCTGGCGGGTCTGGCCGTCGCTGTAGGCGAAGATCGCGAGGCCCATGCTCAGCATGAGGCCCATGACGATCATCGCGGTGACGAGCGCGTAGCCGTCCTCGGAGCGGGTGCGGGCGGCGATCATGGCGTGCTCACTGTGTAGGAGTCGGAGTCGGCGCTCAGGCGGCCGGGGTCCTGGACCCGGACCCGCACGACGTCGCCGTCGGCGAGCGTCGTCGTCAGCGACGGCGAGATCTGCGGGGTTCCGAGGGAGCTCCTCGCCGCCGGCGGTCGTCTTGAGGAACTCGTACGTCAGCAGCGCCCCCTCGGGATCGGAGGAGGCCGACGCGTTGAGGACGAAGTCGTTGCCGCCCGAGCGCACGGGCGGGTCGAGGACGGCGACCGGCCGGCGGTTCTGGTTGCGCAGCGTCACGCCGCTGTCGATGTCGAGCTCGCCCGGCCCGACGGTCGGCGGCGTTGACGTCGACGTCGACGTGGACGCGGATGTACGTGACCGCGTCGGCGGTCGTGTTGTTGTAGATGAAGAGCGGGCGCGGCGTGGCCGGCCGGGCGTTCGTGACGAACTGGGCGACGACCTTGCGCTCGCAGGTGCTGCCGGCGACGCAGGTCCCCGCCCAGGCATCGGTCGCACCGCAGGCGCCGGTGTCGGGCACCCCCGGCGACGCGAGCGTCGTCCACGTCTGCGTCGACCGCCAGACGTAGCCGGTCGGGGCGTCGAGGCAGTAGCGCACGCGGCGCACCCCGACGCGGTTGGCGTCGGTGCCGGTCGCCTCCGGATCGACGGAGCGGAAGACGAGGTCCTGGGGCATGTTGCGCTCGATCGACAGCGCCTCGGTCGTCGGGTCGGCGAGGTTGCGCAGGTCGCGCGCCAGCGAGTCGGCCATCCGCCGGGCCTCCTCGGAGGCGTCGTTGCGCTGCTCGGAGAGCCGTGCGTTGGCCTGGAAGCGGTCGAAGGTCGTCAGCGATGCGCCGAGGATCAGCAGGAACATGAACGAGACGATGAGCAGCTCGATGAGCGTGAAGCCGCCCTCGTCCGGCGAGGCGTGAGCGCATCACTTCACCGGCCCGACGGCGAGCGACTCGGCGTTGTGGTCGTCGACGGCCGTGACCCAGTAGTTGCTCTGTGAGGTGCGAGCGCCGTCGAGCCACTGCAGGACGTTCGCGCCCGAGGTCTTGAACACCCGCTCGCTCGTGCCCGTTTGGCAGGGTGCCGGCGGCGAGATTGCCGTTGTGCTCGCGCCGGTAGACGCGGAAGAACCTGACGCGCGATCGTGTCGCAGCTGGGAACGCCCGAGCTCGAGACCGCCGTCCACGTCAGCGTCTTCGGGTTGCCGTTGGTCATCGTGACGCTCGCGGGCGGGCACGGGCGCTGGTTGGTGGCGATCGTGACGTTCGCGGAGCTGTTCGTTCGCCTGGGCGTGCCGGCCGCGGAGTAGACCGTGAAGATCCGGTACTGCGTCGCGCCGCTCGCGGCCTTGTCCATGCAGGTCGAGGCGGTCGTGCGCGCGACGCCGTCTGCGCCCTTGTCGTCGTAGCACGTCACCGCCGACCATGTCCCGCCCACGAGCCGGTCGACCTCGTAGCCGAGCACGCTCGAGGGGAACGGGGTCCAGCTGAGCTCGACGGTGTTCGACCAGAGCTGCGTTCGTGCCGCCGAAGGGGTTGGTCGGCGCGGAGATCGGCGACTCGCGGACCGGGACGACGATGTTGCGCACCGCGCCGTCCTTGCCGGAGCTCGCGCGGACGCTGATCGGTGTGCGACCCGGTGGCGACGGTCGCCAGCGGCCACGTGAACGTCCATGGCCCGGTGGCGCTGCCGCTCGCCGTGCCCATCTTCGTGTCGTCGACGTACCAGGTGACCTTCGCCGCCGGCGCGGACGTGGAGACGCTGAAGGTCGCCGAGGAGGTCGCGGCGATGTCGATCTGCGAGCACGCGGGGTTGCCGGTGCACGACGTCGGGGCGGTCATCGCGAACGCGGTGATCTGGGGAGCGAAGGAGCTGCCGGGATCGTTGATGACGGCGGACTGGCGCGACGTGCCGCTGCCGCGCGGGCCCGACCACGTCGTGACGATCGTGAAGCGCTTGTAGTCCAGCGGGAACGTGTCGGTCGTGCCCGTCTCGGAGTTGCAGTACGACGCCCCGGCGTGGCTGCCGTAGCCGTCCTTGGGATCGTCGAAGTAGCAGAGCGACGGCGTCGCGGTGTACGTGACGCCGCGGCGCACGTAGGCGACGGTGCCGTCCGCCTGGACCGTGCCGTTGGACATCGTCGCGAGCCGCGAGGCGATCGAGGCGGCGTCGAGCGAGCCGTACGGGATCGAGCGCGCGTCCTCGATCATCTCGCGCGTGATGTTCGTCGCGGCCTCGCGCGAGCGGTTCTCGCTCGTGGTCCGGTTCGCGCCGTCCACCAGCGCGACGGTTCCGAGCACGCCGACGAGCAGGACGAAGATCGCGACGAGCAGCTCGACGAGCGAGAAGCCGGCCTCGGGCGAAGGTGCGCGGTGGTGCATCAACAGCCTTGTCGGCCGCGCGCGGCGCGCGCGTGAGGATCGGCGGACCTGTGGACTAACGTCCGATCGAGGGTTGGGTCCGGCCTCCCGGAACGACGAAGGGCGGGCCCGGAGGCCCGCCCTTGTGCGCCGTGATGCGTGCGGCTTGGGACTACCAGGAGCTGCCGGTCGGGCAGCCGCCGCTCGCCGGCGGTGTCGCAGCTGCGGGTGAAGACGCCCGAGCCGGCCTTCGTGATGCGGAACTTGTTCGCCCGTCGCCGACGTCCGCCTCGACGGTGTAGGAGTTGGCGTTCCCCGAGATCACGACGGCGAACGCCGTCGACCTCGGTGCTGGCCGGAGCAGTTGGCGAACGTCGTCGTCGACGAGGCAGGACTCCATCTGGGAGACGGCGTTGCGAGCGTCGGACTTCGCGGACGAGTCCTGCGCCTTGGCGCGCTGGCCGAGGAACGTCGGAAGGGCGATCGCGGCCAGGATGCCGATGATCAGGACGACGACCAGAAGCTCGATGAGCGTGAAGCCCGACTCGTCCGAAGCGCGGTTGCGCAGGTTCTGCAGCATGAGATCCCTCCAGGAATCCAGTGACAAGGATGTGCAGGCCCGGCTTCGCGCCGTCATCGGCTGGTGCACAGCGCGCTCATCGGACGGCGCCGGCGCGACCCTGAGCAGATCGCGGCGTTCGTGGACGAATGGCTCGTCCGTCGGACACGTCGCTGCTCCCGAAACGACGAAGGGCGGGCCCGAAGGCCCGCCCTTGTGCGTCGTGACTGCGGTGCGGCTGTGGACTACCAGGAGCTGCCGGTCGGGCAGCCGCCGCTCGCCGGCGGTCGTGCAGCTGCGGGTGAAGACGCCCGAGCCGGCCTTCGTGATCGTGAACGTGTTCGCCGCGTCGCCGGAGTTCGCCGTCGACGGTGTAGCTGTCGGCGGTGCCGCTCACGACGTCGGCGAACGCCGTGACCTCGGTGCTGGCGGCGCACGTCGGCGAACGTCGTCGTCGACGAGGCAGGACTCCATCTGGGAGACGGCGTTACGAGCGTCGGACTTCGCGGACGAGTCCTGCGCCTTGGCGCGCTGGCCGAGGAACGTCGGAAGGGCGATCGCGGCCAGGATGCCGATGATCAGGACGACGACCAGAAGCTCGATGAGCGTGAAGCCCGACTCGTCCGAAGCGCGGTTGCGCAGGTTCTGCAGCATGAGATCCCTCCAGGATCCAGATGACAAGGATGTGCAGGCCTGGCTTCGCGCCGTTCGTGGCTGATGCACAAGGCGCTCATCGGGTCGGGCCCGCGCCGGGCAGAAGGATCTGGAGGGGTTTTGGACGAATGTCCAGAACGCCATGCCGCGCCCTCGATGCAGTTGTCGTCGCACCGGCGGCGGGGTGCACCCGCGGTGGACGGCTGTTGGATGCGCGCGCTACGCGGACGCGTCGCGCGCGCGGCGCGCGGCCTGGGCGTCATGCCCGGGGATCTGCACTCCTCCGCCCTCGCACCACGGGCAGACGACCTGCGTCGTCGTGCCCCCGAGCTGCGAGATCACCTGGCCTTTTCCCTTGCACGGCGGGCAGGGAGCGGGTGCGGCTGACGCGGGTTCCTCGGCGGTCGCCATGCGGCGTGCCACGCTACCAGCGCCCCCGATTCGTCCGGCTGCGTGTTCGCGCATGGACATTTCTCCAATGTGCAGGTTGTTCGTGCTAGAAGTCTCTTCGCGGCCGCTGGACTTGCGGCTGGAGCATCGGCACAATGCGGACATGCCGGAGGGTAAGGATGCCAACGGGACTCGATCACGCTCGTCATGGAGCACGTAACGCCGTGAGATCACACCGGCGACGCTCCCTCGTCGAGATGCTTGCGTGCGTGGTGCTCGTCGCCGCGCTCGCCGTGCAACCCGCGCTCGGGCGCGACAACAAGGCCAAGGCCAAGGGCAGCCAGGCTGCCGCAGTCCGCGACGTCAGCCCCGCGCGCGGCGGTCAAGGCCGTCAAGAGCAAGGCGAAGGCGAAGGCGTCCAGCAACCGGCGCGCGACGCGTCAGGCCGAGGCGCCGGCGCCGCCGGCAGCGGCCGCGGGCGCCGCACCGGCCGCCGACCCCGTCGCCCCGCCCACGCCCACGCCGACGCCCGACCCGCCGCCGGTTCCCGTGCCCGGCCCCACGGCCGGAGCCGAGGACGGCGACACCGGCTCGTCCCCGCCGATGACGGCGCCGACGCCGCCGACCGCGGAGGCACCTACCGCTCCGCCACCGCCGCCGCCGGCCGCGGCCGTCGAGGAGCAGCCCGCGCGCACACCCAACGCCGCCGAGGCCGCACGGCCCTCGGCGCCCGCGCCCGAGAACGCCGTCGGTCCGGCCGACCGCGAGACGATCCAGGCCGCGCCCGCCGTCGTCGTGACGTCGCAGCCGGCCGCGCAGACCGCCGACGTCGCGGCGCTCGCTCCGCCGACCGCGGGCGACCCGGTCGCTCCCGTCGTCACCCCGCCCGCCGACGGCGCCACCTCCGCCACCGGACAGAACGGCACGACCTCTGCCGAGCGCCGACGCAGGCCAGGCGCAGGCCAACCCCGCCGGCGCCGCCAACGGCAGCGCCCCGACCCTCACCACCGACTCGACGACCGGTGGCGCGGGCCCGGCGACCCCGCTGAGCGAGCCGCTCAACACGCCCGCCGCGGCCGCGCTCCTCGGCGTCGGCGTCCGCGAGATCGACGGCGTCGCGACGTCGCGTCCGCCCGCCACCGGCGGTTCCGTCGAGCCGCTCGACGACCCCGGCACGATCGCCGGCGCGCTGCGCAACCTCGTCACGGAGGTCGTTCCGGGCTGGGTCTGGCTCGCGCTCGCGATCCTCGGCGCGCTCGTCCTGGCGCTCGGCGCCAACTCGATCCTCGCGGCCGCCCGCACCCGCCGCCTCGAGCGCCAGCGCGCGAAGCTCATGGAGGACATCGGCCTGCTCCAGGCGGCGCTGCTGCCCGCCGTCCCGTCGCGGATGGGCGCGCTGCTGACGACGGTCGCCTACCGCCCGGCCGACGGCCCCGGCGCCGGCGGCGACTTCTACGACGCCTTCGCGCTGCCCGACGGCCAGGTCGGCCTGCTGCTCGGCGACGTCTCCGGCCACGGCCGCCAGGCGCTCGCCAAGACGACGCTCGTCCGCTTCAGCGTCCGGGCGCACCTCGAGGCCGGCCTCTCCCCGCGTGAGGCGATCTCGATCGCCGGGCGCTCGCTCGACGGCCGCCTCGCCGACGACTTCGCGACGGTCCTGGCCGCGATCCACGATCCGGCCACCGGGACGCTGACCTACGCGAGCGCCGGCCACCCGCCGCCCCTCGTCCTCGGCCCGTCGGCACACGCGCCGCTCACGGCCTCCTCGGCGCCCCCGATCGGCGTCGGCTTCCCGACCGGCCAGCGCCAGACGGTGCTGCCGATGCCGGAGGGCACGACCGTCGCCGTCTACTCCGACGGCCTGCTCGAGGCGCGCATCGACGGCGAGCCGCTGGGCGGCGAGCGCCTGGCGCAATGGCTTGCCGATCTCGGCCCGGAGGCGACCGCCAAGGAGCTGCTCGACCTCGTCGTCCAGCGCGCCGACCGCGTGCCCGACGACCTCGCGGCCGTCGTCCTGCACGCCGCGCCCGGTGCCACGGCTCCGGCGTCGCGGATCGAGCAGCTCAAGCTCGACGTCCTCGACACCGAGGGACCGGACGTCGACGGCTTCCTCGCCGCCGCCGGCGTGGGCCGCGCGGAGCGCGCGATCGTCGGCCGCCGGGTCAGCGAGCAGCTCGCGGCCACCGGCGGTGCCGTCGTCGAGCTTCGCACCGGCGAGCATCCGACGGTCAACGTCCTGCCGCTCGGCGACGCCACGAGCGCCAGCGAGCGCCAGAGCGCCCGCGCACGCTGACGCCGACCGGCGCAACCGGCCGCTACGCCCCCTCGCCGACGGGGACGCTGCACCTCGGCAACCTGCGCACCGCGCTGCTCGCGTGGCTGTTCGCCCGCTCCCAGGACGCGGCGTTCGTCATGCGCGTCGACGACCTCGACGCCTCGCGCGTGCGCCCGGGGCTCGCCGAGACCCAGCTCGAGGACCTCGCCGCGCTCGGCCTCGACTGGGACGGCCCGGTCGTTCGCCAGTCCGAGCGCGGCGGGCTCTACGAGGACGCGATCGCCCGGCTCGACGCCGGCGGCCTGCTGTACCCGTGCTACTGCACGCGCGCCGAGATCCGCCAGGCGGCGTCGGCCCCGCACGGGGCGCTGCCGGAGGGCAGCTACCCCGGGACCTGCCGCGCGCTGACCGCGTCCGAGCGGGCCGAGCGCGAGCGCGCGGGACGCCCGCCGGCGCTGCGTCTGCGCGCCGGCGAGGCCGTCGTCTCGTTCACCGATCGGCTGCTCGGGGAGCACTCCGCCGCGGTCGACGACCTCGTCGTACGGCGCAACGACGGCGCGGCCGCATACAATCTCGCCGTGGTCGTGGACGACACAGCCCAAGGGATCGAGGAGGTCGTGCGCGGAGCGGACCTCCTCGAGACGACGCCGCGCCAGCTGCACGTCCGTGCGCTGCTCGGCGGCCCCGCCGTGACGCACGCGCACGTCCCGCTCGTGCTCGGTCCCGACGGCGTGCGCCTCGCCAAGCGTCACGGCGCCGTGACGCTCGCCGACCGCGCCGCGGCCGGCCAGTCGCCGCTGGAGGTCCGCTCGCAGCTCGCCGCCTCCGTCGGCCTCGCGGCACCCGGCGAGCAGCCGTCCCTCGACGAGCTGCTGGCCCGCTTCGATCCCGACCGGCTCCCGCGCGAGCCGACGGTGCTCGCCGCGTGATGGGCAACACCGCCGTCCTCGTGGTCGTCGGCATCGTCGCGATCCTCGCCTTCGCCTTGAACCCCAGCATCACCGGCATCGGCTACGCGCTCGTCGTCATCGTCGGCGCGTGCACGATCTGGCTGCTGCGCCAGCTCTACCTCAACGAGGTAGACCGGCACAATCGTGGCGGCTAGCACCCGCCGCGTCCGGTCGCGCACGCCGTGAGCTACCTGGCCGCCGGCAGCGACGTCGCCGAGCTCGCCGAGCTCGCGCGCGCGAGCGGGCGCCTGGGCATCGACACGGAGTTCATGGGCGAGGGCCGCTACCGCACGCTGCTGTGCCTCGTGCAGGTCGCCGTCGAGACCGATGACGGCGTGCGCATCGAGGTCATCGACCCGCTCGACGAGTCCGTCGACCCGGCGCCGCTCGCGGAGGCGCTCGCCGATCCCGCCGTCGAGATCGTCATGCACGCCGGCCGCCAGGACGTCGCGCTGCTGCGCCGCGTCTGGGCCACCGACATCACGAACCTCTTCGACACCCAGCTCGCCGCCGGCTTCGCGGGCCTGCGGGCGCAGCTCGGCTACGAGGCGCTGCTGCACGAGCTCCTCGACGTGCGCCTGAGCAAGAGCGCGAGCTTCACCCGCTGGGATGCGCGGCCGCTGAGCGACGAGCAGATCGACTACGCCCGCGACGACGTCCGCCACATCCTCCAGGCGACGACCGAGCTGCAGGGGCGCCTGGAGGCGCGCGGGCGGCTGGAGTGGGCGCGCGAGGAGTGCCGCGTGCTCGCGCTCGCGACCGACGAGCGCGACCCCGACGTCATCTTCGGGCGCCTGCCGCGGATCAACTCGCTCGATCCGAAGCTCCGCGCGATCGCCCGCGAGCTCGTGGAGTGGCGCGAGGAGACGGCGCGCACGCAGGACCGGCCGATCCCGGCGGTCCTCAGCGACGCCGCGCTCGTCGAGGTCGCCAAGCGGCGCCCGAGCCAGATGCCCCAGCTCGAGCAGATCCGCGGGATCAACGAGGCGACGCTGCGACGCCGCGGCAAGGCGATCCTCGAGGTCGTCGAGCGCGGGCGCGGGCGCGGGCCGATCCCCGTCGAGGGCGAGCGCCCGGCGCAGCCCAGCGCGCTGGACGCCCCCGTCATCTCGCTGGCGGAGGCGCTCGTTCGCACGCGCGCGCTCGAGGAGGAGCTGGCCTACGAGCTCATCGCCGCGCGCGCCGACCTCCAGGCGATCGTGCTCGCGATGCGCGACGGCTCGCCGCAGCCCGAGGTCCGCACGCTCCAGGGCTGGCGCCGCGAGGTCGTCGGCAACGAGCTGCTGGAGCTGCTCGCCGGCAGGCGCGCGCTGACGGTCGGCCCCGACCGCCACGTCGCGGTCGCCGACATCTGACGATTTCACCGTCACATTCGGTCCATTTCGGTGAATGCGGCTTCAGGCTGGGGGTGTGGCGGTCGACACCAATCGCCATGACCTCCCCCACGCCGTTCCTTCAGCTTCGCGGTCGCGCGAACGTCGTCGTCGCGCTCCTCGTCGCGTCGGCGCTCATCAGCGTCCTGTCGATCCTCTACGAGCTCGACACGCAGTCGTTGCTCGACCAGGTCCTCGCCGGGCAGCTCATCGGGGAGGCCGAGGCGCAGGCCGCCGATGACCGGACGTCGATGGTCGCCGGGCTCTCGCTCGCGGCGTTCGTCGTGACCGCGATCGCGTTTCTCGCCTGGTTCTTTCGCGCGTACGTCAACATCGAGCGCCTCGGCGCCCGCGATCTGCGCGCGAAGAAGGGCTGGTCGATCGGGGTCTGGTTCATCCCGTTTCTGAACCTCATCCGCCCGAAGCACCTCATGGACGACATCTGGCGCGCGAGCGATCCCGAGCTGCCCGCCGGCGAGGTGCGCGGCTGGCAGGATGCCGCCGTGCCGGGCCTCCTGCACGGTTGGTGGCTCGTATTCCTACTCGCCTCGCTCGTGTCGAACGTCGCCGGCCGCATGGTCCTCAACGCGGACTCCCTGCCCGATCGCGCGAGCGCCGGCGAGATCTCGATGATCGCCGACGGCGGACTCATCGTCGCCGCCGTGCTTGCCGTGCTCGTCGTCCGCGCGGTGACCGCCCGGCAGGAGAACCGCGCGGCCCGCGTCGGCTCCGGCGGCCCGCCGGCGGCCTCCTCGGCGGAGGTCCAGCTCGCACAGCCGATCCCGGTCGTCAACCCACAGCGGCCCAACAGCATCCCGCCGCCGATGCCGAGCCGTTAGCGCGGGGAGACCCGAATGTCCTGGACACGGATCGCCGCGATCCTGCTTGGCCTGGCGGCCACCGGGTTTCTCGTCATGGTCCTCCTGTCCGCCGTGCTGTGGCCGGCGATTCCGGACAGCGCCCGGATGAGCCCGACGCAGAGCTTCGCCGACGGCGGATCCACCGAACCGCGCCTGGGAGTCTGGGAGGCGGTCGGCACGTACACGTCGCGCCGGGGGATCGGAGGCCGGCGCGTGGGAGAGAAGATCACGCGCGCCATGCGCATCGACCAGGCCTGCCCCGACTGCCCGTTGGTGCTCATGCGAACCTACGCCGACCTGCCGCCCGCGAGAGCCAAGCTCGTGCGGCGATCCGATGGGTGGCACGCGTCGTTTCCCCCGATCCGCTTCGACTGCGCCCAGGAGAACGGGAGCACGACGGAGCAGGTCTCCAACTGGGTGCTGCGCTTCGGCGACGACGGGCGGACGCTCGAGGCGCACGAGCGGACGTTCATGTTTCGCCCCAACTGCCACTACCGGGAGACGTCGATCGACTGGTTCGCGTCGATCCTCGCTTAGCCTGGATCCACCGATGATCGTGGATGAATCCCTGTCGCCGGCGCGGTCCAGGGTCGATCGGCGGCGCACCCGCAGGGCGAGCCCTTCGAAAGCCGCCGATCGGCGCTGGGCCGTGATCGGCGGCTGGGATTCGCCGCGAGGATCGGTGGATCCAGGCTTGGGCCCCCGACTCGCGCCTCTATCGCAGCTTGACGCGCACGTCGGTGCGCACGCCGGCCAGCGCCGAGCGCTTCACGGCCACGACGACCCACGGCCGCTCGAGCGCCTGCGTCGCGAAGTCGCCGCCCTCGTAGCGCACGCGGGCGGTGACGACCGCCTCTCGGCCGTGGACGTCCACCCGCTGCACGCGCGCACGGTAGCCGCCGGTCGGGACGTAGGCCGACAGCACGACGATCGCGCTCTCGCGGCGCCAGTTCACCGGCTTCGTGGCGCTGCGCTCGATCCCGAGCTCGCGCAGGACCCGGAAGGACTCGGCCGGGCCGCGCAGCACGCGCCCGAGCGTCGTCCTGCGCTCGCCGGGCAGGTTGAACGCGCGGGTGCCCTCGGCGGTCTCGCGGAAGGCGACCGAGCCTCCGCCGCCCGAGCCGCTCGACGAGCTTCCGGCGGCGACCGACGCCGCGACGAGCACGGCCACGAGCGCGAGGACGACCGCCCCGGGGTGCTTCAGCAGTCGGTGCAATGGCATCGTGAAATCTGACCTCGCGGCCGCGCAGGTTGCCGCGGTCGACTGACGCTACACAGATCGCAACCCGTCGGATGGAAAACTGGTCGATCGGCCGGGAGCGGTCTGCCGAGCCGCGGATCAGCTCCCGCGACACGCGATCGCGCGAGGCGATCCGTAGTCTGGCGCCGGTGGACGCCATCGACGCGCTCGTCGCCAACAACGAGGCCTTCGCCACCGGGCTGCCGGCCCGGCACCTCGACGTCCGGCCCAGCCGCCGGCTCGTCATCGTCACGTGCATGGACTCCCGGCTGGACGTCTTCGCCGCGCTCGGCCTCGAGGAGGGCGAGGCGCACATCCTGCGCAACGCGGGCGGCGTCATCACCGACGACGTCATCCGCTCGCTCGCGGTCTCCCAGCGGCGCCTCGGCACCCGCGAGGTCATGCTCATCCACCACACCGACTGCGGCATGCAGACGCTCACCGACGACGGCTTCCGGGCGGAGCTGCAGGAGGCGACCGGCGTCGCGCCGGCGTTCGCGATCGAGTCCTTCAGCGACCTCGACGCCGACGTCCGCCAGTCGATCCTGCGCGTGCGCCGCTCGCCGTTCGTCCTGCACACCGACCGCGTCCGCGGCTTCGTCTACGACGTCGACACGCACGGGCTGCGCGAGGTCGACGTCTAGGGACCGCTGCTACGCGGCGGCCTTCGCGCCGGCCTGGCGGACGGCGTCGCGGAGCTGCTCGGGCTTGGCGGCCTTCGGCATCCAGCCGTCGGTGTCCAGCCGCTTGGCCTCCTTCTCGAGGCTGAAGGGCGGCATGTTGGAGATCAGGACGATCGCCGTTCCCGGTGAGCGCTCGCGGATCTCGCGCACGAGCACGGCCGGCTCGGGGACGTCGGGCAGCACGAGGTCGAGCAGGAGGACGTGCGGCTTGCACTGCGAGATGTCCGCAAGCCCCTCCTGGCCCGTGCTCGTCGCCGATACGACCTCGATGTCGCCCTCTTCCTCCAGCACGTGGCGGAGGAAGAACTTGACCGCCCGAGCGTCGTCGCAGACCGCTACCCGGATCGTCTCATCCATGGACCAGCAGGCTACAGCAGGCTCTCCGAGCGCAAGAACTCCGCCGCCACGACGCGAGGCTCGCGGCCGTCGATGTCGACGGCGCCGTTCATCCGCCGCATCGCCTCCGTCGTGAGCGTCGCGCTGACGGCGTCGATCGCGGCCGCGAGCTTCGGGCCGTGCGCCTCCAGGGCCTTGCGGCTGATGACGGGCGCGACGTGCTGGCTGGCGAAGAGCCTGCGCGGGTCCTCGAGGACGACGTAGCGGCCGCCCGAGAGCTGGCGCTCGGTCGTGAACACGAGCGTGACGTCGACCCGGCCGGCATCCAGGCGCGGGTAGCGCTCGTCGAACTCCAGCGCCGTGAAGCGGGGGTTGCGGATCCCGTAGCGCTCGCGGAGCCCGACGAGCCCCTCGAAGCGCGCCTGGAACTCCTTCGGCGCGCCGATCCGCGGCCTCGTCTTCAGCCCCTTGAGGTCGCTGATGCTGCGAACGCCGGTTCGCCTGGCGAACGCGGGCGTGACCGCGAGGGCGTTGGAGTCGCTGAACGGCGTCGGCGTCAGGAGCGTGAATCCGCGGCGCTCCTCGAACTGCTTCGCAAGCTTGTAGGCGGCCGCCGGGCTGCTCGGCCGCTGCGTGACCTCCGCGACCTCCGACAGCAGGATGCCGACGTAGTCCGGGTACATGTCCAGCGCGCCGTTGTCGAGCGCCTGATGGACGATCTCGGAGCTGCCGATGTCGCGCTTGAGCTCGACGTCGAAGCCGGCGGCCTCGAGCGCCTGGCTGTAGAGCTCGCCGAGGATGTACTCCTCGGTGAAGTCCTTCGTGCCGATCCGGATCGGCGGCTTGGACGGCTGCGCGACGGTCGCCTGGCCGGTCGTCGACGTGTCGTCGTCGCCGCCACCGCAGGCGACGAGCGCGGGCACGAGCGCCGCGAGCAGGACCGCCGCCACGAGCCGCGCGCGCGTCATCGTCAGGCGCCAGCCCGCGCGGGGGACGGGGTGGCGCCGGATGCGCTCGCGGACGCCGTCGTCGCGCCGGGCAGCGTGAGGTAGAACGTGCTGCCCTCGCCCGGGACGCTCTCCACCCAGATGCGCCCGGCGTGCTGGTCGACGATCCGCTCGCAGACCGCCAGCCCGATGCCGGTGCCGGGGTAGTCCTCCTCGCCGTGCAGGCGCTGGAAGGGCTCGAAGATGCGCTGGATGTGGTCGGGATGCATGCCGATGCCGTTGTCGCGCACCGAGAATCGCCACATGCCGTCGACATCGGGCTCGGCCCCGATGACGACCTTCGGTGCGCGCTCCCCGGTGAACTTCACCGCGTTGCCGACGAGGTTCTGAAAGACGCGACACAGGTTCCCACGGTCGGCAAGCACGACGGGGAGCTCGCCGACGTCGATCCGCGCGCCGGCCTGCTCGATCGCGCCCGCGAGGTTCTCCAGCGCCTGGTCGACGATGACCGCACCCGGGACGGCCTCGACGTGCAGCGTGCCGCGGCCGGCGCGCGAGTACTCGAGCAGGTCGCGGATGAGCGCGCGCGCCTGCTGCGTGGCGTCGCGGATCCCGTCGACGAGGTCGGGGTCGCCCTCGTCGGCGGCGCCCCGGCGGCGCTCGAGCAGCTCGGCGTACATCGAGATCGTCGTCAGCGGCGCCTGCAGGTCGTGCGAGGTGACCGAGGCGAACTGCTCGAGCTCGGCGTTGGAGCGCGTGAGCTCGGCGTTGGAGCGCTCGAGCTCCGCACGGCCGCGCGCCAGCGAGTCGGCCATCGCGTTGAAGCCGTGGGCCAGCGCCCCGAGCTCGTCCTCGCGCTCGGCCGGGACGCGGGTGTCGAGCTGCCCGGCGGCAAGGCGCCCGGTGGCCTCGGCGACGACGAGGACGGGGCGCACGATCGAGCGGCGCAGGTAGAGCGTCAGGCCGGCGGCGACGACGAGGACGAACACCAGCCCGCCGGCGCCGAACGTGATGGCACGCGCCGAGCGCGACTCGGCGGCCTGCTGGCGCAGGTCGATGACCGCCCGCTCGCGCTCGAAGAGGAGGTCGAACTCCCTGCGGATCGGGGCCAGGCGGCTGTTGCGCGCGTCGTCGGTCAGCAACTGGCTGCGGGCGCGCTGCAGGCTGCGCTTGGCGAGGTCGATGACGAGCTGCGCCCAGAGGTCGACGTAATCCTCGATGAGGCTGCCGATGCGGGCCACCCGCTCGCGCTGGCCGCCGTCCTCGGAGACGAGCGAGATCAGCGTCCGCTGCTGGCCCGGGTAGTCGCGCAGCGCGTCGTTGACGGGTTCCAGCAGGCGGGGCTGGCCGCTGGCGACGTAGCCGCGCAGGCCGTTCTCGATCGAGATGAGGGAGTTCTCGAGCTGGCTGCCGGCCGCGAGCGCCTCCTGTGAGCGAAACGCGGTCCGCGCCGAGTCGCGCTGGCTCGTCACCGCGACGATCAGCACGACGAGCGCGAGGCCGAGCAGCACCGAGGCCGCGGCGCTCAGCGCCACGACCCGGGTGGTGATCCGGGTCCTGAAGGTCCTTCGCAGCGGGGAGCTCCCACCTTTCGGGGCCCGGGAAGGATAGCCCCGGGCCCCGATGAGATGAACCTGTGCTGTTGGGGAGTTCTACGTCTCCGGCAGCGGCTCCGCAGCCAGCCGCGGGAGGCGCTGCAGCGGGCGCGGCAGGTACCAGTTCCAGTCGCCCAGGAGCTTCATCGTCGCCGGCAGCAGGACCGCGCGCACGAGCGTCGCGTCGAGCAGGACCGCGACCGCGAGCCCGACGCCCATCTGCTTGAACTCGACCGAGCGCAGCGTCGCGAAGACCAGGAACACGCCGACCATGACGATGGCTGCGCTCGTCACGACGCCGGCCGTCGACTTGATGCCGTGCGCGACGGCGTTCTCCGTGCTCATCCCGCTGTCGAAGGCCTCCCGGATCCGGCTGAGGATGAACACGTGGTAGTCCATCGACAGGCCGAAGAGGATCACGAAGAGAAACAGCGGCAGCCAGGACGTGATCGAGCCGGTCGACTCGAAGCCCAGCAGCTGCTCCCCGTGGCCGTCCTGGAAGAGCCAGACGAGGACGCCGTAGGCGGCGCCGACCGACAGGAGGTTCAGGACGATCGCCTTGATCGGGATGACGAGCGAGCGGAACGTCACGAGCAGCAGCAGGAACGCCATCGTCAGCACGAAGGCGAAGACGATCGGCGCGTTGCCCTTCATGAGCTCGTTGAAGTCCCGGCTCTGCGCGGTGTTGCCGCTGACCGCCGCCTCGACGCCGGGCACGAGGCCGACGGTCGACGGGAGGAGGCCGTCGCGCAGCGCCGTCAGCGCGCTCTCCGAACGGGCGTCCGAGCCGTCGCCGTCGAGCGGCATGAGCACCCGCGCGACGCGCTTGTCGGGGCTGATGTCGATCTGGACCGGCTGCTTGACCTTGCCGCTCGCCAGCGCGTCGCGGCGCAGGTCGGCGATCGCTGCGCTGACCGCCGGCGACGTGACGTCGTCGGCCTGGATCGCGACGACGGCCGGCAGCGGGCCGCCGGGGAACGCCGCCTCGATGCGGTCGAACGTCTGCATGACCGGGAGGTCGCGCGGGAGCGTGTCGGTGCCCGGCACGCCGGTCTTCAGCGACAGCGCCGGGAACGCGAGCACGAGCAGGACGCCGGTGGCGAGCGCGACCGAGACCTTCGGGCGCGCGAGGACGCGGTCGAGGATCGCGCCCCAGATCCGCGACTCGCCGTCGCGGGAGCGCAGGCGATGCAGGAACGGGACGCGGGCCTTGTCGACGCGGTCGCCGAGCCAGGACAGCAGCGCCGGCAGGACCGTGATCGAGCCGATCATCGCGACGGCGACGACGAGGATCGTGCCGGTGGCAAACGACGTGAACGTCGAGCTGCCGGTGAAGTACATCCCCGCCATCGCGACCATGACGGTGAAGCCGGAGATCAGGACGGCACGGCCCGAGGTCGCCGCGGCCGCCTCGAGCGCGGCCTCGTTGCTGCGCCCCTTCGCCCGCTCCTCGCGCTCGCGGCGCAGGTAGAAGAGGCAGTAGTCGACGCCGACCGCGAGGCCGATGAGCAGGATGACCGACGTGATCGCCTCGTCGACCGGCGCGGCCTGGCTCAGGAGCGAGACGAGCCCGATCGTGCCGCCGACCGCCGACATCGCGAGCAGCAGCGGAAGACCGGCCGCGACGAGCGACCCGAAGGCGATGATGAGGATCAGCAGCGTGATCGGCAGCGACAGCGTCTCGGCCTTCTTGAAGTCCTCCTCGAAGACCTCGCTGAGCGCCTTGCCCGCGCTCGCGTCGCCGAACTGCTCGACGCGGATGCCGGGATGGTCGGCGGCGACGGCGGCGACCGTCTCCAGCGGCGCGTCGACGCGGTCGGAGACGACGTCGAAGTCGCCGGCGAGCTGGAAGGTCACGAGCGCCGAGCGGTTGTCCTTGGAGATCTGGCCCTCGTTGCCGGCGGCGTACGGGCTCTTGACGTGCTCGACGTACGGCGTCGCGTTCAGGCGCTTCTGGACGTCGGCGACGGCGGCCTTGAAGCCCGCGTCGGCGGTCGTCGCGGTGGTCGTCTGGACGAGCACCTGCTCCTCTGCATGGCGCGGGAAGTGGTCGAAGATCGCCTTGTCGGCGCGCCCGGCCTCGCCGGGACCGTTCTCCTGCCAGACGAACGTGTTCAGGCCGGCGGCGCCGCCGCCGACGATCGCGATCGCGACGAACGCGAGCCAGCCGAGGATCGCGGTCTTGCGGTGACGCGCGCTCCAGCGCCCTGCGCGGGCAGCGAAGTTCTGGGATGTCATGGTGGGGTTCTCCTGGGGCGGGTCTGCGGGGGGTGGTGATCGCGCAGACTGCCGACGAAGGTCGCGCGCCTCGATGGGGCTGGCTGGCGTGGCGGGGTTCGGTTGTCCCCCCCTCGGGTACGGGCTGCCGTATTGAGCCCGTCCTGACTACAGCCGACAATCTGGACATGTCCCCTACCGTCCTGATCGTCGATGACCATGCTGCCTTCCGTGCGGGCGCTCGCGCCCTCCTCGAGGCCGACGGCTGGGACGTCGTCGGCGAGGCCGGCGACGGCAAGACCGGGATGGACGCCGCGCACGCGCTGAGTCCCGACGTCGTCCTGCTCGACGTCCGCCTGCCCGACATGGACGGCTTCGAGGTCTGCGGCCGGCTGACGAGCAACGGCTGTCGGTGCGCCGTCATCGTGACGTCGAGCTCCGACGACCCGCTGTACCGCGAGCGCGCCTCCGACAGCGGCGCGTGCGGCTTCGTCGCCAAGCACGACGTGTGCGGCGCCGCGCTCGAGCGCCTCCGCGGCTGAGCCGACGCCCCCGACCGCCGCGCGTGCGAGGCTTCCGGGCATGCGCGTGGTCATCGCCGACGATTCCGTCCTGCTCCGCGCGGGCATCGTCCGCCTCCTGGAGGACGCGGGCTTCGAGGTCGTCGCCCAGGCCGCCGACGCCGAGGACCTGCTGCGCAAGGTCCGCGCCCACAAGCCCGACGTCGCCGTGACCGACATCCGGATGCCGCCGACGCAGTCCGACGAGGGGCTGCGCGCGGCCCAGCAGATCCGCAAGGAGATGCCCGAGGTCGGCGTGCTCGTCCTGTCGCAGTTCATCGACGAGGGCTACGCGGTGGAGCTGCTGCAGGGCAACGCCGAGGGCATCGGCTACCTGCTCAAGGACCGCGTGTCAGACGTCTCGGCCTTCACGGACGCGCTGCGGCGGGTCGGCGAGGGCGGGTCGGCGCTCGATCCGGAGGTCGTCTCGCAGCTGCTCGGCCGGCGCCGCGCGAACGACCCGCTCGACCGGCTGACGCCGCGCGAGCGCGAGGTGCTCGGGAACATGGCCGAGGGCCGGTCGAACGCCGCGATCGCGCGCGAGCTCGTCGTCACCGAGCGCGCGATCGAGAAGCACGTCACGAGCATCTTCAGCAAGCTCGGCCTCTCGAGCGTCGAGGACGGCCACCGCCGCGTGCTCGCCGTGCTCGCCTACCTCAAGGGCTGAGCGCGCCCCCAGGGGTGTGGCTAGCCGCACCCCAGGACACCGGCAGTCCCCATCGCTCGCGGCGCGCGCGCGATGAGAGGCTGCGCACGTGTCCATTGCGGTGCCCTCCACCCCTCCCGCGCCTGCGGCGGCCATCCTGCCGGATGGCCGCCGCCTCGCGCTGCGCCTGGCGCTCATCGCCGGCGTCCTGGGCATGCTCGCGCTGGCGGTCACGTCGCTGCCGGGCCTCGGTGACGTCCGCGACCGCCTCGCCGACGCGTCGCCCGCCTGGCTGGCGGCCGCGCTGGCGTTCCAGGCCGCGTCGTGCCTGGCGTTCGTCGCGGCCTTCCGCGGCGTCTTCTGCCGCCGCCTGCCCTGGCGCCTGAGCTACGAGGTCGGGATGGCCGCGCAGGGCACGAACGTCCTGCTGCCCTCCGGCGGCGCCGGCGGCCTCGCGCTCGCCGCCTGGGCGCTGCGCCGGACCGGCATGCCGGCCGAGCGGCTCGCGCGCCGCAGCGTCGCCTTCTACGTCCTGACGAGCTCCGTGAACTTCGTGACCGCCGCGGTCGCGGGCAGCCTGCTCGCCGTCGGCGTCCTGCACGGCGGCGACTCGCTGCTGCTCACCGCGGGCCCCGCCGCCGCCGCGCTCCTCGTCATCGGCCTCGTGCTCGCGCTCCCGCGGGTGCTGGCCCACACCGCGCGCCACCCGCGTGACGGCCGCGTCGGCCGCGCGCTGAGGGTCGCCGAGTCCGCGCTGAGCGGCGGGATGGCCGACGCGCGGCTGCTCGTGCGCACCGGCAACCCGCAGATCCTCGCGGGCGTCGCGGGCTTCATGCTCCTCGACGTCGCGGCGCTCGGCGCCGCGTTCTGGGCGATCGGCGGGCTGCCGCCGGTCGGCGTCCTGCTCCTCGCCTACGTCCTCGGCCAGCTCGGCGGCCTCATCCCGCTGCCCGGCGGGGTCGGCGGCGCCGACGGCGGGCTCATCGCGGCGCTCGTGCTCTACGGCACGCCGCTGTCGACGGCCGCGGCCGCCGTGCTCGCATACCGCGCGTTCCAGCTCGGGCTGCCGGCGCTGTTCGGCGCGCTCGCGATCGTGCGGCTGCCGGCGGTGCTGCAGCGGGCGCCGGACGTCGGCGCGCTGTGCTCGCCGGCGGCGCGGTTGCAGGCTGCGGCGTAGTCCCGTCAGGTCTCCGCGGCCGCCCGGCCCCGCCCACGCGCCCGCCCGACGACCAGCGACGCCGCGATCACGCCCCCGACCGCACCGAAGAGATGCGCCTGCCAGGAGATCTGCTCCTGCGGCAGCAGGCCCTGCAGCAGGCCGATCCCCCAGATGACGACGACCACCGCCCCGACCGCGAGGTCGACGAGCCGCCGGCTGAGAAAGCCCCGCGAGATGAGGTACGTCGCGTAGCCGAAGACGAGCCCGCTGGCGCCGAGGTGGATCGAGTCCGACGGCGCGATGAGCCAGGTGCCGAGGCCGCTGACGAGGCCGACGACGAGCGTCACGACCGCGACGCGCGCGAGTCCGCCGAGCGCGATCGCGACGCCCATCGCGATGAACGGCACGGTGTTGGAGACGAGATGGCCGAAGCCGACGTGCAGGAACGGCGCCGAGCCGATCTCCGCGAGGCCGTCGACGTCGCGCGGGTGGATGCCGTAGTTGTCGAGGCTGTGGTCGGCGATGACGTCGACGACCTCGAGGATCCACATGAGCGCGACCATCGCGACGACGAAGAGCAGCCCGTTCGTGCGATCCGTGCCCAGGCGCTCGCTCATCCTGAGGTCAAGGTACCTGGCGACGGCTCGCCGCCGCTCCGCATAGCGTTGCGCGCGTGGCCGACCTCGCGCACGACGATCCCCGCGGCGCGGCATGGGAGGCGCGCCTGCGGGCCCCCGTCCTGGCGGCGGCGTTCGCCGTCCTGCCGCTCGTCGCGCTCTCGCTGACCCATCCGCACGGGACGTGGCACACGGTCGAGACCGCCGGGCACTGGATCGTGTGGCTGACGTTCGCCGTCGAGGTCGCGATCATGCTCGCCGTCGTCCGCGACCGCCCCGCATGGATCCGCGGCCACCGCTTCGAGCTGCTCGTCGTCGCCGTCTCCTCCCCCGTGGTCCCGCTGGCGCTCGCGCTCGCCCCCGCCCTGCGGCTGCTCATCGTCGCGAAGCTCTTCAAGACGCTGAAGCTCGCGAAGGCGATCAAGCTCGCGAAGCTCGGCAAGAGCGTGCGCCTCGTCCGCCGCAAGCTCGCGCTCGGCGGCGCCGCCTCGCTCGCCCTCGGCGTCCTGGCGCTCGCGCTCGCCGCGCTGACGGTCGCGTCGATGCTGAGCGGCGACGCGGTGCTCGAGGGCGACGCGCGGACCGTCGCGCTCGTCGTCGCGGGCATGCTCGCGACGTTCGGCGTCAACCACCTGCGCCTGCAGGCGAGGGGCTGATCGGTGCCGGGCCCGCGCGCGGACCGCTACGACGCCGTCATCGTCGGCGGCGGCCACAACGGCCTCGTCGCCGCGGCCTACCTCGCCCGCGCCGGGCGCAGCTGCGTCGTGCTCGAGCGCCGCGCGACCGTCGGCGGCGCGGCGGTGTCCGAGCGGCCGTTTGGAGGCGTCGACGCGCGCCTCTCGCGCTACGCCTACCTCGTCAGCCTCCTGCCCCGGCAGATCGTCGCCGACCTCGGCCTGCCGGTGACGCTCGCCCGCCGCGCCGTCTCCTCCTACACGCCCGACCCGCGGTACGACAGCGAGCGCGGCCTGCTCGTCGACGCCGCGGACCCCGCCGCGACGGGCGCGTCGTTTCGCCGCGTCACCGGCGGCGACGGCGAGCTCGCCGCGTGGCAGCGCTTCTACGGCGCGATCGCCGGCGTCGCGGCGCGCCTGGCCCCGACGCTCACCGAGCCGCTGCGCTCGCGCGCCGAGCTGCGCGCGATCGCGGCCGACGACGCGGTCTGGGAGGCGCTCTTCGAGGCGCCGCTCGGCGCCGCGATCGACGCGACGTTCGGCGACGACCTCGTGCGCGGCGTCGTGCTCACCGACGCCCTCATCGGCACGTTCGCCGCCGCCGCCGAGGCCGGCCTGCGCCAGAACCGCTGCTTCCTCTACCACGTCATCGGGCGCGGCACGGGCGAGTGGCTCGTGCCGGTCGGCGGCATGGGCGCCGTCAGCGCCGCGCTGCGCGACGCGGCGCTGCGTGCGGGCGCCGAGCTCTGCACCGGCGCCGAGGTCACCGCCGTCGGCGAGCGGGAGGTGCGCGTCGCGAGCGCGGGCGGCGCCGAGCGGTCGATCGGCGCGCGCCACGTCCTCGCCGCCGTCGCACCCGCCGAGCTCGACCGCCTCCGCGGCCGCCCGCCCGCCGAGCCCGCGCCGGAGGGCGCGCAGCTGAAGGTCAACCTCCTGCTCTCCCGCCTGCCGCGCCTGCGCGACGAGCGCGTCGCGCCCGAGCGGGCGTTCGCCGGCACGTTCCACGTCAACGAGACCGCGACGCAGCTCCAGGCCGCCTATGACGAGGCCGCCGGCGGGCGCATCCCGGCGCTGGCGCCCTGCGAGGTCTACTGCCACACGCTCACCGACCGCAGCATCCTCGGGCCCGAGCTCGCCGCCGCCGGAGCGCACACGATGACGATCTTCGGGCTCCACATGCCCGCGCGGCTGTTCGCGACCGACGAGGACGGCTCCGCCCGGCAGCAGGCGCTGCACGCGACGCTGCGCTCGCTCGACAGCGTCCTCGCCGAGCCGATCGCCGACTGCCTCCTCGTCGCACCGAGCGGCGAGCCGTGCATCGAGGTCCGCACGCCGCCCGACCTCGAGCGCGAGCTGCGCCTGCCCGGCGGGCACATCTTCCACCGCGACCTCGCCTGGCCGTTCGCCGAGGACCCGGCCGACGTCGGGCGCTGGGGCGTCGAGACCGACGATCCGTCGCTGCTGCTCTGCGGCGCCGGCGCGCGCCGGGGCGGCGGCGTCAGCGGCATCCCGGGTCGCAACGCGGCGATGGCAGTGCTTTCATAACGCGATGTCCCACTGGTCGCGGTCGCGAACGAGCGCCGACACGATCTCCCGCTTCGGCGACCTCGCCGAGCATGTCGGCGATCCCGGCGACGCCGCGAAGGCCTGGACCGACGCCGGCTTCGACAACGACGAGACGGCGAAGTGGCTCGAGGCGCGCTGCTTCGATCCGGAGGCGGCACGCGATCTCGCGGACATGGCGGTGACGCCCGGCCAGGCGTCCAAGCGCACGCGCGACGGCAAGCGCGACTACCTCGACACGATCGCCTTCAAGGTCGCAAGCGGCGACCTCTCGCCGCGCCAGGGCGCCGCGCGCGCCGCCTCGAGCCGATGACCGCGGACCAGGACCGCCACCCCGACGACTGGCCGCACCCCAACGAGCGCCCGTGCGAGGACTGCGGGCACGTGTGGTTCGCCGGCGAGCGCAGCCACGAGTACCTCGACCACGGCGCGCCGAGCCCCGACGACGTCACCGTCCTCTGCATCCTGTGCCGGCGCCAGCGAGGCCTGGCGCCGGCGGCTCCCGAGTAGCTCAGCCGAGCGCGGCTTCAGCCGGCTGGAATCCGGCACCGGGAACGGGAAGCCGAGCTTGACCGACTGGCCACGGACACGGTTCTGCGCCTGGCAGTTCTGCGTGCAGTCGGTCGCGGGCGGCGCGACCTCGATCGCGTCCTCGCCCATGACCTGGCCCATGCGCCCGCCGCTCGCGACGTCCCACTGCGAGACGCCGCCGCAGTGGAAGACCGTCTCCGGGCCGTCGATGCGGCTGATGAAGTCGTTCGGGCAGGCGGGGTTGTCGATGCGCTCGGCGACCTGCGCGCTGTCGCGCCCCACGAACTTCGACGACACGTCGTTGGCGAAGTTGATCCTGGTCGACACTGTCGCGGTCGTGTCCTTGTAGGGCACGACGTCGCCTTCGCGCGCCCGGAAGTTCGGGTTGTCGAAGTAGAAGACGCCGTCGCCGAGGACGTGCGTGAACACCGTCGTCGCGTCGTCGTCGCGCTCGGGCTCCATCTGGAAGACGCCGCCGTTGGCGCAGTCCTTGGCCTGGAGCTTCATGTCGAGGCCCGGCCCGCTGCGCGAGAGCTCGAGCGTGTCCTCCTTGGCCTCGACACCCAGCGCGCCCGTGAGGAACAGCCCGCGGTGATCGGGCATCTTCGAGGCGAAGACGACGGTGCGCCGGCCGCCGGTGATGTCGAGCGGGTTGGCCACGCCGGTGAACGTCCAATCGGTGAGGCCCAGCGACGAGGAATGGACCGTGAACTCGACGTACTTGCCGTCGGCGAGGAACGTCTCACCGAGCCGGGAGGCCGCGACGGTCGTGTCGATGTCACCGCCCGGAGTCGAGCCGACGGTCGTGCCGTCGGCGAGGTTGCGGAGCACGAACCCGCCCCCCTCGCAGCCGGCGGATGATGCCGCGCCCGCCGTGGCGGGCAACGCCGTCAGGGCGGCGACGGCGATGACGAGGACGCGGGCGTGACGCATTGCGACGGCTCCTTCGGTCGGTGAAGTTCATGAACGACTCCCCCGCCGCGCCGCAGACAAACCGACCGCACCGGTTTTTTGACGACTCTTTACTTCTCACGACCGCCGACGACGGTCGCCGTCATGCGCGCTCCGCAACAGCTGCCGGCGGCGCTCCGGCGACGCTGACGCTCACGCGCGGGCTCGGCGGCCGTGGTGGCGCCGGCGGGCAGGCGGCGGGTCTCGCCGCGCGCGGCCGGCCGGCGCTCGACCCAGGGGCGCTCGACCCAGCGCCAGCTCGCCGCGGCGGCGGCGAGGCTGATCGCCAGGACGACGAGCAGGCGCGGAGCGAGCGGCGCCGGCAGCAGCCCCGCCTCGCGGACGGTGAGCAGCAGCGGCACGTGCCAGAGATACAGGCCGTAGGAGACGACGCCGACACCGGCCAGCGGGCGCCAGCTCAGCCACCGGACCGCGGGCCCCGAGCCGGCCGCCGCCGCAGCGACGAGCAGGGCGAAGCCCGTCGCGGGCCCGAGGTGGCCCAGTGCGGCGGCCTGCATCCGCGGGCGCAGCAGGCCGTCGTCGAAGATCCCGCCGCGCAGCCACCAGCCGTTCTCGTGCCAGACGGCGTCGCCGGCGACGACGATCGCCGCGGCCGCGACGAGCGCGGCCGTCGCCCAGGTCCCGAGCGGGCTGCGCTCGCGCGCGCCCGCCCTGCGCCACTCGGCCCAGACCGCGACGAGCATCCCCGCGCCGAACGACGCGAGGTACGCCGGCAGCGCCCGCTCGTGCACCCCGCCCCACCCCTGCGCGGCGACGAGGACGTTCCAGGCCGGCGACACCGCCATGAGCGCGACGACGAGCGCGACCTGCGCGCCGATCCGGCGCGGCCCGAGCCGCAGCGCCGCCCAGCCGACGAGCGGCAGCAGCGCGTAGAACGCCATCTCGACGCAGAGCGTCCAGGTCACCGGGTTCAGCCCGCCGATCGTCTCCGCGGAGTAGTTGTGCAGCAGCAGCGCGTAGAGCGGGAGCTCGTGCGGCGCGGGCGTCAGGTCGTCGTAGCCGACGACCCAGAAGAGCGCGAGGCTCAGCGCGCCGCAGACCCAGAACGCGGGCATGATGCGGGCGATCCGGCGGCGCGCGTAGGGCCCGAGCGCGACGCCATCCGCTCCGGTCAGCGCGGCCCGCGCGAACGCGCGGTACAGCAGGTAGCCGGAGAGCACGAAGAAGCAGATGAGCCCGACGTTCGCGTGGAAGAGCACCTGGTCGAGCAGCTCGGTGCGCTCGCCGCGCGGCCGGTCGGCACGGTAGAGCCAGACGTGGAAGACGAGGACCGACAGCGCGGCGATCGCGCGCACGCCGTCGAGTGCGACCAGGCGGCGTGGATCGGACGAGACCACCTGCACGACCTACCCGGTCGCACCGAACCCGCACATGAGGGCTCGTGGCGCGCGATCAGCGCACGCCGCGCCCTGGACGGGTAGAGGGCGGTCGTGGCCACGAGCGCGAGCAGGCGACCCGGGATCAGGCGGCGGCTCGCCGCGGCGCCGCCCGAGCGGATCGCGGACGGGGTCTGGCTCCTGCGCGGCGGCCTTTTGCGCTCGATGAACGTCTACCTCATCGAGGGAGCGGATCGCGCGACGATCTACGACGCCGGCGAGAAGGGCATGGCCGAGTCGATCCTCGCGGCCGCGCGCCGGCTCGGCGGGATCGAGCGGGTCGTCCTGAGCCACGGCGACACCGACCACCGCGGCAGCGCCCCCGCGCTGAGCGAGGTCGCGCCCGTGGTCTGCCATCCCGACGCCGTGCTCGAGGCGCAGGGCAGCGGCGGGCGCAGCTACTGGCGCATGGACCGGCTGCCCGCCGGCGTGCGACTCCTCCACGGCCTGCTGCACCAGCACGTCTGGGACGGTGGCCCGGTGACGATCTCCGGCACCGTCCGCGAGGGAGACGAGGTCGCCGGCTTCGAGGTCGTCGAGCTGGCCGGCCACGCGCCCGGCCTCGTCGGCCTCTGGCGCGAGGCCGACAGGGTCGCGCTCGTCAGCGACTGCCTGTACGCCACGAGCATGCTGGGCCGCGCGACCGAGCCGCACGTCCCGCTGGACGCCTACAACCTCGACACCGACGGCGCGCGCGCCAGCCTGCTGAAGCTCGCCCGGCTGGAGCCGGAGCTCGTCGGCGTGGGCCATGCCGGACCGCTGCGAGGACCGGGGCTGCGCGCGACGCTCGAGCGTGCGGCGCGAGCCTGACCTGGGTAAGCGGCCGGTCATGACCGATCAGGCGCCCGATCCCGTCACCGCTGCGAGCGCGCCCGAGCAGCACGTCGTGGACGATCCGCCGCCGGAGCCCGACTACCCGCGCTACCGGGTCGATCCCGGCGAGTCGATCGCCCTGGCCGACCTCTCGCCCGACGAGTCCGAGGGCTACACGAGCAAGAGCGACGTCAAGCGCGAGCTCGCCCGCCACCGCGACCGGATCGCCGAGCTGCAGGAGCGCCTCTACGCCGAGCAGCGCCAGAGCCTGCTCATCGTGCTGCAGGCGATGGACACCGGCGGCAAGGACGGCGCGATCAAGAACGTCTTCCAGGGCGTCAACCCGCAGGGCTGCCGCGTCTGGTCCTTCAAGAAGCCCAGCAGCGAGGAGAGCGCGCACGACTTCCTCTGGCGCTACCACCTGCGCGCCCCGTCGCGCGGGATGATCACGATCTTCAACCGCTCGCACTACGAGGACGTGCTCGTCGTGCGCGTCAAGGGCCTCGTCCCCGAGTCCGTGTGGCGCGACCGCTACGACACGATCTGCGACTTCGAGCGCACGCTCGCGCGGGAGAACGTCGTCGTCGTGAAGTTCTTCCTGCACATCAGCAAGGACGAGCAGAAGCGCCGCCTGGAGGCGCGGCTGCAGGATCCCGCCAAGCACTGGAAGTTCTCCTCTGCCGACATCGAGGAGCGCGCCTACTGGGACGACTACCAGCGCGCGTTCGAGGACGTCCTGAACAAAACGTCGACGTCCTACGCGCCGTGGTACGTCGTGCCCGCCGAACAAGAAGTGGTTTCGCAACCTCGTGATCGCCCGCACGATCGCGGACACGCTCGACGCGATGAACCCGCGGTTCCCGGACCCCGAGGAGGGGCTCGAGCGGATCGTCGTGCCGGACTGATCGCTGTGCGGTCGGTCGAGAACGACGGTCCTCGTGCTCGGACGTCGCGGTCCGGGCCCGTCCTGCAGCTGGTGTGCCGCCAGCGAGATGACGCGCTGCAGCTCCTCCGCGCGCTCGCCGTCGCGCCCCTCCGCAAGGCGCTCGCGGGTCGCGGCGAGGTCGAACCAGGTCGCCTCCCGGCCGCTGCCGCCGTACGGCGCGGTGCTCTGGACGGCGAGCAGGAAGGCCGTGGCGACGTCGTCGCCGCGGCGTCCGTAGCGGTACTCCGTCAGGGGCCGCTCGACGACGACGCCGGTGACCCCGGCCTGGTCGGCGGCCACGCGCGCCGCCGTCTGCGCAGGCGTCTCGCCGAAGTCCGGATAGCCGTTGGGGAACGTCCAGCGCTCACCGTCGCCCGTGCGGACGACGCGGAACTGCAGGTCGTCGTCACGGCGGCGAAAGCAGACGGTCGCGATCGTGACGCTCGATCCGCCGACGGGTGCCGCGGGCGATCGCGGGCCCGGCGTGAGCGGCCGCCCGCTCGGATCGCGCGACATCAGCGCTGTGAGGACGGTGGCGGGACCCAGCCTGCGGCAGCCGCTTCGCGCCGCGGCGGGGCCGTGGAGCGGAGGGCGGCGGCACGACCGGCCCGATGTCGCCGTCGGGGGCCTCGTCGAGATCGACGATCACCGGCGCGTGATCGCTGGGCCCGGGGCCCTTGCGGGCGTGACGGTCGACCCACGCGGCGCGGACGCGCTCGGCGATCGGCTCGCCCGCGAGGATGAGGTCGATCCGCATCCCGCAGTCCTGGTGGAACATGCCGGCGCGGTAATCCCAGTACGTGAACAGGCGCTCGTGATCGGGCCACCGGTCGCGGACGACGTCGCGCAGGCCGAGCGCCTGCAGCTCGGCGAGCGCCGCGCGCTCGGGTGGCGTCACGTGGGTCTGGCCGACGTAGGCGTCGGGGTCGAAGACGTCGTTGTCGGTGGGCGCGATGTTCATGTCGCCGCAGACGATGCTTCCCTGCGGGTCGGCGGCGACGATCTCCCGCAGCGCGGCGAGCCACGCGAGCTTGTAGTGGTAGTGCTCGGAGTCGGGCGTGCGCCCGTTGGGCACGTAGACCGAGGTCACCCGGATCCCGTCGCACGTGGCCGACACGGCGCGGGCCTCGGGATGTGGGAACCCCGGCGCGCCGGGGAGGCCGGCGACGACGTCGTCGAGCCCGACGCGCGAGAGGATCGCCACGCCGTTCCACGTCGCCTCCCCGTGCGCCGCCACGGCGTAGCCACGAGCGTCGAGCTCCGCGCCGAGCAGCGCGGCAAAGGCGTCGTCGGCGAGCTTGGTCTCCTGCAGGCACACGACGTCCGGCCGCCGCTCGTCCAGCCACCCGAGCAACCTCGGCATGCGCTGCTTGACCGAGTTGACGTTCCACGTCGCGATGCGCATGCAGCGCACGCTACAACGCGATGAGCCCTGCTTCAGCCCGCTCCCTCGCGCCGCTCGGAAGCCGGCGGAAGGTGCAGGAGGAGCTCGACGTCGTGCTGGATCTCGGCCCTGGCCGCCGGGAGGCCCTCCGGCGGGATGTTGTCGCTGAGCCAGTGGTAGTGCGATCCCTCGAGCCGGTTGCAGCTGCGCGCCGCGTCGGCGCGCGCCCGCCACAGCTGCCGGTCGTGCTCGAACATGTCCGCGAGGTTCACCCGCCGAGCCGCTACCGCGGTGGCGCCGAGACGCTCGAGCGAATCGAGCATGTCGGCGTCCGCGCCGAGCACGATCGCGTCGGCGAGGTTGCGGTCGCGCTCCTTGATGCGGTCGAGGAGCTCGGCGACCTTCGGGCTGCGCGGCCCGTCGAGCAGGGCGACGATCGGGCAGCGCTCCGTGCTGTCGGGGTCGTAGATGTGCGGGAAGCGCGGCCGGGCCACGGCCTCCGGTGTCGCCGGGACAGCGCCGGCGGCCAGGCGCCGCCGGAGCTCGACCGCGTCACAGCCGTCCGTCTCGAGCGCGGCGAGGATCCGCTGCTCGTCGGCAAAGGGCGCCGCGAGCGCGACGGCGACGGCAAGCGCCTCGACCGCCTCCGCCTGGCCTGGTGCGACCGGCCAGGCGGCGCACAGCCCGATCATGCGCTGATCGTGCTCGCCCACCTGCTCCACGCCGTCGGCCACGTCCTGATCGACGAACAGCTCGCACGCGACCGCCCAGAGCCGATGCTCGGGCGTGATCGGGAGTCGCCGGTCGTCCAAGCGCCCGCTCTGCAGGGCGAGCCGGGCCGGTGGGGCAGCGGCGCGGGCCATCGCGCGACGCTACCTCATGCGGCGGGCGTGGCGACCACCAGCTCGAGCGCGCTGCTCGAGATCGCGTCGCCATGGATCGTCGTGCCGGACCGACGTTTGCCGCGCGAGCTCCGGCCGGGCATGCTCAGGCCATGGTTCCGCCGCTGCTGCGCGCGTGCGCGCTGACGACCGCAGCGGCCGTCGTCGTGCTCGTGGCGGTGCAGGGCGCGATCGAGCTGGCCGGCGACAACACCGACGGGCTGGACCACATCGTCGAGATCCTCGTCCTCGGGCTGCTCGCCAACGTCGCCGGCGCCGCCGGCTGCGTCTGGCTGCTGCGCGTGCTCGCCACGCGGGCCGTCGGCCGGGCGCCGGGCTGGGGCTGGGCGGCGATGGCCGTCGTCGTCGGTGCCACAGCGGCGCTGCTCACGTGCGCGGCGGGGTTCGCGATCAACACGGGGTTCAGCATCGCCGCGGCGGTGCTCGCGAGCGTGCCGGTCGCGGCGCTGTCCGCGTGGCGCCTGCTCGAGCTGTGGTCGCGCCGCGCGGACGCGCACCGGACGGCGCGCGGCTGACGAGATCGCCCCAACACGGCGGCGCGGTCTCACAACGGCGACGTGGCACCGGCGACGCGACGGCTGGGTGCTCGCGGGCGAACGGGGCAGGCAGTGCATCCCGTCCGTGCCAGCCCCGATGCGCCCGCCCGCGACCTCTGGGACGATCGGCGGGTGGGTCGTACCGTCCTGATCGTCGATGACCACGAGGCGTTCCGCGAGTCAGCGTCGGCGATGCTCGATGCGGAAGGGTTCACGGTGGTCGGCCAGGCCGCCGACGCCGGCGGCGCCCTTGCCGCGGCGGAGCGGCTGCGCCCTCAGGTCGTCTTGCTGGACGTCCAGCTGCCCGGGCTCGACGGCTTCGCGGTGGCGGAGCGGTTGAGCGCCGGAGCGAGCCCGCCTCGTGTCGTGCTGATCTCAAGTCGCGAGGCCGCCGCGTATGGCTCACGGCTCCAGGACGCGCATGCACGGGGGTTCATCACGAAGCGAGAGCTCTCGGGCCCAGCGCTCGCGGCGCTCTTGGAGTGAGCGCACGCGCGGGTCCTCCGGCGCTGCTGTGGCCCGCAGGCGCGGCGCTCGGCATCGGCGCGGAGTGGCTCTCCTTCGGGTGGAGTGATCCGGGCCGCTGGCTGCCCGATCTCGCCGTCGGATGGACGCTGATCGCCTGCGGTCTTGTCGGCTGGTCGATCCGGCCCGCGAGCCGCAGCGGCGCGCTCTTGGCCGCGACCGGATTCGCCTGGTTTGCCGCCAGCTTCACGACGACCGGGTTGGCGGCGATCGACGGCTTGAGCGAGCAGGCGCTCTACCTGCACCGCGGGCCCTTGATACACGCCGTGCTCTCCTTCCCCACGGGGCGGGTCGCGGGCCGTCTGCATCGCTCGGCCATCGTGATCGCGTACGTCGCCGCGGTGATCCCCGCGATCTGGGGAAGCGAGCCGGCCTCGATCGCCTTGACCGGGCTCTTCACGGTCACGGCCGCTGTCGGCTATCTCCGCGCCGTCGGCCGCGAGCGGGCGAGGCGCTTCGCAGCCTTCGAGGCGATGGCCTGCATGGCCGCTGTCCTCGCCGGCGTCGCGGCCGTGCGGTTGGCCTTTCCGACCCCGGAGATGACGGAAGCCACCCTGCTCGTCTACGAGGTTGCGTTGTGCGTGCTGGCGCTCGGTCTTCTCGCCGCGCTGGTCCGCGAGCCTTGGGCTCGCAGCCACGTCACAGACCTCGTCGTCGAACTTGGCGAGTCGAGGTCGGGAACGCTGCGCAACGCGCTCGCCAGAGCACTCGGAGATCCCACGCTCGAGGTCGGTTACCGCCTCGGCGACGGGTACGTCGACGCAGAGGGCCATCCGGTCACGCTGCCGGCTGTCGGTTCCGATCGCCGGATGACGACCCTGGAGCGACAGGGGGAGGTCATCGCGGTGCTCGTCCACGACCCGGCGGTCGCCGACGACCCCGGTCTGTCGCAGTCCCTCACCGCGGCAGCCCGGCTCGCCGCCTCGAACGCGCGCCTGCATGCCGAGGTGCGCGAACAGCTGACCGATCTGCACGCGTCGCGCCGGCGTCTGGTCCAAGCCGGTGACGACGAACGTCGCCGGCTGGAACAGCGTCTGCGCGAGACGGTAGAGCGGCGCCTGACCGAGCTCGCGGGTGCGCTCGCGCGCACCCACCCCGGCACCCCGGCCACGGCTCGCATGGCGCATGCCGAGGCGCAGCTGGCCCACACGATCGACGAGCTACGCGAGCTTGCCGCCGGTCTGCACCCCGGCGGCCTGGACCAGGGCGGCCTCCGTGGCGCACTCGCAGCCCTGGTCGCACGAAGCCCGGTCCCGGTCGAGCTCAGCGTGCCCGCGGCGCCGCTGCCCGAGGAGATCGCAACCGCCCTGTACTTCGTCTGCTCGGAGGCGCTCGCCAATGTCATCAAGTACGCCGGTGCCTCGAGTGCCGCGATCGCCTTGAGCGTCAGCGGCGGTCGCGTGCGCGTCGTGGTGAGCGACGACGGTGCCGGCGGCGCCGACCCCACCCGCGGCACGGGCCTGCGCGGGCTGGCCGACCGCCTCGAGGCGCTCGGCGGGACGCTTGCGCTCGAGAGCCCGCCAGGGCGTGGCACGCGCGTGACCGCCGAGCTGTTGCTCGACGGTCGGGCGCCTTGAGCCGTGTCAGGGAATCTTGCGGACGGGCGGACCGATGCGCTGCCAGCGTTCGCTCGCCCACTGAAACGCGTCGCCGGGGTTCATCTGCCCGACCGGATCGAGATCGAGGTCACCGTCGGCGTAGCGCTTGAACGTGAACGTCGTCGTGAGGTTCTCCGCCGGCCACGTGAAGACGAGCCGCTTGCCGACGAGCTTGTACGTGCCGGTCGCGCCGCCCTCTTCGACGCTCTCGCCCCCGAGCCACTTGCCATCGCGCAGCGTCACCGTGACGACGTCGCCGATGTCCGGATCGTCGGGGATCCCGGCGGCCTTGGCCCCGGCCTGAGTCAACCGCCAGCGATACGTGCCGTTGAGCGCGTCCGACGCGAGCTCGCGGCCGTGCGTGGACGGGGCCTTGGCGGCGCACCCACGCGCGGCGACCGCCGTCGGACCCTCCGGCGTCCTCGCCTTGAGCGCGCGGATGTCGGCGATCAGCGCTTTGCTGATCGGATCGCGCTCGAGCTCGTCGTAGACGGGCTGGGCCGCCCGCGTCAGCGCGGCCGCGTCCTCGGGGCGCGCGTTCACGATGCTGGCGGAACGGCCGCCGCCGCAGAAGCCGCGTATGAGCGCGCTCGCCGACGGGGGGTGCGCGGCGGCGTGCGCCGCCGTCTGCACAGCCGCCTTGCCGATCATCGCCCGCTGGTCGTCGTCGAGTCGCGCGTAGGCGGCGCGGTCGGCGAACAACGTCAGCGCCTTGGGGAAGAGCGGCAGGTTCGCCGTGAGGTGGTTCTCGCCCTCGCTCGCGGAGTTGCTCCCGAGCGAGACCTCGCTGCCGTCCATTTGGTGCTTGGCCAGCGCGACCTCGAGTTCCTCGCCGCCGATGTGTACCGGCGTGGCGCCCAGCGCCCGGATCAGCGCATCCGTCGTACGCGAGGGGAACACGCGCACGTGTGCGCCGGCGAAGTCCTCAGGCGATGCGAGCGCGTGTCGCACGCCCGTGAAGTAGCGCAGGCGATCGGGAACGAGTGCGATCCCGACGAAGTCCTTGCCCTTGAGGCCTGCCAGCATCCGCTCCCCCAGGGGCCCGTGGCGACCTGGCCGAGCAGCACGTGGTTCGTCACGAGGAAGGGCGCCTGCAGCGCCTGGAGGCTCATGACTCCGAGGCTGTCCCAGGCGCGCGCTCCGATCCACCCCAGGTCGAACTTGCCGTCGCGGACCATGCGCGCGATTCGCCCCTCCGCGTCTGGGTGCTGCTGTCCCGCCGCGTCATACGTCACTCGAACGCGCAGCGACCCGCCGGAGAGCTTGGCCACCCGCGAGGCGAAGTCGCGTGCCAACGGCCCGTCCGCTTGGTCGGCGTCGTTCGCCGAGGCGAGCCGCAGCACCGTGGGCGCGCTCGAGCCGCCCGCCTTGTCGCCGTCGTCACCGGCTCCGCAACCGGCCGCCACGGCACCGGTGAGCGCAATCAGCACACCTGTGATCGCTCGCATCGTCGACCCGTTCATCGACCTCATCGCCTTTCGATTGGACACGAGCCGACCGTACGGGCCGCCGCCGGCTTGCACATCGCGGCTGACCACAGGATTGTCCTCGCGATGGTTGTGGCTGGCAACACCCCCTCCCATCGGTCGGAGGATCGTCCGATGGCTCAGCGCCGTATCGCGGCCGGCCCGTGGCTGGCGATCGCCGTCGCGATGTCGCTCGCCTGGGCGATGGCCGCGCTCGTCGCCGTCGATCCCGCGGCCCAGCCGTCGACGAGCTACGCCGCCGCATTTCCAGCCGCGCGCGTGGCAGACATCGCGGCGGGTCTCGGTCTCGTCTTGGCGGGCGTGCTCGCCTGCACGCAGGCGCGCGCGCAACGGCTCGGCGTGCTCGCGATGCTGGCGGGCGTCGCCTGGCTTGGGGCCGACTGGGAGGGCGCGCAGCAAGGACCGGCGGTTCTCGACAGCCTGGGCGCCGTGACGGCGCCGTTCGCGCTGGTGGTCGTCTTGCACCTCGTACTCACGCTGCCGCACGCAGGGGGCCTGCGGTCCCCGGGCGCCCGGGCCGCGATCGTCGCGGCGTACGGGATCGCGGCGGCGGTCAGCGTGGGTCGCGCCCTCTTCCGCGACCCGCTGCTCGATCTCTACTGCTGGCGCAATTGCCGTGACAACGCACTCCTCGTTCATGCCGATCCAGGTCTCTCACGTGCGCTGGACGAGGTCTGGCTGTGGTCGGCGCTCGCGATCGCGCTCGGCTTGCTCGCGTTCGGCCTCCACCGGCTGCTCGCTGCGAGCCGGCCGGGCAGGCGCGTTCTGCTGCCGCTGCTCGCGCCGGCCATGCTCCTGGGCGCCGCCGAGGCCGCCCACGCGGTAGCGCTCCTGCGCACGCCGCTCGAGAGCCCCCACGACGCCGGTTTCGCCGCGATCTTCATCGCCCGCGCGGTTGCATTTGCGGCGCTCGCGCTTGGCGTCGCCTGGAGCGTCCTGCGGGTCCCGCGCACCCGTGGGCGGGTCGCACGGCTTGCCCATGAGCTGGGAGACGCGCCGCCGCCGGGGAAGCTGCGCGAGGCGCTGGCGACCGCGCTCGGCGATCCCGCCATCGAGGTCGTGTATCGCCGCAGCGACTCCGAGCAGCTCATCGACGCGGAGGGAACACCCATCGAGCCACCGGACCCCGGCCGTACCGTTGCCCGGATCACCCGCGGCGGCCGAACGCGGGCTCTCGTGCTGCAGGACGCGGCTCTCGTGGACGAGTCCGAGCTGCAGAGCGCGCTCGGACCAGCCGGCAGGCTCGCCGTCGAGAACGAGGCACTGCGCGCCGAGGCGCTCTCCCAGCTCTTCGAGTTGCGCGCCTCGCGCATGCGTATCGTCGAGGCTGGCGACGCTGCGCGGCGCCGGCTCGAACGCAACCTCCACGACGGCGCCCAGCAGCGGCTGCTGGCGCTCTCCTACGACCTGCGTCTCACGCGCGCCGATGCTGCCGCCGAGGGCGACGAGCGGCTCACCGCCATGCTCGACGCTGCCAGCGACGAGACCGCCGCCGCGCAAGAGGCGCTGCGCGACCTCGCCCACGGCATCTACCCAGCGATCCTCACCGAGGCCGGACTGGCGCCCGCGCTCGCCACGCTCGTCGACGAGGCGCCGCTGCCGGTGCAGCTCGACCACGTGTCGTCGGGGCGCCTGCCGCCGGCGGTCGAGAGCGCCGCCTATGTGATCGTGGCCGAAGCGATCGACGACGCCGCGCGGCGGGCCGCGACGTTTCTGTCCGCGCGCGTCCGACAAGAGGACGATCGCCTCGTGGTCGTTGCCGAAGACGACGGCCTGCCGCGCACGTACGAGCTGCTTCACCTCGCCGACCGCGTCGGCGCGCTCGGCGGGGCGCTGGAAACGGGCGTCACGACCCTGTGGGCGGCGATCCCGTGCGAGTAGTCGTCGCAGACGACGTCATGCTCACCCGCGAGGGCATCGTCCGTCTGCTCGGCGATGCGGGAATAGACGTCGTCGGCCAGGCGGAGGACGCCGAGGGCCTGCTTCGCTGCGTCCGCCTCACCCAACCCGACCACGCCATCGTCGACATCCGCATGCCTCCGACGCACACCGACGAAGGCCTGGTCGCAGCCGGCATGATTCGCTCGCAGCATCCGCAGATCGGCGTTCTGATCCTCTCGCACTACATCGAGCCGAGCTATGCGATGAGACTGCTCGAGGACCATCCCGAACGCGTCGGCTACCTGCTCAAGGACCACGTCTTCGACGTCGCCATACTCGTCGACGCCCTCCGCCGCCTCAGCGACGGCGAATCGGTCATCGACCCGACGATCGTGTCGCGCCTGGTTCGCCGTCGCCGCCGCGAGGATCCGATCGACGAGCTCACGGACCGGGAGCGCGAGGTGCTGGCGCTGGTCGCGGAGGGGCTGTCGAACAAAGCGCTCGCCGCGCGCCTCGTCATCACGGAGCGCACCGTGGAGGCGCACGTCAAGCAGATCCTCCTCAAGCTTGGCCTCGATACGAACCCCGGGTCCAATCGACGCGTGCTGGCGGTGCTCGCCTACCTGCGGACGGCCACGTGAGGAACTACTTGATCTGGTCGTAGATGCTGAAGAGCGGGAGGTACATCGAGATGACGATGAACCCGACGATGCCGCCGACGAAGACGATCATCACCGGCTCGAGGATCGAGGTCAGCGCCTTGACGGACGCGGACACCTGGTCCTCGTAGAAGTCGCCGATCTTCGAGAGCATCGTCGTCAGCGCGCCGGTCTCCTCGCCCACCTTGACCATGTGGCCGACCATCGCCGGGAAGACGGGCGAGTCCATGAGCGGCTGGGCGATCGTGCCGCCGGCCTTGACGCTCGTCGTGACGTTCGCCATCGCCTCCTCGACGACGACGTTGCCCGCGGTCTGCGAGGTGATGTCGATCGCCTGCAGCAGCGGGACGCCGGCGCCCATGAGCGCCGAGAACGTGCGCGACCAGCGGGCCAGCGCGACCTTCTGGAAGATGTCGCCGATCTTGAACGGGATCCGCAGGAGGAAGCGCTGCCAGATCGAGCGCCCGCGCGCCGTCTTCTTCCACTTCATGAAGCCGACGACGCCGACGAGCGTGCCCGCGAGCAGGAGGTACCAGTAGCCGGTCACGACGCCCGAGATGCCCATGACGAACTTCGTCATCGCGGGCAGCTCGGCGTCGCCGAGCTCCTCGAAGACGCCGGCGAACACCGGGACGATGAAGGCGACCATGCCGAGCATGACGACCATCGCGAAGCTGAAGATCACGATCGGGTAGGCCATCGCCGACTTCACCTGGCGGCGCAGCGACTCCTCCTTCTCGAGCTGGTCGGCGATCCGCAGCAGCGACTCCTCGAGCACGCCGCCGGTCTCACCGGCGCGGGTCATCGCGACGTAGAGCGGGTTGAAGGTCTTGGGGTGACGTTCGAGCGCGTCCGAGAGCGGGAGGCCGGCCTCGACGTCCTTGCGGATCGCGACGAGCTCCTCGCCGAGCTTCTTGTTCTCGGTCTGCGCCTCGAGCACGTAGAGCGCCCGCAGGATCGTCATGCCGCTGGAGATCATCGTCGCCAGCTGGCGGGTCATGATCGACAGGTCGCCGAGCTTCACGCGGTTCAGCCACGGGATCTCGATCTCCTTGGCCTTCCGCTTGTCGGCGATGTCCAGGACGATGAGGCCCTTGGACTTCAGCTGATCGGCGACGGACTGCTTGGACTCGGCCTCGACCTCGCCCTGGGCCTGCGCGCCGGCCAGGTCGATCGCCTTGAAGACGTAGGTGCTCATGCCGCGAACGAGCCGGCGCCGAGCAGGCGGCGCAGCTCCTCCGGTGTCGAAGACCGCGCCTCGGCGAGCTTCTGGGTGATCCGGCCCTGGCGCACGAGCGTCGCGAGCGCCGCGTCCATCGTCTGCATGCCGACGCTCGCGCCGGTCTGCAGCGAGGAGTAGATCTGGTGCGTCTTGCCCTCGCGGATGAGGTTGCGGATCGCGGGGGTCGCGAGCAGCACCTCGCAGGCGGCGATGCGGCCGGCGCCGTCGGCGGTCGGCAGCAGCTGCTGGGTGACGATCCCCTGCAGCGCGACCGACAGCTGGACTCGCACCTGCTGCTGCTGGGAGGCCGGGAAGACGTCGATGATGCGGTCGATCGTCTGCGGCGTGTCCTGCGTGTGCAGCGTGGCGAAGACGAGGTGGCCGGTCTCAGCGGCGGTCAGCGCGGTGTGGATCGTCTCGAGGTCGCGCATCTCGCCGACGAGGATGACGTCGGGGTCCTGGCGCAGGGCGGCCTTGAGACCGGCGCCGAAGGACTGCGCGTCGGAGCCGATCTCGCGCTGGTTGACGATGCACTTCTTGTGGCCGTGGAGGAACTCGATCGGGTCCTCGATGGTCATGATGTGCTCGGCGCGCGTGGAGTTGATCTCGTCCACGACGGCCGCCAGCGACGTCGACTTGCCCGAGCCGGTCGGGCCGGTGACGAGGACGAACCCGCGCGGCTTCTTCGCGAGCTCGTGCATGACCGACGGCAGGCCGAGCTCGTCGACGGTCTTGATCGAGAACGGGATGAGGCGGAAGGCGGCACCGATCGCGGCGCGCTGGTAGTACGCGTTGACGCGGAAGCGGGCGCGGTTGGGGATCGCGTAGGCGAAGTCGATCTGCCAATCGGTCTCCAGGCGCTGGCGCTGGTCGTTGTTCAGGATCGAGTAGACGATCTCGCGCGTCATCTCGGTGGTCATGACGGGGTACTCCTCCAGCGGCTGGAGCTGTCCCCGGACCCGTACTGTCGGATGGGCGCCGGCCGTGAGATGCAGGTCGGACGCGTTGCGCTCGATGACCTCGAGCAGCAGATCGGCGAAGTCAAGGCTCATTGCTCGCGCTATCGACTTGTTGGCGGCCCCGCTCCCGGCTTATGGCAGGGAAATGGACGACCGTATGATTGCCGGGACGCATGGCGGACACTCAACCTCGATCGCGTTCAAAGACGCCGGCTGACGGCCCGTCCGTGGAAGGTCGAAGGAGAGCGGCCTGACAGCGGCGGCTCCGAGGACTCCGGCCGGCGACTGCCGAAGATGCCCGGCAGCCGGCGCTTCTGGTGGTTTCTGCTCGGACTGCTGGCCCTCAACGTCGTCATCGCGCAGCTCGTGCCCTCGAGCGCCGATCGCCGGATCGACGTCCCGTACACGTTCTTCCGCGAGCAGGCGGAGGCGGGCAACGTCGCCGAGGTCAACGCCCGGCGCGACGTCATCCAGGGCAAGTTCCGCCAAGGCGACGAAGTTCGAGAAGAAGGGGCCCGAGAAGGACTTCGAGACCGTCGCGCCGGCCTTCGCGCAGGATGACGAGCTCCTGCAGATCCTCATCGCCAAGAAGGTCGAGGTCAACGCCCGCCCGATCGACGAGGGCCGCGGATTCCTCGCCACGCTGCTGATCTCCTTCGGGCCGACGCTGCTCATCATCGGCCTGCTCGTCTACTTCCTGCGCCGCACGGCCTCGGGCGCGGCCGGCGGAGCGCTCGCGCTCGGGCGATCGAAGGCCAAGCGCTACGACGCCTCCGACACCCGCGTGACGTTCGAGGACGTCGCCGGCATCGACGAGGTCGAGGACGAGCTCAAGGAGATCGTCGACTTCCTGAAGAACCCCGACCGCTATCGCAAGCTCGGCGCGACCTTCCCGAAGGGCGTCCTGCTGTCCGGTCCCCCGGGCACCGGCAAGACCCTGCTGGCTCGCGCGGTCGCCGGCGAGGCCGACGTCCCGTTCTTCTCGCTCAGCGCCTCGGAGTTCGTCGAGATGGTCGTCGGCGTCGGCGCCAGCCGCGTGCGCGATCTCTTCATGCAGGCCAAGAAGGCCGCCCCGTCGATCATCTTCATCGACGAGCTCGACGCCATCGGCCGTGCCCGCGGCGGAGGCGGCGGCTTCGGGGGCGGCCACGACGAGCGCGAGCAGACGCTCAACCAGATCCTCACCGAGATGGACGGCTTCACCGGCTCGGAGGGCGTCATCGTCCTCGCGGCGACGAACCGCCCGGAGATCCTCGATGCCGCCCTCCTGCGTCCCGGCCGCTTCGACCGCCGGCTGACCGTCAACCCGCCCGACAAGGACGGGCGCGAGGCGATCCTGAGGATCCACACCCGCTCCGTGCCGCTCGCCGACGACGTCCGCCTGGACCGCCTCGCCGCCACGACGCCCGGGATGGTCGGCGCCGACCTGCGCAACCTCGTCAACGAGGCGGCGCTCATCGCCGCCCGGCGCGACCACGCGAGCGTCACCGCCGCCGACTTCGCCGACGCGCTGGAGCGGATCGTGCTCGGCGCCGAGCGGCGCATCACGCTCACCGAGGAGGATCGCGAGCGGACGGCCTACCACGAGGCCGGGCACGCGGTGCTCGGGATGCTCGAGCCCGGGGCCGACCCCGTCCGCAAGGTCTCGATCGTCCCGCGCGGGCGCGCGCTGGGCGTGACGTTCCAATCGCCGTCCAGCGACCGCTACGGCTACGACGCCCGCTACCTCGAGGGCCGCATCGTCGGCGCGCTCGGCGGCCGCGCGGCCGAGGAGCTCATCTACGGCAACGTCACGACCGGCGCCGAGTCCGACCTCGAGCAGGTGACGTCGATCGCCCGCCAGATGGTCGGGCGCTGGGGCATGTCCGACGTCATCGGCCTCGTCTCGGTCATCCCGGCGCCCGGCGAGGAGCAGTACTACGGCCCCGGCGGGCCCGTGCAGATCTCCGACGAGACCCGCGAGCTCGTCGACCGCGAGGTCCGCCGCATCGTCGAGGGCTGCTACCAGCGGGCGCGGCACACGCTCGCCGCCAACCAGCACCGCCTCGAGGCGCTCACGCGGGCGCTGCTCGAGAACGAGACGCTCGACGAGGACGACGCCTACAGCGCGGCCGGGTTCGACCCCGTGACGAAGAAGTCCGACATCGAGTCCACAGCCGAGGACGCCGACTCGGCCGAGCTGCCCGCCGGGTGACGCTCCCCGACGCACAGGACGTCGAGGCCGTCGCCTCGCTCTATGCGGCGGCCCAGCTGGAGGAGATCGGCGTGCTGCCGGTCGTCGACCGGCTCGTCGAGCTCTATCTCCGCGGCGGGCTGCCGGTCGGCGGATCGGTCGAGGCCGCGGCGCTGCTGGACGCCTACTGGCTCGGCCGCGAGGAGCGCATGCCCGAGGACGAGCGGCGCGCGCTCTACGCCCGCGCGCTCGGCCCGGGCTTCGAGCACCTGCTCGGCGAGCTCGCCGCCGCGATGACGAACTACGACGCCCGCTCGCGTGACGAGGACATCGCGTGGGCCGCCCAGGAGCTGCGCGCGTACATCGACTCCCACCTCGACGACGAGGCGCGCGAGGCGGTCCCGCTCATGCACGCGCAGCTCGGCGACGCGCTCGCGATCCTCGCCGACCCGATGGTCCTCGAGGCCTACGGCGCGCGCGACACCTGGCAGCTCGTCGACCAGCTGTCGCGGCTGGAGCTCGGCGGCACGCGCAACGTCGTCCGCCTTCAGGCGCTCGCGGCGGCCGCGACGGTCGTCCTCGGCTGGCTGGCGTGAGACGGCGAGCCCGTGACCGAGGAGGTCGCCGACGCCGCGGAGGCCTTCTTGACGGCAGCCGGCGCTGCCGGACGACTGACGAGCGCCGCGCATGCGCCTGACGCCTACGCGTACGACTCGACGAGCGCGGCGCCGCTGCCGGTCACGCGGGTGACCTCGGCGATCGAGGTCATGCCGAGGCGGACCTTCTCCAGGCCGTCGTCGCGCAGCAGGCGCATGCCCTGGCGCACGGCGAGGTCGGCGATCTCGTTCGCGGGGGCGCGGGCGAGCGCGAGCTTGCGGATCTCCTCGCTGACGGTCATGACCTCGTAGAGCCCGACGCGGCCCTTGTAGCCGGAGTGGTTGCAGCGCGGGCAGCCCTTGGCGGCGTAGGCCTCCATGTCGAACTGGCTGCGGATGCCGTTGGCGCGCAGGACGTCGGAGGTGATGATCTGGCGGTCCTTGCAGTGCGGGCAGAGCTTGCGCGCGAGGCGCTGGGCGA
The DNA here is from genome assembly GCA_963830085.1 of uncultured Actinomycetes bacterium. Classification (GTDB taxonomy): domain Bacteria; phylum Actinomycetota; class Thermoleophilia; order Solirubrobacterales; family Solirubrobacteraceae; genus CADCVQ01. Next base: position 182,473 of record CAWHLF010000009.1, on the reverse strand, counting down.
CGACGCAGTCCAGCGCGGAGGCGACGAGGAACGGCTCGATGCCCATCTCGACGAGCCGCGTGATCGCGCTCGCGGCGTCGTTGGTGTGCAGCGTCGAGAGCACGAGGTGACCGGTGAGCGCGGACTCGATCGCGATCTGGGCGGTCTCGCGGTCGCGGATCTCGCCGACCATGATGATGTCCGGGTCGGCGCGCATCATCGAGCGCAGGCCGGTGTGGAAGTGCAGGCCGGCCTTGCCGTTGACCTGGACCTGCGTGATGCCGTCGAGCTGGTACTCGACGGGGTCCTCGATCGTGATGATGTTCTTCTCGACGGAGTTGAGGTTGCCGAGCGCCGCGTAGAGCGTCGTCGACTTGCCCGAGCCGGTCGGGCCGGTGACGAGGACGGCGCCGTAGGCCTGGCGGAAGGCGCGCTCGAAGCGCTCGTGCTCGGGCGGCGCCATGCCGAGCTTGTCGAGCGACATGACGACGGAGTCCTTGTCGAGGATGCGCATGACGACCGACTCGCCGTGGACGCTCGGCAGCGTCACGACGCGCAGGTCGATGTGGTGGCCGTCGATCATGAGCCCGACGCGGCCGTCCTGCGGGACGCGCCGCTCGGAGATGTCGAGGTCGCTCATGATCTTCACGCGGCTGATGACGCCGAGCACCATCCGGCGCTGGATCGTCGCGGACTCGACGAGCACGCCGTCGATGCGGAAGCGCACGCGCAGCTCGCTGCCGTTGGGCTCGAGGTGGACGTCGGAGGCGCCCTGCTCGACGGCCTGGGCGATGATCTGGTTGACGAGGCGGATGACCGGCGCGTCGTCGGCGGACTCGCGGATGTCGACGATCTCGGCGGGCGCCTCGTCGTCCTCACCGTAGAGCTCGTGGTCGGTGATGACGTCGTCGAGGCGCGTGAGTCGGGAGATGAGGCCGTGGATGTCCTCGCGGCTCGTGACGGCCGGGCGGATCTCCTTGCCGGTCAGCAGCGCGATGTCGTCGACGGCCAGGACGTTCGCCGGGTCGGCCATCGCGACGAGCAGCGTGCGCTCGTCGAGGAACGCGACCGGGACGGCCTCGTAGCGCTTGGCCGCGGGGATCGAGATGAGGTTCGCGGCCTGCATGTCGGGCTTGTAGATCCCGAGGTCGAGGTGGTCGAGCCCGTGGCGCTCGGCGACGGCGCGCGCGAGACCGTCGGAGGTCAGGGTGCCGTGCTCGATGAGCACGTCCTCGGGCATGCGGCCGGTGCGGCGGGCCTCCTCGATCGCGTTGACGACGCGGTCACGCGGAACGAGCCCGAGATCGACGATCACATCCGTGAGAAAGCGAGCGGGGCCGCCGGCATGACGAGGCTTCGTGATGCCGTCGGGGCTCTGCCCCGGAGGGCCGACTGCCTTCAACGGGATGGGCTCGGGAAACATTGACCTCTCTCTGCGGGGCGTTCACGCGCTGCCGTGCGCATCGTGTCCAGCGGTGCCGCCAGACCGGTCCAGAGGGTGAAGCTCAACGCTCCCTGGCTCACCAGGATCTCGAGGCCGTCGACGGTCGGGATTCCCCGTTGCTCGGCTTCTCGAATCAGCGCCGTTCCACCGGTTCTGTAGACCAGGTCCACTACGGTCGCGTACTCGCGGAGCGTATCGGCGTCCAGGGGTAGATCCTTGAATGGGGTCGGAGATCCGTCCAGCCCCACGCTCGTGCAGTTCACGAGCACCTCGGCGCCCACGGCGCGGTCGACGACGCGCGCTCCCAGACCCTCGGCGCGGCTGCGCGTGCGATTCCAGATCGCGACGTCCGTTCCGGCCCCCGACAGCGCCCAGACGACCGCCCGCGCGCTGCCGCCCGCGCCGAGGACGAGCGCCGACGCCGGCGTGCGCCCGAGCGCCGCGAGCAGGCCCGGAGCGTCGGTGTTGTCGGCGTGGATCGCCCCGCTCGGGGCCGAACGTCAGCGTGTTGGCGGCGCCGATCTCGCGGGCCGCGTCGCTGGCGCTCGTCGCGACGGCGAGCGCCGCCTCCTTGTGCGGGATCGTGACGTTCGCGCCGCGAAAGCCCGCGGCGCCGAGCGCGCGCACGGTCTCCTCGAAGACCTCCGGGGCGACCGGCAGGCGCTGGTAGCGCTCGAGGCCGGCGGCCCGCATCATCGCCGGGGAGCGGCTGTGGCCGACCGGCCAGCCCAGGACGCCGTAGCGCTCGGCTAGCACGTCGTCGGCGACTTGCCGCCGGCCTGCGCGCGCGCGGCGTCGTAGCGCTCGCGGTCGCGCTGGAACTCGGCGTCGGTCGCCGAGAACGCGTGCTTGCCGCAGGTTCCGGGCTGCACGACGTAGTAGCGGTAGTTCACGTTCGCCGGCTTCGCCGCCGCGCGGATGGCCGCGATGCCGGGGTTGCCGATCGGGGTCGGCGGCAGGCCGGTGCGCCGTCGCGTGTTGTACGGCGAGTCGATCGCGAGCTCGGACTGGCGCAGCGGGCGCGACCAGTTGTCGGTCGCGTAGCGGATCGTCGCGTCGATGCCCAGCGGCATGCCGTCCTTCAGGCGGTTGTAGATCACGGCCGCGACGAGCGGGCGCTCCGCGGCGAGCTGCGCCTCGCGCTCGACCATCGACGCGATGATGAGCACGTCGTAGTCCGTGAGGTTCTTGCGGCGGGCGGTGCGCGTGTCGACGTTCTCGAAGTTGTCGCGGAAGGCCTCGAACTGGCGCTCGACGAGCGACCGAGCCGGCGCGCGGGGGCGCAGCTCGTAGGTCGCCGGGAAGAGGAAGCCCTCGGTCGAGCGCGTGCCCCTCGGCGCGCCGTAGCGAAACGGGTTCAGCGCGCCCGCGAAGCGCCTGGACGCCTCGAGGTAGCTGCCCTTCAGGCCGGCCTTGCGGACGATCGCGACGGTCTCGCTGCGCGAGCGTCCCTCCGGGATCGTGACGTTCACGGTCACGGGCTCGACGACCTTCGGCTCGGCGCTCAGCGCCGTGATCGCGCTGCCGTAGCTCATGCCGCGGCGCAGCGTGTGCGGGCCGGAGCGCAGGTCGGCGCGCTTGCCTGAGATCGTCGCGCGGAGGCTGAAGAGCAGGCCGTTGTCGACGACGCCGGCGTCGGCGAGGCGGTCACCGATCTCGCGGGCGCTCGACCCCTCGGGGATCGTCACGCGGACCTGCGCGCCCTCGGCGCTGCCGAACGGCTGGAAGAGCATGAGCATCCCGAGGACGAGCGCCGCGAGCAGCGCGAGCGCGACAAAGCCGATGAGGCGCCCGCGCAGCGACCGGCGGGCGCGGGCGGGACCGCGGGGCACGTCGGCGGGCGGCGTCACGACGGCGCGCGGCATGGCGCCGCGGCGGACACGGCGGATGCCGATCGGCCGGTCGGTCTCGTCGTCGAGCGCGCCGGCGGGTGCGGCCGGCGGCGGCGGCGGCTCGGGCTGGATGCGGCGCACCGGCCGGTCGCGGGCGCCCGCCGGCGCGGCGCCGCGGCCGCGGGCCGCGGAGGATCGATCGAGGGGTTTGGAAGGTTGCTTGGCACGTGGTCTGGCTACCGGCGACGGTGGTGGCGGGGACGGCCGCTGCGGCGGTGTGTCCGCGGGCGGCGGCGGCGGCGTGGAGCCCGTGCGGCGGGCCTCGCGCTCCAGCCTGGCCCGCTCGCGCTCCTGCACCGTGCGCTCTCGCTTGTCACCGGGATCGTCTCGGCGTTGCCTGCTCATGGTGGTCCGGGATTCGCCATGAACGCTACCCGGCCTCCCGGGTCGCGCGCGCTGCGAGCCATCCCTCGAGCAGGTGGGCGGCCGCTCGCGAGTCCTCGGACGCCGCCGGATCGCCGGGATCGCGGCTGGCCATGAGCGTCGTGAAGCGCTCGTCGTAGAGCTCGACGGGGACGTTCGACGCGCTCGCCGAGGCGGGCGGCCCACTCGCGCGTCTCGGCCGTCTGGCCGGAGTCCCCGCCCGACAGCGAGAGCGGCAGCCCGACGACGATCCGCTCGGCGCCGCGCTCGCGGGCGAGGTCGGCGACACGCGCGAGGCCCTTGCGCGTGCCGGGCCGCAGGATCGGCTCGATCGGCGTCGCGAGCGTGCCCGTCGGGTCGCTGATCGCGCAGCCGCAGCGGGCGCTGCCGTAGTCCAGCGCGAGCACCCGCATGGCTACGCCTGGTTCAGCGCGGACTCGATCGCGGCGCGCGCGGCGGCGATCGCCTCGGGGAGCTTGCCGGGGTCGCGACCGCCCGCCTGGGCCATCGTGTCCCGTCCCCCTCCCCCGCCGCCGGCGACCTGCGCGGCGGCCTTGACGACGGCGCCGGCCTTCACGCCGCGCTGCACGAGCGCGGGCGTCACCGCGGCCACGAGGTGCACGCGGCCGTCGACGACGGTCCCGAGCACCGTCGCGGACTGCTCGCCGAGGCGGCCCTTGATGCGATCGGCGACGTCCATGAGCTCCTTCGGCCCGGGCCCGGTGACGATCTGCGCGACGACGTCGGCGCCGGCGATCCGCTCGGCCGCGGCGGCGAGCGCGTCGGTGTCGACGGCGGCCGCGCCGTTGGCCGAGCCCTTCGCCGCCTGCTTGGCGCGATCGCGCAGCGCCGTGACCGCCTCGGGCAGCCCGGCGACGTCGGTGCGCAGCAGCGTCGCGGCCTCGCGCGCGCGGGCGTCGCTCTCCCGCAGCGCGGCGACCGCGGCCGGCCCGGTGATCGCCTCGATGCGGCGGACGTTCGCGGCGCTCGAGCTCTCGCCCGTGAGCTTGAAGACGCCGATCTCGGCCGTCGAGCGCACGTGCGTGCCGCCGCAGAGCTCGCGCGAGTAGGAGCCGTCGCCGATCTGCACCATCCGCACGACGTCGCCGTACTTCTCGCCGAAGAGCGCCATCGCGCCGAGCGCGCGGGCCTCGTCGAGCGTCGTCGTGATCGGGCGGACCGGGTCGTTGCGCAGGATCCACTCGTTGACGCGGTCCTCGATCGCCTCGAGGTCCTCGGCCGCGATCCGCTCGCCGTGGTTGAAGTCGAAGCGCAGCTTGTCGGGGCCGACGTAGGAGCCGGCCTGGCGGACGTGCGTGCCGAGGCGCTCGCGCAGCGCGGCGTGCAGGAGGTGCGTCGCGGTGTGGTTGGCCTGCGTCGCGCGCGCGGGTCGCGCGGTCGACGCGCGCGATGACGCGCTCGCCGGCCTTCAGGTCGCCGCGCTCGGACTCCACGACGACCGCCTGGTCGTCGCCCACGCGGACGACGTCGACGACGCGCGTGGCGCAGTCGCCGTCCTCGCACTCGATCGTCCCGACGTCGGCGATCTGGCCGCCGCCGGTCGCGTAGAACGGCGACTCGGCGAGCTTCACGAGCCCGCCGTCGACCGAGGCGACGGTCGTGTGCTGCTCGAGCGTCTCGTAGCCGGTGAAGTCCGTCTGGGTGCCGGATGCGCGCGCGAGGTCGCGGGCGCGCTCGCGCAGGTCGCCGGTCTCGACGCCCGTCCGCGCGCCGAGGCGCGCCTGGTCGCGCTGGCGCTCCATGAGCGCGCCGAACCCGGCCGCGTCGACCGACAGCCCCTGCTCGGCGGCGAGCTCGGTCGTGATCTCGATCGGGAAGCCGAACGTGTCGTGGAGCTGGAAGGCGTCGAACGCCGGGATCTGGCCGTCGGCCCGCGAGCGCTCGATGACGTCGTCGAGGAGCTTCGTGCCCTGCTCGAGCGTGCGCCCGAAGCTCTCCTCCTCGGCGCGGACCCAGAGCAGGATCGACTCGCGCTCGCGGTGCAGCTCCGGATATGCCGCGCCCATGACCTCGATGACCTTCTCGACGAACCGCGGCAGGAAGCCCGGGGCGATGCCGATCCGCCGGCCCTGCTGGATCGCCCGGCGCATGACGCGGCGCAGGATGTAGCCGCGATCCTCGTTGGAGGGCACGACGCCGTCGGCGATGAGGAACGTCATCGCGCGCGAGTGGTCGGAGAGGATCCGCAGCGCGCGCTCGTCGGGCTCTGAGCTCGCCAGCTCGCGGGCGAGCGCCATGAGCGGCGCGAAGGTGTCGGTCTCGAAGACCGTCTCGACGCCCTGCTGGATGACGGCCATCCGCTCGAGGCCGAGGCCGGTGTCGATGTTGTTCGCCGGCAGCGGCGTCAGCGTCTCGCGGCCGTCGGGGTGCGTCGTCAGGTCGTACTGCGTGAAGACGAGGTTCCAGTACTCGAGGAAGCGGTCGTTCTCGCCGCCGGGCAGGTCGTCGGGCGTGCCGAACTGCTCGCCGCGGTCGAGGTAGAGCTCGCTGCACGGCCCGCAGGGACCGCTCGTCCCCGCCTGCCAGAAGTTCTCCGAGCGCGGCAGCATGACGATCCGCTCGCGCGGCACGCCGACCGACACCCACGCCTCGATCGCCTCCTCGTCGGGGCCGAGGCCGAGCTGCTCGTCGCCCTCGAAGACCGAGATCCAGATGTCGTCGGGGTCGAAGCCGAAGCCGTGCAGCGACAGCTCCCAGGCCCACTCGACGGCCTCCTGCTTGAAGTAGTCGCCGATCGAGAAGTTGCCGAGCATCTCGAAGAACGTCAGATGGCGGGCGGTGTTGCCGACGTTCTCGATGTCGGTCGTCCGGAAGCACTTCTGGCACGTCGTCAGCCGCGGGTGGGGCGGGCGCTCCTCGCCCTTGAAGTACGGCACGAGCGGGTGCATCCCGGCGGTCGTCAGCAGGACCGACGCGTCGTAGGACGACGGCACGAGCGACGCCGACGGCAGCCGGCGGTGGTCGCGCTCCTCGAAGAAGCGCAGGAACGTCTCGCGGATCTCGTCCGTCGTCATGCTCGGGCTCACGCGGCGATTGTCGCGCATCCGACGATCGCGTCCCCGCGCAGGAAGACGGCGGTCTGCCCGGGCGCGGCGCCGTCGAACGGCTCGGCGAGGTGGATCTCCTCGCCCTCCAGCCGGCAGCCGAGCGCCGGCGAGCGGTAGCGCAGCCGGACGGCGTCGGGCTCGGCGCCGTGCATCCTCAAGGCCCGCACGCGGACCGTCCGCGTCGCGAGCTGCGCGCGCGGGCCGACCGTCACGGTGTTCGCGCGCGGGTCGGTCGCCAGGACGTAGAGCGGCTCGGCCGCCGGGACGCGCAGGCCCTTGCGCTGCCCGACGGTGAAGCCGTGATGGCCGTCGTGGCGGCCGAGCACGGCGCCGTCGCGGTCGACGATGTCGCCGGGCCGCTGCGCCAGACCGCCGTGGCGGGCGAGGAAGGCCGCGCGGCCGGTGCCCGCGAGGAAGCAGAGGTCCTGCGAGTCGGGCTTGCGGGCGACCGCGATGCCGGCCTGCGCGGCGAGCTCGCGGACCTCGGCCTTGCGGTGCTCGCCGAGCGGGAAGCGCAGCCGCGCCAGCGCGTCGCGCGACAGCGCGGCGAGCATGTACGTCTGGTCCTTGGACGTGTCGGCCGCGAGGCGCAGCAGGCCGTCGGGGGTGCGGCGCGCGTAGTGGCCGGTGCTGAGCGTCGCGGCGCCGAGGCGGTCGGCGAACTCGAGCATCGCGTCGAGGCGGACGTGGCCGTTGCAGCGCACGCACGGGTTCGGCGTCTCACCGGCCGCGTGGTCGGCGAGCCACGGGTCGACGACGCCCGCCCGGAACTCCTCGCGGAGGTCGAGCGTGAAGTGCGGGATGCCGAGGCCGTGGGCGACGACGCGCGCGCCGCGGACGGCGGCCGCCGAGCAGCACGACCGGTCGCCGTCGTTCTCGGGGTCGGCCCAGAGCTCGAGCGTCACGGCCGCGACGTCCTGACCGGCGCGCGCGCAGAGCAGCGCGGCGGCGGCGCTGTCGACGCCGCCGGACATCGCGACGAGCGTCCGGCCGCGAACGGGCGCGACCGCGCCGTGCTCGCGCACCGCCTGGCCGAGCGCGCGGTGCAGCGCGTCGGACGCGAGGTCGGACGCGTGGAGCTTGCCGGCGCTGAGGCCCCCGAGCTGGGACGCGATCCGTGCCGAGCCGATGCGGGCGACGTCGAGGACCGGCGCGCCCTCGGCGAGCTCGACCGCCGCGCTGGCGGCCGCGATACGTCGCGCCGCAGCCGGAGGCGTCGAAGCCCGCGGCGGCGACGCGGTCGCCGTCGACGGCGAGCCAGAGCTTGCAGAGGTCGCCGCACGCGCCGCCGCCGGCCACGCCGGCGGACGCGCCCGCGACCTCGCGACCGCGGCCGCGCGGGTGGCGCAGGTGGTCCTCGAAGCGCTCGTCGGCCATAGGACGAGTCTAGGAGCCGTCAGATTTGCCCGCGGGCTGCCGATAAGGAGCACATGGAGCGCGCCGCGGCGTCCGTCGACCCCTACGAGATCATCGAGTCCTCGCACGACGCGTTCGTCGCGATCGACGCCGCCGGTGAGATCATCGCCTGGAACGCGCGCGCCGAGGAGCTCTTCGGCTGGCCCTCCGCGATCGCGATCGGCCGCCCGCTCGCGCGCACGATCATCCCGGCGAGGCTGCGCGCCCACCACGAGCGCGGCCTGGAGCGCTTCCTGCAGACCGGCGAGGAGCACGTCCTCAACCGCCGCCTCGAGATGACGGCGGTGCACCGCGACGGCAGCGAGATCCCCGTCGACATGACGATCACGCCGCTGCGCGTCGGCGACGCGCTGCGCTTCAACGCCTTCATCAGCGACGCGACCGCCGCCCGCCGCGCCGAGCGCCACCGCGACGCCCAGCACGGCGTCGTGCTCGCGCTCGCGCAGGCCGCCGACGTCGCGTCCGCCCTCGCGGGCGCCCTCGCGGCGATCGGGACCGGCCTGCACTGGGACGTCGCGGCCTTCTGGTCGGCCGACCGCGGCGGCGGGGTCATGCGCTGCGACCAGGTCTGGCACGCCGAGGGCCGCGCGTTCGAGGCGTTCGCGACGGCGACGCGCGAGCTCGAGCTCGCCCCCGGCAGCGGCGTCCCCGGACGGGTGTGGCAATCGGGGCAGGCCGTCTGGCTCGAGAACCTCCAGCGCGAGCGCGAGCTTCCCCGCGCGCTGCCGTCCGCCCGCGCCGAGCTGCTGACCGCGGTCTGCGTGCCGGTGTGCAGCGACGGCGAGCTCGTCGGCGCGCTCGAGCTCTTCAGCACCCAGGCGCGCCGCCGCGAGGGCGAGCTGCTCGCGATCCTCGACGCGATCGGCTCGCAGCTCGGCCAGTTCGTCGCGCGCAAGCGCGCCGAGGCCGAGAGCGATCGCGTCAAGAGCGAGTTCTTCGCGCTCGTCTCACACGAGCTGCGCACGCCGCTGACGTCGATCATGGGCTACCTCGAGCTCCTGCGCGACGAGGTCGAGCTCCCCCCGGACGCACGGCACTTCGTCGAGGTCGTCGATCGCAACGCCGAGCGCCTGCACCAGCTCGTCGGCGACGTGCTCTTCGTCACGCAGCTGGAGGCCGGCAAGTTCGCGCTCCAGGTCGGCCCGGTCGCGTTCAGCGACCTCGTCAAGGCCGGCGTCGAGGACATCCGCCCGCGCGCGGCCGCCGCCGGCATCGACCTGCGGGCGACGGTCGACGCGGTCCCGCCGCTGGAGGCCGACCGCGACCGCCTCAACCAGCTGCTCGACCACCTGCTGTCCAACGCCCTGAAGTTCACGCCGCCCGGCGGCGAGGTCGAGGTCACGCTCGCGCGCGGCGCCGACGCGATCCTCCTGACCGTCCGCGACACCGGCATCGGCATCGCCGAGGACGAGCAGCAGCATCTCTTCGAGCGCTTCTTCCGCTCCGCCGAGGCGACCGCCCGCGCGGTCGCCGGCGCCGGGCTCGGCCTCACCGTCTGCAAGGCGATCGTCGACTCCCACGGCGGCGAGATCGGCGTGACGAGCGAGGCCGGCGCCGGCACGACGGTCTGGGTGCGGCTGCCCGAGCACCCCGCGGTCGCGGGGTCGCTGCAGACCCCCGAGGCGCTAGAGGCCCGGGGGCGCCTTTGACGTCGCGGCGCGGCGGGCGTCGGCGTCGCGCTGCGACGCCGGGGTTGCCGCTGCCGGGACGGCGCTGATCGCGACGGGCCTCGACGCGAGCGGCTTCTCCCAGCTGTCGGGCGGGCCGAGCACGGCGCGGACCGCGGCCAGCAGCGCGGGCGCGACGAACGGCTTCGTGAGGTAGCTCGCGCCGAGGGCGCGGCCGGCGGCGATGTCGCTCGGAAGGATCCGGGCGCTGAGGAAGATCGCCGGCACGTCCTGCATGCCGGGCTGCTCACGCAGCGCGACGAGCAGCTCGAGGCCGGTCATGCCGGGCATCGCGACGTCGAGGACGGCGAGATCCGGCCTGCCACGCTCGGCGACGGCGGCCAGCGCCGCCGGTCCGTCGGAGGCGGCCAGGACCTGGTGGCCCTCCTTGCGCAGCCGGTACTCCACCAGACCCCGGAGATCGGGATCGTCGTCGACGACGAGGATGTGGGCCATCGACAGCCGCGGTCGCGACGAGCGAACTACCGCCCGGCGAGCGCGTCCCCCACGGCCTGCGAGAGCTCGCGCTCCTCGGTGAGACCGGCGATAAGCGCGTGCGCTGCTTGCGGTCGATGACGAGCGTCGTCGGCGACTGCGTGATCTTCGCCCCGGCGGTGATCGACGGGTACTGGCCGACGCGCGAGATCGGGACGACGTGGACGGCGACCTTGCCGTCGCGGCGATCGAGCGAGCGGATGACGCCGCGGGTCGCGATGTCGTCGGCGGCCTTGGCGTTCCAGAAGAGCATGACGACGACCTTGCCGGCGCGGATGTCGCGCAGGACGGCGCCGTCGCGGCGCGGCAGCGCGGCGGCCGGCTTCGCGGGCGTCGCGGCGGCCTTGGCCTGCGGCGCCGAGGTGGCGGGCGTCGCGGCGGCCTGCGGCGTCTCGCCGACGGCGGCCTGGACCTTCGCGTTCGCGGCGTCGGCGGCGGCAGCGGCGGCCTTCGCCTTCGGGATCACCTGGGTGGGCGCGAGCGGGGTGTTGGACACCGAGACCGGCTGGGGCCGCAGCGCGACCAGCCAGATGACGAAGAGGACGACCGTGGCGCCGAGCGCGATGAGCACCGGCCGAGAAACCTGATCCATGGTGCGGCTGTCGGCAGTCGCGAGCGGGCGCGCAAGCCCTGCAACGAAGACTCGTACACCTGTCCGCGGGCGGCGGCGTCAGCGCGGCGGAGCGATGACCTTCAGGCCGAGCTCGCGCAGCTGCGCGGCGTCCACCGGCGCCGGCGCGCCGGTGAGCGGATCGGCGCCGCTGGCGGTCTTCGGGAACGCGATGACGTCGCGGATCGAGTCGCGCCCGGCGATGACCGTGACGATGCGGTCGATGCCGAAGGCGATCCCGCCGTGCGGCGGCGCGCCGTAGCGCAGCGCCTCCAGGAGGAACCCGAAGCGCGCCTCGGCCTCCTCCTCGTCGAGGCCGATCGCCTCGAAGACCTGCTGCTGGACCTCGGGATCGTGGATGCGGATCGACCCGCCGCCGAGCTCGGAGCCGTCGACGACGAGGTCGTACGCACGCGAGCGCAGCGAGCCCGGATCGTCGAAGGAGCCGGTCGGCGCGGTGAACGGGTGGTGCAGCGGGTCCCAGCGCTGCTCGGCCTCGTTGTAGCCGAACATCGGGAAGTCGACGATCCACAGCGGCTCGTGGCGCCCGGCGGGGATGAGGTCCCAGCGCTCGGCGAGCTCCAGGCGCAGGGCCCCGAGCGCGGCGGCCGCCGTGTCCGCCCTGTCGGCGACGGCGAGCAGGAGGTCGCCGGGCGTGCGCGCCGAGCGCCGCCGTCACTGCGGCGATCTCCTCGGCGGAGAGGAACTTCGCGATCGGCGAGCGCCAGCGTGCCGTCCTCCTGGACGAACGCCCAGACGAGGCCGCCGGCGCCGTGGCGCTTGGCGACCTCCGTCAGCTCGTCGAGCTCCTTGCGCGCGACCTCGCGCGCGCCGGCGTTGATCGCCCGGACGACCCCGGGTGGGTGGGCCTGATTCGAGCACGGACGCGAAGACCTTGAACTCCGAGCCGCGCAGCGCCTCGCTGACGTCGGTGATCTCGAGGCCGAAGCGGACGTCGGGCCGGTCGGAGCCGAAGCGCAGCATCGCCTCGTCGTAGCCCATGCGCGGGTACGGCGGCGCCTGGATGTCGAGGCCCCCGACCTCGAAGACCTTCGCCATGACGCGCTCGTTGACGTCGATGACGTCCTCCTCGTCGACGAACGCCATCTCGAGGTCGAGCTGCGTGAACTCGGGCTGGCGGTCGGCGCGCAGGTCCTCGTCGCGGAAGCAGCGGGCGATCTGGAAGTAGCGCTCGTAGCCGGCGATCATGAGCAGCTGCTTGAAGAGCTGGGGCGACTGCGGCAGCGCGTAGAAGTCGCCGGGCGACAGGCGCGAGGGCACGAGGAAGTCGCGCGCGCCCTCGGGCGTCGAGCGCGTGAGGATCGGCGTCTCGATCTCGAGGAAGTCCTCGGCCGAGAGCGCCTCGCGGATCGTGCGGACGACCTCGTGGCGCAGGACGAGCGCCTCCTGCATCCGGCGCCGCCGCAGGTCCAGCGGGCGGTGGCGCAGGCGCAGCAGCTCGTCGACCTCGATGTCGTCGTCGATCGGGAAGGGCGGCGTCAGCGACTCGGCGAGGACCTCCATCGACGTCGCCTGCAGCTCGATCTCGCCGGTCGCGAGGTTCGGGTTGATGTTCTGCTCGTCGCGGCGCACGATCTCGCCGGCGACGCTGACGACGTACTCGCCGCGGAGCTTCTCGGCGGCGGCGAAGAGCTCGGCCCCGTTCTCGGGGTGAAAGACGAGCTGCAGGACGCCCGAGCGGTCGCGCAGGTCGACGAAGATCAGCCCGCCGTGATCGCGGCGGCCGTCGACCCAGCCGGCGACGCGCGCGGGCGAGCCGGCGCGGCCGGCGTCGAGATCGCCGCACCAGGCGTCGCGGTAGTGGTTCGGGCGCGGCGGACGCCGCATCAGCGCATCCCCCGGTCGCGGAGGACCCGCGCGACGATCTCGGCGGCGGCGACGTCCCTCTGATCTCCGCTGGACATGTCCTTCAAGACCGCTCCCCCGTCGTCGTCGAGGAGCGCAACGTAGCGGGCGCCGAGCCGGTCGGCCTGCTTGAGCTGCCCCTTGCGCGAGCGCCCGGCGAGCTCCATCTGCGCGTTGAGGCGCGCGCTGCGGGCCTCGGCGGTGACGACGAACGCCGCCGCGCGGCCGGCGGCGCCGGTGTAGGAGACGAAGAGATCGACCGGTGGCGGGGCGGCCGGCAGCTCGCCCGCGGCGAGCAGCATCCGCTCGACGCCGGCCGCGAACCCGACGCCCGGCGTCGGCGTGCCGCCGAGCAGCTCGACGAGCCCGTCGTAGCGCCCGCCGCCCGCGACGCCGCTCTGCGCCCCGAGCGCGGCGGAGGTGAACTCGAAGACCGTCCGCGTGTAGTAGTCCAGCCCGCGCACGAGCGTCGGATCGACCTCGTAGTCGAGCTGCGCGCCGTCGAGCAGCGCGCGGACCTCGGCGAAGTGCTCGGCGTCACCGGCATCGAGGCGGTCGAGCAGCAGCGGAGCGTCGGCCATGACCGCTCGTGTGCCCGGATGGTCGGAGTCGAACGCGCGCAGCGGGTTGAGGTCGATCCGCGCGCGGACCTCGTCGGAGAGGTGGCCGGCGTTGGAGCGCAGGTGGTCGGCGAGCTCGTCGCGGTAGGCCGCGCGCGTCGCGGGCGTGCCGAGGCTCGACACGCGCAGGCGCAGGCCGCCGACCTCGAGCTCCTCGAGCAGCGTCGCGAGCAGGAGGATGATCTCGGCGTCGACCGCCGGGTCGTCGGAGCCCAGCGCCTCCGCCCCGACCTGCCAGAACTGGCGGTAGCGCCCGGCCTGCGGCTTCTCCTGGCGAAAGAAGCTCGAGAGGTACCAGAGCTTCACCGGCTGGGGCAGCTTGTGCATCCCGTGCTCCGCATAGGCGCGGCAGATCGGCGCGGTGCCCTCGGGGCGCAGCGTCACGGAGCGCCCGCCGCCGTCGTCGAACGTGTACATCTCCTTCTGGACGATGTCCGTCGACGCGCCGACGCCGCGGGCGAAGACGTCGGTCGCCTCGAACGCCGGCGTCTCGATGCGCCGGTAGCCGGCGCCCTCGAGCACCCGCCGCGCGACGCCCTCGAGATGCGCGCGCGCATCCGCGGCCTCCGGCAGCACGTCGTACGTGCCGCGCGGTGCCTGGAGCTTCTCGCTCACCGGTTCGCGAGCGCGGTGAGGAAGGGGTTGGTCGCCCGCTCGGCGCCGAGCGTCGTGATGCCCATGTGGCCCGGGTACACGACCGTGTCGTCGTCGAAACGATCGAGCAGCATCGCGATCGAGCGCATGAGCGTCGGGCCGTCGCCGCCGGGGAGGTCGATCCGGCCGACCGAGCCCTCGAAGAGGACGTCGCCCGAGAACAGCGCGGGCTCGCCGCGGACGGCGTAGGTCACGTGGCCGGGGCTGTGGCCCGGCGTGAAGACGACGTCGAAGGTCATGCCGGCGAGCTCGAGCGTCTCGCCGCCCTCGACGGTCTCCTCCGGGTCCCAGGACTCGTACGGGCCGAAGCCCGGCCACGGCACGAAGGCCATGATGTCCTGGAGGACCGGGACCTCGAGGCGCGGGCAGTAGACGGGCGCGCCCGTCGCGCGGGCGACCGGGGCGACCGCGCCGGTGTGGTCGAAGTGGGTGTGCGTCAGGAGGATCGCGTCGAGCGTGACGCCGGCGTCCTCGATCGCCTGCAGCAGGCGCGGGGCCTCCTCGCCGGGATCGATGAGCACCGCGCGGTCGCCGCCGTCCGGACGGACGAGGAAGCAGTTCTCCTCGACCAGCCCGACGGTGAACATCTCGACGCCGATCATGTCTTCGCCTTCGCCCCCGTGCGGGTCCGGCGGCGGTAGATGAGCATGTCGGTGTAGTAGCCGAGCGGGACGTAGAAGAAGAAGACGAAGACCGTCAGCGAGAGCGCCTGGGCGATCGTCTGGTCGAACGCGAACGCGAGCAGCACGCCGAAGACGAGCGCGGCGGCGGCGGCTCGGATCGCCGCCGACTTCCAGGACGGCGGGCGCATCATGCGCTCGCGGCGGCGCTCGGCCGCGGTCATCTTCGCGTCGGCCTTGCGCTCGGCCTCGGTGGGCTTGCGGCCGGTGCGCCCGCGGGCCTCGACCATTCCGGCGGCGTTGCCGCGGTGCTTGCTGCGCCGCTTCTTCTTCGTCTGCGCCATGTCGTACTAGCGTAGCTCTCCGAGTGCTTCCTCGACCGTGCGCCTGTTGCGGATCGCGATGTCCGGCGGGAAGCCGTCGAACGCGGCTCTCGGGGCGAGACCGACGAGCTCGCAGCCGGCGACGACGGCGTGGCGCGCGATCGCCTCGACGAGGATGACGAGCGGGACCGCACGGTGGTCCTCGATGTTCGTCGACACCTGCGCGATGCCCCCGCGTGCCGGCAGCTCGAGGCCGAGCGCGCGGACGCCCGTCAGGCCCTCCTCCCCGCCCTCGCGGATCGCGGCGGCGATCCGGCGGGCGTCCGCGATCGTCGCGGGCGGCGCGAGCTCGACGTTGAAGGCCACGAGCGGGGGGCGCGCGGCGACGAGCGTCGCCCCCGCGCGCGGGTCGATGCTCGGCGGGCCGAAGTCGGGCGCCAGCTCGCCGTCGGCGATCCGCCGCGCGAGGGCCGCGATCCCTCCGCGCCGCAGCTGCGCGCGCGTGCGCCCGCCCGCCAGCGCGCCGTAGAGGAACACCGGCAACCCGGCGCGCGCGAGCTCCTCGCCGGCGACGAGCGCCTCGGCGCAGGCGGCCCCGCGGCGGGCGTCGTCGAGATGGACGACCGGCGCGACGTCGAGCGCTCCGACGTGCGGGTGGCTGCCGCGCGCCGCGCGCAGGTCGATGTGCTCGAGGCACGCGCGGGCGCCCGCGGCGAGCGCCGGCGCGAGCTCGCCCGGTCCGCCCGCGAGGGTGAAGACCGTCCGGTGGTGGTCGGGATCGGAGTGCGTGTCGAGCAGCGTCGCGCCGGTCGAGGCGAACGCCGCGCCGATCGCCGCGATCGCGCCGGCGTCGCGGCCCTCGGAGATGTTGGGGATCGCCAGCAGCGTGTCGTCGTTCACGCCGGCCCCGCGTCGTCTCAGAGGAGGTAGCGCCCGGCGTCGAGCACCTGCGTCGTGCCGATCCGCAGGCTCGGCGCGAGGATGACGACGTCGAGGTGGACCGGGACGGTGACGGTGCCGCCGATCCCCGCGCTGGCGCCGAAGGCGACGTGCGCGGTGCCGAGGATCTTCTCGTCCTCGAGGATGTTGCCGGTGAGCGTCGCGCGGTCGTTCGTGCCGACGCCGAGCTCGGCGAGGTTGCGCCCGAGCGGGCCGTGGGCGTCGAGCTGGGCGAGGTACTCGGCGGCGCCGTCGCCCTCGGCGGTCGTGAGCAGGCCGTTCTCGATCGTCAGGAGCACCGGCTCGTCGACGACGCCCGGGCCGGGCAGCGAGGACGCGGCGATCGTCCCCTCGCCGCCGGCCGGGGAGATGAAGCCCTCGCCGCACGGGAGGTTGCCGAAGGCGCCGCGCGCGCTGAGATCGCCGTCGTCGGGGATGCCGCCGCGGCCGCGCAGGTCGAGCGTGAAGTCGGTCCCGCGGGCGCAGGTGATCTGCGCCTCGTCGGCCTCGGTCAGCAGCGTCGCGATCGCGTTGCAGCGCGCGCTCATCGCGTCGAAGTCGGCGCTCATGAGCCGCGCCAGGAGGTCGGCGGTGACGCCCGGCATCGTCGCGCCGCGGGCGCCGGCCTCGCTCGCGCGCTTGCGCGCGCTCGTGTGCGACAGCGACGGCAGGCACGGCGCGATGAAGACGTCGGCGGCGGCGAAGGCGGCCGCGACCGGGGGCGGCGGCTCGGTGCCGCGGCCGGGGTTGGGCGGCAGGATCGTCAGGACCGCGTCGCCGCCGGCGGCGCGGGCGGCGTCCATGAGCGCGGTGCCGAGCTCGGCGTTGCCGGGGTCGGCGACGACGAGCACGCTCTCCGCGTCCTCGATGCGCAGGCAGCGCTCGACGACCGTCGCGACCGCCTGCTCGAGGTCACTCATCCCGGTCCGGGCCGCGTCAGCCGGCGACGACGGCGACCTTCACGCGGCCGTTGCCGTACTTCGTGAGCTGCGCGCTGGCGGTCGCGATGCAGGTCTCGGCGCCGGACATCGGCAGCGACAGGCCGCGCGTGTCGGGGGCCTCGGCGCGGTACTTGCCCTTGCCGATCCGGACCTTGCGGGCGCGGAAGCACGACAGCTGCCAGTCGACCGTGACGTTCTGCTTCGGCGCGGCGCTGACGCGCAGCGAGATGCCGCCGGGGTTGCGGACCGTCCCCCGCGCCTGCGCCACGACGAAGTCGCCCTCGCGGCGGGCCTCGTCGATCGTGCCGGACGTCCCGCTCGGGGCCTGCTTGACCTTGCGGCCCTTCGGCTTCTTCTTCGAATCGGCCTTGTCGTTGCCGGTCGTCGTCCTGGGACCCGTCGTGGCGTCGTCCGCGCCGTTGTCGTCGCCGCCGCCGCCGGCCGCGATGACGATGACGACGACGATGGCGGTGACGCCGAGGACGACGACTCCCGCCGCTGCGTAGAGGGGGTTGATCTTCTTCCTGATCTTCCGGACGTACTTCTTCACGCAGCTCCCTCGTTTCACCCGGTGTCCACGGCGGGCGCCGCACGCCGGCCCCGGCGTCGTCTCGGCGATCCCCCGCAGGCGCCACGATACGGGCCTCGGCGCAAGCGCGCGTAAATCACGGCGCCGCAACCGCCGCCCGTCACGCGGAACGACCGTCTCCCGCGGGCTACACTTCGCGGCCCCGCCGGAGTAGCTCAGTCGGTTAGAGCAGCGGAATCATAATCCGCGTGTCGGGGGTTCGAGTCCCTCCTCCGGCATCGGATAAGCCCTGTAAATGCCAGGGTTTCAGGATCCGCACCGCCAGCACGCCGGTGTTCTTCGCGCGGATCTCTACGCCGTCGCGATCGCTGCGATGCGCGACGCGGCGTCCGATGCGGTCAGACGATCGGTGTTCACCACGATGTCGTAGTGGTACGGCCGCTCGGCGCTCACGCCGTAGAAGCGCTTGAGGTAATCGGCCCGGCCGGCATCCGACTCCGCCAGGCGCTTGGTTGCGTCGCCCCCGTCGGGAAGCCGTCCCTCTCGCGTCTGCGGCGATGCGGTCAGAAGGACGCGCAGGGTGTCGCTGCGCTCCTGCAGCGCGAACGACGCGGCATGCGCGAGGATCACGACGCTCCCCTGCTCGGCGACCTCTTCGATGGTCGATCTGATGAGGCTCCGCAGGGCCTCCCTGTCCGGCCCGGAATCAGGGCCCCTGCTGCCCGTCCCCCGCGCTGTCGTGGCGGGCGCGCCCGTCCGATCGAGCACACGGCTGATGAGGGACTTGCGGCGCTCCGCGTCAGCGACGTGTCGCGGATCGATGTCGGCCTCCCGTGCCGCTTGATCGACGATCTCCTCGTCGATGAACCGGAAGCCCAGGCCCTCGGCGACGAGCGGAGCGATCTCGTCAGCCGCCGCGCCGGAGACCGCGGACAGGCACACCACGTCGTAGGGCATGTGGCGACGCTATGCCTCCCCCGCCCCGCCGTCAAGCGACACGCGGCCGGCGCCCCCGCCTGTACGATCGCGTGGCCGGCCGGGCGATGAATCTGCGTGTCGCGATCGGTCGCTGGCGAGTGGCAGAGCAGACTGCGAAGGTAGGAGAGCCTGGTGTCGGCCTCGGTGGTCCTCGTGACGATCATCGCCGGTCGCTCCGGTCCGACGAGACTCGAAGCCATGCTGATCTACTCGATGGGCGTCTCGGTGGACGGCTTCATCGCCGACCGCGAGGGCGCGTTCGCTTGGGGGGTCCCGAGCGACGAGCAGTTTCGCTTTCACACTGCGCAGGTACGCGAGCTCGGCGGGTTTCTCCTCGGCCGCAGGCTCTACGAGACGATGCAGGTGTGGGAGACGGACCCGTCGCTGCGCGACGACGAGCCCGGGGCCGCGTTCGCCGATGCCTGGTGCGCGCTCCCGAAGGTCGTCTTCAGCCGCACGCTCGACAGCGTCCAGGGCAACAACGCCCGGCTCGCCGAGGCGTCGGTGGCCGAGGAGACGGCTGCGGCGCTCGACGCGACCGACAAGGACGTCGCGATCGGCGGCGCCGGCCTGGCCGCGGCGGCGATCGAGCTCGGCCTCGTCGACGAGCTGCGCATCTTCCGCTATCCGGTCGTCGTCGGTGGCGGCACGCCGTTCCTGCCGCCGGTCACCCAAGACGTCCCGCTCGACCTCATCGAGACCAGGACCTTCGGCTCGCGCGTGATCTTCGAGCGCTACGGGCGCTCCTGAGCCGGCGGCTCGGTCCTCCGCCGACATCCCGTCCCCGGGTAGTGTCGCGGCCGTGCTGGGCGAGCGCATCGAATCCTTCGTCGTGGACGGCGCGCCGCTGACCGACGTCGGCGGGACGATCCCGACGCGCGCCGCTCTCGACGCCCGGGATGATCGGCAAGATGGAGCGCTGCGCGGCGGTGCTCGCACTCGAGCACCTCCCGGCGGATCGCGCGACGGTGGGGTTCGAGGTCCACGTCAGGCACGTCGCGGCCGCGTTCGAGGGCGCCGGCTGCACGGTGCGCGCGGCGCTGCGCGAGATCGTCGACGAGCGCAAGCTGCGCTTCGACGTCGAGGTCTCGCGAGGACGACGCGCGTGATCGGCGTCGGCACGCACGAGCGGCGCGCCGTCGATCGCAAGGCTAGTGGATCCCGCCCGCCCATGCAAGCGCGCTCGACGTGGCCGCGGCGCAGGTCGCCGCCGTGCGCGACGATCCGGCGGGGCGCCTTGCGTTGATGGCGCGGGTGTTCCGCGGTCCGACGGGCCGCGCGCCGCGCCACCTGCCGTTCCGGCGGGCGGCGCTGTCGTTCATGCGCTGGCAGGCGCGCCGCGGCGTGCTCGATCCGCTCGACGCGTCGCCGCCCGGCAGCGTGTGGTGGCGGGCGGTCAACGAGCGGCTGCTCCTGGACGGATGCGAGACGGTCGCGCTCCTCGGCGGGCGCGCCGGCGTGCCGTCGTCGCGGGCGGTGCGGCTCTGGCTCGAGTTCAGCGACGCACCGACCGGGCGCAACTGGTACCGAGCGCACAACGCGAGCATCGTGGCCGGTTACCTCCAGCACCGGAACCTCGCCGAAGCGGAGACCGCACCGGAGCGCTTCTTCATGAACGTCGCGCTGGCGCGCGTGCTGTACGCGCACGCACTCGCCTCGGCGCCGCGCCTGGCGCTCGGACGGCTCGCCCCGCTCGGCCGCCCGCTCGGCGACCCCCGGCTCGGGATGGCCGGCATCTTCCTCTCGCTGCGCCGCGTCCTGCCCGACCGCTATCCGCTCCCGCTCGACGTGGAGCGCTACATCGCCGACGAGCAGCGGCTTGGCCGGATGCTCGACTACGCGGTGATCGTGCCGCGCCTGCAGCCCCTGTACGAATGGTCCGCCAGGGAGCTCGGCGAACCGCGCCTGTTGGAGTTCGTGCGCGACGGCAACCCGATCTACGCCTGGCCGTTCGAGGAGCGACACGTCTGGCGCACGCAGAACATGCCACTCGCCGCCCGTGTCCTCGAACGCCTCACACGAGCTCGCTGAACTCCGGCGCCATGTCGTTCATCCCGCGTTCAGTTCACGCACACCGGAATGCACGATCCACCTGAAATTTGCGGGTTTCCGCAGTTCTCACGTCGCGACGGCCACGGTTACTGTGAGTCGGCTATTCTGCTCGCGCCGACGGCCGTCGGGCGCACCGCTCGCGGCGGGTATCCGCGTCACCACAGCGGCGCGATCTGAGACGTCGGCCTCAGGAAAGGACCTCATGAGGCGCACCCTCCGTGCGCGGTCCGTGCTCGCGGCCGCGACGCTCCCCCTCGCCTTGGCCGCCGCCGCCGGCGGCGCCGCACCCGCCCAGGCCGCGCCCGGAGGCCCGGGCTGCGCGCCGTTCGGCCCCTTCGCCGCCGCCGCCTTCCCGCAGAAGGCCCTCGGTCGACAACACCTACCTCCCGCTCATCCCCGGCACCCAGCTCGTGCTCGACGGCGTCGCCAACCGCACCGGCGAGCCGCTGCCGCACCGCGTGACGTTCACCGTCACCGACCTCGTCAAGAAGGTCAACGGGGTGACGTCGCGCGTCGTCTGGGACGTCGACGTCAACGAGGGCGTCGTCGCCGAGTCCGAGCTCGCGTTCTTCGCCGAGGACAACGCCGGAAACGTCTGGAACACCGGCGAGTACCCCGAGGAGTTCGGGTTCGACGAGTCCGGGGAGTACGGCTTCCTCGGCGCGCCGAGCACATGGGTCGCCGGTCAGAAGGGCGCGACCGCCGGCGTGCACATGCCGGGCGCCCCGCAGCTGGGCGGCTCCTATCAGCAGGGATTCGCGCCGAACATCAAGTTCCTCGACTGCGCGGAGATCGTCGACACGAACGCGACCCTGCCCGGCTACCAGAACGTCCTCGTCACGCACGAGACGAGCCCGATGGATCGCGACGGCGCGGTCCAGGTCAAGAGCCATGCTCCCGGCGTCGGCATCGTCTCGATCGGCGCCCTCGACGATCCGGAGGGCGAGACGCTCGAGCTCGTCGCGGTCAACCGCCTCGACCGCGTCGCAGCTGACGGCGGCCCGCGTGGAGGCGCTGGAGCTCGACGCCCGCGCGCTACGAGGACAGCACGGTCTACCGCGCGACGTCCCCCGCGGTCATGCAGCCCTGACCGCGGAGCGGTCGACGGGCTGCTGCTCGTCCTCGGCCGCGACACCAGGGCGAACCGCGGGCCCGCCGCTGGAGCGCGGCGGGCCCGGGATCACGCTGCGGCTCGGAGCTGGGCTCCCGCCGCCCTTCGCTCGGCGCCGATCCTCGGGATCTCGCCAGGTACGGAAACTGCGATCACCGGGAGGTCGCCGCAGTTCCTGCACCCGCCCGCCGCGGGGGCAGCCGCGGTCGTGCTTCGGATGGCGTCGAGCTTCGGCCTTGTGCCGGCCCCCTTGACTCGTACATCGTGCGCTCTACCGGGGCCGCGGCGCATCGGGAGACGTCGCGCACCGACCTGCAGTTCGGCGCACCACTCATCAGACCATTGGCACCTCCGGGCCGCTTGATTGAACGTGCCCGGTCACTAGACTTTCGCGCCGTGCGTGCTCTGAGGAGGTTGCTGGTCGCCACCGCGCTGGCGTTCGTCGCCGTCGCGCTCGCCCCGCTGACGGCAGGCGCCCAGGCGCAGCAGCTGCCGGTCCCGTACACGCTCGCCGCGGGCGTCGCCTACGAGGTGCTGCACCCCGGCGCGTCGCCGCCCGGCGCCAACGACTTCGCCTGCAAGCCGACGGCCGCGCATCCGAATCCCGTCGTGCTCGTCCACGGGCTCGTCGGCAACATGACCGACAACTGGCCGGCGATGTCGCCGCTGCTGAAGAACAACGGCTACTGCGTCTTCGCCCTGACCTATGGCACGCGCCCGGACCTGGGCTTCCCGCTGAACCAGATCGGCGGGCTGACCGAGATCGAGGGCAGCGCCGCGACGCTGTCGGCGTTCATCGACCGCGTGCTCGCCGCGACCGGCGCGCGCGAGGTCGACATCGTCGGACACTCGGAGGGCACGCTCGTCTCCGACTACGTCGCGAAGTTCCTCGGCGGCGCGGCGAAGATCGAGAAGCTCGTCGGCATCGCCGGCGTCTACAAGGGCACGAACGTCGCCGGCCTCGCGCGCCTGGAGCCGCTCGCGCGCCAGTTCGGCATCACGGCCCCGTTCGACCGCTACTGCATGGCCTGCATCCAGCTGCTCGACAACTCGCCGTTCATCGCGAAGCTCAACAGCGGCCCCGACGGCGCGGCGGTCAGCGGCGTGACGTACACGAACATCGTCACGCGCTACGACGAGCTCGTCGTCCCGTACACGAACGGCACGCTCCAGGCCTCCAACGCGAAGAACATCGTGCTGCAGTCGCGCTGCGCGCTGGACTTCTCCGACCACTTCTCGATCGTGGCCGAGCGCAACACCGCGCAGCACATGCTCAACGCGCTCGACCCCGCGCACGCGCGCCCGGTCGTCTGCTTCCCGGTCCTACCGGTCGTCGGCTGACGCAGCGCGCCTACGCGGCGTGGCGGTGCTGCTCGCGCTCTTCGTAGAACGCCTCGAAGCGCGCGTACGCGTCACGGCGCTCGGCCTCCTTGCGCGCGATGCGGAACTGCTCTTCGACGTCGTTACTCGCCGGCTCCTGACGCCGGCTCGTCCCGCCGCCGCACAGCGGACAGCACCCGTCCTTGGCCATGTACGGCCACCAGTTCACGACGCATTCGGAGCAGTAGTAGGTCATCGGCGGATCCTCGGCTGGTGATATGTGCGTTATCGGCATGACCAGGGGATTTCTGTATGTGCCGCTCGCCACAAGGCGGACGTTTGGACGAGTGCGTAGCGTCCGCGTGCATGGATCTCAAACGCGCGACGATCGGAGCGGGCACGACGCTCGGCGCGGTGGGCGCCGCCGTCGTGGCGCGGCGCGCGTGGAGCTCCCCGCCGGTCTGGCTGGCGCGGATGAGCGGAACGTCGATCAGCGCCCCCGACGCCGTCGGCTGGGTCACGGACTTCCTCAACGCCGCCTACTACGCGCGGATCCCCGAGCTGCGCGACGTCGAGGATCTGCGCATCGCGTTCTCGATCCTCACGACGCGCTGGCACCGGCTCGGCCACCGCCGTCTGCGCGCGCCCGACGTCGCCGCGTTTCACCGCGCGTTCGGCCGCGCCCGCCTCAGCGACAGCGCCGAGAGCCCGCGTGGCACGCTCACGCGCGAGCAGCTCTTCGCGGGCGCGGAGACGCTCTTCGGGCCGTGGTTTGAAGAGGCCTACCTCGACGATGAGCGCCGCCACTACGGGATCGCCTTCGAGACCGCTTGCCGAGCGCGACGCCTACAAGCCCGAGTACCGCCTGCGCCACGCGAAGCTCGGGGAGCCGACCCCGCCCGAGCGCCCTCGCAACGAACAGGTCTGGCACACCTACCACCCGGTGCCGGTCGCCTCGGCGCAGCGCACCGCGGCCGCGCTCCTGCGCCCGGAGACCTGGCCCGACTACGCCAGCGACCTCGGGCGCTTCACGCCGGTCCGCAGCGGCGGGCTGCGCGACCAGACGTTCGAGATCGAGGTCATCAGCGCGCTGACGCCGCGGACGCCGGCGATCCTGCGCGGATACGTGACCGTCACGCGGCTGCTGTCGCGCGACGACGACAACGACAAGCTCCTGGCCTACGCCGCCCGCCTGAGCGAGCTCATGGTCCGCTTCGGGCGCGACGAGCCACCCGCCTACCCACCGGGCTGCACGCCGCTGCTCGCGCTCTGCCTCGACACGCACGAGGGGCACTTCATGGGCCGCGGCCGCAACCGGCTGCTGATGTACGAGCTCGACGGGCAGGCCTACCTGCGCGCCGCCGGGACGTGGGACGACCTGCCGATGACGCTCGAGCAGGCCTACCGCGCGGCGGGGCGCAAGGCGCAGGAGGCGTTCTGGGGCGACGAGCGGCCGGAGTCGAGCATGCTGCACCAGATCGCGCTGCGCACGGCGGGGCCATGAGCGACCGCGTCGACGCGGTCGTCATCGGGTCCGGTCCGAACGGGCTGACCGCGGCGATCACGCTCGCCCGCGCCGGGCGCTCGGTCCTCGTCGTCGAGGCGGCGCCGGCGATCGGCGGCGCGACGGCGACGGCGGAGCTCACGCTCCCCGGCTTCCGCCACGACGTCTTCTCCGCGGTGCATCCGGCGTCGGTCGTCTCGCCGGTCTTCGCCGAGCTCGAGCTCGAGCGCCACGGGCTGCGCTGGATCCACCCGGGACTCGCGATGGCCCATCCGCTGCCCGGCGGCCGCGCGGCGGTCCTCGACCGCGACCTCGCGCGGACGGTCGCAAGCCTCGACGGCCTCGGGCCCGGCGACGGCCGGCGCTGGAGGGAGCTCGTCGAGCCCTACCTGCGCAACTTCGAGGCGGTCAAGGCGACGATGCTCGCGGGCTTCCCGCCCGTCACCGGCCCGGCGCGCCTGCTGCCGGCGCTGAAGCTCGGCGGCACGCTCGAGTTCGCCCGGATGGTCCTCATGACGGCCGAGGCGCTGGCCGGCGAGATCTTCGAGGGCGACGGCGCCGCATGGCTCTTCGGGTCGGCGCTGCACGGCGACGCGCCGCTGGGTGCCGCCGGCAGCGCCATCGCCGGCGTCTGGCTGAACCTCATGGGGCACGGCGGCGGCTGGCCGAGCCCCGAGGGCGGCGCCGGGCAGATCGCGGCCGCCCTCGCGTCGTGCCTGCGCGAGCACGGCGGGACGATCCGCGTCGCGGCGCGCGCCGAGCGCGTCCACGTCGCGCACCGCCGCGTGACCGGCGTCTCGCTCGCCGACGGCACGACGATCGCGACGCGGACGGTCATCGCGACGACGACGCCGCACGGGCTGCTGGCGCTGGCCGGCGACGCGCTCGGCCCCGCCTACACCCGCAAGGCGATGCGCTTCCGCTACGGCACCGAGACCGTGAAGCTCGACTGGGCGCTCGACGCGCCGATCCCGTGGGAGAGCCCGGACGCGGCCCTGGCCGGGACGGTCCACGTCGGCGGGACCGCCGCGGACGTGCGCGCGAGCCTCATCGACGTCGCCCGCGGCCGCCTGCCGAAGCAGCCGTTCCTGCTGTCCGGCCAGCAGTCGCTCGCCGACCCGACGCGCGCGCCCGCCGGCAAGCACACGGCATGGGCCTACACGCACGTCCCGCCCGGCGTGGACTGGAGCGCCGAGCGCGAGGGCTTCGCCGACGTCATCGAGCGCCAGATCGAGCGCTTCGCCCCGGGCTTCCGCGACACGATCCTCGCGCGCCACGTCATGTCGCCCGGCGACCTCGAGCACCGCAACGAGAACCTCGTCGGCGGCGACGTCGGCGGCGGCAGCTACGACCTGGACCAGCTCATCTTCCGCCCGGTGCCGGCCCTGAACCCCTACAGCACGCCGGTGCGCGGGCTCTTCATCGGCAGCGCGTCGGCGTTCCCCGGCGGGGCCGTGCACGGCGTGCCGGGCCACGCGGCCGCGCGCGCCGCGCTCGGCCAGCGGCGGATGCCGCACGTCCCGGCGCTGCTGCGGCGCGGGCGCTGACCGTCAGGTGACGACCCGCAGCGACGAGCCGCGCGCCTCGCGGCGGGCGGAGCGCGACCTGTAGGCGAACTGGTCGGCGATGCCGGTGAGCTCGAAGATGCGGTGGACGCGGTCGGTGGCGCGAACGATCGTGAGCGCGCAGCCGCGCTCGCGGGCACGGGCGTTGGCCTCCAGCAGCGCCGCGATGCCGGTGGAGCCGATGAACGTCACGCCGCGAAGGTCGAGCTCGAGGCGCCGGATGTCGGTCCGGGCCCACGCCTGGCGCAGCTCGTCGTCGAGCACCGCCACCGTGGCGATATCGAGCTCACCGTGCAGCGCGAGGCGCGCGCAGCGGCCCGTGTACTCGCTGTCGACGACGAACAGAGCGCCCTCCGGTGGCCCCGGAGCGCCCGCAGCACTGCCCTTCATTCCCTCGGTCTCCGTTCCGTAGTTCCCCACGCGCGAGGGTACCTGCCGCGGCGGCACCACTCAACCGGTTGACGACGGTATGACGCGTCTTGCGCACGCGTTCCTGCGCGAAGTCGCAGCCGGCGCGACTATCGTCGCCCGCCGTGGTTGAGAGGGGAATGCTGCTCCGACGTCCCGCCCGGCCCCTGCGGACGCTGCTCGCCGCGGCCGCCCTCGGCCCGCTCGCGCTGCCCGCCGCGGCGCCCGCCCAGGTCGCCGACTGTCCCGGCGCCGCGCCGAGCTGCCCCTACGTCGCGAGCTCGCAGATCGGCCAGCGCGGCGGCGGCGTCCTGCGCTTCCCGCAGACCGTCGCGATCGGGCCGGACGGCTCGGTCTACGTCGGCGACCAGTCGTCGAACGTCGTCCAGGTCTTCACCCGCGACGGGGCGTTCGTGCGCGAGGTCGGGATCGCCGGCACGCGCCCGGGCGAGCTCGGCCCGGTCGGCGCCGTCGCGGTCGCGGGCGACAACACGCTGCTCGTCGCCGACGGCCGCGACCGCATCCACCGCTTCGACGCGACCGGCCGCCTGCTCAACGCGTTCGGCAGCCGCGGCACCGGCGTCGGGCAGTTCCACTTCGGCGCCGGCGGCGGGCACGACGCGCCGGCGGGCGGCGGCCTCGCGATCCTCGGCGAGACGCTGTTCGTCTCCGACAGCTTCAACGACCGCATCCAGCGCTTCCAGCTCGACGGCTCCAACGCGGCCGAGCTCGTGGCGCCCGGGCTGCTGTCCAACCCGCGCGGGCTGACCGTCAACGGCACGCGGCTGCTCGTCGCCGACGACCACAACCACCGGCTCGCGGTCTTCGACACCGGCGGGCGCTTCCTCCAGGCGATCGGCAAGGGCCAGGGGCAGGCCGGCGGCCAGCTGAGCTTCCCCTTCGGCGTCGCCGTCGACCCGCAGGGGCGCGTCTTCGTCGCCGACGACATCAACCACCGCGTCGTGCGCTTCGGCCCGAAGTCGAAGTACCCGTACAAGGCGCGCTGGGGCTCCTACGGCATCGGCCCGGGCCAGCTCGCCTACCCACGGGCGATCGCCGTCGACCAGGCCGGCGAGATCTACGTCACGAACACCGGCAACGATCGCATCGACGTCTTCAGCCGCACCGGCGACCTGCTGCGGTCCTTCGGGACGTCGGGACGCGGGCCCGGCCAGTTCAACGCGCCGCTCGGCGTCGGCGCCGACGCCAACGGCTACCGCGCGGTCGTCGACTCCGTCAACGGGCGCATCGAGCTCCTGGGCCCCGACGGCGCGGTCGCCGCGGTCTGGGGCTCGCCGCGGCCGGGGCCGACGGTCCTGCCCAACCCCGTCGGGGTCGTCTTCGACGCCACGGGCAACGCCTACGTGCTCGACCAGCGCCGCGCGCGGATCGTCGTGTTCGACCGGGCGACGGGCCTGCCGTCGCGCACGATCGGCGCGCAGGGCAGCGGGCCGGGCCGGATGCTCGACCCGTCGGCGATCGCGATCGACGCCGGCGGCACGCTCCACGTCGCCGACACCGGCAACGAGCGGATCGTGCGCTTCCGGATCGACGGCACGTACCTCGGCGCGCGTACCGAGGTCGGCCGCACGCGCGGGATCGCGGTGACGCCCGACGGCTCGCGCACGTACGTCTCGGGGACGAACAGCCGGATCACGGTCTACGACGCCGCCGGGACGCTGCTCATGGAGTTCGGCGGCGTCGGGCGCAACCTCGGCAAGCTCGCGGCGCCGGCCCAGATCGCGCTCGACGCGGCGAACAACCTCTGGGTCGCCGACCGCGGCAACAACCGCGTCCAGCGGTTCGGCCCCAGCGGCGAGCGGCTGGGGACGTTCGGCAGGCGCGGCATCGGCCCGGGCGAGTTCGTCAACCCGACCGGCGTCGTCGTCGACTGCAACGGGACGCTCACGGTGACCGACACGAAGAACAACCGCGTCCAGCAGTTCAAGCTCGCGGCGCCTTCCGCGGCGCCGTGCGTCGGCCTCGATCCGATCGCCAGCCCGCCCGCGCTGCCGCTGCCGACGCTGCCGACGCCGCTCGGGCCCGACGTCACGGTGCGGGTCCTGCGGGCGAGCAGCCTCTTCTCGACCCGCGTGCTGCCGCTGCGCGTCGGCTGCGACACGATCTGCACGCTGACGGCCACCGGCACGCTCACCGAGCGCAGCAAGCCGCGCGCGCGCCGGAAGGCGTTCTCGGTGAGCCTGCGCCCCGTGACGGTGAAGCTGCCCGCCGGCGAGAAGAAGGTCGTGCGCCTGACGCTGTCGCGGACGCAGGTGCGCAGCCTGCGCCGGGCGATGAAGCGGCGCACGGGCCTCACCGCGACGCTCCAGCTCGTCGCGACGGCCGACGCGGGCGAGCCGACGACGGTCAGCAAGCGCGTCCTGGCCGGCGGCTGACGCCCGGCGCGCCGGGAATGGCGCCAGGACTGACCGAACGGCGGGCGTTCGCACTGGCGCACATGGCGTCCGATCCGGTATAGAACCCTGCGGGGACGGTGGGGGCCCCCTGCACCATGGGCGCGAGGAGCATGACCATCGGGCTGGGCTTCGCGACGCTTGCCGTCGCGCTGTCGCTGACGTCCGCGCACGGGTCCGCGGCGCGGGCGCAGTCCGCGCCGGCCCCGGTCCAGGAGGTCCTGATCATCGGCGACTCGATCGCGGTCGGGACGATGCCGTACCTCGACGAGATGCTCGCCGACCGCAACCTCACCTGGGACGCCGTCAACGGTCGCACGACCCCCGGCGGGCTGCTCGCCCTGCGCGAGGCGCTGCGCGAGGTCGAGCCGCAGGTCGTCGTCTCGATCCTCGGGACGAACGACGGCCCCGACCCCGGCCGCTTCACCCAGCGGCTGCGGAAGATGCTGCGCGACCTCGCGCCGAACACGTGCGTCATCTGGTCGGCGATCGTCCGGCCCGCGCGCAAGGGCCGCTACGTCGCGCTGAACCAGGCGCTGCGGGCCGAGGCGGCCCGCGATCGCCGCTTGGTCGTCATCAACTGGGACCGCGCCGTGAAGCGCGGAACCGTGCATCTGCGCGATGGCCTGCACGCAGATGCCGACGGGTACCGCTACCTGAGCTTCAAGATCGCGCAGGCGGTGCATACCGGCTGCTCGGCTGTCTAACATCGCCGCCATACGACTCCGACGCCCCGACATCGCCCCTCGCCCCGCGCTCCCCAGGCTGCGTGAGGCGCTCCTCCTGGTGATCTGCATCGCGATCACGATGCCCTCCGGCGAGACGGGCGTCGGCTCGGCGAAGGCCGAGGTCGTCGCGTCGATCACCGAGCTCCCGTGCTTCGGGGCCGCCGCCCGCAACCCCGGCGGCGCGTGCATCGACCCGGAGCTGACGCGCACCGTCTTCCCGACGCCCGACGACGCGCTGCTGGAGCCCAACGCGCCATGCAGCCCGTACGGGCGGGCCAACCTCCTGTTCCCGTGTCACTTCGGCGCGAACCGGGCGGCGACGATCGACACGGCCGCGCTCATCGGCGACAGCCACGCGACGCACTGGCGGGCGGCGGTCGAGATCGTCGCGAAGAGCCGCAACTGGCCCGCGATCTCGATCACGCGCTCGGGCTGCCCGTTCAGCGAGGCACAGGTGATCCTGGCCAAGGCCCAGATGCGAACGTGCCGGCGCTGGAACCGCGAGCTCATGGCCTGGCTGCAGCGCCATCCCGATGTCGCGACGGTCTTTCTCTCGCACCGCTCGAAGGCGCAGTTCCTCCGCAAGCGCGGCGTGAGCAACTTCGAGACCGCCGTGCGCGGTCACATGGCCCTCTGGCGCAAGCTCCCGGCGACGATCAAGGACATCTTCGTCATCCGCGACACCCCGCGCAGCTCGGCGGCCGCGGTCGACTGCGTCCGGCGGACGCTCGCCCGCAAGCAGCCGAGCGCGGTGCTCTGCGCCCGGGCGCGCAACCGGTCGCTGCGGCGCGATCCGGCGGTCACCGCCGCGCGGCGGCTGGGCTCGCCGCGGGTGAAGGTCCTCGACATGACGCGCTTCTTCTGCGACACCGCGCACTGCTACCCGGTCGTCGGCGGTGCGCTCGTGCACAAGGACGCGACGCACCTGACCGCGATCTTCGCCCGGACGCTCGGGCGCTTCATGCTGCCGATGGTCGACCAGCTCGCCAAGCAGCCCTCGCTGCCCCTGCTGCGGGCGCTGCTGCCCGACGAGCGCCGCATGGCGGACTGCCTGCTCGCCGAGCGCGACCTCGCCCTGCAGGCCGGCGGCTGGGACAAGATCGCGCCCGAGCACCTCGTCCGCGCGAAGGGCTGCCGGACACAGCTCGAGCAGCGCGCCGCGCAGATCAAGGCCTCGGGGCTCACCGGGACCTTCAACCGCGCGACTCGCTACAAGGCGATCCAGCAGGTGCTCGACGACTCACCGTGAGAAGCCCATGAGAGAGCGGGCTTCCGCCGTCCGACCGGCGGGTACCCTGTCGGCCCTATGGACCAGCACTCCCTCGCGTTCTCACGCCCGCACCTCGTCCTCCTCGCCGTGCTCGCCGCGATCGCCGCGATCGCGCTCGGGGCGCTCTCTTCCGCTCCCGCCGCCCAGGCGGCCTCGTGCGCGCAGGTCGATCTGCCGGGCAACGGCTACATCACCTCGCTGCACGTCAAGCGCGTCAGCTGCGCGACCGGCAAGACCGTCGCCAGGGCCTACGCCAGCTGCCGCCTGAAGAAGGGCAAGGCCGGGCGCTGCACGAGCAAGGTCCGCGGCTACAGCTGCAAGGAGACCGGTCGCACGCGCATCCCGACCGAGATCAACGCGAAGGTCACGTGCAAGCGCGGGGTCAAGAGCGTCATCCACACGTACCAGCAGAACCTGTAGTACGGGCCGCTACGGCCGCCGGGCCGCCGCCTCGATGAGCGGCGCGGTGCGCGGCGGCACCTGCCGCGTCAGGACGATGTAGCTCGTGCAGCGCCGGATCGCCGGCGTCGCCGTGAGCTGGTTGACGATGTCCTGGAGGTGCTCGGTGTCGCGCGCGACGACGCGGCAGATGAGGTCCTGCGGGCCCGAGATCGCGTCGGCCTCGAGGACCTCGGGGATCGACTCCATGACGGCGACGGCCGCCTCGAGCTCGCCCTGCGACAGCTCGATGAAGATGAACGCGCTGATCGCGTAGCCCATCGCCTGCGGGTCGACCTCCGGGCCGTGGCCGGTGATGACGCCGCGGGCCTCGAGCTTCGCGAGGCGGGCCTGGACGGTTCCGCGGGCCACCCCGAGCTGGCGGGCGACCTCGAGCAGCCCGACACGCGGGAACCTGCGCAGTGTCGCGATAACGCGAGCGTCCAGGCGATCGATGGTCATATTGACCAGGATTCTAGCCGTGCTGTCGTAGTTGTTGCGCTGTTTGACCTGTCGTGATGGTCAGACTTGCAAGTCTGGGCGCGCTGACCGACTCTCTGTCGTACGAGAGAGGAGTTCGCCGTGTTCGAAGAAGCCCAGCTCTACTCACCGGTGACGACCGGCGCAGGCGGCGAGGTCACCGTCCACCTCCACGACGGCCATCCCGGCGCGGACGATCCGGACTACCGCCGCCGCCGCAACGAGATCGCCGCCGCGGCCCTCGCCTGGCGCCCCGGCGAGCCCGCCCCGCGCATCGACTACCACCGCGACGAGCGGGAGGTCTGGCGCCGGGTCTGCCGCGAGCTGGCCCCGCTGCACGAGCAGCTCGCCGTCGGGGAGTACCGCAGCGCGCTCGAGCGGCTCGCGCTGCCGGCCGACCGGATCCCGACGCTCGACGAGGTCAGCGCGCGGCTCGTCGGTGAGACCGGCTGGTCGTACGTGCCGGCTGCCGGGCTCGTCGACCTGCGGACGTTCTACGCCGCGCTCGGCGACCGGACGTTTCACTCGACGCAGTACGTCCGCCACCCGGCGATGCCGCTGTACACCCCCGAGCCGGACATCATCCACGAGGTCCTCGGCCACGGGCACCTGCTCGCGACGCCGACGTTCGGCGCGCTGCACCGCCGCGCGGGCGCGGCGGCTGTGCGCCTGCGCGACGAGACCTCGCTGCGCTTCCTCTCGCGCGTGTTCTGGTTCACGCTGGAGTTCGGCGTCGTCGTCGAGGACGGCGAGCTGCGCGCCTACGGCGCCGGGATCCTCTCGAGCTCCGGCGAGATGGGCCAGTTCCGCGACATGGAGCTGCGCCCGCTCGCGCTGCGCGAGATGGGCACCGCCGACTACGACATCACGCACTACCAGCCCGTCCTCTACCGCGCCGAGTCCGTCGCGGAGATCGAGGAGGTCGTCGGCGGCTTCTTCGACACCTGCACCGACGAATCGATCCAGGAGCTGCGCCGTGAGCACGCTGTCGCTTGACCCGAACATCGCGCGCGACGCGCGCCGTGACTTCATGCCGCTGCACGGCATCGACCACCTCGAGCTCTGGGTCGGCAACGCCGCCCAGGCGGCGTACTACTTCGAGCACGCGTTCGGCTTCGTGCGCGTCGCGTACGCCGGGCTGGAGACGGGGCTGCGCGACCGCGTGTCGCACGTCCTGCAGCAGGGGCGGATCCGGCTCGTGCTGACCGGCACGCTGGACGGCGGCGACCGATGTCGCCGAGCATCAGCGGGTGCACGGCGACGGCGTGAAGATCGTCGCGATGTCGGTGCCGAGCGCCGACGTGGCCTATCGCGAGGCCGTGGCCCGGGGCGCGGTCGCAGTCGCCGAGCCCGCACGAACTGGCCGACGCCGACGGCGCCGTGCGGATCGCCGACATCGCGGCCTACGGCGACACCGTGCACCGCTTCGTCGAGCGCCGCGGCTACGAGGGAGCGTTCCTGCCCGGCTACGTCGCCGTCGACGGCGGTCGAGACGCGGGCGAGCCGCGGCTCTTCGCCGGGATCGACCACGTCGTCGCGAACGTCGAGCTCGGCGCGATGGAGCGCTGGGTGAAGTACTACGAGGACGTCTTCGGGATGACCGAGCTCATCCACTTCTCCGACGAGGCGATCTCGACGGAGTACTCGGCGCTCATGTCGAAGGTCGTGACGAGCGGCGACGGGCGCGTGAAGCTGCCGATCAACGAGCCCGCGGAGGGCGCGCGCAAGTCGCAGATCGACGAGTACCTCGAGTTCTACGGCGGGCCGGGCGTCCAGCACATCGCGGTCTCGACGACCGACATCGTGCGGACCGTCGAGGAGCTGCAGGCGCGGGGCGTGCGGTTCCTGCGCACGCCCGAGTCCTACTACGACAGCGTGCCGGCGCGGATCGGCGAGATCGACCAGTCGGTCGAGGATCTGCGGCGGCTCGGGATCCTCGTCGACCGCGACGACGAGGGCTATCTCCTGCAGATCTTCACGAAGCCGCTCGGCGACCGGCCGACGATCTTCCTGGAGATCATCGAACGCCATGGCGCGCGCGGCTTCGGGGAGGGAAACTTCAAGGCGCTGTTCGAGGCGATCGAGCGAGAGCAGGCCCTGAGGGGGAATCTCTGATGCGCTACGTCAGCCTGGGCGACGTCCCGCCCAAGCGCCACACGCAGGTCCGCGACGAGGACGGCGACGGCGCGCTGCTCGTCGAGGAGGTCATGGGCTACGAGGGCTTCTCGGGCAACGAGTCGATCCTCTATCACCTGCGGTCGCCGTGCGACGTCGCCGAGGTCGGCGACTTCGAGCCGATCGTCGTCGAGGAGTGGGTGCCCGGCGCGCACGTCCACCGCCTGACGCAGACGGCCGGACTCGAGCCTTCCGGCGATCCGGTGACAGGCCGGCGGGTGCTGATGTTCAACGACGACGTCGAGCTGGCGATCTGCCGGCCGGCGGACGAGATGGACGGCTTCTACCGCAACGGCGAGGGCGACGAGGTGATCTTCGTCCACGAGGGCTCGGGCGCCTTCGAGACGATCTTCGGGACGCTGCCGTTCGGGCCGCACGACTACGTCGTCATCCCGCGCGGGACGACGTACCGGGTGCGGATGCGACGACAGCGCCGCAGACGTGGCTGACGTTCCACACGCCCGGCGAGATCGAGACCCCCAACCGCTATCGCAACCGCTACGGCCAGCTGCTCGAGCACGCGCCGTTCTCCCAGCGCGACTTCCACCCGCCGCGCGAGCTGGAGACGCATCGCTCGCGCGGCTCGCACGAGCTCGTCGTCCGGGCGCGCCGCGGCCATCAGCGCTTCGTCCTGGACTATCACCCGTTCGACGTCGTCGGCTGGGACGGCTACGTCTATCCGTACAGCTTCAACATCCACGACTTCGAGCCGAAGTCCGGCCGCCTGCACCAGCCGCCGACGGTCCACCAGAACTTCCAGGGCCCGAACTTCGTCATCTGCTCGTTCTGCCCGCGCCAGCTCGACTGGGACCCCAACGCGGTGCCGATCCCCTACCACCACTCCAACCTCCAGTCCGAGGAGGTCATCTACTACGTCGACGGCCAGTTCGGCTCGCGGTCGGGCGTCGCCGCGGGCGCGCTGACGCTGCACCCGAGCGGGCTGCCGCACGGCCCCCAGCCGGGGCGCGTCGAGGCGTCCCTCGGCGCGACGCACACCGACGAGCTCGCGGTCATGTGCGACACGTTCCGGCCGCTGCGGCTCACGACCCTCGCCCGCGACCTCGACGACCCCGCCTACGCGCTGAGCTGGCACGCGGGCGGCGCGCGCGTCTAGCGGGCCCGCGGAGCTCGGCCGTATCCACTAGCGCTTGGCGGCGTCCGCGAGCAGCGCCGTGACCTCGGCCGCGGTCGCGTCGCCGCGCTCGAAGACGTCGCCGTACGTGTAGGCGATGTGGTTGGAGCGCCGGCGGCGGGCGACGTCCTGCTCGAACGCGCGGCGGCTCGCGTGGAAGCGGTAGCCGAGCAGCTCGACGGTGAGGTCGTGCGCCGGCCAGTGGCAGTCGACCTTGTCCCCTTCGCGGTCGACGTTCGTCCGGGGCCGCGGGATGCCGTGGCGCTTGAGGAGATCGACGAAGCCGTCCTCGAGCACGCTGAGCGTGACGTCGGCGCCGAGCGCTCGCCGCAGCTTCTGGATGCCCTTCTTCGTCGGGTTGCGCGCGATGCAGGCCTCGATGTCGGCCGGCGTCGTGCGGTGGCGAACCCACGCTTCGTGGCAGGCGCGCGTGAGCTCGGTCGGCGGCAGCCGCGGCGCGAGGTCGAGCAGCGTGCGCGGGACGGTCGTGATCGGGATTCCGAGGTGGCGCGTCACGTCGCGGGGTCCAGATCACTGACACGGTGGATCCGGACGTTCTTTCGCTCCGCGCCCGCGGTCGTCGGGACCGTCACCTCGGGGAGCGGCGGGCGCACCGGCACGATCCCGAGCGCCTGTGCCGCCGAACGGTGGCTCGCGGCAGCACCGCTGCCGCAGGCGAGCACCGCCGCCATGAGATCCGCGTGCACCGACGGAGCCTCGTGACCGACGGCGTAGACGCCGACATGCACCAACCGGAGGATCCCCCGCTCGCGGTAGCTCTTGATCTGATCGCGGCTGAGCCCGCAGGCCCGCAGCTGCTCATGCGTGATCCGCCCGTGCTGCGCGCCGGCGATCCAGGCGATCGTGTCGTCTATGCGCCGCATATCGAGGCATAGGCGACACGACGGGTGGTTTCGCCCCCTGCCGACGCGCGGTCGTGTCGAACGGAGTGGCCATACGACCCCCTGAGTCGACACGACCATCCGAGCCACCCCCTCAGAGACGCCGTTCGCGGGCGCCGAACCCGTAGGTTGCGCCCATGAGCACGCTGCAATGGGGGGTCGTGCGGGTGCGGGGCGGCGCGCCGCGGCCGGCGCTGCGCGACGGCGACGAGGTCGTGCTCGCCGCGGAGCTGGCGCTCGACGGCGAGCTCGAGCGCGCCGCGGACGCGCCCGACCTCAACGCGCTCATCGAGCTCGGGCCGCAGGCGTGGCGCGCGGTCGAGGACGCCGCGCGCGACGCGCCGGGCGAGCGCTCGGATCGCCGAGCACGACTGCACACCCGTCCTGCCCATCCGCGTCGGCGACTTCGCCGACTTCTACGCCTCGCTCGAGCACGCCACGAACTTCGGCACGATCTTCCGCCCCGGCCGCCCGCCCGTGCGCGAGAACTGGCGCCACGTCCCGGTCGGCTACCACGGCAGAGCGGCGACGATCGTCCCCAGCGGGACGCCGATCACGCGGCCGCACGGGGTCGTGGGACCGGCCGCGCTCACCCCCACCGGGCAGCTCGACCTCGAGTGCGAGCTCGGCTACGTCTGCGGCCCCTCCAGGACAGGACCCGTCCCGATCGACGAGGCGCAGAACCACATCTTCGGCGTCGTCCTCGTCAACGACTGGAGCGCCCGCGACATCCAGCGCTTCGAGTACGAGCCGCTCGGCCCCTTCGTCGGCAAGTCGTTCGCCACCTCGATGTCGGCCTGGATCACCCCGCTCGACGCGCTCGAACACGCCCGCGCCACACCGCCGCCGCAACAGCCGCTGCCCGCCCCCTACCTGCGAGCCCGCGACCCCTGGCTGCTCGACGTCGCGCTCGAGATCGAGCTCAACGGCGAGGTCATCTCCAGGCCGCCGGCGTCGCACCTCTACTGGACGCCCGCCCAGATGCTCGCCCACCTCACCGTCAACGGCGCCCCGATCAACGCCGGCGACCTCTTCGCCACCGGCACGATCAGCGGCACCGGCCACGGCACCCAGGGCTCGCTCGCCGAGCTCTTCGCGGGCAAGCGCTGGCTGGCCGACGGCGACGAGGTCGTGCTGCGCGGCCGGGCCGGCGCCGTCGAGCTCGGCGAGGTCCGCGGGCACGTCCTGCACCCCTGAGCCCGCGATCGCCGGCCGCCGGTCCAAGACGAGCGGCCGAAATCCCGACACGCGTTCAGAAACGAAATCCACGGACGCGTCGGTACCGTGGTTCGCTCGTGTCAGCCGCCCCCACCGCCACGCCCGCCATCCGGACGTTCGCCGACGACGAGGCGCTCCTCGGAGGCGTCCTCGACGAGGTCATCCGTGCCGTCGAGGGACCGCGCGCGCTGGAGCTGCACCGCCACGCGGTCGAGCTCGGCCGGCGCTCGCGCGGCGGCGACCCCACCGCCGCCGACGAGCT
Organism: uncultured Actinomycetes bacterium; assembly: GCA_963830085.1. GTDB lineage: Bacteria > Actinomycetota > Thermoleophilia > Solirubrobacterales > Solirubrobacteraceae > CADCVQ01. The sequence goes on along the minus strand of CAWHLF010000009.1, from coordinate 145,090 downwards.
CGCGCAGCTCGTCGCGACGCTCGAGCTCGACGACATCGTCCTGCTCATCCGGATGCTCACCGGCTGGTTCGCGCTCATGAACCTCGCCGAGGACAACGACCGCGTCCGCCGCATCCGCGCGCTCGACGAGCTCCCGCAGCCGCGCCGCGGGTCGCTGCACGAGGCGATCGCCCAGCTCGCCGCCGACGGCACGACCGCCGACGAGCTGCGCGCGACGCTCGCCGACGCCGAGGTCCGGCTCGTCATGACCGCCCACCCGACCGAGGCCCGCCGCCGCACGACGGTCAGCAAGCTCTCGCGGATCTTCCGCCTCCTGCGGTCGCTCGACGACCGCCGCCCGGCCCACGGCGAGCACGAGCAGATCCGCCGCCAGATCGCCGCGGCGGTCCAGGAGATGTGGGTCTCCGACGAGCTGCGCGCGGTCTCCAGGACCGTCCTCGACGAGGTGAAGGCCGGGCTCGTCTACTTCACCTCGACGCTCGCCGACGTCGTGCCCGCGATCTACCGCGACCTCGAGGCGACGATCGGCGAGTGCTATCCGGACGCCGACATCGACGTCCCCGCGCTCCTGACGTTCGGCTCCTGGATGGGCGGCGACCGCGACGGCAACCCGTTCGTCACGCCCGCGATGACGGCCAGCGCGCTGGCGCACATGCAGGAGTCGTGCCTGCTGCACCTCCAGGCGAGCGTGCTCGGGCTGTCGCAGCACGTGACGCTCTCCAGCCGCGTCGCCGGCGAGCCGCCCGAGCTCGCCGAGCTGCTCGCCGAGCTCGCCACGCTCTTCCCCGAGCTCGCGGCGGAGGTCGCCCGGACGAACCCCGAGGAGCCCTACCGGCGGCTCTTCAAGCTCGTCGCCGCCCGCATCCGGGCGACGCGCAAGCGCTTCGAGGGCGCGTACGCGCACCCCCGCGAGCTGCTCGACGACCTGCGCCTCGCCGAGCGCACGCTCCGCCGCCAGGGCGCGGCGTTCGTCGCCGCCGACGCGCTGCGCGACGTCATCCGCCAGGTCGAGGTCTTCGGCTTCCATTTCGCGACGCTCGACGTCCGCGAGCACGCCGACGTCCACCGCGCCGCGATCGACGACATCCTGCGCGAGCTCGGCATCGAGGAGGCCTACGGCGCCCTGAGCGAGGAGGACCGCATCGCGGTGCTCGCCCGCGAGATCTCCGACCGCCGCCCGCTCATCCCGCTCGACGTCAGCGGCTTCACCGCGGCCACGCGCGAGGTCGTCGAGACCTTCCGCACGATGTACGACCTGCTCTGCGGGCCGCACCCGGACGCGATCGGCTCCTACATCGTGTCGGGCACGAGCGGCCCCGCCGACCTGCTCGAGGTCCTGCTGCTCTGCAAGGAGGTCGGGCTCGCGCGCGCCGGCGGCCTCGACGCGAAGCTGCGGATCGTCCCGCTCTTCGAGTCCGGCGAGACGCTCGCCAACGCCGGCGAGACGATGAACACGCTGCTCGAGACGCCGGTCTACCGGGCCGCCGTCGACAGCGTCGGCCTCCAGGAGATCATGGTCGGCTACTCGGACTCCAACAAGGACGTCGGGTACGTCGCCTCCGGCTGGCACATCTACCGCGGGCAGCTCGAGATGGCGCGCGTCATGCGCGAGCACGGCGTCGACTGGGAGTTCTTCCACGGGCGCGGCGGCGCCGTCGGCCGCGGCGGCGGGCCGAGCTACACCGCCGTCCGCTCGCAGCCGCCGGGCACCGTCGGCGGGCGGCTGAAGGTCACCGAGCAGGGCGAGATGCTGTCGGCGAAGTTCTCCGTCCCCGAGATCGCCCATCGCGAGCTCGAGCTCACGGCCAGCGCCGCGCTCGTCACGTCGCTCGGGCGCCTCGACGCCGGCGCGCCCGCGCGCCTCGCCCGCTTCGAGTCGGTCATGGCCGAGATGGCCGAGATCTCGACGCACGCCTACCGCGACCTCGTCTACGGCGACGCCGACTTCCCGGCGTTCTTCCACGCCGCGACCCCGGTCGCCGAGGTCTCGCGGCTGCAGCTCGGCTCGCGGCCCGCGAAGCGCCGCCAGTCGATGCGCATCGAGGACTTCCGCGCGATCCCGTGGGTCTTCTCGTGGACGCAGGCGCGGGCGGTCCTGCCGGCCTGGTACGGGCTCGGCACGGCGCTGGAGGCCGCGCGCGAGCGCCACGGCGTCCAGACGCTGCGCGAGATGGAGCGCGACTGGCCGTTCTTCGCCGCGCTGCTGTCCAACGCCGAGATGGCGTGCGTCAAGGTCGACCTCGACATCGCCCGCCGCTACGCCGAGCTCTACGACGACGAGCCGGCGCGCGAGCGGATCTGGAGCGCGATCGAGAGCGAGTTTCAGCGCACGCTGCGCGAGCTCGGCCGCGTCCGCGACGAGGAGCACCTGCTCGACCGCGAGCCGATCCTCCAGCGGGCGCTCGAGCGCCGCAAGCCGTTCGTCGATCCGCTGTCGTTCATCCAGCTCGAGCTCCTGCGCCGGCTGCGCGCCGGCACCGGCGACGAGCCCGAGCAGCCCGAGCTCGCCCGCGCGAGCCTCCTCGCGATCAACGGCATCGCCGGCGGGCTGCGCAACACCGGCTGACGCCCACAGCTTCCCTATCCTGCCTTCGCCATGACCGACGCGTCCACCTCCGCCCTGCCACGCGTCTACGTCTGCGGGCACCGCAATCCCGACACCGACTCGATCGCGTCGGCGATCGCCTACGCCGAGCTGAAGAACAGCCTGGACGGCGAGCGCCGCGAGTACGTGCCGGTCCGCCTCGGCGTCGTCAACGCGCAGACCGAGTGGCTGCTGAAGCGCAGCGGCGCGCGGCTGCCGGTCTTCCTCCCCCACGCCAAGCTCCGCGTCCGCGACGTCATGCGCACGAGCTTCCCGATCGCGAACGCCACCGACCCGGTCCGCACCGTCGGCCTCATGATGGCGCCGAAGGACATCGTCCCGATCGTCGACGACGACGGCGTCCTGCAGGGCGTGCTGACCGAGCGCGTGCTCGCGCGGCGCTACATCCGCGAGTCGCGCGAGGCATCGCGGCTGGACGTCCCGACGCCGCTGCGGTCGATCGTCGAGGTCCTCGAGGGGCGGCTGATCGCGGGCGACCCCGACCGCATGATCCGCGGCCGCGTCTGGGTGCAGGCGATGCACAGCGCGTCGCCGAGCAAGGTCGGCGAGGGCGACGTCGTCGTCGTCGGCGACCGGCCCAACGCGATGGCGCAGGCGATCGAGCTCGGGACCGCGCTGCTCGTGCTCTCCAACGGCGTCGAGCCCGAGCAGCGCATCCTCGACCTCGCCGCCGAGAACGACACCGCGATCGTGACCTCCGACCTCGACAGCTACGTCACGAGCCGGATGATCACGCTGTCGGAGCCCTGCAGCGCGCTCATCGAGGGCGACCCGCTGACCGTCGGCCTCGACGACCTCGTCAGCGAGACCGCCGACCAGATCAAGGACGTCCACTACCGCGCCGCCGTCACGGTCGATCGCGCCGGGCGCCCGATCGGCCTCGTGACGCGCTCGGACCTCGTCCGCCCCGAGCCGCGCCGCGTGCTGCTCGTCGACCACGCCGAGCGCGGGCAGAGCGTGCCGGGGCTCGAGGAGGCCGAGATCGTCGAGATCCTCGACCACCACCACATCGGCTCGATCGAGACGCGGCTGCCGGTCATGGCGGTCTTCGACCCCGTCGGCTCGACGGCGACGCTCGTCACCGAGCGCTTCCGCCAGTCGAGCATCGAGCCCGAGGAGCCGACCGCCACGATGCTGCTGGGCGCGATCGTCTCCGACACCGTCCTGCTGACCTCCCCGACGACGACGAAGCGCGACGCGGAGGCCGCCGGGTACCTCGAGGAGCTGCTCGGGCTCGAGGCGGTGGCCTTCGGCCGCGAGATGTTCGAGCACAGCTCCGACGTCGCCGGCGTCTCCGCCGACGAGCTCGTGACGCGCGACCTCAAGGAGTACGAGCTCGACGGCGGGCGCACGCTGTCGGTGGCGCAGATCGAGACCGTCGGCGGCGCCGTGCAGGAGCGCGCGGACGAGCTGCTCGCGGCGACCGAGAAGCACCGCGAGGAGGCGGGGCACGTGCTGTCCGTCCTCATGCTCACCGACATCCTGGCCCGCGACACGCTGCTGCTCGTCAGCGGCAACGAGCAGATCGCCGAGCGCGCGTTCGACAAGCAGGTCGTCGACGGCGCGATGGAGCTGCCGGAGGTCATGAGCCGCAAGAAGCAGGTCGCGCCCGGGCTCCTGGGCGCCGCCGCCGGGTAGCGATGAGTTTGCGCCGGCCGGACGGTCATGACCGATGACCCCCGACGACAGGAGATCATCGTGTTCGCAGACACCAAGGCATTCAGCGGCTTCGCGGTCGACGACATCGAGTCCGCGCGCGAGTTCTACGGCGAGACCCTCGGCCTGAGGACCTCCGTCGAGCATGGCCTGCTGTTCCTCCACCTCGCGGGCGACCGCGACACGCTCGCCTATCCGAAGCCCGGCCACACGCCCGCCGACTTCACGATCCTGAACTTCCCCGTCGACGACATCGACGCCGCCGTCGACGCGCTCGCCGCGCGCGGCGTGCGCTTCGAGCGCTACGACGGGATGCCCCAGGACGAGAAGGGCATCATGCGCGGCAACGGCCCCGACATCGCGTGGTTCACCGACCCCGCGGGCAACGTGCTGTCGGTGCTGAAGGAGCAGTAGCCTGCGCCGTCTCGCATGCCCGACGCCCCAGTGAAGATCGCGATCGCCGGCGGCGGCTACGGGGCGAAGGTCCCGCTGCCGGCCTACGCGGAGCTCGACGAGTTCGAGCCCGTCGCGGTCTGGTCGCGGCGCCCCGAGCGCGCCCGCGAGCTCGCCGGCGAGCACGGCGCGCAGCTCGGCACGAGCGATCTCGACGAGCTGCTCGCGCATCCGGGCCTCGAGGCCGTCCACGTCGCCACGCCGGTCGCGCTGCACGCCGAGTTCGCGATCGCCGCGGCCAACCGCGGGCTGCACGTCCTCTGCGAGAAGCCGCTCGCCACGACGCTCGGAGAGGCGCAGGCGGTCGTCACGGCCATCGCAGGAGGCGGGGGTCGTCGGCGCCTGCAACTACGGGCGGCGGATGCAGGAGACGCGCGCGCGGCTGCTCGAGCTCGTCCGCGAGGTCGTCGGGCGCCCGCGGATGATCTCGATCTCGCTCGTCCACGACGACCACGCCGAGCCGGGCTCGCGCCCGTTCACGTGGGTCCAGGACGCCGCGCTCGGCGGCGGGCGGCTGCAGGGCTACGGCGTCCACGACCTCGACCTCCTGCTCGAGGCGTTCGAGATCGAGTCCGTCGCGGCCGCGACCGAGGTCGGCGTCGGGGAGCGCGAGGCGCCGGACGGCACGACCCGCGCGGTGACCGCCGAGGACGCCTACGCGATCCTCATGCGCCTGCGCGGCGGCGGCCTCGCGACGGTGACGCTCACCGCGACCGCCCGCCACAAGCGCGGCGACGTCCTCGAGATCCACGGCGACGCCGGGACCGTCCGCCTCGGCGCCGACAAGGTCCTCTGGTGGGGCCGCGCCGGCGACGAGCTGCGCTCCGAGGGACCGCTGGAGGCGAGCTCGAAGGACGCGTTCGAGCAGGTCGCGCGCAACTTCCACGCCGCGATCCGCCACGGCGCCGACCCCGACCCCTCGCTCGCGGAGGGGCTGCGCGTGCAGGCGCTGCTCGACGCCGTCCACCGCGCCGACGCCGAGCGCCGCTGGGTCGAGCCCGAGCCGGTCTGAGGCCGATGGCGCACACCGTCACGCTCGTCCGCCACGGGCAGACCGAGCGCTCGCTGCGCAAGGCCTACTCCGGGCAGCTCGACATCCCGCTCACCGACACGGGCCGCGAGCAGGCGCGCCGCTGCGGCGAGCTGCTTGCGACCGCCGGGATCGACGCGATCCGAACGAGCCCGCTCGTCCGAGCCCGCGACACGGCAGCCGCGATCGCCGAGGCGACCGGCGCGCCGGTCACCGTCGACGACCGCCTCATCGAGGTCGACTACGGCCCGTTCGAGGGGCTCGACCGCGCCGGCGCGCGCGAGAAGTACGGCCAGGCCTTCGACGACTGGCGCGCCGACCCGTTCGGCGCCCCGGTGCCCGGCATGGAGCCGCTCGCACCACGCGCTGCGGCGCGCCCGCGCGGCCACCGCCGAGGCGCTCGCAAGCTGCGAGCACCCGGTCATCGTCGGCCACCAGGGGATCCTGCGGATCGTCCTCGTCGCGCTCGGCGAGCTCGCCCCCGAGGACTACTTCACGCGGCTGCTCAAGGAGGCAGAACCGGTCGTCGTCGCCGCTCCCGCGGTCCTCTCGGCCTGACGAACCGCTGCAAGAGCGCGCCCCGGGGCCCTCAGCGCTTGACCGCGCGCGACCCGCACGCTCTCCTTGCCGCCATGAAGCTCGAGTTCAAGAACCTCGGCCCGTGGATCTTCGGGACCGAGCAGCTCAAGCGCTTCACCCAGGACTCGCCGGTCATGCCGGACGTCTGGCTCGCCTACGGGCGCGAGCCGCTGCAGCCGATCGACCTCCTGCTCGAGCCGCACTCGAGCTCGACGACCGCCGAGCTCGCCCAGGCCGTGCTCGCGGCGGACGGCACGCCCGACGAGCGGGCGCCGATGGAGCTCGCCTACAACCAGTCGCACGTCGCCGCGCGGCTGACGTTCGAGCAGCTGCTGCGCGGCGTCCTGCCGCTGTCGGAGTGGTGGCAGGAGCACCTCTGGCCCGCCGGCACGACGGCGGTCGCAGCCGTCCTGGAGGCCCGCCGCGACGAGATCGTCGCCGGCCTCAGGGAGCCGATGCGCGAGCAGGGCCGCAAGCCGACGAGGCCGGGCGAGCTGTCGGGGACGCTCGTGTGGTTCGTCGGGCTCGTCGGCCGGATCGCCTACGAGGCCGAGCGCGATCCCGCCGAGGAGGTGCCCGACTCAGAGCCCCCGCCCGGGCTGACGTACGACAAGCTCGTCGACGGCGCGGCGCGCCTGCTCGGCGACCTGCAGCGCCTGCCGCCGCCGGGCCGCCCGCTGCTGTGGGCGGTCAACCGCAACCGGCCCGCGCGGCCCGCGCTGTGGCGCTCGCGCAACACCGTCAAGGCCGACGCCGCGACGCTGCTCTTCGACCTGCACTGCACGCGACCTGTGCTGGGCGATCGTCGACTCCGGCATCGACGCCCGGCACCCCGCGTTCGCGCGCCGCGGGCCCGACGGCGCGCCGGTCGAGGGCTCGCGGGTGCGCGCGACGTACGACTTCACCCGCCTGCGCGCGATCCTCGCCGGCACCGGCGCGCAGGACGCCGACGAGCTCGAGAGCGAGGCCGCCGCCGAGGCGCGCGAGATCGAGCTGCGGCTGCGCAGCGGGCGCGCGATCGACTGGGAGCTGCTCATCGGCCGGCTGCGCGTCGACGACGGCGACGGCTACGAGCCGCCCGTCCACGAGCACGGGACGCACGTCGCCGGGATCGTCGCCTCCGACTGGCGCAAGGCCGACGTCGACCCGCCCCTGCGCAACGACATCCGCGGCATCTGCCCGGACATCTGGCTCATGGACCTGCGCGTCTTCGACGAGACCGGCGCCGGCGACGAGTTCGCGATCCTCGCGGCGCTGCAGTTCTTGCGCTGGAGCAACGCCAACTCGCCGGTCCCGGTCGTCCACGGCGTGAACCTCAGCCTCTCGCTCGACCACGAGGTCGGCGCCTACGCCTGCGGGCGCACGCCGATCTGCGAGGAGTGCGAGCGGCTCATCGGCAGCGGGACGGTCGTCGTCGCCGCGGCGGGCAACGAGGGGCGCGCGTTCTTCTCGATGGCCTCCGGCACCGCCGAGGGCTACCGCCAGATGTCGATCACCGACCCGGGCAACGCGAGCGGGGCGATCACCGTCGGCGCGACGCACCGCCACCAGCCGCACACCTACGGCGTGTCGTACTTCTCCAGCCGCGGGCCGACCGGCGACGGCCGCGTGCAAGCCCGACCTCGTCGCGCCCGGCGAGAAGATCACCGCGCCGGTGCCCGGCTGCGGGCTGAAGAGCCTCGACGGGACGAGCATGGCCGCGCCGCACGTGTCGGGCGCGGCCGCGCTGATCCTCGCCCGCCACCCCGAGCTCATCGGGCGCCCGGCGGAGATCAAGCGCCTGCTGTGCGAGACCGCGACCGACCTCGGCCGCGAGCGCTACTTCCAGGGCAGCGGGGTCGTCGACGCGCTGCGCGCGATCCAGGCGGTGTGACCGGCGGATGACCTTCGCCCTCGAAGCCCTCCAGGCCGACCACGGCGACAGCCTGCTGCTCCACGCGGGCACCGACGACAAGCCGCTGCTCGTGCTCATCGACGGCGGGCCGAGCGGGATCTACGAGCGCAGCCTGCGGCCGCGCCTGGAGCAGCTGCGCGCCGAGCGCGCGCCCGACGGGGCGCTGCGGATCGACCTCGCGATGGTGAGCCACATCGACGACGACCACGTCCACGGGATGGTCGACCTCGCCGCCGAGCTCGTCGAGCTCCAGGACGACAGGCGGCCGCTGCCCTACGACGTGCGCACGCTCTGGCACAACGCGTTCGACGACGTCGTCGACGACGGCGACGACGAGCTGAGCACCGCCGCCGTATCGGTCCTCTCCGAGCCCGTCGCCGACCCGCGCGCCGACGAGCTGCGGCGCGCGGGTCTGGCGATCGTCGCGAGCGTCGGCCAGGGCCGGCGACTGCGCGACGCCGCGAAGAAGCTCGGCTGGCGGCGCAACGCGCCGTTCGACGGCCCGGTGCAGCTGCCGAAGGACGGCGTGCGGCGGATCTCGCTCGACAACGCAGACGAGGCTCACCGTCGTCTGCCCGCATGCCGCGCAGCTCGAGCGCCTTCGCGACGCCTGGGACGAGTGGCTCGAGGAGCACCCCAAGGCGCTCGCCAAGGACCCCGCCGGCACGGCCGCGTTCGTCGACAACTCGCCCTACAACCTCTCGAGCATCGTCGTGCTCGCCGAGTGCGGCGGCAAGACGATGCTGCTCACCGGCGACGCGCGCGGCGACCACGTGCTGGCCGGGCTCGACGAGGCGGGCATCGCGAAGAACGGCAGCACCGAGGTCGACATCCTCAAGCTCCCCCACCACGGTTCGATCCGCAACCTCGCGCCGGAGTTCTTCGAGCGCGTGAAGGCCCGCCACTACGTCATCTCCGCCAACGGCCGCGACGGCAACCCCGAGACCGAGACGCTCGAGACGATCGTGGCGGCCCGCGAGGGCGACACGGACTTCACGATCCACCTCACCAACCGCGGCCCGAAGGGCGACCTCGCGCAGCGCATGGAGGAGTTCCTCGCGGCCAAGGAGAAATCCGGGGATGGTTACGCCATGAGCTTCCGCGATCCCGACGCGCTGTCGCTGCGCATCGACCTATGAGCGAGCACGACGACCTCCTCGAGCGCTTCCGGCCGGCGCTGCGCTACGACTCCAACGAGCAGTTCTTCGCCGACAGCGCCGCGCAGTACACCGACGTCGCGGGCATGACGCTGCGCCGCGGGCAGACGGTGATGGCGGCCGCCGAGCCCGCCGGCTCGCAGGCCCAGCTCTCGCTGGACTTCCTCGGCCCGACGGCGTACGCCGACGGCACGCCGGTCGAGAAGGCCGACACGCTCGGCGTCCGCGGCAAGGACTACCGCAAGCAGTACGTCGCCCTGCGGACGTCGCACCCGGACCTCAACAACCGGATGTACGGCCGCGCGGTCGAGGTCAACGGGCGCCTCTGGCTGCAGTACTGGCTCTGGTACTACTACAACGACTACCAGCTCGCGCTCGGCTTCGGGACGCACGAGGGCGACTGGGAGCTCGTCACACTGCGGATGCACGAGGACGAGCCCGACGTCGCCGTCTACGCCCAGCACCGCCACGGCGAGAAGCGCGTCTGGTCGGAGGTCGAGCGCCTGCCCGACGAGCCCGACCGGCCCGTCGTCTACGTCGCGCGCGGGTCGCACGCCTCCTACTACGAGGCGGGCTTCCATCAGACCGAGGCCTTCTACGACGTCGCCGACGGCAAGCGCCCGGCGCCCGATCTCGAGCTCGAGATCGTCGGCGACACGACCCACGAGTGGCTGCGCTGGCCCGGGCGCTGGGGCGACACCGTGCCGCGCGAGAAGAAGCTCGACCTCGACCAGAACAGCCCGACCGGACCCGGGACGAAGAAGCACTGGCGCAACCCGGACGCGCTGCTGGACAACGCCGTCGCACCGGTGCGCCGCGACGGGCCGAAGGCGCCCGACGTCACGATCAGGCGCGGTCGCGGCAACCGCCTGGAGATCACGTACGACTTCTCGGCGCGCAAGATCGCGCCGCGGGCGCTCGTCGTGACCGTGAACTCGCGCAACGAGAAGGGCGTTCCGCCGAAGACGACGACGTTCGAGCGCGTCGCGACCGAGCCCAAGGGCACGCTGCGGACGGAGATCCCCGTCCACCCCGAGCGCCACTACGACATCTACACGAGCACCGTCGCCGGCGACCCGCCGGTGCCGTCGGCGTCGAAGTTCAGCGAGCTCGACCCGGTCGAGGTCCACAAGAAGCCGCCGCTCGGGCAGCGGATCGCGAAGGTCTTCGGCGGGTTCCTCGCGACGATCCGCGGCGACCGCCGTCGCTAGCGGACCCGCCACTAGCCCCGAGAGGCGGCTCGCTCCGCTTCGACGGCGCCGCGCACCCAGCAGCGCGCGAGGTGGTCGTTGACGATCCCGGTCGCCTGCATGAGCGCGTAGGCGGTCGTCGGGCCGACGAAGCGAAAGCCGCGGCGGCGCAGCTCGCGCGCGAGCGCCTTGGACTCCGGCGTCGTGGCGGGCATGCCGGCGAGCTCCTCGGGAGCGGGCGCCTGCTCGGCGGGCTCGAACGACCACAGCAGCTCGTGCAGCGTCTCCCCCGCGCCGTGCAGCGCGACGGTCGCGCGGGCGTTGGCGATCGTCGCCTCGATCTTGCCCCGGTTGCGGACGATGCCGGCGTCGGCCATGAGGCGCTCGACGTCATCGGGCCCGAAGCGGGCGACGGCCTCCGGCTCGAAGCGCTCGAACACGGTTCTGAAGCGCTCGCGCTTGCGCAGGATCGTCAGCCACGACAGGCCCGACTGGAAGCCCTCGAGGCACAGGCGCTCGAGCAGGAGGTGCTCCTCCGTCACCGGGCGCCCCCACTCCTCGTCGTGGTAGGCGAGGTAGAGCGGGTCGCTCGTGTCCCAGCAGCGCTGCGGCTCGTAGCCGGGGCAGCTGCGGACGGGGATCCGCGGATAGCGCGGGTAGTTCTCGTCCTCCTTGGAGCGCTGGCACAGCGAGAACGACGACCCGCGCGTGTTGCGCACCACGCGCTGATGGCGACAGCTGTCGCAGAGGCCCGCGGGCGGCATCAGCCGGAGCCTAGTGGGCGTTCTAGAGCTCGGGCGGGTTGGCCGGGACGCGCCGGTCGCTCGTGCAGGTGATGTACCTGCGCGAGCCCTCGAGGACGCGGCCGTCGGTCGTCGTCACGCGGATGCGGACCGTGACCGGGCCCTCCGGCGCGCCGCGCAGATCGATCGGCGCGGTCAGCCGCGAGCCCTTGCGCACCTTCACGCGCTTGCCGCGGACGAGCACGGTCGCCGAGCGGATCGCGGTGCCTCGCGGAACCCGCAACCGGATCTGGAACTCGCGCTTGCTCGCGCAGGCCGGCCGCGCGAGGAACTCGTCGCCGGCACGCAGCGTGACGACCTTCTTCGTCGCGAACTCGCGCACCTGCACGACGCCTTCGGCGACGCGGAAGAGCGTGCCGTCGCTGCGCTCGGAGGTCAGCCACGTCGTGCCGCGCACGGTGGCCGCGCCGTTGCGGCCGACGGTGCGGAAGCGGCCCTTCGCGTCACCCCACATGCGCAGGCCCTTCTTCTTCTTCTTGCTCTTCGCCTGGCTCGCGCGCGCGGCGAAGCCAAAGGCTCGCGGCGTCGTCGCCTCCTCCTCCTCGTCGAGGAGGTTGAGGTCGACGAGCGAGGACGACCGGCTCTGCTCGATCGTGAACGCGCCGTCGTAGAACTCGCCCTCCATGAAGCGGCCGAAGGTCCGGCGGTCGGCGCCCGTGTCCGTCTCGAACTCGAGCTTCACGTGCCCGTCGCTGCTGTCGATCGTCGCGCCGACGGGCAGGATCTCGCGGTTGCGGAGCGGGCGCAGGTTCCTGCCCGAGCCGACGAGGATCTGACCCGAGACGGCCGTCGCGCGCGCCGACTGGCCGAGCACGGGATCGGGCTCGACGACCGGCGGGATGACCGGCGGCGGCGGCTCCTCGGGCGGCGGAGGCGGCGCGACGACGCACGGCGGGGCCGGGCCGGGGTCGCCGAAGACGTGCACGCGCGGCGTCGAGTTGTCGACGACGTAGGCGCGGCCGCGGCAGTCGGTGGCGATGCCGCGCGGCGAGGCGAGGCTGCCCTGGACGTTGGTCGCGCCGAAGGCGCCGAGGCTCTCGCCCGCGGCGGTGAACCGCAGGACCTCGCCGTGATCGTTGTCGGTCACGAGCACCGACGAGTCGGGCGCGACGGCGATGCCGGCGGGGTCCTCGACGGCCCATGTCCGCACGGGCTCGCCGCCGGCGCCGAAGGCATGGACGCGCTCGTCGCCGTCGTCGGCGACGTAGATCGATCCGTCGGCGCCCGCGGCGACCGCGATCGGGCGCTGCAGGCCGGCGGAGTAGACGCGGCCGGGGAGCGCGACGACCTGCGCGCGGCCGGGATCGGCGACGTAGACGGCGCCGTCGGGCCCGACCGCGACGCCCGCGGGCGCGCCCACGACGCCGCCGGCGAGCGCCAGCGTCGCCGTCCGCGCGCCGTCGGCGCCGTAGCGGTACACGCCGGTGCTGTCGGCGACGACGATCGAGCCGTCCGGCGCCGCGGCCACCCCGCTCGGGTTCGCCAGGCCGCCCCAGCCGCCGTCGGGGGCGCCGCTGTTGCCGAAGGCCTCGATGCGGTCGTCGCTGATGTCGGCGACGTAGACGCGCCCGTTCGCATCGACGGCGATCGCGGGCGCGTTGGGACCGAGCACGCCGGCACCCTGGCCGGGGTCACCGAAGACGGCGAGCGGATCGAACGCCGCGAACGCCGGCGCGGCAAAGGCGAAACAGGCCACCAGTCCGGTGACTGTCAGAGGCCTCCATCGCCGCGGTCGCTGCTTCCTCACTCTGCCCATTCGCTCCGTACCTTGGGGGCCTCCTAGCCCCGACGGGCGACCCTCCCATCCTCGTCCGCAGAAGTCAACCGGCGTCAGCACATGGACGTTCTCCCACAGGTGGTTGCCTGGGCAACTACAATGGGCCGATGGCGACGTTCCTCCGGCTCCTCGGTTTCCTCCGCGACTACAAGCGCGGCGTCTGGCTGTCCGGGATCCTCGCCGCCCTCGCGATGGGCGCGACCGTCGCGATCCCCGCCCTGACCGGCGCCGCGATCAACGCGATCGAGGGCGGCGACTCCGACCGCCTGCGGCTCCTCGCGCTGATCATCGCCGGCGCCGGAATCGCGCGCCTCCTGCTGACCGTCGCGCGACGGCTCATCGCCGGACGGGTGTCGCTCGGCGTCGAGCTCGACCTCCGCAACCGCGTCTACGAGCATCTTCTCGCGCTCGAGCTCGGCTTCTTCGACCGCCAGCAGACGGGGCAGCTCATGTCGCGCGCGACCGTCGACCTGCAGGCGGTCCGCTTCTTCCTCGGCTACGGCCTCGTGCTCATCTCGCAGGCCGCGCTGACGATCCTCTTCGCGTCCGTGGCGATGATCGTCATCGACCCGGTCCTCGCGCTCATCGCGCTCTCCCCGGTCCCGTTCGTCATCTGGATCGCACAGCGCTACGGCCGCCAGGCGCGGCCGGCGCTGCAGGAGGTCCAGCAGCGGATCGCCGAGCTCACCGCCGACGTCGAGGAGAACATCGGCGGCGTGCGCGTCGTGAAGGCGTTCGCACGCGAGGAGCGCCAGCTCACGCGCTTCAGCGTCAGCGTGTCGCGCGTCTTCGAGCAGTCGATGATCTCCACGCGGCTGCGGGCGTTCTACAACCCGTTCATCGGCTTTCTGCCGCAGATCGGCCTCGCGCTGCTGCTGCTGCTCGGCGGCCGCGCGGTCATCGACGGCCGCCTGAGCCTCGGCGAGTTCACCGCGTTCTACACGTACCTGCTCGCGCTGCTCGGGCCGGTTCGCTCGCTCGGCGTCCTGCTCGGGATGTCCCAGCGCGCGACGGCGTCGGGCGCGCGGATCTTCGAGCTGCTCGATCGCGAGCCGCGGATCGTCGCGGCCGCGGACGCCGGACCGCTGCCGGAGGGCTCCGGCCGCGTCGAGCTGCGCGGCGCGTCGCTGACCTACGAGGGCGCCGGCGAGCCGGCGCTCGACGACGTGACGCTCACGGTCGCGGCCGGCAGGACGCTCGCGCTCGTCGGCGCGACCGGCTCGGGGAAGACGTCGCTCGTGCAGCTCGTCTCGCGGCTGTACGACGCCGACCGCCGGCGAGGTGCTCGTCGACGGCGCGGACGTGCGCTCCGTCGACCCGCGCGCGCTGCGCCGCGAGATCGCCGTCGTCACCGACGACCCGTTCCTCTTCAGCGCGTCCGTCCACGAGAACATCGCCTACGCGCGGCGCGAGACCGCGACGCGCGAGGAGGTCGTCGAGGCCGCGCGGCGCGCCCAGGCGCACGAGTTCATCTCGGCCCTGCCGGAGGGCTATGACACGCGCGTCGGCGAGCGCGGGCTGACGCTCTCCGGCGGCCAGCGCCAGCGCATCGCGATCGCCCGTGCGCTGCTCGCCGATCCACGGATCCTCATCCTCGACGACGCGACGTCGTCGGTCGACGCCTCCACCGAGCAGCACATCAAGCGGGCGCTGCAGGAGGTCATGGCCGGCCGGACGACGTTCGTCATCGCCCACCGGCTGTCGACGATCGCGCTCGCCGACGAGATCGCGGTGCTCGAACACGGCCGGCTGCTCGACCACGGCACGCACGAGGAGCTGCTCGAGCGCTCGGCGTTCTACGGCGAGATCGTCGAGAAGGGCCTGCCCGACCAGGTGTTCCTCACGCGCAAGCCGCTCGAGCCGGAGGTGGCAGGCCTGTGACCGCGCTCGGCTGGAATCGAGCCGACGTGCGCCGGCGCTGGCGCCAGACCGGCGGTCGCGGGCGCAAGCTGCGCGGTCTCGTCGCGCTGCTGGCGCCGTACCGCGGCCGCGTCATCCTCATGTTCGTCGCGCTGCTCTTCGCGACCGCGGCGTCGCTCGCGCCCGCGCCGCTGGCGGCGCTCGCGATCGACGACGGCATCAAGGCCGGCGACGTCTCGACCCTGACGGTCGTCGTGCTGGCCTTCATCGCCAGCGCGCTCGTCTTCTGGGGCGCCTCGTTCGCGCAGACGTACCTCGTGGGCTGGGTCGGGCAGCGCGCGCTGCAGGACCTGCGCCTGCGGATCTTCCGCCACCTGCAGGCCCAGCCGGTCGGCTTCTACGAGCGCCGCCAGGCGGGCCAGCTCATCTCGCGGATGACGAACGACGTGCAGGCGCTGGACTCGCTCGTGACCGACAGCGTCGTGACGCTCTTCCAGAGCACGCTGACGCTGCTCGGGACGATGGTGATCCTGCTCTTCTTCGACGTCGAGCTCGCGCTGCTGACGTTCCTCATCTTCCCGGTCATGGCCGTCGGCTCGGCGGTGTTCCGCGTGATCTCGGCGGACGCGTACGCGCGCACCCGGGAGACGATCGGCGCGATCACGGCCTACCTGCAGGAGTCGCTGTCGGGCATCCGGATCGTCCGGTCGTTCGGGCAGGAGCCCCAGCACGTGACGCGCTTCCGCGAGCTCAACGACCGCAACCGCGACGCGAACATGACGACGGTCTACCTCAACGCCGCGTACTTCCCGGCGGTCGAGCTCGTCAGCGCGCTGGCGACCGTCGGGATCCTCGTCTACGGCGGGCTGCAGGTCGTCGACGGCAACATGACGATCGGCGTCCTCGCCGGCTTCCTCTTCGCCCTGAACAACTTCTTCGACCCGATCCAGCAGCTCTCGCAGCTCTACACGACCTACCAGCAGGGGATGGCGGCGCTCGACAAGATCTTCGACCTGCTCGACGTCGAGCCCGAGCTCGTCGACTCCCCGGACGCCTTCGACCTCGGGATCATCGCCGGCGAGATCGAGCTTCTGGACGTGAGCTTCTGCTACGGCTCGGGCGACGATGCGACGTGGGCGGTCCGGGACCTGTCGCTGACGATCCCGCCGGGCCAGACCGTCGCGCTCGTCGGCGCCACCGGCGCGGGCAAGTCGACGATCGCCAAGCTCGTCGCGCGCTTCTATGACCCGACGCAGGGCGCCGTGCTCGTCGACGGGCACGACCTGCGCGACATCCGCCAGGACTCGCTGCGCCGCCAGCTCGGCATCGTGCCGCAGGAGGGCTTTCTCTTCAGCGGCACGATCGGCGAGAACATCGCGTTCGGCCGGCCGGACGCCGGCGACGAGGAGATTCGCGCGGCTGCCCGCGCGGTCGGCGCCGACGAGTTCATCGAGAGCCTCGAGCACGGCTACGACACGCCGGTCGGCGAGCGCGGCACGCAGCTGTCGGCCGGCCAGCGCCAGCTCGTCGCGTTCGCCCGCGCCCTCGCTGCGGACCCGCGGATCCTCATCCTCGACGAGGCGACCTCGAACGTCGACCTCCACACCGAGGGCAAGATCGAGGCCGGCCTGCGCCGCCTCGTCGCCGGCCGCACGTCGATCGTCATCGCCCACCGGCTGTCGACGATCCGCCAGGCCGGCCGGATCGTCGTGCTCGACGGCGGCGAGATCGTCGAGCAGGGCACGCACGACGAGCTGCTCGAGGCGCGAGGGCGCCTACTGGCGGCTGTACCGCGACTGGATGGAGCAGGCCGCGGCGTAGTTGCCAGCGATCGCGCGTCCGACGCGCAGGGATTCGAACACTGCCGGGCAAGGACTCGAACCTTGAATTCCAGGGCCAGAACCTGGCGAGTTGCCGATTACTCCACCCGGCAAGGCAGTTGGCGAGTATAGCCTCGGGCCACGCCGGTCCGTCCGCTGTCGATGCGAACATGTGTTCGTGGATGTGGAGAGGCTCACGCGACTGCTGGAGACGGGAATGCCGCGCGGTGAGATCGCGCGTGAGCTCGGCGTCTCGGCTTCCACGATCTCGCGGCACGCGGGCCGACTTGGCTTCCCCATCGACCGCCGGCGGCGTTCGCGCTTCGACTGGACGGCGATCCAGGCGTTCCACGATGCCGGTCACAGCTTCCGGGAATGCCGGCTGCGCTTCGGGTGCTCGGCGGGGGCGTGGGACAGCGCGATCAGCCGGGGTGACCTTCGGCCGCACCCCGTCAGGCGCCAGGCGCCGCCCGGCAGGACGCGCGCGGACGTCAGGCGCCTGCTCGACGTGGGTCTCAGCCAGGCGGCGATCGCACGCGAGCTCGGCGTCAGCGCACCGACCGTCTCCTACCACGCGCGAAGGCTGGGGATCCCGCGGGCGGAGGGACCGGCGCGGCGCTTTGATTGGCCCGCGATCCAGCGCTCGTACGACGGCGGGCTCTCGGTCGGAGAGTGTGCGGCGCTGCACGGCTTCTCGGCGTGGGCGTGGAGCGACGCCGTACGCCGCGGCGTCGTCACGCCGCGACCGCGCGCGATGGCGCTGGAGCAGTTGCTCGATGCGCCGCGCAACCGCAACCACATCAAGCAGCGGCTGTTCGACCTCGGCGTGAAGGCCAACGCGTGCGAGGTCTGCGGGATCTCGGAGTGGTGTGGGCAACCATTGAGCCTCGCGCTGCATCACGTCAACGGCCGCGGCCAGGACAACCGGCTGGAGAACCTCCAGCTTCTCTGCCCCAACTGCCACAGCCAGACCGCGAACTTCGCCGGGCGCAACCGCCGGCGTCAGGCCGCTCAGGACTCGGTCGGCAGCGGGTCCAGCACGTGACGGCGGCCTCCTGATCGGTGGCGCTCCAAGCGACGGCCGGCGCGACAGCGAGCGCGTAAAGCACGGCGGCGGCTGCAACACGGACGGTCCGAATGGCCCCTGCCTCCAGGTCGCCGAACCTGCGGCGACGACTTCGCGGACGCCGCGCGACCTTCAGCTGCCCGCGGCCGTTGCCCGCTGCGAACTGCGCCGTGATCGCCGGCTCGAGACCGGGGTCGAGGACGACGAGCACTTCGTCGCCCGCGGTGATGATCGTGTCGGGCTTCGGGACGAAGCCGGCCTTGCCACGGGGCAGGACGGAGATGATGAGGCTGCCCTCGGGGAGGTTGAGCTCGGACACCTTGCGGCCGGCGGCGGGCGCGCCCTCGAGGACCTCGACCTCGATGATCTCCAGCTGCTCGTCGGGCAGGTCGAGGAGGTGGACGAGGCCGTGGCCCGGGACCTCGTGTTCGATGAGGTTGAGGATGAGGTCGGTCGCGGAGACCGCCGGCTGGATCCCGAGGAGCTTGAAGTGCTGGAGGTTGCGGGGGTTGTTGCAGCGGGCGATGATCCGCTCGCAGAGGTACTTCTCCTTGGCGACCTGGCAGATGAGGATGTTGTCCTCGTCGTCGCCGGTGACCGCGACGACGAGGTCCGCGCGCTGGATGCCGCCGCGCTCGAGGACCCACAGCTCGGTTCCGTCGCCGTACTGGATGGCGTGCTCGAGCTCCTGCTCGATGCGCAGGTAGGTGCGGCGATCGTTCTCGATCAGCGTCACCTCCTGGCCGTTGCGGATGAGCTCGCGCGCGAGGTTCAGCCCGACCTTGCCGCCGCCGACGATGACGACGTACATCAGCTCGGCGCTGCTTCGAGGACGAACTCCTCGAACATCTTGATCGCGTGCTTGACGGCGCAGATCGTGTGCAGGCCCTGCGTCTCGTACCAGTCCGAGCGCGCCGGGTCGAGCACGCGGACGACGACCTTCGGCACGCCGAAGCGCTTCTGGGCGATCTGCGCGACGAGGATGTTCGTGTTGTCCCCGCGCGTCGCCGCGATGAAGATGTCGGCATCCTCGATGCCCGCCGCCAGCAGGGCGTCGATCTCGATCGCGGTCCCGACCGTGAAGCGCCCGCCGGCGTCCTCCCAGGAGGTCAGCTGGCCGGCGTCGAGGCGCTCGTGCGAGAGCGGATCCTCGTCGAGCACGGACACCGTGTGCCCGGCGGCGAGACAGGACTTCGCGACCGCCGCCCCGACGCGGCCGGCCCCGACGACGAGGACCATCATTCCTCGGATGCTAGAGCACCTTGCGCGCCGGGAGCCTCGCCCGCCCTGGGGACCTCGCCCGGCGGCGCGGTGAGGATGACGCGGCACGGCGCCTTGCGCACGACGTACTTCGTCGCATCCCCCACGAAGTTGTCCAGCGGGCCGCCGATCCCGCCGAGCCGCGCGCCCCCGCGGATGCGCGACGGCTCCTCCGCGGCGAGGACGATGAGCTCCACGCCGCGCCGCGCCGCCTCGGTGACGATGCCCTCCCCCGCGCGCCGCGCGCGCACCGTCGCGGTCGCGACCTCGACGCCCTCGTACTCCTCGCCGACCGCCTTCGCCCGCGCCAGCGCGGCGCGGGCGCGCTTGAGCTGCGCGTCGGGCAGGCGAGCATCCAGCGGCAGCGACAGCGGCACCTCGAAGATCCAGATCGCCTCGATCGTCGCGCCGCGGCGGCCCTGCGCGGAGTCCTCGACGTCGACCGCCGCCAGGCGCCCGGCGGTCTGGACGATGTCGTCGTCGAGCGGGGTCCCGAGGATCGGCACGAGGATCGAGCCGTACTCCGCGCGGATGGGCTCGGACCGCAGCGCCTGCTCGGAGACGACGACCCGGCGGAACACCGGCAGCCCGTTGCGACGCCGGTAGGCGACGTAGAGGGCGACGCCGATCGCCATCCAGACGATCCCGACGTAGCGGGCGCCGGCGTGGAAGACGAGCAGGCTGACGAAGCCGACCGCCGACATGACCGCGCCGAGGACCGCCGGCAGCGGCAGGTCTCCCCCGCCGACGCGGACGGAGAGCGGGATCCGGAAGGGCCGCTCGAGGTCGGCCTCGCGGTAGCGCAGGACGCAGATCCCGACGTGCGCGATCGTGAACGCGAGCAGCACGCCGAAGGCGCTGATGCCCACGAGGAACTCGAGATCGCGCGGCATGACGAGCGCCGCCGCCAGCACCGCCGCGACGAGGATGACGACGTACGGCGTCGCGTGCACGGGATGCAGGCGGCCGATGGCGCTCGGGATCTGGCTGTTCGTCGCCAGCGAGTACGCCAGCCGCGAGAGGCCGAGCATCGCCGCGCGCGACGCGACGATGAGCGTCACGGTCGCGAGCGCCGCCGTGGCGTAGACGAAGACGTCCGCCAGCCAGACGGGGTCGAACTTGCGGACGATCGCGATGACCGGCGCGTTGAGCGCCTCGCCCTGCAGCGGGCTCGCGCCGGGGGTCACCGGCAGCGCGGCGACCGCGACGAGCGAGATCCCGACGTAGATCACGAGCACCGACGACGTCGCGCTCATGACGAGCCGCCGCAGGCCGCGGCGCCCGATCTGGATCTCCCCCGAGAGGCCTGCCGCCGCCTCCAGGCAGCTGAACGCGACCGCGCTGACGGTCAGCGCGAAGATGAGATCGCTCCACTCGGGGCTCGTCCCGAGGTCGATCGAGGCCGTCAGCGCGTCGACGTCGACGACGAGGAACGCGCCGAAGACGATGATGAGCAGCTGCAGCGCCACGTCCACGAGCACGAGCGCGCCGATGCGCTCCAGCCGCGCGCTGCCGCTGAAGCCGGCGATGTTGCGCAGCGCGACGTAGACGATGATCCCGAGCGCGACCCCGAGCTCCGGCACCGGGTCGGCGAGCGGCTCCCAGAACTCGGCGAGGTAGTTGGAGGCCGCGAACGCCGTGACGGCGATGAGGATGAGGAAGTCGAGCACGACCGCCCAGCCGGCGACGAAGCTCCACAGCTCGTTGAACGCATGGCGGGCGATGACCGTCGCGCCGGCGCGCTCCTGGTGCAGCGACGCGCCCTCGACGTACGTCATCGCGGTCAGCCCGAAGAAGATCGCGGCGCCGAGGAAGACGAGCGGGGTCAGCCCGAGCGCGTTCTCGGCGACGACGCCGAGCGAGAAGTACACCGCGCTCGCCAGCGTGGTCCAGACGATCGCGAACAGCGTCGCCGAGCCCAGGCGGCGGTGGAACACCGAGGTGTGCGGCTTGTCCGAGCCTTCCACTACTGCCGCCAGGTGAAGTAGAAGCGTCCGGCGCCCGCGGCGAGGAAGAGCACGCCGAACACGATGCCGAGCGACAGCAGGCCGCCGCCGGCGTTCACGGTGCGTACGAGCAGCGCGATCCCGATGACGACCATCGCCGCCGACAGGACCAGCGTCGCCAGTTCGTGGGCGCCGCGGCCGTCAGGCATCGGCGGGCTCGGACTCGATGATCACGCGACACGGACGATCGGAGAGCACGGTCTCGACGGTCTTGCCGAAGAGCGTCGTCCCGGTGCGCGGCGGCAGCGGCATGACGATCGCGTGAGCGCGGGTCAGCCGCGCCTCCTCGACGATGAGGCGCCCGGCCTGGCCGGGCCGCACCCGCTCGACGTGACCGCTCACGCGGCGCCCGCCCTGCATCCGCGCCTGCTCGATGACGGCGCGCGCGGCGAGCTCCTCGTCGGGCAGCTCGGCGTCGATCGGCGACGCCTGCGGGACGGTGATCGTCACGAGCACGTGGATGCCGCGGCGCTTGCGGCCGGCGAGCTTCGACGCGGTCGCGATCGTCTGCCCCGAGTAGTGGCGCGACTCCATCGCGACGAGGACCGACTCGTACTCGGCCTCGGTGTCGGTCACCGGCCGGGGCACGGCGACCTGGTGGGTCGAGACGAGGTCGAGCCCCTGGCCGCGGCGGTACAGGACGTAGCCGGCCATCCCGAGCACCATCCACGTGACGCCGGCGGCGCCGACGGTGAGGTCGAGGACGCTCACGACGACGAACGAGATGACGGTGCCCGTGAGCCCGATGACGGCGAGCGGCGGCAGCTCGTGGCCGCCGGCGCGCAGGCGCCCCGGGCTGCGGTACGGCCGGCGGGCGTCCGGCGAGATGACGCGCAGCCGGATGAGCGACAGGTGGGCCATCGAGAAGGAGAGCATCGCGCCGAACGCGTAGATCTTGCCGAGGAAGTCCGCCTGCCCGGGCAGCAGCGCGAGGCATGCGAGACCCGAGAAGACGAGGATCCCGACGTGTGGCGTCCGGTAGCGCCGGTGCAGCCGGCGGACGGTGTCGGGCAGCTGGCGGTACATCCCCATCGAGTACGTCAGCCGCGAGACGCCGAGCACGCCGGCGTTCGTCGCCGCGACGAGGATCGTCACCGCGAGCACGCCGACGTAGACCTGGACGGCGCCCTGGAACGCGCCGAGCTCCATCCCCGACACGACGCCGATGATCGGGTCGTTGGCGTAGCCGTTCTCCTCCGGGCCGACGCCGAGCAGCGTCCGGCACTCGCCGTTGACGCACTCCACCGGCAGCGCCGACAGCGCGATGAGCGGCAGCGTGAAGTAGATCGCGAAGACGGCGTACATCACGCGCCGGATCGCGGCAGGGACCGTCGTGTCGGAGTCGCGCGCCTCCCCCGCCATGTTCGAGATCGTCTCGATGCCGGTGTACGCGACGGTGCCGATCGGGATCGCGAGGAGGAACTGCGTCAGCGTCGGCGTCTCGCCGAAGAAGTCGAGGTTGTTCAGCAGGACGTCGGGGCTGAAGACGAGGAAGAACCCGAGCAGCACGATCCCGAGCTGGCTGAGGAAGTCGACGACCGCGAGGACGAGGTTGACGGTCACGGCGTCCTTGACGCCGCGGACGTTGACGAGCGCCAGCAGCATGACGATCGCGGCCGCGAAGGCGATGTCCCAGGGCGAGGACTTGAAGCCCTCCCACGTGAAGCGCCCGGCGTAGTGGGCGGCGAAGAACGCCGAGATCGCGATCGTGATGATGTAGTTCAGCATCTGCGCCCAGGCCGTGAAGAACGACCAGAGCTCGTTGAACGCCTTTCGGGCGAAGAGCGACGAGCCGCCGGCCTCCGGGTACATCGCGGTGGCCTCGGCGTAGGTCGTGGCCGTGCAGTAGAAGAGCGCGCCCGTGAGGATGAAGACGAGCGGCGTCAGCCCGGCGGCGAGCGCCGCGACGAGCCCGAGGGCGTAGTAGATCGAGGAGCCGACGTTGCCGTAGGCCGTCGAGAAGAGCGCGTTGACCCCGAGTACGCGCTGCAGTCCGTGGAGCCGGCGCTCAGCCATCCGAGTTCGGGCGTCGTGGCTGACTAGTCCTGCTCGACGAACTCGAGCAGCGCCTCGAGCGTGACGTCCCAGCCGAGGGTGTCGCCGCCGCCGGGCAGCTCCTCCTGCCAGTCCAGCCCGAAGTCGCGGCGGTCGACGGTCGCCGTCAGCTCGATCCCGACGCGGTTCTCGGGGCTCAGCAGCCCGGGGCCGGCCAGCCCGATCCGGCCGGTGGCCGCGACCGCGTGCGTGTGGCCGTGGATCGTGAGGTCGCCGGTGACGGCGATCGCGCGCGTCTCGTCGCCGCTGAACTCCGAGACGACCCAGGTGACGTCCGGGAAGCGCGCGGCGTCGAGGAACTCGTCGGACAGCAGGCGCGCCCGGATGATCGGGTTGTTGAGGTCGAGCGTCGCGGTCGGCACGGATGCGACGAGCGTTCCCGCCGCGACGTCGAGCCTCGCGTCGATCTCGCGGAAGCCCGCGCGGTAGTCGCGCGCGCCGAGATGGCGGACCTTGAACGTCACCGACGAGAACGGCGGGTCGGCATGCCAGACGCCGCCCGAGAGATGCTGCTCGAGGAAGCTCACCGCCGGGTCCTGCTGCGCGGGCACAGCGGCACTGTAGCTCCCGGCCTCGTCGTCATCCGCCGTCATCCGCCGTCCGAGCGCGGGAGCGCGAACGCGGCGACCGCGTCGCCGCCCTGGACGGCGACGTAGAGGTCGCCCCCGCCGGGGGAGATGACCGGCGCGAGCGGGACGTTCAGCGCCTTGACGTCCTCGCAGGTCCCCTCGCCGTCGTCGGAGACGCAGCCCTCGTAGCTCAGGCTGCCGTCGCGGCGGTCGCGCGAGTACAGGGCGACGCCGGCGCGCGCGGTCACGACGACGCTGCGCCCGTCCCTGCTCACGGTCACCGCGCCGCCGGTGAAGCCGGTCGAGTCGCCCGCCTCGCGGTTCGCGCAGGCGCCGCTGTCGCCATGGGCGGTCGCGACCCCCGCCTCGCCGGGCCGCTGGGTCAGCGCGCCGGTCGTGGCGTCGCGGCGGAACGCCACGAGGGCGCAGCCGAGCGACGAGACGACGTAGGCGTCGCGGCCGTCGCGGTGCAACGCGATCGCCGCGGCGCCCTCCAGGCCGCCCGCCCGCCGGCAGTCGCCGCGCTGGGAGATGCAGCCGGCGCGGCCCGGGATCGGCGTCAGCGCGCCGCTGCCGGGATCGCGGGCGAGGATCGCGAGCGCGCCCGAGCCGCGCGCGTCGGCGCCGGACGTCGTGTAGGCGTGGCGGCCATCGCCGCTGACCGCGATCGCGGTCGCCCCGTCGACCTCCGGGTCCGCGCGGCACGGGATGCCGCCCGCGCCGGTGGCCGTCGTGGCGACGCAGCCGGCGCGGCCGTCGAGCCGCGTGAGCGCGCCGGTCGCGGCGTCGCGGCGGAACGTCAGCACCTCGGCGCTCGTGACGTAGACGTTCTCGCCGTCCGGGCTGACCGTCACCGAGCCGGCGCCGTAGAGCCCGGGCGCCCGCGAGCACGTCGGGCGCTCGACGCGGCCGCCGCGCTCGGCGCCGGTGAGCGTCACGCAGCCGGCCGGGCCGGGCTTCTGCCGCAGCCGCCCGCTGCTCGCTGCGCGGTCGAAGATCGCGAGGCCGTCCAATGAGCCGACGTAGACGTTGCGCCCGTCGGGGCTCACCGCGACATCGGTGACGCCGAAGAGCCCGCGGCCGACCGTGCAGGTCCGCGCGCGGCCGAGCGCGGGCGGCTCGCGGAGCTTGCGCGCGCGCTCGCCGCCGGCCGTCCCGTCGCGCGAGTGGCAGCCCGCCCGGCCGCGCGTGGCGACGAGCCCGCCGCCGTCGCGCGCCCGGCGCAGCGTCGCGACGGCCTCCCGGTGTCCGGCGACGTACGCGTTGCGGCCGTCCGGGCTCAGCGCGAGCGCCGTCGGCAGGCCGAGCGCCGGCGCGATCGCGCACTCGCCGTCCTCGAGTCGTCGGAGAACCCGCCGGTGCCGTCGGCGGACACGCACGCCGCGGTCCCGTCCTTCTGGGCGATCCCGCCGCTGTCGGCGTTGAAGTCGCCGAAGACGAGGACGTAGACGCCCGCGGCCGACGAGGAGCGCGAGCACAAGCCCCACACCCAGCGCCCGCGACCCACCGTAGTCCTCCACCTCACCCCCGTTCAGCTCACGCGCCACACCTGGGGCGCGTGAGCAGATTCCGCTCAGTCGTTATGCAACGAGAGGAATGATCAGGATGGCGACAATGTTCGCGACCTTGATCATCGGGTTGATGGCCGGGCCGGCGGTGTCCTTGTAGGGATCGCCGACCGTGTCGCCGGTCACCGACGCGGCGTGGGCGTCGGAGCCCTTGCCGCCGAAGGCGCCGTCCTCGATGAGCTTCTTCGCGTTGTCCCAGGCACCGCCGCCGGCGGTCATCGAGACCGCGACGAAGAGGCCGACGACGATGACGCCGATGAGCAGGCCGCCGAGCGCCTCGACGCTCAGCAGCCCGACGATGAGCGTGAAGACGATCGGGATGAGCGACGGGATGATCATCTCGCGCTGCGCCGTCTTCGTGACGATGTCGACGCAGGTCGCGTAGTCGGGCTCCTCGGTGCCGTCCATGATCCCCGGCTTCTCGCGGAACTGGCGGCGGACCTCCTCGACGACCGCGCCGCCGGCGCGGCCCACGGCCTCCATCGACAGCGAGGCGAAGAGGTAGACCATCATGCCGCCGACGAGCAGGCCGATGAGGACGAGCGGCGCGTCGAGCAGGAACGTCACCGGTTCCTTGCCGTTGGCGACGAGCTCCTCCTCGAGCTCGATCTTGAACGCCGCGAACAGGACGAGCGCCGCGAGCACGGCCGAGCCGATCGCGTAGCCCTTCGTGACGGCCTTCGTCGTGTTGCCCACGGCGTCGAGCGGATCGGTGACCGCGCGGACCTCCTCGGGCATCTCGGCCATCTCGGCGATGCCGCCGGCGTTGTCGGTGATCGGCCCGAAGGCGTCGAGCGCGACGATGAGGCCGCAGAGGCCGAGCTGCGCCATGACGGCGATCGCGATGCCGTAGATGCCGCCGAGCTCGTTGGCGGAGTAGACGCCGAGCGCGAGGACGATCGCCGGCAGCGCGGTCGCCTGCATGCCCTGCGCGAGGCCGGAGATGATGTTCGTCGCGTGGCCGGTCTCCGAGGCCGCGGCGGTCTTCTTCACCGGGCCGAAGCGCGTCGACGTGTAGTAGTCGGTGATGACGAACAGCAGCGCCGTGACGGCGAGGCCGATGAGCGAGCAGAGGTAGAGGTCGCCGACCGACGGGACGGAGACGGTGACGTCGGCGGTGCGCGTCGCGAGGCCGTCCATCATCCAGCTCGTGATCGGGTAGAACGCCGCCGCGGCGATGATGCCCGAGAGGATCAGGCCCTGGTAGAGCGCGCGCTCGACGTTGCCCGCGGCGGACTTGACCGCGAACGTGCCGATGATCGACGCGACGATCGCGACGCCGCCGAGCATGAGCGGGTACAGCGCGACCTGCGTGAGGTTCTCGTCGGCGAACGTCAGGACGCCGAGCAGCATGACCGCGACCGCGGTGACCGCGTAGGTCTCGAAGAGGTCGGCCGCCATGCCGGCGCAGTCGCCGACGTTGTCGCCGACGTTGTCGGCGATGACCGCCGGGTTGCGCGGGTCGTCCTCGGGGATGCCCGCCTCGACCTTGCCGACGAGGTCGGCGCCGACGTCGGCGCCCTTCGTGAAGATGCCGCCGCCGAGGCGCGCGAAGACCGAGATCAGCGAGCCGCCGAAGCCGAGGCCGATGAGCGCGTCGATGGACTCCTTCGGCGACTGGTCGAACAGGAACGTCAGCACGCCGTAGTAGCCGGCGACGCCGAGCAGCGCCATGCCGACGACGAGCATGCCGGTGATCGCGCCTCCGCGGAAGGCCGTGTCGAGCGCCGGGGAGATGCCGCCGCGAGCAGCCTCGGCGACGCGGCAGTTGGCCCGCACCGAGACGTTCATCCCGATGAAGCCGGCGGCCGCGGACAGCAGGCCGCCGATGGCGAAGCCGACCGCCACCGAGATGCTCTGCAGCGGGATCAGCACGATGAACAGGACGACGCCGACGATGCCGATCGTCGTGTACTGCCGGCGCAGGTAGGCGGAAGCGCCCTGCTGCACGGCCCTCGAGATCTGCACCATGCGCTCGTTGCCCGGCGAGAGCGCCAGCAGTGAACGAGTCGTCAGCGCTCCGTAGAGCACCGCCAGCATCGCGCATACCAGCGCGACGACGACGCCATGGTCCAACAGAAAGTCACTCAAGGAAACCGGCCTCCAAAGTCTTTGGTGTCAAGGGACCATCGCCTGCTTCGAGCAGGCGACACCGACCCCCGACCGCGAGAAACGCGCCGCGAGTCTAACTGGACACGCGGACGCGGGGCGCGCCGGCCCCGCCGGCGATCGAAATCGCGTTACTGGCCGGGAACCCAGAGCCGCCCGCTGGACTGCGCGGGCCCGCTGCCCTCCGGCTTGGCCGCGGGGTCTTCGGGGGCGCCGCCGCCGGCGTCCGCGTCCGCGCCCGCCGCGCCGGATCGCGCGTAGGCCATCTGCAACTGCGACAGCGCGTCGCGGACCTGGCCGGCCTCGGCCCCCAGGACCGGCTCGACGAACGGCAGCAGCGCCCGCGTCGCGTCGATCGCCTCCCCCACCTGCTGGAAGTCCGGCGGCTCGTCGGCGCCGCTCAGCCCGGCCTTGCGGGCGGCGAGGTTCAGCAGCGACACGACCGTCTGCACGAGCACGTCCTCCACGCGCACGCGCGCGAGCTCGGCCTCGTAGGCGGCGCGCAGCTCCTCCTCCGACATCCCGTCAGGTCCGGCTCGGCGTCCTCGGGCGGCGGCGCGCCACCGGCGTCGGGGCTCATCATGCGGCAACCTCCTGTGCGTAGGTCGTCATGGTCTCCCGCACGGTCGCAGCGTAGACCTCGCGCAGGTCGGCGCCCTCGATGCGACGCCGCCCGCTGGCGCTGCGCGCCGTTGGGCCCGTCGAGGCCCGGATCGATCCGCAGCTCCTGCGCGCACGGGGGCCGTCCAGCTCCACAGATCCTCGAGCGCCGCGCGCGTCGCGATCTCCGCTGCCGCGCTCGAGGTCGATCATCTTGCCGTCCATCCCGTGTCGAATAGCCCGCCACATGTTCTCCTCGACCAGCCGCGGCGCGGGATCCTCGAACGGCACGCCCTCGTCGATGTCGCGCAGCGCCTGGCCGACGCACGCGACGATGAGGCCGGCGAGCTGCTCGGACTCGGCCATCGTCACCTGCGCGTCGCAGATGCGGACCTCGATCGTCCCGTACGTCGCGTGGGGCCGGATCGACCACCAGACCTGCGTGTACTCGACGATCGAGTTCGTCGCGATGAGCAGATCGATGTAGTCGCGAAACGCCTGCCACGAGCCGTAGGGGTCGGGCACGCCGCAGCGCGGGAAGGACTTCGTGAACGTCTGGGTGCGAACGGAGTGCAGCAGCGTGTCGTTGCCCTCGAGAAACGGCGAGCTCGCGCTGGCGGCGAGCAGGAGCGGCAGGATCGGGCGCAGCCGGTCGCAGGCGTGGACGGCGCGGTCGGCGTCGCGCACCCCGACGTGGACGTGCAGCGAGAACGTGTTGTTGCGCCGCGCGACGTAGCCGAGGCCCTCGACGACGCGGCGGTAGTGCTCGGTGTCGATGTTGCGCTGCTCGCGGTAGTCGGCCCACGGGTGGGTGCCGGTCGAGCCGAGCACGAGCCCGTGGTCGCTGCGCGAGCGCGAAGAGGCGCCGGCGATGATCGCGCTGGCGCGCCTGGGCGTCGTGGAAGTCCTCCCCGCGCCCGGAGACGATCTCGATCTCCGAGGAGATGAGCTCGCCCGTGATCGCCTGCGAGAGCTCGGGATCACGCTCCGCCGCCGCGTCGCGCAGCTCCTCGAAGCGCGGCACGAGGTCGAGCGTCTGCGGGTCGAGCACCGCGAATTCCTCCTCGAGGCCGACCGTCAGGTCCTGCGAGGCCGCGAAGATCTCCTCGGTCTTGTCGAGGTCGATGGGCATTGGATGCAGTGGGGCGTGGCGCGCTACGTGAGATAGAAGTACAGCGCGTACAGCAGGTCGACCGCCGGTGACGAGGTGTGGACGGTGACCTCCGGCGGCACCTGCAGGAGCGCCTCGGAGTAGTTGAAGATGATCTTCACGCCGGCTTCGACGAGATCGTCGGCGATCGGCTGGGCCGCGGCGGTCGGCACGGCCAGCACGCCGACGACGATGTCCTCGTCCTCGACCATCGACTTCAGCTCGGAGCTGTGGCGGATCGTCGTCGGGCCGACCTGCTGGCCGATCTTGCGCTTGTCGTTGTCGAAGATCGCGACGACGCGGAAGCCATGGTCGGCGAAGATGTCCGACGAGGCGATCGCCTGGCCGAGGTGGCCGGCGCCGAAGAGCGCGATGTTGTGCTGGCCGGAGGTGCGCAGGATCTTGCGGATCTGCGAGACGAGCGCGTCGACGTTGTAGCCGACGCCGCGCTTGCCGAACTTGCCGAAGCCCGAGAAGTCGCGGCGGATCTGCGTCGGGTTGACGTGCGTGTAGTCGCTGAGCTCACGCGAGGAGATCGTCTCCTTGCCCATCTTCTTGGCCTGCGTGAGGACCTGGAGGTAGCGCGAGAGGCGCGCCGCCACGCCAAGCGAGAGCCGCTCTCCCCCGCCGATCGCGTTCTCACGCGAGACCGCCGAGTCAACCTGGGGTACTGCGCGCTCGCCGGTCGTCATCGGCGGTTCACTCTATCCAGTAGTCCCCTCAGCGCGTTCTCGTCCACGAAGAAGTCGAAGAGCTCCTCGCCGTCGAGCGCCACGACCGGGATTCGCTCGAGGTACGCGGCGTGCAGCGCGTCGTCGGTCGTGATGTCGATCTCGCTGAACGGCTCGCCGATCTTCTCGAGCACGCCGCGGGCGTCGTCGCAGAGATGACAGCCCGGCCGCCCGTAGAGCACGAGCCGGTGCGTCACGCGAGCGCGCGCTCGCCGGAGGCATAGGCGTCGAGGGCGAGGTAGCCGGGGAACTCCCGCGCCTCGACGTAGCGCGCGGCCGAGGCGATCATCGCCGCGTTGTCGGTGCACAGCTCGCGTGGCGGGACGCCGACCGCGACGCCGAGGCCCGCGAGGCGCTCGCGCAGCGGGCCGTTGGCCGCGACCCCGCCGCCGATCGCCAGCCGCCCGATCCCGGCCTCGAGCAGCGCGCGCTCGCAGCGCTCTGCCAGCGCCTCGACGATCGCGTGCTGGTAGCCCGCGGCGAGGTCGGCGGCGCGCGCGGCCGCCTCCTGCTCGCCGAGGTCGCGCACCCGGTACAGCAACGACGTCTTGACGCCCGCGAACGAGAAGTCCAGGCCCGGGACGTTGCGCGCCACCGGGAACGAGAACGCCGCCGGATCGCCGTCGCGCGCCAGGCGCTCGAGCGCCGGACCGCCCGGGAACGGGAGGCCGAGCAGGCGGGCGCCCTTGTCGAACGCCTCGCCGGCGGCGTCGTCGAGCGTGCGACCGAGGACGGTGAACGTCGCGTGGTCCTCGACGCGCGCGAGCAGCGTGTGGCCGCCGCTGGCGATGAGGCAGACGAACGGCGGCTCCATGATCGGCTCGGCGGCGCCGTCGACGCGCAGGAAGTTCGCGGCCACGTGGCCCTGGAGATGGTCGACCGCCGCGAGCGGCAGCCCGCGCGCGGCGGCCAGCCCCTTCGCCGTCGCGACGCCCACGAGCAGCGCGCCCACGAGCCCCGGCCCCTGCGTGACGGCGACGAGGCCGACGTCGTCGAGCGTCGCGCCGGCGCGGCGCAGCGCGTCGTCGACCGTGAGGTTCACGAGCTCGAGGTGGTGGCGCGAGGCGATCTCCGGAACGACGCCGCCGTAGGCGTCGTGGATGCCCTGCGAGGAGATGACGTTCGAGCGCAGCTCGCCGTCGGCGGTCACGACGGCGGCGCACGTGTCGTCGCAGCTCGTCTCCAGCGCGAGGATCAGGCTCATGCGGGCGAGGCGTTGGGCACGTCGTCGAAGCTCCCGGCGAGCGTCGACTGCGTGCGCCACATGACGACCGCGTCCTCGCCGTTGTCCTGGTAGTAGCGCCGCCGGCGGCCGGCGGCGCGGAAGCCGTAGCGCTCGTAGAGCTCGATCGCGCCCCGGTTGGACTCGCGCACCTCGAGCGTGAACCGCGCCGTCCGCGAGTCGATGCGCCGGAAGAGGTCGAGCAGCATCGCGGTCGCGATCCCCTGGCGGCGGTGCTCGGGGTCGACGGCGACGTTCATGATGTGCCAGACGGTGTCGTAGCGCGAGCAGATGAGGTAGCCGAGCATCTCGCCGTTGCGCAGCGCGGTGAGGCAGACGCCGGCGGGCTTGGAGAGCTCGAGCACGAACATCGCCAGCGACCAGGGCGTCGGGAAGGCGCGGCGCTCGACCGCGATGAGCTGCGGGAGGTCGGCGTACGTCAGCCGGCGGATGTCGAGCGCGTCAGCGGTCACGTGGGGCTTGTGCGGGGGCGGGCGGCGTCGGGCTGGCGCAGGTAGTCGGGGACGACCAGGTCGCGCGCGATCGCTTCCGGAGCCTCGAGCGCGAGCCGGCAGACGAGCCCGCCGGCGACGCCGTGCAGCGGCGATGCATCGGGGGCGACGAGGCAGCCGGACTCTTCCAGGTCAGAGCGAAAGCGTAGCGCCCCGTCACCCACCGCCAGCCACGGTTCACCGCCCGATTGCAGGCGATCTGCGAGTGCCGCGGGTGTGATCGCGACGGGCTCGAGAACCTGCCGCGAGCCGCGCCAGCCGGCGGCGAAGACCTCGCCGCGGCGGGCGTCGACGACCGCGAGGACGCCTGCTCCGGGCGGCGCCTGCGGCTCCGCGGCGGCGGCGAGCGCGCGCAGCGTCGAGACGCCGACGAGCTCGGCGTCCGCGGCCTGCGCGAGCGCGCGCGCCGTCGCGACGCCGATCCGCAGGCCGGTGAAGCTCCCGGGCCCGAGGCCGACCGCGATGCGGTCGACGTCGGAGAAGCCGATCGACCGCTCCTCGAGCAGCTCGTTGGCGAGCGCCAGCAGCTGCGCGGCGTGGCCGGGGCGCTCGCCGTGGCCGGGCTCGTGGCGGCGCTCGGAGGCCGCGCCGGGCGCGGCGTCGTCGAGCAGGCCGACGACGGTCGCCGGCGTCGCGGTGTCGAGGCCGAGGACGATCACGGCTCGTCGATCCGGACGAGGCGCCGGTCGCCGCCGCGGTGCTCGAGGCGGACGCGGGCCGCGACGCGCTCGGGGTCCAGGCCGGCCGGCGACCCGACCTCCGGCCACTCGACGAAGGCGATGCGGTCCTCGGCCAGCTCGTCGGCCAGCAGCGCGGGGTCCTCGTCGTCGAGGTCGCCGAGGCGGTAGAGGTCGAGATGGGAGATCGGGACGGTCCCGTCGTAGCGCCGGGCGATCGTGAAGCTCGGGCTCGTCACCGCGCCCGTGACGCCGAGCGCCCGGCAGGCGCCGCGCACGAACGTCGTCTTGCCGGCGCCGAGGTCGCCTGAGACGAGCACGACGTCGCCGGGGCGCAGGCGGAGCGCGAGCCGCGCGGCGAGCGCCTCGGTCTCGGCCGGCGCGGTGGTCTCGGTCGCCGGCTGGCGAGGCTCAGTAGAGCTCGGCATCGGCGGTACGGAGCCGGAGCCCCACGCCGAGGAGCGTCAGCGCCACGCCGCACACGAACAGCAGCCGCGGGTCCGTTCCCGTGTTCGGCAGCTCGCTGCTGCTGGACGAGCCGGTGGTGCCGGTCGCCTCGGAGCGCTCCTCCGACAGCGGGACGGGAGGGGTGTTCGAGACGCTCGCGCCGGGGCTCGGGACCGTCGTCGTCTGCGCGCCCGCGACGGCCGGCGCGACGAGCGTCAGGGTCACGAGCGCAACGACGATGCGGCGCGAGATCGGCACTGGCCGGACTC
The DNA here is from genome assembly GCA_963830085.1 of uncultured Actinomycetes bacterium. Classification (GTDB taxonomy): domain Bacteria; phylum Actinomycetota; class Thermoleophilia; order Solirubrobacterales; family Solirubrobacteraceae; genus CADCVQ01. Next base: position 112,025 of record CAWHLF010000009.1, on the reverse strand, counting down.
TAGTGGCTGGCGCGGGCGGAGCCGGGCCCGGGCGGGCGCGTCATCGGTAGGTGCGCCATTTCGGTGGGGATCGTCTAGCGTCGCCCGGGTGCTGACCGTCGCCCAGGCCGAGCGGATCGAGGCCTGCGCGCGCGTGCTGAACCCGCCCGCGCGCATCGTCATGACCGGCAACATCGCTCCCGAGGCGCTCGAAGCGATGCGGCGCGGGGCGCTGGAGGGCGTCGAGGTCGTCGTCCTGACGGCCTCCGAGGTCAAGGGCGTCGACGGCTCGATCGACGTCCTGTTCGTCGGCCCGGCGAGCCCCTACAGCGCGGCGTCGGAGATGCTCCAGGCGTGGTCGACGCGCGTCGTGCCGGGCGGCACGCTCTTCGTCCACGGCGCGTTCGCGCTCCCGCCGCTGACGGCGGCGCTCCTGCGGACCGTCGGCGCGTCGCGGGGCTGGCGCTACTTCGGCCGCGACGGCGTCCTCGCCGAGTACGTCCGCGACGACCTCAGCCACGGCGAGCGGGTCCTCGACGCGATCGCGCAGGCGGCGCAGATGCCGTCGTTCCTGCGCAGGCTGGCGCGCCGGCGCACCGCGGCGCTGAGATCGCGTGATGCGCCCGGCTAGCCTTCGATGCATGGATAAGACCGAACCCATGACGAAGACCGACGAGGAGTGGCGCTCGGAGCTCTCGCCCGAGCAGTACCACGTGCTGCGCGAGGCCGGCACCGAGCGCGCGTTCACCGGGCCCTACGTCGACGAGAAGACGCCGGGCACCTACACCTGCGCGGGCTGCGGCGCGCCGCTTTTCACCTCGGACGCGAAGTTCGACTCCGGCACGGGCTGGCCGAGCTTCACCGATCCGGCCGTCGCGGAGGCCGTCGAGACGCGCACCGATCGCAAGTTCGGCATGCGCCGCACCGAGGTCCTCTGCAAGCAGTGCGGCGGCCATCTCGGGCACGTCTTCCCGGACGGCCCGGGCTCGAGCGGCCAGCGCTACTGCATCAACGGCTGCGCGCTGAAGCTCGAGCCGGAGGGATAGGCGCGCGCACTGGGGCGCATCTCCGGGTAGCCCGGGAGTTCCCGGACGCAAAGGAGCGCCCCCGATGCAGTACTGGTTCGCAACCTCCACGGAGGAGTTCACGCCCTCGGCGATGCTCGAGCAGGCGAAGGCCGCCGATCGCGCGGGCTTCGACGCGCTCGGCACGTCCGACCACTTCGCGCCCTGGTTTCCCGACGGCCAGGCCGCCAACGCGTGGGTCTACCTCGGCGCGCTGGGCCAGGTGACCGCCAAGCCGATCGGCACCGGCGTCACGCCGATCGTCCACCACTACCACCCGGGCGTCGTCGCGCAGGCGTTCATGTCGCTCGAGGAGCTCTACCCGGGCCGCGTCTTCCTCGGCGCCGGCTCCGGCGAGGCGGTCAACGAGACGCCGCTCGGCCTCGACTGGCCGGATTACGGCGAGCAGCGACGGCGGCTGGAGACCGGCCTGGAGGCGATCACGCGGCTCTGGGCCGGCGAGACGGTGACGATGGACGCCGGCTGGTTCAAGCTCGAGGAGGCGAAGCTCTGGACGCGCGCGAAGACGCGCCCGAAGCTCTACGTCTCGGCGTTCGGGCCGCAGTCCGCGGAGCTTGCGGGGCGCTTCGGCGACGGGCTGTGGACGCTCGGCGACCCCGAGCAGGCGCCGGAGATCGTCGACGCCTACCGCGAGTCCTGCCGCGAGCACGGCCGCGAGGAGGGCGAGATCATCTTCCAGGCCGGCTTCGCCTGGGCCGACGACGAGCAGGCCGCGATCGAGGGCGCCCGCCACTGGAAGCCGACCCAGCTGCCCGAGCTCTACCTCGACGACATCGCCGACCAGCAGGACATGCAGCGCCGCGCCGACGAGCAGATGAGCGACGAGCAGTTCGCCAAGGAGGGGTTCCTCATCGGCTCCGACCCCGGCGAGCACGTGGAGCGCATCCGCGAGATGGAGCGCGCCGGCGCGACGGTCATCTGCCTGCAGCTCATCGGGCGCGCCGACCCGCTGGGCTCGATCCGCACGTACGGCGAGCGGGTGCTGCCGGCGCTGCGCGAGGCGCCGGTCCGGTCCTAACTACGTGTGGTCCGGTTCGCGTCGACGACGCGTCGTGTCGCCTATGCATCGCATATCGAGTCATAGACGCCACGACCGCCGGAACGCGTGACAAGCCGCCAGCGAAGCGCCGCTAGAACAACCCGAGCTGCTCGCCGTCCGGCTGCGCCGGGTCGGGCGTCATCTCGGGCACCGCGGGCTCGGGGAGGTCGGCGAGCTCCGGCGCGGCCACGGCGGGCTCGGACGGCGCCTCCGGCTCGGGCTGCTCGGGGAGCGGCAGCGCCAGGAGCGCCGGCAGCCGCGCGAAGTCCGCCCGCAGCGTGTCGAGCAGCGACCGCGTGTAGAGCGCGGCCGCCGGGTGAAACAGCGGATAGAGCCGCACCGCGCGACGCCCGATGACGCGGATCTCGGCCTGGCCGTGCAACCTCGAGATCCCCGTCGGATCCGCCCGCAGGAGCTTCGTCGAGAAGTTGCCGAGCGTGCAGATCACCCGCGGTGCGATGAGCTCCACCTGGCGCATGAGGTACTCCTGGCAGTTGTCGATCTCGGCCGGCTGCGGGTCGCGGTTGCCGGGCGGCCGGCATTTGAGCGTGTTCGCGATGAAGACGTCGGCCCGCGCGAGCCCGACCTCCCCGAGCAGCTCGTCGAGCAGCTTGCCCGCCGCGCCGACGAACGGGATCCCCTGCTCGTCCTCGCGCGCGCCGGGAGCCTCGCCGACGAACATGAGGTCCGCGTCGGCGTTGCCGGCCCCGAAGACGACCTGCGTCCGCGTCCGGGCGAGCTCCGGGCAACGGGTGCAGCCGCGCGCCTCCGCGAAGACGGCCTTGAGCTGCTCGCGACGCTCCTCGCTCGTCGACACGGTCGGGAGCCTAGTGGTCCCTCCACTGGGCTCGGGACGCGGTGAGCTATCGTGCATGGAGACGGCACCCACCGTCGAAACGACCACCACGCGACCGGTACCTCGATGGAGGACTGGACCGACATGACGGACATTCAGACACCCCTCATGAGGCGTGCTGAGGCGCGCATCCCCGACCGCATCGCGATCGTCGGCGCAGGCCGGCTGGGCACCGCCATGGCCGCGGCGCTCGCCGCGGCGGGCATCGACGTCGAGGGCCCGCTGCGCCGCGGCGAGCCGGTCGGCGCGGACGCCGGCGCGGTCCTGCTCTGCGTCCCCGACACCGAGATCGAGGCCGCCGCGGCCGCGCTGACCGCGGGGCCGCTCGTCGCGCACTGCTCCGCGTCGACGACGCTCGCGGCGCTCGCCCCGCATGAGGCGTTCTCCCTGCATCCGCTCATGACCGTCCCGGAGACGGGCGCGCGCTTCGCCGGCGCGACCGCCGCGGTCGCCGGCTCGACGAGCGCGGCGCTGAGCACCGCCGGCGCGCTCGCCCGGCGGCTCGGGATGCAGCCCGTCCAGATCGACGACGCCGACCGCGCCGCCTACCACGCCGCGGCCTCGATCGCAGCGAACTTCCTCGTCGTCGTCGAGGACCTCGCCGAGCGCCTGGCGCGGACCGCCGGCCTCGATCGCGAGCCGCTCGTCGCGCTCGTGCAGGCGGCGGTCGCCAACTGGGCGACCCTCGGCCCCGGCGCCGCCCTCACCGGCCCGGTCGCCCGCGGCGACGACGCGACCGTCGTGCGCCAGCGCGCCGCGGTCGCCGAGCGCGCGCCCGCGGACCTCGAGCTCTTCGACGCGCTCGTCGACGCGACCCGCCGCCTCGCAGCCGCGTCCGAGGCGGTGGCCGCATGAGGATCGTGCGCACCGTCGCCGACCTGCGCGCCGCGCTGGTCGCAGCCGCGCCGTGCCGGCCGCCGGATCGGGCTCGTCCCGACGATGGGCGCCCTGCACGACGGGCACCTGTCGCTCATCGAGCAGGCGGCCGCCGGCTGCGACGAGGTCGTCGTCTCGCTGTTCGTCAACCCGGCCCAGTTCGACGAGGGCGCCGACCTCGACGCCTACCCCCGCGACGAGGCGCGCGACGCCGCGCTCGCCGAGGCCGCCGGCGCGAACCTCCTCTTCGCGCCGCCCCCGGAGGAGGTCTATCCCCCGGGCTTCGCCACGACCGTGACCGTCGGAGAGGTCAGCGAGCCGCTCGAGGGCGAGGTCCGCGGCGAGGCCCACTTCGCGGGCGTCGCGACCGTCGTCTGCAAGCTCCTGAACATGGCCGGGCCCGACGTCGCGTTCTTCGGCCAGAAGGACGCCCAGCAGGTCGCCGTCATCCGCCGGCTCGTCCGCGACCTCGACATCCCGGTCCGGATCGAGGTCGGCGCGACGGTCCGCGAGCCCGACGGCCTCGCCCTCTCCAGCCGCAACGCGCGCCTGGGCGCCGGCGAGCGCCAGCGGGCGCTGGCGCTCAGCCGCGCGCTGCGGGCCGTCCGCGCCCGGGCAGCCGCCGGGGAGCGCGACGCCGCCGCCCTCGCCGCCGCCGGCCGCGAGGCGATGACCGAGCTGCACGTCGAGCCCGAGTACCTCGCGCTCGTCGCGCCCGACACCTTCGCCCCGGTCCGCAGCGTCGGCGCCGACCGGGTCCTCGTCGCCGTCGCCGCGCGCGTCGGCGACGTCCGACTGATCGACAACGACATCCTCGAGGGAGGCTGAACGACCCGCATGCAGCGCACGATGCTCAAGTCCAAGATCCACCGAGCGACCGTCACCGGGTCCGACCTGCACTACGTCGGCTCGATCACCGTCGATCCCGACCTCCTCGACGCCGCCGACATCCTCGAGCACGAGCAGGTGCATGTCGTCGACGTCGACAACGGCGCCCGCTTCGAGACCTACACGATCGCCGGCGAGCGCGGCTCGGGAACGATGCGGGTCAACGGCGCCGCCGCCCGCCTCGTGCACCACGGCGACACGATCATCGTCATCTCCTACGCCCAGTACGACGCGGCCGAGCTCGCCCGCCACGAGCCGCGCGTCGTCCATGTCGAGGCCGGGACGAACCGGATCCTCGACGTCGACCACGAGGTCGCCACCCTGCTGACCACTCCCCGGGAGCACTGAGCCATGTCGACGCATCCCAGCCAGATCTCGCTCGTCACGAGCACGCCCGAGCGGCTGCCGGTCACGCTCCCGCGCCTTGCCGAGCTCAAGCGGCTCGGCGAGCCGATCGTCATGGTCACCGCCTACGACTTCCCGAGCGCCCGCGCCGCCGAGGCGGCGGGCGTCGACATCGTGCTCGTCGGCGACTCCGGCGCGATGACCGTGCTCGGCTACCCCTCGACGGTCGCGGTCGAGCTCGACGAGATGCTCATGCTCGCGAAGGCCGTGCGCCGCGGGCTGCGCACGCCGCTGCTCGTCGGCGATCTGACGTTCGGCTCCTACGAGGCCTCCGACGAGCAGGCCGTCCGCAGCGCGCTGCGCTTCGTCAAGGAGGCCGGCTGCGACGCCGTGAAGCTCGAGGGCGGCGGGCCGGTCTCGGCGGCGCGCGCGCGGGCGATCGTCGGTGCCGGGATGCCGGTCATGGGCCACGTCGGCCTGACGCCGCAGACCGCGACGGCGCTCGGCGGCTACCGCGCGCAGGGCCGCAGCGCCGGCGCGGCGGTGCGGATCGCCGAGGAGGCGCTCGCGCTCCAGGACGCCGGCTGCTTCTCGATCGTCTTCGAGGCGATCCCGTCGGAGGTCAGCGCGGAGATCATGAGCCGGATGGACGTGCCCGTCATCGGGATCGGCGCCGGCCCGGCCACCGACGGCCAGGTGCTCGTCTTCCACGACCTGCTCGGGATCCGCGAGGGCCTCGGCGCGCGCTTCGTCAAGCGCTACGCGAGCCTCCAGGACGAGATGACGGCGGGCGTCGCCGCGTTCGCCGCGGACGTGCGCACGCGCCGGTACCCGGAGGCGCAGCACGGGTACGCCGTGGACCCTGATGAGCTTTCGTCCTTCCGCAACCGCCTGACGTAGACTGCCGCGGGCCATGGCCCGGCTCTCGCAGGTCTTCGCCCCGAAGGACCGAGCGTTCTTCGACCTGTTCGAGGAATCGGCGAACAACGTCCTGCGCGCGGCCGCCCTGCTCGACGAGATGCTGCGGCGACTATCCGGAGAAGGCCGAGCTGGCGCGGTCGATCCTGCTCTGCGAGCAGGAGGGCGACCGGATCACCTACGACATCATCCAGCGGCTGAACTCGACGTTCGTCACGCCGATCGACCGCGAGGACATCCTCGACCTCGCGTCGGGCCTCGACGACATCGTCGACCTCACCGAGGAGGTCGCCGACTACCTCGGCCTCTACCGCATCGAGGCGCCGATGGAGCAGGCCCAGCGCCAGGCCCACATCCTCATGGAGGCCTGCCGGCTCATCGCCGACGCGGTGCCGCGGATGCGCGGCTTCCAGAACGTCACGCATTTCACGAGCGAGATCCACCGACTGGAGACCGAGGCCGACCGGGTGACCCGCGAGGCCGTGGCGTCGCTCTTCGATACGGGCATCGACCCGATGGTCGTGATCCGCTGGAAGGACATCTTCGAGCGGCTCGAGGACGCCGTCGACGCGACCGAGCACATCGCCAACACCCTGGCGAACATCGTCGACAAGAACTCCTAGCTCCCGGCGGGCGCGCTCGTGGACAGCGACATCATCCTGGTCATCGTCGTGGCGACGGCGCTGGCCTTCGACTTCACGAACGGGTTTCACGACACGGCGAATGCCGTGGCCACGTCGATCTCGACGCGGGCGCTCGCGCCGCGAACGGCCGTCACGCTCGCGGCGGTCCTGAACTTCGTCGGCGCGTTCATCTCGCTCGAGGTCGCCGCGACGATCGCCGGCGGGATCGTCGAGGCGGACCTCATCGACACGACCGTGATCTTCGCCGGCCTCATCGGCGCGATCTCCTGGAATCTCCTGACGTGGTACTTCGGGCTGCCGTCGAGCTCGTCGCACGCGCTCATCGGCGGCGTCGTCGGCGCCGCCTTCGCGGCCGCGGGCGCCGAGGCGGTCCTCGCGGACGGGCTGCTCGAGAAGGTCATCGTGCCCGCGATCGTCGCGCCGATCGTCGCGTTCCTCGCCGCCGGCGGCGCGATCCTCATCACGTACCGCATGGTCGGGCGCCTGCGGCCGGGCCCGGTCAACCGCGGCTACCGGCTCGGCCAGATCGCGAGCGCGAGCCTCCTGTCGCTCTCGCACGGAACCAACGACGCGCAGAAGACGATGGGCATCATCACGCTCGCGCTCGTCGCCCATGGCGACCTCACGGGAGCCAACCCGGCGCCGCCGACCTGGGTCGTCGTGTCGGCCGCGACCGCGATCGCGCTCGGGACGTACTCCGGCGGCTGGCGCATCATCCGCACGATGGGCAGCCGGATCATCAAGATGGACCCGGCGCAGGGCTTCGCCGCCCAGAGCGGCGGCGCCGCCGTCCTGCTGACCGCCGCGCATCTGGGCTTCCCGCTGTCGACGACGCACTCGATCACGGGCGCGGTGCTCGGCGCGGGCGCGGCGAAGCGGCTGTCGGCCGTCCGCTGGGGCCTCGCCGGCAACATCATCCTCGCCTGGATCCTCACCCTGCCCGCGGCGGCCGCCGTGGGCGCCCTGACCTACGGGCTCAGCCGCGTCTTCGGCGACGGCGCGCTCGGACCGCTGCTCATCTCGGTGAGCCTCATCGCGCTCATCGCCGCGATGTTCGGCCAGCGACTGCGGCAGGGCTCGGCCCTCACGACCGCCGCGACGGAGCGATGATCGCCGCCGTCGACACCGATGCGCTCGTCGAGCTCATGTGGGCGGCGCCGCTCGCCGTCCTGACCGTCACGGTCTCGTGGGGCCTCGTCGTCATCGGCGTCACGCGCTCGGCCGAGGCGCGCCGCGACGGGCGCGCGGGCGCCGCGGCCGCATACGGGACCGTCGCGCTCGCGGGGGCGGCGATCTTCATGACGGCCGTCGTGCTGGGGCTCATCATCATGGTCTCCAAGGGCTGAGCGACCGGGGCGCCGCAGCGGCCCCGTTCTGGTGGCGACCGCTGCACCGCCCCTTGCAGCGACACGTAACTCCGCGCGCGGACGTGCAAAGGCGGCGCTTTGCAGGCATGTTGGATGCACCCCCGAGGGAGAGGAGTCCATGCGCCCCCTGCGAATCATCATCCTTACGTCGCTCGCCGTCCTGCTCGCCGCGCCCGCCGCGAGCGCCCATCGCTTCCACACCGTCGCCGCCGGCGAGACGCTCTGGGGGATCGCCGCGCAGAGCAACATGACGACCCGCACGGTCGCGATCTACAACGGCCTGTCGCCGGACGCGCACGTGATCCTCGGGTCGACGCTGAAGATCCCGACCGTCGCCGAGGGCAGCGCGGCGCTGGCCGGCGCCGGCATCGTCCCGGCCGGTTCGACGGGGTCCTCGACCGTGGCGCGGGCGACGCCCGCAGGCGCCCCGCGGCCGCAGGGCGCCTACGTCGTCCGCGCCGGCGACACGCTCAGCGGCCTCGCCGCGCAGACCGGCGTCAGCGTGTCGCAGATGGCCTTCATGAACGGCCTGAAGCCGACGACGAAGCTCCTCATCGGGACCGTCATGAAGCTGCCGAGCGGCGCCCGGGCGCCGGTCCAGGCGGCGACGCCGGCGCCCGCCACGCGCGTCGTGCCGGACGCGGCTCCGGTGCCGACGCCCGTCCGCGTCAGCGCCGCGCGCGTCATGCAGCTCGCCGCCGAGCACGGGGCTCCCGCCTCGCTCGCGGCGGCGATCGCCTGGCAGGAGAGCGGCTTCAACAACGCGATGGTCTCCCCCGCCAACGCGCGCGGCATCATGCAGGTCATGCCCGGCACGTGGGACTGGGTGCAGGCCAACCTCGCCCAGACCCGGCTGAGCCCGACCTCGGCGGAGGACAACGTCCGCGCCGGCTCGCTGTACCTCGCGCGCCTGCTGCGCGAGACCGGCGGCGACGTCCGGCTCGCCGCCGCCGGCTACTACCAGGGCCTGTCCTCGGTGCGCAGCCGCGGGATGTTCGACGACACGAAGCGCTACGTCGACAACGTGCTCGCGCTGCGAGCGCGCTTCGGCGGCTGAGCGCGCCGGCCTACGCGGTCGGCGCGCGGTCCTCGTAGGTCACGGCGCGCAGGACCTTGGCGGGCGCGCCGGCCGCGATCGAGAACGGCGGGATGTCCTGCGTCACGACGCTGTTGGCTCCGACGACCGAGCGCTCGCCGATCGTCACGCCGCTCGTGACGACGACGTTGGCGCCGAGCCAGACGTTGTCGCCGATGCGCGTCGGCCCCTTCGTCGTGAAGCCCTGCCAGGGAACCGGCTTGCCGGGGTCGTCGAAGCGGTGGTTGCCGTCGGTGACGAAGCAGCCGTTGGCGAGCATGCAGTGCGAGCCGATCTCGACGAGCTCGACCGCGGCGACCATGACGCCGAGGTTCAGGAACGTCCCCTCGCCGATCCGCACGCGGCCCGGCGCCGGGGCCGTGATCCAGACGTGCGGCTCCAGCAGCGTGTTCGCGCCGATCTCGAGGCGGCCGTCGGCGAAGGCCTCGAGGACGTCGCCGTGCAGCGGCCAGCGGGCGAACGCCTCGCGGCGCAGGAGGTGCCAGTGGATCCGGGCGCGGTTCCAGGGGAGGTTGTTGCGCTCGTACCAGCGCCACTTCTGCGCCCATAACAGGGCCTGGCGGCCGAGGTCGTCGCTCACCTCGATGAGGCGCTACTCGAGCTGGTTGCGCATCGCGGCGAGCTCGGCCGACTCCGTGTCGACCATCTGGCGCGCGACGACCTTGAGGTCGGACTGCTGGCCCTTCGCGAGCTCGACCTTCGCCATCGCGATCGTCGCCTCGTGCAGCGGGATCATCGCGCGCAGGAAGGCGCGGTCCAGCGGCTTGGCGGCGCGGAGCGCCGCGGGGTCGGCGGCGCTCGTGTCCGGCGCCCGCACCCCGAGCTTGCCGGCCTCGACGCCGTCGTCGCTCAGCGCGGTCCGGATGCGCCGCATCGTCCCGAGCTGCTGGCCCTGGAGGCGGTAGATGTCAGAGGCGACCTGGCGCACGAAGCCACTCTGGCCGCTGCGCTGCGCGACGTCGGCGATCGCCACCGACTTCTCGTGGATCGGAAGCGCCTCCGTCACGAAGGCGCGATCGATCTCGTTGCCCGCCGACGTCTGGCTCTCGGTATCGACGTCGTCATCGCCACCGCAGCCGGCGAGCGCCACCGCGGCGGCGAGCAGGACGGCTGACACGGTCTTCCGGAGCATCGCGACGTGAGGCTAGCCGACACGACGCGAGGGTGCGTGACAAATACCCCCTAGGGGTATTGTATGATGCGACCGCCGACGCACTACGGACCACAGGAGCCTCATGGCCGGCCAATCACACGCGGCGCATCCCACCGGCGACCCCTCGCTGAACTCGCTCGCGTTCAGCGCCACCGTCCACTGCCTCACCGGCTGCGCGATCGGCGAGGTCCTCGGCATGGTCATCGGGACCGCGCTCGGGTTCTCCGACCTCGCGACGATCGCGCTCGCCGTCGTGCTCGCGTTCTTCTTCGGCTACACGCTGACGAGCCTGCCGCTGCTGCGCTCCGGGATGGCCCTCGGCGCCGTCGCGCCGATCGCCCTGGCATCGGACACGATCTCGATCACGATCATGGAGATCGTCGACAACGCGATGATGCTCGCGATCCCGGGCGCGATGGACGCAACGCTGTCACACCCCGGGTTCTGGGCGGCGCTCGCGTTCGCGCTGCTCGTCGCCGGCGTCGCCGCCTACCCGGTCAACCGCTGGCTGCTGGCGCGCGGCAAGGGCCACGCGGTCGTGCACGCCCATCACCAGGTCCACGGCGGCGCCGCGCAGCCGCACTGACCGCCCGACCGGGTCAGGCGGCCGCGGCGACCTTGCGGCGCCCGCGGCGGGCCTTCGGCGCCGCGGGCTGCACCCCGGCCTCCAGGAGGAACTCGCCGGTGTATGAGCCGGGCGTGCCCGCGACCTCCTCGGGCGTGCCGGCGGCGACGACCTGGCCGCCCTCCTCCCCGCCCTCGGGCCCCATGTCGACGAGCCGGTCGGCGGTCTTGATGACGTCGAGGTTGTGCTCGATGACGACGACGGTGTTGCCCTGGTCGACGAGCCGGTGCAGCACCTCGAGCAGCCGCTGGACGTCGGCGAAGTGCAGGCCCGTCGTCGGCTCGTCGAGGATGTAGAGCGTCCGGCCGGTGGCGACCTTCGACAGCTCGGTCGCGAGCTTCACGCGCTGCGCCTCGCCGCCCGACAGCGTCGTCGCCGGCTGGCCGAGGCGGATGTAGCCGAGCCCGACGGCGTTCAGCGTCTCCAGCCGGCGGCGGATCTTCGGGATGTGCTTGAAGAACTCGACGGCCTCCTCGACCGGCATGTCGAGGACGTCGGCGATCGTCTTGCCCTTGAAGCGAACCTCGAGCGTCTCGCGGTTGTAGCGCTTGCCGTGGCACTGCTCGCACGGGACGTAGACGTCGGGCAGGAAGTGCATCTCGATCTTGATCTGCCCGTCGCCGCGGCAGACCTCGCAGCGCCCGCCCTTGACGTTGAACGAGAAGCGCCCCGGCTTGTAGCCGCGCACCCGCGCCTCCTGCGTCTTGGAGAAGAGGTCGCGGATGACGTCGAAGAGGCCGGTGTAGGTCGCGGGGTTCGAGCGCGGCGTGCGGCCGATCGGCGACTGGTCGACCTGGATGATCTTGTCGAGCTGGTCGAGGCCGAGGACGGCGGTGTGGCGGCCCGGTCGCGTGCGCGCCCGGTGCAGGCGGTTGGCGACCGCCTTGAACAGGACCTCGTTGACGAGCGTCGACTTGCCCGAGCCGCTGACGCCGGTGACCGCCGTCAGGACGCCGAGCGGGACCTTCACGTCGATCGACTTCAGGTTGTTCTGCGCCGCCCCCCGGATCTCGACGTAGCCCGACGGCGTGCGCCGCTTCTTCGGGATGTCGATGACCCGCGTGCGCGCGAGGAACTGGCCGGTCAGCGACTCGGGAACCGCCTCGACGTCGGCCGCCGTCCCCTGGGCGACGATCTCGCCGCCGTGCTCGCCGGCGCCCGGGCCGAGGTCGACGAGGAAGTCGGCGGCGCGCATCGTCTGCTCGTCGTGCTCGACGACGATGACCGTGTTGCCGAGGTCGCGCAGGCGCTGGAGCGTCGCGATGAGCTTCGAGTTGTCGCGCTGGTGCAGCCCGATCGACGGCTCGTCGAGGATGTAGAGCACGCCGACGAGCGACGAGCCGATCTGCGTCGCCAGCCGGATGCGCTGCGCCTCCCCGCCCGACAGCGTCGCCGCCGCGCGGTCCATCGACAGGTAGCCGATGCCGACGTTCTCGAGGAAGTTCAGGCGCTCCTCGATCTCGCGCAGGACGAGCCGGGCGATGTGGCGCTCGGTCTCGGTGAGCTCGCACCTCGTCGAGCCACTGCAGCGCCGCCGCGCACCGACAGCGCCGCGAACTCGTGGATCGCCATCCCGCCGACGAGCACCGCCCGCGACTCCGGGCGCAGCCGCGCGCCACCGCAGGCCGGGCACGGCCGGACGCTCATGTACTCCTCGATCTTCTCCCGCGAGAACTCGCTGTCGGTCTCGCGGTAGCGGCGCTCGAGGTTCGGGATGATCCCCTCGAAGCGGGTCCGGTAGGAGCGCCGGCGCCCGTAGCGGTTGCGGTACGTGACCTGCACCGGCTCGCCGTTCGTGCCGTAGAGGAAGAGGTCGCGGTGCTTCTGCGAGAGCGTGCTCCACGGCGCCTCGACGTCGACGCCGTAGCGCTCGGCGATCGCCTCGGTGATCTGCTCGTAGTAGTTCGACGCGCTGTTGGCCCACGGCGCGAGCGCCCCCTCGGCGATCGACAGCGCCGGATCGGGGACGATGAGCTCCGGGTCGATCTCGCGCTGGGATCCCAGGCCCGTGCAGCGCTCGCAGGCGCCGTGCGGCGAGTTGAAGGAGAACATCCGCGGCTCGAGCTCCGGCATCGACGTGCCGCACTTCAGGCAGGCGAAGCTCTCCGAGAACGTCAGGACCTCCCCGGCGCCCTCCTTGGCGACGAGCTCGACCTCGATGATGCCGTCGGCGAGCGCGACCGCCGTCTCGACGGAGTCCGCGAGGCGCTTGCGGACGTCGTGGCGCATGACGAGCCGGTCGATGACGACCGAGATGTCGTGCTTGTACTTCTTGTCGAGCTCGATCGGATCCTCGAGCAGGCGCAGCTCGCCGTCGATCTTCGCCCGCGTGTAGCCGTCGGCGCGCAGCTCGTCGAGGACCTTGCCGTACTCGCCCTTGCGGCCGCGGACGATCGGCGCGAGGACCATGAAGCGGGTGCCGTCCTCGAGCTCCATGACCTGGTCGACGATCTGCTCGGCGCTCTGGCCCTCGATCGGCGCGCCGCAGACGTGGCAGTGCGGCCGGCCGACGCGCGCCCACAGCAGGCGCAGGTAGTCGTAGATCTCGGTGACCGTGCCGACCGTCGACCGCGGGTTGCGCGACGTCGTCTTCTGATCGATCGAGATCGCCGGCGACAGGCCCTCGATCGAGTCGACGTCGGGCTTGTCCATCTGCCCGAGGAACTGCCGCGCGTAGGCGCTCAGCGACTCGACGTAGCGGCGCTGCCCCTCGGCGTAGATCGTGTCGAACGCCAGCGACGACTTGCCCGACCCCGAGAGCCCGGTGATGACGACCAGCGCGTCGCGCGGGAGCGACAGGCTGATGTCCTTGAGGTTGTGCTCCCGAGCGCCCGAGACCACGATCTGATCGTGCTTCGCCACGCGCACCATTCTAGACGGCCGAACAGACGTTCGATTGCGCTCGACCCCGCACGTTAGGCGGAACTTTCGGCGACGATCGGCCAACTGGTGATCATGGACGCCGACGCAGACCGCTTCACGCAGCTCTTCGATCGCCATGCGGCCGAGCTGCTGCGCTACTGCTTCCGCCGGACCGCCGACGCCGCCCTCGCTGAGGACCTCGTCTCCGTCGTCTTCCTCGAGGCCTGGCGGCGACGCGGCGACCTGCGGGCGGGCGCCGACGCGCGCCCGTGGCTCTACGGCATCGCGACGAACGTCGTGCGCGGCCAGTGGCGCGCGCGCCGCCGGCACGCGGCGGCGCTCGGCCGGATGCGCGGCGGCGCCCGCGAAGCGGGCGAGTCGGCGGCCGACGTCCTCGCGCGCGAGCTGGAGATGCGCGCGGTCCTCGCCCGCGTCGCGCAGCTCCCGCGGCGCGAGCAGGACGTGCTCGCGCTGTGCGTCTGGAGCGAGCTGTCCTACGAGCAGGCCGCGGCGGTTCTCGGCGTCCCGATCGGGACCGTCCGCTCCCGCCTCTCCCGCGCCCGCGCGCGGCTGCGCGATGACGCCGCCGCGATCCATCCCCGACCCGAAGGAACCCTCCCATGACCGCCCTCGCGCCCCCCGACCTCCCCGGTCTGCCGGCCCGCGTCGCGCGCCTGCGCGACCCGCTGCTCGGCGAGCTGCGCGGCGCCCGCGCCGCGCCGCCGCCCCGCTGCGGGCCGTCCGCCTCGCCGCCGGCGCCGCCCTCGCCTGCGCCCTCGCCGTCACCGCGATCGTCGCGTCCGGTGACCGCGCGCCCGCGCTCGCCGTCGAGCGCCAGGACGGCTGGCTCGTCCTGCGGATCGCCGACGTCGCCGCCGGCGCGGACGCGCTGACCGGCGACCTGCGCGCAGCCGGGATCGCCGGCGAGGTGCGGCTGCTGCCCGTCGCGCCCGCCGAGGTCGGGACGTGGGCCGTGATCTCCGAGCGCGCCGACACGCCGGGCACGGCGCCGCGCCCGCTCGCGCCCGGCCCGCCCGAGACCGTGCGGCTGGACCGCGTCCGCTACGAGCGCGAGACGCTGCGGATCCCGATCGCCGAGGTGCGCGAGTCGACCGGCTACTTCGTCTTCTACGCCGGCCGCGAGGCGCGGGCGGGCGAGCAGCCTTTCAGCGCCCGGGCCGGGCTGCTCGAACACGATCCGCTCCCGGCTCCGTAGCTCGCCCGCCCCTTCGGTCGTCGCCGTCTGCGACGATCGAGTCGCGATGTTCGAGCACTTCGACGAGGCCGCCCGGCGGTGCATCGCGCTGACGCAGGAGGAGACGCGTCGCCTCGGCCACGCGGAGATCGGCGCCGAGCACCTGCTGCTCGGGATCGCGCACGTCGACGACACGCTCGTCGGAGCCGAGCTCGAGCGGCTGCGCGCGGCGGTCGTGGGCCTGCGCGGCGTCGGCGACGCCGAGCACCGCGGAGTGGCTGGCGTTCACGCCGGAGGCCAAGGCGGCGCTCGAGGGCGCCAACGAGCAGGCGCTGTCGCGCGGTCACACGACGATCGACCCCGCGCACCTCCTGCTCGCGGTGCTCGACGCCGACGGCGTCGCGCGGCGCGTCCTGCGCGAGGCCGAGCTCATCGTCTCCGACGTCCGCGAGCGGGCCGAGGCCGCGGCCGGGCGCCCGGGGCCGCCGGCGCCGGCGTCCAGCGCCGGACCGGTCGACGACAGCGACCTCCGGATGCTGCGGCTCATGCTCGCGCGCGACTCGCGCGCGGGCCGGCTCCTGCGCGAGCACGGGATCGACGAGGCGGCGATCGACGCCGCGCTCGCCCCGCGCGAGCCCTAGCCCTAGCCCTCGACGGTCGCGTAGACCTCGTCGAGCAGCGCGCTGCGATCGGCGAGGTCGAAGTTCGCGGCGAGGTACTTGTCGGTCTCCGCGCGCGACTGGCCGTTGAGCGCCATGTTCAGCGCGATGAGACGGGCGCCCTCGACGTCGTCGCCCTCCCCGTCGTCGTCGCGTGACGGCCTCGACGAGCTCGTCGTCGAGCCGCTCCACGGCGTCCGGCTCGAGGGCCGGCTCCGGCTCGGGCTCGGGATCGCCGGCGAAGACCGAGATGACCCGCTCCTCGAGCACGGCCTCGGCGGCCGGCGGCGGCGTCGCGGGAGCACCGGAGGACGGCCGGCCGGCGGCGGAGTAGAGCTCGCCCATGTTCCCCGACAGCAGCGAGAGGTCGGCGTTCAGGCGGTTGGCGCCCGTGCGCAGCGACTCGACGAGCGCGCTGAGCTCGCTCTCCATCGCGTCGACGCGCTGGAGCATGAGCGCGGTCGCCTCGTGGACCTTGCCGACATGCTCCTGAGAGCGCTCGATCGCCTCGTCGCGCGTGCGCTCGGCGTCGCGGGCCGCGTCCTCGGCGGCCTGGTCGGCGTTCTCGCGCGCGTCGCGCTCGATCGCGGCGGCGCTGGACTCGGCCGCCTCGACGATCGCCTGCACCTGCGCGCTGGCGACGGCGGCCAGCGACGTGCCGCCGGCGGGCGCCGGCTGCGCCGGGGAGGGCGCGGCGGCCTGGGCGCGCTTGAGCGCCTCGACCTCACGCGCGATCGCGGCCAGGTGCGCATCGACGGCCGACGGCTCGTAGCCGCGGCGGCCGATGGGAAAATCTCGCTTCTCGATGGACTGACGGTCGAGGGCCAACGGATGCCTCCGGTGGATTTCGGCTAGGACGTGGGCGGATCAGACCCTAGCGCGGCTGGCCGCGGGAATCCCACACCCCCGCGATCGTCGCGCTCGACGAGGCCGTCGCGCTCCAGCGCGGCGAGCGTCCGCTCCAGCCGCTCGGCCTCGATCCCCGCGGGAAGCGCCTCGCCGGCGGCGAGCGCCGCCACGATCCGGCCGCGCAGCCAGCGATCGGTGTCCTCGAAGCGCGGCGCCCGCCCGCGCGCCGCCCGCGGCACGATCGCCACGCGGCCGCGCGACGCGCACCAGGGCCCCGCCGGGCAGTCGTCGCACGCCGGCGCGCGGGCCCTGCAGACCTTCGCGCCGAGCTCCATCGCGGCCTGGTTCCAGTCGGTGTGGCGCGCGCTGCGGCAGCAGGTCGGCGGGCGACGCCCCGATGCGCTCGGCGACGCGGCGGACGTTCGTGTCGACGGCCGCGACCCGCTCTCCGAAGGCGAACGACGCCACCGCCGCAGCGGTGTAGGGGCCGACGCCCGGCAGTCGCCGCAGGCCGGCGGCGTCGCGGGGCCAGCCGTCGCGCGCGACGACGACGGCCGCCTCGCGCAGCCGCAGCGCCCGGCGGTTGTAGCCGAGGCCGACCCAGGCGCCGAGCACCTCCGCGGGCGTGGCGGCCGCCAGCGCCGCGGGCGTCGGCCAGCGCCGCAGCCAGCGCTCGTAGTGGTCCACGACGCGCCCGACCTGCGTCTGCTGTGCCATGACCTCGGAGACGAGGATCGCGTAGGGGTCGCGCGTGCCGCGCCAGGGCAGGTCGCGCCCCGCCCGGTCATACCAGGCCAGGACGGCCTCCTGCAGCGCCGCGTGCCGGCTCAGGCCGGGGCCTCGTTGGCCTGCGCGATGCCGATCTCGCGGCGCAGGTCGCGGATCTCGTCGCGCACGCGGGCGGCGTACTCGAAGCGCAGCTCCTCGGCGGCCGCGAGCATCTCCTCCTCGAGCTCGACGATCGTCTGCTCGAGCTCGCCCAGCGACATGTGCTCGACCGCGCTCTTGGCGGCCCGCCGGCGCCGCTTGCCCTTGCCCGGGACCTTGGACTCCGACTGGAGGAACTCGGCGATGTCGGAGATCCCCTTGACGATCGTCGCCGCCGTGATCCCGTGCTCCTCGTTGTAGGCGAGCTGGATCGCGCGGCGGCGGTCGGTCTCGCTCAGCGCCGCGCGCATGGCGTCGGTCTCCTTGTCGGCGTACATCAGGACCTTGCCGTCGATGTTGCGCGCGGCGCGGCCGATCGTCTGGATGAGCGAGGTCTCCCCGCGCAGGAAGCCCTCCTTGTCGGCGTCGAGGATCGCGACGAGCGACACCTCGGGGAGGTCGAGGCCCTCGCGCAGGAGGTTGACGCCGACGAGGACGTCGTACTCGCCGAGGCGCAGGTCGCGGATGATCTGGATGCGCTCGAGCGTGTCGATCTCGCTGTGGAGGTAGCGCACCTTGAAGCCCATCTCGAGCAGGTAGTCGGTGAGGTCCTCGCTCATCTTCTTCGTCAGCGTCGTGACGAGCGTGCGCTCGCCGCGGTCGACGACGACGCGGATCTCGTTCATGAGGTCGTCGATCTGGTTGCGCGTCTCGCGCACCTCGACCGCCGGGTCGACGATCCCGGTCGGCCGCACGATCTGCTCGACGACGCGGCCGGAGTTGGCCTTCTCGTACTTGCCGGGCGTGGCGCTGACGAAGACGAGCGTCGGCGTGATCGCGAGGAACTCGTCGAACTTCTGCGGGCGGTTGTCGAGCGCGCTCGGCAGCCGGAAGCCGTAGTCGACGAGCGTCTGCTTGCGGCTGCGGTCGCCCTCGTACATGCCGCCGATCTGCGGGACGGTCTGGTGGGACTCGTCGAGGAAGCAGACGAAGTCCTCGGGGAAGTAGTCGATGAGGCAGTACGGCCGCGCGCCCGGCTGCCGGCCGTCGAGGATCCGCGAGTAGTTCTCGATGCCGTTGCAGAAGCCCATCTCGCGCAGCATCTCCATGTCGTACTGCGTGCGCTGGCGCAGGCGGTGGGACTCGAGCAGCTTGCCCTCCGCCTCGAGCTCCGCGCAGCGCTCGTTGAGCTCGTGCGCGATCTCCTGGACGGAGCGCTCGATCATGCCCTCCTTGACGTTGTAGTGCGTCGCCGGCCAGACGGCGACGTGCTCGAGGTCGTCGGCGATGAGCTCGCCGGTGAGCGGATCGAAGTGCTGGAGGCGCTCGACCTCGTCGCCGAAGAGCGTCGCGCGGAAGGCCGTCTCCTCGTAGGCCGGGAAGACCTCGAGCGTCTCGCCGCGGACGCGGAAGCTCCCGCGCCCGAGCGCGGTGTCGTTGCGCGTGTACTGGATCGAGACGAGCTTGCGCAGGAGCGCGTCGCGGTCGATGACGTCGCCCTTGCGCAGGACCTGCATGTTCATCTCGTAGGTCTCGGGCGAGCCGAGGCCGAAGATCGCGCTGACGGACGCGACGATGATGACGTCGCGCCGCGCGAAGAGCGCAGCCGTCGCCGCGTGGCGCAGCCGGTCGACCTCCTCGTTGATCGCGCGAGTCCTTCTCGATGTAGAGGTCGCGCGACGGGACGTACGCCTCGGGCTGGTAGTAGTCGTAGTAGGAGACGAAGTACTCGACCGCGTTGTCGGGGAAGAACGTGCGGAACTCGTTGCAGAGCTGCGCGGCGAGCGTCTTGTTGTGCGCGAGGACGAGCGTCGGGCGCTGGAGCTCCTGGATGACGCCGGCCATCGTCATCGTCTTGCCGGTGCCGGTGGCGCCCAGGAGCGTCGTGAAGCGGTCGCCGGCGCGCACCGCCTCGGAGATCTGGGCGATCGCCTTCGGCTGGTCCGCCGCCGGGGTGAAGACGTCGTCGAGCTTGAACTTCGGCACGACGGCTCACGATAGCGCCGGTTCAGGCCAGCCAATGGCCGCAACCGGGGGCGAGATCAGCGCTCGTGGCACCTATTGGGTGCCATGAGCCCAAAATTCGCCACGACGGCCCGGATCGCGCGCCGGCAACATGGGCGCGTCTCGAGGCAGCAGCTCCTCCGCGCCGGGGTCGACGGCGAGCAGATCAAGCGCTGGCTCGCGGACGGGCGGCTGCGGCGCGTGCACCAGGGCGTCTACGCGGTCGGCCACGAGGCGCCTTCGGTCGACGCGGACTACATGGCGGCGGTGCTCGCGTGCGGGCCAGGCGCCGTGCTGAGCCACCGCGCCGCCGCGTGGAAGCTCCGGCTCGCCGGCGGCGCGCCGCCTCCGCCCGAGGTCACCGTGCCGACGACGAACCACCGCCGGCGCCCGGGCATCGTCATCCACCGCGTGCGCGCGCTGGACGTCCTCGATGCCTCGTACCTCGACGGCATCCCGCTCACGACCGTCCCGCGCACGCTGCTCGACCTCGCACCGAGCACGCCCGCGGGCGGAGCTCACGAGGGCCTGCCACGAGGCCTGGGTCCGCCACCGGACGGGGCCCGCGCCGTTCGCGGCGTGCATCGCCCGCAATCCGACCAAGCGCGGGGCCGCGAAGCTGCGCCGAGCGCTCGGCACGGACGTCACGCTCAGCGAGCTCGAGGACGGCTTCCTCGAGCTCATGCGCGCCAACGCGATGCCACGCCCCCGCACGAACGTCGACCTCGCCGGCGACAAGGTCGACTGCCATTGGCCCGCTCACGGGCTGACGGTCGAACTGCACTCCTACCGCTTCCACGGGTCGCGGCAGGCCTTCGAGGCCGACCTCGCGCGCCGCCGGCGCTCGAACCACGTCGCCTACTCCTGGGGCGACGTGTTCGAGCGTGGCGGCGCGACCGCGGCCGACGTCCGGCGGCGGCTCGCTACCTGCGGTGGAACAGCCTCCCGTTACGCAGGACCCGCAGGCGCAGCCGCTGAGTGCTCGTGATCGGGCCGGGGCGCAGTGCCCGGTAGGCGTACTGGATCGTCCGCGTGTCGACGTTCAGCGGCAGGATGAGCGTGAGCTTGCCGCCCTCGCGCGACTTCAGGCCCGTCTTCAACAGCCGCCGCTTGCCGTCGCGGATGTGGTAGACGTCGATCCGCGCGCCCTGGATCCCGCGGCCGCTCGGCGTGCGCAGCAGGCCACGGGTCACGACGCGAGTCCCGTACCGGCTCGTGTACCGGCGCCCGCGGTCCCGCGCCTTGACGAACCACATCCGCAGCCTCGCGTTGACGGCGTCGGTGGGCGAGATGGCCGAGCCCGTCGTCGTCACCGCGTTCAGCCGCGGGAACTCGATCGGGCCGAAGACCGACTTCTCGTTGCCCGCCGCATCGACGACGGCGATCTCGACGCCGTGCGGCCCGGTCGGGAGCGACCTGACGTCGACCGTCGCCTCGGCGCCGGTGACGGACAGCGGGCACGGGACCGGGACCGTGAACTGGAACGCGTCGCTGTCGTTCGGGGCGATGTCCGCGCACGGCGCGGGCGCGAGCGGCACGGTGTTGGCGACCTGGCCGTCGACCTTCACGATCGTGCGATAGAGCCCGCCGCCGACGTCCGCGGCGTCATAGCTGACGCGCAGCCGGCCCGACGTGTCGCCGTCGTCGAGGACCTTCGGATTGGAGACGACCGGCGGCGACGCGTCCTCGAGGCCGACCCACATGTGCGTCGCGGCGACGCCCAGCGGCCGCGAGCAGGTTCGCCCGGCGTTCGTGCAGAGCACGCGGAACTCGACGTACGTCCCGTCGATCCCCTGCTTGTCGATCGGCGCCGTGAGCTCGGCGACGCAGCTGGACCCGGTCACGGCCGGCGAGCACTCCTCGAGCGTCTGGCCGCTGGTCGCCATGACGTAGGCGATGTCCTTCTGCTCCGTCGTGCCACCGGCGAGGCCGAGCGTCGTGCGCCGGGCGGCCACGCGGACGATGCGGGTGCCCGCGGGCGCGTTGAAGCGCCAGTTGGCGGTCGCGTTGCCCGACGGCTTGGCGTCCGGCAGCGCCGCGACGAGCCCGCCGTTCGCCGTCGTGCACGTGTTGGAGGTCACGCCGCCGCTGGTCGATGACGCGACCCAGCCCGCAGCTTCGTTGGGGTTGCCGAGCGGGTCGTGGCAGGACGTGACGAGGTAGGTGTCCGCGCTCGCGGATGCCGGCGCAAGCACGAGGAGGCCCGCCGCGAGCGCGGCGGTCGTCCAGAAGCGACGCTGCATGTGGTCCCCTGACGAAGCGGCGATCCGTGCCCTGAGCTTGCCGCCGCTTCCCACCGGCGGATAACCGCAGGGATTATGCGCGTTCTGCCACGTTCTGCGGCATTTTTGGACTCACTGCAAGACACCGCCCACCGCGGCGCTCAGCGGCGCGCCCGCAGGCGCGGCCCGACGAGGCGCGTCGTGGCCGACGACGGGGTCGACAGCGACCTGCGGTTCGGCCCGACGCGCACCTGCAGAACGCGGTTGCCGGCGAGCAGCCTGGACACCGCCCGGCGCCCCGGCTTCCACGTCAGGACGACGTGCCCGTCGCGACCGATCCTCCTGATCGTCACGGTCCCGGCGAGCACCCGCCGCAGGCGCCCGCGCTTGCGCGTCATGAGCCGGAGGTTCAGGGCCTTCGAGCCGCTGGGCGCGTCGAAGGCGATCTTCATGCCCCTGGTCCCGAAGGTCCGCAGCCTGATGCGCTTGGGGATCTTCAGGTTCCTGACGCCCCTCGCGCTCGCCCGGCCAGACGCCGACGCCGATCCCGACGTGGACGAGCCACCGGCGGAGGCCGACGCGCCGCTGCCCGAGCCCGAGCCCGAGCCCGCCGCGCCGTCGGGGAAGCCGCCCGCGGGCTCGCCCGGGCGCGGGGGATCCGCCGGGCGGGTTGAAGATGATCGAGTCCTGGCCGTTGCAGGTCAGCCCGTCGAGCGGCCTGATCGGGCACGCCGGATCGGACATGACCCGCATGAGGCCCCACATCCCCGCCTGCGTGAACGGCCGGCGCACGTCGCCGTAGAAGAAGTCGCCGCGCGTGCGGGCCAGCCCGCCCGCGCCGCCGACGAGCTCCGCGTCCATCGTCTCCCACCCGCCGATCCCCTGGGCCGTGATCGACTGCGAGCGCGGGATCTCCGGGTCGAACGGCCAGTACTGGCCGCCGAGGCCGAAGACGTGCATCTGCTCGCTGCCCGGCGCGACGAGGAAGTGCACCTTCGTCGGGTCGCCGGCGTAGGCGCGCAGCAGCGGCGTCGCCGGGTCGCCGTGGGCGGTGCTGCTGAACGTGTTGGCGTCGTCACCGCGACCGGCCGCGGCGCGGTAGTTGACGAGCGCCGGGTCCTTGACCTCGACGGGGTACGGCATGAAGCTGCCGCCGATGACCGGGTCGCCGTCGGCCATCGCGATCGTGTGGTCGCGGTAGCCCTGCGTGCCGGGCACGTGGACGTCGACCTGCGCGCCGAAGCTCCGCGGGGCGCCCGTCACGGGATCGGTGAACGTCGCGTTCGCCGGCGCGACGTTGATCGAGCCGTACATGCCGTCGAGGCCCGTGTCCTGGCCGCCGAAGTCCGACACGAGCGCGCTGCCGATCTTGCGCGAGTCGACGTAGTAGCGGTACGTCTTCGTCGCGCCCGGGGCGACGGTCTGCTCGGAGTTGAAGCCGACGTTCACGCCGGCGGAGTCGGGCGTGCGGTCGAGCTTGTCGACGTGGAAGGACGCCCGCGCGGTCTCACGCTGGTTCGTGAACACGACCGTCAGGCACTCACCGGCGGCGACGTGGGCGACGAGCGGCTCGGGGATCCTGCCGTCCGAGAACGACTGCGCCTGCGCCGTCGGCACGAAGACCGACTTCACGCCCTTCGGGGCGCTCGAGAGGTCGATCGCGCTCACGGCGATCTGCCGCTGAGGCGCATCCGCCGGACAGGGGTCGCCCGGTCCGCCGGCGGCCGGTGGGCGGCCGCCGTCGGGCGAGGGCAGGCTCCCGGCACCGGCCGGCGCCGGGTGGCCGGGCAGCGGCCTGAGGTCCGGATCGCTGTCGCCGAGCACCCGCAGGAGGCTCCACGCGCCCTGCTGGAAGCGCCGCGCGATGCCGTTGAAGAACAGGTAGTCGCCCGGGCGCTGTCGCACGCCGCCCGCGCCGCCGTCGAGGATCGCCGTATAGCGCTCGGAGATCCCGTAGTGGAGCGTGTTCACCGGCCGCTGGATGACCTTCCCGGCGGTGTCGATGAAGCGGTTCTCGGTGAAGAACCGGTGCCCGTCGAGGTGCAGCGTGTCGACGCTCGGCCCGACGTTGATCGTCCTGATGACGAACGGGTCGCCCGCGTACGCCTTCGGGTGGATCGGATAGGGGTCGCCGTGCGTGAAGGAGCTGAACAGCAGCGACGGATCCGGGTTGGCGGCCAGCCGTGCGCCCCACGGCTCCGCGCGCAGGTTCAGCGTCGAGTCCGTGACCGGGCTCTCGTCGAGCGTCCACAGCGCGAGCTCGCGGAACGAGCCCTCGACGAGCCCGCGCGAGACCGGCTGGTCGGTGTGGATGTCGACGTACGCGCCCGAGCGGACCTCGTCGCCGGTCCGCGGGTCGTGGTACGTCGCGCCCTTCGGCTCGATGATGAGCTGGCCGACGAGCCCGTGGCCCCAGCTGTGGATGCCGTCGACGTGGTCGTGCCAGAAGATGTTGTCGAGTGGACGTCCGGGTACCAGCGCGACTGCACGAACTCCGTGCCCGTCCACTCGCCGGCGTCGTGCGCCTTCTCGAGATCCTTCGTCACCGTCACCGTCGTGCCGGAGACCGACTCGACCTCGCGGATCTCGATGCTCTCGGTGCCCTGGCCGATCGCGACGAAGACGCCGGGCCGGAGCTTGTCGATGCGGACCGCCCGCGCGGGGTCGGGGTTGACGAGCTCGAGCGTCCGGGTCCCGGCCGCGGCCGCCGCGGAGAGCTGGAGGTCCTCGGCCTCGTAGGGCCGGATCGACTGCTCGTAGGACATGCCCGAGATCACGCCGTCGGAGGCCTGCGTGTCGAACTGGACGTGGTGGATGTGGAGGTTGACCTTCGAGAAGCCGCCGAACGCCTTGGCGTCGGTCATGCGGCTCGTGAGCGTCACGGCGATGCAGTCGCCGATGTTGCCGCGGATCGCCAGCGGCTCCACCGCCTTCGTGCCGGCGAGCACCTCGTCGACGTCCTGGGCGAGCACGTAGACCTTGCCGTCGGGGTCGCTCTGAGCCTGCGTCACCGGCGAGTCGACGTCGAGCGCGACGACGTTGAACCGCCGCACCGGTGAGGCTGGCGGGGCAGATCGCGTCGCTGCGATGCGCGTACGGGTCGACGTCGGTCCGCTTCGCCGCCTCGGCGCTCTCACCGAGGTACGGGGCACCGGTGTGGCCGTTGCCCGAGAACGGCGGCCGCTTGCCGATGTGGGGCCGCAGCAGCGGGAACGCCGGGCGCCCGTTGACGGGGTTGAAGAGGATCTTCGGCCGGTCGGCGTTCTCCCCCGCGAGCCGCAGCGTCGTGTCGCCGACCATGAGGCTCGGGTGGCCGTCCACGCGCTCGCGATCGGCGGGCGTCGTGAAGTCGACCCAGTGCTCGTGTCCTCCGGCTCGCCGAGGAAGACGTCGCCGGTCTTCTCGTAGTCCCAGACGCTCGCGTCCTGGTCGTCGAGCCGCTCGCCCTGCGGCGGCAGCTGCGGGCGGACCCACGCGTCGAGGTTCGCCGCGTGATCGTCGTGCCGTCGATCGTCGTGCCGACGAGCTCGCCGGAGTCGACCGGCGTCGGCGGCGCGCGCGCGGTCCGGCAGCGGCTTCAGGTCGGGCTGGAGCGTGTCGAAGACGCGCCAGAAGCTCCACATGCCCGCGACGTAGTGCTCGGCGATGTGGCAGTGGAAGAGGAACTCGCCCGCGCCCTGCTGGACGCCGCCGGCGCCACCCTCGATCTCGAGGTCGTAGGACTCGCCGGGACCGAACGCCTGCGAGTCCAGGCGCGCCGACGAGGAGTCCTGCGCCTTCGGGTGCTTGTTCAGGCCGGTGTCGGCGTAGTCGAAGGTCGTGTCCGCGTGCGGGTTCAGGCGCCAGCGGATGCCGCCCCCGTGCAGGTGGAAGACGTGGAACATCTCCGAGCCCGCGTGCAGGATGCGGATCTTCGTCGGGTCGCCGCGGTAGCCGCGCGGCATCCCGGTCGCGGGGTCGGCGAACGTGTACGAGCCGTAGCCGTGCGCCTCCTCCTCCGGGGCTCGGTCCAGCCGGTTCATGAACGGCTCGGAGCGGTAGTTCATCGCGCGCGAGCCCGGACGGTAGGCCTCGGTGTGGGGATCGACCTGCTCGATCTCCGGCGCGTGCTCCGGGTTCGTCGTCGGGATGCGGAAGTCCTCGTCGCCGACCTCGTGGTAGAGCTGGACGTACTCGCGGAAGGCCTTGTTGCCCGCCGGCATGATGTCCGCCTGCCAGCCGGACTCGATCGGCTGCCCGGTGACCATGTCGCGGTACGTCGAGCCCTTGGGCTCGACCGCAGCGCGCCGAAGAGGCCGTGGGCGACCTGGTCGCGGAAGCCGGGGCCGGGGCGCAGGTAGTGCGCGCCCTCGAGGTCGTCCTCGCGCGGGACCCAGAAGCGGTAGGTCCGCGACTGGCCCTGGGCGACGGCCGACGGGTCGTTGCGGCCGACGTTGTCGCCGGAGGAGTCGGCGTTGAAGGCCAGCCCGTCGATGTGGGCGCCGTAGTCGCCGCCGGTCGCGTTGTTCGTGAACCTGATCTCGACGCAGTCGCCGAGGTTCGCCCGGATGACGAGCGGCTGGATCGCGTCGTTCTCCTTCAGCCCGATCGAGACGTGGCGCGACTGCTCCTCGGCGCGCACGGCCGCGACGTCCTCCGACAGGACGTACATCTTGCCCCGCGGGTCGTGGTCGCCGAAGCGGTTGAGCGGGATGTCGACGTCGATCGCCTGGACGTCGAACGTCTTCAGCGGCGCCTGCGACGGGCACGGCAGCCCGGGCCCGGCGTCGGCGGCGGCGAGCTGCGCGCGGCTCTGGCCCATGATCGCCAGCGGCGCGACGAAGAGCAGCGCGAGCCCGACCTGCAGCGCCAGGCGCGAGCCGCGCCCGCTCGGGGCGCGCCAGCGGTCGACCTGCGGCACCGACCACGGGCGCGTGCGCAGCAGCGCCGCGCTGACCGCCGTCGCGAGGACGGCGTTGGCGAGCAGCGCCAGCAGCCCGTCGCGCAGCATGTGGACGACGAGCGACGGCTCGGGCCCGCCGTGATGGGCGCCGAAGAGCCCGGCATGGGCCGGGTTGGACAGGCCCTGCGCCGCGCTCGCCGCGATCGCGACCGAGACGGCGAGGACGCCTGCGGCCAGCACCCGCGAGTCCTCGACGCCCCAGCGCATGATGAGCCGGCGCCCGGCGACGACGCCGATCCAGACGGCGACGAGGATGAGCGGGAGCGCGACGGTCCCGTCGCGCAGCGCGTGGACGACCAGCGCCGGCTCGCTGCGCTCGCGGCCGCCCTCGACGATGTGCAGCGCGATGAGCCACAGCCCGCCGAGGTACGCGAACGGCACGGCGAACGCGAGCACGGCGGACGGGCGCGCGAGTCGCTGGAGCGGCAGGCGGGAGACGGCGCGCAGGAGCAGCTCGGTCACGACGGCCGGCTACCTGTGACCGCGATGGAAGCCGTCGAAGGCGCCGGCGGGCGTCCTGCCCGTGCGACCGAGGTCGATGAGGATCGGCTTCGCGCGACCGGGGTCGGTGAACTCGATCCAGAGCTTCGAGCCGTTGCGCGGGACGATGAACTGCAGCTGCGCGTCGATGCTCGCGTCCGGCTGGAGGGTCCCCGGGCGCAGGTTGGACGGACCTCGTCCAGCGGCTTGCGCTTCGTGCCGACGAGCAGCCGGAACTGGCGCGGGTCGTACGCGATCGGGTGATCGAGGAGGTTCGTCAGCGTCACCGATGCCCGCACCTGGACCTTGTCGGGAGCGACGTAGCCCGAGATGCCGTGGACGTTGCCCGAGAGCGCCTTCGCCCCGACGCCGTTCGTCTTCACGACGTTCTGGACGGCGACGACGCCGAAGCTCGCGGGGATGTCCTGCGCCGTGCCGAAGGGCCCCGCCGGCAGCGCGATCACCGGATCGCCGGGCGCTCCGCGCGAGATGACGCCGGCGGCGAGATAGGCGCCGGCGAGCACGAGGGCGAGCGCCCCGGCGATGTAGGCGACGACGGGCGCCGTCCGCCGCGCGCCGGGGGTGGCGCTGCCGCGAAACGGCTTCTGGGGTGCTGCGACGCTCGCGTCCATGGGGTGCGATCAGAGCATTGCCTCGCCCAACCACCCCGGCATCGGCACTGAACGCAGGATCCGTCGCGCGACCCCGTGCATCGCGTTGCGATTTCACGTCCTGCGTGTGGTCCTTCGGAGGACAAGCCGTTCGCCGGAAGGCGCACAGCCCGTCGCGGATCGGGCGGGGACTCAGGTCAGCCCGAGCTCGTCGGCATACCTGCTGCGGTAGCGGGTGCGGGCGTCGAGCACCTGGTCGACGTACTCGCGCGTCTCGGCGAAGGGGATCTCGGCCGTCGTCAGCGACCCCTCGGATGTCGCCGACCGCGCGACCCAGCGGTCGACGTTCCCCTCGCCCCCGTTGTAGGCCGCCAGCGCGAGGACCTCGTTGCGGTCGTAGCGGTCCAGGAGGTAGCGCAGGTAGTACGTGCCGTAGGAGATGTTGATCTGCGGTGTCGCGAGGTCGCCCTGCTCGAAGCGCGTGCCGCCCGACAGGTCGGCGATGTAGCGCGCCGTGGCCGGCGTGATCTGCATGAGCCCGCGCGCGCCCGCGTGCGAGGTCTGGTCGCGGAAGCGGGACTCCGTGTAGATCACCGCGGCGACGAGCGACGGGTCGAGCCGCTTGGCCTCCGCCTGCTGGCGGATGATGTCCTCGTGGCGCAGCGGCAGCGACAGCTCGCGCGCGACGTCGGGCAGCCGCGGCACGACGACGATCGCCAGCAGCGCGGCGAGGACACCGACGCCGAGGACCATGCCGCCGCGCCGCCGGCGCCGCCGCCGGCGCTGAACGGCCGCGCGGGTCCTGCGCTTGGACACCTGCGGGCTGGACAGCGTTCGCGTGCTCACGGGGACCTCAGTCTGGCGAGGATCCCAGACAGCTGGGCCTCGAGCGACTCCTCCGAGCCGCTGTTGTCGACGGCGAACGTCGCGCGCGCGGCCTTGTCGGCCTGGGAGAGCTGCCGGGCGGCGCGCTCGTCGGTCCCGACGTGACCGCGGGCAGCCGCGCGGGCCGCGCGGACGTCCTCGTCGGCGATCACGGCGATCGTCGCGTCGTAGACCCGGTCCATGCCCGCCTCGAAGAGCAGCGGCGTCTCGACGACCGCCGCCGCGGGCGGCGGCTCGCGGCCCTGCACGTCCTCCAGGAAGGAGGCGACCCGCATCGCGACCCGCGGCCACAGCTCACCCTCGAGCCATTCCCGCTCCTGCGGCGCCGCGAACACGCGCGCGGCGATCGCCGCCCGGTCGACGACGCCGCCCGGCGCGACCTCGTCGCCCCAGCGCGCGACGACCGCGTCGCGGACGTCGTCGGACGCGTAGAGCTCGTGGACGACGGCGTCGGTCGAGAGCGTCGCCGCGCCGAGGCGCTCGAGCGCCGCGAGCGCGGTCGATTTGCCCGCTCCGAGCCCTCCGGTCAGGCCGACCGTTGGGACACGCGCCAACGGCCGGCGACCGCGGTCAGGCCGCGGGCTCGTCCTCGGGCTCGGCAGCGGACTCGGCCTCGGCGGCCGCTTCGGCCTCGGGCTCGGGCTCGGAGGCCTCGGCCTCGGGCTCGGTGGCGACCTCGGGCTCGGCGACGGCCTCGGCCTCGGGCTCGGCTCGGTGACGGCCTCGGGCTCGGCGACGGCCTCGGGCTCGGCGACGGCCTCGGCGCTCGGCCTCGGTGACAGCCTCGGGCTCGGCGGCGGTCTCGGCCTGCGCCTCCGCCGGCGCCGCGGCGTCCGCGAAGACCTCCTCGCTCAGACCGAGCTCGGGCAGGTCGTCGAGATCGCCGGCGCCGCCCTCCATCTCGTCGGGGGCGGGCAGCTCCTCCGGCGGCAGGACCTTCGGCTCGAGCACCTGGCCCTCGACGCGCTTGACGCTCAGCGACAGGCGCCGGCGCTCGGAGTCGATCTCGAGGATCTTGACCTTGACCTCGTCGCCGGGCGCGACGATCTCGCGCGGGTTCTCGACGTGGTGCGGCGCGAGCTCGGAGATGTGCACGAGCCCCTCGACGCCGTCGAGGATCTCGACGAAGGCGCCGAACGTCACGACCTTCGTGACGGTGCCCTCGAGCTCGTCGCCGACGTTGTACGTGTCGACGACCCGCTGCCACGGATCCTCCTGGGTCTGCTTGAGACCCAGCGAGATGCGCTGGCGATCGCGGTCGATGTCGAGCACCTTCACGGCGACGGTGTCGCCGATGTTGAGGATCTCGCTCGGGTGGTTGACGTGCGACCACGACAGCTCGGAGATGTGGATGAGCCCGTCGATGCCGTTGAGGTCCACGAACGCGCCGAAGTCGACGATGTTCGAGATCTGGCCCTCGACGATGAGGCCCGGCTGCAGGCGGTCGAGGATCTCCTGGCGCTGCTCCTTGCGCTCCTCCTCGAGCACGGCGCGGCGGGAGAGCACGACGTTGTTGCGCGAGCGGTTGAGCTCGATGACCTTGCACTCGATCTTCGTGTGCAGGTACTCGTCGAGGTTCGGCACGCGGCGGATGTCGACGAGCGAGGCGGGCAGGAAGCCGCGCACCCCGAGGTCGATGATGAGCCCGCCCTTGACGACCTCGATGACCGTGCCCTCGACGGGCTCGCCGGACTCGGCCGCAGCCTCGATGCGCCGCCACGCCTTCTCGAAGCGGGCGCGCTTCTTGGACATGATGAGGCGGCCGTCCTGGTCCTCCTTCGTGAGGACGAGGGCGTCGACCTCCTCGCCCATCTCGACCTCGTCGTGCGGGTCGACGGCCTTGCGGATCGAAAGCTCGTTGGAGGGGATGACCCCCTCGCTCTTGTAGCCGATGTCGACGAGGACCTCGTCGTTGTCGATGCGGACGACGATGCCGGTGACGACCTCGCCCTCTTCGAAGAGCGTGAACGTGGCGTCGTAGTTCGGGACGATCTGCCCGTCGATCTCGAGCAGCAGGCCGTCGGACCCTTCGACGACCTTCGCGTCTGATACAGCGTCGGTGGTGATGGTTGACATGTGGAGGGGAGGTTAGCGCCCTTACAATCCCGCCGCGATGCCGATTCGAGCAACGACGCGGGGCGACGCCCGCACGCCGCTTGCAGGTGAATGGGACGTCCTCGTCTGCGGGGCGAGCTTCGCCGGGCTGACGGTCGCCCGCGAGCTCGCGCGCACGTCCGCGCGCGTGCTGATGATCGACCGCTACGAGATCGGCGAGCGCCAGACGAGCGCGTGCGCGGCGCCGACGGAGTGGCTCGAGCACCTCGGCCTGGAGGGCGCCGTCCAGCAGACGTTCTCCGAGCTCGTCATCCACGCGCCGGGACGCACGATGCGCTGGGCGCTGCCGTGGTCGTTCTCGACGTTCGACTACCGCCGCATCTGCGCGCTGCTGCGCGAGCAGTCCGAGGGCTCGGCGCGGTTCGAGACGGCGAAGGTCGAAGGCCGCACCGGCTTCACGGTGCACACCGACCGCGGCGACCTCAGCGCGCCGCTCATCGTCGACGGCCTCGGCTGGCGGCGGATCCTCGGCGCGGGCGCCAACGTCCAGCCGCCCAACGCGCGCCTGTCACGCGGCCTCGAGGTCCACCCGCACGCGTCCGGCCCGGACCTCGAGCTCTGGATCGACCCGAAGTACGTCCGCCGCGGCTACTCCTGGTCGTTCCCGGCCGACGGCGAGCTGCGCGTCGGCGTCGGCTCGTTCGACCCGCACGACCACGTCAAGGAGCCGACGCTCCAGCTCGCCGCCGACGTCGGCGTCCCCGCCGAGCGCTGGCAGGGCAACTGGATCCCCCACGAGCTGCGTCCCGGCGTCGAGGACGGGATCTTCTTCGTCGGCGACAGCGCGGGCCACTGCCTGCCGACGACCGCCGAGGGCATCCGCCCGGCGTTCTACTTCGGGCTCGCGCTCGGCCGCGAGCTCGTCGACGTCGTCGAGGGCCGCCAGACGCGCGAGCAGGCGCTCGCGCGCTACGGCTCGTTCACCGACGAGCACGAATGGCAGTACCGCTGGCTGCTGCGGGTGCAGCACCTCGTCGGGCGGATCACGCCGACGCGGCTGCTGACGCCGGGACTCAGGCTCCTGGACTTCCAGAGCTTCGTCGACTGGTCGTTTCGCAACTACCTCGAGATCTGCCCGCCCGAGTACGCCCTCGAGGGCGACGGGCACCGGCTCTGGCGCGCGCCGCGGCCGGCGATCGCGGCCTGAGTCCTCCGGCGCCAGGAAAAGTCGTAGTACCGGTGACCGGGGAGCATGCTGAACGCCCGCATGAACCTTCTGAACGCCTGCAGTGCACTGAGCGGCGTCGCGCACTGCACGAGGAACGATCGCTCTACCGCGCGCGCACCGCTCTGCCGTAGCGTCGGTCCAACCTCGAAGCAGTGCGGTGGTACTGGGGACCGCCGTCCCCATCGGACCCATCCTCGGGAGGACCACATGCACATCCGATCGCGGCACATCTCACGCCGAGCATCGATCCTGTCACTTGCGGTGACCGCCGCCGTCGGCGGCCTCGGCGCCTTCTCGGCGAGTCCCGCGCTCGCGGACTGCACGGCGCCCAACGTGCTTGCAGGCAGCAACTTCGAGATCGACGCCAGCGCGAACCTCAAGGTCGACGGGGCGAGCCCCTGCATCGACTGGCTCAAGACCGGAACGCTGACGGGCACCGACGCCGACCTGCGCGACAGCGTCACGGCCGGGCCGGACTCCGCGAGCGGCCCCGGCGACGAGTCGTTCGGGCAGGGGACGAGCGAGAACACCGCCGCGCCGACGATCGTCGACGGCTCGATCCCGCCCAACAAGAGCGACCTCCTGGAGTTCGGCGTGAACTCCGAGGTCGGACCGGGAGGCAAGTTCCTGCAGCTGTTCTGGTCGCGGATCAACAGCCCCAAGGGCACCGTCACGATGGACTTCGAGCTCAATCGCACGGCCTGCCTGGGCACCCCGGAGACCTGCGCGAACAACGGAACCAAGACCCCCGTGTACGTCACGCCGATCCGCCAGACCGGCGACAAGCTCATCACCTACGAGCTCGCCAACGGCGGCACGGTCCCGACGATCAGCATCTTCACCTGGAACGGCAGCAACTGGGGCCTCGGGTCCGTCATCAGCGGCGGCCTCAGCTCGCAGGCGCTCGGGTCGATCAACACGCTCACGATCCCGGCGCTCGAGAGCGGCGGGCTCGGGACGCGCGACGCGCTGACCTTCGGCGAGGCGTCGATCTCCTTCAGCGCGCTGTTCAGCGGGAACGCGTGCGGCTCGTTCGGCTCGGCGTACCTCAAGAGCCGGGCGTCGAACACGTTCACGACGGAGCTCAAGGACTTCGTCCCGCCGCAGCAGGTCAACATCAGCAACTGCACGCAGCTGAGCACGAGCGCCACCGACTCCGTCGTCGGCAGCCCGATCACCGACACGGCGACGCTGTCGGGCGCGACGAGCCCGACGGGCGCGGTGACGTTCACGGTCTACAGCGACAGCAGCTGCCAGACGCTCCTCGACACGATCGCCGGCTCGGCGCTCAGCGGCCCGGACGCCGACGGGAACTTCACGTCGACCGCGAGCTACACGCCGCAGACGGCCGGCGACTACTTCTGGATCGCGTCGTTCGCCGGGGACTCGAACAACGCGCCCTCCGCCGGGGAATGCGGCGACGAGGGCGAGACGAGCACGGTGACGAAGCTCGACTCGACGATCACGACCGCGCAGAGCTGGTTCCCGCAGGATGCGGCGACCGTCGACCACAGCGGCGGCACGGTGAAGTTCAGCCTGCACCGCAACAGCGCGAACTGCTCGGCGACAAGGTGTTCCCCGCCAGCGGCACGCATGACGTCGCGGTCTCGGTCTCGGCGCCGTTCACGGCGAGCACGTCGAACACGACGTTCTCGGTCAGCTCCGTGACGAGCGGCGACACCTACTCCTGGCGCGCCGAGTACATCCCGGCGAACACGAACACGACGAAGTCCGTGACGAGCTGCACCGAGACGACGACGTTCACCTCGCTCTCCAACGGCGGGGCGGTGACGAGCCCCTGACGACCTAGGCCCGCTGCAACTCGTCGGCGGGGTCGCGCCGATCCGACTGCTGACCGTCGTCGGGCCCCGGGGGCCCGGCGGCGGGCGGCGCCTCGGGCGGGGGCGCGCCGCGCCCCCGCGGCCTGACCACAGGCTCGGGTCCGGGCAGTCGAGGGTGACGGTCGTCCCGGCGCCGGGCCGGGAGCTGATCGTCAGCCGCCCGCCGGCCTGCTCGACGAGCCCTTCGAGGAGCGTGAGCCCGAGGTGGCCGTCGATGCCGGCGCGCTCGCGATCGTCGGTCGCAAACCCCTTGCCGTCATCGGTGACGACGAGGCGCAGGGCGTCCGGCGCCGGCCGGGTGACGGCGACGTGGATCGAGCGGGCCTCGCTGTGCGCCTGGACGTTGCGGATCGCCTCGCGCGCGGCGCGGTAGATCAGCGCGTGGGCCGGGTCGCGCGAGAGCGGGTCCACGTCGATGTTCATCGTCGTGGCGAGGCCGCCGGACTCCAGCGGGCTGAGCAGGTCGTGGAGGGCCGCCTCGAGGCCGACGGAATCGAGGTTCGGCGGGTGGATCTCCACGAGCAGCGTGCGCATGTCGCGGACGCCCTGGCGCAGCTGCTCGATCGAGCGCCGCAGCTCGGCGGCGTCCTCGCTCTCGCCTCGCCGCTCGGCGTTGGCCGCGAGCGGAGCGAGGCCGAACGCGACCCCGGCGACATGCTGGACGACGCCGTCGTGCAGGTCGGATGCGATCCGCCGCCGCTCCTGCGCCGACGCGTCGACGGCGTTTGCCAGCAGGACCGCGCGGTCGCGGTGGCCGCGCTGCAGCCGGCGGCCGAGCGACCAGGCGAGCGGCACCTGGAAGAGCATGAGGACGAGCAGGCCTCCGATGATCGGCGGGGCCTGCGCTCGCAGCAGCCGCTGCCCGTCGGCCGTGACGGAGCTGAAGCTCCGGTAGATCTCGAACAGCACGGGCGTGCCGTTGGGGGTGCGGACGATGTCGTAGGCCTCCAGGAGCTTCCCGTGCGAGCGCTCGAAGTCGTTCTCGGCCTCCTCGACATCGCTGAGCTCGGCCGCGGCCTCCTCGTGGTCGAAGAGGGCGGCGTTGGCGGAGCCGAGCTTGAACGTGCGCCCGATGAGCTGCGGCTCGTCGGAGTAGAGCACCTTGCCGTCGCGCGACCAGAGCTTCACGCGGACGACGGGATCCTTCAGCACCTGGCTGCGGACGACGCGGTCGAGCTTGGCGATCGCGCGCTTGTCGCCGCTGAGCAGCTCGTCGCTGAGGCCCGCCGCGGCGACGAGCCGTCCCTCCGCCTCGATGCTCTCGCGCGTGTCGTGGACCGCCTCGTTGATCGTCACCGAGCGCAGCGCGAGAAAGCCGCCGACGACGACCACGACGATCGCGAGGATGCTGCCGAGCATGAAGCGGCCGACCGCCGTGCCGATGCGCGGCGGCGGGCCCGCATCGCGGGCGGCGTCGCGCAGTGCGCTGCGTCCCGAGCCGCGGGTGAACATCCGTTCACGATGTCAGCCTGAGGTCGGGTTCCACAGGTCGCGGTCCAGCACTCCACATTGCGCGATCACGCAGCGCGCGCGAGCTGCGCCGCCCGGGTCACTCGCGGACGACGAGGTACGTCCCGAGGCCGAGCAGGACGACGCCCGCGACGCGGGTCGCCGTGATCGGCTGCTTCGTCACCCCGAGGAGGCCGAACTGGTCGACGACGACCGAGACGGCGAGCTGGGCTGCGATCGTCGCGGCGGTGACGCCGCCGAGGCCGAGCGTGCGGACCGTGACGAGCACCGAGGTGATGTACGCGGCGCCGAGCAGCCCGCCGGTGAGATACAGCACCGAGACGTCGACGCACGCTCGGCGATCTGGCCCATCCCGCCGGTCGCGAGCGCGGCGATCATCGCGAGCGCGAGGGTCCCGATCGCGAACGAGAGGAACGCCGCCTGCCACGTGCCGATCGACCGCCCGAGGATCGGAGTTGATCGGCGCCTGCAGCGCGACGAGGCCGCCGGTGAACGCCGTCAGCAGGACGGCCGTGCCGCGGTCCATCTACTTCGCCTCCATCCACGTCGCACCGACGCCGATGTCGACCCCCAGCGGCGGGTCGTGCTCCCAGACGGCGCACATCTCGCGGCGGATGAGATCGCGCACCGCCTCGACCTCGTCCGCCGGCCCCTCGAAGAGCAGCTCGTCGTGGACCGTGAGGATCGGCCGCACCGGCGAGTCGCGCAGCGCCGCGTCGACGCGGACGAGGGCGAGCTTCATGACGTCGGCGGCGGTGCCCTGGATGACGGTGTTGACCGCGAGGCGCTCGCCGAGCGTCCGGACCTGCCAGTTGCGCGCCTTGAGCTCCGGGATCTGGCGCCGCCGGCCCCAGAGCGTCGTGACGTGGCCGATCTCCGTCGCCTGCCTGATCGTCTCCTCGATGAACGCGCGGACCGCCGGGAAGCGGTCGAGGTACGTGTCGATGATCTCCTTGGCCTCCTCGCGCGGGATGCCGAGGCGGTCGGCCAGGCCGAAGTCGCTGAGGCCGTAGACGATCCCGTAGTTCACCATCTTCGCCTTCGAGCGCTGCCCGAGGTCGAGGTCCTCCGGCGCCGTCTGGAAGACCTTCGAGGCGGTCGCCGTGTGGACGTCCTCGCCGCGGACGAAGATCTCCTTGAGCACCGGCTCGCCGGCGATGTGGGCGAGCACGCGCAGCTCGATCTGCGAGTAGTCGGCGCTCAGCAGGACGTTGCCGGGCTCGGCGTCGAAGCAGCCGCGGATCTCGCGCCCGAGCGCCGTGCGGATCGGGACGTTCTGCATGTTCGGGTCCGTCGAGGCGAGGCGGCCGGTCGTCGCGGCGGCCTGGAGGAACGTCGTGTGGATCCGCGAGCGCGGGTCCGCGCGCGCGAGCTGCGGCAGGACCGAGAGGTAGGTCTTGTCGAGCTGGTTGAGCTCGCGCCAGCGCTCGACGAGCGGGATGATCTCGTGCTCGCCGCGGATCGCCTGCAGCACGCGGGCGTCGGTCGAGAAGCCGGTCTTGCCGCGGCGCTTCTTCGACAGGCCGAGCGTCTCGAAGAGGATCTCCCCCAGCTGCTGGGGCGAGCCGATGACGAACTCGGTGCCGGCGAGCCGCCAGATGTCGAGCTCGAGCGTGCGGATCTCCTCGCGCACGCGCGCGGTGATCTCGGCGAGGCGATCGGTGTTCAGGCGCACGCCCTCGAGCTCCATCCGCCGCAGGACCGGCACGAGCGGCAGCTCGATCTCCTCCATGACCGTCTCAAGGCCGCGCGCGACGATCTGCTCGCGCTGCCAGGCCGACAGCTCGCGCACGAGCAGCGCCTCGGCCGCGAGCGGGTCGTCGATGCCGGTCGCCGCGAGCCCGCGCTCCTCGAGCAGCTCGCGCAGCGGGTAGCCGCGGCGCGCGGGCTCGAGCAGGTAGGCGCCGAGCAGCGCGTCGTGGACGAGCTTGCGCGGGACGGACCCGAACGCCTTGGCGTCGTAGGCGACGACCGCGCGCTCGCCCGCGGCCGCGACGAGCTGCGCCGGGTCGTCCATCGTGCCGGTCAGGACCTCGTCGGAGCCCGCGACCGCGAAGCGCCAGGCGGTGTCGACGGCCAGCAGCTCGCCCTCCGCGATCTCGGGCGCCCTCGCGGCGAGGACGATCTCGTCGCCGGCGACGCCGCCGATGTCGCGCAGCGTCCCCGCGCGCACGCGCGCGGAGATCGTCCGTCTCCGCCTCGGGCGCGGGCGCGGCCTCGTCGGCGCCGAGGAACTCCTCGAGGCGCCGCAGGGGGTCGCGCAGCTCGAACTCGCGGAAGACCTCGCGGAGCTTCGAGCGGTCGGGCGTCCGCGACGCCGCCGCGACGACGTCGAGGTCGACCGGCAGGTCGCGGCGCATCGTCGCGAGGACCTTCGAGACGCGCGCGTCCTCGGCGTGGTTTGTGAGGTTCTCCTTGCGCTTGGCGCCGGAGATCTCGTCGATCGAGCCCAGGACGGTCTCGAGGTCGCCGTAGGTCTGCAGGAGCTGGGAGGCGGTCTTGTCGCCGATCCCGGG
The DNA here is from genome assembly GCA_963830085.1 of uncultured Actinomycetes bacterium. Classification (GTDB taxonomy): domain Bacteria; phylum Actinomycetota; class Thermoleophilia; order Solirubrobacterales; family Solirubrobacteraceae; genus CADCVQ01. The sequence goes on along the minus strand of CAWHLF010000009.1, from coordinate 74,468 downwards.
GACGCCGGGGATGTTGTCGCTCGTGTCGCCCTTCAGGCCGTAGAAGTCGGGGATGAGCTCGGGCGCGATGCCGTAGCGGTCGACGACGGCCTGGTGGTCGTAGAGCTTCGTGTCGGTGATCCCGCGCGCGGTCGCCATGACCTTCACGACGCCGTCGGGGTCGATGAGCTGGAAGGCGTCGCGGTCGCCGGTGACGATGACGACGGGGATCGACTGCTCGCGGGCGCGCTCGGCGAGCGTCGCGATGACGTCGTCGGCCTCGAAGCCGTCGAGGCGGACGTTCGTGTAGCCGAAGGCCTCGACGAGCGGCTCGAAATGCGGCCACTGCTCGCCGAGGAGGTCGGGTCGCGTGCTCCGCGTCCCCTTGTACTCCGGGTAGACCTCCTTGCGCCCGCTGGAGCCCGCGTCCCAGACGACGACCGTCGGTTTCGTGCCGTGCTCGGTGAGGAGCTTCACGAGCATCGAGGCGAAGCCGAAGATCGCGTTCGTCGGAAAGCCGGTCGACGTCGCGATCGACTCGGGCAGCGCGAAGAAGGCGCGGTAGACGATCGAATTGCCGTCGATGAGGTAGAGCTCGTCCGGGCGGTCCGCCATCGGTCGGGCACTCTACGCATACCGTCGAGTCGATCCGCGGGCTCCCGTAGGATCTGACGAGAGCCGTCGGGCGGACGGTGGACGCCCGCGGAACATCAGACAGCAAGGAAGCCTCAATGAGCATCATCTACACGTGCAACTTCTGCGGCGAGACGATCGACCGCGATGCGCCGTTCGTGACTCTCAACGGTAATGGCGACCGGTCCGACGGCCACTGGCGAACAGGCTACGTCGGCCACTACCACGCCGAGCCGGCCATCGGCTGCTGGACGCGGGTGCTCGAGGTCATCAAGGCGGCCGACGAGTGGGGCCCGCGCCTGAACAAGATCCCGGTCGCGAGCCCGCAGCTCATCTCCGCCCGCCGCCGCCGCCACCGCAAGATCGACGAGCCGACCGGCTAGGCTCGGAGCGGGGCGCGGCCGGTTCGCCGCGGCCCGTATGCTCGTGCCCATGGGCGCCGCATGAGGGTCACCGTCACGGGCGCCACCGGACGCATCGGCTCGCACCTCGTCGCGGCGCTGAAGGCCCGCGGCGACGAGGTCACCGTCCTCTCCCGCGATCCCGATCGGGCGAGCGAGAAGCTCGGCGTCGAGGCCGCCGGCTGGGACCCCGACTCCGAGGGCGCGCCGCTCGCGGCGCTCGCCGGCCGCGACGGCGTCGTCCACCTCGCCGGAGAGGACGTCGCGCAGCGCTGGAGCAAGGACGCGAAGGCACGGATCCTCAACAGCCGCGAGCGCGGGACCCGCAACATCGTCCACGGCATCTTCGACGCCGAGCCGCGCCCGGGGGTGTTCGTCTGCGCCTCGGCGTCGGGCTACTACGGCAAGCGCGGCGACGAGCCCGTCGACGAGGCCCAGCCGCCGGGCCGTGACTGGCTGGCCGAGGTCTGCGTGCGGTGGGAGAACCAGGCCGACACCGCGAAGCTCGGCGCGCGCGTCGTGCGCGTCCGCACCGGGATCGTGCTCGACGCCGAGGGCGGCGCGCTGGCGAAGATGCTGCCGCCCTTCAAGGCCGGCATCGGCGGGCCGATCGGCGGCGGCAAGCAGTACATGCCGTGGATCCACCTCGACGACCTCGTCGGGATCTACCTCGCGGCGCTCGACGCCCCCGCGTTCGAGGGCGCGATCAACGCCTCCGCGCCGAACCCCGTGACGAACAAGGAGTTCTCCCACGCCCTCGGCCGCGCGCTGCACCGGCCGGCCGTCGCGCCGGTCCCGGGCTTCACGATCAAGGCGATGTACGGCGAGATGGCCCAGATCGTGCTGACCGGCGTGCGGATGGTCCCGGGCCGCGCCGCGGAGCTCGGCTACGAGTTCGCGCACCCCGACCTCGACGAGGCGCTGCGCGACACGCTGGCGTAGCGCGGCAGCAGATCCGCTAGAGCTTCTCGCGCTTGGGCAGCGCCCCGACGACGCGCCAGTCCGACTCGGGCTTCGCCGGGATCGCGAGCCAGACGATGACGCCGACGACGCTCAGCAGCAGCCCCGACGCGAGGCCCACCTTCTCCCCGTAGCCCTTGCGCTCGGACAGGTACGCGGACACGATCGCCGACCCGAGCCAGATGAACAGCAGGTAGAGCGCGAGCGCTCCGACGTCGGCGAGGATGAAGGTCATGCGCCGAGGTAGGCCCGCTGGACCTCGGGGTTGGTGCGCAGCGCCTCGGAGGCGTCCGTGAGGGCGACCTTGCCGGTCTCCAGCACGTAGCCGCGCTGTGAGACGCCGAGCGCGTAGTTCGCGTTCTGCTCGACGAGCAGGATCGTCGTGCCCTGGCGGTTGATCTCGCCGATCGTCTCGTAGATGCGGTCGACGAGGATCGGGGCGATGCCCATCGAGGGCTCGTCGAGCAGGAGGAGCTTCGGGCGCGCCATGAGCGCGCGGCCGATCGCGAGCATCTGCTGCTCGCCGCCGGACATCGTCCCCGCCTTCTGGCGCTCGCGCTCCTTCAGGCGCGGGAAGAGGTCGTAGACGCGGTCGAGGTCGGAATCGATCTCGTTGTCGCGGCGCAGGTAGGCGCCCATGTCGAGGTTCTCGCGGACCGTCATGCGCTGAAAGCAGCGCCGCGCCTCGGGCGACTGCGAGATGCCGAGGCGGACGATGTCCTGCGGCTGCGTCCGCGAGATCTCGCGGCCGGCGAAGCGGATCGAGCCGGTGCGCGGCGGCGTGAGCCCGGAGATCGAGCGCAGCGTCGTCGACTTGCCCGCGCCGTTGGAGCCGATGAGCGTCACGATCTCGCCCTCGTCGACGGTCAGCGACACGCCCTTGAGCGCCTCGATGTTGTCGTAGTACGTGTGGAGGTCGTCGATCTCGAGCAGGGCCACGCGCGATCAGCCCTGCTTTCCGAGGTAGGCCTCGACGACGAGCGGGTTGGCGCGGACCTCGGTCGGCTCGCCCTCGGCGATCTTCTCGCCGTGGTCGAGGACCGTGATGCGCTCCGACACGCCCATGACGACCTTCATGTCGTGCTCGATGAGCAGGATCGTGAGGTTGCGCTCGTCGCGCAGCTGGCGCATGAACGCGGTGAGGCGGTCGGACTCCTGCGGGTTCATGCCGGCGGTCGGCTCGTCGAGCAGCAGCAGGCGCGGCTCGGATGCGAGCGCGCGGGCGATCTCGACGCGGCGCTGGTCGCCGTAGGAGAGGTTGACCGCGAGCTCCTCGTGGAAGCGGGTCGCGAGGCCGACGTAGGTCAGCATGTCCTTCGCCTTCTCGCGGACCTCGCGCTCCTCGCGCAGCACCCGCGGCGGGCGCAGGATCGAGCCGATGAGCCCGGCCTTCATCCGGGAATGCTGGCCGACCATGACGTTCTCGACCGCGCTCATCGTCGCGAAGAGCCGGATGTTCTGGAACGTCCGCGCGATCCCGAGGCTCGTGATCTGGTCCGGCCGCGTCCGCGAGATGTCCTGGCCGTCGAAGTAGATCCGCCCGATCGAGGGCTTGTAGAGCCCCGTGAGCATGTTGAAGAACGTCGTCTTGCCCGCGCCGTTGGGGCCGATGATCGAGACGATCGAGTGCTCGGGGATCGAGAACGTCACGTCGTTGACGGCCACGAGGCCGCCGAAGGTCTTGGAGACCTGGTCGGTCGACAGCAGCGGCGCCTTGGAGCCGTCGCCGGTCGCCGCGCTCGGTGCCGCCGCGGTGGTGCTCATGGCGCGCGCACCTCGAACGTGCTGTCACCGGCGCCGATGCCCTCGGTGAGCTCGAGCGCCCTTCGTCGTTCCGGGAACAGCCCCTGCGGCCGCAGCACCATGACGAGCAGGATGAGGAAGCCGAAGATCCCGAAGTTCAGGACCGTGAGATCGAAGTCCAGGCCGAGGCTGCGGGGCACGCCGTTGAAGACCTCGGGGATGAAGTACGTGTTGATGAACGACAGCAGGACGGCCCCGAAGGCCACGCCCCAGATCGATCCCAGCCCGCCGAGGATGATCATCGCGAGGATGAAGATCGAGAAGCCGAACTGGAAGTTGTTCGCGTTCACCGAGGTCAGGTAGGAGCCCAGGAAGGCGCCGGAGATGCCGCCGAAGGCCGCGCCCGTCGCGTAGGCCATGAGCTTCGTCTTGACGAGCGGCACGCCCATCGAGGCCGCGGCGACCTCGTCCTCGCGGATCGCGATCCAGGCGCGGCCGAGGCGCGAGTCGCGCAGGCGGAAGTTCACGAGCAGCACGATGGCCACGAGGATGAGGACGAACCAGTAGAAGGGTCTGAGGCTGAACGCGGAGTCGAACGGCGCGAGGCCCGGAAGGTCGATCGTGTCGATCGGCGAGATCGCCTGGCGGCCGTTGGTGAGCTTGTAGCCCTCGGCGATGTTGATCGCGTCGCCGTTGATCGCGAAGCGGTAGACGATCTCGCCGAACGCGAGCGTCACGATCGCGATGTAGTCGCCACGCAGCCGCAGGGTCGGCAGGCCGATGAGCATCCCGGCTATCCCGGTGATGACGATCGCGACGACGATGATGAGCAGGAAGTTGATGTGGATCCCGGGCAGCGACGAGGCGAACTCGCCGGCGAGGACGTGGATGCCCTCCTCCCCGTTGATCGCCGAGAAGTGATCGGACGCGAACCAGCCGATCGTGTACGCGCCGAAGGCGTAGAACGCGACGTAGCCGAGGTCCAGGAGGCCCGCGAAGCCGACGACGATGTTCAGCCCGAGCGCCATGACGACGTAGGCGCCCGCGAGGATCATGTTGTCGACGATGTTCGACAGCGGGTCCATGAACAGCGGCAGGAGCGCCGCGACCCCGAGCACGAGGACGGCGGCGACGAGGTTCTCGCGGCCCTTCAGCCGCTCGCGCAGGTCGCTCATCCGGCCTCCCTCGTGACCTCGCCGATGAGCCCCTGCGGCCGGAAGACCATGATGAGCACGAGGTAGGCGAAGACGACGGCCGACGTCCATTCGGCGCCGATCCGGAACTCGGCGAGCTGCTGGATGCAGCCGATGATGAGGCCGCCGAGCACCGCGCCCTTGAGGTTGCCGATGCCGCCCATGACCGCCGCGGTGAACGCGATGAGGCCGGCGGTGAAGCCCTGGAAGTACCAGACGCTCGTCTGGTAGAGGAGGTTCACGAGGCCCGCGGCGCCGGCGAGCATGCCGCCGAGCAGGAACGTCATCGAGATCGTCGTGTTGACGTTGATGCCCATGAGCCGGGCGGCGTCGGGGTCCTGGGCGGTGGCGCGCATCGCCTTGCCGAGGCGGCTGCGGCCGATGAAGGTCGTGAGGAGGAAGACGAGCGGGATCGTCACGGCGACGGCGAGCACGTCGCCGCGGTGGACGACGACGCCGCCGATCTCGAAGAGCGACTCCTGCGAGCGGATGAGGTCCGGAACCGACTCCGGCGAGGACCCGAGCCACAGGACGCCGACGTTCTGCAGGATGAACGAGAAGCCGACGGCCGTGATGAGCGGCGCGAGCTTCGGCGCGTTGCGCAGCGGTTTGTAGGCGACGCGCTCGATCATGACGTTCAGCGCGCCGCAGACGAGCATCGCGACGACGAGCGCGACGAACAGGCCGCCGATGAGCCCGAGCGTGCCGGTCGCCAGGCCGAGGCCCGAGCGTGCCCCAGAGCCCGAACGCGACGAACGAGCCGATCATGAAGACCTCGCCGTGGGCGAAGTTGATGAGCTCGATGATGCCGTAGACGAGCGTGTAGCCGAGGGCGATCAGCGCGTAGATCGCCCCGTTGGACAACCCGAGGACGAGGTTGTTGCCGAGCTGGGTGAGGTCCCCGTCCTTGGCGAGGTCGCTGACGCCGAGATACAGCGGCAGCGCGAGGAGGACCATGATGAGGCCGTACTTGCTGGCCATCTCGCGCAGCACGTCGCCGGGTGGCCGGCGCCCGGCGGTGCCTGCGGTGGCGGTGTCGACGCTCATCCCTGGAATCTCATCGCGGTGGTCGAGGCGGGGCGGGCGCCGTGTGGCGCCCGCCCGTGGCTCGTGCCAGTGCCTTACGTGCCCTGGGCTACGATCTTCTTGACGTAGTTGGGCAGGCCGTCCTTGATGTCGTACAGCCCGTAGTCGGTCAGCGACGTGTCGCCGTTCTCGTCGATCGAGTACGTCCCGAGCACGCTCTCGCGGTCCTTCGTCGAGAGCAGCTGCTTGATGACCTCGTCGCGATCGTTGGCCTTGTCGCCGGCGCGCTCGAGCACGTCGAGAGCCAGGGCCATCGTCTCGTAGCCGTAGATGGCGTACGGGTCGACGGTCGAGGACTTGTACTTCGCCTTGAACTTCTCGAGCGTCTCGGCCGCGCTCGGCAGGTCCTTGATGCCGAGCGTCGCGACGGTGATCTTCACCCGTGGCGCGATGGAGGCCGGGATGCCGCCCTCCTTCGGGTTCGTGAACGCCTCCTCGGCGACGCCGTCGGGGCCGTAGAGCTTGGCGTTGGGCGCGGCGGCTGCCACGTCCTTGTAGATCTGCACGCCGTTCTCACCGGTGACGCCGGCGAAGACGAAGCAGTCGGACTTGATCTTCGACGCGATCGAGCGGTAGTTCGCGGCGTTCTTGTCGGTCCCCTGCTCGTTCTCGATCGGGAGATCGATCGCCTCGGCGGACTGCTTGATGTTGCGCGCGAGGCCTGCGCCGTAGACGGACTTGTCGTTCCACAGCGTCGCCGACTTGCAGCCGTCCTCCTTCATCGTGGAGGCGAGCGCGGCACCCTGGATCTTGTCGCGCGGCACGACGCGCGCGTACGTGCGCTTGCCGGTCGGGTAGTACTTCTCCGGCTCGCCGGGCTCGGAGCCGGGCTCGTCGGTCGTCAGCCCGATGTACGTGTTCGACGGGCTGATCTGCGGGATGTTCGCCTTGTTCAGGATCGGCAGCGAGACCTTCGTGCCGCCGGAGTTGAACTCGCCGAGGTAGAAGATGGTGGACTTGTCGCGCACAGCCTGGCGGGCGTTCTGCGCGGTCTTGCCCTCGTCCGCGGTGCCCGGGTTCTGGGCCGTGGAGTCGTCGAGCGAGACGTACTTGATGGAGAAGTCGCCGACCTTGTTGCCGGCCTCTTCAAGCGCGAGCCGCTCGCCGTTGATGACGGCCTCCGACTGGCCGCGGGAGGTCCCCTGCAGCGGAAGCGATGAGTAGATGGTCAACGTCGTGCCGGCAGCGGTGCTGCCGCCTCCGGAGCTGCTGTCGTCGTCGCCACAGGCGACGACCCCGAAGGCGAGCACGGGCAAGACGAGACCGCCCACGATCGCTCGATTCAAACGCAAAATGGATCCCTCCTCGATGGGACTGGAACAGAGAGCGGGCCGATCGTACACCCGTGAACCCCACATTCGCGCGGGTTGCGCGCGGTCCTGCACTGTCCTGCATACGGTCGCGTTCAGTTGCCGACCTTCAGCACCTTGTCGAGTATGAGCCCGTCGGCACCGAGACGGCTGCCGGCGAAGGTGCTGAGGCTCGTGTCACCGAAACGGTCGACGGAGTACGAGCCGAGTACGGACGGGCGGTCGCGGGTCGAGAAGAAGGCCTCCGTCACCGCTCGGCGGTCGTTGCCCTTCAGCCCCGCCTTGCGGATCGAGTCCAGGACGACGCGCGTCGCCTCGTAGGCCTGCAGCGCGTCCGGGGCGGGCCGGCGGCCGAACGTCGTGGTGAACTGCGAGCGGAAGGCGCGCGCCGCCGGCGGCAGCAGGCGGGGCGGCAGCAGCGGCGTCGTGATCCGCATCCGGCGCGCCACGGCCGCCGGCAGCGACTGGACGAATGTCGTGTCGGAGATCGCGGACGGGCCGAAGAGCAGGATGTCGCGATCGGCGGCCGCGACGGCCTCGTAGACCCGCGCGGCGCCGGAGGTCGGGCCCCCGGCGAAGAGGAAGGCGTCGGCGCCGAGGGCCGCGATCTCCGCGGCGCCGTCGGTGAGGTCGCGCTTGCGCGCGTCGATGCGGCCGCGGTCGACGACCTCGACGCCCTGGCGCTCGGCCGCAGCGACGATCTGGTCGGCGAGCCCGCCGCCGTAGAGGTCGCGGTCGGCGAGCAGCGCGAGACGCCGCACGCCGGCGGTCTTCATGTACCCGACGAGCGCCGACGCCTGGACGTGATCGGCCGGCACGACGCGCCCGAAGGTCCGCAGGCCGGACGGGTAGAAGCGCTCGGGCTCGGCCGGGCGCCGGCCGCCGGAGCGCGTGAGCCCGTCGTACGTGCTCGAGGGGCTGACGTGCAGGACATGGCCCTCGTTCGTCAGCGGCAGCGAGAGCGCGGTGGCGGCGGAGTCGAGCTCGCCGATGTACGCGATCGTGTTGAGGTCGCGGACGGCGGCGCGGGCGTTGTCGAGGACCTGATCGCTGCTCCAGCCGCCCTTCTCGGCCGTCGCGGAGTCCAGCGAGACGTACGTGACGCTCGAGCGTCCCGATCTTGCCGCCCGACTGCTGGAGCGCGAGCTTCACGGCGTTGACCATGTCGCGGGCGCGCTCGCGGTCGGGGCCGTGCAACGGCAGGCTCGAGTAGATCGTCAGCGTCCGCGGGCCGTCGGCCGGCCCGCCGTCGGCCGCCTTGTCGTCGTTGCCGCAGCCGGCGGCTCCGAGCGCCAGCGTGGCGAGGACGCAGGCGAAGGCCGCCCGAAGCCCGCCGTGCAACGGGGTTACTCCCGGCCGGGCAGGTACGGGACGAGCATGCGGCCCATCACCCCGACCGTGAGGATGACGGTCGTGATCAGGAAGGCGTCGAGCGCCTTGGCGCCGATCGCCCAGAAGACGATCCAGACGACGAGTCCGAAGGTTGTGACGAGGACGAGGCCCATGAGCAGTGCGCCAGACTAACGGATGAGCCCGGCGGCAAGAGCCGCAACGAGATCCCCCACCGCGGCCACGGGATCGTCGGCCTCGGCGGCGGCCCGGACGAGCCTGCTGCCGACGATGACGCCGTCCGCGCCGGCCTCCGCGGCGGCCGCGGCCTGGCCGGGCGTCGCGATCCCGAACCCCAGCGCGACCGGCACGGACGTCCGTGCGCGGACGCGGTCCAGCAGCGCCCGGAAGTCCCCCTCGCGCGCCCCGCGCTCGCCCGTCGTGCCGGTGACCGAGACGGTGTAGACGAAGCCCTGGGCGCGGGCGCCGATGATCTCCAGGCGCTCGTCGGTCGTCGTCGGCGCGACGAGCGGCACGAGCGCGATCGAGTGCTCGCGGCAGGCGGCCTCGATCTCCGGCGACTCGCCGAAGGGCAGGTCCGGCAGGATGAGACCGCTGACGCCGGCGGCGCGGGCGGCCTCCGCGAAGGCGCCGGGGCCGCGCGCGAGGACGATGTTGACGTAGCACATGAGCACGACCGGCAGCCGCGCCGAGAGCGCCTCGGCGACGCCCAGCACGCCGTCGAGCGTCGAGCCCGCGCGCAGCGCCGCCGAGCCGGCCGCCTGGATGACCGGGCCGTCGGCGAGCGGGTCGGAGTACGGGACGCCGAGCTCGACGAGGTCGGCGCCGTTGGCGGCGCAGGCCTCGCCGATCGCCTGCGAGGTCGCCATGTCCGGGAAGCCGCCCATGAGGTAGGGCATGAGCGCCGCGCGCCCGCGACGCAGCGCGAACGCGGCGGCGATCCGGTCCTCGCCGGTCTTGCGGACCTCCGGCACGCGGTCGCGCGCGGGCTTCGCGCGGCTACTCATCCTGCGCGAGGACCTCGGCGAGGTCCTTGTCGCCGCGCCCGGAGAGGCAGACGAGGTCGAGCTCGGAGCCGTCGCCGTCCTCGTGGACCGCGTAGTGCAGCGCGTGCGCGGTCTCGAGCGCCGGGATGATGCCCTCCAGCCGCGTGACCTCGCGGAACGCCGCGAGCGCGTCGGCGTCGCTGACGGCGACGTACCGCGCCCGCCCGCTGTCGCGCAGGTAGGCGTGCTCGGGGCCGGAGCCCGGATAGTCGAGGCCGGCGGAGATCGAGTGCGCCTCGGTCACCTGGCCGTCGGAGTCCTGCATGATCGCCGAGAGCGAGCCATGCAGGACGCCGGCGCGCCCGCCGACCGTCAGCGGCGCGCCGTGGCGCCCGCTCTCCAGGCCCTCGCCGGCGGCCTCGACGCCGATGAGCGCGACGCGCCTCGTCGCCGACGAACGGCGTGAAGATCCCGATCGAGTTCGAGCCGCCGCCGACGCACGCGATGACGCGGTCGGGCAGCCGGCCGGCGCGGGCGAGCAGGTCGGCCCGGGCCTCGTCGCCGATGACGCGCTGCAGGTCGCGCACGATCGCCGGGTACGGCGCCGGGCCGACGGCCGAGCCGATGATGTAGTGCGTCGTGCCGACGCTCGAGACCCAGTCGCGGATCGCCTCGCTCACGGCCTCCTTCAGCGTCCGGGCGCCGGCCTCGACGCTCGACACCTCGGCGCCGAGCAGGCGCATGCGCTGGACGTTGGGCGCCTGGCGGCGGATGTCCTCGGCGCCCATGTAGACGACGCACTCCAGGCCGAGCAGCGCGCAGGCCGTCGCGCTCGCGACGCCGTGCTGGCCCGCGCCGGTCTCGGCGATGATCCGCTGCTTGCCCATCCGGCGGGCGAGCAGCGCCTGGCCGAGCGCGTTGTTGAGCTTGTGCGAGCCGGTGTGCATGAGGTCCTCGCGCTTGAGCCAGATCTCGCGGCCCGCGAGCTCGGAGAGGCGCTCGGCGAGGTACAGCGGCGTCGGCCGTCCCGCGTAGTCGCGCAAAAGGCCGCCGAGCTCCGCCCGGTAGCCCGGGTCGTCGCGGGCGCCGACCCACGCGGCCTCGAGCTCGGCGAGCGCCGGCATGAGCGTCTCGGGGACGTACTGGCCGCCGTAGGGGCCGAAGCGGTGCTCGACGCCGGCCTCGAGCTTCATGCGCGCACCTCCTCGGTGCTGCGGACGGCCTGCGCGAACGCCTCGAGCTTCGCCGGGTCCTTGATCCCGGGCGCGCTCTCGGTGCCGCTGGCGGCGTCGACGGCGAACGGCTTGGTCACGGCGATCGCGGCGGCGACGTTGCCGGGCTCGAGGCCGCCGCTGAGGATGATCGGGGCGGTGAAGTGGTTGTTGCGCACGAGCTCCCAGTCGAGCGTCTGGCCGGTCCCGCCGGGGATGCCCTCGACGTGCGCGTCGAGGAGGTGGAAGTCGGTGTGGAACGCCGCCGCCGCCTGCAGCTCGGCGCGCGACCGCACGCGCGTCGCCTTGATGACCTTCGCGCCGGTGCGCCGGGCGACCTCGGTGCAGAACGACGGCCCCTCGTCGCCGTGGAGCTGGACGAGGCTCAGCCCGGCGAGCTGCGTCAGCTCGTCGATCTCGTCGATCGTCGCGTTGACGAAGACGCCCGCGAGGTTGACCGTCCGCCGCAGGGCGGCGCCGATGACCTGCGCCTCGGCGGGGTCGCAGCGGCGCGGCGAGCCCGGCCAGAAGATCATCCCGAGCGCCCAGGCGCCCGCCTCGGCGGCCAGATGCGCGTCCTCGAGGCTCGTGATGCCGCAGTGCTTGATGCGCGTCGTCATCACGCGCTCATCGTAGGCTGCCCCCGGAAGGTCACAACGCGGACAGCTCGCTCGTGTCGTCCGGCCCGCCGGTCAGCGCTCGCAGCGCCGCCTCCGGATCGGGGGCGCGCATGAGCGTCTCGCCGACGAGCACGCCGTCGATGCCGACGCGCTCGAGCGCGTCGATCTGGTCGCGGTGATGGAAGCCCGACTCGGACACGACCGTCTTGCCGGCCGGGACGTCGGCGAGCAGCTCGAAGGTCCGCTCGAGGTCGATGCTGAAGTCCGTCAGGTCGCGGTTGTTGATCCCGATGACGTCGGCATCGACGACCTCCAGCGCGCACTGGAGCTCGGGCTCGTCGTGGACCTCGACGAGGACGTCGAGGTCGAGCGCCAGCGCCTCCTCGTGAAGCTCCGCGAGGGCCCTGGGCTCGAGCGCGGCGACGATGAGGAGGATCGCGTCGGCGCCCGCGGCCGCCGACTCGTAGACCTGGTAGATGTCGACGATGAAGTCCTTGCGCAGGATCGGGAGCCCGGAGGCGGCGCGCGCCTCGCGCAGGTCGTCGAGCGAGCCGCCGAAGTTCCTGGACTCGGTGAGGATCGACAGCGCGGCGGCTCCCCCGCGCTCGTAGGCGCTGACGACGCCGGCGACCGTCGCGCCTTCGCGGATGACCCCCGCCGAGGGCGAGCGGCGCTTGTGCTCGGCGATGACCGACACCCCCGGGCGCGTCAGCGCCTCGGAGAACGGCCGGTCCTCGCCGCGGGCGGCGAGGGCCTGCTCGAGCGACGACAGCGGGACCTCCTGGCGGCGGCGGCGGACGTCCTCGCGGGTGCTGGCGACGATCCGGTCGAGGACGTTCATGCGGGCGTCCCGGCGAGCTCGTGCGTCCGCGCGATGACCGCGTCGAGCGTCCGCATCGCCGCGCCGTCGTCGATCGCCTCCTGCGCCGCGGCCACCCCACCCGCGAGGTCGACCGCACGGCCCGCCGCGTAGATCGCCGCCGCGGCGTTCAGCACGGCGAGGTCGCGGCGCGGCCCCTGCTCCCCGCCGAGGATCGCGCGCGTCGTCGCGGCGTTCTCCTCCGGCGAGCCGCCGGCCGTCGCGTCCGCGTCGATCGCGGTCGTCAGCCCGACGTCCTCGGGGCACACGACGTAGGTCGTCATGTCGGCGCCGTCGACGTCGACGACGGTCGTGGGCGCCGAGATGCTCAGCTCGTCGAGCGAGTCGTGGGAGCTCACGACGAGGGCGCGGTCGACTCCCAGGAGTGCGAGCGCTCCGGCCATCGTCTCGACGTACCCCGGATCGGAGACCCCGATGAGCTGGCGCCGCGCGCCCGCCGGGTTCGTCAGCGGGCCGAGGAAGTTGAAGATCGTCCGGACCGCGAGCTCCTTGCGCACCGGCACGACGAAGCGCATCGCCTTGTGGTGCGCCGGGGCGAACATGAAGCCGAAGCCGAGCTCGTCGATGCACTGCCCGACGGCCTCGGGTCCGAGGTCGATCCGGACGCCGAGCGCCTCGAGCACGTCGGCCGAGCCCGACCGCCCGGTCGCCGAGCGGTTGCCGTGCTTGGCGACGGCGCAGCCCGCGCCCGCCGCGATGAGGGCGGCCGTCGTGGAGACGTTGAAGGTCGGCCGGCCGCCGCCGGTCCCGGCGGTGTCGACGAGCTGGTCGCGGCTCGTCGTCACGGGCGCCGCGAGCGAGCGCATCGTCCGGGCGAGGCCGGCGATCTCGTCGACGGTCTCCCCCTTCGTGCGCAGCGCGATGAGCAGTCCGGCGATCTGCGCCTCGGAGGCGCCGCCGGCCATGATGACGGCGAGCACCTCGGCGGCCTCGTCGATGCTGAGGTCATGTCCTGAGGCGACCGCATCGATCGCACGGGTGAGGACGGGGTCGGGCACGGCGCGCGCCGCAGACTAACCGTCTACGGGGTCGGCGGCGACCTTCGGCTTGCGGCCGGCGGGCGTGATCGGCGCGATCGCGCGCGTGTCCGCCGTCACGCGCGCGGCGAAGTCGGCCGGCGACTCGCCCGCGCGCAGGCCCTCGGCGGGCGCCAGGAACTCGACGCGAAGCCGCGGGCGCTTGGGGAAGCGCGGGATGTCCGTCGCGCCCTCGACGGCGACCGGCACGACCACGGCCTCCGGCACCGCCGCGACGAGGCGCCCGATCCCGCTGCGCGGGCGCAGCGTCCGCCCGAGGCTGCGCGTGCCCTCGGGGAAGATGCCGATGCAGGCCCCGCCGCGCAGCTCGCTGATCGCGCGGTCCAGCGCGTCCGCGTCGCCGGTGCCGCGGACGATCGGGATCTGCCCCATCCCGTCGAGGACCTTGCTCATCCCCTTGACCTTCCACAGCGAGGACTTCGACAGCGCCCGGATCTGACGGCGCTTCATCGCGGCGATCCCGATGACGACGGGATCCCAGTAGCTGTCGTGGTTGCCGGCGATGATGAGCGGCCCCTCCGCCGGGACGTGCTCGAGGCCCTCGACCTCGAGGCGGCCCCAGAAGCGCACGATCGGCTTGCAGATGCCGAGCGCGAAGCGGTAGGTCCGGGTCAGCGGCTCGCGATCGGCGGTCATGACGCGGGATTCTGCCCGCCGGCGAGGAAGTTCGACAGCAGGACCATGCCGTCGTCGGTCAGCACGGATTCCGGGTGGAACTGCACGCCCTCCGCGGGCAGCTCGCGGTGGCGGATGGCCATGATGATCCCGTCGCCCTCGGCCGAGATCTCGAAGACGCCGGGCAGGCTCTCGCGCTCGACGACGAGCGAGTGGTAGCGCCCGACGGTCAGCGTCGGCGGGAGGCCCGCGAAGATCGTGCGGCCGTCGTGGTAGATCTCGCTCGTCTTGCCGTGCACGGGCTCGCCGCGGACGACCGCGCCGCCGAACGCCTGCGCGAGCGACTGGTGGCCGAGGCAGACGCCGAGCGTCGGGATCCCGGCCTCGGGGAAGCGGCGCATCGCCTCGAGGCTGATCCCGGCGTCGTCGGGCGTGCACGGCCCGGGTGAGACGACGACCCGGTCGGGAGCCCGCTCGAGCAGCTCGTCGATCGTCGCGCGGTCGTTGCGGACGACCTCCATCTCCGCCCCGAGCTCGCCGAGGAACTGGACGAGGTTGTAGGTGAACGAGTCGTAGTTGTCGACCATGAGGACGGAGGTCATGGCCAGTCCGCCTGCCTGCAGGCGAGCTCGATCGCGCGCAGGACCGCCCGCGCCTTGGCCTCGGACTCGCGGAACTCGTAGTCGGGCTTGGCGTCGGCGACGGTCCCGCCGCCGGCCTGGACGTGCGCCCGCCCGTCCTTGATGACGACCGTGCGGATGTGGATGCAGGTGTCGAGGTCGCCCGTGTAGGAGAGGTAGCCGATCGCGCCGCCGTAGCCGCCGCGCTTGATCGGCTCGAGCTCGTCGATGATCTGCATCGCGCGGACCTTCGGCGCGCCCGACAGCGTCCCCGCGGGCAGGACCGAGCGCAGCGCGTCCATCGCGCTGACGTCGCCGCGCAGCGTGCCCGAGACGTTGGAGACGATGTGCATGACGTGCGAGTACGTCTCGACGGCCATGAAGCGGTCGACGGAGACCGACCCGTACTCGCAGACGCGGCCGAGGTCGTTGCGGCCGAGGTCGACGAGCATGACGTGCTCGGCGCGCTCCTTCTCGTCGGCGAGCAGCTCCTCGGCGATCTGCTCGTCCTCGGCGAGCGTCGCCCCGCGCGGGCGGGTGCCGGCGATCGGGCGCGTCGCGACGTGGCGGCCGGCGACCGTCAGCACGGGCTCCGGCGACGCGCCGGCGACCTGGAAGTCGAGGAAGTCCAGGAAGTACATGTACGGGCTCGGGTTCACGACGCGCAGCCCGCGGTAGACGGAGAACGGGTCGATGTCGAGGTCGGCCGACCAGCGCTGCGACGGCACGACCTGGAAGGCGTCGCCGGCGTGGATGTACTCGACGATCCGGGCGACGTTGCCCTCGAACTGCTCGCGCGTCATGTTCGGGGTGAACGTCGGCAGCGCGCGCGCCGGCGTCGGCTCGGTGCGCGGCACGGGGCCGGCGAGCGCCTCGCGGATGCCGCGGATCGTCGCGGCCGCCTCCGCGTAGCCGCCGGCGAGGTCGCCGTCCTCCGCGCCGGCGTAGACGTTCACGAGCACGCTGATCGTGTGCTTGAGGTGGTCGAAGACGACGAGCACGTCGGAGAGCATGAGCGCCATGTCCGGCAGCCCGACGGGGTCGGGGTTCGGGTCGCCGAGCGGCTCGACCGTCCGCACGAGGTCGTAGCCGAAGTAGCCGACGGCGCCGCCCGCGAACGGCGGCATGTCCGGCCACGGCGCCTGGAGATGGCTGGCGACCTCGGCGGCCGCGAAGGCATACGGGTCGGCGGGCTCGTCGCCGAGCGACCAGCGCACGACCTTGCGCGGGCGCACGCCGATGAAGCTGTAGCGGCCGACCTGCTGGCCGCGCTCGGCCGATTCCAGCAGGAAGGCCGGGGTGCGCTGCGCCTCGCTGCCGCGGAGCTTCAAGAAGGCCGACACCGGCGTCTCGGTGTCGTCGATGAAGCTGTGGCGCAGCGCGATGAGGCTGTACTCGCGGGCGAGCTCGCGGACCTCGTCGAGGCTCGGCTCGACGGACACCGTCGCGACCGCGGCGGTCCGGTCAGCGGCGGCGGTCATTGAGCACGCCGGCCGCGTCGGAGAGCGAGCGTCCTCGCCCGCGCAGCAGCACGGCGAGGTGGTAGAGGACGTCGGCGGCCTCGTCGTCGACGCGGTCGTCGGTCTCCTCGCGCGCGGCGCGGGTGACCTCCTCGGCCTCCTCGCGGACCTTCTCCCCCGCGAGCGCCGGGTCCTCGAGCAGCGTGACGGTGTACGAGCCCTCGGGGCGCTCGGCGGCGCGCGCGGCGAGCGTGCGCTCGAGGATCGGCAGCGCCTCGTGCGGCGCGGGCGGCTCGAGCTCCCCGTTGTGGAAGCACGTGCGCTCGCCGGTGTGACAGGCGGGGCCGGCCGGCTCGACGAGCGCGAGCAGCGCGTCGCCGTCGCAGTCCAGGCGCAGCGCCCTGACGGCCTGCGTGTTGCCGCTCGTCGCGCCCTTGTGCCACTGCTCCTGGCGCGAGCGGCTGTAGAGGTGCAGCTCCCCGCTCTCGCGCGTGCGGCGGACGGCCTCGGCGTTGGCGTACGCGAGCGTCAGCACCTCGCCGGTGTGCCAGTCCTGCACGATGACCGGCACGAGGCCGCGCTCGTCGTAGACGATCTCCATGGGCCGGGGAGTCTAGGTCCAGTGGGTCTGGTCGTCGTTTGACCGGGTAGGGGTCGGGGGATGAAGTTCGCCGGACGCCTTCTGCTGCTCGCCGGGGCCGCGGGCCTCGCGCTGTCGGTCCTGCTGCCGTGGGTGACGGTCACGGGCCTCTCGCTGGCGCTCGACCTCGACGTCGTCAGCGCCGAGATCACGCCGGGCTCGCGGACGGTCGCCGGCCTGGAGACGAGCGCCTGGCCCGCGGCGGTCGGGATCGCGGTCGCGGTGCTGATCCTCACGCTGCTGAACGTCGCCCGCAAGCTCCTGGCCGTGCTCGGGCTGCTCGTCACGGCGGGCGGCGCCGCGCTCGTCTACTACGCGTCGAACGTCATCGACATCGAGACGGGCGACAGCGGCCCGATCGCGCGGGCGCTGGCGAACGCGGTCGTCGACAGCTCGATGGGCCCGGGCCCGCCGCTGATCCTCGCCAGCGGCGTCGCGATCCTCGTCGGCGCGCTGCTGAGTTAGGTCGAGCGCCGGTACTCAGAGCTGCGCCAGCGCCGCGCGCACCGCGTCGCCGCCGGCGCGGTCGACGAGCAGCCGGCGCGCGACGTCGAGGTCGTTCGAGCGCCCGACCGCCAGCGCGCCGGCGAGGCGGCCCTCGTGGAGGTACCAGACGCTGAACTCGCCGGCGGCCGGATCGCCGTGGACGAGCTCCTCGTCCCAGCCCGGCGCGGGGCCGACGTACTCGAGCGTCGCCCAGTCGGCGTGGTCCGACCAGAAGTACGGCACCTCGGCGTAGGGCTCCTCGGAGCCGAGCATCGCGCGGGCGACATGGCGGCCCTGCGCCGCGGCGACCTCCTCGTGCTCGATCCGCAGCCGCCGGCCGTGCACGACGCTGTCGTACTCGCACATGTCGCCCGCGGCGAAGACGCCCTCGGCCGACGTGCGCAGCATCGCGTCGCAGGCAACGCCGCCGGTCTCGCCGAGCTCGAGGCCGGCCTTGCGGGCGAGCATGACGTCCGGGCGTCACGCCGACGCCGACGACGACGAGGTCGGCGTCGATGCGGCGGCCGCCGTCGGTCACGACCGCGGTCACGGGCGCGTCGTCCGCGCCCTCGCCCCGCGAACTCGACGACGTCGCTGGACGCGACGATCTCGATGTCGTGCGAGGTCAGCAGGTCGTGCGCGAACCGCCCGGCGACCGGCCCGAACCCGCGCTCGAGCGGGAGCGCCTCCTGCATGACGAGCGTCACGCGCTTGCCGAGCACCGTCATCGAGGCCGCGACCTCGGTCGCGATGTACGAGCCGCCGACGACGACGACGCGCTCGGCGCGCGTCGAGCTCGCCGCGGAGCTTGTCGGCGTTGCCGAGCGCGCGGATGTAGTGGATGCCGTCGCGCATCCCGCCGGTCGCCTGGAGGCGGCGGATGCCGGCGCCCGTGGCCAGCAGCGCCCGGCCGAAGCCGACGTGCTCGCGGCCGAGCTTCGCGGTCCGCGCCTCGAGGTCGAGGTCCATGACCGGCGTGCGCGTGCGCAGCTCGACGTCGTTGTCCGCGTACCACGACTCCGGCCTGACGAGCGTCGAGGCGCGGTCCTCGCGGCCCTGGAGGTAGCCCTTCGTCAGCGGCGGGCGATGGTAGGGCGCGTCCATCTCGCGGGTGACGAGGAGGATCGAGCCGTCGAAGCCGCCGGCGCGCAGCTCGTCGGCGGCGCAGGCGCCGGCGATGCCGCCGCCGATGAGCAGGATGTCTGTCGTCTGGTCGGTCATGTGGTCGGCCATGCTAGGTGCGCGACCGGTCCCGGCGGCTTCTTACTCGATGCCGAGGCGGTCGAGCAGCGCGTCGTCGGCGCGCCAGCGGCGTCGCACGCGCACGGAGAGGTCGAGGTAGACCCGCGTGCCGAGATGGCGCTCGAGCTCGCGCCGCGCCGCCGTCCCGATCGCCTTGATCATCGATCCCTGCGCGCCGACGAGGATCCCCTTCTGGGACTCGGCCTCGACCCACGCCAGCGCCCGGATGCGGATGAGGTCCGCGCGCGCGTCGTCGACGTCCTCGACGACGACCTCGACGGCGTGCGGCACCTCCTGGAACGTCCGCCGCAGGATCTGCTCGCGGATGAGCTCGGCGATCACGACGGACTCCGGCTGATCGGAGGCGTCGCCGGGATCGAAGAGGAACGGGCTCTCGGGCAGCAGGCCCGAGAGATGCTCGACGAGCGGCTCGATCCCGTTCCCCTTGCGCGCGGAGATCGGGAAGATGTCGTCGCCGATGCCGAGCTCGGACGCCGCGTGCAGCGCGCCGAGCACGTGGGCGCGGTCGAGGCGGTCGACCTTGTTGACGGCGATCGTGACCGGCACGTCGGTGCTCGCGAGCGCGGCGGCGATGAAGCGGTCGCCTGGACCGACGCCCTGCTCGCCGTTGAGCACGAGCAGCGCGCCGTCGGAGTCGGCGAGCTCGCGCTCGACGCGCGACTGCATGCGCTGGGTCAGCGCGTCGCGGGGGCGCTGGACGCCGGGCAGGTCGACGAGCACGAGCTGACGGTCGCCGCGCATCGCGATGCCGCGGATCGCGCGGCGCGTCGTCTGCGGCTTGTCGGAGACGATCGCGACCTTCTCGCCGACGATCGCGTTGACGAGCGTCGACTTGCCGACGTTCGGGCGGCCGGCCAGCGCGATGAAGCCGGCGCGGGTGGAGCTCATCGGGGCGGGCCGGGCGTCACCCAGGCCATGATCTCGCGCTGCATCGCGAGCATCTCGCCGTCGTCGGTCTCGTGGTCCATCCCGGCGAGGTGCAGCGCGCCGTGGACGATCGCCTCGCGCAGGTCGGCCGTGTGCGGCGGGCAGATGACGATGTCGCCGAGCTCGCGCGGGCCCGGCGACGGGTCGGCGCCGTCGATCGGGAACGACAGGACGTCGGTGGGCTCGTGCTTGCCGCGGTGCTCGGCGTTGAGCTCCGTGATCCGCTCGGCGCTGACGAACTCGACCGCGACGTGGCCGGACTCGATGCCCGCCGACGCGAGCGCCAGCGCGACGAGCCGCTCGACCTCGTCGAGCACGACCCGGCTCGGCCCGAGGACCTCGATCTCGAGCTGCTGGTCCGGGCCGCCGGACGTCAAGCGCGTCGGCGGGTTTCGGCGGACCGCAGCTCGGACGTCTTGTTCTCCGCGTGCACCGCGTAGGCCTCGACGATCCGCTGGACGAGCCGGTGGCGGACGACGTCCTCGCCGCCGAAGCGGATGAAGTCGATTCCCTCGATGCCCTCGAGGATGTCGGCGACGACGACGAGGCCGGAGCCCTCGTTCTTGGGCAGGTCGATCTGGGTGATGTCGCCCGTCACGACCATGCGCGAGTTGAAGCCCAGGCGCGTGAGGATCATCTTCATCTGCTCGGGCGTCGTGTTCTGCGCCTCGTCGAGGATGATGAAGCTGTCGTTCAGGGTGTTGTGCGTGACGAGGAAGTCGTCGGTCACGTAGAGCGAATCGGCCGCGGCCACCTGGATGCAGACCGTCTCGGCCGTGCCCGCGGGCTCGATGCTCGTCACGAAGCGCATCGGGCGCCCGCCACCGTGGCTGCGGTAGGTCTCGCGCTTGCGTGCGAGGCGGAACGGCTGGACGCTCTCAGGAAGCCTGATCTCGAGGATGTGCGCATCCGAACGGTGATGCACGTCGCGGCCGCGGGCGCGACCCGGGTTGCGGCCCGCGGCGGGCCGGGTTCGCCAGTAGGCGACGCCGCCGAGCGAACGCACGAGCCAGGTGACGTCGTCGCGCAGGCGCGGTGAGCACGTCGTGTACTGGATCCGGCAGCTGCGGTCGCGCTGGGTGACCGGACCGCCGTCGCTGTCGAGCAGCCCCTGGAGCAGCGCGATCCGTGCGGTCGCGCTGTTGTGCATGTAGCTGCGCGGGATGAACTTCGTCGACGAGCGCGTCCCGGCGAGCTCGAGCTCGCGCAGCGCCGCAGTCACCGGGTTGGCGACGATGACGCCGCCGCGGTGGCCGTTCTCGTTGCGCAGGACGTAGTCGACGCCGGTCTTGCGCCGCAGCTCGATCCCGTCGAGCAGCGCCTCGAGCGCGATGGCGAGCTCCGGATCCGCTGTCGTGAACGTCGGCGTCGTCCTCGCGGTCAGGCAGCCGTCGCCGAGCAGCAGGCCGAGGGCGTAGGGATCGAGCGGAACGTCCTGCGGCTCGAACTCGACCGGCGCGCTGACGAGCGGGAGCTCGAAGCGATGCTGGTGGGCGCGGCGCAGACGCCCGGCCATCTCGTCGGTGCGCAGCGTCCGAGCGGGCTTGGCGCGGCGCCGGTCCTCCGGGGTCCGCACCGTCCAAAGGTGCTCGGCGCAGCACAGCGTCGACGCTCCGTCCTGGGCGCGCACCTCGAAGACGTCGCGCGTTCCCTGCGGGAAGACGCCGAGCACGGGCGTCGGGCGCCCGTCCGAGCCGATGACGAGGTCGCCGACCCGCAGCGTCCCGATCGCCTGCGATCCGGTCGGCGTCATGACGTGCCGGTCGACCGGCTGCGCGCGCCCGCGCATGAAGGCCAGCGGCGCCACCTCGATCTGGCCGCGCTCGAGGTACGTCGCGACCTTCTCGGCGTCGAGCATGTCGTGCAGCGCGTCGAAGAGCGGGCGCAGGTACGGGTCGATCTTCGCCATGAGGTCGCCGGGCAGGAAGCCGAGGCGCTCGCCGGCCTCGACGGCGGGGCGCGTGAGGATGATCCGGTTGACCTCGCGGCGGCTCAGCGCCGCGGCGGCGAGCGCGACGGCGAGGAACGTCTTGCCGGTGCCGGCGGGCCCGATGCCGAAGGTGATCGTGTTGCGGCGGATCGAGTCGACGTAGCGCTTCTGGTTGACGGTCTTCGGCGCGACCTGCTTGGAGCGGTGGCGCCAGACGACGTCCTCGAGGATCTCCGCCGGCGAGCGGTGCTGGTCCAGCGCGCCGGTGACCGCCGCGATCGTGCCCGGCGCGATGTCGTGGCCCTGCTCGATGAGCGAGGCGAGCTCGCGCACGACGACCTCGGCGGCGGCGACGGCCTCGGGCTCGCCGTCGAGCGTCACGACGTTGCCGCGGAGGTAGAGGTCGCACTCGACGTGGCCCTCGAGCGCGCGCAGGACGGCGTCGCCGCTGCCGGCGAGCTCCGTGGCGGCCTCGTTGGAGAGCTCGATCTGGCTACGCACCGAGCGCCTCCCGGACGAGCGCCGAGACCTGCTTGCCGTCCGCGTTGCCGGCCGCCTTCGCCATCGCGACCTTCATGACCGCGCCCATGTCCTTCGGCGACGAGGCGGCGGTCTCGGCGACGGCCGCGGCGACGATCGCGCGCAGCGCGTCCTCGTCGAGCTGCGCCGGCAGGTAGGACTCGATGAGCTTCGCCTCGGCCTCCTCGCCGGTCGCGAGCTCGTCCCGGCCGGCGTCGCGGAAGGCGCCGGCGGACTCCAGCCGGCGCTTGCGCTCGCGGCGCAGGACGGCGAGCTCGTCGCCGCCGCCCTCCTTCGCGGCCTTCTGCAGCTCGCTGAGCACGAGCCGCAAAGCGCCGACACGATCCCTCTCGCCCGCCTTCATCGCGGCGGCGAGATCCTGCTTCACCGTGTCGGCCAGCGTCATCTGCCACCCAGCATACGCGCCGGCCGGACGCTGCCCGTCACGCGCTGCTGAGATTCAGCTTGCGCACGCAGGCCCTCGCCAGCCGGGCTCCGAAGCGCTGGCCGGCCTCGCCCTGAAGGAAGCTGATGTTGGCCGGGTCCTCGGCGAGCTTGCGGCCCAGCGCGCCGGTCGTGAGCTCCCGCCTGGCGTCGCGCATGATGCAGTTGACGAGGCTCGCGGGCAGATCCACGTCGACGAGCTCGGCGCGGATCGTGCACACGAGGATCGGCACGATCAGCACGCGCGGCTCGGGGTCGACGTATGCCCGCACGATCTCGTCGTCGCTCGTGCGCGAGAGGTCGCGCACCACGCAGCGGCCGGCATCCCGGCCGAGGCCCTCCTCGGCCACCTGCTCGCGCATCTCGCGCTCGAACGCGTCGCGGTCCAGCGTGCCGGTGCTCAGGCGGTCGACCTTCCAGCGGTCGTCGGCCTGGCGCAGCTCGAGCGTCGCCTTCTCGAACGGAAGCGCCCGCCGCTCGGGCTGATCTCAGCCTCGGCGCGCGCTCCGTCGACCGACACGTCGTCGATCGACAGCTTCTTCGCGCCGACGTCGTCGGCGTCCCGGCGGCAGCTGCGCTCGGCGGCCCGGCCGCGCTGCGCCGTCGTCTGCTCGAGGAAGCGGCCGCGTCACCAGGCGCGTGCACAGCGCTCGGGTCGGTGGTCGTCATGACCTCCTGGACGACGGCGCGGACGCGCTTCTCCTCGCCGCTCTGCTCATCTGCACCGCAGCCGAGGACCGCGATCGATGTGACGCACACTGCACCAATAAGGATGGCTCGCATTTTGGTGACCTACCCACAAACGCGGTTGCCAGATGTGTCACATCGATAACGGTGCGGGCGCGCTCTCCGCGGGGACGGCGCCGTTGGTCGCCTCGTCGGCGAGCTTCGCGGCCGTCCCGAGGCGGCCGAGCTCCGCGGTGTCGCGGCCGAAGAGCAGCCCGATGTTCCAGTCGACGAGCAGCCGGGCGCGGCGCCCGGCGCCCGGCATCATCACGAGGTGGTAGGTGCGGGCCAGCAGCCACGCGGGCGTGCCGCTCCACGTGATCGGGCCGGTCGTCGCGACGGCCTTGCGCCGTCCCATGTCGACGAAGACGCCCTTCGTCTTGTACGTGAACTTCCGCGCGCGGCCCGTCCCGGCGAGCGCCGCCGCGACGTTGCGGCCGACGACGCGGCCCTGGCGGATCGCGTGCTGGGCGGTCGGCGGGCAGGGCATCCCCTTGCGCGCGGGATCGGGCACCGCGGCGCAGTCGCCGATCGCCCAGACGTTCTCGAAGCCCGGTACCTGCAGGCGGTTGTCGGTGACGATCCGGCCGCGGTCGTCGAGCGGCAGGCCGAAGCGGGCGACGACCGGATGGGGCTTGACGCCCGCGGTCCAGACGAGCGTGCGCGTCGGGACGACCTCGCCGTCGCTGAGGCGCGCGCTGCCGGCCGTCACCTCGTCGAGCGTCGTGGCTTCGTGCGGATCTCGATTCCCCGGCCGCGCAGCTCGCGCACGGCGAACTCGGCGAGCTTCGGGCCGATCTCGGGCATGACGCGCTCGGTCGCCTCGACGAGGATCCAGCGCATCCCGGTCACCCGGCAGCGCGGGTAGAGGTCCATGACGTCGGCGGTGAAGTCCTGCAGCTCGGCGAGCCCCTCGAGGCCCGCGTAGCCGGCCCCGACGAAGACGTAGGTCAGGTACTCGCGCGCGGTCGTCGCCGTCCTCGAGCGTCTCGGCGACCTCGAGCGTGCGGATGACGTGGTTGCGCAGCGCGATCGCCTCGGGCAGCGACTTGAAGCCCATGCCGTGCTGGGCGAGCCCGGGGATCGGGAGCGTCCGGCTGACGGAGCCGAGCGAGACGACGAGCTGGTCGTAGGTCAGCTCCTCGTCCTTGCCGTCGATCGTGCGGATGTGCACGACGTTGCGCTCCGGCGAGGCGCCGGTGATGTCCGCGAGGCGCAGGTGGATCGAGGGATCGAGCTCCTCGCGCAGCGGGACGACGACGTGGCGCGGCTCGAGCGTCCCGGCCGCGGCCCCCGGCAGCAGCGGCGTGTAGAGCATGAAGTTGTCGGCGGTGACGAGGCGCACCCGCGCGCTCTGGGGCTCGAGCACCTTCGCGAGGGTCTTGGCGGCGTAGAAACCGCCGAACCCGCCACCTGCGATGACGACGTTCCAGGCCATCCGTGGAGGCTATCTGGCGCGAACTGCGTGCTACGTGCGCGTGAGCGTCAGCGCGGCCCATTCGCCGCTGAACGCGCCGCCCGCGCTCGCGCAGCCCGTGGCGCCCGAACGCCGCCGCGATCTCGTCGGCCTCGGCGTGCAGCAGCCCGCTGACGACGAGCACGCGCGGCGGCTCGCCGTCGAAGCCGGCCTGCGCGACGTGGGCGAGCAGCGGGCGGACGAGGTTCGCCGCGACGGTCGGCGCGGACGGTGCCGGCCCGCCGCGCAGGAGGTCGTGGTGGCGCGCGGCGACGTCGACCGCGTTGACGCGGGCGTTGTCGAGCGTCGCGGTGACCGACTCGTGCTCGTGATCGACCCCGGCGACCGGCTCCCAGCCGAGCTTGCAGGCGGCGATCGCCAGGACGCCCGAGCCGCAGCCGAGGTCCATGAACGCTCCCGCGGGCTCGAGCTCGAGCAGCGCCTCGAGGCACATGCGCGTCGTGTGGTGCGCGCCGGTGCCGAAGGCCTGGGCGGGGTCGATGACGATGTCGACGAGGCCGGCGGCGGCGGGCGGCGGCTCGGTCCACGGCGGGCGGACGTGGAGGCGGTCGCCGATCGTCAGCGGGCGGTGGAAGTCGCGCCAGCGCGACGCCCAGTCGTCGGCGACCTCGGTCGTCGTGATGTCGACGAGCGCGTCGCCGGCCGCGGCGCGGAGGTCCGGCAGCGCGGGCAGCTCGCCCGGCGCGCCGTAGACGGCGTACTCGATCGTCTCGCCGTGGTCGACCTCCTCGACGCCGCCGGGCGCGAGCTCGAGCAGCTCGGCGAGGGCGATCTCGGCATCCGCCTTGGCGACCCGCAGCGCGAGCCGGATCACGTTGCTACACCCGCAGCGTGCGCTTGAGCTTCGCGAACATCGACTCCTCGGTCTTCATGTTCGCGTCCGTCATCGAGTCGGCGAGCTGGCCGAGGAGCTTGCGCTGGACGTCGTTGAGCTGGCGCGGGATGACGACGTTGACGACGACGCGCAGGTCGCCGCGGCGGCCGGGGCGGCGCAGGATCGGCATCCCGCGGCCGCGCAGCTCGACCGTCTCGCCCGGCTGCGTGCCGGGGCGGATGTGGAGATCCTCGGCGCCCTCGAGCGTCTGCACCTCGACCTTCGTGCCGAGCGCCGCCAGCGGGGCGGCGAGATCGAGCACCGTGACGAGGTCGTTGCCGTCGCGGATGAAGCGGTCGTGCGGGCGGATCGTGACCCCGACGTAGAGGTCGCCGGACGGGGCGCCCGCCTCGCCGGCGTGCCCGCGGCCCGTCAGGCGGATGCGCTGACCGGTGTCGATGCCGGCCGGCAGATCGACGCTGACGGCGTGCGTGAGGACCTCGCGGCCGCGGCCGGTGCAGCGCGTGCACGCCCGCTCGGCGACCTTGCCGTCGCCGCCGCAGACGTCGCAGGCGACGGCCCGCGCGACCTGGCCGAACGGCGTGCGGCTGACCGCCTGCAGGACGCCGTTGCCGCCGCAGCGGTCGCACGTCTTGATCGGGGTGCCGGGCTCGGCGCCGTTGCCGTGACAGCGCTCGCAGCGGTCGACGACCTCGTACGTGACGTCGATCGCCCCGCCGCTCGCGGCCTGCTCGAGGTCGACCTCGACCTCGACGGCCGCGTCGCCGCCGCTGCGCGGGGCCGAGAAGCCGCCGCCACCGCCGCCGCCGAAGCCGCCGCCGAAGAACGCCTCGAAGAGGTCCGAGATCGAGCCGAAGCCCTCGAAGTTCGGGCTCTGGCCGCCGCGGCGCAGGCCGTCGTGGCCGTAGCGGTCGTAGACCTGGCGGCGGTCGGCGTCGGAGAGGATCTCGTAGGCCTCGGCGGCCTCCTTGAACTTCTCCTCGGCCTGCGGGTCGTGGTTGTTGACGTCGGGATGCAGCTCGCGCGCGAGCTTGCGAAACGCCTTCTTGACCTCGGCCTCGTCGGCGTTGCGGCCGACGCCGAGCACCTCGTAGGCGTCGCGCTTCACGACTGGTCGTAGACGTCTTCGACGAAGCGCGAGAGCTGCGAGGCCGCGTCGCGCACGACCCCGATCGTCTCGCCGTAGTCCATCGCGACGGGACCGATGAGCGACACCGTCCCGAGCCGGCGCAGCGGCAGGCCGTAGCCGGCGGTGACCATCGCCAGCGAGCGCAGGGCGGGCGCGGTGTTCTCGGTCCCGATGCGGACGATGACGTCGCGCTCCTCGAGCGCCAGCTGGAGGAGCTCCAGCAGGGCGACGCGTCCTTCGAGCAGGCGCATGAGCTCGTTGATCTGCGAGAGGTCCTGGAAGCGGTGCTCGGAGAGCAGCCGCGCGGCGCCGTCGACGTAGAGGGAGTCCTCGGCGGTCGCGGCCAGCTCGGTGAAGGCCGGGCGGATGTGGTCGAGGAACGTGCGCTCGGTCTGGGGCAGCCGCGGGTCGGCGATGCGCGCCTGGAGCTTGCGGGCGCCGAGCCCGAGCCCGACGAGCTCCTCGTTGAGGAACTCGGCGGCCCACGAGACGAGGCCGTTGTCGACCGGCGAGTCGAAGGCGAGGACGCGCTTGGAGACGCCGCCCGTCGAGGTGATGATCACGACCATGACGATCTGCGGCTGCAGCGGCAGGACCTCGATGTGGCGGATCGTGGCGGTCTCCAGCGGCGGGGCCGAGACGACGGCGAGGAGGCTCGTCACCTGCGAGAGCGTCTCGGTCGTCAGGCGCATGGCCTCGTCGACCTCGCGGCGGGTGAGCGCGAGCTCGACCGTCGCCCCGGCGCGCGTGGCCGGCAGCAGCCGGTCGACGAAATAGCGGAAGCCGGAGTCGGTCGGGACGCGCCCGGCAGAGGTGTGCGGATGGGCGAGCAGCCCGTGCTCCTCGAGCTGGGCGAGCTCGTGGCGGACGGTCGACGGGCCGGCCTGCAGCTCGGGATCGGCCGCGAGCGTCCGCGACGCCACGGGCTGCACGGTCGCCTGGTAGGCGAGCACGACCTTGCGCAGGATGAGCTCTTGGCGCGGTGTGAGCATCGACGTCGATTGTACGAGCGCCGTGCCGCCGGCTCGTCGAGCACCCGCGCCGGGCGCTAGCCCTCGACCCGTAGCCGCGCCTCGCCGTTGCGGATGATGAGCTTGCCGTTCTGCTCGCAGTTCGTGGCGATCGTCGCGACGCCGTCCTGCACGTCGCTCACCGTGCCGGTGACCGTCAGCTCGGTCTCGGGCAGCCCCATGCCGCGGAAGTTCACGCTCAGGCGCTGGAGCGACTGCGGGCCGCCGCCGGCGTCCGTCTGGGCGCGGGCGACCTGCGCCATCGAGTACAGGCCGTGGAGGATCTTGCCGGGCAGGCCGACGGCCCTGGCGAAGTCCTCGTCGACGTGGATCGGGTTGAAGTCGCCCGAGGCCCCCGCGTAGCGGATCGTCAGGTACTTGTCGGGCGTGACCTTCAGCGGGGCGATCTCGTCGCCGGGAGCGAGCGCCATGCTCAGCCGCCTCGCACGATGTTCGTCCAGCGCCCGACGCAGACCGTCTCGCCGCGCTGGTTGGTCGACGTCGACTCGAAGACGAAGAAGCCGTTGGCGCCGCGCTCGGCGATGTCGCTGACCTTCGTCGTCGTCGAGATCTCGTCGCCCGCGACGACGAGCGGGCCCCACTCGAACTCCTGGCCGCCGTGGACCATCCGGGCGAAGTCGATGCCGACGTCGGGGTCGAAGAACGCCGGCGCGACGGCGGGCAGCGAGTAGACGACGGCGAACATCGGCGGCGCGACGACATCGTCGTGGCCCGCCGCGCGGGCCGCCTCGACGTCGAGGTACAGCGGGTTGCTCTCCCCCACCGCGTACGCGTACTCGCGGATCTTCTCGCGCCCGACCGCGTAGGTCGTGGCGGGGTAGGTCTTGCCGACGGCGCTCGTGTCCACAGCCATGAGGCCGGAATTTCTAGCAGGCCGACCGCTGCGGCCCGCGCGTCAGATGATGCTCGCGAACGTCCCGCCGTCGGCCGACCAGGCGGCGCCGGTGACGGTGCTCGCGGCCGCGGAGCAGAGAAAGACGACGACCGCGGCGATCTCCTCCGGCTCGGCGAAGCGCCCGAGCGGGATCTTCGCGCTCTGCCCCTCCAGCGCCTCCTCGCGCGTGATCCCGCGCGCCGCGGCGGCCTGGTCGGCGAGCCCGCCGTCGGCCGTCCACAGCGGCGACGACACCGCCCCCGGCGCGACCGCGTTGACGAGCACGCCGTCGGACGCGTAGCGGTCGGCGAACACCCGCGAGAGCGAGAGCTGCGCCGCCTTCGTCACCGCGTAGGCGGGGTTCGTCAGCGACGGCCGCTTGCCCGCCGACGAGCAGACGTTGACGATCCGCCCGCCGCCGGCCTGCGCCATCCGCGCCCCGGCGGCCCGCATGAGCCGCATCGGGCCCATGACGTGCAGCTCCCACTGCGACTGCCAGTCGTCGTCGGACAGCTCCTCGAGCGAGCGCACGAAGCTCGTCCCCGCGTTGTTGACGAGCACGTCGACGGCGCCGAAGCGCTCGACGCAGGCCGCGACGATGCGCTCGGCGTCGGCCGGCTTCGTGACGTCGGCGGCGAACACGTCGTCGTCGCCCGTCCGCGCGACCCGCAGCACGCGCGCGCCCTCGTCCTCGAGCATCCGCGCCGTCGCGAGGCCGATGCCGCTCGTCGCGCCGGTGACGATGCAGGCCTTGCCGTCGAGTCCGAGCTCCACGACCTATCCCCCGCGCGCCCGCTTGGCGTCGTAGAGGATCTCGAGGAAGCGCTCGGGATCGCTCTCGTCCGCGCCGCCGACGCGCGGGCGCAGCGCGCCGTCGAGCTGGGCCGCGAGCCGGGCGCGCGCGTCCTTCGCCAGGCCGTGGCGGCGCTCGAGGAACGCGCGCACCGTCGCGAGGTCCTGCGCCGGGACCGCGCTGACGTCCCAGTGCGCGCCGGCCGCCGCGCGGTTCGGGGGTCGCACCGGCGGACCCCACTGGCGCTCGTCGGCCGCATGGCGCTCGCGGATGACGATCGTGCCCGCGGCGAGGTCGCCGAGGCGCTGGTTGCGGCGCGTCAGCACGATCGAGACGATCGTCGGGACGTAGCTCAGCGGCAGGCCGTCGACGAGCCGCAGGACGTTGCGGATCATGCTCGACGTGAAGTCCACCGGGCGCCCGCTCGCGCGCACGACGCGCAGCCCGTTCATCCGCTTGCCCGGCGTGCGCCCGCCCCCGAGCGTCTCGAAGCCGACGTCGTAGGCGAGCATCGCGAGGCCCGCGGCCGGCAGCAGCAGGAGCGCCGCGCCGCCGAAGACCGCCGCGAGGACGATGATGAGGAGGATCACGGTCACGCCCTTGAGCGCGAGGTCGATCGCCCCGGCGATCGCGCGCGATCCCAGCCCCGCGAGCGTCAGCTCGAGCGCCACGCCTTCCGGCGTGGGGATGGTGATGCGATCCTCGTACCGCACGACGTGAAGGTAGACCGTTTCATCCGGGAGCGAGAAGGAGATTGGCGCGAGCTCGACGAGCTGCTGCGTGCGCCCCGCCGCGCCCGCCGCACCGCGGCGGCCGTCCTGCGCCTCGGGGCGCTCTACCGCGGCGCGGCCGCCGATCTCGCGCTCGCCCGTCGCGGCCACCCGGGCGATCCGGTCGTCGCCCGCCTGGAGTCGCTCGTCGCCCGCGCCCGCACCACGGTCTACGCCGACGAGCCGCGCCGCGAGTCGCTGCGGACGTTCCTGACCCGCACGTACTGGGTGCGCGTGCGCGAGCGGCCGGGCCTGCTGGCGCTCGCGATCGCGCTGCTGCTCGGGCCCGCCGTGCTGGCGGGCCTCTGGGCGCTGAGCGATCCGAGCGGCGCCGTCGGGATCGTGCCCGGCCAGTTCCGCGGGGCGGTCGAGCCGATCGGCGACACCGGGATGACCGCCTCCGAGACGGCCGCGTTCTCGACGGCGGTCATGACGAACAACATCCAGGTGACGTTCCTCGCATTCGCGGCCGGGATCCTGCTCGGCCTCGGGACCGTCGTCGTGCTCGCCTACAACGGCGCGATCCTCGGCGCGATCACCGGCGGCGCGATCGCCAACGGCAACGGCGCCGAGATCGTCGAGTTCGTCACCGCCCACGGCGTCATCGAGCTGTCCTGCATCGCGGTCGCGGCGGCGGCCGGCCTGCGCATCGGCCACGCGATCGTCGCCCCCGGCCCGCGGCCCCGCGCCCGCGCGCTCACCGAGGAGGCGCGCCCCGCGATCGCGATCGTCCTCGGCACGATCCCGTGGGTCGTCCTCGCGGGGATCATCGAGGGCTTCGTCACCCGCGCGGGCTTCGGCCTCGTCCCGGGGATCGTCCTCGGCGTCGGCGTCGGGGCGCTGTACTGGTCGCTCGTGCTCGTCCGCGGGCGCCCGCGTCCACGAGTCACAGCCGCGCCCGCGACTTCGCGCTGAGGTACGCCCCGACGCAGGCCCGCGCGAGCGCCGTCGGATGCGTCTCGAGCACGCGCGCGCCGGCGCCCCGCACGCTCGCGGCCGCGCGCTCTCGCGCGGCGAGGACGTCGAGCGCCGCCGCCGAGCGGTAGACGTCGAGCACCTGCGCGGGCCGCGTGCGCAGCACCGCATCGAGGTCGGGGTCCACGACGCCCGCGATGACGACCTCGTGGCGCCGGGCGAGCACCGGCACCGCCATGACGAGCGAGCGGGCGGCGACCTCCTCGATGAGATCGGTGAAGACGATGACGAGCGCCCGCTTCGACGACGCGATCATGCGGAAGGCCAGCTCGTAGTCGGAGTCCACCGGCGCCGGCTGGAGGTCGAAGACCGCGCGCACGAGCGCCTCGCCCCCGCGCCGGCGCGGCGTCAGGCGCCGGTGCACCTTCGCGTCGAAGGCGACCGTGCCGCAGCGGTCGCCGAGCTCGTCGGCGACGAGGCCGACGGCGGTCGCGGCATCGACGGCCGCGTCGAGGCGGGTCGCGCCCCCGCTCAGCGGCGCCGCCATGAGGCGCCCGCAGTCCAGGACGCAGATGACGTCGCGGTCCTGCTCGATGCGGTACTGGTTGCTCATCGGCCGCCCGAGGCGCACCGTCGCCGGCCAGTTGACCTGGCGGATGTCGTCGTCGGGCAGGTAGTCGCGGATCGACTCGAACTCCGTGCCGAGCCCGAGCGGCCCGCGGGTGCGGTGGCCGGACTCGCGGAAGCTCCCCGCGCGCACCGCGAGCGCGAGCCGGCGCGCGGCCGGCAGGTCGGGGTAGACGAGCAGCTCCTCGTCGGACCCGGCGCGCTGGTCCCACGTCGCGAGGCCGAGCGGGCCGGTGACGCGGACGGCGGCGGCCGGCAGCGTCCAGCGCCCGCGGCGGCGGCCGATGACCTGCGCGTCCAGCCCGCCGCGCGCCTCCTGCGGGGTGACCTCGACCTGCGGCAGGCGCGGCTGGCGAACCAGCGCCCGGCGGCCGACGGCGGCCGGGACCTCGACCGCGAGCGGCGCCGGGACGCCGCGGGCGACGATCGCTGGGCGCCCGGCGGCCCGCGGCCGGCGCGCGCCGCGCGGCGAGCGCATCGGCGAGCACGGCGCCCGCGAGCCCCGCCGCGAGCAGCCCGGCCGGGATCGGGCCGAGCGCGATCGCCACGAGCGCGATGCCCGCCAGCACCGCCGCGGCGCGCGGCGTCGGGCTCATCGCGAGCCGCCGACCGCGGTGCAGGCCGGCCGCGCCGTCATCGCGGCACGGGCACCGACTCGAGCGCGGTGCGAACGGCGTCGGCCTGCGTGTAGCGCTCGAGCTCGGCCTCGGCGCGCAGCACGAGCCGGTGCCCGAGCACGGCGCCGGCGATCCCGGCGACGTCGTCGGGCGTCACGAAGTCCCGGCCGGCGAGCCGCGCCTGCGCCTTGGCCGCCACGAGGAGGTGGACGGCCGCGCGCGGGCTGGCGCCGAGCTGGACGCTCGGCAGCTCGCGGGTCTTGCGGACGACCGCGATGAGGTAGGCGGCGACCTCGTCGGAGACCGTCACGACGTCGACGTGCCGCGCGGGCGGCGCGCACATCGGCTGCGTCG
This sequence comes from uncultured Actinomycetes bacterium, assembly GCA_963830085.1. Lineage (GTDB taxonomy): Bacteria > Actinomycetota > Thermoleophilia > Solirubrobacterales > Solirubrobacteraceae > CADCVQ01. The sequence goes on along the minus strand of CAWHLF010000009.1, from coordinate 42,027 downwards.
GCGACGATCGCGACGTCCTCCAGCGACGCCGGCCGCAGCCCCTCGCGAGCGAGGCGCAGCATCCGCAGCTCGCCCTCGGCGGGCGGGTAGGAGACCTCGATCTTCATGAGGAAGCGGTCGAGCTGGGCCTCGGGCAGCGGATAGGTGCCCTCGTACTCGATCGGGTTCTGCGTCGCGACGACGAGGAACGGGTCGGGCAGCGCGCGGCTCAGGCCGTCGACGGACACCTGGCCCTCCTGCATCGCCTCCAGCAGCGCGGCCTGCGTCTTCGGCGGCGTGCGGTTGATCTCGTCGGCGAGCAGGAGGTTCGTGAAGACCGGGCCCGGGCGGAACGCCAGCTCGCCGCCGCGCAGCGTGTTCGTGCCGGTGAGGTCGGACGGGAGCATGTCGGGCGTGAACTGGACGCGGCGGAACTCGAGCCCGAGCGCGCGGGCGACCGCGCTGGCCAGCAGCGTCTTGGCGACCCCCGGCGGGCCCTCGAGCAGCACGTGACCGCCGACCGCGAGCCCCGTGACGACGCCGCGGACGACCTCCTCCTGGCCGACGACGACCTTGCCGACCTCCCCCGCCAACCGCTCGTAGAGCTCCCTCATCGCCGTCCTCTCGCCAGTGCGCGCCCTCGCTCGGCCCCATCCTCGCCGACGAGCGCCGTGATCTCGTCCTCCTCGTAGCCCAGCGCCCCGGCGCGCGCGGCGGCCCGGACGGGCTCGACGGCGGCCGCCGGATCCTTCACCTGGCGCAGCGCGAGCGCCAGCGCGTCGACGTGCTCGAGGCGGGCGGGGACGGGATCGCCGCCGTCCTCCTCCGGCGGCCCGAGCCGCCGCGCCTGCGACAGCAGCCACAGCACCGCTGCGAGCAGGGCGATCGCCAGCGCGAAGCGCCAGCGCGACGGGATCGCGGCCAGTCCGCTCGCGCGCCCGAAGCCGTGGACCGACTCGGCGAAGACGACCGGACGCCGCGACGGCCCCGCGAGCGCGAGCCCGAGCGCCGCGTTGTCGGTGCTCGCGAGCAGCCGGTTGTGCAGCGGCGACGTGTCGGCGAGCAGCAGCGCGCGGCCGGGGCCCGCCTGCGCGACGGCGAGCAGCACGCCGCGCTCGCCGAGCGCCCCGACCGACCCGCCGAGCGATGCGAAGCCGCCGCCCCCGTCGCTGGAGACGAGGCGGACGTCGCGCGTCTCGGGCACCGGGTTCGTCGGGCCGGTCAGCAGCTGCCCGTCGGGCGTCCACAGCGGCGGCCGGGCGAGGATCCCGCGGCCGGCGTCCTCGCCACCGGCGACGAGCCGGCCGCCGCCGCGCAGGAAGCGCCGCAGCGCGGAGCGCTCGCCGCCGTCCAGGGCGGGCGCGTCGAGCACGACGAGCGTCGCGGAGGGATCCAGGCGCGCCTCGTCGAGCGGCTCGCGCAGATAGCGGACCGGATGGCCGTTGCGCTGCAGCAGCTCGGCGTAGGCGGCGACGCCCTGCGGCTGCGTCGCGTAGGCGGAGGCGTCCTCCCCGCTGGGCTGCGGCCGGACGCTCGAGATGAGCACCGCGACGAGGTTGATCGCGACGAGGAACACGACGACCCCGAGGGCGAAGCGGCCGCCGGCGCTCCTGGGCAGCAGCTCCCTCATCGCGAGGCCGCCTCGTCGGGGACGCGCGGCCAGCCCTCGCGCGCGTCGTCGATGTCGTCGGGGACCGCCGGGCGGCCGCCGTAGGCGACGGCCTCGAAGCCGTCGACGAGGCCCGCGAGCGTCGGCGACGGCACGTCGCGCAACAGCTCGCGGTTCGTCAGCGCCGGGCGCAGCTCGATGAGCTCACGGCTGTCGAGCTCGACGAGCCCGGCCCGGAAGCGCAGCCGCAGCGCGAGCTCGAGATCGCCGTCGCGCTCGGCACGGTCGGCCTGCGAGCGCAGGCGCGAGCTGCTGACGCGCCCGCGCGCACCACCGCCCTCGTCGTCACCGGGCTGCGCGCCTGCCCGCCGCCGCGCGACCCGCGCGGCGAGGACGCCGATCCCGGCGAACACGAGCAGGGCGAGCAACCCCCAGAGCGCGCCGTTGCCGCCGGGCAGCCAGCCGGCGACCCACTCGAACGCCGCCCGGAACGGGCGCCCGACCGGCCGCAGCGCCGCGCCGATGCGCTCGCGCACGCTGCGCAGCGGCGACTCGACGCCGACCGGCTGAAAGCGCCGCTCCGACAGGACGTCGCGCGCCTGCTCGCGGGCGCGGTCGGCGGCCCGCCCGTCCGGAGCTCCGGCGCTCGCGGGCGCGACGGCGGCCGCCGCGGCGCACACCAGCGCGCACGCCAGCAGCGCGACGATGAGCCTCACCCGTGCGGGACCCCCGGGAGGCGGGGCGGCTCGTCGTCGTCGCGGTCGCCATCGCCCCCGCCGGCGCCCCCGCCCGCGGATGGCGGGCGTCGCCAGCCCGGCGGCGGCGGCCAGTACGGCGGATCGGCGGCCGCGGGCTCCACCGGCGCGGGCTCGGCCGCTGCCGGCTCCTGCGCGTCCGGCGGCTGCCAGCCCTGCGGTGGCGGCCAGTACGGCGGCGCCGCGCTGTCGCGGGTCTCCTCGAACGTCGCGACGGGGGCGAAGCCGCCCGCGCCGGCCGGGACCTCGGAGCCGATCTCCGAGGCCAGCAGCTCGAGGTCGAAGCCCTCCTTGCGGACGCGCAGGTCGAAGTACAGCACCGTGACGAGCGCCGCCTGGAAGGGCGTGCCGATCGCGAGGCCGACGATCCCGGCGATCGTGCTGAGGACGAGCACGAGCAGGTTGTTGTCGGAGCCGAAGAGCAGCCCGGCGAGGAAGACGGCCTGCACGAGGAACGAGATGACCGCCGCCAGGAAGAAGCCGACGGCGATGACGCCGAACGTCGACCACCAGCGGCCGCGGACGAGCTCGAACGAGCGCGCCAGCGCCTTCGTCCCGCGCTTGCCCTCGATGAGCAGCGCCGGCATCCCGAATGCCCACGCGACGTACAGCCAGATGCCCGGCAGGACGAAGAGCAGCGTCGCGAAGAGCAGGCCGACGCCGTAGATCAGCGTGACCCACAGCAGCGGCCCGGCGTGGCGCACGGCGTACGTCAGCGAGCTGCGCCAGTCCGTCGGCTGGCCGAGATAGGCCTGCGCGATCGCCCGGAAGCACGTCGCCATCGCGAAGAGCACGGCGATGCCCTGCAGCAGCGCCGAGATGACGAGGCCGCCGAGCGCGCTGTTGAGCTCGTCGAGGCTCTCCTCCGCCGTCTGCGTCGAGTCCGTCGACGTGAAGTCGAACGAGTCCGCCGTGTAGTCGGCGTTGACGACCGTGTCGATGATCTGGACCGGGACGACGACGATGAGCACGGCCACGAGCAGCGTGCGCCAGTGCGCGAGGCAGATCTTGATCGAGACGTCGAGGATCTCGCCCAGCGACAGCGGCCGCAGCCGCGGGCGGACCTCCTCCGGCGTCGTCGTCACGCGGTCAGCCGACCGGGTAGGCGCTCACCGGCACGACGACCGACGTGGCCATCTTGTCGTGCCATGTCTGGTTCTCCTTGTCCCACAGCATCCAGAGGTAGCCGAGCAGCAGGACGATGGCCGACACGTAGCGCCCGAGCTAGCGGATGAACGCGCGCCCATAGCCGATCGGCCCGCCCGTGGCGAAGTCGATGACGCGGATGCTCGAGCGCGCTCTTGCCGAGGGTCTGCCCGCGTGGCCCGCCCTCGAAGTAGACGTAGTAGGCGATGCCGGCCGCGAGCGAGAGCGCGTAGCACAGCGCGGTCGGAAGCGCCAGGCCCAGGAGCAGGCCCACGACGCCGAGGAGGATCCCGTCGAGGAACGCGGCCGCCGAACCGCCGCCAGAAGCCGGCGCGGGGACCGGAGGGGCCGCCCGTGGTCGGCGGCGGGCCCCCGAAGGGGTCGGGCTGCTGCGTGGCTGTCATGTGCGACCTCCAGATGAATCAGTGCGGTCCCCGCGAGCAGGACCGTACCCGTTCTTCGCCAACATCAGAAGACATGCGATCGCACACCGTCTACCGCACGTTCACCACGAAGCAGCGCCGCCAGTTCGTCCGCATCACCGACGATGTCGAGGCGGCGGTCCAGGAGTCGGGCGTCCAGGAGGGACTGGTGCTCGTGCTCGGCGATGCACATCACGGCGGGCGTCTGGGTCAACGACGACGAGCCGGGGATCCTCGAGGACACGCTGGAGTGGCTCGACAAGCTCGCCCCGCCGTCCTGGCGGCCGGCCGCCAACGACGTCGCGGCCCAGCTGTCGCCGGAGCCGGGCGACTTCCGCCACCACCGCGGCGGCGAGGACAACGGCGACGCGCACTGGAAGAACCTGCTCGTCCACCACCAGGTCGTGCTGCCGATCACCGACGGCCGGCTCGACCTCGGTCCGTGGCAGGCGGTCTTCTACTGCGAGTTCGACGGCGGCCGGCCCAAGCGGCTGGTGATCAAAGTCCTCGGCGAGTAGCGGCGCGCAGGGCCGCCGAGACGCGGCCGGGCGTGCACGGGACGTCGAGCGCCTTGATGCCCTTGGCGTGGTACAGCGCGTCGACGACGGCGTTGGCGACGCATGGGCCCGACCCGGCGCCGGGGCACTCGCCGACGCCCTTGGCGCCGATCGGGTGGTGCGGGCACGCCGTGACCGTCGTCCCGAGCTCGAAGCCGTGCTCCGGGCACTCGAGCGCCGACGGCAGCAGGTACTCCGAGAACGACGCGTTCTGGCAGCGGCCCTTCTCGTCGAAGGAGATGATCTGCATGAGCGCCTGGCCGATGCCCTCGGCGAGCCCGCCGTGGATCTGGCCCTCGACGATCAGCGGGTTGATCTGCACGCCGCAGTCGTTGACCGCGATGAAGCGGCGGACCTTGACCTTGCCGGTGTCGGCGTCGATGTCGACGACGCAGAGGTACGCGCCGAACGGGAACGTGAGGTTCGGCGGGTCGTAGACCGCCCGCGCGTCGAGCCCGCCCTCGAGGCCGTCGGGCAGCGGGTTGGGGCCGTAGGCGTACTCGGCGATGGCCGCGATCGTCGCGCCGCGGTCGCGGTCGCCCCTGACGTACCAGCGGCCCTTCTCCCAGGCGAGGTCCTCCGGGCGCGTCTCGAGCATGACGGCCGCGAACTGGCGAGCCTTGTCGCGCACCTTGCGTGACACGACGGCGACCGCGCCGCCGGAGACGGGCGTCGAGCGGCTGCCGTAGGTGCCGAGGCCGTAGGGCGTCTTGTCGGTGTCGCCGTGGCGGACCATGACGTCGTTCGGCGAGATCCCGAGCTCCTCGGCGACGATCTGGGCGAACGTCGTCTCGTGGCCCTGGCCCTGCGTCTGGGCGGAGATGGCGATGTCGGCCTTGCCCGACGGGTGGACGCGCAGCTCGGCGCCGTCGTTCATCGCCAGGCCGAGGATGTCCATGTACCGCCGCGGGCCGGCGCCGACGCCCTCGGTGAAGAACGCGCAGCCGATGCCCATGATCTTGCCCTCGGCGAGCAGCTCCTGCTGCTCGCGGCGCAGGTCGTCGTAGCCGGCGATCTCCATCGCGAGCTTCATGGCCTTGTGGTAATCGCCCGAGTCGTACGTCCAGCCGGTCGCGCTCTCGTAGGGGAACTGCTCGGGCCGGATGAAGCTGCGCATGCGCAGCTCCACCGGATCGACGTCCATCTCCATCGCGAGCGCGTCGACCATCCGCTCGACGACGTAGATCGCCTCCGCGACGCGGAACGAGCACCGGTAGGACACGCCGCCCGGCGCCTTGTTCGTGTAGACGGCCCTGACCTGGCAGTGCGCGCCCTGGAGGTCGTAGGAGCCGGTGACGATGTGGAAGAAGCCGGCGGGGAAGCGCGTCGGCTGGGCCGTGGCATCGAACGCGCCGTGGTCGGCGATCGTGTCGACGCGCAGGCCGGTGATCCGGCCGTCCTTCGCGCACATCTGCGAGCGGTGGCTGTAATCGCGGGCGAACCCCGTCGCGACGAGGCTCTCGGCCCGGTTCTCGATCCACTTCACCGGCGCACCGGCGACGATCGAGCCGGCGATCGCGCAGACGTAGCCGGGATAGACCGGCACCTTGTTGCCGAAGCCGCCGCCGATGTCGTTGCAGAGGATGCGGATCTTGTGCTCGGGCAGGCCGGCGACCTGCGCGTACACCGTGCGGTGCGCGTGCGGGGCCTGATTGCCGTTGTAGATGTTCAGCTGACCGGTCACCGGGTTCATGTCGGCGACGATGCCGCAGGTCTCCATCGGCGCCGGGTGCACGCGCGGATGCTCGAGGGCGCGCGTCGCGACGACGTCGGCCTCGGCGAAGACGCGGTCGCACTCGGTCTTGTCGCCGGCCTCCCACGCGGGGCTCGCGAGGTTGTCGACCTGGCCGATCTTGTCGTCGCGGATCAGCGGGGCGTCGGGATCGAGCGCGGTGCGGCAGTTGACGATCGCCGGCAGCACCTCGTACTCGACGTGGACGAGCTTCAGCGCGTCCTGCGCGGCGTAGCTGTCGGTCGCGATGATGAGCGCGACCTCCTGGAGGTGGAAGCGGACCTTGTCGCCCGCGAGCACGGCCTGCGTGTCGTAGGAGAGCGTCGGCATCCACGCGAGCCCCAGCGCCTCGAGGTCCTTGGCGGTGATGACCGCGACGACCTTCGGGTGCGCGAGCGCGGCGACGGTGTCGATCGAGCGGATCCGCGCGTGGGCGTGCGGCGAGCGCACCAGCACGGCGTGCAGCATGCCCGGCAGCCGGACGTCGTCGCAGTAGTTTCCGAGGCCGCGGATGAGGCGCGCGTCCTCCTTGCGCTTCATCGGTCCGAAGCCGATCGGGGCGTCGGCGACCGCGCCAAATGCGTCGCCGTTGGCGTGGCTCACCCAACCCGGATGCCGTCCGGGTGCGATTTCCGTCACAGACATCTGTCAGCGATCCTCTCAGACCCCGCCGACGGACAGGGCCAGAACCTATACTTCTATTTGACTATCGAGTTTTACCGAAGTCAGGCATGGGTACCAGCAGCTCGACATTTCTGTCCGCAGGCCGCCCCTCGGCGCCGTCTTCGATGCCCACCTGCGGATCGTTGTAGGCGAACTCCCGTCCGAGCGCGGCCAGCGTCTCCGGGCTGAAGCCTAGCGACGCCGTGCCGGGCGCCGGCGTGTCCACGGCGCCGCCGTGATCGACGAGGGTCCCGAAGATCGACAGCGATCCGTCGCGGTTGTCCATGACCTCCAGGAGGCGCGACTGGATCGGCCAGTCGATCTCCGACGCCGTCTCGATGCCCCAGAAGCCGCCGCCGCCCGGGCGCTCGAACGCCGTCACCCGGTTCTCGTGCGTGTGACCGGCGACGTAGGCGATGACGTTCGGGTGAGAGAGCAGCAGCGCGCGCAGGTCGCCGCCGAGGCGCAGCGGCCGCGAGTCGCGCGGATCGAGGTCGCAGCCGGGACCGGTGACCGCCCGCGCCGCGCAGTCGCCGGCGGCCTCGTCGCGCGCGCCGTTGGTGAGGCTGCGGATCGGGTGGTGGCCGAAGAGGATGACGAGCTGCCGGCGCTCCTCGGCGGCGGCGAGCTCGCGCCGCAGCCAGCGGAACTGCGGGTCGTCGAGGTTGCCCTCGGAGTCGAGCGTGTCGCCCTCGGCGACGGTGTTGATCGCGATCATCCGGATGCCGGGCTTCGGAGTGAAGGCGTAGTAGGCGGCCTGGCCGCGCGATGCCCGCTGCTCGGCGTCGTCGACGTGCGCGAAGCCGTGGGCGTCGGCCTGCGCCCCGGTCGCGTGCAGCGCCTTGTACGTCGGGCGGTCGGCGAAGCCGCGCTCGGGATCGGGCGGCACGAGGATCGTCCGCAGCGGCGTCGTCAGCAGCGACGTCAGGCCCGCGATCCCGGTCGCCGCGAGCGGCTTGACGCAGCCGCGCGCGATGTCGTCGAGCGCCTGGAGCGCGAAGATGTTGCCCTGGACCGTGCCGTCGTGGTTGCCGAACGTCACGTAGCTCGGGCGCTTGAGTCCCGCGGTCTGAAACGGCTGCTGGGCGCGGTCCATGAGCCCCGGGTGGCGCGGCCAGGCGGCGAACGCGCCCGACGGGCGGTCGGGGTCGTAGAAGCGCCCGGACTCGAGCACGTCGTCGTCGTCCTGGACGCCGGTGTAGCGCGCGGCCTCGCCGGGCGGCGACAGCGGTGCGCAGGCGCCGCCCTCGACGCCCGAGTTCGGGTTCAGCGGCCCGCCCTCGAGCAGCCGCACGACCCACTTCGTCTCGTTGATCTGCTGGTTGTCGGCGGAGTCGCCGGTCGTGATCGACAGCGCCATGCGGGCGTGGCGGCGGCGCTGGTTGCGGATCGGGCTGCGGTCGAAGCGGTTGACCTGCCGGATGACCTGATCGACGGTGAACGGCCCGAGCGCCTCCTGCGGGCGCCATGCGGACTGAAACGGCGAGTTCACGACGTCGAGCGCCTCGGCGCGCGCCGGTGACTCCTCGTCGGCGAGCTGGAAGTCCGAGAGCTGGGCGAAGTACAGCAGCGAGCGCCGGCGGGCCTGGCGGCCCTTGCGGGCGCTCGCGCCGAGGTCGTCGCGCACGACGCGCTTCCAGCCCGGGATGAGCTTCAGGCGCGAATACGGCGCCTGCGGCTCGCCGCCGATCGTCACCGACGAGGTCGTCGCGGGCGCGGCCGCGTGCGCCGGCGGCGCGGCGAGCGCGGCGGCGAGAACCACTGGCACGGCGAGGAGCCTGCGCATGCGCTCAAACCTAATCGCCGCGAGTACGCTCGGTCGCAGTGCCCCAGCCGCTTCCCGTCACGCGCAACACGGTGCTGCTGTCGAGCTCGCTGGCGATGAACTCGGCGATGCTCCAGCTCGCCGCGGCCGTCGCGTCGCTGACGCTCGTGCGGGTGCTGCACGTCGAGGGGCTGCTCGGGCTCGGCCCGGCGATCGTGCTCGGCTCGGGCGCGCTCGTGTCGCTGCCGGCGGGGCTGCTCATGGATCGCCTCGGGCGCGTGCCGGTGCTGGCCGGTGGCTTCGCCGCGGGCGCCCTGGGCTGCGTGCTCGCCGCCTTCGGCAGCGCGTCGTCGTCGGCGCCGCTCGTGCTCGCCGGGCTCGTCCTCGTCGGCGGCGCCAACGCGACGGCGCTGCTCGCGCGCACCGCGGCGGGCGACATGTACCCGCCCGAGCGGCGCGCCCGCGGCATCGCGCTCGTGCTCTTCGGCTCGGTCTTCGGCGCGATCCTCGGCCCCGGGGTCTTCAGCCCGCTGCTCGCCGGCCGCGAGCTCGAGGGCGACGCGCTGCGGACGCTCTGGCTCGCCGGCGCCGCGTTCATGGCCGTGGGCTGCGCGATCGTGCTGAGCGTCCGCCCGGACCCCATGCGGATCGCCGAGCTGCTCTCGCACGAGCCCGCCCGCGCGGAGCTTGCGTCGGCCACCCCGCTGCGCGAGCTGCTGCGCCGCCCGGGCGTGCCCTCGGCGGTCATCGCGGCGCAGGCGAGCTTCGCCGTCATGGTCGCGGTCATGACGCTCACCGGCGCTGTCGTCGTCGACCATCACCATCACGGCGCCGACACCGTCTTCCCGATCATCGGCGCACACGTCATCGGGATGTTCGGGCTCATCGTCATCGTCGGCGACCTCGTCGACCGCATCGGCCGCACCCCGTCGCTCGTGGCCGGCCTGCTGCTCATGACGCTGTCGGTCATCAGCCTGCTGTGGGTCACCGGCGTGGCCGCGACGGCGGTCGTCCTCTTCGCGCTCGGCCTCGGCTGGAACCTCTCGTTCGTCGCCGCGACGGCCGTCCTGGCCGATGCGACCGACGCCTCCGAGCGCGGCAAGCTCCTCGGCTTCAACGACCTCCTGGCGGGGGCGACGGGCGCGGGCCTCGCGCTGCTCGGCGGGCTCGCGCTGACGGCGCTCGGCGTCGCCGCGCTGGCGATCGGAGGCGCCGCGCTCGTCGCCGCGCCGGCGCTGTGGATCCTGCGCACCGGCGCGCCGCTGGCGGCGGCAGCGGGTGAGACTTGACCGCCCGCGCGCGCTCGGATACGGATTGCCGATGCGCCCACTTCGTGCCGCGGCTCCGGCTGCCCTCGCCATCACGCTCCTGACCGCCGGACCCGCGCTCGCCGACCAGCAGATCGTCGCCGCGCCCGTCAACCGCTTCCTGAACCCGGATGTCACGATCGCGCCCGGTGAGCGCCTGACGTTCGCCAGCCAGGACCTCATCGCGCCCCACAACGTCACCGCCAAGGACAACGACGCGACCGGCGTGACGCCGCTGTTCGCATCGGCGACGATCGGCGGCGGGGATGTCGCCCCCGTCGTCGGGTCGGAGAAGCTCGGCCCCGGGAGCTACGCCTACTACTGCACGGTCCACCCGGCGCAGATGACCGGCACGCTGACCGTCAGCGGCGACGCCGTCGCGGCCGACACGACGCGCCCGACGCTCTCGGCGCGCGTCGACTCCGGCAGCCTGCGCGCGCTCGAGCAGCGCAAGGCGCTGCTCGTGACGCTGTTCTCCGACGAGGCGGTCACCGCCGACGTCTCGGTGCGCGCGTTCGGCCTGACGATCGCGAAGCGGACGGTCTCGCTCGGCGAGGGGGCGACGGCCGTCGCGCTGAAGCTCACCGCCAGGGGGCTGCGCGGGCGTGCGCAAGCGCTCGCGCGTGAACGTCACGATGACGGTCGCGGCGGCCGACGGCGCGGGCAACACCGGCGCGGCCTCCGCGAAGCGGACGCTGCGCCGCGGCAGGTGACGCCGCCGCCGCGCGTCAGTCGCCGAGCTCGAGCACCGCGAGGAACGCCTCCTGGGGCACCTCGATGCGCCCGACCTTCTTCATGCGCTTCTTGCCCTCCTTCTGCTTCTCGAGGAGCTTGCGCTTGCGGCTGATGTCGCCGCCGTAGCAGCCGGCGATGACGTCCTTGCGATAGGCCTTGACGGTCTCGCGGGCGACGATGCTCGCGCCGATCGCGGCCTGGATCGGGACGTCGTACTGCTGGCGCGGGATCTTCGCCTTGAGCTTCTCGGTCAGCGAGCGGCCGACCTCGTAGGCCTTGTCGCGGTGCACGACCATCGACAGCGCGTCGACCTGCTCGCCGGCGAGCAGGATGTCGAGCTTGACCATGTTCGAGGCCTGCATGCCCCGCAGCTCGTAGTCCAGCGACGCGTAGCCGCGGGTGCGCGACTTCAGCGCGTCGAAGAAGTCGATGACGATCTCCGCGAGCGGCAGGTCGTACTGGAGCTGCACGCGCTCGGCGGAGAGGTAGTGCATCCCCTTGTGCGTGCCGCGGCGCTCCTGGCAGAGCTCCATGATCGGCCCGATGAACTCCTTCGGCGTGAGGATCGACGCCTCGATCATCGGCTCGCGGATCTCGGCGATCCGCCCCGGGTCGGGGAAGTCCGACGGGATGTGGACCTCGGTCTCGGAGCCGTCGGTCAGCGTGACCTCGAAGCGCACCGAGGGCATCGTCGCCATGAGGTCGATGCCGTACTCGCGCTCGAGGCGCTCGCGCACGATGTCCATGTGCAGGAGGCCGAGGAAGCCGCAGCGAAAGCCGAAGCCGAGCGCCTCGGACACCTCCGGCTCCCACGACAGCGCCGCGTCGTTGAGGACGAGCTTCTCGAGCGCGTCGCGCAGGTCGGGGTACTCGTCGGAGTCGATCGGGAACAGGCCGCAGAAGACGACCGGCTGGACGTCGCGGTAGCCGGGCAGCGGCTCGAGGCCGGGGTTGCGCGCCCAGCCGTCCTTCGTCGTCAGCGTGTCGCCGACGGCGAGCGCCGAGACCTCCTTGATGCCGGTGATGACGAAGCCGACCTCGCCGGCGCTGAGGTGGTCGGTCGTGACCATCGCGGGCGTGAAGAAGCCGATGTCGTCGATGTCGGCCACCGTGTCGCCCGCCATCGCCTTGATGACGTCGCCCTTGCGAAACGTCCCGTCGACGACGCGGATGTAGGCGATGACGCCGCGGTACTGGTCGAACTCGGAGTCGAAGATCAGCGCCCGTGGCGGCGCGTCGGGATCGCCGGCGGGCGGCGGCACCTTCGCGACGAGCTCCTCGAGGACGTCGACGACGCCGTCGCCGGTCTTGCCGGAGATCCGCAGGATGTCGTCCATCGGCTCGCCGAGCAGGTCGGCGACCTCCTCGGCGACGCGCTCGGGCTCGGCGCCCGGCAGGTCGAGCTTGTTGAGCACCGGGATGAGCTCGAGGCCGTTGTCGACCGCGAGGTACGTGTTGGCGACCGTCTGCGCCTCGACGCCCTGCGAGGCGTCGACGACGAGCAGCGCGCCCTCGCACGCCGCCAGCGAGCGGCTGACCTCGTACGTGAAGTCGACGTGGCCGGGCGTGTCGATGAGGTGCAGCTGGTAGGTCTCGCCGTCGCGCGCCTCGTAGAGGACGCGCACGGCCTGCGCCTTGATCGTGATCCCGCGCTCGCGCTCGAGATCCATCGAGTCCAGGACCTGGGCGCGCATCGACCGCGGATCGATCGTCTTCGTCATCTCGAGGATGCGATCGGCCAGCGTCGACTTCCCATGGTCGATGTGGGCGATGATCGAGAAGTTGCGGATATGGGCCTGGTCTGCCACGCCCTACAGCCTAGGGCGAAGCGTCGCCGTCCCCGTCCGCGCGTCCGCGCCGGGCGCGGACGAGGTCGCGGATCTGCCGCGCCTCGGGGACGCGCATCGCGAGGACGAGCGCCGCGTAGACCGCGATGCCGGCGAGCAGGCCCCCGCCGACCGACACGATCTGTGCCGGCAGCGAGCGGCCGAGCGCCTCGTCGAGGCCGAGCCACAGCCCGTAGGCGACCGCTGCCAGCGCGGCGGCGGCGACGAGCATCCGGGCGACGGCCGCGACGGTCGCCGCGACCTCCAGCCGGCCGGAGAGCTCGCGCCGGAGGAGCACGAGCTGCCCGGCGGTCATCGCCGCGCTCGCGACCGCCGTGCCGATGACGATCCCGGCGACCCCGTAGGGCTTGTAGAGCGCGAGCGCGACGACGATGTTGACGGCGAGCGACGCGCCGCCGAGGGCCGTCGGCAGCCACGGCCGCTGGAGCGAGAAGAACGTCCGCGTCAGCAGGAGGTTGACGCCCGCGAACGGGAGGCTGAAGGAGAACCAGAACAGCGCCTCGGCGACGAGGTCGGTCGAGTCCGGGCCGAACTCGCCGCGCTCGTAGACGAGGCGCGTGATCGGCTCGGCGAGCACGAGCGTGCAGACGGCCGCCGGGATGAGCGTCAGGAAGATCTGCCGCGTGCCGGTCGCCGTCAGCGCGCGCAGGCCGTCGAAGTCGCGCCGCGTCGCCAGCCGCGCGAGCGCCGGGAAGAGGACGGTCGCGATCGCGACGCTGAAGATCCCCTGCGGCAGCATGTAGATCCGGAAGGCGGCGTCGATCGCGCGCGGCGCGGCCTCCGAGACCGACGAGCCGAGCGTCGAGTTGATGATGAGGTTGAAGTTGATGAGCCCGAGGCTCAGCGTCACCGGCAGCATGAGCGCGAGCACCTGCTTGACCCGCGGGTCGCGGAGGTCGACCTTGAACGCGAACTCGAACTCCAGCCGCCGCAGGACCGGGATGCACATGGCGAGCTGCACGACCGTGCCCGCGAGGACGCCGATCGCGTAGGCGTAGAGCTCGTCGGGACCCTCGAACAGCGGCCGCGCGAGGACGAGCACGACGATGATGACGACGTTCCAGACGAGCGGCGCGAGGGCCGGGATCGTGAAGTGGTCGTAGGCGTTGAGGATGCCGACGAGCAGCCCGTTGAGGCCGAGCAGCAGGACGATCGGAAACAGCACCTGCGAGAGGCCGACGGTGAGGTCGTCGAGCTCCTTGGTGAACTCGTCGCCGGTGAGCATCGGCATGACCCACGGCGCGATGAGGACGAAGAACACGCAGATCGCGGTCAGCGCGCCGACGATGAGGAAGACGAACGTCGAGGCGAGCTGGTAGGCCTCGCGGCGCTTGCCGCGCTCGAGCAGCTCGGTGAACACCGGCACGAAGGCGGCGCTCAGCGCGGCGTCGGCGAAGAGGCTGCGGACGAGGTTCGGGACCTGGAAGGCGAGCGTGAACGCCGAGAACGGGCCGCTCGTCCCGAAGTAGCTCGACGCGACGACCTCGCGGACGAGACCCGCGATGCGCGACAGGCCCGTCAGGATCGAGAAGATCGCGGTGTTGCGGGCGATCCCACCGCCCTCACCGGGCGTGCGCCCTCGTCTCGGGCGTGTCTCGGCCGCCATCGGTGCGCTACTCTAGATCCCGCCGCGGCTGATCCCGCGGCGCTTTCACGCGTATGGCGAACATTCACTCACAGAAGAAGCGGATCCTGCGTTCCGAGCGCGAGCGCCTCGAGAACCGCCATTACACCTCGGCGATCCGCACGTACTTCCGCCGCCTCGAGGCCGCCGTCGCCGCCGGTGACGACAAGGCTCTCCGACGCCGAGCACCGCGAGCTCGTCAGCCTCATCGACAAGGCCGTCAAGCGCGGCGCGCTGCACCGCAACACCGGTGCCCGCAAGAAGTCCCGCGCCTCGCGCGTTCGCCGCGGCAGCGGCGACGACGCCTAGCGCCCGCCCGGCACCGAGGTCGTCGAGTCCGCCTCGCGCTGCGCGCGGTGGACCGACTCCACGACCTCGTGCGGCTTCGCGACCCCGCCGAACTGGAAGTCGTAGTCGTCGCCGGCGGCGGTGTCGAAGTTCACGTTGCCGATCATGAGCATCCGCTGCAGGACGGACTGGTGGGTGTTGACGTTCTGCACCCTGCTGATCTGCGTCTGCTGCTCGGCCCTGGCGATGATCCCGCGGCGGATGTGCAGGCGGTGGTTCGTGATCGTGTAGGTCGTGAAGAGGCGCTTGACGTAGCCCGCGAGCAGCACGATCGCGAGCAGGACGATCGCGACGACGGTCGCCAGGCCGGTGTCGGCGGCGACGGCCGCGACGGCGGTCGCGATCGCGACGAGCACGATCCCCTTGATGTAGAACCCGAGGATCGATCGCCACGACGGATGGCCCTCGAAGATCAGGTGCTCGCCGGTCTCGAGGTCCATGCTTGGCGAGAATACGTGAGGAACCCGCCTTCGGCACCCTCAACCGGCTCGCTCGGCGCTGCGCAGCCCTCCGCGCGCCCAGAGCGCCGACCCGGCGAACATCACGACGAGGCAGGCCACCGTGATGCCGACCTTGTCGGGCTCGCCGGCGATGAAGCCGCGGGCGGCCTCGAGGAACGCCGTCGCCGGGTTGTAGCTCGCGACGTCGTGGACCCAGCCGGCGACGAGGTTCAGCGGCACGTAGACGGGCGCGAGGAAGAGGAGGATGAAGACCGGCATCTGCATGACCGGCCCGGCCTGCATCGATCGCAGCCGCATCGCGATGCCCGCCGACCACAGCGTCGCCGTCGCGCTGACGGCGAGCGCGAGCGCCAGCAGCGCGGCGAGGTCGGCGACCGAGCCGTCGAGCTGCATCCCGCTGACGAGCCCGGCGACGAACACGACGAGCAGGACGAACACCGCTCGCGTCATCGCCGAGAGCATGTAGCCGATGACGATCCCGCCGCGGTTGGGCGCCGCGAGCATGAGCCTGCGCGCGAAGCCGAACTCGAAGTCCGACGCGATCGAGAAGCCCGTGAAGACGCCGCCGAACGCCGCCGCCTGCATGCAGACGAACCCGAACTGGAAGGACGTGTAGCCCGACCGGTAGTCGAAGTCCGGCGACTGCTGCAGGCCCGACAGCCCGCCGGCGAAGGCGATGAAGAAGAACAGCGGGAACATGACGCTCGGCAGCAGGAAGGCCGGGTTCGTGAAGGCGTTGTGGATCCCCCGCCAGGCGACGGCGAGGGCGACCGACCGGGTGCGGGCGAGCGAGCTCACGTCCGCACCAGGCGCGTGCGCAGGGCGCGGGCGCTCAGCGCGATGAAGAGGACGACGGCGATCGCCGTGACGCCGAACGCCTGCGCGAGCGCCTGGCCGTCCCAGCCGGTGATGACGAGGCTGCGGATCCCCTCGACCATGTAGGAGACCGGGTTGTAGGTCGCGATGACCCGGAACCAGTCCTGCTCGATGAGGTCGCGCGGGAAGAACGCCGAGCTCAAGAAGAGCAGGACGAAGAACAGCGGGAAGAAGCCCTGGACGGCCTCGCCGGTCCCCGCGCGCAGCGCCACGAACGTCCCGAAGCACGCGAACGCGAAGGAGATCGCGATCGCGAGTGCGAGCAGGACGAACGCGCCGCCGACGCCCGCGGCGATGCCGACGCCGAACAGCAGGCCGACGGCGAGGTAGATGACCGCGCTGACCATGCCCATGAAGAGCGCGCCGCCGAGCTGGCCGGCGAGCAGCGCCGCGCCGGACATCGGCGTGAGCGCGAGGCGGTCGAGGAAGCCGTTCTGGATGTCGCGCGCGAGATCCTGGCCGCCGTTGAGCGCGGCGAAGAGCGCGCCCTGCATGAACGGGATCGCCAGCGCGAAGTCGAGGTAGCTCGCCGACGGGAAGCCGGGGACGTCGGTCGCGGCGTCGAGGCCGGACGCGTTGACCGCGAGCAGGATGAGCGGGAAGAGGATCGGGAAGACGAGCTGCGCGGGCTGGCGCACGATCCGCTTGACGGCGCGCCCGGCGAGCAGGCCGACCTGCGACAGCAGCGCCGCGTGCGTGGAGAGCGCCGTCATCTACGCGGGCGCCGCCGCCGCCGGGGCGGGCTCCTCGGCCATCGGCTCGGCGCTGCCCTCGAGGCTGCGGCCGGTCTTGGCGAGGAAGACGTCGTCGAGCGTCGGCTCGTGCAGGGCGAGATGGGCGACCGGGACATCCGCGGCGTCGAGCGCGCGGACGATGTGGGCGAGCTGCTCGGCGCCGTCGTCGAGGCGGACCGCGACGGAGCCGGCGCGCCGCTCGGTGACGAGCTCGCCGAAGGGCTCGAGCGCGGCGTGGACCGCCCCGCAGTCCTCCGCGTCGCGCGGGATGACCTCGACGGTCGGCTTGGAGACCTGCGCCTTGAGCTGGGCCGGCGTGCCCTCGGCGACGATCCTGCCGTGATCGATGATCCCGACGCGGTCGGCGAGGACGTCGGCCTCCTCGAGGTACTGCGTCGTGAGGAAGACGGTCGTCCCCTCCTCGCGGGCGAGGCGCGCGACCTCGTCCCACAGCGCCGTGCGCGACTGGACGTCGAGGCCGGTCGTCGGCTCGTCGAGGAAGAGGATCCGCGGGTTGTGCAGGAGCGCGAGCGCGAGGTCGAGCCTGCGGCGCATGCCGCCGGAGTACGTCGAGGACTTGCGGTCGGCGGCATCGGTGAGGCCGACGCGCTCGAGCAGGTCGTCGCCGCGGGCGGCGCGCTCGGCGCGCGGGATGCCCTGGAGGCCGGCCTGGAGCTTCATGTGCTCGCGGCCGGTGAGCATCGGATCGAGCGCGACGTCCTGCAGCGCGACGCCGATCGAGGCGCGGACCTTCGCGCCTTCGGTCGCCACGTCGAAGCCGGCGACCGTCGCCGTCCCGGCGCTCGGCGGCAGCAGCGTCGTGAGGACCTTCACCGTCGTCGACTTGCCCGCGCCGTTGGGACCCAGGAAGCCGTAGATCTCCCCGGCGGCGACGTGCAGGTCGATGCCGTCGACGGCCCGGATGCCGCCCTTGAACTCGCGGACGAGGCCCGCGACCTCGATTCCTCGCTCCTCTGTCATGCGCCGCAGGATACGCACGATTAGTTGAGGTTGTCAACTATTGCCTTCGTCCAGTATCCTGGGTGTCGATGGCCTCGGACGTCAAGCGCCGCCCCGCCGCCCAGGAGGCCTGGAACCTCATGGCGCGCCTGTTCTGGGAGCTGCGGCCGCGGATGCTGAAGGTCGCCTCCGAGTTCGGGCTCACGCCGCCGCAGCTCTTCGCGCTGCGCCAGCTCGATCCCGATCAGCCGGTGCCGATGCGGGCGCTCGCCCAGGCGCTGCAGTGCGACAGCTCGAACGTCACGGGCCTCGTGGACGGGCTGGCGGCGCAGGGGCTCGTCGAGCGCCGGGAGGCCGAGCACGACCGGCGGCTGCGGATGCTCGTCGTCACCGAGCGCGGCGCCGAGGTCCGCGAGCGGCTGTTCGAGGCGATGCAGGAGGTGCCCGAGCCGATCGCGGCGCTGAGCGCCGAGGACCAGCGGGCCCTGCGCGACATCCTGCGCCGCGCGCTGGCTGAGTAGCGTTCTCGGCTGCATGCCGCTGCCCCCGGCCCTCCGGCGCCTCACGCCCGACCGCGTCCGCCACGACCCGCGCCTGCGCGCGCTCGCGGTCGGCTCGGGCCTCATCCCGCCGCGGACGATGCACACCGCCGGCGAGGCCGAGCTGCTGCAGTCGCTGGCGCGAGGTTGTACGTCGGTGGTGGAGATCGGCGTCTACGAGGGCTCGTCGGCTCTGGTCCTGCTGCGCGCGCTCGGGCCGGAGGCGACGCTGCACCTCATCGATCCCTTCGGGGAGCAGCCGGGCGCGCTGCGGGCCGGATGGGCGGCGACGGAGAGCGCGACGCGGCGGGTGGTGGCGCGGGCCTGCGGCGACGGCTCGCCGCGCGTGGAGTGGCACATCGCGCTGAGCGGGGACGTCGGGGCGCGCTGGTCCTCGCCCGTGGACCTCGTGTTCGTCGACGGCGACCACACCGAGGAGGGCTGCGCGCTGGACTGGGAGACGTGGCACGGCCACGTGGCCGTGGGCGGGCATGTCGTGTTCCACGACGCGCGCTCGGCGCCGGGGTCGCCGGAGGGGATCGCGGGGCCGATCGCCGTGGTGGACCGGTTGTTCCGGGGCAGCGGTGGTGCTCCGGGCTGGGAGATCGTTGCCGAGGTCGATCGGGCGGTGGCGGTGCGGCGGGTGCGGTGACTCGCGAGCGCGCGCCCCGAACCGCCGAGAACGCAGCACCTACGCGGCGATCCGGGCGATCGCGCGGATCGCCTCGGTCGCGTCACTGAGCTCGCTGCCGCCGTGGGTCGCGAGCTCCAGATCGGCGAGCGCCTCCAGGGCGCGCGCGAGCCTGTCGGCGTCCGCGCGGCGGGCCTCGGCGATCCGGCGGTCCGCGGCCCATGGAGATCCCTTGATGCTCGCCTTGATCTCGGCGGCGCTCTCCCCCGCCTCCAGCCGCGTCGCGATCGCGAGCACGTCGCGGACGCGCTTGGCGAGCAGGCCGACGAGCCTGCCGACCGTCTCGCCCTGCGCCTCGAGCTCGAGGTAGGCGCGCGTCGCCGCCGCGCCGTCGCCGGCGACGAGCGAGTCCACGAGGCCCCAGACCTGGCGCTCGGATGAGTGCGCCGCGGCCTCCTCGACCTCCTCGACGCCGATGCGCGCGCCCGGGCCGAGCTCGAGCGCGAGCTTCTCGACCTCGCGCAGCAGCCGCTGCTGGCGCTCGCCGACGAGGGCGACGAGCGCCTGCGCCCCGTCGTGCTGGAGATCGACGGCGAGCTTGGAGGCCTCGGCCTGCAGCCAGCGCGGCAGCTCCCTGGCCTTCAGCGTGCGCTCGGCGGCGACGCTGCCGCCCGCCTTCTCGACGGCGGCCGCGAGCCCCGCCGGCGCCTTGAAGCGGCCCTCCTCGCGGGCGAAGAACGCGATCGTCGTCTCCGGCGCGATCGCCGCGAGCGCCGGGGCGATGTGCTTCTTGACGTCGGCCTCCTTCCAGCGCTCGGCGCCGTCGACGACGATGAAGCGCCGCCCGATCGCGAACGTCATCGACGCGAGCGCGGCGGCAACCGCCTCGGGCGCCGCGGCGTCGCCCTCGAGGCACTCGACGCCGCCCGAGTCCGACTCGCGATCGGCCAGCGCGCGCAGCGCCGCGCGCCGCTCGCCGATGCGGCCGTGGTCGTCGCCGTGGATGAGATAGGCGGGCTTGAAGGCGGCCATCAGGCGTCGAGTCTAGGTGCCGGTTCGGCGTGTCCTCAGGTTCCTTCGGCGTTGTGCCGATGGGAGCAAGATGTTCCCTTGGAACCGTTCTCGCGGGCCGCGGGACCTGTGGCTCGTGGTGTTGCCGGTCATGCTCGTCGCGGCGACCGCGTTCGCGACGTCGTCGATCCAGAAATCGGCAGAGCACCGCGGCTTCGAGCGGGTGCAGCACGCGCAGCGACTGCTCGGGGCCTGGCTTGATCGCAGCAACGCGTTGCGGGTGTTCCTGCAAACCGGCGACACCGCGGCGCTCGATGATTTCAACCGCCTGACGGTGCCGGTCGAGGCAGCTCTGCAGACCGCGCGCACGGACGCGCGCGATGTCGCGACCGCACGACCAAGCCTCACGACCCAGGTGCGCAGCGCACGGCGCTGGCACAGCTTGGCCCTGCGCGACGCGTCGAGCATCCGCGCCAAGGGAGTGCGTCCGCTGCCGATCGCGCGCACGAAGCCGCGCAGCGATGCGGCCGCCGCGTTCCAGGCGGCCAACCAGCGCTACAGCTCCGCCATGGAGGCGCGCCGCCGCAGCGATATCGAGAGTGCGTCGGGCATCGGGATCGGCATCGTCGCGCTGGCCGCGCTGCTCCTGGCGATCGCCACTCGGGCCGTCACTCGCGCGAGCCGTCGGCGTGAGACACGGCTCATGGAGGACCAGCTGCTCATCCTGGAGCGGCAGCGGCTGGCGCTGGACGACGCGCAGCGGATCGCGCATGTCGGCTCCTGGACGTGGGACACCGCGACCGACCAGGCCACCTGGACAACCGAGATGTACACGATCTTCGACCGCGACCCTGCGCTGGGGCCGGCGACCAGCGAGGAGCTCTTCGCGCATGTCCATCCCGATGACCGCGAGCAGCTCGCCGCGGGCTACGGCGAGGCGTTCGGGGGTGGCCGGTCGTTCGAGCTCGACTATCGGATCGTCCTCGACAGCGGCGTCACGCGCACCATGCACGCGCTCGGCCGCCAGGACCCCGATCGTCCGGGCCTGTATGCCGGCACGTTGCAGGACGTGACGGCGCTGCGCCAGGTCGAGCGTCAGCTGCGCAGAGAGCGTGACTACGGCGCGGCGATCACCGGCTCGATGCACGAGGGGTTCATGCTGACCCGCGACGGGGCGATCCTCGAGGTCAACCAGGCCTTGTGCGACCTGACGGGCCTCGCGCACGACGAGCTCATCGGCGCGCGCGCCCCGTATCCGTTCTGGGCTCCCGAGGCGGCCGCGGAGATCTCCCGCCAGCGCGCCCTGATCGGCGAGCAGGGCCACGAGTTCGAGACGACCTTCATACGCAAGGACACAACGCGCTTCGAAGTCTCGATCACGGCCGTCCCGGCCCGCGCAGCCGACGGAGAGCTGCTCGGATACGTCAGCACCGTCCGCGACATCAGCGAGCGCAAGCGACATCTGGCCGAGCTCGAGCGGCTCGCGACACACGATCCGCTCACCGGGTTGGCCAACCACCGCATGTTTCACGAGCACCTGCGCGCCGGCCGCGCCCGCGCCGGCCGCGCGGGGCAGCCGCTGAGCGTCGCGATCCTCGACATCGACCATTTCAAGGACATCAACGACCACTACGGCCACCTGGTCGGCGACAGTGTCCTGCGCGAACTGGGTCAGCGCCTTGCGCAGATCACGCGTGACGGCGAGGTCGTGGCGCGCGTCGGCGGAGAGGAGTTCGCATGGATCCTCGACGCCGACGGCCCGCAAGCGTTCGCAGCCGCAGAGCGCCTGCGCCACTCGATCGCCACGACGCCGTTCGGACAGGTCGGAGCCGTGACGGTCTCCGTCGGGGTGTGCGACCTGACGACCGCCGATGACGGCGAACAGCTCTACGCCCGCGCCGACCAAGCGCTCTACGCAGCCAAGCAGCAGGGCCGCAACCGGACGCACCAGTACACCGCCGGTGGCGCCGCCGCAGGCCGTGCCCTGGCCGAGACCTAGTACCGCGAGCAACGTCAACCACCGCGCGCGCCATCGGGCCGGCGGGCGGACTCGATCGTCATCCGGCCGTCGCGGACGGTCAGGCGCACCGTGCCGTCGCGATCGGTGCGGCGCACGACCGGCACGGCGCGCAGCGCGGCGAGCGTCGCCGGCGTCGGGTGGCCGTAGCTGTTGTGCGCACCGGCCGAGATGACCGCCGCGCGCGGGCGCAGCCGCTCGAGGAGTCCCGGGAGGCCGGGATCGTCGCTGCCGTGGTGGGCGACCTTCAGCGCCTCCACGACCGGGAGCTCGAGACCGGCCGTGACGTTGGACTCGGCATCGGCCGTCAGCAGCAGGTCGAAGTCGCCGTCGCGCAGGTGGATGACCGTCGCGCGGTCGTTCGGCTCGGCGCCCGGCGGCGCGGCGGGCACCCGCCGCGGCCAGAGCACGCGCAGCTGCATCGGGCCGACGCGCCAGCACCTGCCCGGCGTCGGAGGCCACCCGGCGCACGCGACGCGCCGCCGCGAGCTCCGACACCGGCGGCGCCGCCGGCGCGCCGAACGGGCCCGGAGCCGGGCGCGTGCCGGCCTCCTCGCCGTCGAGCACGAGGTCGACCGGGAGCGCATCGAGCACCGCTCGCGCCGCGCCGTCGTGGTCCAGCGCGGCGTGCGTGAGCACGAGCAGGTCCAGCCGCCGGACGCCCGCGGCGCGCAGGCGCTGGAGGATCGGGCCGTCCGGCGGGCCGGTGTCGACGAGCACGGCAGCGCCGCCGTGCTGGACGAGCGTCGCGTCGCCCTGGCCGATGTCGAGGAAGGAGACCGTGAGGTCGGCCGGCGGCGACGGCGGGCGCGCGGCCAGCGCGAGCGCCCCGCCGCCCGCGATCGCCGACGACCGCGAGCAGCGCGCCGAGCGGGCGCCGCCACCGCGGCCGCCGCCGCCAGGCGAGCACGAGCAGCGCAGCGGTCCCGTAGACCGCGCCGACGCCGAGCGGCCCCGGCGAGCCGAGCGAGACCTCGGCGAACGGCAGCGCGGCGCAGCGCTCGGCGAGCCAGGTGAGGTACGCCAGCGGCAGCGCGGCCACGGTCGCCACCGGCGCCGCCGCCGCGGGCGCCACCTGCCCGAGCGCTCCGGCGATCGTCCCGAGCCACATGACCGGCGCGACGGCGGGCGCGGCGAGGAGGTTCGCCGCCACCGAGACGAGCGACACGCGCTCGAAGTGCAGCGCGATGAGCGGCGCCGTCCCCGCCGTCGCCGCGGCCGTCACCGCGAGGATGTCCGCCAGAGCGCCCGGCAGGCCCGCGCGGCGCAGCGCGCGCCCGAGCGCGGGCACGAGCGCGAGCATCGCCAGCACGGCGGCGAAGCTCAGCTGCCAGCCGGGGTCCTCGGCGGCACGCGGGTTCCAGGCGAGCGTCAGCGCCGCCGCGAGCAGCAGCGCGTACCAGCGCGACGACGGCCGGCCCGCGAGCGCCGCGACGAGCCCGGCCGCGCCCATGATCCCCGCCCGCTGGATCGACGGCCCGGCGCCCGCCAGCGGCACGTACGCGGCGACGAGCGCGAGCGCGAGCGCCAGGCGCGCGGTCAGCCCGAGCCCGGCGGCGGTCCCCAGGGCGATGACGAGCGTCGCGAGCAGCAGGACGTTCGCGCCGCTGGCGGCGACGAGGTGCGCGAGCCCGGTCGCGCGGAAGTCCTCGCGCACCTCGTCGGTCAGCGCGCCGTCCTGGCCGAGGACCATCCCCCGCGCCAGCGCGCCCTGCGCGTTCGGGATCCCCGCCGTCAGCGCGCGCTCGGTCCGGGCGCGAACGCCGTCGAGCGCGCCGAGGACGCCGCCCCGGCGCCGGCCGGTCGACCCGGATCGCGTCCGCCCGCAGGACCGCGTGGGCGTTGCGGCGGCGCTCGTGCGCGTCGAACGACCCCAGCGGGACGAGCCGGCCGTCGATGCGCAGCTCAGCGCCCGGCCCGGCGCCGGCCGGCCAGCGCAGGCGCGCCCGGCGCGCGCAGCAGCACGCGCTCCCCGCGCCCGGGCGAGGACAGGATCCGGACCGGTGCGACGCGCGTGCCGAACGCGCGCCGGCGCGGATGGTCGAGCAGCGTCGCGCGAACGCTCACCTCGCGGTGCATGGCGGGCGCGAGCGTCGCTGCGATCCAGCGCCGCCAGCCGCGCGTCGGCGACCACCGCGCCGAGCAGGAGCATGAGCACCGCGCCGAGCGTCAGCGCGCGGACTCGGCAGCACGGCGACCGCCAGCAGCGCGAGGGCAGCGACCGCCGGGGTCCAGCGCGGTCCGGCGAGCAGCCCGCCGCCGAGCGCCGCGAGCAGCACGTGGCGAGGATGGTGCGCCGCGCGCTCGGAGATCGATTGCACGCGCCGGGCACCGCGAGGCGAGCACGCTCGGCCGCGCGCACGGCCACCCGGCGCCCGCTGCCGCTCACACCGTCACCAGCGGCGTCAGCGTCGCCAGCCGCTTCGCGCCGATCCCCGGCACCTCGCGCGAGCTCCTCCACGCGGTGAAGCCGCCGTGCTGCTCGCGGTGGTCGAGGATCCGCTGGGCGATCCCGGGCCCGACGCCGTCGAGCGTGTCGAGCTGCTCGAGCGTCGCGGTGTTGAGGTTCACCGGCGCGCCCGGCGCGGCCTCGCCGGCCGCGGACGACGGCGCCCCGCGCGCCGCCGCGGCACGCTCGGGCACGAGCACCTGGCGGCCGTCCTCGAGCTTCGCCGCGAGGTTCACCGCATCGAGGTCGGCGCGCGCCCGCGGGCCGCCGGCGCGCCGCAGCGCGTCGTCGATCCGCGAACCCGCCGACAGCCGGTAGAGCCCCGGCCGCCGCACGGCGCCCGCGACGTGCACCGTCACCCGGCCGTTGCCGGCGCGGCCGACCTCGACGGTCGCCGCGGGCGCGGGCGCCGGCGCCGTCCGCGCCGGCACGGTCTCCGCGACGCCGGACCCGCCGCCGCGCGCGATCTGCGACGAGAGATACCGCGCGCCGAGAAAGCAGATGACGATGCCGAGCGCCACGTAGAGCGCCAGCCGCGGGCGGTCGAGTTCGGACACGACCGGAGGCTAGGTCGCGACCTGCGCAACGAGACGCGCGGAACGTGACAATCCAGCGCGCGATCTGTCGCGTGCGGCGCGTGGATGCCGCCGCGTGCGCGCCGCGCGAGCTGCGGTCAGACGGCGAGCGCGAGCGCGACGGCGTCCGCCGGATCGGCAGCCGCCAGCACGCCCGCGATCTCCCAGCTCCCCAGCCCGACGACCCGCTTGCCCGCCTTCAGCGCGAGCGCGATCTCCGACAGCGTGCCGTACCCGCCCCCGATCGCGATGACGGCGTCGGCGCAGCGCACGACGAGCCCGTTGCGCAGCTCGCCGAGCCCCGTCGCGACCGCGACGCTGACCCACGCGTTCGCGGCGTGGCGGTCGTCTCCGGGCAGGATGCCGAGCGTCGTCCCGCCCTCCGATCGTGCGCCCCGGCAGGCGGCCGCCATGACGCCACCGAGCCCGCCGCAGACGAGCACGGCGCCGTGCCGCGCGATCTCGGCCCCCACGGCCTCGGCGACGGCGAGGTCGCCCGGCGCGACGTCCCCGCCGGCGCCGGCGACCGCGAGGTAGTGGCCGTCCCCCACGCCGCCGTCAGCGGACGACGACGTTCACGAGCTTGCCCGGCACGACGATCTCCTTGACGACCTCGTGGCCGTCGAGGTACTGGCCCATCCGCGGCGCCGCGCGGGCGAGCGCGAGCAGCTCGTCGCGCGAGGCGCTCGACGGCGCCTGCACGCGGTCGCGGACCTTGCCGTTGACCTGGACGACGAGCTCGAAGCTGTCGGCCTCGAGAAAGGCGGGATCGGCGTCGGGCCAGTCCTGCTCCCAGACGCGCTCGCCGGTCAGCAGGTGGTAGGCGTCGGCGGCCGTGTGCGGCGCGAACGCGAACAGCAGCGACGCCGCTGTGCTCAGCGCGAATCGCACCGCGCCCGGCGAGGCGTCGCCGCGCTTGGCGGGCGTGATCTCGTTCGTGAGCTCCATGACCGCGGCGATCGCCGTGTTGAAGTTGAAGCGCCCGCTCATGTCGCTGGAGACCTTGTCGATCGCCCAGTGCGCCTTGCGCAGGATCCGCACGTCGTCGGCGTTGAGGTCGTCGGGCACCGGCCAGTCGGGCAGCTCGTCGGCGGCCTCGGCGGCCGTCCGCCACAGGCGGCCGAGGAAGCGGAACATGCCCTCGACGCCGCTGTCGGACCAGTCGGCGTCCTGGTCGGGCGGGCCGATGAAGAGGATGTAGGCGCGCGCGGTGTCGGCGCCGAAGCGGTCGACGATCGACTTCGGCGACACGACGTTGCCCTTGTTCTTGGACATCTTGTCGCCGTCGCGCAGGATCATGCCCTGCGTGAAGAGCGCCGCGAACGGCTCCTGGATGCTCTCGGGCAGGTGGCCGAGGTCGGCGAGCGCCTTCGTGAAGAAGCGCGCGTAGAGCAGGTGCAGGATCGCGTGCTCGACGCCGCCGATGTACTGGTCGACGGGCATCCACATCTCGACGGCGCGCTGGTCCCAGGCCGCCTCGTCGTTCATCGCGTCGCAGTAGCGCAGGAAGTACCAGGAGGAGTCGACGAACGTGTCCATCGTGTCGGTCTCGCGCTCGGCGGGGCCGCCGCACTGCGGGCAGTCGACGCTCAGCCAGTCCTCGGCGGCCGCCAGCGGCGAGCGCCCGCGCGGCTTGTAGTCCTCGACCTCCGGCAGGATGACCGGCAGGTCCTCCGCGGGCACCGGCACGGCACCGCAGCGCGGGCAGTGGATGATCGGGATCGGCGTGCCCCAGTAGCGCTGGCGCGAGATGAGCCAGTCGCGCAGGCGGTAGTTCACCGACTGGTGGCCCTTGCCCTCGCGGTCCAGCCAGCGCACGATCTCCTCGAGCGCCGCGCGGTTGTGCTTGCCGTCGAACTCGCGGCCGCAGTTGACGAGCGGGCCGTCGCCGGTGTACGGCAGCTCCCCGTCGGGATCCTCGGGGTCCTGGATGACGCGGCGGATCGGCAGGCCGTAGGTCTTCGCGAACGCGTAGTCGCGCTCGTCGTGGGCCGGGCACGGCCATGATCGCGCCGGTGCCGTACTCCATGAGGACGTAGTCGGCGACGAACATCGGCAGCTGCTCGCCGTTGACGGGGTTCGTCACCGTGTGGCCGAGCGGCACGCCGGTCTTCGGCTTGTCGACGTCGCCGCGCAGCTGCTTGTCGGCGGTCAGCGCGTGGTTGACGTAGTCGCGGACCTCCTGCTCGTGCTCGGTGCCCTCCGCGAGCCTCAGGACGTCGGGGTGCTCGGGCGCCATGACGAAGAACGTCGCGCCGAAGAGCGTGTCCGGCCGCGTCGTGAAGACCGGGTAGTCGATGCCGACGTCCTCGCAGCGGAACACGACCTCGGCGCCCTCCGAGCGGCCGATCCAGTTGCGCTGCATCGTCTTGACGTGCTCGGGCCAGCTGATCTTGTCGAGGTCCTCGAGCAGGCGGTCGGCGTAGTCGGTGATGCGGAAGAACCACTGCTTGAGCTGGCGCACCTCGACGAGCGCGCCCGAGCGCTCGCCGCGGCCGTCGACGACCTGCTCGTTGGCGAGCACGGTCTCCTCGACCGGGTCCCAGTTGACCGCCGCCTCGCGCTGGTAGGCGAGGCCGCGCTTGAAGAGCTCGAGGAAGATCCACTGCGTCCAGCGGTAGACGCGCGGCTCGTGCGTGCCGAACTCGCGCCGCCAGTCGATCGAGACGCCCCAGCTGCGGAACTGGCGCTGGAACTCCGCGATCGCGGCGTTCGTCGAGTCGCGCGGGTGCTGGCCGGTCTTGATCGCGTGGTTCTCGGCGGGCAGCCCGAACGCGTCGTAGCCCATCGGGTGCAGGACGCGGCGGCCCGTGCGCCGGTGGAAGTGGGCGACCGCGTCGCCGACGGAATAGACCTTGAGGTGGCCGATGTGCGGCTCGCCGCTGGGGTAGGGCAACATCTCCAGGACGTAGGAGGCCGGCCGCGGATCGCTCGTGTCGTTGTCGACCTCCCACGTGCCCTCGTCGGCCCACACGCGCTGCCAGCGGGGCTCGATCTCGGTCGGGTCGTAGTGGTACTCGGCCATCGGACCGGCAAGGATAGAAGCCCGGGCCCCGGCGGCCCGGCCGCGCGCCGGGGCGAGCGTGCGGTACTAGGCGACCGCGACGCCGGCGGCGTCGCGGAGCGCGTCGGCCTTGCCGGTCTGCTCCCAGGTGAAGTCGGCGTCGTCGCGGCCGAAGTGGCCGTAGGCGGCGGTCTTCTGGTAGATCGGCCGGTGCAGGTCGAGCTCCTTGCGAAACGCGCCGGGGCGCAGGTCGAAGTGCTCGTCGACGAGGGCGGCGATCGTCGCCTTGCCGACCTTCTCGGTCCCGAACGTCTCGAGCATGACCGACACCGGGTGCGCGACGCCGATCGCGTAGGCGACCTGCACCTCGCAGCGATCCGCGAGCCCGGCCGCGACGATGTTCTTCGCGACCCAGCGCGCCGCGTAGGCGGCCGAGCGGTCGACCTTCGACGGGTCCTTGCCGGAGAACGCGCCGCCGCCGTGACGGGCCATGCCGCCGTAGGTGTCGACGATGATCTTGCGGCCGGTCAGGCCGCAGTCGCCGACCGGGCCGCCGATGACGAAGCGGCCCGTCGGGTTGACGAGGAACTCCTTGCGCAGGCTGTTGGCGTCGTACATCTCCTCGGGCAGGATCGGCAGGACGACGTGCTCCCAGAGGTCGGCGAGGATCTGGTCGCGGGTCGCGCGCTCGGCGTGCTGGGTGGAGATCAGGAGCTTCTCGATCGCCGTCGGGACGCCGTCGACGTAGCGGACGGACACCTGCGTCTTGCCGTCCGGGCGCAGGTAGTCCAGCGTGCCGTCGTGGCGGACGGTCGCGAGCTGCTTGGCGAGCCGGTGCGCGAGCGAGATCGGCAGCGGCATGAGCTCGGGCGTCTCGTTGGACGCGTAGCCGAACATCATCCCCTGGTCGCCCGCGCCGGCGAGATCGAGCTCGTCGTCGTCGTCGGCGTTCGTCTGCACCTCGTAGGACTTGTCGACGCCCTGCGCGATGTCCGAGGACTGCTTGTCGATCGCGTTCAGGACCGCGCAGGAGTCGGCGGAGAAGCCGAGCTCGGCGTCGATGTAGCCGATCCCGCGCACGGTCTCGCGCACGACCGCCTGGATGTCGACGAACGTCTCGGTCGTGATCTCCCCCGACACGACGACGAGGCCCGTGTTGACGAGCGTCTCGCACGCCACGCGCGAACCCGGATCGTCGCGCAGGCAGGCATCCAGGACGCCGTCGGAGATCTGGTCGGCGACCTTGTCGGGATGTCCCTCCGTGACGGACTCGGAGGTGAAGAGGTACTCGTTCTCGGCGAAGTTGGTCATATGGCGGGAAAGGCTACCGGCCCTCCCCGCGTCTGGACTTGCGCTCGACGAAGTCGATGATGAGCGGGACCCCATCCATTGCAAAGCGGGCCCGCATCCGGTTCTCGAGGAAATACGCGTAGTCGCGGGTGACGCGGTTTCGCGAGTTGACCTGGATCGCGAAGCGCGGCGGGCGCTCGCCGATCTGGGCGGCGTAGAGGAGCTTCAGCCGGTGGCCCTGCTTCGCCGGCGGCTGGCGGGCCTCGACGACCTCGCCGAGGAAGCGGTTGAGCTCGGGCGTCGGGATCCGGTTGGACATCCGGTCGCCGAGCGCGACGACCTCCTTGAGCAGGCGGTTGACGTTGCGGCCCGTCAGGGCGCTCGCCGTCAGCACGCGCGGGCGCAGGCGCAGCTTGTTGGCGACCTTCGCGCGCTCGTGGTCGAGGTCGGCCTCGGTCATCTCGGCGGCGTCCCACTTGTTCAGGACGATCGCCGTCGCGCAGCCGGACTGCATCGCGAGCTCGGCGACCCGCATGTCCTGCGCCGTGACGCCGTCGGTCGCGTCGCAGACGACGAGCGCGACGTCCGCGCGCTCGGCCGCGCGCTGGGAGCGCAGCGTCGTGTAGTACTCGACGGACTCCGAGACCTTCGACTGGCGCCGCATCCCGGCCGTGTCGACGACGACGAGCTTGCGCCCGTCGACCTCGAGCGGCAGGTCGATCGCGTCGCGCGTCGTGCCCGCGACCTCCGAGACGATGACCCGGTCGGAGCCGACGAACCGGTTGACGAGCGAGGACTTGCCGACGTTCGGGCGCCCGATGATCGCGAGGCGGATGAGGTCCTCGTCGACCTCGTCGTCGTCCTCGGGCAGCAGCTCGACGAGCCGGTCGAGCAGGTCGCCGGTGCCGAGCCCCTGCGCGGCGGAGACCGCCATCGGCTCGCCGAAGCCGAGCCGGTGCGCCTCGGCCGCGAGCGGGATGTCGGTCGCGGCGTCGATCTTGTTCGCCGCGACGACGACCGGCATCTTCGTCCGGCGCAACAGGTCTGCGAGCTCGTCGTCGCCGGGGCGCAGGCCGGCCTTCGCGTCGTAGACGAAGAGCGCGACCTGGGCATCGGCGAGCGCGGCGCGCGCCTGGTCGCGGATCGAGCCCGAGATCGGATCGGGGTCCTCGCCGTCCATCCCGCCGGTGTCGATGAGCGTGAACCGGCGCCCGTTCCACTCCGTCGAGAGCTCCTTGCGGTCGCGCGTGATCCCGGCGCGCTCGTGGACGACGGCCTCGCGCGAGTTCGTCAGCCGGTTGACGAGCGAGGACTTGCCGACGTTCGGATAGCCGACGACCGCGACCTTCATCGCACGGCCCTGCGCGAGGTCCACGATCTTCTCCGTGACCTCGTCGATGCTCAGCCCGTCGGTGTCGACGCGCAGCGCGTCGTCGGCGGCCAGCAGCGGTGAGTGCTCGCGCGCGGTGTCGCGCGCGTCGCGCTCCTCCTGCTCGCGCAGGACCTCCTCGATGTCGGCCCCGGTCTGCTCGGCGCGGCGGCGGGCGCGCTCGCGCGGCGAGGCGGTGAGGAAGACCTTGAGCTCGGCGTCGGGCGCGACGACGGTGCCGATGTCGCGGCCCTCGGCGACGTAGTCGCCGTTGCGGATGAGCTCGCGCTGGCGCGCGACGAGCTGGCCGCGGATCTCGGGCCGCGCGGCGACCTGCGAGGCGTGCGCGGTGACCTCCGGCGTGCGGATCTCGTCGGTGACGTCCTCGCCGTCGAGCGTGATCCGCGGGCCCAGCGCGATGGCGCACTCGGCCGGGTCCTGCGCCCCGCGCAGCTCGGCGAGCGCGACGCAGCGGTACATCGCGCCGGTGTCGAGGTACGTGAAGCCGAGCGCGTCCGCGACGGCGCGCGCGACGGTCGACTTGCCGGCGCCCGCGGGGCCGTCGATGGCGATGAGCATCGCCTTGAGCATAGGTAGGGCGCCCGGCGGGACGTCAGGCGGCGAACAGCGTCTGCACGTCCAGCGAGA
This sequence comes from uncultured Actinomycetes bacterium, assembly GCA_963830085.1. Classification (GTDB taxonomy): domain Bacteria; phylum Actinomycetota; class Thermoleophilia; order Solirubrobacterales; family Solirubrobacteraceae; genus CADCVQ01. The sequence continues at coordinate 10,974 of CAWHLF010000009.1, read as the reverse complement.
AGCCGGGCAGCAGCGGGGAGGTCAGCGTGTCGCCGGCCGCGAGCTCGAGCAGACCCCTCCCTCGCCGCCGGCCATTGCTTCCCCGAGGCGATGAGCGCGCGATGTTCGCCCCCTCGGTGCCATGCTGCCGTCGCACATGACCGCGGGCCGCACGTCTGACGCACGTCCGTGCGGTCACGAAGCGCACGCTGCTGTCGTTCTACGACGACCAGATGACGCAGCACGCCGCCGCGCTGACGTACTACGGGCTCATGTCGCTGTTCCCGGCCGTGCTGCTGGCCCTCTCGCTGCTCGGCCTGCTCGGCCAGTACCCCGGGACCTACGACGCGATCATCGGCTACCTGCGCGAGGTCGCTCCCCCCTCCGTCCTGGCGCCGCTGGACAGCTCGCTGCGCGCGGCGCTGAGCAGCCGCGGCACGGCCGCCACGACGCTCGTCATCGGCGCCGCGGTCGCCCTCTACGGGACGACCGGGGCGCTGGAGGCGACGCGCCGGGCGATGAACGTCGTCCTGGAGGCCGACGGCGGCCGCAGCTTCCTGCGCCGCAAGGCGACGGACATCGTCTCGACGTTCGTGCTCATGACGCTCGTCCTCGTCAGCCTCGTCCTCGTCTTCGTCGGCGGCGGCTTCGCCTCCGACCTGCTCGGCTTCATCGGCCTCGGGCCGAGCGCCGGCCGGATCTGGGACACCGCCCGCTGGCCGGGGGCGCTGGCCGTGGCGATGCTCGTCTTCGCCTTCATCTACTACGTCACGCCGGACGTCCGGCAGCGCTCGTTCTGGGCCGTGCTGCCCGGCGCGACGGTCGGGGTGCTGCTCTGGCTCGCCGTCTCGGTCGCCTTCTCGGAGTACGTGTCGAGCATCGAGGGCATCGGCGCGATCTACGGGACGTTCACCGGCGCGATCCTGCTCGTCGCGTGGATCTGGCTCACGAACGTCGCGCTGCTCTTCGGCGCCGAGCTCAACGCCGAGATCGAGCGCGAGCGCGAGCTGCACGAGGGCGCGGCGCTCGAGGACACGCTGAGCCTGCCCACGCGCGGTGGGGGCCCGCGAGCCGCGCCTCAGGACAGGCGCGCGAGGTCGTCGGCGAAGCCCGGATAGGAGACCGCGGCGGCCTCCATCCCGGTGACCTCGACGCCCTCCTCGGAGGCGAGGCCCGCGACCGCGCCGAGCATCGCCATGCGGTGGTCGCCGCGGGCGTCGATCGCGCCGCCGCGCAGGCCGCCGGTGCCGGTGACCGCGAAGCCGTCCGCGGTCGCCTCGATCTGCGCGCCGAGGCCGCGCAGGCCGTCGACGACGCCGGCGATCCGGTCTGACTCCTTCACGCGCAGCTCCTGCGCGCCCCGGACGATCGTCTCGCCCTCGGCGAAGCAGCCCAGCAGCGCGACGAGCGGCAGCTCGTCGATCGCCAGCGGCACCTCCTCGGGCTCGACGACGGTGCCGTGCAGCGGCCCCGACCTGACGTCGAGGTCGGAGACCGGCTCGGTCGAGCGCCACGTCCTCGGACGGCGTCCTCGAGGTCGCCGAGCACGATCGCGCCCATCCGCTCGAGGATCCGCAGGAAGCCCGTCCGCGTCCAGTTGACGCCGACGTCGCGCACGACGAGGCGCGAGCCCCGCACGAGCACGGCCGCGGCGATCATGAATGCCGCCGAGGAGAGGTCGCCGGGCACGACGATGCTCTGGGCGTCGAGCTCGTCGGTGCACGTGACGCGCACGGTGCGGCCCTCGCGGCGGACGCCGACGCCGGCGCCGGCGAGCATCCGCTCGGTGTGGTCGCGGCTGGGCACCGGCTCGACGACGGTCGTCGTCCCGTCGGCGCCGAGGCCGGCGAACAGGACGCAGGACTTCACCTGCGCGCTGGCGACCGGAAGCTCGTAGTCGATCGCGCTCAGCGCGCGTCGCCGTACACGACGAACGGCGGGTAGCGGCCGTCGGTCGCGTCGATCCGCGCGCCCATGAGCCGCAGCGGCTCGGCGATCCGGTCGACCGGGCGGCGGCGGATCGACTCGTCGCCGTCGAGGACGAAGATGCCGCCCTCCTGCGCCGCGAGCCAGCCCGGCAGCAGGCGCATGAGCGTCCCGGCGTTGCCGACGTCGATCGGGCCGCCGGCCTCGCGCGCCTCGCGCAGGCCCGTCGCCGCGCACGACGACGACGTCCGTCGTGCTCCTCGACGAGCGCGCCGACCGCCCGCAGCGCCTCGAGCGTCGAGATCGTGTCCGCCGCCATGCAGGTAGTTCGAGATCCGCACGGGCTCGGCCGACATCGCGCCGAGCAGCGCGGCGCGGTGGGAGATCGACTTGTCCGGCGGCGCGGTGACCTCGCCGCGCAGGCGTCCGGACGGCTTCGAAGCGGACACGGCGTGTCGACGCGGCGCCGCCGCGGGTAGCCGAGCTCGGCGACGAGCTCGATCGCGCGGTCGGCGTCCTGCGCGCCGACCCAGAGCCCGATGACGCCGGTGCGGTTGTCGGCCTCCGGCGCGAGCGACATGTCGGAGATGTTGATGCCCGCGCGGCCGAGCGCGAGCGCGATCTGGGCGACGACCCCCGGCTTGTTCGGCACCGACGCGCGGATCTCGCGCATCGCGCCGCGGCTGCCCGCGAGACCGACCTCCAGCAGCGCCCGGCGCTGCCGGTGCGCGGCCTCCTGCCAGGCGGCGAGCTGCGCGCCCTCGCCGTCCAGCAGCGCCGCGCACGTCCCCCAGGCGCCGGACGAGATCGTCGATCTGGCCGCCGAGCGCCTCGCGGTTGGCGGCGTAGATCTGCGCCCACAGCGCCGGGTTGGCGCCGGCCACGCGCGTCGCGTCGCGGAAGCTCGGGCCCGTGGCGGGCAGCGTCTCGCCGTCGAGCGCCTCGGCGGCCTGGGCGACGAGGAGGTTGGCGACGACGTGCGGCAGGTGCGAGACCGCCGCCATGAGGCGGTCGTGGTCGGCGGCCGCGATCGCCGTCGGGACCGCGCCGAGCCCGGCGACGAAGCGCGCGAGGCGCTCGTAGAGCACTCCCGGCGACTCGTCGCGCGGCGTGAGGTACCACGTTGCGCCCTCGAACAGGTCCGCGCGCGCGTGGGCGACGCCGGTCGTCTCGGCGCCCGCCAGCGGGTGGCCGCCGATGAAGTTCGCGCGATCCGCGCGGCGCGCACGAGCGCGGCCTTCGTCGAGCCGACGTCGGTGACGACCGCGTCGGGCAGCGCCGCGCAGAGCTCGGCGACGATCCGCGGCAGCGCGTCGACCGCGACGCCCGCGACCGCGACGTCGGCCGTCCCGATGTCGGCGATGCTCGACACCGCCTCGTCGATCGCGCCCATCTCCAGGGCCATCTGCAGCGCCGCCGGGCTGCGGTTCCAGCCGACGACGTGGGCGCCGCAGCGCTGCCGGGCCGCGAGGCCGATCGAGCCGCCGATGAGCCCGACGCCGACGAGGGCGACCCTCATCGCGCGGCCGTCACCCGTGGGCGCGGCGGGCGCGCACGGACGCGGCGAGCCCGTCGAGCACCCCGACGGTGTGCTCCCAGTCCATGCAGGCGTCGGTGATCGACTGCCCGTAGGTCAGCGCGTCGAGCTCGTCGGGCTCCTGGCGGCCGGCGACGAGGAAGGACTCGAGCATGACGCCGATGATCGTGCGGTCGCCGGCGGCGACCTGGTCGGCGATCTCGGCGGCGACGCCGGGCTGGCGCTCGTGGTCCTTGCCGCTGTTGTCGTGCGACGCGTCGATGACGACCCGCCGGGCGAGGCCGGCCGCCTTCAGCTTGTGCGATCGCGGCGGCGACGCCGGCGGCGACGTGGTTCGGCTCGCCGCGGCCGCCGCGCAGGATGACGTGGCCGTCGGGATTGCCGGTCGTGTGGAGGATCGCCGGGGTGCCGGTGATGTCGACGCCCGCGAACGCGTGCGTCGCGGCGGCGGCGCGGACGGCGTCGACGGCGACCTGGACGTTGCCGTCGGTGCGGTTCTTGAAGCCGACCGCCATCGAGAGGCCCGAGCCGAGCTGGCGGTGGATCTGGCTCTCGGTCGTGCGCGCGCCGATCGCCGCCCACGAGACGGTGTCGGAGATGTACTGCGGGGTGATCGGGTCGAGGAACTCGCAGCCGACCGGCAGCCCGAGGCGCAGGACCTCGAGCAGGAGCTCGCGCGCGGTCCGCAGGCCGGTGTCGACGTCGCCGGAGCCGTCGAGGTGCGGGTCGTTGATGAGGCCCTTCCAGCCGGTCGTCGTGCGCGGCTTCTCGAAGTACACCCGCATCGCGATGCAGAGGTCGTCCTCGTGGCGGCGCGCCTGCTCGACGAGCCGCCGCGCGTACTCCAGCGCCGCGTCGGCGTCGTGGACGCTGCACGGGCCGACGACGACGAGCAGGCGGTCGTCGCGCGCGTCGAGGATCGCGTGGACGTCGGCGCGACCGTCCAGCACGACGTCCGCGAGCTCGGGCTCGAGCGGCAGGCGGTCGAGCAGGTCGGCGGGGGTCGTCAGCGGCGAGACCCGCGCGATGCGGCGGTCGCGGACGCCTGCGACGAGCTCTTCGCGCGTGGGCGACACTCAGACGACCGCGCCCGTCCGCTTGCCCGCGATCGTCGCCACCTGCTCGACTTTCGCCGCGAATGCGGCGAAGTCCTCGCAGCGCAGCGCCTGCGGGCCGTCGCAGATCGCCTCGTCGGGATCGGGGTGCACCTCGACGATGATGCCATCCGCGCCCGCCGCGGCGGCGGCAAGCGACAGCGGCTCGACGAGATCGCGTCGCCCGGCGGCGTGGCTGGGGTCGACGACGACGGGCAGGTGGCTCAGCTCCTTGAGCACCGGGATGGCGGTGAGATCGAGCGTGAAGCGGTAGGCGGTCTCGAACGTCCGGATGCCGCGCTCGCAGAGGACGACGTTCTCGTTGCCCTCCTTCAGGACGTACTCGGCGGCCATCAGCAGCTCCTCGATCGTGCTCGACAGCCCGCGCTTGATCATGACCGGCAGGCCGCAGCGGCCGACCTCGGTCAGCAGCGCGTAGTTCTGCATGTTGCGCGCGCCGATCTGGATGAGGTCGGCGACCTCGAGGATCGGCTCGAGGTCGCGGACGTCCATGAGCTCGGTGACGATCGGCAGGCCCGTCTCGGCCTTCGCCTCGGCGAGGATCCGCAGCCCGGCCTCGCCCAGGCCCTGGAACGAGTACGGGCTCGTGCGCGGCTTGTAGGCGCCGCCGCGGAGCATCGCGGCGCCGCCGTCGCGGACGACGCGCGCGGTCTGCAGCGTCTGGTCGCGCGACTCGACGGTGCAGGGCCCGGCGATCAGCGCGAAGTGCTCGCCGCCGATCTTGCGCCCGCCGATGTCCAGCACGCTGCGGGTCGTCTGGCGCAGCTCGCGCGAGGCGAGCTTGTAGGGCTTGAGGATCGGGACGACGCGGTCGACGCCCGGGGCGCCCTCGAGGCCGAGGCGCATGACGTGCTCGCGGTCGCCGATCGCGCCGATGATGTCGACCTCCTCACCGTGCACGCGGTGGGCGCGGGCGCCGACCGATTCCACTCGTTCGATGACGGCGTCTATCTCCTCGCGGGAGGCCGTCGCTTTCATGACGATCAACATTGCTCTCAAAGATCCTTTCGAAGAAACACGCCTGGAGACGGAGGGGTCCTGCGTGGCGCTCGGCGAAAGGGTGCGGAAGGGGGCGGTGAGCCGAGCGCCTAGATAAATCGCCAGGCGAAATAACGACGCGCGAAGAAGTCGAAGCTGCGGGCGCTGTCGTCGATTCGGCTCATCTCCGGCGAGCTTAGAGCACTTCGCCGAGCGCGTCGAGGAACCTGGCGTTCTGTCCAGGGGTGCCGTACGTCACCCGCAGCGCGCCCGGCCGCCCGAGCGCCCCGCCGGCGCGCACGAGCACGCCGCGCTCGGCCAGCCCGCGGACGACCGCGGCCTCGTCGCTGTCCTCGGGCAGGTCGAACCAGCAGAAGTTCGTCTGCGACGGCGCGGGCTCGATCCCGAGGTCGTCGAGGCCCGACTCGAGATCGACGCGCGCGACGATCGCCCGCTCGACGCGCTCGGCGACCGCGTCCTGGTGCTTCAGCGCCTCGATCGCCGCCGCCTGCGCGGCCGCGTTGCAGAAGAACGGCTGGCGGACCTGGTCGACCGCGCGCGGGAAGTCCTCGCTGCCGCAGAGCGCGAAGCCGACGCGCAGGCCGCAGAGGCCGTAGACCTTCGAGAACGTCCGCAGGAGGACGAGGTTCGCGTGCTTGCCGAGGAGGTCGAGCGTCCGGTCGGGGTCGTCGAGCATGTTGAACTCGCAATAGGCCTCGTCGACGATGCACGCGACGTGGCGCGGGACCGCTGCGACGAACGCGGCGATCTCCTCGAAGGGCAGCGCGGTCGACGTCGGGTTGTTCGGGTTGCAGACGATGACGAGGCGCGTCGCCGCGGTGATCTCGGTCGCCATCGCGTCGAGGTCGTGGAAGTGGTCGTCGCGCAGCGGGACCGTGATCGCGCGGGCGCCGGAGGCGGCGGCGAGGTGCGGGTAGACGCTGAACGACGGCCACGCGTAGACGAGCTCGGCGCCGGGCTCGAGCAGCGCGTCGCCGGCCGCGAGCAGGATGTCGCAGGACCCGTTGCCGATGGCGATCCGTCCCCGCGGCACGCCGTAGCGGTTGCTCAGCGCCTGCTTCAGCGCCGCGTTGGAGGGGTCCGGGTAGCGGTTGGCGCCGTGCAGCGCTCGCTGAGCGGCCTGCACGACCTGCGGCAGCGGCGGGTCGGGCGACTCGTTGGAGGCGAGCATCGCGACGTCGTCGCCGAGCGAGTAGCCGTCGGCGACGGGATAGACGGGGATGCGCCGGATCCGCGAGGAGAACTCGATCGCCATGCCGAGAACGCTACTGGGCGCCCTCAAGGTCCTGGCGCAGCGCCCGCGCCTCCCCGAGGTACACGTGGCGCGGCCCGTGCGCGTCGGGCGCGTGGTAGTGCATGAGGACCCGGATGATCCGCGGCATCGACCCCGGGACGGGGACCTCGCGCGCGCACAGCAGCGGCACCTGCGAGAAGCCCATGTTGCGCGCGGCGACGGCCGGGAACTCGGCGTCGAGGTCGTCGGTCAGCGTGAAGATGCAGCTGACGACGTCGCTGGGGTGCAGGTCGTTGCGCTTGAGGATCTCGCGCAGCAGCCACTCCGTCGCGCCGAGGATCGCCTGGGCGTCGTTGCGGTCCACCGACGAGGCCCCGCGCAGTGCGTAGAGCCGCATAGCGGGGCGATGCTAATGGGCGCGCGCCCGGGGCGGTTTCGAGCAGGGGCGGGTTCTCAGCCGCCGAGCCCGGCCAAACCGCCGACGAGGCCGGCACCGGCCGCCACCAGCAGCGCGGCCGGCGGCGGCAGGCCGTGCCCACCGCCGGCGCCGCTGCGGCGCGCGGCGAGGCGCTCGCCGCCCGTGACACCGGCCGCGATCAGCATCGCCTCGGTACCTAGGCCGACCAGGTCGACTTCCTCGCCCGCGACGAGGAGCCCGAGCAGCAGCCCCGCGCCGGCCACCGAGAACATCACGAGCACGCGGTCCAGCGCGCCGTCGTACCACTGACCCCCCGGCTGCTCGCCGTCCCGTCGGCCGGCGCGCACGCGGGACGCGTCGTACAGCCACGCCGCGACCGACGCGAGCGTCGTCACGAGGGCGAGACACAGGATGATGAGGTAGAGCGCGGTCACGGCTGACGAACGCAGCGGGGCGCGTGCCGCGGCGTTCGCTCAGAAGCAATTGTCGCGGATTCCGGGCACGCCGATCAGCGCCGCGACAACGGCGGTGGCAGACTTCGCCCCCACGGCCTTCCTGATCGCCTTGAGCTTCTCGGCCTTGGTGGTCGCCCCGAGCAGCAGCTTCGCGGCCTCCCGCACGCCGCCGACCGCCTTCACGAACTTCGTGAGCTGGAGAAGTTTTGCGCCCGGGACCGCGACGCTCACAATCGCGGCAATGATCGAACCTGTGCACTTGAGGATCGTCCATACGCTGGGGTCGGCGACCACCGGATACGTCACGCCACGTTGGTCGTGGGCAACGACCTGGACGAGCGTCGTTCCGTCGATCTCGTAGCTGGTCGCGACGGCGCGGCCGGCGGCGTCGCGCGCCCACGGGGCCGCGATGGCGCCAACCTCCTGACCAGCGGCGCCAAGCACGGCGACCTCGCCGCCGGGAAGGTGGCGAAGGGCGATAGCGCCGCGCACGGGAAAGCGGTAGCGCCTCGGTGCGGCCACGCCGGCCACCCAGACGAGTACGCGTGCGCCTGAGGCCGCCGGCTGCGCGGCGACCCGGTAATCGGGGCCGCGGCCGTCGTACAGCATCGTCGCGCCGATCTGCTCGCCGGCACCCGTCGCCGGTAGGCCGAGCGTCAGTGGCTGCCCGGAGCCGGTCGGCAGCGCGATACCGGCGCGTGCGTCGCGCGGGATCTGCACGCCCGGTGCGCCACGGGTCGCCGGCCGCTGACCAGCGGCGATCAGGGCGCGCCGCAACTCGTCGTGGACGGTCGGCGCAGCCGTCGCCGCTCGCGGAGATGCGTGGCGCGACGCCAGCACTTGACGACAGCGCCAGGGCCAAACCAGCGAGGGCCAGCAGCATCGCCGCGGACCACCGCGCTCGCCGCGGCGAGGAGGTGTACGTCATAGGTCCCATCGCGATGGTGTGAGGCTCGGTCACGCCATGCCCGTGCCATGTTCCGAGCGGGCGAGCTCGTCGCTGGCCGACGACCGCCTCCTCCGGAGCTTCCAGGGCCGACCGCGCGCCGGACGCGCCGACTCCGGCAGCGGTCTGCCGGCCGCGGCGGCGCAGGCGTCCAGCGCGTCGTACCTCACGAGCGGCACGCCGTAGCGTGCAGCGGCCAGCCTCGCGGAGGAGGCCATCGCGTCATGGTCGGCAACTGCCAGCGCGACGATTTGAGCGTGCTGCGCGCGGAATCCCGTACGGTGGACCTCGAGGTCGCCCCAGGCCGCGACGGCGCCGCCGACACAGCCCTCTGCGCCCGCCGCGCGTGCCATTCGCGCGATGTCGTGGTAGGCATACAGCCCGCAGTCACAGCGGGCATCCGGCGCTGAATGAGGCCCGCGCGAGCGGCTGCCAGGGTACATGCAGTACGCGTCGTTGCATCCGGGTCGCCACGGTTCGGCTCCGAGCGACTCGAGCGCTGAGACGGCACGCGGCAGCAGTATGCCGTCAGCTCCGAGCCTCCACACACGAAAACCGATCACGGGCTGTATGAACAGGGGAACCGGCGCGATCATGCGGGGACGGGCTCCCGGGGCGGCGGAGTTGCAGGCACGTCGCGCGCGGGCTCCGGCAGGTGAGGGACGGGATGCTCAGCGGGATGCGGCGGCGACGGTGGGTCAGCGGTTCGACCCTGACGGGCGTCGACTTGCCGGGTAAATCGGCCCTCTCCCACCTCACCGGACAGCACGCTAACGGTAAGTCCGAGTCCCGTCAAAAACAGAAAACCTGACTGAGTACCAGCAGCTCCCCTACATCGCGCGCAGGCCCTCGACCTCGGCCGCCTTCAGGCGCCGGTGCGCGCCCTCGGGAAGGTCGTCGATGCGCAGCGGGCCGAAGCGCACGCGCTGCAGGGTGCGGACGCGGTGGCCGACGGCCTCGCACATCCGCTTGACCTGGTGGTTGCGGCCCTCGTGGATCGTGAGCTCGAGGTCCTGGCGCAACGCCCGCGCTCCCCGAGGTACACGTGGCGCGGCCCGTGAGCGTCGGGCGCGTGGTCGTGCATGAGGACCCGGATGATCCGCGGCATCGACCCCGGGACGGGGACCTCGCGCGGTCCACCGACGAGGCCCCGCGCAGGGCGTAGAGCCGCATAGGGCCGCGAGCTTGGCCATCCGTCCGCTCTGGGCGGACCCCGGCTGCCACACGCGCCATCGGTCGATGCACCACCGATGCTGCTGAGATCCGCGAGGTCGCGCGCCACCGTCGTTGCACTCGTCATCCTGGCAGCGCTGCTCGGCGCCGTCGCGGCGGCCCCGGCGGCGCAGGCCGCAAGCCTCACCGGCGTGGCCTTCAAGGACTTCGACCGAGACGGCCTTTGGGCGGCGGCCGAGCCGCTCCTCACCGATCAGGAGATTCACCTGTTCGCCGCAAGCGGCCCGTATCTCGCCCGGTCGGTGACCGATACGTTCGGCCGCTACACGTTCTCCGATCTCGCCGACGGCGACTACCGCGTCGACTACAGCCCCGCGTCCTGGTGGGCGCTGCGTCAGGACTGGGTGCCGACGACCACGCCGTCGCTGAAGCCGTCGCGGTCGGTGTCCGTCAGCGCGACGACCACCGCGGACTTCGGCTGGCGGCCGATCGTCCGCTCGACGGATGGCAACGCGCCGATCTCGAGCTTCACCGGCCCGACCGGGCTGCGGGTCTCAAGCTACGACGACGTCGTGCCCGCCCGCGAGCTGCACGACGCGCTGGCGACAGGGCTGCTCGGCGCCGAGGCCGCCGCCACCGAGATCCGCTTCGATCTCTACGCCGGGAGCATGACGTCGTCGTCGGCGGTGCAGACCAACGGCGGTCCCTATCAGTCCTACACCGCCACGTGCTACGTCAGCTACCTCTCCTGGCTGGACACCGGGGACCGGACCCTCACGCATGAGTACGGGCACGCCTGGAGCATGTACAACGCGTTCGTCGTCCAGCAGGATCCGTCGCTCGCGTCATACCTGCAGGCGCGCGGGCTCGCCGGCGATCCGCGGGTCAACTCCTCCTACGCCTGGCAGGCCGGCGAGATGATCGCCGAGGACTACCGCCGGCTCTTCGGCTCGGCCAACGCCCGGACCGGCGATAAGATCAACAACGAGATCCCGGCGGCGAGCGAGGTGCCCGGCCTCGCCGACTTCCTCACCACGACGTTCACGACGCCGCCGGCATCGCCGCCTCCTCCGCCGCCTCCGCCTCCGCCTCCGCCTCCGCCGCCCCCGCCTCCGCCGCCCCCGCCTCCGCCGCCCCCGCCGCCTCCGCCGCCTCCGCCGCTTCCCGCGCCGCCGCAGATCACCGCGCTCGC